>NZ_FRAB01000010.1 GCF_900142195.1 Paraburkholderia terricola
GGCGGCGCGGACGGCAAGGCCGGCATCGAAGGCGTCGCGCCGCACGCGAAACTGATCGCGGTCAAGGCCTGCTGGCAAGCGGACAATCGCAGCGGACCTTCGCGCTGCAATTCGTTCACGCTCGCGGAGGCGATCCAGTCGGCGCTCGAAGCGCATGCACAGATCATCAATCTGAGCCTGGGCGGGCCGAAGGATCCGCTGCTCACTCAACTGATCGAACTGTCGGTGAGAAAAGGCGTGATCGTGGTGGGCGCGGTGCTGCCGGACGGCAACCTCAAGGCGTTTCCGGTCGGCGTGCCGGGCGTGATCGCGGTGGACTCGGCACGCGCGACGAATGGCCCCGCCTCCGATTCCGCCGCGCGCGTGCTCTACGCGCCCGGCCACGACATCCTGACGCTCACACCCGGCGGACATTACGACTTTGTCTCGGGCTCGTCGTTCGCGACAGCGAACGTGACGGGCACCATCGCGTTGCTGCTCGGCTTGCAGCCCAACCTCGACGCGCGCTCGATCGAAACGTTGCTCGACCAGACGAGCGGTCCGAGCCGGCAGCATGTCCGGGTCATCAACGCATGCCGGGCGGTCGAGGCGCTTCATCACACGTGCGTCGAGGCGGCTCGTTGAACGGGAGAACGCGGCGATGCGGCGACCCGGCGGCGCGGCGTTGGTTAATCCTCGCGAAGGCGCTCTTCACGCAAGCGATCGGCGCGCAATCGATCCGAACGTAGCCGCTCTTCACGCAGGCGATCCGAGCGCAACCGCTCGGAACGTAAGCGCTCGGAACGCAGGCGTTCCTCGCGTAGCTGTTCTTCCCGGTGACGTTCGGCCCGCACATTGTCGTCGTGGGTGCTGACGCGCAGCAAGCTCGCGCAGTCGTCAGCCGTTGAACAGGGCTGTGAAAACGCATTCGCGGAGGCGAGCAACAAGGCGCAAGCAACGCCCGCGGTCAGGTTGAGTGAACGCAGCAGCAACATTCCGAATCCCGCTCACGGTTGAAAAAAACCATCCTCGTACCGATGGCCCATCCGCACCGCGCCGATAGCGAATCGGGTTGGCGCGAGACGAAACGCTTTTCTCACCGCGTGAAATGAACCTGCTGCTCAAGCTCGACCAAAGCGATCAAAGCGCCTCGACCAGATCCTTGCGCCGCGTCTGACAATACGCCGAGCACGCAAGCTGCGCCGCATTCGCGGCGGCATGAATCATCGGACTCGCGTCCACCGGCTTGCAAATCGACACGATGATCGGCGGCGGCACGGGTTTGAGCGGCAACTCGATGAATTCGCCGCTCTGCAAGGCCTCCGCGACGAACAGGCCCGGAATGGCGGCGACGCCATAGCCGTCGCGCACCAGTTGAACGATCGCGGCGACCGACGGCGAGCAGGTGATGCGCGTTTGCCCGGCCGGCATGCCGAGCTGCTGCGCGAGCGCATGAACGATGCTTTCGAGCGCGACTTGCGGCGCGGTGCCGCGCCCAAAGGTCAGCACCGGACGCTCCAGCACACGCAGCGCGAGCCCTTCGGCGCGTTTCGACAGCAAGCCCCGTTTCGCGATCCAGCGAACCGGATAACTGGCGATCGCGCGGGAGACGATCTTCGTGCTGTCGATGCCCTCGACCCGTATCACGAGGTCGAGATCGCCGCTCAGGAGACGCCGTTGCAGCACCGAACTCGAATCGACGGTCAGGTCCACTTCGAGCCGCGGAAAGCTCGCGTTCAACTGCGTGACGTAGTGCGCGAGCCAGCTATGCACGACCGTTTCGATGACGCCCAACCGCAGCTTGCCGCCGACCACGACTTCCTGGCCCGCCGCCTCCCGCAATGCGCGCGCGGCGTTGACGACGTTCTTCGCGGGCCCGAGCAGATTCTGGCCCGAGGGCGTCAGCCGGAAGCCCGTTGTCGAACGGTCGACGAGTTCTGTCTTGAGTTCGTCCTCCAATGAGCGGATGCGCAGCGAAATCGTCGCCGGGGTCGCGTGCAGCACGCGCGCCGTCGCTCGAAAGCTTTCGAGTTGAGCGAGCGTCACGAAGGTTTCGAGAAAGCGCGTGTTCATGGGGCAGGTCTGAAGATTGGCGGATTTTTTTATCGTTTCCGGCTTGCAGTATGCCTTAACAAAAAGCGCCGTTTACACGAAACCGGCCGCTTTTGTGGCCGCTAGGGCGAAACGACGCGAGGTATTCGCCATGCATCGAAATGCCTCGACCTAGCCCACCCAGATTTCCCGTCCATCAATGCTTTCGGGGCAATAAGCAAGCGCTTGCCGCGACGCACCCCCAAGCATCAGCTACGTAAAAACCCGCACGAAACCGTTAAGAAAACCTGAACGCCAGCGGCACGAATAACTCGCTGGCGCAGCTATTTTGTTGGTCCTACTCTGCACCCCATCGCACTCACGAACGGAATCGCCGTCATGCCGCACACCTTTCGCCAGCAAGTTCGCAGCAAGGAATTTTCAGGGCCCACGGCCGGTTATTGCGGCGACTTCGCGCAAGCCAACCTCGCCATTCTGCCGAGCGCCTACGCTGAGGACTTCATGCGCTTCTGCCTGCGCAATCCGAAAGCCTGTCCGCTGCTCGGCGTCGGCGAACCGGGGCAATTCGATCTGCCGATGCTGGGCCGCGACCTCGATATCCGCACCGACGTGCCCGGCTACAACGTCTATCGCGACGGCGTGTTGTGCGAGCAGCCCGCCGATATCCGCGACGTGTGGCGCGACGATCTGGTCGTATTCGCGATCGGCTGCTCGTTCTCGTTCGAGCAGATGCTCGCGCGCGAACGCATTCCGCTGCGCCACGTGGATGAAGGCGTCAACGTGCCGATGTACCGCACCCACGTTGCGAACCAGGCGGCGGGCCGGTTCGGCGGCCGGCTCGTCGTCTCCATGCGGCCGATGAGCGGCGCCCACGCGATTCGCGCCGTGCAGATCACGAGCCGGTTTCCGGCGGTGCATGGCGCGCCGGTGCATATCGGCAACCCCGCCGTGCTCGGTATCGAGGATCTGTCGAGCCCGGATTTCGGCGATCCGGTATCGATCCATGAACACGAGCTGCCGGTCTTCTGGGCCTGCGGCGTGACGCCTCAAAGCGCCATTGAAAGCGCGCGGCTGCCGTTCGCGATCGCGCATCGTCCTGGCCACATGCTGGTCACCGACATCCCCAACGCATCGCTCGCGGTGTTCTGACGCATCTCAGGAGAAACGCATGACTACGGAAGCGCAATACGCAAGCACGCCCGCCGACGACGCAACGGCGGACACCACCGCGAGCCGCGGCATGTTCGGCTGGTATCGGCACACCAATGCGAGCGAGCGGCGGGCATTCTGGAGCTGCAAGGTCGGCTATGCGCTCGATGCGATGGACACGCAATTCCTCAGCTTCGTGATTCCGACGCTGATCGCGACGTGGAGTCTCACCAAGGGCGAAGCCGGCTTGATCGGCACGGTCACGCTGCTGACGTCGGCGCTCGGCGGCTGGGTCGCGGGCATTCTTTCCGACCGCATCGGCCGGGTCAAGACGCTGCAGATCACCATCGTCTGGTTCGCGTTTTTCACGCTGCTGTGCGCGTTCGCGCAGAACTACAGCCAGCTTCTGATCGCTCGCGGCTTGATGGGCTTCGGCTTCGGCGGTGAATGGACCGCGGGCGCGGTGCTGATCGGCGAGGTGATCCGGCCGCGCGATCGCGGCAAGGCGGTCGGCATGGTGCAGGCGGGCTGGGCGATTGGGTGGGCGGCATCGGCGGGACTCTATACGCTGGTGTTTTCGCTGCTGCCCGGCGATATCGCATGGCGCGCGTTGTTCGCGCTCGGCGTGTTGCCCGCGCCGTTCGTGATCTTCATTCGCCGTTTCGTCGAGGAACCCGAAGTTCATCTGCAACAGAAGCAGCGTGACGCCGAAGCCGGCAACACGAGTTCGTTCTTCGAGATCTTCGGCCCCGGCGTCTGGCTGACGACGCTGCGCACCGCGATCCTCGCCACCGGCACGCAAGGCGGCTACTACGCGATCACCACCTGGCTGCCCACGTACCTCAAGACCGAACAGCACCTGAGCGTGGTCGGCACGGGCGGCTATCTCGCGGTCATCATCGCCGGCTCGTATGCGGGCTACCTGTGCGGCGCTTTTCTCAGCGACCGCTTTGGCCGCAAGCTGAACTTCATCGCGTTCTCGATCGCCTCGATGGCGATTGCCCTCGTCTATACCCGCGTGCCGATGAGCAACGCGCTGCTGCTCGTGCTCGGCTTTCCGCTCGGCTTCTTTGCCTCGGGCATCTTCGCCGGGATGGGCGCGTTCATGACCGAACTCTTCCCCACGCGGATTCGCGGTTCGGGCCAGGGCTTTTGCTACAACTTCGGCCGCGCGGTCGGCGCGACCTTCCCGTTTCTGATCGGTTTCGTCGCGCAAAAAATGGCGCTCGGCGTCGCGATCGGCACCTTCGCCGCGGCCGCCTACGGCGTCGTGATTCTCGCGGCGCTGACGCTGCCCGAAACGCGCGGCGCGCAACTCGAATCGTGAGCACCTCAACATTCACCGGAGAACTCTTCTGATGACACATCAAGCCGACACCCAGCTACCGCGTGATCGCCGCTGGCAATTCTGGATCGACCGCGGCGGCACGTTCACCGACATCGTCGCGCGCCGCCCCGATGGACGGATCGTCACGCACAAGGTGCTGTCGGAGAATCCCGAGCGATATCGCGATTCGGCGGTGCAAGGCATTCGCGATCTGCTGGGCGTCGCGGCCCGCGAGCCCGTGCCGGCGCATCTGATCGACAGCGTGCGAATGGGCACGACGGTCGCCACCAACGCCCTGCTCGAACGCAAGGGCGCGCCCACGGTGCTGGCGATCACGAAGGGTTTCGCCGACGCGCTGCGAATCGCGTATCAGAGCCGTCCGAAGCTGTTCGTGCGCGACATCGAATTGCCGACGCTGCTGTATCAGCGCGTGGTGGAAATCGACGAGCGGATCGGCGCGCGCGGCGAAGTGGTGCGCGAACTGGATACGGAGCAGGCTTACGCGGCATTGCGGCAGGCGTATGAGAGCGGCATCCGCTCCTGCGCGATCGTGCTGATGCATGGTTACCGGTACGCCGAACACGAACGCAAGCTCAAGGAAATCGCGCAGGACATCGGCTACACGCAAATCTCCGTGAGCCACGAGGTCAGCCCGCTGATGAAGCTGGTGTCACGCGGCGACACGACCGTCGTGGACGCGTATCTGTCGCCGATTCTGCGCCACTACGTTCAGCAGGTGGAAAGCGATCTGGGCGCGGTGCCGCTGCAATTCATGCAGAGCAACGGCGGCCTCACCGACGCTCACCGCTTCCAGGGCAAGGACGCCATCCTGTCCGGTCCCGCGGGCGGGATCGTGGGTGCGGCGCAGGTGTCGAAGCTCGCGGGCTTCGAGTCGATCATCGGCTTCGACATGGGCGGCACCTCGACCGATGTGACGCACTATGCGGGCGAATACGAGCGCGAGTTCGCCACCGAAGTGGCGGGCGTTCGCATCCGCGCCCCGATGATGAAAATCCACACCGTGGCGGCGGGCGGCGGCTCGATTTGCAGCTTCGACGGCGCGCGCTTGCGCGTGGGTCCCGAGAGCGCCGGGGCGAATCCGGGGCCGGCGTCGTATCGGCGCGGCGGCCCGCTGACCGTCACCGATTGCAACGTGATGACCGGCAAGATCAGCGCGCAGTTTTTCCCTCACGTGTTCGGACCGGAAGGTAACTTGCCGCTGGATGCCGCCGTCGTGCAGCGCAAGTTTGCCGACGTCGCGGCGCAGGTCGAAAAGGCGACCGGCGCGCAACGAACGCCGGAAGAAATCGCCGAGGGCTTTCTGAAGATCGCCGTGGAGAACATGGCGAATGCGATCAAGCAGATCTCGGTGCAGCGCGGCTACGACGTGACCCGGTACACGCTCGCCTGCTTCGGTGGCGCGGGCGGTCAGCACGCGTGCCTCGTCGCGGACGCGCTCGGCATGACGCGCGTGTTCATCCACCCGCTCGCGGGCGTGCTGTCGGCGTATGGCATGGGTCTCGCCGACGTGCGCGCGCTGCGTCAGCAAGCCGTCGAAACGCGGCTCGACGGCACGTCGCTCGCCGCTTGCGAGGACGCGTTCGCGCCGCTGGAAAGCGCCGCGCAAGACGAAGTCGCGCAGCAGCGCATCGCGAAAGACTGCATCACGCTGCGCCGCACGCTTCACGTGAAATACGACGGCACCGACACCGCGCTCGAAATCGAATTCAGCAACGACGCACCCGCGATCGTCGCGACGTTCGAGCGTCTGTACCGCGCGCGTTACGGTTTCCTGATGCCGAACAAGGCGCTGGTGATCGAAGCCGTCGCCGTCGAAGCGATCGGCCAGGCGCACGAGGCCGAGGACGAACATTGGCCGCTCGCCGAGGGTGCTTCCGCGAATCCCGAACCGCTCGCCATGACACGCGTGTTTTCCGGCGGCGAGTGGCACGACACGCCCGTGTTCGACCGCGAATCGCTCGCGCCCGGCGCGAGTATCGACGGCCCGGCCATCGTCAGCGAAAAGACCGGGACGACCGTGATCGAGCCGGGCTGGCAAGTCGAGGTCAGCCGGCACAATCACCTGGTGGTCAACCGCACGAGCGCGCTCGTGAACCGTCATGCGATCGGCACCGAAGCCGATCCGGTGTTGCTCGAGGTGTTCAACAACCTGTTCATGTCGATCGCCGAGCAGATGGGCGTGACGCTGGCGAACACGTCGTACTCGGTCAACATCAAGGAACGCCTCGACTTCTCGTGCGCGCTGTTCGACGCCGACGGCAACCTGATCGCCAACGCGCCGCACATGCCGGTCCATCTCGGCTCGATGGGCGAAAGCGTGCAGACGATCATCGAGCGGCGCGCGGGCACCATGCAATCCGGCGATGTCTACGTGCTCAACGCGCCGTATGGCGGCGGCACGCATCTGCCGGACGTGACGGTGGTCATGCCGGTTTTCGTCGAGGACCATGCGACGCCGACGTTCTACGTCGCGGCGCGCGGGCATCATGCGGATATCGGCGGCATTTCGCCGGGCTCGATGCCGCCCGACTCGACGCACGTCGATCAGGAAGGCGTGCTGCTCGATAACGTGCAACTGGTCGCGCAGGGCCGCTTTCTCGAAGGCGAAATGCGCGAGTTGCTGACCTCGGGCCGCTATCCGGTTCGCAACGTCGAACAGAACATGGCGGATTTGCGGGCACAGGTCGCGGCGTGCACGAAGGGCGCGCAGGAGCTTGACCGCATGTGCGGGCAGTTCGGACTCGACGTGGTGCAGGCGTACATGCGGCACGTGCAGGACAACGCCGAAGAAGTCGTGCGGCGCACGCTGTCGGTGCTCAAGGACGGACGCTTCGAATACGAACTTGACGACGGCGCGAAGATCGTCGTCGCGGTGTCGATCGACCGCGACGCGCGCTCGGCGGTGATCGATTTCGCAGGCACGAGCGAACAGCAGCCGAACAATTACAACGCGCCCTCCGCGATCTGCAAGGCGGCCGTGCTGTATGTGTTCCGCACACTCGTCGACGACGACATTCCGCTCAACGCCGGTTGTCTGAAGCCGCTGGACATTCGCATTCCCGCAGGCTCGATGCTCAACCCGCGCTATCCGGCCGCGGTGGTGGCCGGCAACGTCGAGACGTCGCAGGTCGTGACCGATGCGCTCTACGGCGCGCTCGGCGTGATGGCGGGCGCCCAGGGCACGATGAACAACTTCACGTTCGGCAACGAGCAGTACCAGTACTACGAGACCATCTGCGGGGGCTCGGGCGCGAGTGCGTCGGCGGCGGGTTGCAGCGCCGTGCAGACGCACATGACCAACTCGCGGCTCACCGATCCCGAAGTGCTCGAATGGCGCTTCCCGGTTCGCCTCGACGACTTCCGCGTGCGTCACGGCAGCGGCGGCGCGGGGCAATGGCGAGGCGGCGACGGCACCGAGCGGCGCGTCCGCTTTCTCGAACCGATGACCGCCGTCATCCTGTCGAATCGCCGACGCGTTGCGCCGTTCGGCATGGCGGGCGGATCGCCGGGCAAGGTCGGCGTGAACTGGGTCGAACGAGCCGGTTCGGCGGAGCGTGAAACCTTCGGCGCGCGTCATCAGGTGCAGATGAAGGCCGGCGATGTTTTCGTGATTCAGACGCCTGGCGGTGGCGGATATGGAGCGGCGTCCGAGGTCGAATAAGTCGCGGCCTGCATCCAGCCTCGCACCTTGCGAGGCTGGGTTTGGCGCTTTCGCTGGGCAACCATGAATTTCGGCTGGCTCGGCGCTTGCGCGATGTCATCGCGGTACGGTGAGCGTCTTCGAACGCGGGCAGCATGCCCGCCATGCGGACACGCCCACCATGATTCCTCGCTCTACTCCCGCATCGCCCATCTCGCCCACCTCGACGGACGCGGCCGCGTCGGCTTCCGAAGAGAGCCGCCGCACTGCCGCCGCCACCAGCACCGCGGGCATGAGCGACACACCCGGCGTATCGCGCTCGCACGCATCCGCGCGCGCGGGCTCGCTGGCAGTGTTGCCGGAAGCGCGCACGCGCCGCCCCTCCGGCTCGCCGCCACCGAGGCGCTCTCCCCCTCCGTCGACCCGTGCGCTCGCGGAGCAGCTTCGCGCGATGTGGCCCGCCGAAACGTCATCGGCCGCGCATGGCATGGCGCAATCCGGCGACGCCTCGCCGGATGATGTCAGCGACGCCGAATCGGATTCCAGTGACGAGTTCTCCGTGCTCGTCCGCTCCGATCCGGACGAACGTACCCGGCGCTTGCACCGCCTGTCCGAAGTCGGCAAGCGATCGAATTCGCCGGCCGATGTCGCGGCGCTCGTCCGCGACGCGCAGGCCTTGCGATCGATTGCAGCCACGCACCACCCGATTACCTCCGCGACACGGTTTAGCAAAGAGTTCGTACCGGCCGACGACAACTTCAAAAGCAACTTCTCTCTGCTCGGCCGAGCCGTGGTGCAATGCGAGGATGCCGCGCGGGCCTGGCAGGCGGCGGCGGATCATTACCAGGCGGCAGTCGAGGTCGCCAGCAAAATCAGCCTGCCCGTTCGGGACATCGCTCGCCTGAACGAGGCGGTCGAGGAGTGCGATGCTCATGTCGCGCGGCTCGACATCAAAGGGGACGTGCTGCGCGGCATTCTTTGCGTGAAGCGCGAGCAAACCCCGTTCGGCGAAGGCTACGTGCGCGCGCTGGAACTGACCATCGAGCCGCTGCGCCGCGCACTCGCGCGCTGCGGGACAGAGGAACTGGCCGCACTGCCGTTGCATGACGCGCCGATCGAAGGCCTCGACGTGGAACTGCGCAACATCGGCGCCAGCGCGCATGATCTGTCGAAGGCGATACACCGCCTTGCGCAAGAACCGGCCGCACCGCCTCCGCATGATCCATCTGTCGAGGGCATGGACGTGGAACTGCCCGGCGTGGATGCAGACGGGCGTGCTCCGCCGCCTGCAACGGAGCGCCGCGTCACCGCGCTGCTGAAGGCGAGTCCGAACCAACGCGAGGCGTTGCGGGCGAGACTCCTCGCTCGCTGTGCCGAACTGGAAAAGCTCACGGGTGACCTGACGTTGGCGCTGCGAGGCGAGTTCGTACAGGCGCCGGTTGTGGAGGCGGTTGTGGAGGCGGTTGTGGAGACGGTCGCGGAGACGGTTGCGGAGCCAATCGCTCCCGAGCAGGAGGCCGCCGTGGAGGCCGCCGTGGAGGCCGTCATGGGCGAACCGCCCGAGGTTGCGCGGCTTGTCGCATTGCAAACCGGCCTCGCGCCGCTCCTCGCGCGCGCCGAAGGCGCGACTCTCTCGGCGAGCGCAAATCACGAGGCCGCGGCGCAGTCTGTCGACGGCGCTCTTGAGGCGATCGTCGCGTGGCATGACGCCGCCGAAGCCTACGACGACGCGGCCCATACATTCGATAGCGCGACCGCGGAATGGTCCCCCGAAGCGCGCGAGACGCCCGAACCGCAGGCGCTCCATGCGCAAATTCGCCAGGGTCGCGCCACGGCCATCACGCAGATGCAGACGGCGGTTGGCGCGGCATTCGCGACCCTGTGGCGCGATATTCCGCAGGTACTCACGGGAAGCCGCGGTGGAATCGGCATCGGCGAACCGCGAGCGATAACGGGCGGATCAGCCGAGCCGTTCATCGAGGACCTGGCGGGCCGCTGCCGTGCACTGCTCGCGTTGGCCGAAGACTCGGCTTTCCTTCGACGAGCGACCGATATCGACGTGGAACGGTTAAGCACGCCCTTTGCGGCACTGGCCGATTTTCTCGACGCGACGAAAAACCGCCCCGCTGACATGCATCGGTTGATGTCCACGGCGGACCGCATCCAACAGGCAGCCGGACTCGCGCGAGGCGCGCTCACCAACGCGGCATCCGCGTTGAACGATACGTTGCGTGCATTCTTGAACTTGTGTTCCGCGCTCAGAACAGAGCTGATCCGAGCCGCATACGCCACTCAGCAGGCCGACGTAAAATCGCTTTGCGTTCGCGTGGCAACCGAGCGGCAAAGCGGAGCGGCGCGTCTCCAGGACATCCTCGGCGAACTTCCTGACCTGCTGCGCGACGACGCGCCCGCGAGCGCCATCGCGAACCCTGGCGATGACGCGCAATTCATCGGTCTTGCACGATCCTTGGCCAGTCGGGTGGATGCCTATCGCGAGACCGTGCTCCAGTTGCCCCCGGATGCGCCGGAAACGATGGTGCACGAGCGGGCGAATACCGTGCTGATGCTGAGCGGTCTCGCCATGTCCTGCCGCCTCACGGCTGACCTGACCGAGTGTTACGGCGAAGCGCGAGAAGCCATCGGCAACGCGCCCTTGTCCCGGCGCGCAAAAGTGACTCACGGCTTTGCCGAGCGCGCACGCGCGGCCGGTGTGAATGCGGGCGCGGTGTTGGGTCAATGCGCGACGCTGAGGCTGGACCTGGGCGCCGGCACGGCGGACCAACTGGCCCAGATTCTCGGCTCCCTGGCATCGCGCAGCGAGCGCCAGGCGGAATGCATGCGACTGAGCTTCGATGTGCTGGGCCGGTTCGCGGATATGCATAACCGCGTGCACAATCTTGCCGGACGTCCGGCGCGGGATGCCGGCAGCTATAAATTCCAAAGCGATGCGTTGGTCAGCCTCAATGAGGACACCGTCGGCAAGATTCGCGAGGTCCATGGAAGACTGACGGAGCAGATCGACGCCTCAAAAGACCAGCCCGGCATGGCCGGCGGAGCCCGGGTGGAGCAGCATGTCGTCGACCAGCTCGCGAACAGCCTCGAATGGCGCGCGACGCTGGAAGTCGACACGGCGCAACGTCAATGGATGCGCGTCACTCTGGATGCGCTGAAGGCCGTCGTCATGGACACGGGCAGCAACCTGCCGGAGGACGCCAACGATTTGCTCGACCTGCTCAACGAGGACCTCTCCATCAGCACGCAAGGTTTGCTTTACTACGCCACGGAAACGGGCGACAAGGATAGATGCAGGGCGTTGATGCAAGAAAACGTCGCGCTGGGACGTGGGGTGCAGCAATGCAGGGAGCAACTGGAATCGCGGCAGGAAGCGCAACGCGCTCGCCATGCGGCGCGCGAAGCGGCGGCGCAGCAGCCGTCTGCGGCGGCGGGGCCGTCGCAGCCTGGCAAGGGCAAGGGCAATAAAGGCAAGGCGAAGCGCAAGTGAGATGCGGGGGGCGGTCGCCTCGCACGCCGCGGCGCACCTCCCACGCTCGACGTGCCGCAAACAGCCATGCGCCCCACTCACTCCATGCGCCTCCCCGAAGCCTCGTCATCCGCCGGTATCCGCACCGCGATCGACGTGCCGCTGCCCGGCGCGCTATGCACCGATATCTCGCCGCCCAGCATCAGCGCCCGCTCCCGCATGCCGACCAGCCCAAACGATTTGGCGCGCGGCGCCGTCAAATCGAAGCCGCGCCCGTCGTCGCGTATTTCGAGGTTCCAGTATTGCTCGACCTGTTCGAGCGAAATCGTCACCTCGCTAGCGCCGGCGTGGCGCGCGACATTCGTCAATGCTTCCTGCACGATCCGAAACAGCGCCACGGCGCGCTCTTCGTCGAGCACCAGATTGTCGTCGGGAATTCGCAGGCGGCAGACAACGCGCCCGTCGCGCGAGAACTCGGCCGCGAGCCACTCCAGCGCGGCGACGATGCCCGCATCGAGCGCGGCCGGCCGCAGCGAGGCCACCACGTTGCGCACCACCTGCATGGTGCCGTCCGCGAGACTCAGCAGATCCTGAAACCGTTCGGCCAGGACGGAATCATCCCTGGCGAACTCGATGCGCATCGCCGACACGCCGAGCCGCAGCGCCGTCAGTTGCTGGCCCAGTTCGTCGTGCATCTCGCGGGCGATGCGCTTGCGCTCCTCCTCGCGCGCCGTTTCACGCAGCGAGGTCAACTCCTGCAACAGCGCATACGATTCGCGCAAGCGGAGCTCGGCTTCCATGCGCGCCGTGATGTCGGTCCAGATCGTCAGCGCGCCACGCGTCTCGCCGTCGGCGTCGTGCTCGGGAACGGCGCTCACGTGCCAGCCCACCGGCTTGCCGTCGCGCTCCCACGTAAGATCCACCTTTGCGCCGATCCCGCTCGTCATCACCTGCTCGAGCGTCGCGGTGATCATTTGCAATTCGGGCATCGCGGCGGCCGACAACTCCGCGGGCGTCTTGCCGACGGCATCCGCCGCGCGAATCCCGTTGATCTGTTCGAACCGCGGGTTGACGTAGCTATAGCGACAGTCGCGGTCGTAGCGGACGATCATCTCCGGCGCGTTCTCGGCCAGCGTGCGAAACGCCACCTCGCTCGCGCGCAAGGCGAGTTCGGTGGTTCGCAGCCGCGTCACGTCGCGCGCCACGCCGAGCACGCTGACCACGTCGCCCTCCGCGTCTTTCTCGGGAATATGCCGCACCTCGAAGACATGCCAGCCTTCATCGGTCGCCCATAGCGCTTCGTGGTCGGCCGGTTCACCGGTCGCCACCACGCGGCGAACGCTCGCTTCGAGCAGTTCGTTCTGCGCGCTGCTGCCGCCCGTCTGCAATTCGTGAAGCTGCTTGCCGATGAAGTCTTCCTGCGGCATACCGAATGCCTTCGATACACGCGGATTCACATAGGTATGACGCCCCTCCCGATCGAAGCGGGCGATGAAGTCCGGAAAGCTCTCGGTGAGCGTGCGGAACAGTTGCTCGCTGCGCTTCAGTTCGTCGATGTCGCGGCAGATGGCGAGCACGGTGGCCACCCGGCCGTCGGCGGCGAACTCGGGCACCATCCGCATATGCCCCCAGCGCACTTCGCCCTTGGCATTGCGGAAGCGGATTTCGTCCATGCGTTCGGTGCCGGTCTCGACGACGCGGCGCAGCCGGTCGCGGTACCGCGGCACGTCGACCACGGGCGAGTCGTCGACCGTGCCCGCGTCGGCGGTTTCGTCGATGCCTTGCGGCAGCAGCGCGCGCAGCGCCGGATTCGCGTAGACGCGCCGGCACTCGCGATCGTAGCGGGCGATGTAGTCGGGAGAATGCTCGACCAGCGCGCGGAACGCCTGTCCGCTTGCGTGCAGATCCGCTTCCGCCTTCTTGCGTTCGGTAATGTCGCGTCCGAGCGCCAGCACGCTCGTGATTTCGTCGCGCAGTCCGCGCTCGGCGAGGATGCGGACATGGTGATAGCTCACGCTGCTCGCGCCGTCTTGCAGCGCGAGTTCGAGCGTGCGTTCGGCGCCCGTTTCGAGCGTCGCCGCCAGGGCGCGCTGATAGACGGCGAACTGCGGATCGGCACTGTGTTCGGTCGGCGTGCCGCCAAGCAGATCCTGCAACGGACGGCGAAGTATCGAGGCGAGTCCGGAGTTCGCGTACACGAGCCGGCACTGCGGGTCATAGCGGCAGATGATATCGGGCGTGCTTTCCGCGAGCCGGCGGAACTGCGCTTCCATCTGAAGTTGGCCGATCAGCAGCGCCTCGGTCCGCTTGCGCTCGGTAATGTCGCGCACGAGCGCCAGGTTGTACGGCTCGCCGTCGAACTCGAAATAGCTTGCGTTGATTTCCACCGGCAAGGTGGTGCCGTCCTGGCGCCGCTGTGTCGACTCGACGAGGAGCGAGCCCTTCTCGCGCAACTCCGCCCAGGCCGTTTGCCAGCGCTCGAGGCTCCACTCGGGATCGACGTCCATCACACGCATTCGCAGCAGTTGCGCGTGGTCGTAACCCAGCGTGCGGCAAGCCTCGTCGTTGGCGTAAATGAAGCGCGCGTTCCGGTCGATCAGATAGGCCGCCTCGCGGACCAGATTGAGCGCGCGATTCTTCAGATAGGCGAGCGCATCCGGCTCGGCCGCGGTTCGCTCGACGCGCCCATCCTCCCGCCGCGTTGCGGCATCCAGCCCCTGTGGCGGCTCCCGGCTGATCTTTTTCATCGAGTTCCGTGCATATCAGGTCAGAGATTGCGCGATCATCCACGACCGCCGCCGCATGCGCGCCATGCTGCGCAACACCCTCCCGACGGGCGTCTCCCGGAGATTCATCGGGCCGGCGCGCCAGTTGAGTATTGGTCAGCGGAAAGGCCGAGGGCACGGTGCGGCTTACCCGGCAAGCATAGCCCAGGAAGATTTGCAGGTGGCGGCTTCAATGGCGGCAGTTGAGGCAAAACGGCCGCATCGGAACCGCATCGGGGTGCAAGCCGCGTTTAAGGATTTCCCTACCCGAAGATCAGCATCGACCTGAGCTTTTTTCTTCATGTCCTGACAGCACCGCGATAACTGTCCACATACGATGGACACACATCAACGTCCTGCTTGCGCGTGCCGCCATGGTCCCCTATCTGTCCGAACGAGAAAATGCGGTCGAGCACATCAACGCGATCTGTACGCGCCTGTTCGATCGGTGGTGCGAAAGCAGAAGGCTCATGCCGCTCACGTATCTGTTGCGAGGCTGGCCGCTGATCAACAGCGATGCGGAAGCGTTCCGCCGCCTCGGCGGCGCGCTGCGCGAATTGCGGCGGCATCCGCTGCACGGTTTGGATCGCGCATCTTTCCAGCAACTGTGCGAGTTGTCGGATTGCGTCGACGATCTGCTCGTCCCCTCCGCGCCGGCGACATGGGCGGCGCACAACGGGTAGTGGAACGTCAGCTCATCCAGTACGCGGCCGGTATGCGGCGGTCGGCGTCGGAGAGATAGGGATTGTCCAGCTCGAAGGTCTTGCGCGACGCGGGCCTCGCGCGCGCCAGCGCGTCCTGAATGTACGGATGCGAGTTGAAGAGCCGCATGTAGGCGCCGTTGCGATACGCCAGGACAAGCCCGCGCTCGATCTCCCCCGCCAGGGCTTCCTGGCCTGTAGCGACGTAAAAAAGAAAATCGGACCGGTATCTCAACATCAACCTGTTTTCGACGACGAGGTCAGGCTCGCGGCGCCCGCGTGCGTCCAGTTCGGCATACGCTTCCACGATGCCGCGCGGAAAGTAATCGACGCGGCCGCTCTGCGTCATCTCGAACATCGTCTCGTAGGTCGAACTCTGAATCGTCAGACCCGCCGCCTTGAGGATGTCGGTGTCGATCCAGCCGAGTCCCTGCCCGCCCGTGAACGCCTGCAGATCCGACAAGCGCTCGATGTGGTCGAAATCCCGTTGCCGGTCCTTCCTTATGATGAATAACCGGTAGCCGATCAGCCCGCGATGGATCGGAATGCGCACGACATTCAGGCCGCGCTCGGCGCGCGCTTCCATGCTCGTCCAATGCAGATTGATCGCACCGTTGCTGTTCGCCAGTTCGGCGAGCGCGCGGCCGCGCTCCATGACGATTTCGGCCTGACGCACGGAATAGGAGACGTTCGCCGTGTTCAACGCCAGGTCGAGGACGGCGAGAGCGAACGCGGCGTGCACGTCGCCGCCCGGACGAATGCGCGGATAGACGATATCGAAGTGGCCGGCCGGCGCGGCATGCGCGCCAAGCGTGACGCCTGTTGCGCCGAGCGCGGCCAGCAGGAAGCGCCTGCGATGCATGGATGGATAGCGTCTCGACACGGGAGGAATGCCGCGCCGGGATTGGCGCATCTCCGCACAGGCACCGAGCCTGTGCGGTTCCCCATCGTGCCACGCGCCACCTATCCTGACAAACCGTAATATCCCGCTGATGCAACGACGGCGGCAGGACGCCGCCGGCAGGTCAATGCACCACGCCGAAGATCACGTTGGCGCCTTCAGCAGGAGTCAGGCCCACGTTGAAGTAGCCTTCGAGCCTCACCGCGGTTGCATGATTGAGCACGAACGGCGGCTGGATGAAGCCGCTCGCGAATGCATGGTCATACCATTCGCTCATCCATGCCCGCAATTGCGTCTCGTAGTTCGACAGTTCTCCACAGTTGTCCGCGGTCATCCATGATCTCCCTTGTGGCGGAATGTTCATGTCACGCAACGAATGGTTCGAAGCTCATCCTGCACAGGTTGAGTTCCGGCGGGAAGGCATGCCAGCTACCGTCGTCATGTCTGAAGAAGAACAGCACCAACGGGCCGTCGGGCCGGCTGATCTCGATGCAGGCCCGGCATGTCAGGCCGTCCTGCGAACCGTGCAGCGAGAGCACGCGGACCGGCAGGGTGCCCGCCATGGCCTGCAATTTCTCGCGCAGCCCGCGTAGTAAGCTTGTCGTCGCAACCACGTCCGCCCCCTCGACCATCCGATTCGCATTGAATCATCGTGAGCCAATGCAAGGCGCTTTTCAGTCGGCGGCGGCGGATTGTGAAGTCAGGAAATGCTGGTTAAAGGTTCAGGATTCCCCTAAAGGCGTCTGTCACTCCGCAACGAGGCCATGCCGGATCGCATAGCGGATCAACTCGGCGTTGTTGGTGAGGCCGAGTTTCTGCATGAGACGCATCTTGTGGGTGCTGATCGTCTTGGCGCTGAGCGAGCACGATTCGGCGATGTCGTTGATGCTTTGGCCCGCCGACAGCATCCGCAATACCTGGAATTCGCGGTCCGACAGGATCTCGTGCGGCGGCGCATCGCCCGAATGCGTCTCGAACACCATTGCGTCCACCAGCTTGGGATCGATGAAGCGGCCGCCGGCGGCCAGCTTGCGGATCGCGGTGAGCAGCACCTCCGGGTCGCTGTCCTTCGTCACGTAGCCGGTCGCGCCGGCCCGCAGCGCGCGCGACACCACTTGCGCCTCGTTGTGGATGCTCAGCACCAGCACCGGCAGGCGCGGCTCCTCGGCGCGCACCCGACGGATCAGATCGACCCCGCTGATGCCCGGCATCGTCATGTCGAGCAGCATGAGATCGAACTGCCCCGTGCGCAGACGTTCGAGCACTTCGGAGCCTTGCGCGGCCTCGGCGGCGACGACGATATCGGTGGTCGTCGCGATGATCTGTTTCAGGCCGCCGCGCACAATCGCGTGGTCGTCAGCAATCAGGATGTGGATCATTTTGGGTCCCGCCTGCGAGCGGAATGTGGATGGAAATGGCCGTGCCCATGCCGGGTGCGCTGTCGATCGTCATCTCGCCGCCGATCAGCCGGGCGCGTTCCTGCATGCCGAGCAGGCCGTATGAATAACCCATGTGCGCCTTCTCCGGCTCGAAACCGCAGCCGTCGTCGCTTACGTGAAGGTCGAGCGTCGCCTCGGTGCTGGTCAGCGTCACGTCGGCCCGGGTGGCGTCCGCATGGCGCCCGATGTTGGTGAGCGAAGCCTGAACGATGCGGAATACCGCCGTGGCGTACGCATCCGGCAGCACCGGCTCGCCGCCGTTGATGTGCAACTGGCACGGAATGCTGTTGCGCCGGCCGAAGTCCTCGATCAACCACTCGAGCGCGGAAACGATGCCGAAGTTTAACGCCGCGGGCCGCAGATGGTTAGCGACATTGCGGACCATCCAGATCGTTTTCTCGACCAGCTCGCGCATGTCGTCCGCCTTGCGGATCGCGTCGGGATCGGCGCCGAGACGCATCTTCAGCAACGAGACGTCCATCTTCAGCGCGGTCAGCAACTGCCCGAGTTCGTCGTGAATCTCCAGCGCGATGCGCTTGCGCTCCTCCTCGCGAATCGCTTCCATGTAGGCGGACAATTCGCGCAATTGCTCGCGCGATTCGAGCAGTTCCTGCTCGATGCGCTTGCGCGCCGTGATGTCGTTCAGCCCCACGTAGATCGCGGGCGAGTCGCCGAACGTTCCCACACGCGCGGTCGCCATCGCCCAGAACTCGGTGCCGTCCGAGCGCCGCAAATGGACCTCGGAGTTGCGAAAGCTGCCCTCGCGGCGCAAATGCGTCACCAGCCGGTCGCGGTCGCTCGCATTCACATAGAAGTCGACGATATTGACGAGCGTGCCGGCGCGCACCTCGAGCCCGAACAGTTCGCGCAGCGGCTCGTTCGCATAGAGGATGACGCCTTCCGGCATCGACGTGATGCACAGCGGGATAGGGCTCGTCTCGACAATCGTTCGAAAGCGCGCCTCGCTGGACAGCAGTTTCGCTTCGGCGCGGCGGCGCTCGTCGACCTGGGCGGACAGCCTTGCATTCGACTGCGCGAGCTGCTGCGTGCGCTGCTCGACCCGCTGTTCGAGTTCATCGCGCGCGCGCGACAGAGCCGCCTCCGCCCGCATGCGCACCGCCACTTCGCTCAGCAGTTGGCGGTTCTGCTCGACCAGTTGCCGGTGCATGCCGCGCAGCGCCAGATGCGTCTCGATGCGCGCCATCATTTCATCGACCTGCACCGGCTTGGTCACATAATCGACGCCGCCGGCCGAAAAGCCCTCGATCATGTCCTCGCTGCCCGTCAACGAGGTCATGAAAATCACCGCGATGTCGCGCGTGCGCTCATCCGCCTTGAGCCGCCTGCAAGTCTCGAAACCGTTGATGCCGGGCATCGTCACGTCGAGCAGGATCAGATCGGGCTGCGAAAACAATGCGCGCTCCAGCGCCTCCTCGCCGTCGAGCGCAACCAGCACGCGATAGCCGCGGTTCACCAGGCTGTCGACCACCACGCCGAAGTTCGCGGGTGTGTCGTCGGCGATGAGAATCGTCGGCCGCTCGCCGGTATCCGCGCCTTGCTCGCTCATGGCTGTAGCTCGCCGCTCATATGCCGCTCCACCAGTTGCAGGATCGCCCTCGACTGATACCCCCTCGCGAGCGCGCTGAGTTGCGCCGCGAACGGTCGATGGCGCCCATCGAGCGCCGCGATGCCCTCGGACCACGCGACGATGGCCTGCATGTCGCCGAGGCGCGCGAGTCGATGGAGTTCGCTCATCTGCTCGGGCGGCACAGGCAATGACGACGACGATGACGAATGAGCGAACGCCTCCTCGCACGTGGACGGGCACGGCGGCGCATAAATCCAGTGTAGGCGCAGCAGCGTGGCGATTTGCGTCAACAAGGCGTCGAACTCGACCGGCTTGGAGACGAACCCGCTCACGCCGGCAGCGACGCTCATCGCCTTGTCGCTGCCCGACGAACTGGCGGACATCGCAATGATCGGAACGCTCGCGAAGTCGTCCAGCCGACGCAGGCTGCGCGCCAATTCGAGCCCGTTCATGCCGGGCATCACGATGTCGGTGAGGATCAGTTCGGGCCGTTCGCGTTGCGCCTTCTCGAACCCGTCGCGGCCGCTGTGCGCCTCGACGGTGTCGAAGCCGAGGCGGCCCAGCAGATCGACCACCACCGCGCGATTGACCTCCACGTCGTCGACGATCAGCACTTTCCTGCGCGGACCGTCGTAACCGGTGAGCCGATGCGGAAGCGGCGCGGGCGCTATCGTCGGGAACGTGATTGCCGCAACGCCGGCCTGCTCCAGTTCGAACCAGAAGGCGCTGCCCCGCCCTGGCTCGCTTTCGACCGCGATCTCGCCGCCCATCGCGCGCACGAACTGCCGGCTGATCGCGAGGCCGAGGCCGGTCCCGCCGGCGCGCCGCTCAGGCGCGCCCAGTTGCTCGAACGGCTCGAAGATGCTCGCCAACTGGTCGGGACCGATTCCAATGCCGGTATCGCGAATGTCGAAACGAACGCGACCCGACGCGGCTTGGGAGATATGCAGGCTGACGCCGCCGCGATCGGTGAACTTCACCGCGTTCGCCAGCAGGTTGAGCAACACCTGCCGCAAGCGCCGCTCGTCGGCACGCACGCCGGCGGGCGCGTCGGCGTCGATTTCGCAGACGAAAGCGAGCCCCTTCTGCTCCGCCTTCACGCCGATGATGTCCCGAATCACGTCGACGAGCGCCGCCAGCGGCACGTCGCAAATCTCCACGCGCAGCTTGCCCGCTTCGATCCGCGCGAAATCCAGCGCGTCCTCGATCAACGTCAGCAGATGTTCGCCGCTGCGGCGGATCACCGCGACACGCTGCTGCTGCAACTCGTTGAGCGTCGTGTCGCGTCCGAGTATCTGCGCATAGCCGAGAATGCCGTTCAGCGGCGTGCGGAGTTCATGGCTCATATTCGCGAGGAATTCGCCCTTGGCGCGGTTGGCCGCCTCGGCCAGGTGGCGCGCTTCGCGCTCGGCCGCCGCGTCGCGTTCGTCGAGATACGCGTGATGCAGACGCTCGCCCATCGCATTGAACGCGGCCACCATGCGGTCGAGTTCGTCGGGCTCACGCGGGCCGCGGCGCGGCAAGGTGAACGGCCGATGCGGCTCGCGGAAATCGTAGCGTCCCACCGTGCGCGCGATCGCCGCGACATGCCGCATGACGAGGCGCGACAGAATGTAGATCGTGAAGAGCGAAACGAGGAACGTGTTGGCGGCCTGGGTCAGCAGAATCGTCACGGCGGCGTGGGTCAGCTCGTGATAAAGATCGGCAAGCGTCGCCTCGACGTAAAGCCGGCCGATCTCGCGCTCCTTGCCCTGCACGCTGTAGACGAGCGGAAACTCGCGCACGATCACCGGACCGGCGGTGCGCCGCCCGGCGCTCAGGAAAGCGGGCCCGTGCGGCTTGCCCGTCTCGCGAATCTCCACCGCGCGGACATCGGCCATGCGCAAGATGCCGTTCAGTTCCAGTTGGAGTTGCGCATTGTCGAGCCGCCATAGCGCTTCGGCGAGGCTGTCGCGATTGCTGCGCTCGATGTCCGCGAGGCGGTTTTCGATCTGTTCCACGCCGCGGTGGTAGTCGCGGTAAAGCTGCAATCCGGTCAGCAATAGCGTGACCGCGCAACTGAAGAGCAGCACGGTTGCGAAGAGCCGCAACACGACGCTGCTTCGGAAGCGGCCAACCGAATTCCACCATGCGTCGAACATGCTGTCTGCCATACGTCCCCGCGAGTGCTACGGTTCTTGTCTCGTCTATTCTGCACTCGTTGCCAAAGCGGAGTCCATGCACGCCGCTCGTCGCGCCAGCAAAGACGCGGGGTGACGGTTATCGCCTAGTGCAGCATGTTCGGCATGCGCAGCGAGGGATTCGGCAGAATCTCGTCGATACATAAAGCCAGTTCGCAGAATATCGGCCAGATGCGGCCGTCCAATGCCCCCGGGTGCGCCCTGCTCAGTTCGCGCAAGCCGTCGGCCAGCCGCCGCAAGGAGGCGGGTTGATTGTCCGGCAAGGGCCAGCAGTGCAACAGATAGCCAAGCGGTATGACGCTTCTGCTTTCGCACCACGTGTCGAAGAGCCGCAGGCATGCGCTGTTGACCTGCGCGACTG
Organism: Paraburkholderia terricola; assembly: GCF_900142195.1. Lineage (GTDB taxonomy): Bacteria > Pseudomonadota > Gammaproteobacteria > Burkholderiales > Burkholderiaceae > Paraburkholderia > Paraburkholderia terricola. The sequence continues at coordinate 21,585 of NZ_FRAB01000010.1, forward strand.
CATCGTCGTGGTCTGCCGGGTGACCGGTCATAACGGGACCGCCGAAAAGAAAATTCGATAGCCCATCCTAGAGGGGCCAAGAGCCGCTCACAGTAAGGAACGCCGGAAAAATGCGCAGGCGGTCTCCTGAATCTGGTGTCAGGAAATCCCGAATGTGAATGCCCGTGCTGGAAGCGGTACCGGCCAGCGCCAGGCGCCGCGAATCGGCGCGCCGGCAGGCACCTGGAATCAAGCGATCTCAGACCGCCGGCGCGGCGCAAACCGCCTGGCGTTCGTTTGCCTCATGCAAGGCCGCATCGGCTGAGGTTGTCGTGCTCGCCAACGGCAAGCGCACCACGAACTCCGAGCCGCAACCGGGACCGTCGGAGAACACTTCGACTGCGCCGCCATGATTCGCGACGATGTCGCGCACCACCGACAATCCCAGCCCGAGACCGTTGGCGCCCGACGCACAAGCGCCGAGTCCGCGCTCGTATGGCTCGAAGATGCTCGCCAGTTCGCCGGGCGCGATGCCGATGCCGTGATCGCGCACGCGGACATAGCAGTAACGTCCGGCGCGAGACACCGCGACGTCGACGGCATGCTCCGCCGCCGAATACTTGAGCGCATTCACCATCAGGTTGCCGAACACCTGCGTGAGCTTGCCGAAGTGGCCCTGCACGACGAGCGGCGCGTGGCCTTTCACCAGACGGATCGGCGCATGGTCGGGAAACCCCGCTTCGGCGACCTGAATGCAATGCGCGATCAGATCGTCGATATCCACAGGCTCGGGCTGAGCGCTTCCTGTCTCCGGCGACGCGCGCGGCGGCTCCGCCAGCGCGGGCGCGTGCACATTGGCGAATTCGGCTTGAGCCGGCTCCATCAATTGCTGGGCCAATTCGCCAAGCAGGCTGGCTTGCCGCGATAGCAGCAGCGCATAGCGCTTGAGTTGGTCGTCGTGGCCGTACTGCGTGTTCAGCAAATGGGCGAGCAAGCCAAGCGGCGTGATTGCATTGCGAATCTCATGACCGATCATCGGACCCATGGCGCGGTCTTTCGCTTCATCGCGCGCGGCGCCAAAGGATGCGATTGGCGGCTGCCGCACGCCTTGCCTCGCGGCCTGCGTGCGTGAACGCTCCAGGGGTTCGGCGCGCGGCTCGATGGTCGCATCGTGAAGGCGCGCGATTTCCTGGCTCTGCGCGCTGCGCAGCCGTTGCACGCAGTAAGTGCACAAGCCGATGATCGGCCGCGACGCGAGCCTGTCTTTCAATGACGCTTCGTAGTCGAGCAGCGCGATCCAATCGGTGCTTTCGTCGCAGACGGCGTCGCCGGCCACCCGCAGCCCTTCGAAGCCGCGCCCCAGCGCCTCGTTGATCGCGGCCGACCACAAGCCGACCGTGGCGCCGCCATTGAAACCGCTTTTAGGCCGCGCGTAGAGTTGCGCGCCGTCGAGAATTTGCAGTTGACCCGCATCGATATATTCCGCGAGCGCGGGCTCGGTTCGCGTGAGCATGTAACGGGCTTTGTCGGGTCCGAGCAAAGCGGGCGCGACCCACACGCCGACTTCGTGATTGGCGAGTCCCGCGTGCAGGAAATCCGCCGTGACGCTGAGTAATTCGCTACGCGATTCGTAGAAGTGACACAGATGGGTGCCCCAGGAAATGGGCCCAAGCGCGGAAAAACCGCTTTGACGAGTTCCGGTGGTCATCGCTTCCCTGAAAGTACGTGGGCCAAGAACCACAGGCGCGCTAAGCCGAAACCAATTGCCCGCGCGCTCGAAAATAAAACAAGGTGGCGGCACCTCGCGCGCGCGTTCACCGCATCCTGAAGAAGAGGATGCGGAAACAGCCGCGTTCGGGCTCCGCTATATGGGATTTACCAGCAGTCTCAAAGTACGTGACGGCGATTGTAGAAAGAATAGTTGTTTTCCCTAGTCACGTTTTTTCATACGAAAAGAATGGATTTATTCATACGCATGTCAATCTGCGCCGCTAGTGCCGGGCAGGGATTGCCGAGGCGTTTCGCGATTCGCGGCGGTGACGAGTTGCAGCGGTGTTTCGATCGTCCTCGACAACTCGCTCTGCTTCTTCAGTTCGGTCACCGCCTTCAACGCCACGTCGATGCCGAACACCGCCTGCCTGTCGGCAAACTGATTGACCGTCGCGAGTACGCGGCCGTCGGCAATCAGCGGCTTGATCGCCGCGATGTCGTTATAGCCGGTGACATAAACGCTGCCGGTTCTGCCGGCGTCGCGAACGGCGTCGGCCGCGCCCATCGCCATGTTGTCGTTGCCGCACAAGAGGCCGCGCATGCGCGGATAGGCGCCGAGCATTTTCGACGCGGCGTCCCGTCCCTTGCCGTATTCCCACTCGCCGGTCTCGACGGCGACGACGTTCACGCCTGCCGCTCGCATCGCATCGTTGTAGCCGGCCGTGCGTTGCTGCGCATTGCGATCCGCCGAACTGCCCTCGATGATGCCGACCTGATCGCCCGCCGCGAGCCGCCTTGCCAGATAGTTTCCCACCAGCATCGCGCCCTTGCGATTGTTCGGACCGACGAACGGCACGGAAATGCCGGCTGCCTGCTGCGACGCGTCGTCGAGCGGATTGTCGATCGTGACCATGATGATGCCCGCCCTGATTCCCCGCGCGACGACCGACGTCAACGCCTTCGAGTGGGTCGGCGCGATGACGATCGCGCTCATCCTGGCCTTGATCATCTCCTCCACCATTTGAACCTGCGCGGACGTGTCGGTCTCGGTTGCCGTGCCCCGCACGGTCAAGCTGAACTGCGAAGCGAAATGCTGCTGGTAGTTACGCGCGGCCTGCTCCATTGCCACGGTGAACGGATCGGCGAGCGACTTCAACACGAGCGCGAGGTTGGCCTTGCCGCCCGGAACCGCGCCGACACGCGCCGCGCCAGTCACGCCGGCGGCAGCCAGCGCGCCGGCAAACACCACGCGGCGGCGCATTCTCTGCATCATGGCTTCTCTCCTCGTCGGCACAGCCGGTGAACGGCCGTTTTGCATAGGGGCGAAAGCGGCTTTAACTGTCCGCCACGCCGCGGCGTTCCGCTCATCATTGAACCTGCAGCGCCAGCAAGGCGGAAGCGATTTCATCGAACAACGGGCGGCTGTCGATATCTTCGCTCAGGCAATTGTCCTTTAGTTCGATCAGCTTCGTTGCGGCGTGCGCCTGCGCATCTCGCCAGTCGCAGCGGTCGATCAGTTCTTCGAGCAGGCAACCATACGCCCGCACTTCCAGGCGCTGAAGCGCGACGCCGCCGGCGCGATCGTCGGCGGCATAAAACGATGCCGCGCCGAAATCGCCCAGCAGCGCGCGCCCCTGCCCGCCGTGCAGAATATTGTGCGCGTACAGATCGCCGTGCATCACGCCGCGCGCATGCAAATGACTCGCCGCCGACGCGATGCCGTATGCGATACCCCATGCGCAGGCGAGGTCGAAGCGTGTGTGCGCGCCATAAATGTCGCGTGTGCATGAATCAAGGCTCGGAGGACCGGCGAGATTGCCGAAGCGCGGATCGATCAATTCCATCACCAGACCATGCGAGCCGGCCGGATGGTCTTGCACTTTTCCCGCTACCGGAATCAGGTTGGGATGATCGCCCGCGCGAATGCAGGCGGCCATCTCGCAGTCGGGCAAACCATCGCTCGTCACCGCGCCCTTGAACAGTTTGACCGCGACCGGCCGCGGCGCGCCGCTTTCCTGATCGAGAAGCGCCGCACGATAGATCACGCCCGACGCACCCTCGCCCAATTGCTGTTCGAGTTTCAACGCGTCCCATTGAATATCGGCGATCGGCGTGTCGCTCAACGCCGCCGTCTCCAGCGCTTCGCTGAACGGATTGCCGGCATACGCCAGCCACGACAGCCGCGGCAGACGCAATAGCCACGCCGGCAGTCCGTCGAGTCGATTCGCCGCGAGACGCAGCAGTTCGAGCCGCGTGCAGGCGGCCAGTTCATCGGGAAGCGCGCGCAGCCGGTTGCCGGCCAGCATCAGCTTCTGCAACCGCGCACAGCCGCCGATTTCGGGCGGCAGCGCATCGATCTCGTTGTCGGTGAGGATCAGCCAACGCAGTTGCGGCGCAAGCGCCTTGCCCGACACCTGGCGAATGCGGTTCGCCTTGAAGCCGACCATGCTCAATTGCGAGCACTGGCCCAGCACTTCGGGCAACTCGGTGAACGGGTTGTCGGAGGCGAAGAGAATGCGCAACCTGGCGAGTCGCGGCAAATCGTCGGGCAGCGTGGTGAGCGCATTGCCCGACAAGTCGAGAACTTCCAGCGTGTCGGCCAGATCGAAAATCTCGCGTGGAAATTCGCTGAGTCCGCACGCTAGTTTCAGGTGACGCGTGCCCGCCAGTTGTCCGGCCCGCAGTTGTTCGAGTGTCGTGTTCAAAGTCGTGGAAGAGATGTCCGGTTGCCGCTGCGTGTCGTAGCGAAGCTGTCAATTCTACTGAGTCGCGGCCGGCGCAAGAACCGACGTGCGGAATCGACAAGGCTTTTCGCGCATAATCGGCCAATGAACGGACAAATGCGCCGCGCGAGGAGCAGATGCGCGGCGGTCGCAAGAATTGAACGGCAATATTCGGAGCGCGCAGTGACCTACGCATTCAAGTTGATGGACTCGCCCGTCGGCCAGTTGAAACTCGTCGCCAGCGGCGAGCGGTTGACCGCCATTTTGTGGGAGAACGACAAGCCGAACCGCGTGCGTCTCGGCGCGATGATCGAAGCGAACGACCGCCCGATCCTGATCGACACCGAGCGTCAATTGAACGAGTACTTTGCCGGCACGCGGCGGAAGTTCGACCTCGCGCTCGACTTTCAGGGAACCGACTTCCAGAAGAAAGTATGGGAAGCGCTGTTGACGATCCCGTTCGGCCAGACGCGCAGCTACACCGAAATCGCACTGCAGGTCGGCAACCTCAACGCGGTGCGCGCCGTCGGCGCGGCGAACGGCAGGAATCCGATTTCCATCATCGCGCCGTGCCATCGCGTGATCGGCGCGTCCGGCGAGTTGACCGGCTTCGCCGGCGGATTGGCGAACAAGATGCTGCTGCTGTCGCTCGAAGCCGGGCAGACTTCGCTGGAAGCGGCGGCTAACGTGGAGACCGTGGAAGGCAATCGCCACGCACCGCAAACACCGCAAGCGGAACACGCGCCGAAGAAACCCGCGCGCCCGGCGCCGGGTCGCGGAACCCAGGCCTCGTTGTTCGGAAACTGACCACGCGCGGCGGGGCCGTTGCGATGAATCATCGAGCACCCGACAACACAAAGACAGCCTCGGCCATCGCCGCCGCCAGCAGCGTATAAAGCCTCTATCCTTAAGAAGCCCTTTTGGGCATCCACAAGGAGGATGACATGCGCATGCTTCTGAACATACGAATTCCGCACGAACCGTTCAACACGATGGTGCGCGACGGCACCGCCGGCGAGGTGCTGGCGAGAATACTCGAGGACGCAAAACCGGAGGCCGCCTATTTCACCGAACAGAACGGCGCACGCGGCGCGGTGCTCGTGGTGAACGTCGACGACGCATCGCAGATTCCGGCATTCGCGGAACCGTGGTTTCTGAAATTCAACGCCGACTGCGAGTTGCGGATCGCGATGCTGTCAGCCGATCTCATGAAATCCGGGCTGGAGAATCTCGGCACGAAATGGCAATAGCATGGACCGCGGCGTCGACCGCGCACAGCGTCATGCGCTTGCCGTCCGCGGTTCGTTTGAGACCATGTGATAGGCCGCCGACGGCAACGCAAGTCCAAACGAACCGCCGCGCGCCGATCATCCGAGTTCGAACGAAGTCACGCCGAACACGCGTTCAATGGATAGCGCCGGAGCTTGCCGCGTATACATCCGCGCGGTTTCGAACACGCTCGTCATGCCGCGCCGTTCGGCCAGCGCAACCGCCTCCGGGTTGGTCTCGGGCACGTCGAGAAAAATCGCCTCACCCGGCATGCGCGCCGCCAGCGCGTCGAACAGATCGCCTGCTATGTCGTCGCTATCGGCGAAGAGCGGGCCGATCTTGCAGCCTGTCCGGCAGCGGCGCATGACACCGTAGCCCGCAATCTCGCCTGCTTGCATTGCAGCCAATGCAATCGCATCGGGTTGCGCAAGCCATGCCGCGAGAAAACGCTCACGCGTGGCGGGAAAGCACTGTCGATCGTAATCGAGCAGCCGCTCGAAGGGCAGCGCCGAAGCATTCAGCAGAGTCGAACGCGCCGCCGCGCGCTGGTCGATCTTTCGCGCGACGCCCTGAAAGCGGATGTTCCGATACGCCAGCCGAAAGCCGGACTTGCCGTAATTCGCCTGCTGAGCGACAACGCCGTCGAGACCGACGTTGCGATTGCGCAAGTAGTCCATGCCGTGGCGCCAGATGCGCATGCCGAAGCCCTTGCCGCGACACTCCGGCTTCACGATATAGAGCCCGATGAACCCGAAGTCCTCGCCGTAGGCGACCGCGGAGATGCACGCGACCGGCTCCCCATGCCACTCGCCGATGAAAAAACCCTGCGGATCGGCCGCGCGAAAGCATTCGGCATCGTGCAGGCCGGGGTTCCATCCTTCGAGCGCCGCCCATTCGACCGCTAATGCAACCTCGTGCGCCGACATCGTGCGCACGATGAAATCATTCTGCTCGTTCATGCTGGTCATGATTGCCTCGTTCTTGAAACACAGGGTTTTCCGCTGCATGTTCTATCGCGTGAGATGCCGGAAATCGCTCGGCGACATGTCATAGGCCCGGCGAAACGCGCGGCTGAAATCCGATGCGCTGTTGAAGCACCGCGCCCGTTCAAAACTTCGCGAAGAACGCCCGCGCGGCAATCATGCAAAACGACGCGACCAGTCCACCATGATACGAGCGCAGCACCGCGGATGCGCCGCCGTCCGTCGCGCCCCCGGCGACAGCCTCGCTCGCGAGCGCCACCTTTGCATTCGCGAAACCCTGCTTGACGGGCGCGTAGGGATCGTCGGCTCCGGTGGCGGCCGAGTCCACGTCCAGTACGGAAGTGAGCCCCGCCGGCACGTTCGCGTTCAGCCAGTACGCCTGTTCGATGCGCGCGTTGAAGAAAAACACCGTGGGGTCCGCCTCGCCGCCGCACAGCAGAACCGGCGCACGCGGCGACCAGTTGCGCAGGTCGTTGCGCTTGAATGCCCGACGCAGCGGATGCGCCGGATTCGCTGCCGGCGTCATGGCCGTCGTCGCATTGGGGAACGCGCCATCGGGATTGGCGGCGGCGTCTTGCAACAGGCCCAGACGGTACGCGTTGCGCACGAGGTTCGCGTCGCCGAATCCGCCGGCGAACACGGGTGTCAACGCGGGCGGCGTGAGCGGCGGTGAAGCAGGCGGCGTCATCGAGGCGAACTGCGGCGCGGGAGGAACACGGCTGAAGAGCTGCGCGGACGGCAGCTTTCGCTGGGCGAATAAGGTATCGAGCGGTTGCGTGGTGGGCAGAAGCTTTTCGATGTCCGGTGCGTAAGCCGCTTCGAAGAAATCGCCGGGCGCGCGGTAGATATTCTCGTAAGCGCGCTGGTAGCCCGTTACGGTCAGTGTCGTGAACAGCGTCGAACCCAGGTTCACGTCGCCTTCGATCAGCGCGTCGGCCATCGCGGCGAGCGCATACGGACCCGATCCCGGCGCGGACGCCGTCACCTCGACGCCGGCCGCTTGCAGCGCGCGGTGCGTCGCGAGCGCGACGAAACCGCCTTGCGAATAACCGGTGACGAAGAGCTTGCCATTCTGACGCACGCCGCTTGCCGGTTTCGCATCGCTCATCGCGAGGCGTGCCGCGCGAAGCGAGTCGATCACATCGGCGGATTGCTGATCGGCGTTCAGATAAGGGTGATACGGCAGATCGGAGCCGGCGTAGCCCGCATAATTCGTCGCCACCACGATATAGCCGTGCGCCGCGTAGGTGGCGGCAATGGCGAGGCCCTCGCCCGCGCCGCCTCGATTGCCCGGATCGGTTTGCGTAATGTCGGCGAGGTTGTAGTTTCGGTAGGCGGTGGTGCCGTGCGCATAGAGCATCAGCGGACGCGGTCCGCCGCAAGCAGCGGAAGGCCCGTCCGGCATCATCAACGCACCGCTTGCCGTGGTGGGCTCGCCCGCGCCGCCGATGGTCCGGTAGCGGAAGTACACGACCTCGACGCCGCAAACGGGCGCGCCGGCGATCTGCGCGAATCGCCGGCCGGACGGATTCGCTTCGAGCAATTTTGCAAACGCCGCCGCGCTGAGCTTCGCGGTGACGTGGTGATCGAGCAATTGACCCCGGGCGTTGTCGCTGCATCCCTTACCGCACCCGGCGCCGGCCTGCACGTGAACACAGGCGCCCAGCATGAAGCACGTCAACAGCCCGAGAGCGGCGTTTCGCATTGCTACAGCCATGTGAGGCTCCGTCTTGTTCGTATTTGCTGCGACGAGGCGGCCTTACAAAAGGGACGAAGGGACGAAGGGACCAACCGGACCAACGGGACCAACGGACAAAAGCGACGCGGCCAGCGGCGCACCGGCTCGCGCGCCGTTTTACTTCCAGAGCGTGCGGCCGAAGAAAGTCAGCGTGCGATCCCAGGCCTGCTGCGACCAGACCGGATCGAATTGCGTAACGGCGATACGGCCCGGCCCGACCGCCGTTTCGTTCGCGAACGCATGACGCGCGAGATAGCGATGAAACTCGACGTCGACCTTGGCCTCGATCAGCTTTTTCTCCAACGCGTCGACCGTTTCAATGGAGAAAGCCTCGTCTTGCGTGGCCCAATGACCCATGACCGGTGCCTTGATCTTCGACGCGTCGATGTATTCCAGCGGCGGGAAGCCGTACCACACCACGCCGGCCGAAACATCCGGCACATTGCATAGCGCGAGCAACGTGAGCGCACCGCCCATGCAATAGCCGGTCACGCCGACTTTCGCCGCGTGCTGCTTCAGATACTGCACGGCGCCGTACACGTCCTGACTGGCGGCGTCGCCGAAATCGAGGCCGCTCATCAGATGGTGAGCCTCTTCTTCTTCCACCGTCGTTTTGCCGCGAAAGAGATCGGGCACCAGCGCGAGGTAGCCGGCCTGCGCGAGCCGGTCGGCCACGCCGCGAATCTGGTCGTTCAACCCCCACCACTCCTGAATCACGACGATGGCGGGCGCGCCCTCCAGCTTCGCCGGCTTGGCGAGATAGCCCTGAACCTGCTTGCCGTCGGGGCGGCTGAAGGTGATCATCGAACCGTGTGCCTGTGTCATCACTTGCTCCTTGAGGTAGACCGAATCGCTAGCATAGCGGATGCGTCCAGGCGCTTCAGCCTCGCTGCCATATCCGGCCGGTTCGCCCCGATCCGCCCTCGTTCCGCCCTCGTTCCGCCAGTCAGATCGCGCCTTTCGGCCGATGCTCGTCCGTATCGACGCAGCACACCAGCACCTCCGCATCCTCCTTGCCGAGGCTCAGGTAGATGTGCCCGACCGAGCTGTCGAAGTACAGGCTGTCGCCGGGCGTCAGCTTGAACGCCTTGCCGTTTTCGAAGCGCAATTCCAGTTTGCCGCTCAGCAGAAACACGAACTCCTCGCCCGAATGCCGGATGTACTCCGGAAAGTCCGACACGGCGCGCGCGTGAATATGCGCGCGCATCGGCACCATTCGCTTGCCGGTGAGGTTGTTGGCGAGCATGCCGTACTCGTAGTTCGGCGTGTCGTAGATTTCCTGCTTGCCGGCGGGCGTGAACGACGGCTTCATCGCGCCGCCCGCCTGCTTGCGGCGCCGCCCGAAAATCGCGTCGAACTCCAGTTCGAGCGAATGCGCGAGCGCCGCGAATTTGTCGTAGGTCAGCGCGATGTCGCCGCGCTCGGCCTTCGAGATCGTCGACACCGCAATGCCCGAGCGCTCCGACAATTCGCTCAGCGTCATGCCGCGCGCCTTGCGCGCCTGGCGCAAGTGCCCGCCTACCAGCTTGTGGTCGAGCGCGGGCGGCGCTTCATGCGCGTTCGCGTCCGGTTGTTTCATCACTGCCTTGGCCATCTTGCTGGATTCCACGCGGAAATTTTCTCGCATACGAGAATTTATTTTTTCTCGTATATGATAACTCACGTCGATTCCACCCTTTTCCTGTGGGAAGCTCATTGTGTCCACGCTCGCACTCAGCAAGTCCGGCCTGACGAAAACTCACGTCATCACCGCCACGACGATCGGCACCGCGCTGGAGTTTTACGACTTCACGATCTACAGCTACTTTGCGATCCAGATCGGCCAGTTGTTCTTTCCGGGCGCATCGCCGGTCAATCAGTTCCTGCTGTCGATCGGCGTGTTCGGCGTCGGTTTCGTGGTGCGGCCGCTCGGCGGCATCGTGATCGGCGCCTATGCGGACCGCGCCGGCCGCAAAAAGGCGATGGTGCTCACCATCATGCTGATGGCGCTCAGTTGCGCGATGATCGCCTTCGCGCCGACTTACGCGGTGGCGGGCTTCGTCGCGCCGTTCATCGTGCTCGCGGCGCGTCTGATCCAGGGCTTCGCGGCCGGCGGCGAATTCGGCCCCGGCACCACGCTGCTGGTGGAATACGCAACCGACAGCACGCGCGCCTTCTTCGCCAGTTGGAACTTCGCGGCCACGGCGGCGGGGCTCGTGCTCGGCGCGGTGGTCGCGACGCTGGTCAACGGCTTGCTGCCGAAGCAGGCGGTACTCGACTGGGGCTGGCGCATTCCGTTTCTGCTCGGCATCGTCGCCGCGCCCGCGGGCATGCTGATCCGCAAGCGGCTCGAGGAAACGCTGGCCGAGCGCAAGCCCGGCGAGGCCGCGCCGCGCGGCGCGTTGAAAGCGGCGCTGACCACGCATCTGAAGCTGACGATCCTCGGCACCTTCGCGGAACTGGGCGGCTCGGTGTCCGTCTACATCACCGCATTTTTTCTGCCGAGCCATGCGGTGCGCTCGCTGCATCTTTCGCCCACGGCTTCGGTCACGTCGGGCATCGTCAGCTCGCTCGTGCTGTTCGCCGCCGCGCCGTTCGCCGGCATGCTCGCGGACCGCTTCAGCCGCAAGCGCGTGCTGGTGACATCGCGTGTCATCATGCTGCTGCTCGTCTATCCCGCGTTCGCGTTTCTCAGCGCGCATCCGTCGATCACGGCGCTGTGCGTCGTCTCGGGGCTGCTCGCGGTGTTCGTCGCGGGGCAGATCGTGCCGGTGCTGGTGATGATCCCCGAACTGTTTCCCAAGCATGTGCGAGCGACCGGCATTGCGTTGACGTATGTCGTGAGCGCATCGTTCTTCGGCGGCTTCTCGCCTTTTATTGCAAGCTGGCTGGTCGCACGGACCGGCAATCCGCTCGCGCCGGCCTGGTACGTCGCCGCCGCGTGCGTCATTTCGCTGGTGCCGGTGATCTGGCTGCGGGACCGTACCGGCGAAGCGCTCGCCGAATGAATCGAATGCGATGAACGAGGATGCAATGAGTCACAACCATGAGTTGGTGGGCCGCAGCGCGGTCGAACTGCGCCGGATGATCGGCGCGAAAGAGATTTCGCCGGTGGAGTTGCTCGAAGCCTGCATCGAGCGCATCGAGGCGGTCAATCCCGCGGTGAACGCGGTCACCGCGACGGACTTTCCCGCTGCCCGACAAGCCGCGAAGCGCGCCGAAAAGCAGGTGCTCGACGGCGCGCCGCTTGGGCTCCTGCACGGTTTGCCGGTCGGCGTGAAAGACCTTGAGAACACAGCCGGCCTGCTCACGACTTACGGCTCGCCGATGTCGCGCGGCAACGTGCCGACACAGGACGCCGTGCTCGTGCAACGGCTGCGCGCCGCCGGCGCGATCGTCACCGCCAAAACCAACGTGCCGGAACTCGGCGCGGGCGCGAACACGCGCAACCCGGTGTGGGGCGCGACCGGCAATCCGTTCAATACCGCGTTGAATGCGGGCGGCTCGTCGGGCGGCTCCGCGGCGGCGCTCGCTTGCGACATGCTGCCGGTTTGCACCGGCTCGGACACCGGCGGCTCGCTGCGCATTCCCGCGTCGAAATGCGGCGTGGTGGGTTTTCGTCCGACGCCCGGACTCGTGCCGAACTCGCGTAAGCTGGTGGGCTGGACGCCGATTTCGGTGGTCGGGCCGATGGGCCGCAGCGTCGCCGAAGCGTGCCTGCAACTCGCGGCAACAGCCGGCATGTCCGCGGGCGATCCGTTGAGCTTTCCGGTCGATCCGCTTGGCTTCGCGATGCCGGAGAACATCGACCTCGGCGCGCTGCGGGTCGGCTGGACGGAAGACTTCGGCAGTTGCGACGTGGACGACGAGATCCGCCAACTGTTCCGCGAACGCATCGCGCTGATCGCGCCGTCGTTCCGTTCCTGCGACGAAGTGCGCTTCGATCTTGGCGACGTGCACCGCTGCTTCGACGTGATCCGCGCCGAGAGTTTCGTCGCCGGTCTGCACGAGGCCTACACGCGCGACCCGAACCAGCTCGGCCCGAACACGCGCTCGAACTACGAACTGGGCGCGGCCATGAGTCTCGCGGACAGCGCATGGGCGCAAGCCGAGCAGACGCGCATCTTCAAGCGCTTCCAGAGCGCGTTCGATCAATACGACGTGATCCTCTCGCCGACCACGCCGGTGTCGCCGTTTCCGTGGCAGCAGTTGTACGCGGCGCAGGTCGGCGGGCGCGAGCAGGACAACTATTACCGCTGGCTCGCGCTGACCTACGTCGTCACGTTGACCACGCACCCGGCGCTGTCGCTGCCGTGCGGCGTCGATCAGGCGGGCATGCCGTTCAGCATGCAGATCGTCGGACCGTTTCATGGCGACCGCAAGACGCTCGCCGTCGCGCACGCCATGGAGCAGGTCTTCGACCAGTCGCCGGTGCTGCGCCGCCCGTGCCCGGATCTGTCAAAGCTCGCGCAGCCGAATCCGTCGCTGAAGTCGATCGTGACTTCGCCGCCTCTTTTCAACGAGTCCGGCGCGCAAGGCGCCGGCGTTTCAACGGTATAAAACCATGTCGAACGAAATCAAACGTCTGCAAACGAATGCGCGCATGAGCCAGGTGGTGATCGCCAACGGCGTCGTTCATCTGGCCGGCCAGGTGCCCGACACGGCGAACGTGTCCATCACCGAACAGGCAAACGAAGTTCTCGCGCGGATCGACCTGTTGCTCGAAGCGGCGGGCGTGGATCGCACGCGGCTCGTGTCCGCGAACATCTGGTTGAGCGATCCGAAGCACTTCGCCGAATTCAACGCGGTGTGGGATGCGTGGGTGCCGCAAGGTCATGCGCCGACCCGCGCCTGCGTGCAGGCCTTGCTGATGAAGCCCGGTTGCGATGTCGAAGTCGCGGTGACGGCGCTCGCGGCATAACCGGCAACGTGTGAGTTCGCTGATGACGAGAATGAAATTCGACACCGTGGTACTCGGCGCGGGCATCGTGGGCGTGTGCGTCGCCGTGCATCTACAGAAGCGCGGACGCCAGGTCGCGCTGGTCGATCGCAAGCTGCCCGGCAACGAGACTTCGTTCGGCAACGCCGGGTTGATCCAGCGCGAAGGCGTCTATCCGTATGCGTTTCCTCGCGGACTCGGCAGCTTGCTTCGCTATGCGCGCAATCGGTCGCCGGATGTTCGCTACCATGCCGACGCGATGCTGCAAGCCGCGCCGTTCCTGTGGCAATACTGGCGCAATTCGCATCCGGCGCGGCACGCCGCGATCGCGAAGTCGTACTCGACGCTGATCGAACACTGCGTCAGCGAGCACCGCGCGCTGGCGGCCGATGCCGGGGCAAGCGCGTTATTGCGGCCAAGCGGCTGGATCAAGGTGTTTCGCAGCGAAGCCGTGCGGGATGCGGAAACGCGGCTCGCTGAACAGTGGCATCGGGAATACGGCGTCGATTTCGAATCGCTCGACGCCGCCCGCCTGCAACAGATGGAACCCGATCTCGACACGACCTTGCTCGGCGGCTTGCGCTATACGGCCTCCGATTCGGTGAGCGATCCGCATGCGCTCGTCACCGCGTACGCCAGGCATTTCGAGTCGCTGGGCGGGCGGTTTTTGATTGGCGATGCGAGTTCGCTGCGCGACGGTTGGGAAGTCGACACGAACGACGGCACGATCGCGGCTTCGTCGGCGGTGGTTGCGCTGGGTCCGTGGTCGGATCGCGTGAGTTCGCGGCTCGGCTACCGGCTGCCGCTTGGCGTCAAGCGCGGCTATCACATGCACTATGCGCCGCGTGGGCAGGCTCGTTTGAATCACCCGGTGCTGGATGCCGAGAAGGGCTACCTGCTCGCGCCGATGGCAAAAGGCATTCGCCTGACCACAGGCGCGGAAATCGCGCGCTGCGATGCGCCCAGGACCCCGACGCAACTCGCCGCGGTCGAGCCGGTCGCGCGCACGCTGTTCCCGTTGGACAAGCGCCTCGACGACGAAGCCTGGATGGGGCGCCGCCCTTGCACGCCCGACATGATGCCGATAATCGGACCCGCGCGAAAACATAAGGACTTGTGGTTCGCGTTCGGCCATGCGCACCACGGGCTGACGTTGGGTCCGGTCACGGGCCGGTTGATCGCGGAGATGATGACCGGCGAAGATACCTTGGTGGACACGCGGCCGTTCAGGGTCGAGCGGTTTTAGACGCGGGGGTTAAAAGCGCGGGTTTGGAAGCGCGCTTTATGAACTCTTCCCGTACAGCGGCAAGACCCTCGCTTCGAGCATCGCAATCGCCTGAATCGCCAGTTGCGAAAACGTGTGCTTGCCGCGCCGCGCACCGACCGCAGATCGGAGAACGACTCAACGCCGCTCATACTCATCATGCCGACGCCACCACACGCCCGTCTCGTTGCGCCCCAGCGGCGCGCGATCGAGCCACTGATACATGCCCCACAGCCCGTCCAGGCCGCGCGCATAAGTGGAATACGTGTGATAGACGACACCATCCTCCAGCACGAACGCGCTCATGCCGGGCCGGTCGCGCGAATACGTCGGGGCGTCGGTTCCGCAGGTGGCCGCGAACTGAACGACCGGCTCCGGGGCCGGCGTCGCATCCATCGCATGGCCGCCGCGCTGATAGTTGTATTCGACGCTGCCTTCGCGCTGCTGCGCCTCCGTGAATGAAACGTTGACGTCGAAGTTGAAGTCGCTGCCGAGCGACGACGCCCACGGAAACGTCCATCCCATTCGCTCTTTGTACGCCTGCAGCTTCGCGAGCGGCGCGCGCGACACGGCCGCAAGCGCGACATCGTGATTCGCGAGGTGAACGACGAGGCCGTCGAATCCGTCCGCGATCGCCGAACACGACGGACATCCCGCCTTGTAGTCCGGCCCGAACATGAAGTGATAGACCAGCAGTTGCGAGCGTCCTCTGAAGAGATCCGCCAGCGAGGCGCTGCCTTCATCGGTCTCGAAGCGATACGCCTTGTCGATCCGCACCCACGGCAATTGCTGACGCCGCCGCGCCAGTTCATCGCTTTGCCGCGTCAGCGCCTTTTCCGCTTCGAGCAATTCGAGCCGCGCGGCCAGCCACTCGTCTCGTGTCCCGGTGATGTGTTTCGTCGTCATGCGTCTCTCCTTGATGTCCTTCGCCGTTCGCGCGGTGCTCGCCACGAAATGCGGGTTGGGGTCGTGCTAGATTAGTCGCCGGCTTCGGACACGGGGAGTGACAAGTGTGGCGCGATTCGAATAAATCATGGACTCGCTAGTCACGGCCGCGGCGCGCGCGCTCGCCGCAGGCGATCCGCTCGGCGCGCTGAACCGGGTTGCCTTGCGCGACGACGCACCCGCGCTCGCGCTGCGAGGCATCGCGATGGCGCAGCTCGGCGATCTCGTTCGAGCGAAGGCGCTATTGCGAAGCGCGGCGCGCGCCTTCGGCGCGAGGGAGCCGGTATCGCGTGCGCGCTGCGTCGTCGCGCAAGCCGAAATCGCGCTCGCTTCGCGTGACCTGGCCTGGCCCGCCAAAGCGCTGGACGCGGCGCGCGTCACGCTCGAAGCGCACGGCGACCGCGTGAACGCCGCGCATGCGCGGTATCTGGACGTGCGACGCCTTCTACTGATCGGCCGTCTCGACGACGCCGAGCGTGCGCTCGCCGCGCTCGACCCCGAACCCTTCCCGCCCGCGTTGCGAGCCGCCCACGAACTGGTCGTGGCGGGGATCGCGATGCGGCGCATCCACACGCAGGCGGCGCGCGCCGCCCTCGCGCGCGCCGTGCAGGCTGCGCACCGCGCAGGTATTCCCGCGCTGACGGCGGAAGCGGAAAGCGCGTCGCGCATGCTGAACACGCCGGCCGCGCGGCTGCTCGCGCATGGCGAAGAGCGGCCGCTGCTGCTCGATGAAGTCGAAGCGTTGCTGGCGTCGAAAGCGCTCGTCGTGGACGCATGCCGTCACGTCGTGCGCCATGAAGACGCCGTGATCTCGCTGGCAAGCCGTCCGGTGCTATTCGTGCTTGCCCGGGCTCTCGCCGAAGCGTGGCCGGCTGACGTGTCGCGAGACACGCTCGTCGCCCGCGCATTCAGGGCGAAGCTCGCCGACGAATCACATCGCGCGCGCTTGCGCGTGGAACTCGGGCGGTTGCGCTCGTTGCTTCGACCGGTGGCCGGCGTAAGCGCGACCAAGCGAGGCTTCGCGCTGGCGCCGCGTCACGCGCGCGAGGTCGTGGTGCTGGCGCGGCCCGTCGAGGACAAGCACGCGGCGACGCTGGCCTTGCTCGCCGACGGCGAATCGTGGTCGAGTTCAGCGCTCGCGTTGGCGCTCGGCGCCAGCCAGCGCAGTGCGCAGCGGGCGCTCGATTCGCTCGCGGCGGCGGGCAAGGCGCAGTCGTTCGGAAAGGGGCGCGCGCGTCGCTGGATCACGCCGCCCATGCCGGGATTCACGACCACCTTGTTACTCCCGGCTCCGTTGCCGGGCGATTAGGATGGCCACATGAACCACCCGCAACCGTCGACGAGGATGAAACCATGAACCGATCCGCAGCTGAAATCGTGAATGAATACGGGCCCTTTCCGGGCGTAGAGAGCGTGCATGGCGTCACTTACGACGGTCAGCACGTATGGTTTGCCACCGGCGACAAGCTGAACGCCCTCGACCCGGCGAGCGGCAAGACGGTGCGCTCGCTCGAGGTCGCCGCGCATGCGGGAACGGCCTTCGACGGCGAGCATCTGTTTCAGATCGCCGAGAGCCGCATCCAGAAAATCGATCCGGCGACCGGCCGCGTGCTCGCCACGATCCCGGCGCCCGGCGGCGGCGGTGACTCGGGGCTTGCGTGGGCCGAAGGAACGCTCTGGGTGGGGCAGTACCGCGAGCGCAAAATCCATCAGGTCGATCCGGAGACAGGGGCGGTGCTTCGCACGATCGAGTCGAACCGTTTCGTCACGGGCGTGACGTGGGTCGACGGAGAACTTTGGCACGGCACGTGGGAAGGCGACGAGAGCGAATTGCGGCGAATCGATCCGCGCACGGGCGAGGTCGAGGAGAAGGTTCAGATGCCGGCCGGCGTGGGCATCTCGGGGCTCGAATCCGATGGCGGCGACCGGTTCTTCTGCGGCGGCGGAAGCAGCGGAAAGGTGAGAGCCGTTCGCCGGCCGAGGCGAGGCGCGTAGGCAGGCAGCAGGTCTGTTCGCTCGACGGCCAAGCGCGGGTTGGTGGCGCGGCGGTCACCGCGTTGTTGCTTTTCACATTGGCGCAACGCGGTTGTCTGTTTCCTCAGACTGAATAGTTTCAGATAAGGGATAACCCGTATAATTGTTGTCAAGAAGTCAGACAACAAGAAGACGCGAGTCGTCGAGACCGCGGGCCGAGCCTGGCCCCGCAGCGTCTTCCCTGAAAAACTATTCTCCCGATCCGTGAACCCAACAGCGACTGCCCTGCCTTTCCGAAACGCCCTCTTCGCGATGCTCGGCATCGGTCTCGTCAATATGCTGGTCGCACTGGATCAAACAGTCGTCAGCACCGCGCTGCCCTCGATCGTCGCCGAGCTGCACGGCTTCGAGTACTACGCGTGGATCGCCAGCGCCTATCTGCTGGCGTCGGTGGTGACGGTTCCGGTATTCGGCCGGCTCGGCGACTACTTCGGCCGCAAGCGTTTCGTGATCGCCGCGGTCATCACGTTCACGGTGGCGTCGGTGCTCTGCGGCGTCGCCAACGACATGCTGTTTCTGGTGATCGCGCGCGGCCTGCAAGGCATCGGCGGCGGCATGATGGTCGGCACGGCGTTCGCGTCGATACCGGATCTCTTTCCCGATCCGCGCGCGCGGGTTCGCTGGCAGGTGGTGATGGCGGCCGCGTATGGCATCGGCACCGCGGCGGGGCCGTCGCTCGGCGGCTGGATGAGCGAGCACTGGGGCTGGCGCTCCACCTTCCTGATCAATCTGCCGGTGGGCGCCGCGGCGCTCTATTTCATCTGGGCGCATCTGCCGAGCTTCCGGCGTCCGCACGAAGGCGAGGTCAAGATCGACTGGCTCGGCGCGGCGCTCGTCGCCGCCGTGTTGGGCGGCCTGCAGGCTTTCATCGAAGCGGTGCCGAAAGACGGCCTGACCGCCGGCAATCTCACGCTGGCGGCATGCGTGATCGTCGGCACGATTGCATTGCTGGTGTGCGAGAAGCGCGCCACGCATCCGATCATTCCGCTCGACCTGTTCAAGGACGGCCAACTGGTCACGCTCTTCACGCTCGGCATGCTGTCGGGCTTCGTGATGTTCTCGCTGATCTTCTTCGCGCCGCTGCTGCTGCAAGGCGGCTTCGGCCTCTCGCCGCAACAGGCCGGTTTGCTCGCCACGCCGATTGCCGCCTGCATCGCGCTCGGCAGTCTGCTGAATACGCGCATCGTCATTCACATGAAGAAGCCCACGCGCATTCTGTCGATCGGCTTCGCGTTGCTGCTGTTCGCGTCGGTTGCGTTGGCGTTCGCCAATCCGGACACGCCGCACCTGTGGCTCGAATTGCCGATGGCGGCGGTCGGCATCGGTCTGGGTTTCATCCTCAACAATCTGAATGTGTTCGGGCAGGAGATTGCCGGGCGCGAGCGGTTCGGCATCACGACCGCGCTGCTGCAGTCCACGCGAATGGTGGGCGGCATGTTGGGCACGAGCATTGTCGCGACGGTGGTGTCGCATCATTACCGCAACGTGGTCACGCGCACGATGAGCGTGCTCGGCGAGCCGGCCACCTCGCAATGGCTGCCGCGTTTTGTGGATCTGCGTATTCTGATCGATGAGGAACTGCGCCTGAAGCTGATCGCGGATATGAAGCCTTCGGGGCTCAACACGCTCGCCTTGATCGATACGGCTCGCGATGCGCTGGTGCAGTCGATTCATATCGGCGTTTGGCTCACCGCCGTCGCGGCGCTTGCCGCTGCGCTGCTCGTGCAGCGGATCTCGCACGTCGTGTTTCGACGGAGTTGAGCGTGATGGACTGGCCGCTGCGGTTGAGCGGCTAAGCGCTTGCGGTCACGTCTCGCTACGACAGGTCGACGCGACGCCATTGCGGCGGCGTGACGCGCGCCGGACGTTTCGTCGCGGCGCGTCCAGAGATAGCGACCGGCCCGCTTACTGCGCGCCGAGCTTCTTGATGAGGGCGTCGAGCTTGTCCATTTCTTCCTCGGTCAGATCGGTCAGCGGCGCGCGCACCGGACCGGCGCTGCGGCCCACCAGCTTCGCGCCCGCCTTCACGATACTCACCGCGTAGCCCGCGCGGCGGTTGCGGATCGCGAGGTACGGCAGGAAGAATTCATCCAGCAGTCGCGACGTGGTCGCGTGATCGTCCGCGGCAATCGCGCGATAGAACTCCATCGCGGTCTTCGGAATGAAGTTGAATACCGCCGACGAATACACCGGCACGCCCAGCGCCTTATAAGCCGCCGCATAGACTTCCGCGGTCGGCAGGCCGCCGAGATAGGAAAAGCGATCGCCCAGACGGCGGCGGATCGTCACCATCGCTTCGATTTCACCGACGCCGTCCTTGAAGCCGATCAGGTTCGGGCAACGCTCCGCGAGACGTTCGAGCATGTCCGCGTTCAGTTTCGAGTTCGCGCGGTTGTAGATGATCACGCCCAGGTTCGGCACGGACTTGCAGACCTCCTCCGCGTGCGCGGCGATGCCTTCCTGGGACGCTTCCGTGAGGTAGTGCGGCATCAGCAGAATGCCGTTCGCACCCAGACGCTCCGCTTCCCGCGCGTATTCGATCGCCACGCGCGTCGGGCCGCCCGCGCCAGCGAGAATCGGCACCTTGCCCTTGCAGACTTCGGTCGCGGTGCGCACCACGTTCGTGTAGTCGCTCCTGGTCAGCGAGAAGAATTCGCCCGTGCCGCCCGCGACGAACAGCGCCGAAGCGCCATAAGGCGCGAGCCATTCGAGACGCGCGGCATAGGTGTCGGCACGGAAATCGCCGTTCGTATCGAAGTCGGTCACGGGGAAAGACAACAGGCCTTCGGAAACAATCGCTTTGAGTTCTTGAGGTGAGGTCATGGTGTGATTAAGGTCAAACGTAGATAAGCGCCGCCGTTCAAATCGCCCGGCGACTCAGCGCACGAGACAGGGGCGCTTGTTGTCGAATTTCCAGTTGGGAATCAGGTACTGCATGGCGACGCCGTCGTCGCGCGCGCCCAGGCCGTGTTGCTGATACAGCGCGTGCGCCTTCTCGATCTCGTCCATGTCGATCTCGACGCCGAGTCCCGCCGCCTGCGGCACCTTCACCTTGCCGCCGACGATTTGCAGCGGATCGCGCGTCAGACGCTGGCCGTCCTGCCAGATCCAGTGCGTGTCGATCGCGGTGATCTTGCCGGGCGCCGCGGCCGCGACGTGCGTGAACATCGCGAGCGAAATGTCGAAGTGATTGTTCGAATGCGAGCCCCACGTGAGGCCCCAGTCGTTGCACATCTGCGCCACGCGCACCGAGCCCTGCATGGTCCAGAAATGCGGGTCGGCAAGCGGAATATCCACGGACTGCAACTGGATCGTGTGACCCATCTGACGCCAGTCGGTGGCGATCATGTTGGTGGCCGTCGGCAAGCCGGTCGCGCGACGGAATTCCGCCATGACTTCGCGGCCCGAGTAGCCGTTTTCCGCGCCGCATGGGTCTTCCGCATAAGCGAGCACGTCGTGCTTGTCGCGGCACAGGCGAATGGCTTCCGCCAGCGACCACGCACCGTTCGGATCGAGCGTGACGCGGGCATCGGGAAAGCGTTCGGCGAGCGCCGTCACGGCTTCGATCTCGGCGTCGCCGGGCAGCACGCCGCCTTTCAGCTTGAAGTCGTTGAAGCCGTAACGCGCCTGCGCCGCCTCGGCGAGACGCACGACCGCTTCGGGCGTCATCGCTTCCTCGGTGCGAACGCGCTCCCAGTCGTCGCGCCCTTGCGCGCCGCTCGCGTACGGCAGATCGGTCTTGTTGCGATCGCCGATATAAAACAGGTAGCCGAGC
This sequence comes from Paraburkholderia terricola, assembly GCF_900142195.1. Taxonomy (GTDB): domain Bacteria; phylum Pseudomonadota; class Gammaproteobacteria; order Burkholderiales; family Burkholderiaceae; genus Paraburkholderia; species Paraburkholderia terricola. Next base: position 42,923 of record NZ_FRAB01000010.1, read on the forward strand.
ATTTCCACTTCGTCGCGTTGCTGGCCTTCGCCGAGCAGGGCCGCAACCGGCACGCCGAGATGCTGGCCGAGCAGGTCGAGCAGCGCGGCTTCGAGCGCGGTGACCGCGTGAATGGTGGTGCGCAGATCGAAGGTTTGCAGGCCGCGCCCGCCCGCGTCGCGGTCGGCGAACTGCGTGCGCGCCTTGTTCAACATTGCTTGCAGATTGCCGATCGACTGGCCGACCACGAACGGACGTGCATCGTCGATCGTCTTGCGGATGCTCTCGCCGCCGGGCACTTCGCCGACGCCGGTATGGCCGGCGCTGTCGCGCAGAATGACGATGTTGCGCGTGAAGAACGGGCCATGCGCGCCGCTCAGATTCATCAACATGCTGTCACGGCCGGCAACGGGGACGACGCGCAATTCGGTGACCGTGGGTGTGGCGTTCAATTGAGTTGTGTTCGTTGGCATAAGAATGGAAGCGGTTGAATGAGTGGGGCGGCAGGGCGAGGATCATTGCGGCGCGCGTTCGCGTTCGCCTTCGCGTTCAACACCCGTGCCGGAGGGAAAAGGAAAGCGCGCGCTTCATGATCGGCGGTTCCAAAGATCATGGTAGTCAATGCGCCTTGCTGTGGAGAACCTCCGGCAGCACGTCGCGATTGACCCGCCGATTGCGCGTCAGGAAACCGGCTGCCGCCGCGATCAGCGAAGCCACGCCCAACGCATAAAGACCGCCGGTAATCGAGCCGGTGTGCTGCTGGAGATAACCGAACGTGGCCGGCGCGAAAAACCCGCCGAGATTACCCACCGAGTTGATCAGCGCGATCACCGCGGCGGCCACGCGCGCATCGAGATAGCCCTGTGGAATCGGCCAGAAGAGCGAAGCCGCCGCCTTGAAGCCGATTGCCGAGAAGCAGATCGCGACGAACGAGAGAACCGGATTGCCCGAGGTCGACGCGAACAACCCGCATGCCGCGATGACGAGCGCCACCGCCAGCCACGCCTGCTGAAAGCGCCACTTCGCCGACAACATAGCAAAGCAGTACATCGCCACCATCGCGATCAGCCAGGGAATCGCATTGAACATCCCGACCTGGAAATCGGACAGCCCGCCCATCTTGCGAATGATCGTCGGCAACCAGAACGTGGCCGCGTAAATGGTCAATTGAATCGAGAAATAGAGGAAGCAGAACAGCAGGATCTGCGGATCCTTCAACAGTTTTATCGCGGGAAGATGCGCGCTGCCGGCGGCCTCGCGCTCGGCTTGCTCCGCCGCGATCGACGATTCGAGCGCGTGTTGTTCGTCAGCGGTCAGCCACGATGCGTCGCGAATGCGCGACTTCAGCAGCATCCAGCTCACGGCGCACAGGGCGACCGAGAAACCGCCTTCGATGAGGAACATCCATTGCCAGCCGTGCAGGCCGAGTCCGCGAATGGACAGCAGACTGCCGGTGATCGGTCCCGACAGCACCGACGCGAGCGCGGAGCCGCCAAGGAACACCGCGATGGCCTTGCCGCGCTCTTTTTGCGGAAGCCATTGCGTGAAGTAGAAAACCACGCCGGGGAAGAAGCCGGCCTCGGCGACGCCGAGCAGGAAACGCAGCACGTAGAAAGACGTGTCGTTCCATACGAAGGCCATGCCGGCCGCGACGAGCCCCCATGTCCCCATGATGCGCGTCAGCCATGCGCGCGCACCGTACTTCTGCATCAACACGTTCGACGGCACCTCGAACAGCGCATAGCCGATGAAGAACAAACCGCTTCCCAAACCATAGGCCGCCGCGCCAATGCCGAGATCGGTCTGCATGTGGGCGTTCGCGAAGCCGATGTTCACGCGGTCGATGTAGTTCGCGATGAACATGATCAGGAAAAGCGGCAGCACGTGCCGCTTGACCTTCGAGACCGCGGAGTCGAGCGGGTTCGTCGTGGTGAGAGCTGGTGTCAAGGGTGGTCTCCGATTGGGGCCGTCAAGCGGCCTGATGTCACGTCACGCGGCGGGTGTCCTGGTGGGATCGCGCCTCGCCGAATTTGTGATACGTTGTCCGACGACAGTCTACAATTTTCGATACAACGATTCCAATGCGGTGTTTACCCTGCCTTCATATGGGCTAAGGCTCCCTGTTGCGACACGCGACAATGGAAAACATCTCGAACTAAGACGTCCGATGACATTTGCGATTCTGCTACCATCCGCCCCCGGGCCTTTGCAGCCCCTCGGCTCATTTCCGGCCGAGAACCCGCGTCGCGATGCACGCGTCGTTCCCAGTTATGATGGCGACGTTGAGCCGTCCAATGAGGCCGCTCGCCCGCGCGTCCTGCGCATTTCCAGTCGATTAGCCAACAAGTCCCAGCAATGAGCAGCCTAACTGAGAAGGTGGTGGCCACCCTTTCCGATGAAATCCGCCGCGGCGCGCTGAGGCCGGGAGACCGCATCCCCACCGAAGTCGCGATGATGAAGCAGCTCTCGGTGAGCCGCTCCGTGGTCCGCGAGGCAATTTCGCGCCTCCAGGCGGCCAAGGTGGTGGAGACGCGTCACGGCATCGGCACATTCGTGCTGGCGCCGTCCGCGGAAAAAACCATGCAGTTGCCCACCGCCGATCTGTCCAACATGCTGGACGCGATGGCGATCATCGAATTCCGTATCGACGTGGAGGCCGCCTCGGCGGCGCTCGCCGCGGCACGCCGCACCGAGCAGAATCTCAAGCAGATCCGCGGCGCGCTGGAGCGGTTCGAAGCGGAACTCGAGCGCGGCAGCACCGACACGCTCGCGCACGACATCGAGTTCCATCTGCAGATCGCGCGCGCCAGCGGCAATCGCTATTTCTTCGATGTGCTCAGTCAACTCGGACGGTCCGTGAGTCCGCGCACGCGGCTCGGCTCGGCGGAGATCGCGGAGCTCGACCATATCGAGCACCTGCGCAATGTACTCAACGAGCATCAGATGATTTATCGGGCGATAGAACGTCAGGACCCGGACGACGCGCGCGCCGCCATGCGCATGCATTTGAGCAACAGCCGCGAAAGACTGCGCCGCGCGCATGAGTTGAGCAAGCCGGGCGGGCAATAAGTCGTTCCGCGCGATTATCTGGCGGCTCCAACGGCAGCGGAGACAACAGCGATGGAACCCACCACGGAATCCCACGACGACAACCTCGAACAGTTCGAAGCACACGGCGCGCCGCCGCTGCCCGTCTCGAACGATCATGGCTACGTCGAGCATGAAGGGGCGCGCATCTGGTACGCGTCATATGGCGTCGGCGCGCCGGTGATTCTGCTGCACGGCGGCCTCGGGCACAGCGGCAACTGGGGCTACCAGGTGCCGGCGCTGCTTGGCGCGGGACATCGCGTGGTGGTCGTCGACAGCCGCGGCCACGGCCGCAGCACGCGCGACGCGCGGCCTTACAAGTACGAGTTGATGGCATCCGACGTACTCGCCGTCATGGATGCGCTGCAAATCGCGCGCGCCGCCATGGTGGGCTGGAGCGACGGCGCCTGCATCGCGATGGTGCTGGGCATCACGGCTCCCGAACGCGTTGCGGGGGTGTTCTTCTTCGGCTGCAACATGGACCCGAGCGGCACGAAGGAATTCGTGCCGACACCGGTGATCGATCGCTGCTTCAGTCGGCACGCCAGAGACTATGCGCAACTCTCCGCGACGCCTCGCGACTTCGACGCATTCGTCGGCGCGGTCAGCGAGATGATGAAGACCGAACCTAACTACGGCGCTCACGATCTGGCTCGGATCGAGGTGCCCGTCGCGATCGTGCTGAGCGAGCACGACGAGTTCATCAAGCGGGAACACGCCGACTATCTCGCGCAGAGCATTCCAGATGCGGAGTTCGTTCTGCTGCCGGGCGTGAGCCATTTCGCGCCGCTACAGAGGCCGGCTCAATTCAATCGAGTGATGCTCGGCTTTCTGCGCCGTTTGCTTTTCTGATCGCGGACGGCGAGGGCAAGCCGCATGACTTTGCTTTCGCGCTGCAACGCTTCCCCGCAAGACGCCAATATTTCACGATGCGGCATGAGCCATTGCTTCGTAAAAAGTCGTGGTGCGTGGCACAAACCGGCCATTTCGCAATGCCGCCCCACGTTGCACATCGCGGAACAAAGCCTGCAAGCCATTATTTTTAAACAAAATTTTTAGATGGAATTAGCCGTCGAACACCGGCTTGCGCCGCTGCCCGCTGACGTAGACTCCTTTACATGAGTCGGCGGTTCAAGTGGTCAAGCCGGGTTGACGAGACAAAAGCGCAGTCACGCCGTCTCCGGCCGAACGCAGGAAGCCGTCCCGACCTCGCGGTTTTTAATTGGCAATTGGGAGACTAAAAATGAAAGGCTTTCGCTTTGGCTCGACCCAGGGAGCGTTCTACATTTTGCCGGGGCACGGAGGTTGGGAAGCAACCTACGGCAACGAGACGCTCGGAGAGTTTTCCAGCCCGCAACAGGCTGCCGATGAAGTCGCACGCGGCTTGACCTGCCCGCATCTGTCCGAGGTGGATACGTCGACGCTGGAAATTCCGGAAAAACTCAGCGACTGGGAAATCGTTCACGTGTGATGCCCGGCATGACTGGCCATCACCTGAAGGCGGAAACGACGATGGCGCTCGAGAGCGCCATCGTCATATCTACTGCCTGCTTCAATGCGTTACTTCACGGCTTAGGCAACCGCATCCACGATCTTGTTCAGCGTGGCGCTCGGGCGCATGGCCTTGCTCGTGAGCTCGACATTCGGACGGTAGTAACCGCCGATATCCACCGGCTTGCCTTGCGCCGCAGCCAACTCCACGAGAATCTTTGCTTCGTTGTCGGCCATGGCCTTCGCCACGCCGGCGAACTGCGCCTGCAGCGCGGCGTCCTCGGTTTGAGCGGCCAGCGCTTCAGCCCAGTACATCGCGAGGTAGAAGTGGCTGCCGCGATTGTCGAGACCGCCCACCTTGCGTGCCGGCGACTTGTCGTTGTCGAGGAACTTGCCGGTTGCCTGATCCAGCGTTTTCGCCAGAATCTGCGCCTTCGGGTTGTGGTACGCGTTGCTCAAATGTTCGAGCGACGCAGCCAACGCCAGGAATTCGCCGAGCGAATCCCAACGCAGGAAGCCTTCCTCGACCAGTTGCTGAACGTGCTTCGGCGCCGAACCGCCCGCGCCCGTTTCGAACATGCCGCCACCGGCCATGAGCGGGACGATCGACAGCATCTTCGCGCTGGTGCCAAGTTCCATGATTGGGAACAGGTCGGTCAGATAGTCGCGCAGCACGTTGCCGGTCACCGAGATCGTGTCTTTGCCGGCGCGGATACGCTCCAGCGAGAACTTCGTGGCTTCGACCGGCGTCATGATACGGATGTCCAGACCGCTGGTGTCGTGGTCCTTCAGGTACTGCTCGACCTTCTTGATGATCTGCGCATCATGGGCGCGAGCGGAGTCGAGCCAGAACACGGCCGGCGTATTGGTGGCGCGCGCGCGGTTCACCGCGAGCTTGACCCAATCCTGGACCGGTGCGTCCTTGACCTGGCACATGCGCCAGATGTCGCCGGCTTCCACCGCTTGTTCGAGCAGCACCGTGCCGGCTGCGTCGATCACGCGGACCACGCCGTTCGCCGGAATCTGGAACGTCTTGTCGTGTGAACCGTATTCTTCGGCGGCTTGCGCCATCAGGCCGACGTTCGGCACCGTGCCCATCGTGACCGGGTCGAAAGCGCCGTTCTTCTTGCAGTCTTCGATCACAGCCTGGTAGACGCCGGCGTAGCAACGGTCCGGAATCACCGCCTTGGCGTCGTGCAGCGCGCCGTCCGCGCCCCACATCTTGCCCGACTCGCGAATCATGGCCGGCATGGAGGCGTCGACGATCACGTCGCTCGGCACGTGCAGGCTGGTGATGCCCTTGTCCGAGTTGACCATGGCGAGCGGCGGGCGCTGTTCGTACTGCGCCTTGATGTCCGCCTCGATCGCTTCACGCGTTTCCGCCGGCAGGTCTTTCAGGCGCGCGTACAGATCGCCGATACCGTTGTTCGGGTTGAAGCCGGCTTGCGCGAGCGCGTCGGCATGCTTGGTGAGCACGTCTTTGTAGAACACCGAGACCACGTGACCGAAGATGATCGGATCCGACACCTTCATCATGGTGGCTTTCAGGTGCACCGAGAACAGCACGCCCTTGCTCTTCGCATCGGCGATTTCCGCTTCGATGAAGCTGCGCAGCGCATTCCTGGAGAGCACCGAAGCGTCGATTATCTCGCCCGCCTGCACCGCCGTCTTTTCTTTCAGGACCGTCTTGCTGCCGTCCGCGGCCGCCAGTTCGATCTTCACGCTGCCCGCTGCCGCGATGAGCGCGGACTTTTCGCTGCCGTAGAAATCGCCGCCGCTCATGTGCGAGACGTGCGACTTGGAATCAGCCGACCATGCGCCCATCTTGTGCGGATGCTTGCGCGCGTAGTTCTTCACCGACAACGGCGCGCGGCGGTCCGAATTGCCTTCGCGCAGCACCGGGTTGACGGCGCTGCCCTTGATCTTGTCGTAGCGCGCCTTGACGTCTTTTTCCGCGTCGGTTTTCGCTTCGTCAGGATAGGACGGCAGCTTGTAGCCCTGATCGCGCAGTTCGGTGATCGCCGCCTTCAGTTGCGGCACCGACGCGCTGATGTTCGGCAGCTTGATGATGTTCGCTTCGGGACGCGTGGTGAGTCCGCCCAGTTCCGCCAGATCGTCGGAGCCCTTCTGTTCCGCGGTCAGGTAGTCCGGAAATGCAGCGATGATCCGGCCGGCAAGCGAGATATCGCGCGTTTCAACGATCACGTCGGACGAGCGCGTGAACGCCTTGACGATCGGCAGCAGCGAGTAAGTCGCCAGCGCGGGGGCTTCGTCGGTCAGGGTGTAGATGATCTTCGGCGGTGTGGACATGTTCAATGCTTTGCTAGGTGAAGTGAGGGACAGAGCGTGGATAGCGCTGAGCCAGCGAATTCGCGACGAAGCAGCAAAAACGCAGCGCAACCCGCAGCACTACTTTTTACGGCCCGACCGAGAGTATATGCGCGTTTTCCTCGACTCGCTGCTAAACAAACATATCCCGGAAACATGCCCGACAGGCAAAAGCCCCGCCAGATAAGGCTTTCAGGCGAATGCCCTATGCCGAAATTCAGATGTCTTATAGAGGACTTGGGCGGTGAAACCGATGCCCGCCTGCGAATTGCTCGCATATTGGCCGCCTGGGCCATTGGTCGCGCCGGGGGCGTTCCGAGCCGCGCCCGGACCAGCGGGGCAAGTCCCGCGAAATCCCACGACGAGCGCTTCGAGCCGCTGGCGCGGCCGTCCGCGTGACCGCTTATCCCCGGTCCCGGCCTTCGCTGTAGCTCTGCGCCATCGCCACGACGACCTTGCGCGGTCCTTCGAACGGATCGCGCGCGTGCGCGGTCAGCATGTTGTCGAGCATCAGCACGTCGCCCGTCCGCCACGGAAACACGATCCGCTGCTGATCGAGCACGCCGCGGATTTCGGCAAGCGCCTCGGCCTCCAGCGGCTCGCCGTCGCCGTAATAGACATTGCGCGGCACGTTTTCGAGCCCGACCGAATCGATCAGCGCCTCCTGCATGTCCTCGTCGAGCGATGACAGGTGGAACAGATTTGCCTGGTTGAACCAGACAAGCTCGCCCGTGCGCGGATGACGCGCCACCGCCTGGCAGCGTTCGCGCGTGCGCAACAGCAGTTCGCCGTCGTCGCTGTCGCGCCATTCGCATTCGATGCCGCGAGTCCGGCAAATGCGCTCGACCACGCGCGGATCATCCGAGCCGAAAGCCTGCTCCCACGGCAGATCGAGCCCTTGCCCGAAGTTGCGCACGTAAAGCAGCTCACGTTTGGCAAAGCGCGCGACGAGCGCCGGATCGAGCGCGCCGTGGATCGCGCGGCTGTCCGCAATCGGCGTCGCGCCGCCCGCACGCGCGGCGAGCGCGCAGTGAAACCAGATGCGCAGCGGCCATTCGCGCGTGTACGACTGCTCGTTATGCAACGGAATCGAGCGATGCGGCGGATATTCGGTCGACGTGTAGACCGCCCCCTCCACCTGACTGCGCGGCGTCGACGCGAATTCATAGCCGATCAGCGGATGCCCGAACGAGCCCGCGAAGCTTTGAAAGGCCTCGATCGAGTCCACGCGAAAGCCGGTGAACAGCACGCCGCCCGCGTGCTCCAACGTGTCGTCGACGATCGCATGCAGCAGCGGCGCAACCGCTTGCAGAGAAATCTCCGCGCCGGCGCGCGGCGAGACGACGGTCGGCAGTCCCGGCTCGATCGAGAGATCGGCAAGGGTGATTTGCGGCATCGAAAGCGTGGTCATAGGGGATCCTTTTGCGTGAGCGATGGGGTCGGCGGCGCGCCGAAACAAGCGAGGCATCCGGCTTGCGGACCGCTCACGCCGGCTGCGTCGCGCGAGCCGGCTTGAAACGCGGGCGGACAGGCGGTTCCGGCATCGAGAACCGGCGTGGGTGTCGTTGCCCAAGACTCCCGTCGAATCAGCACTTCGGCCATGAATTCGCTCCGCGTTCTCAAAGGACAGGGCATCAATCTAGCCCAAATGCGAACCGTTCTCAACAAAGACCTCGAATGTCCTGCTGAATCGCATGGTTTTGGCGCTCGCCCGTCGGCTTCATGTGGCCGCGTTCGTGGTGTTTGGGCGCTTCACCGCCGTAGTTGGCCGCTTCGTTCGCCCGCCTCGTTTCCCGCTTAATCCAACCGCGCAACATCAAAGGCACGCGAGCAGCCGATCCGAATCTGGTACAACTAACGCCTGCGCTCAGGCTCTCGCTTCCCGCATTTTTCCCGCGAGGCCGCGAGCCTTTACCGCCGCAAAAAACACCATTCCGCAGCCCGATCGGCGCCACGCCGCGAGCCATGCGATGCAAGGAGACGCTAAATGACGAACGCATTCCGCTTCCAGACCGTGCAGGCCATGCTGGTCGAGTTCGGCGCCGCGCGCCGCCTCGGCGCTCTATTGCGCGCGCAATTTCCAGCGCTTACGCGCCTGTGCGTCGTCACCGACGCTTTCCTTCACAAGAGCGGGCTCCTGAATCCCGCGCTCGCCGACCTCGCCGCGCACGGCTGGAACGCCACCGTAATCGACGACGTGATCGCCGATCCGCCCGAACACATCGTGCTCGAAGCAACTTCGCGCGCGCAGACGGCGGGTGTGCAGATCGTGCTGGGCCTGGGCGGCGGCTCGTCGATGGACGTGGCGAAGCTGATCGCCGTGCTGGCTCCGCAGGAACAGCAAACACTCGCCGACATGTACGGCGTGAACAAGATCGTGGTCTCCCGCCTGCCGCTCGTGCAGATGCCGACCACCGCGGGCACCGGTTCGGAAGTGACGGCCGTGTCGATCGTGACGGTTGGCGAGGCGAAGAAAATGGGCGTGGTCGCCCCGCAGTTGATCGCCGATCTGGCGATTCTCGACGCCGAACTCACGCTCGGCCTGCCCAGGGCCGCGACCGCCGCAACCGGCATCGACGCGATGGTGCATGCGATCGAGGCGTACACGTCCGCGCATCTGAAGAACCCGATCTCCGACATGCTCGCGGTGAAAGCGCTCGAACTGTTGTCGCGCAATCTGCTGCCCGCGTGCGAGAGCGGCCAGAACCGCGAGGCGCGCGAAGCCATGCTGCTCGGCGCGACCTTCGCGGGCCAGGCGTTTGCCAATTCGCCGGTGGCCGCGGTGCATGCGCTCGCGTATCCGATCGGCGGCATTTACCACGTGCCGCACGGTCTTTCGAATGCGCTCGTGCTGCCACACGTGTTGCGGTTTAACGCCGAGACGGCGGCGCATCTGTATGCGGAACTCGCGGACGTGATCATGCCGGGCGCGACCGGCAGCGCCGCCAGCAAGACGCAGGCGCTGATCGAACGGCTCGAACAGATGATCGCCGCGACGGCGATTCCGGCGCGGCTGCGCGATGTCGGCATCGAACGCAGCGGACTCGAACGGATGGCGAGCGACGCCATGTTGCAAACGCGGCTGCTGGTCAACAATCCCAGGCCGCTCACCGAGGACGATGCATTGGCGATTTACAGTGCCGCGTTTTGATCTTGCGCTGGGCGTTATTAAAAGGCGGGCGTTGCCGCGGTCTCGCGATACGCACGCATCCAGCTTAGGGCTTTACTTCGTCGACGAACTGATTGGTGAACGTTCTCGACAGATCGACGTGGCGTCCCTTCACCGAGGGATTGAAACCCGACAGCACCTTGAGCACGGTGCGCGGGCCGTCGGCCGGCATCCTGCCGTCGGCGGTAAACATCGGCAACGACGCCTTCAATGCGCTGACATAAAGCGCCTTGTCGTTGCCGATGAAGTTTTTCGGCATCCGCGCGGCGATTTCCTCGGCGCTGTGCGTATGCAGGTATTGCAGCGTCCTCACGAAAGCACGCGCGAGTTTGGCCGCTTCCCGCAGGTGCGTATCGAGCCATGCGCTCTGCACGTACAGGCTGGAAGCCGGATACGTGCCGCCGAGCGCGGCACGCGTGCCCTCGACGTTACGCATGTCCACGAGAATCCTCGCATCGCCGGATTTGAGCAGTTGCGACACGGTCGGCTCGGTCGTCATGCCCGCGTCGATGCGGCCTTGCCTGATCGCCGCGATAAAGCTGTTGTCCGCGCCCACCGGCAGCACCGTGTATTGCGAGTTCGGCACGCCCTCGAGTCTCGCCAGATACTGCGTCAGAAAATTGGTCGACGAACCGAGCCCGGTCACGCCGAGCGTCTTGCCCCTGACGTCGGCCATGCTTTTGATCGAATCGGCGGCTCTCGCCGACACCATTTCCACTTCGCCGGGCACCTGGCCGAGCACGACGATGCTCTTTACCTCCTTGCCCTTGCTCTGCAAAACGATGGTGTGGTCGTAGAAACCCACCACCCCTTGCACCGCGCCCGCCAGCAATTCATTCTCCGCGTCGACGCCCGCCGTTTGCGACAGCAGTTCCACGTCGAGACCTTCGGCCTTGAAGTAGCCAAGCTGCTCCGTCAGGAACACCGGAAGATAGATGAGCTTGGTGATGCCACCCACCATGATCGCGATTTTCCCGGGCGCATCGTCCTGCGCGGACGCCGCCGCCGGGGCCAGCAGAAAGAGTGTGAGAAACGCCGCGACTGCCGCATGGAACGCGCGCGAAAAGCTCAGTGAAGCGTTGCGCATTGTGTGAGTGTCTCCTTCCTATCGCGCATCCGCGAGAAGCGCTCGATGGGCGATTCAAACTTTCAAGCCTTCTCCGCCCGCTGCGCCTTGGCGCGCGGAAACGACACCGTCACGTGCACGCCCTTGCCGCCTTCGCCCGGCTTGAGCGTGATCTCGCCATGATGCGCGTCCGCGATCTCGCGCACGATCGCGAGACCGAGCCCCGTGCCTTCGGTATCCGTCGACGCGCGGAAGAACGGTTCGAACACGCGGCCGCGCGACTCGGCCGGAATGCCGGGGCCGTCGTCCAGCACGCTCACGCTGACCGTATCGGCGCCGGCATGCACCGCAACCGTGACATGGCCGCCGCTGCCCGTATAACGGATCGCGTTCTCGGCCAGGTTGGCGATCAGCGCCTGAAGCATGCCGCGATGCCCGGCCACCGGCGCAACGCCGCTCAATTCCGCACCCAGGTCGATGTCCCGAGCCTGCGCGAGCAGCGCCAGGTCTTCCACCACTTCCATGGCGAGCGCGACGAGGTCCACGGTTTCAACGGCCAGTTGCGTGTTGTCGGCGGCTTCGGCCTGCGCCAGCAACAGCAGCTTGTTGGTCAGCCCGACCATCGAACGATTGCTGCGATGCATGGCCGCGAGCGCTTCGTCGAGTGCGGGATTCAAGCCGTCCTGCTGACGCGCGAACTGCAATTGCGTGCCGAGCAGCGTGAGCGGCGTGCGCAACTGGTGGGCGGCGTCGGCAATGAAGCGCCGTTGCGCGGCGACTTGCACGCCGAGCCGCGCAATGCACTGATTGATCGCCTCGACGATCGGCCGCAACTCCGTATGCAGGCGCTCGACGCGAATCGGCTCCAGTTGCATCGGATCGCGGTCGGCGACCTCGTCCTTCACTTTCATCAAGGGCCGCAATTCGAACGTGAGGCCGATGCAAACCAGCGCCACCGCCAGCGCGATCATTTCGATCTGCCGCACGAGTTGCGGCTGCCACAATTCCTGCGCCATCGCATCGCGCGAGCGCACGGTCTTGCCGACCGTCACGCGCACGCGGCGCGTCACGCCATTGTCGTACATGAGACGAACGAGGCCGACCGCGCGCACGGCACGGCCTTGCAAAGCGGCGTCGTAATGATCGGGGGTATCGGGGCGCTGCGCCGGGCGCGGCGGGAAGTCGGGCGTGCCCGCGAGCAGGCGGCCGTCGTCGACGCTCACGCTGTAGAACACCTGGTCGCGATAAGGCGACGCGAATATTTCGAGCGCGGCGGGCGGCACGTCCACACGCAGGAAGCCGTCCACCCATTGCACTTCGCCCGCGATCATGCGCGCCGACGAAATCAACTGGTTATCCTGCACCAGATCCGCGGTGCGCCGCGCGTTGTCGTATTCGGCCTTGCCGGTGACGAACACGTATAGCGCGAGCGGCACGAGCAGCCACCACAACAAACGCACGCGCAAGCTATTGGTCATCTTCTTTCTTGCGCAACAGGTAGCCGAGCCCGCGCAGCGTGACGATCGCCGCCGAACTGCCGTCGAGTTTCTTGCGCAGCCGCGAGATGTAGATTTCCACCGCGTCCTCGCTCGGTTCGTCCGCGAGCGTGAAGATCGCGTCGACCAGCGCGGGCTTCGTCACCGTTTTGCCCAGACGCAGGATCAGCGTTTCGAGCACCGAACGCTCGCGCGGCGTGACGTTCAGCGGCGCGCCCTTCAGCGTGAACTGGCGCGTGTCGATGTCGAACGCGAGATCGCCGCACACCACCTCGCTCGCCTTCGAGGGTGACTGGCGGCGGATCGCCACCTTGATGCGCGCGACCAGCTCGCGCACTTCGAACGGCTTGACGAGGTAGTCGTCCGCGCCGGCGCCGAGCAGTTCCACCTTTTCGTCGATGGAGCCGCTCGCCGTCAGGATCAGCACCGGCGTCGAGTCGCCGCGCTGACGCAGACGGCGCAGCACGTTCTTGCCGGACAGTTGCGGCAGATTGAGGTCGAGCAGAATCACGTCGTAATGATTCGTGCGCAATAGACGGTCGGCGGAGTCGCCGTCCTGCACCGCGTCGAGCGCGAACGCCTCCTGTTCCAGCATCCTGGCGAGCCAGTGCGCGAGCGTGGGATTGTCTTCGATGAGCAGCAGCTTCATGGCGGGAACGCGAAAGTCAGATCGTCGATTGTGCCGTAAAACAAGGGCTTTGCGCGCACCGCATGGGGTTCGCGGCAGGCCTTCGAGTATTCGCGGCAAGTCTCTCGGCGGGTTCTCGGCGGGTTTTCGGGTTAACACCCATGATTTAGCCACGTCCCCGAAAGCTGGCAGAAGGTTTGCGATTTCTATACTCGCCTCCATTCACCCAGAAAGCGCCGCATTTTCCACCCAGCGGCGACAAACCTACGGAGACTGCTTCATGCGTACCTTGCGCCAGATTGCCGCTGTGTCAGGTGTTGCGTTCACCCTTGCCGCCGCCTCGGCTGCCGCTCATGCCGAGAAGCTGACGATCATGGTCGGCGGCGCCACCAAGATCATCTATCTGCCGGCCAAGCTCACCGAGCAGCTCGGCTACTTCAAGGACGAAGGCCTCGACGTCGAAATCCTCTCGCAACCGGCGGGCGTCGACGCGGAAAACGAACTGCTCGCGGGCGCGGTGCAAGGCGTGGTGGGTTTCTACGACCACACCATCGATCTGCAGAGCAAGGGCAAGGAAGTGGAGGCGCTGGTGATTTTCGGCCAGGTGCCGGGCGAGGTGGAGATGGTCTCCACCAAGGCCGCGGGCACGCTCAAGAGCATGGCCGACGTCAAGGGCAAGACGCTCGGCGTGACCGGCCTCGGTTCGTCGACGAGCTTCCTCACACAATATCTCGCGCAACGCGGCGGCGTGCCGAGCTCGCAGTACACGTTGCTGCCGGTGGGCGCGGACAACAGCTTTATCGCGGCCATCAAGCAAAGCCGCATCGACGCGGGCATGACGACCGAGCCGACCGTCTCGCAACTGCTGAAGACCGGCGACGCCAAGGTGCTGGTCGACATGCGCACGCTGGAAGGCACGCGCGCCGCGCTCGGCGGAACCTATCCGGCTTCGAGCTTCTACGTGCAGCGCGCGTGGGCCGAGTCGCACAAGGACGACGCCGCGAAACTCTCGCATGCGTTCGCGAAGACGCTGAACTTCATTGCGACGCATAGCGCCGAGGAGATCGCCGCGAAGATGCCGAAGGACTATTACGGCAACAACAAGGACCTCTATGTCGGCGCGCTGAAGGCGTCGCTGCCGATGTTCACGAAGGACGGCAAGATGCCCGCCGACGGCCCCGACACGGTGCTGAAAGTATTGTCGGCATTCAATCCGTCGGTGAAGGGCAAGCATATCGACCTCGCCAAGACGTACACCAACGACTACGTGTCGGCGCCGGTCAAAACCGCGGCGAAGTAACACCCCTTCGACATCACGAGACACATCACGAGAACAGCGAGGCCCCAGCCGATGAATCCATCCATGTCACGCGATACGCCAGCTATCGAGATGCGCAACGTATCGTGCCGTTTCATTTCTCCCGACGGCAAGGCGACGATCGCGTTGCGCGACTTCAGCATGTCGGTGGCGCGCGGCGAATTCGTCGCGATTGTCGGCCCGACGGGTTGCGGCAAGTCGACCACGCTCAGCATGATCACCGGCTTGCTGAAGCCCACCACCGGCGAAGTGCGCGTGATGGGCGCGCCGGTCGACGGCATCGATCCGCGCATCGGCTTCGTGTTTCAGGCGGACGCCGTGTTCCCGTGGCGCTCGGTGCTCGACAACGTGGCGGCCGGTCCGCTGTATCGCGGTCGTTCGAAATCCGCCGCGTACGACGAAGCCAATGAATGGCTGCGCCGCGTGGGCCTCGACAAGTTTGGCAAGCACTACCCGCATCAACTCTCCGGCGGCATGAGAAAGCGCGTGGCGCTCGCGCAAACCTTCATCAACAGGCCCGAAATCCTGCTGATGGACGAGCCCTTCTCGGCGCTCGACATGCAAACCCGCACGCTGATGCAGGACGAGTTGCTGCAACTGTGGGCCGGCGCCGGCTCGGTGGTGTTCGTCACGCACGATCTGGAGGAAGCGATTGCGCTCGCCGACCGCGTGTTCGTGCTGACCGCGCGCCCCGCCACGCTGAAGAAAGTGTATGAAATCGATCTGCCGCGTCCGCGCGTCACGTCGGAGGTCCGCTACGACCCACGCTTTATCGAAATCTCGCGCGACATCTGGCATGACCTGCGCGAAGAAGTGCAGATCGGTTAATCAAGGAACGGCAAACATGTCTACGACTACCTCTGAACAGATGATGCCTTCGGGCATCGACGCCGCGTCGCTCGCTCATGTCGAACGCGTCGCGCAAAAACGCATCCGGCAGCGCCATGCACTGGTGATTTCGCTGCGCATCGTCGTGCTGGTGGTGGTGCTCGGCGGCTGGGAGTTGTCCGCGCGCCTGAAGTGGATCGACCCGTTCTTCTTCTCGATGCCGAGCGCGATCTTCGATCAGATCGTCGACTGGTTCGTGAACGGCACTTCGCAAGGGCCGCTGCTGACGCAGGTATGGGTGACGCTCGAGGAAACCGCGCTCGGTTTCCTTATCGGCTCGGTGGCGGGCGTGTTCTGCGGCATCGTGCTTGGCCGCAACAAGCTGCTCTCCGACGTGTTCAGCCTCTACATCAAGATCGCCAACTCGATTCCGCGCGTGGTGCTCGGCTCGGTGTTCGTGATCGCGCTGGGTCTGGGGATGGCGTCGAAAGTGGCGCTTGCCGTGGTGATGGTGTTCTTCGTCGTGTTCGCCAACGCGTTCCAGGGCGTGCGTGAAGCGGACCGGTTCATGATCGCCAATGCGCAGATTCTCGGTGCGTCGCGCCGCCAGGTGACGACGTCGGTGGTGATTCCGTCGGCGTTGAGCTGGATTCTTGCGAGCTTGCATGTGAGCTTCGGCTTCGCTCTCGTCGGCGCGGTGGTGGGCGAATTTCTCGGCTCGAAGCAGGGCATCGGCCTGTTGATCTCCACCGCGCAAGGCGCGTTCAACGCAAGCGGCGTGTTCGCGGCGATGATCGTGCTGGCGGTGGTCGCACTCGCCGCGGATTATCTGTTGACCGCCGTCGAACATCGCTTGTTGAAGTGGCGGCCGGCCGCGGTTTGAGCGATCGGTTTCAGGTTTGAGCCCGCGTGGAACGCGGGCGTTGTGAGCGAATGCCGTTCGGTCTCTGACTGAACGGCATTTTTGTTTTTGCAGCGTGGAAGGCGGCGATTGAAAACAGCACGCGAGGACGCAGCAGCTTGTCGCGTGCCTCTGCCCTGCCATCACAAGATGCCGCTGGTTTGTCTCAAATCCAGCAACAAAGATTACCTGAGTCGGTGGTTACTCCGTCGAAGTCGCAAACCTACAATGCACTCACTGGTTACGAACAACACCGTTCGTAACGCGACAAAGACCCGAACTGGAGGTAGTTCATCATGAAATCGCTCATTCAAGCTGTTGTTATCGCCGCTGCACTGGCCGCTCCCGTTGCCTCGTTTGCACAGTCCAACCAGCCCGTGACCCGCGCGCAAGTGCGCGCCGAACTGATTCAACTCGAAAAGGCCGGTTATCAACCGGGCCGCGACGACCCGCACTACCCGGCTGACATTCAGGCCGCGCAAGCTCGCGTCGATGCGCAAAACGGCACCGCACAGCCGGCGCAAAGCGGTTACGGTGGTGTGGCAGGCGGCTCGTCGCAAGTGGGCCGCGCGGCTGCCGCCAATGGACAGAAGTCGATTTACTTCGGGCAATAAGCGCTAGCTCTTGCGCCAGGCGAGCGCTAATGAAACGCGCGCTTTGACTCAAACGAACTGGCCCGCGACCGAGCATGGCGATCGCGGGCCAGCGGTTTATTCGATACCTCCGTCATCGGGCTCCCGGTGACTTCGCCTGGATCTCCACGGTCCAGGCGCTTTTTCGCGGCGCATCTTTGGCGATGCCCGCCTGCGTGTCTCCGTGATGCACTGTGTAATGAACCGCTCAGTCGCGTGCGACCAGACCGCCCACTTCGCCACGGCCGGTGACAAGACAGCTCGACAGGAAATTTTCCCCCTGACTGCTGGCGCCGACGTCACCGAAGCCTTTTTTCAACGCGTTAGCCTTGACCATCTCCGCGCCCTGGTGACAGGTTATCGTTCCCGTCTCGCCCGCTTGCGCGCGCATCAATGCCCTATCCGCCAGCAGATAGCCCAGCAGCAACACCACGGCAATATTGAAAGCCTGTCTCATGTCCGCCTCCTCTGTCGAAGAGACTAACGCGAACCACCGATGCACGGTGTTAGGGGTTTCCCGATCGATCGCCTTTCAATGATGCAGATTAAATCAAGTGAGATTGCGGCGCGATTGGGCTGGCGTTGTCGGCGGCTTAGGCGACCATCCAGCCAAGATTCATTTTTCAACGAGTAGCCGGGTGCACATCGTATCGGTGTTTCCGCACCGGGCTAGCTACATCTTCATGTCGCCACGTTCAGAGCCGCGCTTCGATCCGTCTGATGCGCTGCTCGATCGAGTTCCGCACCAGCGCGTTCGAAGGCACCATGAACAGCGACGACGCGATGATCTGATACACCCGATTGCGTCGCACTTTCGAGACCTTCTGCGGATCGAGCCAGGCGTCGTTATCCACCAGCAACAGCAGCGTCTCCAGACCGATCAGAATCGGCCACAAGCAGGCGAGCCGCAAACGCACGGAGAACGCGGGAATCGCCAGCGTGTAGTCCAGCGCGTCACGAAAATGATCGAGCGTCTTGCGCAGCAGTTCGACCAGCAGCGGACGCGCGCGTATGGAGTTGCCCGGCAGCAGCAGATCTTGCGCGCTCAGCCCGTGGCGAACCAGCAGCGTCTCGGGAAGATAACAGCGGCCGATCCGCAAGTCCTTGCCGCAATCGCGCAGCACGTTGGTCATCTGCAACGCCTTGCCGAAACGCACGCCGCGGCGCGCCATCGTCTCGGGCCGTTCCTTCAGCGTACCGGGCATGTGCGCATAAGTCATCGTGGTCCAGAATTCGCCGACGCAACCCGCCACCAGATACGTATAGCGATCCAGTTCGTCGTATTCGCGCAGCGCGGCGATCCGGCCGGAACGTTCGTCGGGGAAGGTGCGAAGATCGAATTCCATGCCTTCGGTCAGCGTCGATACGATCTCACGCACCGCCTTGCGATCGGGCTCGCTGAGTTGCGACAAGACTTCGAGCGCGGGTCCGAGCGATTCGAGCAGCACCTTTTCATCCGACTGCGCCTGCTGGCCCGCCACTTCCGCGGCCATGCGCCGGATCAGCGCGCCGTCGTCGGCTGCGCCGTTCACCTGGTCGCGCAACGACAGCAGCAGCGCAAGGCGCTGTTCCGGCGAAATGAGCGACGTGTCGGCGATCGTATCGGCCGCGCGCGCCAACAGATACGCGAGGCCGATCGGGTCGCGCATGCCGGCGGGCAGCACGCGCAGCGTAAGGTAGAAGGAGCGTGAAACGCCTTTCAGGAGCGGACCGAGAAGGAAGGCCCGGGTCGGATTCGGCATGAGTGGGATCAGGTCAGTAGGGGCAAAAATCAGGCGCTGCCGAATTGTATACGGCGAAGCGCTTTCGCCGCGCGGCAGCGGATTGACGCTGACCCGCGCCAACTTTGTTGCGAGCACTTCTGCTTAAGTGCCTTTTTCTACCCCAGTAGACCGTTCTCTTTCAGAACCAGCGGCTGCCACTTCGTGTTCCCTGAAACGCAAGCCGATCACCGATCACGCCGGCGCATGCACTACGCCGCGCCACCCGCGACCGCGTAAATCACCGCGGGATCGCGCCGCGCCGCATCGTACATCGCCTCGACGAGCGCGGCCCGATGCGTCAACACCGCGCGCTGATTGATCGAGCCTTTGTCGGTGATCTCGCCGAGATCGAGCGACGGCGCGATGTCCATGAGCCGCAGGCGCGCGATCGTGGTCGCGCCGCCGGTCGCGCCGCGATTGAGCGTCGCCAGTAAAGCCGCGAAATGCGCCCGCACCGCCGGCGCTTCCACCACTTCGCGCGCGCTCGCCGATTCGGGCAGTCCCGCTAGACGCCGGCAATCGGCGAGTCGCGGAAACACCAGCAAGCCCACGTCGTCGCGATTCATGCCGGCGACCACCACGTCTTGCACATAGGGCGCGCCCTCGGAAATCACACGCGCCCGCATGGGACCGACGCTCACGAAGGTGCCCGAACTCAGCTTGAAATCCTCGGCAATGCGTCCGTCGAACAGCAAGCCGAGTTCCGGCCGCTCGACATCGACAAAGCGCAACGCGTCGCCGCTGCAAAAGTAGCCTTCCTCGTCGAATGCGTTGTCCGACTCGCCGGCGTTCGCGCGCCAGTAGCCGGCCATCACGTGCGGGCCGCGATAGCGCGCTTCGAGTTTGTCGCCGACCGGCGCAAGCTTGACCTCGCAGCCAGGCGCGGGCAAGCCGACATAGCCGGCGCGCATGATCGGCCCCGTGGTGAACAGGCATGACGGCGACGTTTCGGTCATGCCGAGTCCCGCCATGATGCGAATGCGCTCGCCGCAGTATTTTTCCGTGACCCGCTCCAGCCGGTCCCACGCGGCTTGCGAGAGGCCGGCGCCCGCAAAGAAATACACCTTCACGCGCGAGAAAAACGTCTCACGCAATTGCGCGTCGTGCTCCAGCGCGATCGCCAGTTCTTCCCAACCCTTCGGCACATTGAAGTAGATGGTCGGTGCGATTTCGCGCAGATTGCGCAACGTTTGCTCGAACTTGCCGTTGACGGGTTTGCCGTCGTCGATATAGATCGTGCCGCCGTTGTAGAGCGCGATGCCGGCGTTATGGCTGCCGCCGAAGGTGTGGTTCCAGGGCAGCCAGTCGACCAGAACCGGCGCTTCCCGCGCGAACTCGGGAAAGGTTTCGAGCAGCATCTGCTGGTTGCTGCACAGCATGCGGTGCGTGGTCGGCACGGCCTTGGGCAGTTTGGTCGAGCCCGACGTGAAGAGAAATTTGGCGATGGTGTCGGGGCTCACCGTTGCGTGAACCGAGTCGACGGTGGTGGGCGTCGTGTTCAGCAGGTCGTCGAACGACGTCACGCTATGCGCCGCGCGCGCCTCGCGTGGTCCGTTGACCGATACGACTTCGACGTCGGCAGGCACCACCGCCGCGATGGCCCTGGCGAACACATCATAGTCGCTGACGAGAACGAGTCCCGGCGTGAGCAGATCGATCGTATGACGCAGTTTGCCGAAGTCGCCCGAAGCCAGCGCATAGGCCGGCGAAATCGCCGCATACGGAATGCCGGCCCACATTGCGCCCAGCGCCAGTTGCAGATGCTCGAGATCGTTGCCGGAGAGAATCGCGACCGGCCGCTCGACGGAAAGATTGCGGGCCAGCAGAGCCTGCCCGATAGCGCGAGCGCTTTGCAACGCCTTCGCATAGCTCACGCCGATCCATTCGCCGTCGATACCGCGGCGTGCCGCCAGCCAGCGTTCGGGATGCGCTTGCGCACCGCTCGCGAGCCGGTCTGTCATGCGCCGCGGATGTTCGCCGAGCGGCTCGGCCGCGCGCAGATACCACGTATCGCCGCGCCGTTGCGCATGCACCGACGAAGTACCGATCGCCGTGGCGCGATAGCGCGTCGGCGTGCCGGGGGCATTCGATTGTTTTGGCTCGGAATGCAAAGCCTGTCTCCTGTTACGCGCCGCCTATGACGGCATCGGGGGGCGCTCTGCGTCATGCGGCGGAGCCACCTTCTCCATGCGTTGATACGGCTCTGATTGCAGCGTATCAGCCGCACGCGAATCAGATCGGATAGTGCCGCGGTCCGGTTTGAATCGTGATCCAGCGCAGGTCCGTGAATTCGGCAATCGACGCCTTGCTGCCGAAGCGCCCATAGCCGCTCTTCTTCACGCCGCCGAACGGCATCTGCGCTTCGTCGTGCACGGTCGGTCCGTTGATATGGCAAATGCCCGATTCGATGCGCTTGGCCACGTTCAACGCGCGCGACACATCGCGGCTGAATACCGCTGCCGACAAACCGTATTCGCTGTCGTTGGCGACGCGAATCGCTTCATCGTCGCCGTCGACACGCTGCACCGTGACCACGGGACCGAAGGATTCCTCGGCGTATAGCTTCATCGCGGGCGTTATACCGTCGACTATCGCAGGCTGCATCACCGCGCCCTCCACATGACAACCGACCGGCAGCCTTGCGCCCTTCTCATGCGCGTCCTTGACCAGCGCCTCGATGCGCCCCGCCGCAGCCGCGCTTTCGAGCACGCCAAGCACGGAATCCGCCGCAGCGGGATCGCCCGCTCTCAAAGTGCGCGCCTTGGCCGCGAGCTTTTCCACTAACGCATCGGCGATCTTCCGGTCGACAATCACGCGCTCAGTGGACATGCAGATTTGCCCCTGGTTGAAGAACGCGCCGAACGCAATGCCGGCGACGGCCGCATCGAGATCCGCATCGTCGAGCACGACAACCGGCGCCTTGCCGCCGAGTTCGAGCAAAGCCGGCTTCAAATGCTGCGCGGCATGTTGCGCGACGATGCGCCCCACCCGCGTCGAGCCGGTGAAGTTGACGCGCCGTACCGCCGGATGCGCAATCAGCCGCTCGACGATCGCCGGTGCGTCTTCGGCGGAATGCGTGATGACGTTCACCACGCCCTCGCCCAGGCCCGCTTCCTGCAACACGCCGCCAATCAGCCGATGCACGCCCGGACAGCCTTCCGACGCCTTCAGCACGACTGTATTGCCGCACGCGAGCGGCATGGCGATCGCGCGCGTGCCGAGAATCACCGGCGCATTCCACGGCGCCATGCCGAGCACCACGCCGCACGGCTGACGCACCGCCATCGCGAGACTGCCGGGCACGTCCGAGGGAATCACGTCGCCGTCGATCTGCGTGGTCATGGCGGCGGCTTCGCGCAGCATGTTGGCGGCCAGCATCACATTGAAGCCGTACCAGTTCGGCATCGCGCCGGTTTCGGCGACGCCGGTTTCGATGAATTGCGCGGTGCGCGCATCCATCAGATCGGCGGCGGCCAACAGACGCTTGCGGCGCTCCGTCGGCGCGAGCGCCGACCATGCCGGGAATGCCCGCGCGGCTGCGGCGACTGCCGCGTCGGCATCGGCGAGCGTTGCCGCGGCCGCGCGCGAGGCAGGCTTGCCGCTCGCGGGATTGATGCGCTCGAACGTCTTGCCGTCCGACGCGCCGCGGCTCTCGCCGCCGATCAATAACGTCACTTCATGCATGTTGCTCGTCTCCTCGCTTGTCTTTTCTCGCGCGCATCCGCGCGCGCTCGATCAGCGCTTGTAGGTTTGCAAACCCGGCTTGATCGCCTTGTCGTCGAGGAACTGCTTCAGGCCCTGCTCGCGGCCGCCTTCAGGATCGCGATGCTGCGCCTGATCGAGCTTGGCGTACAGGTAGTCTTCGTTCTGATCCCACGTGAGTTCGCGGCAACGCTTGAAGCCGTTCTTGGCCGCGCGCAGCACCACCGGATTCTTTTCGAGCAGCTTGCCGGCGAGAACGCGCGTGGCTTCGCGCAGTTCGGCACGCGGCACGCTCTTGTTGACGAGGCCCATCTGCGCCGCTTCCTGGCCCGTGAATGTTTCACCCGTCATGATGTAGTACAACGCCTGACGATGCCCGACGGTGTCGGCCATCGCCTTGCTCACCAGATTGCCCGGCGGAATGCCCCAGTTGATTTCGGAGAGGCCGAACACGGCTTCGTCGGCGGCAATCGCGAGATCGCACGCCACCAGCGGCGAGAAGCCGCCGCCGAAACACCAGCCGTTGACCATCGCGATGGTCGGCTTCGCGTACATGCGCAGCAACTGCCATTGCCAGCGGCATGCATCGCGGCGAATCTTTTCCTGCAGGATTTCCGGGCCGGCGTCGACTTCGCGGAAATACTCCTTCAGGTCCATGCCGGCGGTCCATGCGTCGCCCTCGCCCGTCAGCACCAGAACTTGCGCTTCCGCGTCGAGTTCGACCGCTTCCAGAACCTCGATCATTTCCTTGTTGAGCGTCGGGCTCATCGCGTTGCGTTTCTCGGGACGATTGAGCGACACCCACGCGATTCCCTCAGCGACATCGACCTTGACGGTTTTCCAGCGACCTTCGTAACCCATCTGTTTTCTCCATGAACGTTGACCGCCGCAGCGGCCCGATGAGCTTATTTAATATCAGGCTGCCTGATATGTAAAGCGGAAAATCGGCGGCTCGGTGCAAACCCCTAGCGGCGGAATCGGCGGCGAGGCGCGCTAAGATGCGGCATAGACCGAATCTCCTGACGACAATGAGCAAAAAACAGAATTCGCCCGCGGAGCCCGCTGTCACCCGCACTCGCCGACCCAGCCTGCGACTCGCCTATGTGATCGGCAGTCTCGACCGCATCCTGCGGCGGCGCATGACCGAAGCGCTCGCGCCGCTCGGTCTGACGCTCGCGCAGTTCACCGCGCTGTCCGTACTCGAGGCAAAGGGCCAGGCGTCCAATGCGCAAGTGGCCGAACGCTCGTTCATCACGCCGCAATCCGCCAATGAAGTCATGAACGCGATGGCGAGCCGCAACTGGGTGAGCCGCGAGCCGGACCCGACCCACGGCCGCATCGTGCTGCTGCGATTGACGGACGAAGGACGCGCCGTGCTGCGCGAATGCGAGCAGGCCGTCAAGACAATCGAGAAGCAGATGATGGCGGGCATCGAACTCGAAGCGGCCGGCGCCCTGCAAACCCACCTCGAAACTTTCGTTCGTAATCTACGCGGTTAAATTAACCGCGCCGCCAGATCGCTAGGTGTTTTCACCGAACGATTTGCGCTTGTGTTATCAGCCTACCTGATATTAAATCCACTCCACGATGCAGCGTTTGGAGACGCGCCGCATCGCCTCGAAACAATCGGACAGCCACGCGGGCATCGACTCGATGCGTTGCGCGCTGCGGTGTTCGCTGCGCGGCGTATCGGTGTGCACAACGGGTATGCCGACGCGCACGCCATCGCGAGTTCGACAGTGAACTGAATCCCGCTTCGCCGAAGCCGCCTGAGATCCAGGCGAACTTCGACGCGGGCAAACGCACCGCTCATGCCTCTATCGGGCAAGCAAGACGGCGCTCAAGTGCAGCCGTCCTTCAATGAACCCGGAAAACCACGCATCTTGATAAGGATCGCTAACGTGAAAAGAGCCGGAACACTACCTTCGACCAACGGCGCCGCCGCCCCCGCCGCATCCAGCCGGACGAGCGCCCTGGTCACGCTCGGATTGTGCTTTGCCGTCGCGCTGCTTGAAGGGCTCGACCTGCAATCGGTCGGCGTCGCGGCGCCGCGCATGGCGCGCGAGTTCGGTCTGTCGGTCGGACAGATGGGGCTTGCGTTCAGCGCCGGCACTTTCGGTTTGCTGCCCGGCGCGATGTTCGGCGGACGGCTCGCGGATCGCATCGGCCGCAAACGCGTGCTGGTGATTTCCGCGTGCCTGTTCGGCCTGCTCTCGATCATGACCGCGCTGGTGAGCGACTTCCACATGCTGGTGATCGTGCGCGTGTTGACGGGCATCGGCCTCGGCGGTGCGTTGCCGAACCTGATCGCGTTGTCGTCGGAAGCGGTCGAGCCGCGCTCGCGCAGCACCGCGGTCAGCGTGATGTATTGCGGCATTCCGTTCGGCGGCGTGATCGCCTCGGTGATCGGCCTGATGAGCGCGGGCGATGCCGAGTGGCGTCACATCTTCTATGTCGGCGGTGCGGGCCCGCTGTTGCTGGTGCCGTTGCTGCTAGTGTTTCTCGCGGATTCCAAGGCGTTCACGATGGCCTCGCACGACGGACACGCGAAGCCCGCGCCGGTCGGCGAAGTTCTGTTCGGCGGCACGCGTGGTTTGTCCACCGTGCAGATCTGGATCAGCTACTTCTGCACGCTGATCGTCCTTTACTTCCTCCTCAACTGGCTGCCCTCGCTGATGGCGGCGAGCGGTTTGACGCGCGCACAGGTCGGCTACGTGCAGATCTTCTTCAACGTCGGCGGCGGGATCGGCGCGTTGTGCATCGGCATGTTGATGGATCGCATGTGCGCGGGCGCCGTGGTGGCGGGCATGTATGTCGGCATCATCGCGTCGCTCACCGCGCTCTCGATGGCGCCCGGCTTCGGCGCGCTCGCGGCCTCCGCCTTCTTCGCCGGCATGTTCGTGATCGGCGGGCAATCGGTGCTGTACGCGCTGTCCGCGGCGTTCTATCCGACGGCGATGCGCGGCACCGGCGTCGGCGCGGCGGTCGCGGTGGGCCGCATCGGCTCGGTGGTCGGCCCGCTCGCCGCGGGTCAATTACTGGCGATGGGCCGCAGTTCGTCGACGGTGATCGGCGCGAGCATTCCCGTCACGCTGATCGCGGCGGCGGCCGCGCTGCTGTTGCTGCGCCGCCCGCGCGCCGACTGAGCGGCCGCGCAAGCCGGCGCAAGCCGGCGCAACGATCAACGACAACAACACAAATTCAATCAACGGTTTGGAGACACCCCTCATGCAAGCATCCGCACGTCTTCTTCTTTGCGGCGCGTTGTGCGCCGTCAGCGGCGCCGCAACGGCCCAATCGAGCGTGACGCTCTACGGCATCATCGACACGGGCATCGAATACGTCTCGCACGCGAACGCCGCGGGCAAGAGCGTTTTCCGCATGCCCGGCATCACCGGCGAATTCCCGTCGCGCTGGGGACTGCGCGGCAACGAAGATCTGGGCGGCGGCTACAGCGCGGTATTCACGCTGGAAAGCGGCTTCAACGTGCGCGGCGGCGATCTCGGCCAGGGCGGCAGACTGTTCGGCCGCCAGGCGTTCGTCGGCATCAAGAGTCCGTATGGCACGCTTTCGTTCGGCCGCCAATACACGATGACGTACCTCGCCTTGATGGGCGCGGACCTGATCGGCCCCGACATCTACGGCCTCGGCTCGCTCGACGCCTACGTGCCGAACGCCCGCGCCGACAACTCGGTGGTCTACATGGGCAACTATGCGGGCGTGACGTTCGGCGCGAACTATTCGTTCGGCCGCGACTCGGCGGGCACCGGCAATTCGCCGGGACAAGGCACCTGCACCGGTTCTGTCGCGGGTCATGCAACCGAATGCCGCGAATGGTCCGTGAT
The DNA here is from genome assembly GCF_900142195.1 of Paraburkholderia terricola. GTDB lineage: Bacteria > Pseudomonadota > Gammaproteobacteria > Burkholderiales > Burkholderiaceae > Paraburkholderia > Paraburkholderia terricola. The sequence goes on from NZ_FRAB01000010.1 coordinate 69,156, forward strand.
GCTGAAGTACGACGCGCCGCTGTTCGGCGTCGCGGCCTCGTATGAAGAGCAGCGCGGCGGCAGCACCGCGGCGGCGAATTTCTTCGACGGCGTGACGCCGGCCCGCATCGTCAACGCGGCCGACAAGGACATCCGCACCCACGTCAGCGCCTACGCGAACATCGGCAAAGCGAAGCTCGGCGCCGGCTGGCTCAATCGACGCGTGGAGCCGTCGGCGGGCACGGTCGCGAGCGTGCGCTCGAATCTGTTTTTCGTCGGCGCGTCGTACTTCGTGACGCCGGCTTTCATCGTCGACGGCGAGGTCTATCGCATCGTCAACACCCAGCACGACACGCGCGCCACGATGGGCACCTTGCGCACCACCTATCTGCTCTCGAAGCGCACCGCCGTCTACGCGCAAGCCTCGTATCTCGCCAACAGCGCGAAGGCGCGCTACTCCGTCAGCTCGGGCGGCGGCGGCACGACGCCCACCGCGGGCACCGGCCAGACCGGCGCGATGATCGGCGTCCGGCACTCGTTCTAGGAGACATCGCATGAAGCACACAGCCATTGCGCTCGCCGCAGCCGCGGCACTCACGCTCGCCGCGTGCGGCGGCAACGATACCGGCGGCGCCGGCAATTCCAGCACCAACGCCAACGCGCTGCCGCAACTGAGCGCGGCCACGCCGGGCACCTTGGCGGGCAATTGCACGACGCTCGGCGCGAAGCTCGCGTTCACCAACACGGTCTTTACGTCCGTAACGGACGTGGCGGCGGGCACGCTCAGCGTGGCCGGCAAACCGATCGCCGAACACTGCCTGATTCAAGGCAACATGAACCAGCGCGTGAGCAGCGTGGACGGCAAGACCTATGCGATCGGCTTCGAGATGCGCCTGCCGCTTGCATGGAACGGGCGCTTCTTCTACCAGGCCAATGGCGGGCTGGACGGCAACATCGTCACCGCCAAGGGAGAGATCGGCGGCGGCGGTCCGACCAACGACGCGCTCAACATGGGCTTCGCGGTGATCAGTTCGGACGCCGGGCACAGCGCGTCGCAGAATCCGCTGTTCGGCCTCGATCCGCAAGCGCGTCTCGACTATGGTTACAACGCGGTCGCCACGCTCACGCCGATGGCCAAGCAGGTGATCCGGCTGGCCTATGGCAAGGCGCCCGATCGCAGTTACTTCGACGGTTGCTCGAACGGCGGCCGTCATGCCCTGGTCGCGGCGGCGCGTTCGTCGGCGGAATACGACGGGATCATTGCCGGCGACCCAGGTTTCCATTTGCCGAAAGCGGCCATCGGCGAAATGTGGGGCGCGCAGCAACTGGCGAAAGTGGCGACCGCGACGACAGCAAGCGGCTTACCCGACATCACGACAGGCTTTACCGCCACGGAACGCCAGATGGTCGCGTCGAAGATACTGGCGAAATGCGACGCGCTGGATGGCGCGAGCGACGGCCTCATCCAGGACATCAAGGCATGCCAGGCCAATTTCAGCCTCGCCAATGACGTCCCGACCTGCGCAAGCAACGCACGCGACGGAACCTGTCTGACGAGCGCGCAGAAAGACGCGATCGGCAACGTGTTCTCGGGCGCGCGCAACAGCGCGGGCACCGCTTTGTACGCGAGCTTTCCGTACGATGCGGGTCTCGGCCAGGGCTGGTCGGCGTGGAAGCAGTCGAACTCCATCACGCTCGATCCGGCCGCGGCGGCCTTCACGTTCACCACGCCGCCGCAGAGTGTCTCGGTGTTGAGCCAACTGTCCGCCTACGCGCTCAACTTCAGCATGGACACCGACGCGCCGAAGATCTTCGCCACCAGCGGCGTCTACGGCGAATCGTCGTGGTCGTTCATGACGCCGCCCGACGAGACCAACCTCGGCGCACTGAAGCAACGCGGCGCGAAGCTGATGGTCTATCACGGCACGAGCGACCCGGTGTTTTCATCGAACGACACCACCGACTGGTATCAGCGGCTCATGACGGCCAACGGCGGCGACGCGTCGAACTTCGCGCGCCTTTACACGATCGCCGGCATGAACCATTGCAGCGGCGGCCCGAGCGCCGATCAGTTCGACATGCTCACGCCGATGATCTCGTGGGTCGAGCAGGGCAAGGCGCCGGACAGCGTGATCGCCACGGCGCGCGACGCGAGCAATGTGACGCCGAACACGGACGTCCCCGCGGATTGGGGCGCGGGACGCACGCGGCCGCTGTGTCCGTATCCGAAGGTGGCCCGCTATCGCGGCGGCGACATCAACGCCGCGAGCAGTTTCGCCTGTAGTTGAGATGAGGTGTCCGCGAGCGCGGATGAACACGCAAAAACACATCGCTCGCGCATGATTTGTAGTTTTGCCTGCGCGGGGAGACTTTCTTTCCCGCGCACTTCCTCAACGCCTTCGCAGCGCCGGGTTTGAAAGCCCGCATTCCTTCGCTATACAGCGCGCCCGCTGCGAATCGTTTGCACCGCGCGCCACGCCCATTGCCCACTCACAGCCAGCTCACAGCCCGTTCACGGCGAAGCCCGCAGCCGGTCGAACCATTCCCACGCCAGCCCGCTCCGGTCACGCGCGATCTCCGACAAGGCGGGAACAGCGATTGCTGACTCGTGTTCATTTGAGCGATCGACGGCTCCCCCCCGAGCCGCAGCCTCGCCGCCCTTTGAACGACACCGCGCCATGACCATTCACGAATCGCAGACATCTTCCCGCTCCAACGTGGAAACGGGCGTGCCCGGTTTCGACGAGATCCTTGGCGGCGGTCTGGTGAGCGGCGGCGTGTATCTGCTGGAAGGCATGGCCGGCGCGGGCAAGACGATTCTGTCGAGCCAGATCGGTTTTCATCGTGTGAGCCGGGGCGAGAAGGTGCTGTACATGACCTTGATCGCGGAGTCGCATGACAAGCTGCTTGCGCACCTCAAGGGCCTCGCCTTCTTCGACGAGAAAGCGGTCGCGCAGCAAATGCTGTTCATCTCCGGCTATCACGAGTTGATGCAGGACGGTCTCGACGGTTTTCTCAGGCTGATCGCCTCCAGCATCTACGACTATCGCCCGAGCCTCATGATCATCGACGGCTTTCGCAGCGCGCGTGAATTCAGCGAAACCGAACTGGCGCTGTCGAAGTTCATTCACGAGTTGAACGCGCTGGTCGCGGCCATGAATTGCACGACCTTGCTGCTCGCCCCGCTTTCCGGCAACGAGCCGCATCCCGAACACACGCTCGTCGACGGCCAGATCGAACTGAACCGCCATGGCGACGGCATGCGCCGCGCCCGCGAAATCGAAGTGCACAAGATGCGCGCCCGCAATCACCTGATGGGCAGGCACTTCTTTCGCATCGCCGAAAGCGGGCTGCTGATGTTCCCGCGCCTCGAAGCGCAGTGCGCCGCGCAGCCGGGTCCGGTCGATCTGAAAGCGCGCCTGGGTTTCGGCTTGCCGCATCTGGACAGCCTGCTCGGCGGCGGCTTCGCGCAAGGTTCGACCACCACGCTGATGGGACCGTCGGGCGCGGGCAAGACCCTGCTCGGTCTGCAGTTTCTGGCCGCCGGCGTGGCGCGCGACGAACGCTGCGTCTATCTCGGCTTTTACGAAGGACCGCAGCGGCTCATCGGCAAAGCCGAGGCGGTGTCGATCGCGTTGACCGACGCGTACGACGACGGCCGTCTCGTCATTCAATGGCAACCCGCGATCGAGCTTGCGGTCGATGAACTCGCGGCGACCGCGCTCGCCACGGTCAGGAAGATCGGCGCGTCGCGCATCGTGATCGACGGCATGGAAGGTTTCCGCGATTCGGCGTTGCGCACCGAACGCTTCGGGCTGTTTCTCAACGCCCTGCTGCACCAGCTTCGCGAAGCCGCCGTCACCACGCTGGTGACAGAAGAGCTGCCGCTTTACGCCGACCCCGGCCATGCGAGAGGCGTGCGGGTTTCGGCGTTGACCGAAAACCTGGTGCTGTTGCGTTACGCCGAAACCGAGTCGGGGTTGCGGCGCATGATCTCGGTGGTCAAGCAGCGCGAAAGCGCGCACGAGACGTCCCTGCGCGAACTCGTGATTTCGTCGCAGGGCCTCGATGTAGCGGAGTGCGCGCTCAGTCCCGCGAGCGTGTATTCGAGTCCCGGCCTGTCCGCCACGCTACAGCCGCGACGCATGACGTAGCCGCTCATGAAAACCATCCTGGTCGTGGACGACGAGTTCGACATTCTCACGGTCTGGCGACTGCTGCTGGAGCGGCACGGCTACACGGTGCTGACGGCGTCGAATGGCGCCGCCGCGCTCGAACAGATACGCAAGACTCGCCCCGACGTCGTCGTGTCGGACTGCATGATGCCGGTCATGTCAGGGCTGCAACTGTGCGCGGCGCTGTACGAGGACCCGGAACTGCGCGCGATACCGATCATTCTGTGCAGCGCGGCGGCGGACATTCCCGTGCAGCCGAATCCCGTGATCGAATACGCGCGCAAGCCGCTTTCATTCGACACGCTGCTGAACATGCTTCGGCGCATGGCGGTCTGATCCGATCCGTTGCGCTGTCCGCACGGGGTTCGCATTCGAGCCTACGCGGCGCGTCGCGGCGAGCGTTGCGCGTGACGATGCAAGCCGGCGATCACATCGCTCGGCGTCACCATCCCGACGAGTCGCCGCTCGGCGTCCAGCACCGGAATGTGATGATGGCCGTGAGTCGCGAACAGCGGCACGAGTTCGGCGATCGGCGTGTTCACGCTGGCCGCGCGCGGCTCGGCGTGCGCGGTTACCGCGCTTGCCGCGCTTGCCGCGCTTGCCGCGCTTGCCGCGCTTGCCGCGCTTGCCGCTGTCGGCCGCGACATGATGGTGGCGCACGTCAACTGGTTCAGCGCGCGGGTGTAGCCCTGCAATTGCGTTTCGTGCAGCAGCGCTTCGAGATCGTCCGCGTCGATGTCGAGCCATTCGCTGCGTTTGGCGAGCACCGCATCCAGATCGGCCCGTGTGAAACCCGGCGTCAGGGCCGCGCCGGGCTGCGGATTCTGCGCGGGAACGTGCGGATACCGATGCCCCGTCAGCGCATGAAACACGAGCGCCGCGCAGAGCAGCGCGATCGACTGAATCGCAATCGGCTCGAGTACGAAGCGGTAGCCCATTGCATGAATCGCGGGACCGCCCAACACCGCCGTCAACGCAACCGCCCCTGACGGCGGATGCACACAGCGCAGCGCAAACATTGCGCAGATCGCGAGCGACACCGCGAGCGTCGCGGCCGCAACCGGGTTGGCGATCCAGCTCGCACAGGCAACGCCGACCACGGCCGATACCAGATTGCCGCCGATGATCGACCACGGCTGCGCCAGCGGGCTCGCCGGCACGCCGAACAGCAGCACGGCCGATGCGCCCATCGGCGCGACCAGCAGCGGCATCGCCGCGTCCGCGCCGACCAGAAAATACATCGACCCGCCAGTGAACGCGATGCCGAAGAGCGCGCCGACACACGATCGGAAACGCTCCGGCCATTTCGCCGTCACCGGATGCGGCGCGAAGCTCAGCAGCCAGCGCACCGCGGCAGAGGCCAAGTTCTTTTTAGGCACGTTTTTTGTCTCCGTCGTTGGCGGCGGTGGGGCTTCTCGGGCCGCTTTCCGTGTTGTTTTTCGCTGCGTTCCTCGATGCGTTCTTCAGGCGGCCTCTAATTGCCGGAGCAACGCGTCGACGCTGCCCTTCGCATCGCCGAACAGCATCCGCGTGTTGTCCTTGTAAAAGAGCGGATTGTCGACACCCGCGTAACCGGTCGCCATGCTGCGCTTCGACACGACCACCGTGCGCGCCTTCCACACTTCGAGCACCGGCATCCCCGCGATCGGGCTGCCCGGATCTTCGAGCGCGCCGGGGTTGACGATGTCGTTCGCGCCGATCACGAGCACGACGTCCGTGTTGGTGAAGTCCTCGTTGATCTCATCCATTTCGAGCACGATGTCGTACGGCACTTTCGCTTCCGCGAGCAGCACGTTCATGTGGCCCGGCAAGCGCCCCGCCACCGGATGGATGCCGAAGCGCACGCGCACGCCGAGCCCTTCGAGCTTGCGCGTGATGTCGCTGATCGTCGTTTGCGCCTGCGCGACCGCCATGCCGTAGCCCGGCACGATGATCACCTCGGACGCGTCGCGCAGAATCGCGCAGACTTCATCGACGGTGGTCGGCACGACTTCGCCCGCGATATCCGCCGAACTGGTGCCGCTTGCCGCGCCGAAGCCGCCGAGAATCACCGAGATGAAACTGCGGTTCATCGCGCGGCACATGATGTAGCTGAGAATCGCGCCGCTAGAGCCGACCAGCGCGCCGGTCGTGATCAGCAGATCGTTGCTCAGCATGAAGCCGGTGGCGGCCGCCGCCCAGCCGGAATAGCTGTTCAGCATCGAGACGACGACCGGCATATCCGCGCCGCCGATCGCCATCACCAGATGCACGCCGAGCGCGCCGGCCAGCACGATCATTGCGAGCAACGCAACGACGCCGTCGGCACCCGCCGGCACCGCAAGAAAGCGATAGCCGATCGCGATGCACAGCACGAGCACCGCGAGATTCAGCAGATGCCGGCCCGGAATGACGAGCGGCTTGCCGCTCACCGTGCCTTGCAGCTTGAGGAACGCGACGATCGAGCCGGTGAACGTGACCGTGCCGATAAACACGCCGAGGTAGATCTCGATCAGATGGATCGCGCGTTCGGCTCCGCCGAGCTCGCCGGCGGGCATCAGATAATTGGTGACGCCGATCAGCACCGCGGCAAGTCCGACGAAGCTGTGCAGGACCGCGACCAGTTGCGGCATTTGCGTCATCTCGACACGGCGCGCGAGCAATGCGCCGATTGCCGCGCCGATCACGGCTGCGGCGAGCACGACCTCGATGCCCGCGCCTTGCGCGATCAGAAGTGTCGCGACGACCGCGATCAGCATGCCGGCGACGCCGTACAGATTGCCGCGCCGCGCGCTGCTCGGATGACTCAGGCCACGCAGGCTGAGAATGAACAGCGTGCTTGCGCCGAGATACGCGATGTTGCCGATTCCGTTCAGCATGACTTCTCCTTAGTTGCGCTGAAACATCTTCAGCATCCGCTGGGTCACGAGGAACCCGCCGGCGATGTTGATCGTGGCGACCAGCAATGCGATGCCGCCGAGCACGGTGACCAGCGCGTTCGGCGTGCCGAGTTGCAGCAGCGCGCCGATCACGATGATTCCGCTGATCGCGTTGGTCACGCTCATCAGCGGCGTGTGCAACGCGGGCGTCACGTTCCATACCACCTGATAGCCGACGAACACCGCGAGCACGAACACGGTCAGGTGCGCGACGAAGGCGGGCGGCGCGACCGCGCCCAACGCGAGCAGCCCCACGGCGGCGACCGCGAGCAGAATCAGCGACGTAGAGCGCGAGCCGCGAGCCGGTTCCTTCGCATCGGCGGCAATGGCGGCGGCCTTCGCGGGCGCTGGCTTGTGCACCGCGATCGCCGCCTGTTTCGGCGGAGGGGGCGGCCAACTGATTTGCCCTTCGTACACCACGGTCGCGCCGCGCATCACGTCGTCGTTCATGTCGATACGCGCGATGCCGTCTTTTTGCGGCGTCAGATCGGTGAGCAGATGCCGGATGTTGGTGCCGTAAAGCTGACTCGATTGCGTCGCCATCCGGCTCGGCAAGTCGGTGTAGCCGATGATCGTCACGCCGTTGACGGCGGCCACGACGCCCGGCTGCGTCAGTTCGCAATTGCCGCCCTGCTCCGCCGCCATGTCGACGATCACGCTGCCCGGCCGCATGCCCGCCACCATCGCAGCGGTGATCAGCTTCGGCGCCGGCTTGCCGGGAATCAGCGCGGTCGTGATGATGATGTCGACCTCTTTCGCCTGCGCGGCGAACAACACCATTTCCGCCTCGATGAACTTCGCGCTCATCTGCTTCGCGTAGCCGCCCGCGCCGCTGCCCTCTTCCTCGACGTCAAGCTTGAGGAATTCGGCGCCCATGCTTTCGACCTGCTGCTCGACTTCCGGGCGCGTATCGAACGCCCGCACGATCGCGCCGAGGCCGCGCGCGGCGCCGATCGCCGCCAGCCCCGCGACGCCCGCGCCGATCACCATCACCTTCGCCGGCGGCATCTTGCCCGCCGCGGTGATCTGCCCGGTGAAGACGCGGCCGAAGTGCTGCGCCGCCTCGATCACCGCGCGATAGCCGGCCATGTTCGCCATCGAACTCAGCGCGTCGAGCTTCTGCGCACGCGAGATGCGCGGCACGCTGTCCATCGCCATCGCGTTCACGCCGCGCTCGGCGAGTTGTTCGAGCAGCGCCGCGTTCTGCGCGGGCCAGATGAAACTGATCAGCGTGGCGCCCGCTTTGAGCAGCGAGGTTTCGCTGACGCCGAGCGCGGGGTGATATTCCGGTGCGCGCACCTTGATCACGATATCGGCATCGGCCCACAACGCGCGGGGGTCGCTCACGATCTGCGCGCCCGCCGCGCGGTACGCATCGTCATCGAACGACGCGCGCACGCCGGCTTCGGTTTCCACATTCACCGCGAAGCCGAGCTTCAGCAACTGCCCGACCGTTTCGGGCGTCGCGGCCACCCGCCTTTCGCCGTCGCGGATCTCGCGCGGCACGGCAATCGTCATCGGCATGTCAACTCTCCAGCGCGAGCGTGTTCGAGAGGACGCCGATGCCGTCGATCGCTACGTCGACCGTCGCGCCGTCCTTGATCGAGCCCACGCCGATCGACGTGCCGCACGCGATCACGTCGCCCGGCTCCAGCGTCATGTCCTGCGAAATCAGGCTCACCTGTTCGGCGGGCGAAAAGATCATGTCCGCGAGCGGATAGTTCTGCCGCTCGACGCCGTCGAGCGTCGTCACCACGCGCGCCGCGCGCCAGTCGAACTCGCGCTGGATCGCGGGGCCGATGCAGCTAAACGTGTCGAAGCCCTTCGAGCGGCACCACTGCGCGAAATTGACGTCTTCGTTCAGCAGTTCGGCGGCGGTGACATCGTTGATGCAGGTGTAGCCGAAGATGTGGTCGCTCGCCGCTTCGACCGATACGTTGCCGCAACGCTTGCCGATCACGATGGCGAGCTCGCCTTCGTAGGCGATCTTGCCGCCGTATGCAGGCGGCCGCCGGATCGGTTCGCGTTGACCGATCACCGAGGTCGGCGGCTTGATCAGAAAGAGCGGATGCGCGGGCGGCGCCTTGCCGAGTTTCTCGGAGAGCGCATAGAAGTTATTCCACAACGCGACGACCTTGGTCGGCACGCACGGGCTCAGCAGCGTCAGTTCATCGACGCCGTGCACGTGGCCGGTCGATATGGCATCGCCGAACATGTCGCCGGCGTATTCAGTGACGCTTTCCGCATCGAGTATTCCGAAGCGCGTATGGCCATCGGCAAGACGAAAACGTATCCACGCTGTCATCGGATTGTCTCCTGCAATATTGGTGTTGCGATGACGCGACCGGAAAGGTCGCGCCGCAAGGTCTTGTTATGCGTGCGTCGGAACGCCGTGGGCGGTCGCCGCCGACGCGCTCAAATCGCGCCGACGGTGCGCAAATGAGCGATCTGGTCGGCGGTGTAGCCGAGTTCGGCCATCACCTCGTCGGTGTGTTCGCCGAGGAGCGGCGAGCGCGTGACTTCAGTGGGACTGTCCGACAGCTTGATCGGATTGCCGACCGTCAGATACTTGCCGCGCACCGGATGATCGACTTCGACGATCGTGCCGGTCTTGCGCAGCGACGGCTCTTCCGCGATCTCTTTCATGGAGAGAATCGGGCCGCACGGAATGTCGTATTTGTTGAGGATGGCCATCGCCTCGAACTTCGTCTTGGTCATGGTCCAGCGCTCGACCTCGGCGAAAATGTCTTTCAGATGCGGCAGGCGCGCGGCGGGCGTCGCGTAGTTCGGGTCCGTGGTCCATTCTTCACGGCCGATCACGTTGCAGATTTTGGCCCATACAGGGGCCTGCGCGATGAAGTAGATATACGCGTTCGGGTCGGTTTCCCAGCCCTTGCATTTGAGAATCCAGCCAGGCTGACCGCCGCCGGATGCGTTGCCCGCGCGCGGCACCGCTTCGCCGAATATGCCGTTCGGATGTTGCGGGTACTCTTTCATCACGCCGGTGCGTTCCAGCCGCTGCTGGTCGCGCAACTTCACGCGGCACAGATTGAGCACGCCGTCCTGCATCGCGGCCAGCACATGTTGGCCGCGTCCCGTCGATTTGCGTTGATAGAGCGCCGTGACGATGCCGAGCGCGAGATGCAGGCCCGTGCCGCTGTCGCCGATCTGCGCGCCGGTCACCACGGGCGGGCCATCGTCGAAACCGGTTGTCGAGGCCGCGCCGCCGACGCACTGCGCCACGTTCTCGTACACCTTGCAATCTTCATAGGGACCGGGGCCGAAGCCCTTCACCGAGGCGACGATCATGCGCGGATTGAGTTCCTGGATGCGCTCCCAGGTGAAGCCCATCCGGTCGAGCGCGCCGGGTGCGAAATTCTCCACCAGCACGTCGCACGACTGGATCAGTTCCTCGAGAACCAGCTTGCCTTCAGGATGCTTCGTGTCGATCGTGATCGAGCGCTTGTTGTGGTTGAGCATCGTGAAGTAAAGGCTGTCCGCTTCGGGGATGTCACGCAATTGCTCGCGCGTGATGTCGCCCGCTCCCGCCCGCTCGACCTTGATGACGTCGGCGCCGAACCATGCCAGCAACTGCGTGCAGGTCGGGCCCGACTGCACATGCGTGAAGTCGAGGATTCTCACATCCTCCAATGCTTTGCCCATGTCGGGTCTCCCTGAATTAATCGTGGTTGTTCTGGACGAGCCGGCCGGGCGCGTGCCGCGACGTCGTATGCAATGCGGGCTTAGCGTTTTCGGGCGGCGGGCGTGAGCAATGCCATCGCGACACGGCGCGCCCCGGCAATCGCCGCCGCCTCGCTTTCAAAAATCGCTTCGTCGACCACCTGCTGATACGGCAGCAGATCGGGCTGCGCCGAATGGTTTTCCTCGACCGTGCGAATCGCCACGTAGGCGGCCCAACCGCCGTTGTGAATCCATTGCATCGCGGACAACTCGAGCCGGTACTTGCCCAATACTTCTACGTGCATCGGAATTCTCCTGTGCGACCACTCAAGCGCCTGCCGACGCTTCCAGTTCCGCGAGGCGCTTGCGCAGCGCGCGATCTTCCTGGAAGCGACTGGTTTCGTCGCGAATCACGGCGACGATGCCGGTCAATTCGTTTTGCGGCGAATGCAGCAACGCAACCGTGAAGGCGATCGACAGCGAGCGGCCGTCCTTATGCGCGGCGGGAACGCGTAGCACGTCGTTGCCATAACGAGTTTCGCCCGTTGTCATGGTCTTGTGATAGCCGTCCCAGTGACGGCCGCGCAAGCGCTCGGGGATGATCAGATCCAGCGACTTTCCCAACGCCTCGGCTTGCGTGAAGCCGAACATGCGCTCGGCGGCGGGGTTCCATAACGTGATGCTGCCGGTGGCGTCGGAGATGATGATCGCGTCGCCGATTGCGTTGACGAGCTGCTCGAAGTCGATGGTTGTTGTTTGCATGGTTGGCGCTCCCCTCACAAGTTATGACGCTGATCGTTGAGCCGGATACGGCGTCCGCGACAGACGCCGTATCCGCCAGGCGCCGGCATGAAGCCGGCCCTGCGTGACACCGTTAAACCGCTTTCACTTCGCGCAGATTGAAGATTTCCTGCTGGCTGTAGCCAAGGCTCGCCAGCACTTCGTCGGTGTGTTCGCCGAGCAGCGGCGACGCGGTGACTTCCGGCTTCAGGTCCGAGAACTTGATCGGGCTGCCGACCGTCAGATACGTGCCGCGTTTCTTGTGCGGCACCTCGACGATCGTGCCGCTCGCGCGCAGCGACGGATCGTTCGCCAGTTCCTTCATCGTCAGCACCGGCGCGCAGGGAATGTCGAACTTGCGCAGGATGTCGACCGCTTCGAACTTGGTCTTGTCGGCGAGCCAGGTTTCGATGGTGCCGAAGATATCGAAGATATGCGGTTGACGCGCTTCAGCGGTCTTGTAGGCCGGATCGTCGATCCACTCGGGTTTGCCGATTGCCCTGCAGATCGGCTCCCATGCATGGCCCTGGATCGTGAAGTAGATGTACGCGTTCGGATCGGTTTCCCAGCCCTTGCACTTGAGCACCCAGCCCGGCTGGCCGCCGCCGCCCGCATTGCCGCCGCGCGGCACCACGTCGCTGAATTCGCCGTGCGGATATTGCGGATATTCCTCGAGATAGCCCACGCGTTCGAGACGCTGCTGGTCGCGCAACTTCACGCGGCACAGGTTCAGCACGCTGTCCTGCATCGACACCGCGACCTTCTGGCCCTTGCCGGTTTTGTCGCGGCCGATCAGCGCGGTCAGGATGCCGATTGCCAGATGCATGCCGGTGTTGCTGTCGCCCAGCGCCGCGGCGCTGATGGTCGGCGGACCGTCCCAGAAGCCGGTGGTCGACGCCGCGCCGCCCGCGCATTGCGCGACGTTTTCGTAGACCTTCAGATCGTCGTAATGATGGCCGTCGCTGAAGCCCTTCACCGAAGCCACGATCATCTTCGGATTGAGTTCGTTCAGGCGTTCCCACGAAAAGCCCATGCGGTCCAATGCGCCGGGGCCGAAGTTTTCGACCAGCACGTCCGATTCGCGGACGAGCTTTTCGAGGATCTCCTTGCCCTCGGGTTTCTTCGTGTCCAGCGTCAACGACTTCTTGTTGCTGTTGAGCATCGTGAAGTACAACGCGTCGGCGTCGGGAATGTCGCGCAACTGGTTGCGCGTCACGTCGCCGGAACCCGGCCTTTCAACCTTGATCACGTCGGCTCCGAACCAGGCAAGCAACTGCGTGCACGCGGGACCGGCCTGGACGTGGGTGAAGTCGATGATCTTGATGCCTTCGAGAGGTTTGGTCACTTTGTATCTCCGTGGTTGCTCTGGGTTACTTTTTCATCGCCGCGCTTTGCGGATTCAGATTCGTCAGGCGGCCGCTTTCGGTACCCGCCGCTTCATCGATGACGGCATTGATCAAGGTCGGCTTGCCCGATGCGATCGCCTCGAGCAGCGCCTTCGTCAGTTCTTCCGGCGTGGTGGCGTTGTGGCCGATACCGCCGAATGCCTCGATCATCTTGTCGTAGCGCGCGCCCTTCACGAACACGGTCGGCGCGACGTCCTTGCCCCCGGTGGGGTTCACGTCGGTGCCGCGATACACGCCGTTGTTGTTGAACACGATCGTGCAAACCGGCAAGTCGTAACGGCAGATGGTTTCGAGTTCCATGCCGCTGAAGCCGAACGCGCTGTCGCCTTCGATCGCGACGACCTGCTTGCCGCTCGTCACCGCCGCGCCGATCGCGAAGCCCATGCCGATGCCCATGATTCCCCACGTGCCCGAATCGAAGCGCTTGCGCGGCTCGTACATGTCGATGATGCTGCGCGCGTAGTCGAGCGTATTCGCGCCTTCGTTGACGACGTTGATGTCGGGGCGCGTCTTCAGCACATCGCGGATCGCCCGCAACGCGCTGTGGAAATTCATCGGCGACGGATTCTTGTCGAGCGTCGCGGCCATCTTCGCGAGATTCTTGTTCTTGCGTTCGGCGATCGCGCCCGTCCATTCCGTGCCCGGCTTCCTGAAGCCCGCATCGAGCCCGGCGCGCAGCGCCGCCACGCAGGAGCCGATGTCGCCGATCACCGGCGCGGCAATCGCGACGTTGCTGTCGATTTCGGTCGGCGAAATATCCACCTGCACGAACTTCTTCGGCTCCGCGCCCCACGTCTTGCCCTTGCCATGCGAGAGCAGCCAGTTCAGGCGCGCGCCGATCAGCACGACCACGTCCGCTTCCAGCAGGACGAACGAGCGCGCCGCCGACGCCGATTGCTCGTGCGTATCCGGCAACAGGCCCTTGGCCATCGACATCGGCAGATACGGAATGCCGCTTTGCTCGACGAACGCGCGAATCTCCGCGTCGGCCTGCGCGTAGGCCGCGCCCTTGCCGAGCAAGATCAGCGGACGCTTCGCGCTCTTCAACACATCGATCGCGCGCTTGACCGAGTCAGGCGCCGGCAATTGGCGCGGCGCGGCGTCGACCACTTTGATCAGCGACTGCTGGGCCTTCACCGCATCGAGCGTTTGCGCGAGCAGCTTGGCCGGCAGGTCGAGATACACGCCGCCGGGACGCCCGGACACCGCGGCGCGAATCGCGCGCGCCACGCCGACGCCGATGTCTTCCGCGTGCAGCACCCGATAGGCGGCCTTCGCGTAAGGCTTGGCCGCATTCAACTGGTCCATTTCCTCGTAATCGCCTTGCTGCAGATCGACGATTTCACGCTCGCTCGAACCGCTGATCAGGATCATCGGGAAGCAGTTGGTCGTCGCGTTGGCGAGCGCCGTGAGGCCGTTCAGAAAGCCCGGCGCCGACACCGTCAAACAGATGCCCGGCTTCTGCGTCATGAAGCCGGCGATCGCCGCCGCGTTGCCCGCGTGCTGTTCATGACGAAAGCCGATGAAGCGCATGCCTTCCGCTTGCGCGAGCCGTGCGAGATCGGTGATGGGGATACCGACCAGGCCAAAGATGGTGTCGATGTCGTTCAGTTTCAGCGCGTCGATGACGAGATGGAATCCGTCGGTCGTCTCGGTCGCCTGTTGTTTCAATGTCTCTTCTACTGTCGTGCTGTCGGCTTCTGCCATGACGTCTCTCCTCCGTGACGGGGCGTTGTGTGGTTCGTGATATACAATATTCCACACACAGTATTAGTTCAAGCCTATTTTGCGGAAGAGATGGGATTGCTGCATTGCAGCTTGTACGCGAGGTCTGGATTTAAGGCGTATTCGGGGTAGAAGGTTTGCATTGCACAAACCACAAAGACGGCGTTTTTCTCTGTAGCGCCGGCGGGCGAGCGCCGGATGAAAGGAATTTGCAGGCTGCGTTGGTCGCGGGGTACGCCATGCCCGTGGACGCAAAAAAGCACCGCAACGCTCGACGCGTGACAGTGCCTTTAGGGATGCTCTTCAGGGATTCTTATAGGTACGTGCCGACTGCTGGCTTGATACAGCTAGCGGCTACGCCGCCCCACCAACCAGCCGGAAGCTCAGTCGAGGAAATCGCAGTTGGCCTCGACAAACGCCGCCAGCTCGAGCGAATGCTGGCGCACGAGGCTCTCGACCAACTCGGTATCGCGCCGCTCCAACGCCTCGATAATGCGCATGTGATCGACAATCGAGCGCGATGCCCGGTTGCTTTGCGAAATAGTCATTTTGCGGATCGCGCGGACGTGTACGAACAGATTCTTCATCGTGTCGAGCAGAATCTGCGATTGCGAGAGCTGCACGATCGCCTGATGAAACGCGATGTTCGCTTCCGAATACTCGTCGATATGCTCGGCCGGCGTGGTATCGCGGAAGTCATCGAACATGCGCCTGAGACCGGCAATCTCGCTCTCCGATGCGCGCCGCGTCGCCAGGCGCGCGGCCATGCTTTCGAGCGCCGCCCACATGTAGATCATGTCGACGATCTCTTTCTTCGTCTTGCGCTGAATGTAGATGCCGCGGCGCGGCACCGTGCGCAGAAAACCTTCCTGTTCGAGCAGCGTCATCGCTTCGCGAACCGGCGTGCGGCTTACGCCGAGCGCCTCCGTCAATTCTCTTTCGTCGAGCCGGATCTCTTCGCGCGAGCGATAGATGTCGGCTTCGGCAATCGCCTGCTTCAGCTTTGCGTAGGCCTGGTCGCGCAGCGAAGCCGTCGCGTTGATCGGCTCGAGCGTCAATGGCAACGCCATTGGGCGAACATCGGTTTGCGTATCAGCCATTGACAGTGCTTTCCAGGTTCAAGGTGGCCGTTGTCCGGGGCACCTGTGCTACTCATTGGGCTTTTTATATACCATATATCACATATCTACATAAGTCTAGTGAGTGCGATCCACGCGTATCGACAGACGTGCGGATGCCGCGCGGCCCGCGCTTTACCTATATGAAGAGGGAATGCGGAAAGCGACCCTTGCAGGCGAAGCTGCAAAGGTCGCGACGCGGCGCTGTCGAATAACGCCGTGGAGGGTGTGTTGTCGCCGCCGCAGCTCACGCCACGATGGGACATCACCTTCCGTTGAATCGTGAGCGAGCGACTACAGGCTCACGCGTTGACCCAGGCGAGAGCAGCCAATGGCTACGACCGCGCTTCCGCGACGACCACGCTGGCCGACGCGCTGGAACTGTTCTCGATCCAGCGCTTTCTCATTGGCGCGAGGATGAATTTCGCAGACACGGCCGCCGCGATCGACACCACCGCCGCCGAAATGAACACCGTGCTCCACCCGCCGTTCGCCGACAACACCGAGGCGATCGGCACCAGCATCGACGCAGTGCCCTTCGCGGTGTAAAGCGTGCCCGCGTTAGCGGCGGCGTATTTACTGCCGAACGTGTCCGCGCAGGTCGCCGGGAAGATCGAGAAGATCTCGCCCCAGCACAGGAACACGGCGGCCGCGAAGAACATGAACGCGTACGGGTTATGGCCGAATTCCATCAGCCCGAGCAGCGCGACGCCTTCGCCGAGAAAGATCATGAACATCGTGTTTTCGCGGCCGATTCGGTCCGACAGAAAACCGCACAACGGACGCGTGAAGCCGTTGCACAGATTGTCGATCGACAGCGTCATCGTCAACAGCGGCAGCGTGATGCCCATCAAACTGACAGGCAGCTTGGCAAAGCCGTATTCCTTCGCGATGGGTCCAAGCTGCGCGGTCGCGATGATGCCGCCGGCGGCAACGAACACGAACATCAGATACAGCACCCAGAAGAGCGGCGAACGGATCATCTGGCCGGGCGTGTAGTCGATCTTGGTGGCGACCACGCGCTTGGCCGCGACTGCCGTTGCAGGCGGCTTCGGGCGTATCAGCATGGTGGCGAGCAGCAAAATGCAGACGCCCTGGAAAATGCCGAAGAACATGAACGTGTGCTCGTAGCCCGAGCGCTGAATCATGTTGGCGATCGGAATCACGGTGACGGCCGCGCCCGCGCCGAAACCCGCCGCGGTCAAGCCGGCCGCGAGACCGCGCTTGTCGGGAAACCATTTGAGCGCCGTGCCGACACAGGTGCCGTACACGCAACCTGCGCCGATACCGGCGATCACCGCCGCGACGTAAAGCTCGGTGAGACTGCTTGCATGCGCGTCGATGATCCAGCCTAGCGCCGCGCACAACGAGCCGCCGATCACAACGGGGCGCGGCCCGAACTTGTCGACGAGCCATCCTTCAACGGGCACGAGCCACGTTTCCGTGACGATGAAAATGGTGAACGCCGTCTGAATCGCGGCCTGGCCCCAATGGTGCGCGTTGTCCATTGGTACGACGAACAGCGTCCACGCATATTGCAGATTCGCGACCAGCCCCATGCACACGATGCCGATTGCCAGTTGCACCCAGCGGTTATGCGTGAATGGCGCGGTGCCTCGCTGGGCTACGTTGGGATATCCCATGTCTCCGTCTCTCCTGTGGATTCCGTCGCGCTCGATCGGCGCGTTGGACTGACTGATCGAATTGCCTCATCGCCGTTTGATCTGCTGCGATGAGACGCCAATGGTCGGCCAGAGGAATTGCATTGATGAAAACCCTTGTCCCCGTTGACCGCGCGGCGACTGGAATAAAAGAGTTGCGCGGGCAGCAGGTCTGAAGGCATGCTGCGCGAGAACAGCAATCAGCGAAAGTTAAAACATTTTATGGTTTGCATTAGGTATCCCTAATACGTGGGGTTTGCCCTTACTGAGTAACGTCCATGAGAAACGCGACGCTGCGCCAACTGAAGATCTTCGAGACGGTCGCCCGGCACCTGAGTTTTTCGCGTGCCGCCGATGAACTGTGCCTCACGCAGCCCGCCGTCTCCACCCAGGTCAAGCAACTCGAAGAGCATGCCGGTCTCGCGCTATTCGAGCAACTCGGCAAAAAAATCTATCTGACGCCGGCGGGCTCGGAAATGCTTCACTACGCGCGCTCGATCATCGAACAGTTCCGGGAAATGGACGGTGCGATGGGCCGCTTGCAAGGCATCGCGGGCGGTCAGCTCAACATCGCGGTAATCAGCGCGGGCGATTATTTTTTCCCGCGCCTGTTAGGCGAATTCACGCGGCGCAATGAAGGCGTGCGACTCAATCTCGCGGTGCACAATCGCGAGGGACTGCTGCAACAACTCACGCACAACCTGACCGATCTGGCGATCATGGTGCGTCCGCCGCTCGATCTCGACACGCGCAACGAATCGTTCGCGCCGCATCCTTATGTCATCGTTGCGCCGCCCAGGCATCCGCTGGTCGGCAAGAAGCGCATTGCGCTTTCGACACTCTGCAAGGAGCCGTTCATTGTTCGCGAGAAGGGCTCGGACACCTGGCATTCAATGGAAGAGGGTTTTGCCGGCGGCATGGGGCGCCTCAACATCGCCATGGAAATCCGCAGCACCGAGACGATCAAGCAGGCCGTGATTGCCGGCATGGGTCTCGCGTTTCTGTCCGCGCATACCATCAGCCTCGAATTGCAGGTCGGCAATCTCGCGGTGCTGGATGTGGTCGGCTTTCCCCTGATGCTCGACTGGTACGTGGTGCATCGCAAGAACAAGCGCTTGCCGCCGGTGGCCGCGGCGTTCAAGGACTTTCTGATCAGCGAAGGCGCGGCGCGCATCGCCCAGATCACTCACATCGACGCAGACCTGCTGCATGGGCAGTCCGAAAGTATCTTGAGGGCGACGGTTTAGGGGCGTGCATTTCGGGCTGCATAAACAAAACACTATCGTCATTCACAATAACTTTAACTGTTGTTTATTCGCCGTCGCTTTTATTCTGGGTTCATGCCACCTGTCTGAAGGAGACGATCATGAACCCCTCTCAATTCGACGCTCACGACAGCGCGCTCGATGCCGACATCCAGGCGCAACTGTGCGCCTATAACACCGCTTTCGATGAACTCGGCCTGCGCTTTCGTTGGGACGCCCACACGCTGACGTCGCTGGCCGCAATCGACGGCGAGCAGGCGCGGATCGCCGCTTACATCGAAGCGCACCATGCCCATTTGCTGAATGCGTACAGCGCGGAGTTTCTGAGCCGCGCGATTCTCGAGAAAAAGAACGCGCGCTATCCGGCGTGCCTCGCGACGCGAGTCGAAAACGCACAGCATGTGAACCACGCGACACGTCCGTCACAAACGACCAACCGTCGCGAGCACCTGTCGTACGGCGTGGAACTGCCGGCGCTGGCGGGCGTTTAACGGCAGCGCGCGCTGGCGCACATTGGCTCATCAGCACGGAACCGCGTGCTGCTTGCGTCGGGCCGTCTAAAGCAAGCACGTTCGCTGCGCGCCTGATAGGCCCGTTCGCCCGTCAAGCCTGAACCGACGCCACCACCAGCGCGCCCACATTCGCAATCGCCGCATTGCAGCGCGCCGCATTGCCGCTCGTTTCGGTCAGATAGACGGCCACGAGAACCGGACCGCGTCCCGGCGGCCACAGAATCGCCACGTCGTTCGCGGTGCCGCGATCGCCCGTGCCGGTTTTGTCGCCGACGCCCCAATCCTTCGGCAGCTTCGCGCGAATCCGTGCGCCGCCCGTCTCGTTGGCGGCGAGCCACGCCAGCAATTGCGCCTTCGACGACGACGACAAACGCTCGCCCAACACAAGCTCGCGCAGATTGCCGAGCATCGCGTTGGGCGTGGTCGTGTCGCGCGGATCGCCGGGAATGGCTTCGTTCAAGGTCGGCTCGTTGCGATCGAGCCGCGTGATGCCGTCGCCCAGACTGCGCGCGAATGCCGTCAATCCCGCCGGACCGCCCATGCTCGCGAGCAACAGATTGGCCGCCGTGTTGTCGCTGAGCGTGATCGCCGCCTTGCACAATTGCGCGACGCTCATGCCGGCCTCACCGGTACGCTCGCGGATGTGTTGGCTCGTGGCCGGCGAATACGACACGAGATCGCGTTGAGAGAACACGATGCGCCGCTGCAAATCCTCCTGCCCGCGATCCGTGCGTGCCAGCACGGCCGCCGCCGCCAGCAATTTGAAGGTGCTGCACATCGGAAAGCGTTCATCGGTGCGCAAGCCGGCATTCAAGCCCGACGTCGTATCGACAATCGACACGCCCAGTCGCCCACCACTTTCCGCCTCGATGTCCTTGAGCCGTTGACGAATCACATCCGCCTTGGCCAAGCCACGCCCCGGCGCCGTCGCGCCTGTCTTCACCACTTTCGCGAACGCGCCGGCACTGCCAACCGCAACCCCAGCTATCGACGCACCCAGCAATGCACCCGCGAATTTCCGTCTGGTTATCATTTGCCGCTCCTTGTGTGAGCCGCAACTATCGGTTTTCCGCGAGCCGCTGACAAACGATGATAAGTTAGCCGACCCACAAGAAAATCTTATGCCTTCGCCATGAGACCTTACCTCCCGTTGAACGCGCTGCGCGCCTTCGAATCGTCCGCGCGGCATTTGAGCTTCACGCGCGCCGCGTTTGAACTGAACGTCACCCAGGCGGCCGTCAGCCAGCAGGTCAGAATGTTGGAAGAGCGCCTGGGCACCGCGCTCTTCAAGCGCCTGCCGCGCGGCCTCGCGATGACCGACGAAGGACTCGCGCTGCGCCCGGTCCTCACCGACGCGTTCGATCGCATCGAGGCCGTGCTCAAGCGCTTCGAAGGCGGCCACTTTCACGAAGTATTGACGGTCGGCGTGGTCGGCACGTTCGCGGTGGGCTGGCTGATGCCGCGCCTCAAATCGTTTCGCGACGCGCATCCGTTCGTCGAATTGCGGCTGCTGACGAATAACAATCGGGTCGACCTCGCCACCGAGGGCCTCGACTTCGCGATCCGCTTCGGCGACGGCACGTGGCCCGGCTCGCTCGCGACCCGGCTGCTCGATGCGCCGCTCGCGCTGCTGTGCACGCCTGAAATCGCCGCGCGTCTATCGGCGCCGGAGGACCTCATCAACGAAACCTTGCTGCGTTCCTATCGCGCCGACGACTGGATGAGCTGGTTCACCGCAGCCGGCATTCCGCCGCGGCCGATTCGCGGACCCGTGTTCGATTCGTCGCGGCTGATGGTGGAAGCGGCGATGCAGGGAGCGGGTATCGCACTCGCGCCCGCGTTGATGTTCGATCACGAGATCAACACCGGGCGGCTAGTGCGCCCCTTCGAGGTGGAAGTGCATGCAGGCAGTTACTGGCTCACAGGATTGAAGGGCAAACCGATGACGCCGGCCATGCTGCAGTTCAGTCAGTGGATCGTCGGGGAAGCGGCCTCGGGTGGACAAACCCGGCAAACCCGGCAAACCCCGCAATACCCGCAAAGCGCTTAGGCAAGCGCCCTGCGCAGATGGCCGTTCATTGCAGGCCGCTCGGCTTGCGGCGGGAACACGTTCCACGAACCGTCGTCATGGCGAAAGAAGAAGATCGACAGCAAGCCGCCCGGCCGCAGCGCTTCCACGCAAACGTAACGCTGATGTTGCGAAGCGCGGTGGCAAAACTGCACGACGCGCGCGGGCATCGAGGGGGTCGGTGCGAGCCATTTGTCGACGGCCCAGTGCAAGGTTTTTTCCGCTGCTGACATGACGTTCTCCTTGAATCGTTGAATGCCTGAATGCTTTCCTGCTGGTTCACATCAACTGAGCGGCAACCGGAGCACCGTGAGTGCCCTTCGCTCCACTTTCGACAAAAGCCTTCACGAGACACACCAGCGCGAGCACGCCAACGCGCGGATGCCGCAAGCAGCAATGCACCTGTTCGCTACGGCTTTCGCCGAGCAGGCACCACGCGCAGAAGTGCTCGCAGTTATTGGTCAGCAGGCGATAGTGGTTTTCGCCGAGACGGGAGCGCGCACGGCGCACCGCTTCATCGCCGACGTAGCGAGCGCTCGGCGCGGCGCGCACCGCCAGCGGATGACCGGCGGCGAAGCGTTCCAATTCCACTTCCTCGACCGGGCCGCGATGCGCCGAACCTGCGAAGCCCGAGTAATGCACCACGCGGCCATTGCCCACATAAATGCCGTGGTGTTCGTAACCGCGCCGTTGCGTGACGAGGTGCGCGCCGATCGGCAGGTCGATGGTCGATTCATCGCCGCCTTCGCTGCTCGTCTGAAGAAGATCGGTGTTCATGGCTGGCCTCGCTTCGATTTCCAACACTGTTGCGAGGTTATTTGCATCATCCGGGCCATGCGCCGGAAAGCCTTGATTTAAAGGACTGAGAGAGAGAATGACGCGCTCAGGGCGAGCCGGGTGTGGGTTGCAAGCCGACAGAATTCGCGCCGATGTGTTGGCGAACGTCGATCATCCATTGCAATCGGCGTCGGCGCTTTTCGTCTATGGATGACAAGCCGCGAGTCGCCTGAATGTGTTGGGTGTCGCACCGCTTCGAGTTGGATCGTGTTGGCTACAGGCCAACCTGTGAACGCCGCCATGACCCTGCGCGGCGTGCGTCGGCGCGCGCAATCGCCTTGCCATCAACGTGTTGCGAAAACGGGGGAACGCGAGCCGCGAATTGGCATGGCACTTGCACCATCATGCTCAGATCCATTTAGACCGCGCGCGTTGCGCACGCGGCAACCGGAGAACGACATGGCTTCGATTACAGTAAGCGACCTCTCAGTGAACCTCGCGCTCGACCGCAAGGCGATGGCGGCAATTCGCGGCGGCGGCGGTGCACCGTGGGTATACGGCTGGATTCAACCCTATGTGCGGGAAACGCCTAGCATCGGGCCGGTCGTCAACCTGTACGAGGTCTCCAACAACTTCTATGCTAACCAGATGATCAACCAGTTCCAGTCGGTCGACGTCCGCAACACCGGCGCGAACTCGAACATCACGGTTTCTCCCGACGCCCGCAGTAGAAACGATATGGTGTAGCCGTTGTGACCTGCGCGAGCCAATTTCGCTGGACGTCGTCCGCGCGTTCCGACGCGGGACGCATTCGTGAAATCAACGAAGACGCCTGCCTCGACCAGCCCGAACTCGGACGCTGGGCCGTCGCCGATGGCATGGGCGGTCACGCGGTTGGCGATCTGGCGAGCCGGCTCGTGATCGATTCGCTAAGCCGGCTCGCGCCGCCGCTCAGCATGAAGAGCTTCGTCGCCGACGCGCGCACGCGGCTGCAAAAGGCCAACCGCCAGTTGCGCGACGAAGCCGCGCGCCGCCAGGTGCAGCGCATCGGCAGCACGGTTGTCGTGCTGCTTGCGTGCGACCGCTTCTGCGCCTATGTCTGGGCCGGCGACAGCCGCCTCTATCTTTATCGCGAAGGGCGCTTGCGGCAATTGACGCGCGATCATAGCCAGGTGGAAGCGCTGAAGTCGCTCGGCGTCATCACCGACGAAGAGGCGCGGCATCATCCGGCGCAGCATATGATCACGCGCGCGGTGGGCGCCACCGACCTGCTGGAACTCGACGACGACGTGATCGAAGTCGCGGACGGCGATGTCTTTCTGTTATGCAGCGACGGTCTGAGCAACGAGGTCAGCGACGACGAAATGCTGGCGGTGCTGACGGCGGCGGCGTGTGAAAACGCCTGCGAGGAACTGGTCGATCTGGCGCTCGCGCGAGGCGGCCGCGACAACATCACCGCCGTCGTGGTGCGGGCCGAAGATCCGTATGCATCCGACAAAACCTTGTTGAATCCCGCGCCTTGAATGCGCCGCTTCCAGGCTTCAACTCTCGCTGTCTTCCTCGTCGCCTTCATCAACGCCGTTCCTGCCTGTAGGCGGCATGTTCCGATTGCGAAAGTCCTTCGAATGCAGGCCGTGCTTCTTCAGCAGCATCTGCAAGTGCGAGCGGTTCATGTCGATGCGCCGCGCCAGTTCGGCCACGGTGCCGCTCACTTCGCGAAGGCCGCGTTCGAGAAAGGCTTTTTCGGCGTCGTCGCTGGCGGCACGTTTGGCATCGCTCAACGACATCAGATTCGCCACGCTGATCGGCTGCTGACCGGCCGCCGACGCATTCGACAGAGCAGCAGCCGAACCCGGCGCCGTGGGCCGCATATCCACCGGCAGATGATCGACATCCGCCATGTCGCCCGCGAGGCACGACACGCGATACATCACGTTGCGCAGTTCGCGGATATTGCCGGGGTACGCATAATTCAGCAGGAAGTCGCGCAGACGCGGGGTTAATCGCACGGGCCGGCGCTTCAACGTGCCGGCGGCCTCGTCGCCGAACCATGCGATCAGCAGCGGTATTTCGTCACGACGCTCGCGCAGCGGCGGCAACGTAACGTGGATCACGCTGAGCCGGTAGAACAGGTCCTCGCGAAATTTTCCCTCTTCGCTGAGCTGCCGCAGATTGCGATTGGTCGCCGCGACAATGCGCGTATCGACGGCAATCGTTTCGTCGGAGCCCACGCGTTGAATCTCGTGCGCTTCCAACACGCGCAGCAATTTCACTTGGCCAGCCAACGGCAACTCGCCGATTTCGTCGAGAAAGATCGTACCCGTATGCGCGCTTTCGAATTTGCCCTTGCGGTCATTCGAGGCACCCGTGAACGCACCCTTGCGATGCCCGAACAACTCCGACTCCAGCAGATTGTCAGGAATCGCGCCGCAGTTCACGGAGATGAACGGCTTGTCCGAACGCGAGCCGTTCGCGTGAATCACTTTCGCCATCAACTCCTTGCCGGTGCCGCTTTCGCCGTCGATCAACACCGGCAAATCGGTGGGCGCGGCTTTCTCTGCGATTTCGAGCGATTCGAGCAGGCGCGGATTGTCGCCGAACGTCCCTTCGAAAATAAAACTGCGTTCGAGCAGCGCCTTCCTGCGCGCGCCGCGCGACTGGTCGACACGCTCCTCGGGTTCGGCGGCCACCGCCGCTTGCACGAAGCGCTCCTTGTGCGAAAGCTGCATGACCTCGTCGCGCAGCGAAGTGGCTTGCCTGAGCAGCTTGTCGATATCGGCGCGCTCCAGCCGCGACGACCAGCGCAGCGTCGAGCGCAAAATCTCGATCCGCTCGATCAGGCCCGCGTACGAAATCGCGGGGCTGGCCTCTTCGATCTGGTCGAGTATCTTCATCATCATGCACTCAACTGTTTCTGGACCAGTTGGTAATACATGCCGCCGCGTTGAATCAGTTCCTCGTGACGGCCCTGCTCCACGATTGCGCCTTCGTATAGCACGAGAATCTTGTCCGCCCGCATGATGGTGCTGAGCCGATGCGCGATGATCACAGCCGTGCGGCCCTTCAGAATGTCGTGCATATTGCCGAGGATATTGCTTTCCGATTGCGAATCCAGCGCGGAGGTGGCTTCGTCGAATACGAGTAGACGCGGATCGTGATACAGCGCGCGCGCAATGCACAGCCGCTGAATCTGTCCGCCGGACAAACCGATTCCGCGTTCGCCGACGATCTGCTCGTAGCCGAGCGGCATCTTGCTGATAAACGCATGCGCGTCGGCCATCTTCGCGACTTCCTCGATGCGGCGCCGGTCGGGTGAATCGTCGCCGCTCGCGATGTTCTCCGCGATCGTGCCGGAAAAGAGCAGATTGCTCTGCATCACATAGCCGATCTGCGCGCGGTAATAACTTTTATCGACCACGCCGAGATCGTAGCCGTCGATGCTCATCTTGCCCTCGCTCGGCGTGTAGAAGCCGACCAGCAATTTGGCGAGCGTCGTCTTGCCCGAACCGCTGCGTCCGACGATCGCCACCAGCTCGCCGGGCTTGATGTCGAAGCTGATGTTTTCCAGCACGTAGGCCGAATCGTTGTCGCCGTAACGGAAATAGACGCCGCTGAAGCTGATTTCGCCTTGCAGTTCCGGCAGCATCACGCGCGAAGGCAAGTCCTGCGGCTTTTGCTCGGGCTCGATGTCGAGCACGTCGCCCAAGCGCTCCATCGCCACACCCGCGTCGTTCAGCATGCTCCATAAGCCGACGAGTCCCATCAGCGGACCCAGCACACTGCCCATGAACGCATTGAACGCGATCAACTGGCCGATCGTCATTTCGCGCGCGAGTACCAGATTCGCGCCGACCCAGAGAATCGCAATCGTCGTCGCCGCATTCAGCAACTGGCTGCCGAGTCCGACGAGAATATTGAAGGCGTGCGCGCGGTATTGCACTTCCAGCGCTTTCGCGTACTTCTTCTCCCAGCGCAATCGCACTGGCCGCTCGATACCCATGCCCTTGATTGTCTCAACGCCCGCTAAAGCTTCCATCAGGAACGACTTCGAATCGGTCGACGCGGTGAACACCTCGCGCGCATAGTTCTTGATCTTCGGCGTGGCGAGCAAGGTCAGCGCCATGATCGGAATGACGAATGCGATCAATACCAGCGTCATCTTCACGTTGTAGACGAACATGATCGTGAAGTAGATGAACACCATCAGCAGATTCAACGCGGTCGTCACCGTGGATTCGGTCAGGAACGCCCGAATAGTCTGGTTTTCCTGGAAGCGCGCGAAGATGTCGCCGGTCTTGCGCTTCGCGAAGAACGAAAACGACAGCGACATGGTGTGCTTGAAGAACTGCGACATCATCGCGAAGTCCATGTTGCGCACCATGAAGTTCGCGAGATATGCGCGAATCGTCGACATCAGTTGCGAAAATACGTTGGCGATGATCAAGCCGCCTATCAGCAGATGCAGCAGGCTCACGTTCTGATGCACGATCACGCCGTCCAGAATGTTCTGGATGATCAGCGGCGGAATCACGCCGAGTACCTGAATCACGAACGTGGCGAGAAACAGATGACCCAGAATCTTTTTGTACGGCCTGAGGTAACCGACAAAGCGTATCCACGGCGAACGCGAGGCCGACATTTGCAGCAGATGCGGCCCGCCGGTAAACAGCAGACACGTCCCGCTCCAGCCGCGCTCGAAATCCTCAACGGCCATTTTTCTGAAGCCGATCGCCGGGTCGGCCACCCATACGTATTCCTTCGAGAGACCGTACACCACGACGTAGTGGTAACCCTCCCAATGCACGATGAACGGCAGATCGAAGCCGCGCAACGAATCGAACGTGCACTGCACGCCGCGCGCCGTGAAGCCGAGCGATTCGCCCGCGCGCGCGAGACTGTCGAGCGTCGCGCCCTGAGTCGTCACATTGGCGAGCTCGCGCAGTTTGCCGAGCGTCATCGGAATGTTGTAGTGCCGGCACACCATGGCAAGGCAGGCGGCGCCGCAATCCATTTCCTCGGCCTGCTCGACCAGCGCAAAACGCTTGATCACCTTCTCGCCGAATTCCGGCTTGCTTTGCAGATCGAGCATCAGCGGCAGCTTGCGCCGCTGTTCGAGCCGCTTTTGCCGCTGCAATTCGCGGTCGCCGTAACGAATCCGCTCGTCCAGTACTTCGCGCAGTTTCGGATTGCGTTCGAGAATGAAATGAACCGTGCGCTCGGGAATCACCAGCAAGCGCGTATCGGTGCTCGCCACCACCGAGGCCATCTGCTCCTGGCGCATCAAACACGCCTTCTCGCCAAAAATCTCGCCTTCGCCGAGCGTGGCGAGCGTGTAGTCGTGGCCTTCCTCATGACGGACGATGCGCACTTCGCCTTGCCGCACCACGTAGAGCCGCCGGTCGTCGCGTCCGTCCTGCTTGAGAATCTCCTTGCCCGCGGACACCCGTTTCACGCCGACACTGCGCACATACTCTTCGAGTTCCGCCTTGTTCAGTTTGCCGCGCAAGTCGAA
This sequence comes from Paraburkholderia terricola, assembly GCF_900142195.1. GTDB lineage: Bacteria > Pseudomonadota > Gammaproteobacteria > Burkholderiales > Burkholderiaceae > Paraburkholderia > Paraburkholderia terricola. The sequence continues at coordinate 96,733 of NZ_FRAB01000010.1, forward strand.
TAACTGCGCGACGAAGCCGCCCGCCGAATTGATCGCCACATAGCTGGCGACAAACGCCAGCGCGGCGGGATTGCCCGCCATCACCGGTTCGATCGCGGCGCGCGGAATGAACAGCAACTCGGTTTTCGCGGACGCCCGCACCGACGCTTCGTGAACATAGGCGCGCAACATCGCGATGTCGGCGAAAATCTCGCCGGCCTTGCGCACGCCCATGCTGGTTTCCTTGCCGTGTTCCTCGGTGAAGATGCGCACGGAACCCGAGCGAACCACGTACAGGCCATCGGCCGTCTCGCCCGCGGAGCACACGGTTTCGCCGAACGAATAGAAGCGCGCCTGCGCATATTCGGCAAGACGCTCGATTTCGTCGCGCGAAAACGGCGAGAGAATTTCCACCGAGGTGAGAAACTCCGCGGCGGAGGGCGCGGTCTGGGGTGCATCCATGTGCTTGCGGACCTCGATTCGGCTTTGCGTTGCGTCGTTGTTTAAAAAGCGCGCGGATCGGCTAGCGCGCTTCGATCACGTGTTCCTGGGCGCGCGCGATCAGCCAGCTTTCGCGCAACAGCCGCTTCACCTCCGAGGCGACGTCCGCATCGAGCGTGGCCGGGTACTTGGCGGTCACGGCGAAAATCTCGAAGCACGAGCGATCCGCCGACGGAAACGGCCCAAGCAGATCGCCCACCGCCGCGTTGAAAATCTTCGCCTCGATATCCGGCTTCAGCGAGCCGCGCAGCACCTTGCCGATCACGCCGCCCGCTTCGCGCGTATCCGCAATGGAATGCTCGCGCGCCATGTCGGCGAAACTATCGGGATCGTCGCGCAGATACGAGATCATTTCCTTCGCCTTGCCCTCGCTGTCGAGCACGATGTGGCTCACCTCGATCGCATCGAACTTCGGCGAGTTCAGCGCGAAGTAATCCCTGATCGCCGCCTCGTTGCCGACCTGGTCGAGCATCTTCTCCTGATACAGCCCGTCGGTAATGAACGCCTCGAATTCATCGAGACTCACATTCAGCGCATCGAGGTACTGATTCATATCCGTCGCGCGATGCAAGCCGCGCACGCGGCGAAACTGATCGGCGCGCTCCTGGATTTCTTCCGCGCTCACGGCAATGCCCTGCTTTTTTGCCGCATGCACCGTGAGCTTGTCGCGCACGATCTGTTCGATGAGGCTCTCGAACTGGCCGGTCAATTTCAAAAGACGGATGAATTCGCCCACGCACACCACCTCATCATCGATTCGCACTATCTCGGTCATGTCATCCGCTCCTTTAATTGACGTGTGATCCGCGCGGTCAACCCGCAACCTGTCTGAACGGATCGAGACCCAGATCGATCAGGCGGCGCTCGCGCACCACGATCTCCGCGCTGGCCGTCATGCCGTAGCGCAACGGATAACGCGTGTCGGCGATCTGGTAGTAGTTCTTTTCGAGTGTGACGCGGCCTTCGTACACCGGCTGCTTGTCCTGCAAGGACGGCTTGGTGGCCGGCGAAATATAGGCGAGCGTGCCGCTGATCAAGCCATAACGCTGGTACGGAAACGCATTGAATTTCAGCTTGACCGGCAAACCTTCGTGCAAAAAGGCCCGGTCGTGTTCGGCGATCTCGATCTTCAGCACGGGCCGCGCGTCTTTCGGCGCAATGCCGCCGAGCGGCGCGTTCGCCTGGATCTTGTCGCCGCGCTGCGTCGACGTGACGTCGGTGATGACGCCCGCGACCGGCGCGAGAATCAGCAGAAAATTGTCCTTGTCGATGTTCTCGAAGCGAATTCGCGCGGCGGCTTCCGACACGAGGCGCGCCGTTTGCAATTGCAGACGCAGCTTGTCTTGCGCGTCGGTGATGTCGCGCACCGCCGCGTCATATTGAAGTTGCAGATCGACGGTTTGCTGGCCGCTGGTTTCGAGTTGCGCGTTGGCCTGCGCGTATTGATGGCTCAGGCGGAAATCCAGTTCCGCGAGTTTCGATTGCGCGACCCGGTACGCGTTGTCCGCTTCCATCGCGGCGGTGCGTTTCTGCTCCACCTGCAATTCGGCGATGCCGCCACCGCCTGGCTGCGCGAATAACCGCGAGTAGCGGTCCAGTTCCTGACGCGCCGCCTCGCGCGTGCGGCGAGCGTTGTCGAGCACGCTGCGCGCTTCGTCGAGCTCGGCCTTCTGTCCTTCGGCGAGCTTGGTCGTGCCTTCGGAGAGACGGTTTTCGTGCTGGCGCGCCTCCACTTCCAACTGCGCTTTCAGCGCGGCCGCCTTGCGCTCCATGAGCGCCTTCTTCTCGGGAAACTGTTTCCAGTCGCGCTCGGCGTCCTCGAGTTTCAACTGCGCTTGCAGCGCGTTGCTGGCCGCCTCGATCGCGCCGCGCGCATTCAGCCGCGCCAGCACGTCGCCTTTCGACACCGGTTGGCCCTCGGCGATATACAGGTCGGCCAGTTCGCCGTCGATCGGCGCATAGATGCGGCGCACTTCCGATTCCGGCGACAACGTGCCCTGGGCGCTGACGATCACGTCCGCGCGCCCCACGAACGACCACAGCAAGCCGGCCAGCACCAGCGCGACCATCGCCCAGATCAGCGCGCGCGCGAGCCGCACCGGTTCGGCGGTGAGAATGGCGATGCCTTCGACGCTGTGATCCTCCAGCGCCTCCGACAACGGTCTAGGGTGACTGTCGCGTTTCACTCTGCTCGCCTCCGATCAACGCCAGCTTCGCCTTCAACAGTCCGGGGTCCAGCACCATGCGCAGTTCCGTCAGTGAACGGCGCTGCAAATTCGTTTCGGCTTCGACGTCCGCCAGCAGGCGGTCGAAGTCGGCGGGGTGGTCGGCCTTCAGTTGCGTGTAGATGCGCATGCCTTGCTGCGCCGCGGCCTGCGCCTCCGAAAGCAGACGCGCCTCATTGCGGAAACCCGGCGAAATCCCCGCTTCGAGCCGTTGCGTGCCGCCAATCGAACCACTCGCGCGGTATTGCTTCCACAGACTTTGTGCGCGCAGCAGCAGGTCTTGCGCGCGAGCCAGCGCTTTGTCGTGCAATGCTGCGACGTCTTTCTGGATCGACTGCACGAACCACGCGTCCGCCGTCGGATCGAGACTCGCGTAAAACGACAGCAAGCGCTGGTCGTAATCCTTGCCGCCGCGCGTTTTCTGCAAGTCCGCGAATTGATCGAGCAGCGCTTTCTTGTGTGACAGTTCCGCCGCGAGCACGTCCGACCACTGACTGGCGGGCATCGCCTGCAAGCCGTTCAATGCCTGCTGTGCGTCGCCGCGCTGCCACGCTGCGCTCACCGCGTCATGACGCGCAATGACATCCGCTGAAGGCAGCCGGCTTGCCGACAGTTGCTCGAACTGCGCCTGAAACGGCGGTGTGCTGAAGCGAGCCTTCTTCAACATCGCGAGCAGGGGTGTCAGTTGACGGCTGACCGCCGCGTTCAGCAAGTCGGTGTAGACGCGCAAGTCCTCGCGCAAGCGGTCGAGCCCCGCGAGACGCGGATAGCGCTGCGCATAATCGTCGAGCACAGGCGGCAGCGCATCGGGTTTGTCGCGCGCCAGTTCGGTGCGGATCGTTCCGTTCAAGCGGTCGATGGCGGGGAGGTACACCGAATCGTCGCTTTCCAGTTTGCGCAGATGGCTCAGCGCCTGCGCGTACGGCTCCGCGAACACGGGCACGTATGAGGCGATCCGGTCGAGCGTGCGCTGATGGTTCTTCGCGTCGTCTTCCCAGCGTTGCAGCAGGCCGCTAATGACGGCCTCGTCCGCGTACATGCGGATAGGCGCATCCACGCCGCCGCGCCCGGCGACGAAGCGTTCGAGATCGGCCACCCATTGCAATTCGCCGACGAGGGATGCGGCGTCCGCATTGTTCGCGCTCAACGATCTCATCTGCTTCAACTGTGCGTCGGCCCCGTCGAACTGCGCCTTTTGCAGTGTGTTCAGCCAGGCGGGGAGCTTCGCCTTCAGCAGCGCCTCGCTCGCGAGCGCGCTGATTTTCGTGTCCGCCGGATGGCTCGCGAGATAGCCGTTCGCCGCCGCCACCGCGCTGGTGTAGTCGCCGCTCGCCAGCAGGTTCTTCAATTCCCGCTCCGACGATCCGCGCATGTACAGCGCCGCCGATATCGCCAGCAGCACGACGACGCCCACGCCGCCCCATCCCGCGATGCGCTTCAGCATCGCCCGATCGCTGCCGGCGAACGCCTTGGCGAGTTCGCCCGTCAGCAGGCGCCAGCGCCGCGTTGCGCCTTTTCCAGCGTGCGCGCTGTTCGCTACGTTCGCGCCACCTGGGCTTTTGGCATCGTGGGCGCCATTCGTGCCGTGCGCCCCTCGCGCGGCGCCGGTCGGCGCGTCACGCTTCGCATGCGCGGAGACGGACTGCGCCGCCTCGTTGACTTCGTCCTCGCGCTGTAGCCCTGGGTCCACGCAAAAGATATCGAGGAACGAATGCGCCGCGCCGACGAATGTTGTCTTGTCGGCATCGGCAGCTTCTTCGACGGCCGGGTTGAGCAATAGCTGGGTCACGGTGGGCTCGACTTCAGGCGCTTTGTGCAGCGACACCCTGTAGACGAAGTGGTCGCCGCCAAATGCAACGACGTCGCCTTCCGCCAGCGGCACGGCCGATTCGTCCAGGCGTCTTCCGCCAACGAACGTACCGTTGGTGCTGCCGAGATCCTCGACGTACAGCTCGCCGCCCTTCATGAAGATGTGCGCGTGACGCCGCGAGATGTAATTGACCTGATGCGGGTAGCGCTCTTTATAGCGCGAGAAGATCTCATCGGCCTTGCTGACGAGGAACGGAAACGCATGCACCTCGACCGGTTGCAGCCCGAGATCGTCACGCTGCGGCACGAGCAGCAAGCCGGGCACGGGCGCTGAACTTGCCGCCGCCACGATGCGCGCGCGCGGCTCGATGCCTACCCTGTAGCAGAGTTCGCCGCCGAAGCACAATTCGTCGCCGGCGCGCACGCGGGCCGGTGTTTGCCGCACGGCGTTGCCGTTCAACGTCGTGCCGTTCTTGCTGCCGAGGTCGGCGACGTATACCGCGCCATGCTCCGTGAAAACCCGCGCATGGCGGCGGGACAGGCGCGCGATCCGTTCGGTGGGGTAGTCGGTGAACGGCGCCTCGCTGCGGCCGATCGCGAACAGACTGTCGACGATACGGATCGCGTCGAGCGGCGGACGCTGCGCGCACGCAACCGGCGACAACACCACGTCGAACGCAGCGTCTACTGTCGCGCGCATCTCAGCAATCGGAGCTTCGCCGGCGGCCATTTTATGCGGATCGCTAATCGTCTTCGCGCTGCGTGAGGAACGCGGCGAAAACGGAATAAGGGACGACGGCGAAAAGACAATGTTGTTGGTGTGAGCCGAACACAATTCGGCCCCTCAATGATTGTAAGTCACGCATCGCAAGAGTCAATTTCGAATGTGGTTGATCAAAGCGACGAGCGCGCCACATCGAGCCGACATGCTCTCGCTGCGCGCCGCATCGCGGGTCGGCTCGGTGTTTCCTCGGTGTTCCCTCAGTGTTCCTTTACTTCGGCCTGTACATCGACGCTCGGCCAGCCGCCGCCCAGCGCCTTATAAAGCAGCACCGTGTCGGACAGAATCAGTTGGTGATTGGCAAGCAGTTGCTGTTGCGCTTCGAGCAACGTCCGCTCGGTTTCGAAAACTTCGAGTTGCGATACCACGCCAAGGCGCAATTGCGACTGAATCTGATCGGCGACGATTTGCAGACGCGACACTTCCTCCTGCAATTCCACGCGCTGCGCCTTATGCGAATTCAGATTGACCAGCGCGTTTTCCACTTCCTCGAATGCGCCCATCACGGCCACGCGATATTGCTGTTCGGCAACCGTCGATTGCGCTTTCGTGACCTTCACATGCGCCCTCACGCCCGGATCGAGCAACGGAATGTTGATGCTGGGCATGAAGCCGTAGGTGAACGACTTCAGCAGGTCGGTCAACGCGAAGCTGGCGGTGCCGCCGTGCCCGGTGAGGCTGATGGTCGGCAGTTGCGCGAGCTTGGCCTGGCCGACGAGGTCGTAGGCTTCCAGCACTCTGAATTCCGCGGCCACCACGTCGGGACGGCGTGCGAGCAGTTGCGCGGGCAAGCCGCCGGGTACGGGAGGCAGTTGCACACGTTGCTGCAAATGGCCCTTGGGTAGCTGGAATTCACCCGCCGGCACGCCGAGCAGCGTGGAGAGCGCGTTGTTGGCGAGGTCGCGCGAGCGGCGCAGTTCGAGCAACTGATTCGTCAAGCGGTTGATTTCCGCCTGCTGGCGTAACACCTGAGTTTGCGGCACCAGGCCGCTGCGGCGCTGGCCGTCGTAAATGGCGAGAATCTGTCGGTTCGTGACGAGTGTTTTCTGCTGCTGCTCGATCTGATCGTCGAATTGCAGGATCTGGAAATAGGTGCTGGACACATTCGACACGAGTTCCAGATAGCCGGCGCGCCAATCCGCCTCGCTTGCGTGGAATTCGGCCTTTTGCGCCTGCACGCCCTTGGCGACCTTGCCCCAGATGTCGATGTCCCAGTTCACCTGGGTCCCGAGGTTGTACTGCTTGGCGAAGGTTTGTCCGGTGGTCTTCTGGAAACTGGCGCCGGCGCCGAGGTCCATGGTCGGCAACGCGCCGGCTCTCGCTTCGCCGATCTGCGTGCTGGCGACCTCGATACGCGCGGCCAGCACCTTGATATCGAAGTTGCCCGCGATCGCTTTGCCGATCAGCGTGTCGAGATACGGATCGTGGAAGCCCTTCCACCAATCCGGCTCGATGGTCGCCGTGGCCGACACGGGCGCGCCTTGCCGATCGGACCACGAGGTCTTCTCCGGCGTGTCGGGCCGCTTGTAATCGGGCATGCTGACATCGACGCACGCAGACAGCGAGAGCGCGCATAGCGTTGCCGCGCAGAGCCCGCGAAACGCCTGAACCACGCGCTTTGAATTCGCCGGCCGCATTGCCGGACAGCATGGCGCCGATGTCGCGAAGAAGCGCTGACGAACCGATGAATCAAGCAACGCTGACACGATTTTCTCCGATGACACCGGCTTCGCTGCACGAGGAGAGCGCACGCTTCAAGTAAAGCATCTCCCGCGCGGCTTCACCATCGAAGCGATGCAGGAAGATGAAGCGCGGGGATCGGCGGTGACGCGAGGTCGTATGAAAAGAACGATTGGTGCGAGAACTTTTTCAGCTATTCCCGGTGCGCGATCCGCGGAGGCCTTGAAGCCTCCGCGGCGGCGTGCGCCGTTCAGGACACGAAGATGTTGTTGCTCGACGTCACATGCGGGTTGATCGTGGTCGAGACGCCCGCGACGAACGCTGCGTTGTTGCCGTTCGCGCTCTGGATGTTCATCGTCGTGTTGATCAGTTGGGTGGCGTCGACGGTCTTGCTGTTGTTCGGCGCGTACACCGGCGTGAAGTTGAAGTACGACGAGGAGGGGCCGAAGCCGCCGCGCACGGCGCTCATGGCCTTGCTGTCGAGTTGTTCGGTGATGGACAGGTCTTTGATCATCAGTGCGTTCATGGTAAATCTCCTGGAAGGGGTTACTGCACAGTGCTTCGGTTGGGTTCGAGCAACTTGTCTGCTCGAGTGTCACTAATGCATGGGCTGTGCCAGTCTTGCTTCCCGATCCTAAGAAATTTGCCGGAATGCTTTAGATAAAGGGCTTGCGGTACGATCCGCCGCGAGAGCCGATGCAACGAGGGGGAAACGATCAGCCGCGAGTGGTGGATTGCAGCCAACAACGCGCGAGAACTTGTTGGCTGCGGCGAGACAGCGGCATCGGCAAGCCGTGTCTCGCGCCGGCTCACCGCGCAATGACCGTGATTTTCTTCGAGTACACCGGCGGATTGTGCGGAACATGCGCGGCGTCGCCCATCAACAGTTGCAACGTGTGCTTGCCCGGCGGCAGTTGAATCGTGGTTTCCGTTTCGCCCGCGCCGAAATGGAGGTGATTGCGGTCAGAGGGAATTTCCTGATCCGGCGGCGGCAGATCGGCGTCGATCAACAGATGATGGTGGCCGGTGTTCGGAAATTTGACGCCTTTCGGCGCGACGCCCATATAGCGCAAGCCGAACCATACCTTGAACGGCCTGTTCGCCGGCACCACCTGGCCGTCGTTCGGATAGCCGATATACGCATACGCGCCGGCCGGCGCCGCCGTCGGCCCGGCTGTGGCGATATTCGGCGACGCCAGGGCCGACAGCGTCATGAACGCGGCGGCCGCGATGATCTTGTACATATTGGTCTCTCCGTCCTGACGGACCCGTTTTGAATAAACGGCTCGCGCTGGTCTTATTGCACGGTGATGGTGATCTTTTTCGAGTGCACGGGCGGTGCGTGCGGCACGTGGTTGTGATCGCCGAGAACGAGTTGCAACGTATGCTTGCCCGGCGGCAACTCGATGCGCGCGTCCGTTTCGCCCGCGCCGAAGTGCAGGTGATTGCGGTCCGACGGAATTTCCTGATCGAGCGGCGGCAGATCGGTGTCGATCAGCAGATGGTGATGCCCCGAGTTCGGAAACGCGACGCCCTTCGGGCACACGCCCATGTTGCGCAGTCCCATGCGCACCCATAGCTTGCCGCCGTGAATCACCGCGCCGTCCGGCGGCCAGATGATGTACTCCTCGGCGGTCTGCGGCGAGGCGGTTTGCTCGGCGAGCACGGGCCCGCAGAACACCGCGCCGCCTAGCATCGCGAGAACGACGAGTGTGTGGGTTCTTCTCATTGCGCACTCTCCCGAAGAGTGGTCATGGCCGCCTCGGCCGCAAGGCTGCCGGGCGTCCTGCTGGATGTCGCGAGCGCGCGCGTTGTTGAACGGCCGCCTGATTAAAACGACATGCCGCGTTACTTTGTGAATCAGCTTAGGACGTAACTTGCCAAAAAGATACGCAATGCTCGTTAACCGTATAACGCACTGAGGATAAGCGACAGTTGTGGCGTTCGAAGCGCGTGCTATCGTTGTTAGCAGGTTGCAGATGGATAGTCGTGGCGGCGTCGATACTTCTCTCCGGTTCACTCTGGCGGTTGCCGCGAGCGGCGCGGTGCTCGAATGCCTGGGTTCTGTCCGGAACAAACAGGATGTGAAGATGTGGCGAATATTCGTGCTGGTGTGCGTGGCCGGGGTCATGCAGGCGCATTGGGGCAGTGCTTGCGCGACTGCGCCAAATGTCCGGGCGGAACATATCGCGGCGGCGCCCGGCATGGCGGTCTCCGCGTTCGCGCCACACGAGAACAATGCGGCTTCTCCCCGCGTCGCGCTCGTGATCGGCAACGGCGCGTATGGCGATCGGGCGGACCCGCTTCGCGATAACGCACCGCGCGATGCCGAAGCCATGCGCGATACATTGCGCGCGCTCGGCTTCGATGTGATCTTGCGCACCAATGCGACACCTCGGCAAATGCAGCAGGCCATTGGTGAATTCCATCGGCGTTTGCGCGCGGGCGGCACCGGTCTGTTCTATTTCGCCGGGCATGGCGTGCAAGTCGGCCGGCAGACGCTGCTCATTCCCGCCGGACTCGATGCACGCTCGCCCGCTTCGCTCATCAACGAAAGTGTCGACCTGAATAGCGTGCTTCAGGCGATGCATACAGGCGGATTCAATCTCGCGATCCTCGATGCCTGCCTGAATAATCCCTTTTCAACTGACGTCACGTTCGCCGGACCGGCACTTTCCGCTAACACACTGGTTGCCTATGCCACCGCGCCCGGCGGTTTTGCCGCGGATGGCATGCGTCATGGCGTCTACACCAATGCATTGCTGCGCGCGCTCGACGGCGCTTCGTCGCAGGATTTTTCCGCGCTGCTGGAGCGCGTCGCCGCTCGGGTCCGCGACATGACCGGCGGTGAGCAACAGCCGTGGATGGCTTCGTCGCTGACCGAGCCATTTCGCCTCGCGGGGAATGTCCATCCCGCATCGCTCGTGGCCGTCAACGAAACCGATCACGTCGTGGCACTGCGCAGCCGAGGCATTCTCCCGAAAGACAGCAGCGAGCAATACGAAATCACGTTCTGGAATTCGATCAAGGACAGCAACTACCCCGCCGATTACGAGGCCTATCTGAAGGCGTACCCGAACGGCCGCTTCGCCACGCTCGCGCATGCACGCATTGACCGGTTGCGCGCGGCGGCGTCGAATGCGCCGGCTACCGCGCCCGCGCCGCAAGCCGCGCGTCCAACCGCCCCAACCGCTCCAATCGCTCCGGCCAGCGCGCCACCGCAAGAACGCCCGCGCGCGACGCCCACGCCAGGCGCAAGCGCGGCGCCGGCTACGGCTCCGCCCACCGCATCGGCCGCGCAAAAGCCCGCAACGCGTCCACCGAGCGCGGGCGAGAGCCGCGATTGCGCCACCTGCCCGATCATGATCGCGTTGCCGGCCGGCTCGTTCCCGATGGGCAGCGGCACCGACGATCCTTCCGAAAAACCCGTGCATCACGTGAACATCGGCGCGCCGTTCGCCATCGGCAAATACGAGGTGACGGTGGAGCAATGGAACGCGTGCGTCGCCGCCAACGCCTGTCCGAAGCTGACACCCGAGAGCAACGCCAACAAAGCCGCGCCGGCGCGCGACATCAGTTGGGACGACGCGCAGCAATACGTGAAGTGGCTGAGCAAGACCACCGGCAAACCGTACCGCTTGCCGACCGAGGCGGAATGGGAATACGCGGTCCGTGGCGGCACGTCGACCGCCTACTGGTGGGGCGATCAGATGCGCAAGGGCAACGCCAATTGCAAGGACTGCGGCGACCCGTGGCATAAGGAAGGACCCGAGGCCGCCGGTTCGTTCGCGCCGAATCCGTTCGGCCTGTACGACATGAACGGCAGCGTCTGGGAATGGACAGCCGATTGCTGGCACAACTCCTACCAGGGCGCGCCCGCCGATGGCCGCGCGTGGGAGAACCCCGCTTGCGACATGCGCGTGATTCGCGGCGGTTCGTGGCGTGAAGGCGGCGGCTACATGCTGAGCGCGACGCGCTTCAAGTACAGCGCGGGCGTGCGGCAATCGCAGGATGGCTTTCGGGTCGTGAAAGACCTCAGGTGAGGCGGGCGATTTGCGCTCGAATCATCGGCGCGCGGCGAAATCCGGGCGCGTCGGGTTCGCGCTCGCTCAAGGCGCACGCGGCTTCGTCGTGATCGGCGCGAAGTCGGCGACGATACGCTCCTGCCCATATTTGCCGCCGATCTGCGCGAGCCGCGCATCGAGCGCGCGCAGATAATCGGCGCGCGATTCGCTCTCCGGGCGCGGCTTGTCGAATAGCGGCGCCGGCGTGATGAGCAGCACCACCATCTCCGATCCGAACGGTTTCGAAATGACCCAGTCGCCCGCGCTGCCGACCGTCGCCGCATAGCGCGGCGGCGCCTGATTGTCCTTCGCGCGCGGACTCGGCACCATGTGCACGACGTTGCCGTCGAGCTGGTAGTAGTCGAGGTTCACGTAGGAATCGTAGGCGGGCGTGGTGACGTCGACGACGAGCGAGTCGCCTTCGCTCAACTGTCCGCCGGGTGGCCGCACATGCAGCGCCGCCACGCGGCCGGCTTGCCAGTTGTGAATCCAGTACGGTGCGAGCGCCTTGACGGTGTCGCATTTGTCGTCGGCAACCGGCTCGACTTCGAGCGCGACGGCATCGACGCCTGGCAAGGCGCTGAGCGTGTCCTTCAGACGCGCCGCGCCATGGCGTTGCGACATGTAGCCACGCACGGTCAACGCGTGGTCCTGCGCGGAAGCGGCGAGCGCCGAACACGGCACTTGCGCGAGTACCGGCGTGACGGCGGCGAGCGTCAGCGCCGGTTTGGGAGCGGGTGGCGTTGCAACGGGTGGCGAGGCCGGTGCCGCGGCGGACCCAGCGGTGGGCTCCGTAGTGGAACCCGCGGTGGAACCTGCCGTCGCCGCTGGCGCGGGCTCCACCTTACCTCCTGCAGCCTCGCTCGACGACGACGAAGCCGCCCGATCCGCCGACGCCTGCGAAGCACTATCGACCGGCTGCACGCCTTTCTGCCGATCCGGCGCCGAGCGCAGCGCGAACACGCCGACCGCCGCCGCGCATACCACCGCGAAACCCGCGAGCCCCACCTTCGCCAGCTTGCCGGACTTCTCCGCGCGCGCTTCGTTGTCGAACTCCGCGATGAAGCGCACCACGCTCGGCATGCGCGTGGTGCGGTCGAACGAGAGCGCGGCACGCAACGCGCGCCACTGTCGCGCGTCCAGGTTCGGCGGCCGTTGCGGCTTGAAGTCGGCGTTGCGGGCCTGCGTCGCCGATAAACGATCGAACGGATGGTGGCCCGTCAACAACTCGTAGGTGATGCAGCCGAGCGCATAAATATCGTCGCGCGGATCGGGCTCGCGATGCTCGATCATTTCCGGGCTCGCATACGCGGGCGTCAGCGCGCCGAGGCTGCCGGGATCGAACACGGTGGCGTCGCTCTCTTCCTCCGGCCGCTGGAACACGCGGGCAATGCCGAAGTCGATCACCTTCACTTCGGCATTCGTCGTCAGGAATACATTGGCGGGTTTGAAATCGCAGTGCACGAAGCCGCGTTCATGCGCGTAGGCGAGCGCGCTGCACATGCCGCGCACGATCGGCAGCGCGGCGCGCACCGGCATGCCCTGATAGCCCGGCGTGCGCAGCAACTGGCTGAGCGGCTTGCCGTTCAGGTACTCCATCGTCAGATAGACGATCGGGCCGTCGCGGTCGAAGTCGTACACCGTGATGATGTTGCGATGCGCGAGCACCTGCGCCTTGCGCGCCTCGCGTTGCAGCGCGACGAGCGAATTCGGATTGCCGCGGAACTGCACGTTGAGCACCTTGACCGCGAGATACGGCTTGCGATCGGACGCCTCCAGCTTGCGCAAGTCGAGCGCCTTATACACCGTGCCCATGCCGCCGACGCCGAGACATTCCTCCAGCACGAAGCGGTTGTTCAATGTGTCGCCGGTGCCTTTGATCTGGTCGTGGCCGGGAGGATTCGCGGCACCCGGCGTACTTGCGCCACCCGGCTTTTGGCCCGCGCCTGCGGAGCGTGCCGACGGAATATCGACCGTGGTCTGAATGCCGGTTTCCTCGCCGCCCGCGGCCACGTTCGAGACGCGCAACTGCTCGATGCGCCGCCGCACTTCCGCGTAAAGATCCTCGGGGAGCGGTGTCTTGCGATGCGCCGTGCCGAGCATCTCCAGCAGCTGCGTGGGACCGAGACCTTCGGTCGTCAACGTGCTGTCGAGTTGAGCGACGAGCTCGTCACGCGACAGCTCGCCGCTCTGGAAGTCGTGAATCACACGCGCAAGGCTAGCCATTTGTGCGAAGCGCCGCCGCTGCCGTTGGGCCGGATCGCATGCGACCGAAACCGCTCGGGCTGATAGAAAACCTGTCGTAACCAGTTACATGTGCCGCTTCGATACTAGCCCCCGGCCCACGCTTTCGCAAACCAGGATTGCCCCGCTGCGTGCGCGCCGTGACGGTGTCGCGCGGCATCCAACAGCATGCGGCGCTCTGTCGGGCGCGTCCCACCAGTAGCGAGAGGCAGAAGCGCGTCCATGGATCGGCTCGAACGCGTGAGTGCGGCTCGAACGCCCCATGCAGCAAGCCTGCGCAAACTTTCTTTGGATGCCCGAATAAAACTGGCACAGGCCGTGCATTAGTGACACTCGAGCAGACAAGTTGCTCGAACCCAATCGCAAGACTCTCATTTTTTCTTCCAGGAGATTTACCATGAACGCACTGATGATCAAAGACCTGTCCATCACCGAACAACTCGACAGCAAAGCCATGAGCGCCGTGCGCGGCGGTTTCGGTCCCTCGACCTCGTACTACAACTTCAGCCCGGTCTTCGCTCCGAACAACAGCAAGAAGGTCGACGCGACGCAACTGATCAACACGTCGATGGACATCCAGAACGCCAACGGCAACAACGTCGCGTTCGCCGCCGGCATCCATTCGACGATCGACCCGAGCATCACGTCGAGCAACAACATCCACGTGTAAAGCGCGACGAGGCGAAGCGCCCGTGCTCACGGGTCTCTTCGCCTCGCGTCGTCCACGCCCGTCTTCCGCGCACCCTTGGAGATTCACCATGTCATCCCTCATGATTCGCGATCTGTCTCGCACCTGTTATCTCGACCGCCGTGCCATGTCGGCGGTGGCCGGCGGCACCGGCACGCCCGGTCTGCCGTCCGTGGCCGGCCTCGGCACCATTGCCAACGTCAACGTCGCGATAAACCAGAACCTCACCCAGTTCCAGACCGTCAACGTCGCCGCGCTCAACAACATCGGCGTGATCGGCGCGGGCGTGGTGCCGCTGCACCTGAACGTCAGCCCGGAACTCTTTGGCGGCAACTTCGCCGCCGTGTGACGGCGTGCGGTAGCGAAGGACCGGGGGCTTCCCTACTGCCGCCTGTTCATAATGAAGCGGCGCGCTGCAAACAGATTTCCTATACTCATAGTGCGACGAGACCACCGCACACTTAACGACATATCGAAGCGGCGACCGGACAATTGCACCGGCCGCCCGCTCGGCATTTTTTCCGGAGCCCTCATGGCCAAGCTCATGATCAAGGATCTCACCGACAGCGTCGAACTCGACCGCCAGGCGATGGCCGCCATTGTTGGCGGAGCGCGCATCGGTGCGCGATTGAATGGCGCGGTGCCACTCGTGCCGGCCTCGGCGCGCGTCGTCGAATATCCGCCCGGCTTTCCCGCCGCGCACCAGACGGTCGTCACGGCGGCCATGCAGCGCAGGGCATTGCGCCGCTACTAGATTTGGATTCCACTGTTGTCCGCAACGGCACGCGCTCGATGCGCGTGCCGTTCGCGTTTTGAGCGGCGGGCGCGTGTGCGCCCGCGTTCCTCGCATCCCTCGCATCCCTCGCATCCCTCGCATCCCTCGCGTCCGGTCGCCATCCGCAACCGCCGCATGGAGCGCCGCCAGCCAACAACCGGCGCGCGAGCTGTGGGACCGCGCCGCACACTCCGATTCAATTCCGGGTCGATCGAATGCGGCGTTTGGCTGGGCCATGCCGCGCCGCCTAGACAGGACGCGCGTTGCCGAACCGCCCGTTTTTTCCGCGCCGGCCGCACGCAAAATGGCATAGCCCTTGCAGAAGTCAGGCTGAGCACCGCATCGTGCTCGCCCGTCCACTTTCTGGAGTAACGCCATGAAATCCACTGTCATCATCAAAGACCTGCCGCGTTCAGCGGACCCCGCCCACGACGACACGCTCACCGCCGAACAGATGAAAGCGCTGCACGGCGGCCGTTCGGTTGTCGTCACCGTCGACAAGGGCGGCCTGGGCCAGGTCGACGATTGGGAAATCAACACCGCCATCTTCGAAGGCCGCATCAAAGGGTCCTACCTGTAGGACGCGCGAGATGTCCGCAATTGGAAACACCCCTGCGCCAGCAAACGCGCAGGGGCGTCAGACCGCCCGTCAAGAACGGATGTCGCAGCGTATCGGCTTCAAACGGCTCCGTTTCGACATCCATCCTGGGCACGCGCCTTGCTCACTCACGACATCGATGCCGCCTTTCGCCAGGCGCCCCGAGGGCGCGCCTTGCGTGGCTGTCGTGAAAGAAGGTCCGTCAACCAAGCGGAGGTCTTTAACATGCTGGGAACCATTCTTCTGATTGTGCTGATTCTTCTCCTCCTCGGCGCGCTGCCGACCTGGCCGCATAGCCGTTCATGGGGCTACGCGCCTACCGGCGGTATCGGCGTCGTACTCATCGTCGTGATCGTGCTGCTGGTCGCCGGGGTGATATAGCCCGATCGAAACGCCCGGTTCGATACTTCGAACCAGGCCGGCCGCTGCTGTCGATGCAGGTCGCCGCATCGATATCCGGCGGCTTTGCCGTGTCGATTGCCGGATTGGATTCACATGGCGAAGCCGGAGAACGCGATGGAAAAGCTACTCGAGAATCAGGTTGCGCTGGTGACCGGCGCCAGTTCCGGCATTGGATACGGCGTTGCACAAGCGCTTGCCAACGCGGGCGCGGCGGTGGTCCTGAACTATCACACGCATGCCGAATCAGCCGAAAAGCTCGCCAACGAGATTGAAAAGGCGGGCGGCGCAGCGCTCGCGGTTGGGGCCGATGTGGCCGATCGCGACCAGGTCGAGAGCATGTTCGATGCGTGCCGCGCGCGATTCGGCACCGTCGATATCGTGGTTGCGAATTCGGGCTTGCAGAGAGACAGCGCATTTGCCGAGATGACGCTGGAAGACTGGCAAACGGTATTGGCGACCAATCTGACCGGGCAATTTCTCACGGCGCAATCAGCCGTGAAGGAATTCCGGCGACGCGGGCCACGGCCCGTGTCAAAGGCGCTCGGCAAGCTCATCTGCATGAGCTCGGTGCACGAAGTGATTCCCTGGGCGAGGCGCGTCAATTACGCCGCGTCCAAAGGCGGCGTGCTGATGTTCATGAAATCCCTCGCGCAAGAAGTGGCGCCCGAGCGCATTCGCGTCAATTCCATCGCGCCGGGCGCGATTCGCACGCGGATCAACAAGGACGCCTGGGAATCGAAGCCCGAGCAGGACAGGCTGCTGCAGTTGATTCCCTACGGTCGCGTCGGAAACCCGGACGATATCGGCAAGGCCGCCGTCTGGCTCGCTTCCGATGAAAGCGATTATGTGGTGGGCACGACCTTGTTCGTCGACGGCGGCATGACGCTTTATCCGGAGTTCGCCGACAACGGCTAACGTCCAGGTGCTTTCTCGCCGTCGTCACCGGCGAGCAGTTGCTCGAAAAGATCCGCGTCGCCCATCTGTCCGCCTTTCAGCATGATCTCCATGCCGTCGAGTTCAGCACGGTCGGCGTGAAGGCGGCATACGGTGACGCCTGCCGGGAGCGGCGCGAGATAGGACAAGCCCCAGGCGCCGAGCACGCGCACGGCGAAACTGGACGTATCGCCGCCCGCAATGCCGATGCGTCGCAAGTGCGCGTTGCCGAGCACCTGTCGCAGCAGCGCGGCGCATGCGTGCGTGAGCCGCGGCAACGCGCCTGCCGTGTGTTCGGCACGGCGCGTCGTGAAGGCGAGGACGTTGCGTCCGTCGCGCAATGGTCCTGTTATCGCCGCGGCGCGCGTTGCCAGATAGTCGGACGCGCTATCGCCGGTCATTTGCAGCGGGTCCAGTTCCACGCGCAGATACGAATGCGCGGCGGCAATCTGCACTTCGGTCAATGGCGAGAGGCTGCCTGCCAGCACGAACACCGGTCCTTCTGCGCGCGCCAGCGTTACGTGCTCGCGCGCTTCGGCGTGTTGATGTTCAGCGCGCGGATCCAGCGCCAGCGAATAAGCCTGCGCGACGCTGCTCGCGCCTACCGCGAGCAAGGGCGCCGATTCCGCCGCGTGATGCGCGATCACGCGGCCAATCGCTTGCAGATGCGAGTCGTCGAGCACGTCGAACAGCAATGCGTCGGGTTTCGATTCGAGCCGACGCCGCACCTCGGTTTGCAACGCGGCATCGCCGGCCGTGTAGCAGCGCCAATCGACCGATTGCACGTTTTCCACGCCCTGCCGTTGCAAATGCACACGCAAGTCCGCTTCGTGCATCGGCGTCACCGGATGACGGCTCATCGTCGGATGACGGTCGATCCGGTAGATCGACTGTTGATGATCGTCCGCGCCCGCCGCCGCGAACAGTTCGGCGAACACGCAATAGCGCCGCAAATTCGGCTGCCCGCCGACCACCGCCACGAGCGGATTCGCGCAGTGCTCGCGCAGCGTGCGAATCGCCACGCCGATGCTGCCGATCTCCGGCGCGCTATCGAATGTCGAGCACACTTTGTAGTGCATCACGCGCACGCCGAGCGCGGCAAATGCGGCGCCGGCGCGCGACAGCTCCGCTTGCTGTTCAGCCGGCGACATCGTCCGCGCCGCGCCGGCAACGCCGAGCGCGTCGAGCCGCCCCAGCGTCGAAAGACGCGCGGCATCGGGTGGCGCGAAGAACAGCATGGTGCGCAGACCGGCGCGGGCGAGATGCGCGAGCGTGTCGGTCGCGCCTGTGAAGTCGTCGCCATAGAAGGCGTAATGCGGACCGTTGCCATGCAACCGGCGCGAGTCGCTGATCTCTTTGATGACCTGTGCCTCGCTCACGCTCGCCCGCCGAAAAATGCCAATGCGCGCCGCAGTTCCGGCATATGCTCCGCGAACACCGGCAACGGCGTGTGTTCCTGCACGGCCGCCCATGCCTGACGCACGCTCGTCACGCCTGCCGCCGGACCATCGGGATGCGCGAGGATGCCGCCGCCCGACATGAACAGCAAGTCGGTGGAGCGCACCGCGTCGAATGTGGCTTGCACGGTGCCGGCCCACTGGCCCGACGAAAACGCCGGCAGCACCGGGTCGTCGCAACCCGACGCGAGCGGCTTGGCGCAATCGCGCGCCGACTCGATCACTTCGGCGTCGCTCTGCGCGAATTTGCCGGCGAGGCCGTGCACGTGCATGTGATCCACGCCGGTCAAACGCCATAGCGTCTGGTACGCCTGAAACGACATGCCGAGCGCCGGATCGCGCGACATCATCCCGTAGCCGTTGCGGTGCGCGTGCAGCACGAGCGGCGTGGCGCGGCGCAGCGCCTGGATTGCGGAAAAACCGCACCAGTTGATGCTCGCCATCACGCAGGTGCCGCCCTCACACTCGACCAGTTCCGCATGACGGCGCATCGCGTCGAGTTCGTCGGTGATATTGAACGCGACCATCACGCGGCGGCCGCTGCGCTCGCGGTAGCGGCGCACTTCCGCCATCACCGCTCGCACGCGCTCGGCGAGCGGCGCATGCGCGGGGTTCGCGCAGACTTCATCGTCCTTGATGAAATCGACGCCCGCTTCGCACAACTCGCGCACCAGCGCCGCCGTTTGCGCCGCGCTCAAGCCCACGTTCGGCTTGATGATGGTGCCGATCATCGGCCCGCCCGTCACTTCGGTCAGCACGCGCGTGCCCGCCACGCCATGACGCGGCAGTTCGA
Organism: Paraburkholderia terricola; assembly: GCF_900142195.1. Taxonomy (GTDB): domain Bacteria; phylum Pseudomonadota; class Gammaproteobacteria; order Burkholderiales; family Burkholderiaceae; genus Paraburkholderia; species Paraburkholderia terricola. Next base: position 115,662 of record NZ_FRAB01000010.1, read on the forward strand.
AACGCGCGCGATACGCGACAGGCAAGCGCAGCGAGAGCAGCCGCATGCCGGTGACCTCGCCCAGATCGTACAGATTGCCGGCGACGGTGGCGGCAAGCGTCGGCAGATTCGCGCCGATGTTGGCGAGCGGAAACGACAGCGTCACGCGCGCGCGACGCCACGGTCCCGGCGTGCCCTGGCGCGCGAGCCATGCGCTCGGCAAGCTGGGTTGCGACGCGGGTTCGAGTTCCTCGATGCGCAGCACGCTCGCGCGGCTGCGTGCGCGCAGCGCATCCGATTCGTTGGCGACGCGCACGAATGTGCCGCTCGACTGCTCGCCCGCCATCACGTCGGCAACGCGGGCGGGATCGAGCGGCGTCTCGATCAGATAGTCGGCTTCGAGCGTGTCGTCGTGAACGGTGTTCCGTTGCAGCGTGGCGTTCATAGCGCGTTCAGATCAGGAAAGCGGCGCACCGGCTCACGGCCGTCCCAATCGCGCGACGCCGTGTAGATCATGTCGAACAGCCTGCCTTTCGGCCCGGCGATCTCCGAGAGTTCGATGACCGTGCCCGGATGATCCTCGGTGTCGAAGTAGACAAAGCGCCCGTTGCGGCCCACCTCGCCGCTCATCGCGACCTCGAAGCCCTGCTCCTGCAAGCGCGCGAGGTCCGCGTCGAACGAGGTCGTCCAGTATGCGTTGTGCTGCAAGCCGGTGTTGCCGGCGGCGAGAAAATCGCGGTACATCGAGGGTGCGTCGTTGCGCGTCTGGATCAGTTCGACCTGCAATGGCCCCGAGTTCGCCAACGCCACGGAGTTGTGCACCTCGTACGATTGCCCGCGATACATGTAGTTCTCGATCGGCACGCGTTCGTTGTAGAACCACGGGCCCACGCCGAGCACGCGGCTCCAGTACTCCATCGCGGCCTCGATATCGCGCACCACGTACCCGGCCTGACGAATCTCGCCAAAGAAACGACTCATGAAACTCTCCCGATGCTGCCAGTTTTTAAAGGACGAGCGACGCCCCGGCGCGGCGGCAATGCAGCGCCCGAGTGTCGAACCTGTGAAGAAAGCCTAGAGAAACCCGATCGAGATCCAGGGAATCGCCGCGACCAGAATCAGGCCGACGATCAGCGCGCCCATGTAGCCGACGATCGGGCGAATGCCCGCATCGGGATTGACCTTGCTGATCGCGCACGCCGAGTAGTAGCCGACGCCGAACGGCGGCGAGAAAAGCCCCACGCCCATCGACAGAATCACGACGATCGCGTAGTGCACTTCATGCACGCCCGCGAGCCGCGCGATCGGAAACAGCAGCGGACCGAACAGCACGATCGCGGGAATCCCTTCGAGCACGCTGCCGAGCATCACGAACACGACGATCGACACGGCGAGGAAACCGTACGCGCCGCCGGGCATCGCAGCGATCCATTGCGCGAGGTCCTGCGAGAAACCGGATTGGGTGAGCGCCCACGCCATCGAGGTCGCGCAGCCGATGATGAACAGAATCGCGCCCGACAAAGTCGCCGCATCCACCAGCATGCGGCCGAGCCGCCGCCATTCGAAACGGCGATAGACCAGCAGACCGATCAGCATCGAATAGGCGATGCCGATGGTCGACACCTCGGTCGCCGTCGCCACGCCTTCGACCACCGCCATGCGAATCACGAACGGCAGCGCCAGCGCCGGCAGCGACACGACGAACAGCCGCGCGATCTGCTGCTTGCTGAAACGCTGCGCGCCGCTCAGGTCTTCGTTGCGATAGCGCCACCACACCACCACGCACAGAATCAGCGCGAGCACGGCGCCCGGCAGCATGCCCGCGGTGAAGAGCGCGGCGATCGACACGCCCGTGACCGAGCCGATCGTGATCAGCACGATGCTCGGCGGAATCGTTTCGCTTTGCGCGCCGGTGGTGGCGAGCAGCGCGACGAGATCGCCTTCCGACGCGCCGCGTTTTTTCATCTCCGGGAACAGCACCGGCGCAATCGCCGCCATGTCCGCCACTTTCGAACCGGAGATGCCCGACACCAGATACATCGCGCCGATCAGCACGAACGACAAACCGCCATGCACGTGACCGACGAGGCTCGCGAGAAATTCGATCATCGCGCGCGCCATGCCGGTCATTTCGATCAGCAAACCGAGGAATACGAAGAGCGGCACGGCCAGCAGCACCAGATGCGACATGCCCTCGTCCATGCGGCCGACCACTACTTCGAGCGGCGTGAAAGTCGAGAGGCCGAGATAGCCGAACGTGGCCAGCGCGAAAGAAAACCCGATCGGCACGCCCGAAAAAATGCCGATCGCCACCACGCCGACGAAGAAGATCACGAGATTGATCTTGCCAAGGCTCTGGAACCACGGCCCGGCGAATACGGCGACGAGACCCAATAGCGCGGCAATCGCAAGCACGATCACGACGTCGCGCGCGCGGCTCACCTGCGCGAGACGAATCATGCCGACCAGCAGCATGAGCGCGGCGCCGACCGGCAACGCGAGCGCGCGCCACGCGTTGCTGATCTGCAAGGCGGGCGTGACGATCGCCGCCTCACCGGACGCATAGTTGTACGCGGGCACGATCAACAGCGCGAGCAACGCAATCGACGCCGCGATCGCCAGCGTATCGACGAATGCGCGCCGCCGCGGCGACAAGCGGCTGACCAGCGCCGTCATTCGCATATGTTCGCCGCGCCGCAACGCCAGCACCGCGCCGAGCATGGCGAGCCACAGGAACAGAATCCCCGCCAGTTCATCCGACCACACCAGCGGCTGATGCAGCGCGTAACGGCTCACCACGCCCGCCAGCATGACGATCATTTCCACCGCGAGCAGCGCCGCCGCGCAGGCCTCCACCAGCGCGATCAAACCGCGATCGAAGCTGCTCAGCCAGCGGCGCGGCGTGCTCGCCGCGGGCAGCGCAACCGCTGCATCCGCTGGATTCAATGCGTGATTCGACATCCTGAAGTCTCCTCGCGACGGGCCGCCGCGCTTCGTCTCTTGCGCACTCACCGCTCGTGCTCGCTGGCGTAAGCCGAACTCAAGCGAGCTTGCCGACCGATTGTTCGAGCAGGTCCCACGCCTCATTGCCGAACTTGCCCTTCCATTGCGCGTAAAAGCCCGCTTGACGCAGCGCCGCGCGGAACGTATCCGGCGCGGTACGGTTGATCGCAAGGCCCTTGCCTTGCAGATCGGCGATAGCCGCGTCGTTGAGCTTGCGCACATCCTCGCGCTGTTTCAACGCGCCTTGATTGAAGGCGTCGCTCGCAATGCCTTGCAGGTCTTTCGGCAAGCGTTGCCAGGCGCGCGGGTTCAATACGAACCAGTAGCCGTCCCACATATGATTGGTCAGCGAGCAGTACTTCTGCACTTCATAGAGCTTCGCGACTTGCACGATCGGCAGCGGGTTCTCCTGCGCATCGACGATATGCGTTTGCAGCGACGAATACACTTCGCTGAATTGCAAGCTGGTCGGCGCGGCGCCGAGACCCTTGAACATGTCGATGCTGAGCGGGCTCACCGGCACGCGAATCTTCAGGCCGCGCATGTTCTGCGCGCTCGTGATCGGGCCGTTGCTGGTGGTGGTCTGACGGAAGCCGTTGTCCCACATCTTCTCGAACGATTCGAGACCGGCTTTTTGCATCGCCGCGCGCACATAGGCGCCGAGCTTGCCGTCCATCGCGCTCCATACCTGGTTGTAGTCGCTGAACGCGAAGCCGACCGCGTTGATCGCAACGGATGGCGCGAGCGTCGACACCACGAGCGCCGACGGCGTGAACATCTCGATGCCGCCGCTGCGCACCTGCGCGAGCATGTCGGTATCGCCGCCCAACTGGTTGTTGGGGAATATGCGGATCTCCATGCGCCCTTTGGACGCCTCCTTGATCTGATTCGCCGCTTCCTGCGCGCGCACGTTCAATGGATGCGTGAGGGGCAAGTTGTTGCCGTACTTGAACACGAACTCCGGGCCGGACGCAGCGCGCACGATCGACGGAAAGCCCAGCGCGCCCGCCACCGGTACGGCGGCCGCGGCACGCAGCAGCGTGCGTCTCGCGAGATTGGTCATTTGAGTGTCTCCTTGCTTATAATTGATGTGACTGTCGAATCCATCAAAAACCCTCATCGCTCTGAACAACGCCTTGATTTCCTGTCGCTGGTGTTGAGTCGTCGCGTGATAGCTGCAAGACTAGGCGTGCGCGGCAACCGCTGTCAAACCGCGAACCTGATGTTTTTTGATGGACTTCCCCTGCGAAGGACTGCCATGTCCGAACCGCTTCACCTCACCGCCGCCGCGCGCGCGCGCATTCCCGACATTGCGCGCGCCGCCGGTGTGTCGACCGCCACCGTGGATCGTGTGCTCAATGGCCGCGAAGGCGTGCGCGCCGTCACCGCGCAACGCGTGATGCACGCGGCCGCGCAACTCGGCTATCTGCTCACGCCTGGCGCGCCTGCCGCGTCCGCTTCCAAACCGATGCGTATAGCGTTTCTGCTGCCTGCCGGCACCAATCGCTACTTGCGCATGCTCGGCGACTATATCGACTTCGCTCACGCTCAGTGGAACGCGTTGGACATGAAGTGCCGGGTGCATTACGTCGAGAGTTTCAACCCCAGGGAACTGGCCGACCGTCTGCTGCATTACGGACAACGCGCGGACGGCGTGGTGTTCATGGCGCTCGAGCATCCCGTGGTGCGCGACGCGGTGAATGCGCTCGCGGACCAGGGCGTGCCGGCGATCACGTTGATTTCGGATCTATCGAATGCGCGGCGGCTCGCTTATGTGGGCATCGACAATCGTTCCGCCGGACGCACGGCGGCGTTGCTGCTGGGGCGTTTCATGGGGCCGCGGCCGAGCGGCAAGATTGCGATGCTTGCGGGCAGCCTCAACTATCGCGGGCATGAAGAACGCGAGATCGGCTTTCTGCATCTGATCGAATCGACCTTTCCGCAAGTGCGCGTGATCGGACTGCGCGAAGGACACGACGATAGCGAGCGCAACTACATGCAGACGCGCAAGCTATTGGAGCAGCATCCCGATCTCGCCGGCATTTACAACAGCGGCGGTGGATCGGATGGCGTCGCGCGCGCGATTGTCGAAGCGCGTTCCGAGCAGAAGATTCTGTTCGTCGGTCACGGCTTGACGCCCGATACGCGAGCGCTATTGATCGACGGAACGATGGACGCGTTGATCACGCAAACGCCGCAAGCGATGGTGGGAAATTGTCTGCGGATTTTCCGCAACGTGCGGGACAAACGCGATGCAATGAGCGATGTGAAGCCGGTGCAATTCAGTATCGTTCTACGGGAGAATCTGCCTTGAGGTGCGAGGCTTTCTCTTCTTGTACGAGAAGGGTTTGTGGGCGCGCCTATGTCGGGCACGACAGATGCTGAATTACGAGCGTCTTCAAACTTCCACAAGGAGAACCATCATGCCTTATCTACTTGGCTGGCTTCTCGGCGTTCCGTTGATCGTACTGGTCATCCTGTACCTCATTTTCCATTAACGCTCGACCCACGCAGTGGGTCCGAAGAGGGTCCTGGCGCGGCGGCACGTCTTTACGTCGCCGCGCATTTCTCGGCGTCCGCATGCGGGCGTTTCTTCTCCTGTTTTCTTCCGCATACAGCGGCGAGGAATATGCGTCCATGCCCGGCGAGCGCCGTCTTCAGGCGAGGGTCGATGCCGGAATTCGCCCGCGTGCCGCCTTGGGTAAAAGCAGCGAGAACACCGGAGCGCGGCTTGTGGCCGCGACGCCGCAGGCTTGTCGCCTTGCGGACCAGTTGGTTGTTCCGAGCACGAATGCACCCTGAAAATATACCTGGAGGTGGGCTGGATAGGCTTCTTAAAGCAGTTGACGCATCGGCGGGCATTAGAACGATCTTCCGCTAGAATGGCATTTATCTGAACAAGCTTCCGAAAATGCGATGACTGCCCGTAATCGTCCACTGGATAACCAGGATCGAAAGATCATGCGCGAGCTGCAGAAGAACGCGCGCCTGAGCAATGCCGAACTCGCGGAACTGGTCGGCATGTCGACCACCGCGTGCTGGAATCGCACGCGTCAACTGGAAACCGAGGGGTATATCCGCGGCTATGTCGCGTTGCTCGATCAGCAGAAGCTCGGTTTCGCGGACGTGGTGCTGCTGGAGGTCACGCTCGATCGCCACGACGACGACGCCCTCGCCCGCTTCGGCGCCGAACTGGCGACGCTGACTGAAGTGCTCGAAGCGTATCTCGTCTCGGGCGACTACGACTATCTGGTGAAAGTGGCGGTCGACGGCACAGCGGGCTATGAGCGCTTTCTGCGCGAGAAGCTCTACAAGATCGCCGGCATTCGTCACAGCCGCTCGATGTTCGCGCTGCGCTGCATGAAGAGCATTCCTTCCGTGCAGGTTTGAAACGACGGCTCACACTTCACGCAACGGCTTTTGACACGCGGCGAGCACCGCGCCGGCCGCGAGCAGCAGCGCGGAATAGATCAAACCGCGCGCGAGGCCCGCGCCGTCCGAGACCCAACCGATCACCATCGGCCCGACGATCTGTCCGAACGCGAACACGATCGTGAATGCGCTGATGCCCTTGGCCCAGTGACTCGCGGGCAGATTGTGGCGCACGAAAGCCGTGGTCGATGCAACGGCCGAGAGAAACGTCGCGCCGAACAGCACGCCCGAGACGAACGCCACCCACGGCTGCGCGAACAGCGCGGGCAACAGCGTCGCTATCGCGAGCAACGCGTTGAGCACCGCGAGCGCCTGGCCGCCGCGCATGCGGTCCAGCAAGCCCGACCATACGCGTGCCGAGACCACCGTCGCCACGCCGAGCAGCAGATAGAAGCCGGTCACGATCGACGCGCTCATGCCCGTGTTGCGCAGGAGCGCCACGATGAAGGTCATGTAGCCGATATAGCCGACGCCGAACAACGTGTAGCCCGCCAGCGCGGCAATGAAGCGAGGCCAACGCGGCGCATCCGCGGCGTTGGCCGACTGCGCTGCCGTATGCACTGTCGCGTGCACGCTTTCGATTTTTTTGGCCGCGCCTATCGCCACGATCGAGAACGCCATGCACGCCGCGGCCAGCGCGAACCAGGCGAACTGCCAGCCGTGCGCGACGTTGAAGATCGTCAGCGGCACGAGCAGCGATGAAGCCACGATGCCCCATCCCGTGCCGCCGTAATACAAGCCGAGGACGAACCCCGCATCGCATGGTCTCGCCGATGCGAGCCGCGCTGCCAGCACGCCGCCGCTGATGAAAATCGCCGCGCTGCTTGCGCCGGTGATCACGCGCAAGACGAGCAGCGAATGCGTATCGGCGAGCAGGCCGCTACACGCCATCAGCAACGCCGTGACGATGCAACCGGCGCCGAACAATGCGCCGGCCGACCAGCGGCGCGCAAGACGTGGAAAAGCCAGCGCGCCGAGCAGATAGCCGAGCGCATTGGCCGTGTTCATCGCGCCGGCTTCGGCGAAGCTCCAGCCGAGATCGAGTTTCATCGACGGCAACAGCAGTGCGTACGCGAAGCGGGCGAACCCGAGCGCGATCGCGCTGCCGAGCGATAGCGCGGCGGCGAGCGCCAACGTGGGCAGACGTTGGGCCGTTTCGATGGCGGCGGAGGTCGATGCGGTGTCGATTGATTTTGTCGGCATTGGCTGGCGCGATAGACAACGATTGTCTGCAGACCGATTGCGGCGGGCGTGTGGAACGGCCGCTTCGTCATCATATCCGTGGACGCCTGGCGGGGCTGACAGTTAGTTGCAGGGCAACGAACCGTCGAACACCCTCCAAATGAGAATGATTTGCATCTAGACGCAAATTACTCCATCATGAAGCCCTTGCCGCAAACCGAACACACGAATTCATGACCACGCCGAACGTCAGCCGCGCCGAGGCCGAACGCCTACGCCGCGCAATTGCAGCGGTAGCCGCAAGCAGCTGAACAGAGGCCGCGTCATCGCCTATCCGTCGCACGCAACAAGCGCTGGCCTGCGACGCGGCACTCATCCGCTCAGGCCGGCGCGACGCATTGGACCGTGTCCATTCAGGAGCATCGATGAACTTCCGCTCTCACTACAGCAGCCGTCCCGAACTGATCGACGATCATCCGGCCGACAGCACCGACGCCCCCGACCGCACGGTCCTCAGCGCGGTACGCACATGGCTTCGGCCGGCTTGCGAAACCGCGCGCGGCGGCGTGCACTGGCGCGACATTCTGCGCGGCGTGGGCTTGCGGCAAGACGGCATCGAACACTTCGACCTGCTGATGCATTCGCTGATGCATGTGTCGTATCGTCCGCTCGACATGCGCTGCCGCTGCGCGAGCGATCTCGGCAAGGACGAAGCCGTGATTCTGCAAACCATCGCGCTGCTGCAAAAAACGCATAGCGGCGCCGCGTTGCGCATGCTGAGCGAGTGGCTGCCTGGGCCTGCCGTCAGCGGCGTGTTGAAGCTGATCCGCTGGTTCGCGATCGATCTGCTCGACGCCGGCGTGGAACTCGATGTGCAAGCGCGCCGCGTCACGTATATGCATTGAGGAGCGGAGCGCATGCCGTTGGAACTGGAATCGGAATTGGCGTCCGCGGCGCCGCCCGTGTCGAAGCATGCGCGGGACGCCGACAGCGGCAACCCACGCGCGGCCGACGTGGACGAGGCGTCCGTCCATGCCAGCGTCGAACGCATCGCGCAGCCCGCGCGAATCGCTCGCGTCATCGCCTCCGCGGCCGCGCCCGCATTCCTATCGCACCCGCTGACGCGCCACTATCCGCGCAGCCTTGCCGCGCCGCGCGCGGGCGAGCTGCATTTGTGGCGATTCCGCTGTGAATGGCTGCCCGTGCCGGTGCAGGAAGGCGACAGTTGGCTCTCGAAGACCGAGCGCGAGCGCGCGCGGCTGCATCCGAACGCCGCGCTGCGCAAACGCTTTATCGTCGCGCGCGTGGTGGCGCGCTGGATCGTCGGGAATCTGTTCGACTGCGAGCCTCGCAGCATCGATCTCCTGGACGACGGCGAAGAGAAGCTGCGCGCGCGTCATCCGCATGATGGCCGCGGCATCGTGATCGATATTGCGTATGGCGGCATCTGGATCGTCGTCGGCATTGCGTCGACGGCGCTTGGGCTGAGCGTGATCGCGCCGTCGCCTGGCAATGCGATTGGCGAGCTGCCCGAAGCCTCACGCCGGCATGCGCGCTACAGCAGCCTGTGCAATGCGTTGCGCCATGCGCCCGTCGATCTGGATGCGGACCTGCTCCTGAGCGATGCCACAGCGCACGCGTTCGATCTCGCGGAGCATGGCCGCTGGCATGTGCTCGATCTGCCGATGCCCGGCAAGATTCGCGCGGCGGTCGCGCTCGCGCAGCCGGTCACGCAGGTGCATACCTTTGGCTGGCCGAAGGCTTCGGCGTTTGATCCGGCGAACGCCTAGCCGCGCGTTTTCGCCGACCACGCCACGCACGCGGCATATCCATCCGGCGCCGCGATCCAGCACGCGGCAATCTCGCGCATGTCGTCCGCAATCCGGTTGCGCAGCGTCACTTGAGTACGCTCGCGCGGCAACACCGTCAAATGCTGCAACCCGCGCGTGATGCCCACCCCCGTCGTTTTTACGAGCGCTTCTTTCGCGACCCAGCCGTCGTAAAAGGCGTCGATCTGCTGGCTCATGTCCAGACGCTCGATCCACGCGGCCTCGTCTGGCGCGAGCGTCAACGACGCAATCGAACGCCAATCGAATTCATCGCTGCGCTGCTCGATGTCCACGCCGACGCGCCGAACCGCCGACATCGCGATGAGCCCATGCGCGCCCGCATGCGATACGTTGAAGTCGTACGCATTGGAATCCGCGAGACGGGGACGGCGGTTTGCATCGGGCGTAAAACGGACGGCGTTAGCCGCGATGCCGAGCCGCGGCGCAAGTTGCTCACGCAGCGCGACGCGAACGCTCGCAAAGCGCAATGCATCCTCATGGCGGCGGAAGTTGCCGGCACGCGCGCGCTCGTCGCCGCTGAGCGGTGCGAAGGCCGCGTCATCCAGCGACGCGGCGAAAGCGAAATCGACCCGCCACAACATCATGTCGGACGGGCCCTCGTGCGGCAATGGAACAGCTTCGATCGAATACATCGCAAAGGTTCGGACGTGATACACGCGCTCGCAAGGCAATAATCGCGACTCTACCCGAACTGACGCCCGAAGCCACTCGATCTTTAGATGCGCTTCATCTCCTTCGGCACGCCGATCAGCAATGCAGCGCCGCTGACGAACAGCAACGCGGTCAACACATAAAGCGCGTTATCCATGCTGCCGGTGTGCGTCTTGATGAGACCGATCACCCAAGGGCTCACGATGCCGCTCGTAATGCCGATGCTGCTGATCAACGCAATCCCGGCCGCGGCCACGGTGCCCGACAGATAGCTCGACGGCACGGTCCAGAAGATCGGCAGGGCGGCGAAGATCAACACCGCGGCCAGCGAGAGAATCGCGAGCATCGCCGGGAAACTGCTCAGATGCAGCGTCAACAGCGAGAGTGCGATGCCACCGCCGATCGTGCACGCCGCAAAATGGCGGCGGCGTTCGCCGCGGCGATCCGAGTGACGCGCAATCAGAATCAGCCCCACCGCGCCGACAGCGTTCGGAACCACGCTATACAGGCTGATCGCCAATACGTCGTGAATGCCGAAGTCGCGAATCATCAGCGGCATCCAGAAGCTCAGCGTCAACGACGCACACGTCAGCGAGAAATAGATGAACGCGAACAGATAAACCCGCGGATTGCGCAGCGCCTGCATGAGCGCACGCGACGAATGCGCGTCGGAGATCGGCCGGCGGTCCTCGTCACGTTGCGCGATCAGTTGCGCTTTTTCGTCGGCGTTGAGCCAGCTTGCGTGCTGCGGGCCGTCCACCAGATAGAACGCCGCGATCAGACCCAGCACGATGGCGGGCGCACCTTCGATGATGAACATCCACTGCCAGCCGAACATGCCCCACACGCCGCCCATGTCGCGCATGATCCAGCCGGACACCAGTCCGCCGAGCACGCCGGCCACCGCGACGCCCGCGAAGAAGATCGACAGCACCGCCGCGCGCCTGCGCGCCGGATACCAGTAAGTCAGATACAGCACGATGCCGGGAAAGAAACCGGCTTCGAATACGCCCAGCATGAAGCGCAGCAAATAGAAGTGCGCGGGCTTCGATACGAGCATCATGCCGACCGACGCGACGCCCCACAGCAGCATGATCCGCGTGAACGTGCGGCGTGCGCCGAAACGCGCGAGCAGCAAGTTGCTCGGCACTTCGCAGAGCACGTAGCCGACGTAGAACACCGCCGCGCCGAGACCGTACATTGCGTCGCTAAAACCGAGGTCGTGCTTCATCTGCAATTGCGCGAAGCCGATATTGATGCGGTCGAGAAACGACACCACGTAGCAGACGAATAGAAACGGAATGATCCGCAGCGAGACCTTGCGATACAGCAGATCGTCGTGCGCAGCGGCGGATGCGCCCGGCTTGAGCGCGGGGGCGAGGGATTGGCTCATCGGTTATCTCCAAACGTGAGGGTCCAACGGACCCGCTGGGTCCGGCGTCTTGATGCGCCGCGTTGTGTCTTCTGCTGGAACGGCAGGCGTTGGCGCGGATGCGCAGCGCTGCCGTGGTGGAATGCGCGTGAGCTTTGAAATGGCCACGCGCGTGCTTGCTCTCCTGATCGCTACGTTGCCGGTTTACGCCGCCAAGGGATGCGCTTCGCCGCCGCGCGGCGACGTGTCTGCCGCGCCTTCGTGCGCGTAACGCATGGCTTCGAGCAGCGTCGCGTGATCGCCGATATGGTTGGCGAGCAACAGGATCAGTTGCGCATTGGCCGACTGGCTCTGCGCGTCGTCCAGATCGCGATGCATGTCGATCAGCGCCTCGTAGAAATCGTCGGGGCGTTCGAGATTGGGTTGCGTGTTCAGTGCCATGTTCGTCTCCTGCTATTTTCTAATCGTGCTTTTGCGTGCTGTTTTCAGGCTGTGCCTTCGACGCACAATGCGCGCTTCAATGCATGCGCCACGGCGTTCACGTCGAGTTGCCGCCAACGCGCGCAGACGTGCTGGTCCGGGCGGATCAGATAGAACGTGCCGGGTTTCGCGTCGTAGCGCGCGCTTGCAAGACCTTCGGCGTCGTGCAGGATTTGCACGCCGGCGGAGGACGTGGCCTTTGCATTGCCGCTCGTCACTACGACGAGCTTCAACGGAATCGGGCTCGCTTGCAACGCATCCAACGCGGCCTGCGTCGCGGGATCGATGCCTTGCTCACCGCGGAACAACACGCCGGTGAACTGCTGGCCGAGTTGCCGCAACAGCCACGCCGGTTGTCCTTCCTGCTGCACAGGCGCATCGACGCACGACGCGCCCGGCACCATCGCGCCTTCGAAGCTGTCGCTGTCCGCGGTATTCAGCGGGGAATCGCGCAATACCGCCGGCACGGAGAGCCGGCCGCTATTCGTCAACTGCTGCGCAAACGGATGATGGCGCGAGAGCTTCAGCACGGCGTCGCGGAACACGCGGCTCACCGGGCTTTTCGGCGTAATGAAATCGGTTGAGCGCGTGGAGTTGCGGATGTTCTCGTCGGCGGCGAATTCGCGCTCGCTTGCATAGGTATCGAGCAAGGTGTCCGGCGCTTTGCCTTCGAGCACCATCGCCAGTTTCCAGGCGAGATTTTCGGCGTCCTGTACGCCGCTATTCGCGCCGCGCGCGCCGAACGGCGACACGCCATGCGCGGAATCGCCCGCGAACAGCACGTTGCCGTGCCGGAAACGCTCCATGCGCAAGCACGAAAACGTATAGACGCTCACCCATTCCAGTTCGAACTTCGCGTCCGGTCCGAGCAAGGCGCGCACGCGCGGAATCACGCGCTCCGGCGTTTTTTCCAGCATAGGGTCGGCGTCCCAGCCGAGCTGGAAATCGATCCGCCACACGTTGTCCGGTTGACGATGCAACAAGACCGACTGATTCGGATGAAACGGCGGATCGAACCAGAACCAGCGCTCGGTCGGAAAGTCGGCTTCCATTTTCACGTCGGCAATCAGGAAGCGGTCTTTGAACGTGACGCCCTTGCTGTCGAGTCCCAGCAGATTGCGGATCGGACTGCGCGAACCGTCGGCGGCGACGACATAACGGCCGCGCAGATCATATGGACCGTCGGGTGTGTCGATCGTCAGCGTGACGCCGGCGTCTTGAGCACCCGGCACGCCGTTCTGCGCTACACCGACAACCTTGCTCTTCCAGCGGATTTCGATGTTCGGCATTTCCTGCGCGCGTTCGAGCAGGAAACCTTCGACGTAATACTGTTGAAGGTTGATGAACGCGGGCCGATTGTGACCCGCCTCCGGTTGCAGATTGAACGTGTACACCAGTTCGTCCTTCAGGAACACCTTGCCGACATTCCAGCTAATGCCCTTGTCCACCATGCGCTGACCGCAGCCCAGGCGATCGAAGATATCGAGCGAGCGCTTCGAGAAACAGATCGCCCGCGAACCAGTGGACAGCGAGCAATCGTCGTCGACCAGCACGACCGGCACGCCCTGCTGCGCGAGGTCGATCGCGGTGGCGAGACCCACCGGGCCCGCGCCGACCACGATCACGGGATAGGCCGCCTGGTCCGCGCCGCCGCGCTCGGATTGCTCGCGGCACGGCTTGTATTCGAACGACAGCGTCTGGTAGTTGGTGCTCATGTTGTGTCTCCGTCCTTCTCTGGTGCGCTTTTCTTATCAGGCTTGCAGCGCGTCCCACATTTCCTTGTCGCGCTGCGCGGTCCAGATGCGCGGATGCGTGATGCCGCTGGCTTCGTCGAACGCACGCGAGACGTCGAACGGCAGGCAATGCTCATAGATGAACACATGGCCGAACTTCGGATCCATCGCCTTGCGCGTGTGCGCCATCGCGGCCTTCAGATCGAGCTTCTGTTCGACGGCTTCACGGCCCTGTTGCAGCAGCGTGGTGACGAAGTCCTTCGTGTAATCAAGGCCTTTGTCGACGTCTTCCGGCGTGGTCAGCGCGGGGCCGCGGCCCGGCACCAGCTTGTCCGCTTTCAGCGCGCGCAGCGCTTCGAGCGTGTCCGGCCATTGTTCGAGCTGTGCGTCGCCGCAATAACACGCCGCGTCGTATTCCACGAGGTCACCGGAGAACAGCACCTTCTGCGACGGCAGCCACACCACCGTGTCGCCCTTGGTATGGCCGGCGCCCAGATGCGCGATGCGCACTTCGAGCTTGCCGAGGAACAGTGTCATTTCCTTTTCGAACACGAGCGTCGGCCACGTCAAACCGGGCACCGTTTCGACGCCGGCGAACAAACGCGGGAAGCGTTCGATTTCCGATTTCATATCCGCTTCGCCGCGCTCGACGATCATTTCGTAGGTGCCACGGCTTGCGATCACCTCTTGCGCGCCTTCCTTGAAATACGCGGAGGCGCCGAGCACGCGCACCGCGTGGTAATGCGAGAGCACGACGTATTTGATCGGTTTATCCGTGACGCTGCGGATGCGGGCGATGAGGTCTTGCGCCATCGCCGGCGTGGCGGTGGTGTCGACGATCAGCACGCCGTCGTCGCCGATGATCACGCCGGAATTCGGATCGCCCTCGGCGGTGTACGCGTAGGCGTTCTCGGACAATTGCGTCCACGTGACTTTCTTGACTTCCAGATCGGCCTGGGATGCGAATGCCTTTGCCATGCTTGTCTCCCTCGAGAATTGGATATGAGGCGAGACGGCCGACCGCGCGCGACTGCGCTGGCTGCGGTATTGGAGGATTGTCTCGCCCCGTTTTGACTCTGTGACTGCGCCGGTATGTCGGGGTGAATGCATCTTATGGCTGCGTCTGTTTATTTGTCAATAGCGAAGTGTATCGCTATACGCAAATTCATCGCGGACTAAGATGAAAGCAGGAAGACGCACGCCTTCGGTTAACATGAACCCTTTTTCACAGACGAGCGCGGGTGTGAGCAAAGCAGCGAAACCAGCCACCGGCAAAGGCGCCCGCGGCAACGAGACGGCGGACGGCGGCAAGACGCAGCGCGGCATTCAGAGCGTCGAGGTCGGTGGCCGCGTGTTGCTGGCGCTCGCGCAGGCGCGCGGTCCGCTGGCGTTGTCGGATCTCGCCGCCGCCGCACAGATCGCGCCGGGGCAGGCGCATGCGTATCTGGTGAGTTTGAGCCGCTTAGGTCTGATCAAACGCGATGAGTTATCCGGCCGATACGAACCGGGGCCGCTTTCCTTGCGGCTCGGTTTGCTGCATCTGGAGAATCAGCCGGCGTTTCGCGCCGCCGTGCCGCGCGCGGCGGCGTTGGCCGAAGCGATCGGCTTGAGCGTCGCGATTTGCATTGCGGGGCCGCAAGGGCCGACCATCGTTCGCTATGAACATGCGGGGTTTCCGTTGCACGTAAATCTGCATGTGGGCACGGTGATGTCGCTGCCGGCCACGTCGACGGGTCGCGTATTTTGCGCTTATCTGCCGCGCGAGGCGGTTGAGGCGATGTGGGCGAATCAGTCGGGCGGGGCGTCGTCAGGGAAAATCGCGGCCATGATGCCAGCCAATGAACGCGCCGCTTTCGGGGCCACGCTGGCCGCGATTCGCACGCGCGGACTGGAAACCAGCGTGGATGCGCCGAGTCCGGGCATCAGCAGTTTGAGTGCGCCGGTGCTGGATACCGACGGCCGCTTATCGCTCGCGTTGACCGTGATCGGCTCGACCGGCGCGATCGACGTCGCGGCCGATGGTGCGATCGCTCGCGCCTTGCTCGCCGCGGCTCATGACATCGGCGCCGAGTTGGCGGCAGCGCCTTCCTTATTGGCTACTTCCGCATCGTGACTGATTCTCCCGACACTTCTCACACCGCCGCCGCTTCCACGGATACGAAACCGCAGCGCGGCATTCAATCGCTCGATAGCACGGGCGAGTTGCTCGCGGCGCTGGTCGCGGCCGCGCGGCCCTTGACCTTGCGCGACCTGGCGGCGGCTGCGGGCATGCCGCCCGCGAAGGCGTTTCCGCATCTGGTGAGTCTGCTGAAAATCGGCTTGCTCGATCGCGATGCGGCGGGCTGTTTCCAGGCGGGGCCGCTTGCGCTGGAGCTTGGGTTGATCGGCTTGCAGCGCTTGTCGCCGACGCGGGAGGCCGAGCCGGAAGTGGTGGAACTGGCGGCGTCGACGGGGATGAGCGTCGCGATGGCCGTGCTCGGGCCGCTCGGGCCAACCGTCGTGCGGCTCGAGGAATCGGCGCGGCCGCTGCATGTGAGCTTGCGGGTCGGCACCGTGATGTCGCTGGTGAATACGGCGATTGGACGCGTGTTCGCGGCCTATGTCGCGGACGATGTGCGCGTTGGGCTGTTGGCGCAGGATCATTTGCGGCTGGCGGGGGCTCACGCTGCCGAGGTTTTCGTGGGGAAGGTGCTTGACGATCCGGCGGCGCTGAAAGGCGCGGGTCGTAAGAACGCCGCGCCACCGCTGCCGCAGTTGAGCAAAGCCTACGCGCAGCGCCTTGCGCAGATCCGCGCGGACGGCATCGATACTGCCCTCAGCCGACCTGTGCCTGGTATCGACACGCTGGCCGCGCCGGTGTTCGACCATACCGGCAGCATTTGCCTCGTGCTCGCGCTGATGGGGCCGAGCGGCAGCTTCGATAGCGAGCCGGCCGGTGCGCCAGCGCAGACGTTGCGGGCGGCGGCGTTGAGGTTGTCGCGGCGGTTTGGGTGGATGGCGGGGGCGGGGTGAACGCTTGCCAGGCAGGCGGTGGCTGGCGGAAACAATCGTTTTGGCAGTCGAATAATCGAATGGCGTAAACCGCACCCTTCTCACACGGCTGGCTCACTCATTCCGAACAACCGACTAAACGCCACTCACCGCATCAATCCCCCGCCGCCTCCGGCTCATGCGACGCCAACCGCGCTTTCGCATGCCGCATCTTCTCCAGGGTTTTGGGACCCGCTTTGAGCGCGACGCCGATAGCCAGCGCATCCATGATGCACAAATGCACGAGCCGCGACACGCCGGGCGTGTTGGGATCAATCGGACTCGGCACTCGCAATAACAGCGGAATATCGACCAGCCACGCCAACCGCGAACCGACATTAGTCAGCGCAATCGTGGTCGCCCCACGCTCTTTAGCGATCTGAATGCTTTCATTCACCTCGACGCTGCGCCCCGAATGCGAAATCGCAAAGGCCACATCGCCCGGCTCCATCAGCCCCGCATAAAGCCGCTGCAAATGACCATCGGTAAAAGCCGTCGACGCGATATCGAGCCGCAAGAACCTCAACGCCGCATCCTGCGCAACGAGCCCCGAGCCCGAGCCGACGCCAAAGAAAAACACTCGCCGCGCGCTCGACAACGCCGCAATCGCACTCTCGACCACCGCTGGATCGAGCGCAGCTTGTGCATGCGTGATCCCATCGACGGCAGCCTCGCCGACCTTGTCGATCAACGTCTTCACATCGTCGTCACGCGCGACCGCCGTGGACGCATACGGCACCCCGCCCGCCACGCTCTGCGCCAGTTGCATCTTGAAGTCGCGCAAACCATGCGCACCGATCGCGCGACAAAACCGCGTAACGGAAGGCTCGGAAACCTCCGCGCGCTGCGCGAGTTCAGTGATGCTCGCGCGCATCGCGAAGTCGACATCGCTCAGCACCATCTCGGCGACCTTGCGCTCGGCGGGCCGCAGATTAGCCAGTGCGCTGCGGATGTGAGGAATCAAGTTCGGTGCGGACACCCGGTGTTCCTTATGGGTTAAATGAATCCGCGTCGCGTCGCAGCTTCAATCACTTTCATTCGGCTCGAATCATGCTCGAGCGGCAACACGCGGTTCAGACCAGCCTGCGTCCACTCTGCGTATCGAACAGATGAATATGCTCGGCCGGCAGACGCAGCGTGACGCGCTGACCGGGCTCGACCTTCGAGCGCTGGCGAGTCGTCACGCACCACATGCCGCCGCCTATTTTCCCGTACAAGTGGGTCTCGGCGCCAGTCGGCTCGACGACTTCCACTGCCATCGTGGCGTCAGGCGTTTGCGTCATGGTCTCGATGTGTTCGGGGCGCACGCCGAGCGTGACCTTCGCGCCGACCACCGCCGACGCGGGCGCGCCCTCCAGCACGATCTCGCCGCCGTCGTTCAGTTTCAACGCGAGGCCCTGCCCTTGCGCGCGACGCTCCAGCACGCCTTCGGCGAAATTCATCGACGGCGAACCAAGAAAGCTTGCGACAAACAGATTCGCCGGATGGTCATACAGTTCCAACGGACGCCCGATCTGCTCGATCCGCCCCGCGTTCATCACGACGATGCGATCGGCCATCGTCATCGCCTCGATCTGGTCGTGCGTGACGTAGATCACCGTGTTCTTCAACCGCTGATGCAACGCCTTGATTTCCGTGCGCATCTGCACGCGCAATTTCGCGTCGAGATTGGACAGCGGTTCGTCGAACAGGAACAGCGACGGTTCGCGCACCACCGCGCGCCCCATTGCCACGCGTTGCCGCTGACCACCGGAAAGCGCACGCGGCAAGCGGTCCAGATAACCGCCGAGGTTCAGCATCTTCGCGGCGGCTTCAATGCGCGGCTTAAAATTCGCCGCCGCTTCCTTGCGAATCCGCGGCCCGAAAGCAATGTTCTCGTAGACCGAAAGATGCGGATAAAGCGCGTAGCTCTGAAACACCATCGAGATATTGCGCTGCTGCGGCGGCAGCGTATTCGCACGCGTGCCGCCGATCATCAGATCGCCGCCGCTGATTTCCTCGAGCCCCGCCACCATGCGCATCAGCGTGCTCTTGCCGCAGCCCGACGGACCGACGAGCACGACGAACTCGCCGTCGTCGATATGCAGATCGATGCCGTGCACCACCTGCATGTCGCCATAGCGTTTGAAGATGCCGCTCAGTTGCACTGCTGCCATGCTGTCCTCATCGTCGTGCTTCGTTGGTTCCACTTCGCGCGGGGTTCGACGTGCTCAAACCTCTTACAGCGATTCGAGCGTCAGTTCTTCCGCCATCAGACGATTGCCCGCCATCAGGCCGCCGTCGACCGGCAACGCGACGCCGGTAATCACCCGCGCCATCGGCGACGCAAGGAACAACACCGCATCCGCGATATCGTCAGGCGTCGCGAAGTCGCGCAACGGGTACCACTTCTTCAGATCCTCGAACACCTGCGGGTTTCTATCGACGCGCGCCTGCCACGCTTGCGTCTTCACCGTGCCCGGACAGACGATATTCGCGCGAATTCCGTAACGGCCGAGTTCAACCGCGAGCGCCTTCGTGTAACTGATGAGCCCGGCCTTCGCCGCGCTATACGCCGGATGACCGAGCGCGGCCATGCCGTTCACCGAGCCGATCAACACGAGCGCGCCCTGGCGCCGCTCGATCATCGACGCGCGCACCGCTTCCACCGTGTGATACGTGCCGTTCAAATTCAAATGAATGTCGCGTTGCCAGCTCGCGGCATCGGTTGTAGCGAGCGTGAGCCCTTCCGCCGCGCCCGCGTTGGCGACCAGCACGTCCACCGGACCGCGCGACTTGACCGCGCCGGCCACCGCTTGCTGCACCGCGGCGGCGTCGCCGAGATCGGCTGTAATCGGCGTGACGTGCGCCGCGCCGAGTTGCGCGGCCAAGCCGTGAAGCGCGACCGCGTCGATGTCGAGCGCGAGCACCGTATCGCCCTGCTCCACGAAGCGCCTGCACAAGACGCTACCGATGCCGCCGCAAGCGCCCGTTACCAACACCACACGATTCATGTCTGCCCTCGCTCCTGATTCGCTGCCGGGGATCGCATCTGGCCTGTAAATTTATTACACACTGACTTTCAATGCGGTTGCCTAGCCATCCCGAAGATTGGGTATCCATGACTTCGCCCACTGCAGAATACCCTTGGTTTAAAGCATCTTATGCACAAACACGGCTGAGAAGAAATATCGCAGACCCTACGTGACAAGCTATTTTGCGTCCTGTAGGATTTTTTCAAACAATTCAACCGCAGCGGCCGGCGACGGCAGCGGACCACCCCCAACCATCGTTGGATGGGACCGGCGTAAGCGTTAAAGCACTAGCTCCGATCGACACCGCTGGTTGGGACCGGAGTAAGCGCTAAAGCGCTAACTCCGATCGACACAGGAGAGAGAGAATGTCGTTGCATGCCCGTGCTTCCCTCGCGCTAGGCAAAGTTGCCGTGGCGCTCGCGTTTGCAGGTATCGCCGTGGCGGCTCACGCCGATACGGTCCGCGTCACCGTCGCGCATTACAGCGACGCCACCGCGCCGTACTTCGAAAAAATGGCCCGCAACTTCGAGAAGGCCAATCCCGGCACGACCATCAAGATCGAAGACGTGAACTGGGACACGCTGCAACAGAAACTCCAAACCGACATTTCCGGTGGCGCCAACGCCGACCTCGCGATCGTCGGCACGCGCTGGCTGCTCGACTTCGTGAAGGACGACGTCGCCGAACCGCTCGACGGCTACATGGACGCGAGCTTCAAGGGCCGCTTCATCGGCCCGTTCCTCGCACCGGGAGAAATCAACGGCAAGGTGTACGGCTTGCCGATCGCCGCATCCGCGCGCGCGCTCTATTACAACAAGGACCTGCTCGCGAAGGTCGGCTATCCCGACGGCCCGAAAACCTGGAACGACGTGATAGAAGCGTCGAAGAAACTGAAGGCCCAAGGCGTTGCCGGCTTCGGTCTGCAAGGCAAGGAAATCGAAACGGACGTCTACTATTACTACGCGCTGTGGACCAACGGCGGCGACGTCGTCGGCAAGGACAGCAAGGCCGCGTTCAATTCGGCGGCCGGCATCAAGGCGGCCACGCTCTATAAGACGATGATCGACCAGGGTCTGACGCAACCGGGCGTGACCGGCTTCAGCCGCGAGGACGTGCAGAACCTGTTCAAGCAGGGCCGCGTCGCGATGATGATCTCCGCGCCGTTCCTCGCGAAGCAGATCAAGAAGGAAGCGCCGAACCTGAAGTACGGCATCGATCCGATTCCGATGGGCACGACGCACGCCACCTATGCGGTGACGGACTCGATCGTGATGTTCAAGAACTCCAAGGTGAAGAAGTCCGCGTGGAAGTTCGTCGACTATCTGTTCACGAAGGAACCGCGTGTGGAGTTCACGACGACCGAAGGCTTCCTGCCGACCACCAAGGCGGAATCGAGCGATCCGGCGTTCAACGATCCTGACACCAAGGCTTTCGTCGCGTTGCTGCCGACGGCCCGCTTCGCACCGACCGTGACCGGCTGGGAAGACACCGCGAAGGCCGTGACCGATGCGATGCAATCGGTCTACCTGGGCAAGGTGAAACCGGCGGATGCGTTGAACGCGGCGGCCACGCAAGCGAACAAGTCGCTCGGTCATTGATGGCTGTGTGGTTGCGCGGTGATTTCTTTGTGAGTTGCTGAACACGAAACGCGCGCCGCCGTTGCGAAGGCGGCGCGCGTTTCGCTCGTATTGCACGAATGCAGTATCCGGCCCATCCCGTCGCGCGCGCTGATTAACGCACGCCTCTTACGATCGAGCACGCATGAGCCGTTCCGCTTCTTCGCGCCTGCAAGCGCCCTGGTTGCTGATTGCGCCGAGCCTGGTGTTGGCGCTGTTCATCATCAGCTATCCGATTTTCAACATCGTGTGGCAATCGCTGCACGAGGTGTCGCGCTTCGGCGCGATTCGCGGCTTCACCGGTCTGCAAAACTTCTACACCGTCTTTACCGATCCCACGTTTCTCGCGGCGGCTCGCCGGACGATTGTCTGGACCGTGTTCGTGGTGGGCGGCACGGTGTTGATTTCGGTGCCGGTTGCGCTGGTGCTGAATCAGGATTTCCATGGACGCGGCGTGGCGCGCACGATCGTGATGCTGCCGTGGTCCGTCTCGCTGACGATGACCGCCGTGGTGTGGCGCTGGTCCTTCAACGATGACTACGGCATGGTCAACGTGACGTTGCAGCGCTTGGGGTTGATCAGCGGGCCGATCCATTGGCTGGCGACGCCGGAGCTCGCGTTTCCCGTGGAGATCGCGGTGGGCATTCTGGTGTCGATTCCCTTTACGGTGACGATTCTGCTGGGCGGGTTGTCGTCGGTGCCGGGCGATATTTACGAAGCGGCGCGCATGGATGGCGCGAGCGCCTGGCAGCAGTTTCGCAAGCTGACGATGCCGCTGTTGCGGCCGTTCATCAACATGGCGATTCTGTTGAACGTGATCTATGTGTTCAACTCGTTTCCGATTATCTGGGTGATGACGCAAGGCGGGCCGGATAACAGCACGCATATTCTCGTCACGTATCTGTATGAGCTTGGATTCCGGCTGGGACGTCCCGGCGAAGCCGCGGCGGTGTCGCTGATCATGCTCGTCATGCTGTTCGTTTTCTCGATCGCCTATCTGCGCTTGCAGCCCGCGAAAGAAGGAGATCCGACATGAGCCTCAGCTTGAAGACGAAGCGCTCGCTGTGGTGCTGGTTGGCGTTGTCGCCGCTGGTTGTGGTGGTGTTGTTTCCGTTTGCCGTGATGTTGTTTACTGCGTTGAAGCCGGCTTCGGAGATCTTTGTTTATCCGGCGCGGTGGTTGCCGGTGCATTGGCAGTGGAGCAATTTTGTCGATATGTGGAAGGCGGCTAATTTCGGTGTGGCTTTGCGGAACAGCACCGTGATCAGTTTGCTGTCGACGTTGCTTGCGCTGGCGGTGAGCTTGCCGTCGGCTTATGCGTTGGCGCGGTTTCCGTTTCGCGGGCGGGGATTGTATCGACAGTTTCTTCTGGTGACGCAGATGTTGTCGCCGATCTTGCTGGTGGTGGGCCTGTTCCGGCTTGCCGCGATGATTCCTTATGGCGATGGGAATCTGGTTGACTCCAAGATTGGGGTTATCGTTTCTTATGCGGCTTTTAATATCGCGTTTGCTGTTTGGATGTTGTCTTCTTACTTTCAGACTGTGCCGCGAGATCTCGAGGAAGCGGCTTGGCTTGAGGGGTGCGGGAGGACGAGGGCTGTTTTCAAGGTGTTCTTGCCGTTGGCCGTGCCTGCGATTGTCGTTACAGCGATCTTTACTTTTATCAATGCGTGGAATGAGTTTGCTGTTGTTTATACATTGATTCGGTCGCCGGAGAATAAGACGCTTACCGTGCAAGTGACTGATATGGTCGCGGGGAAGTATGTTGTCGAGTGGCATCTTGTGATGGCCGCCACGCTTTGTGCGACTTTGCCGGTTTCGGTGGTGTTTGCGTGGTTGCAGAGGTATTTGGTTAAGGGGTTGGCGTTGGGGGGGGTGAAGTAGGGATCTTTATTGCCGTGGTTGAAGGTTTCGCGTTTTCCGACGGTTTAGCAAGGCAATGAGAACGCATGCGATGAACAACGCGATGATGAAGCTCGCCACGAGCAACGCGCCTGCTATTACTTTTTCAAACCTCCCTTAACGACTTATCGACCGGTTTTAGATTGTTGCGTTTCACGCGTGTTGGTCGGAACTAGTGTTTAGACCAGCAAGTAAGCTCATTCCACTCTACCGCCGCAGAAACAGATACACGATGAACGTACCCAGCAACACAACACCCGCACAATAAAACACAGACTTGCGTCGCAAGAAATCCAACCTCGATACAGGCGGTTTTTTCTCACCATCGAGGTCCCAATAGTCGATTCCTTGGTCCCCCGTGACGTTGATGACAATCAGCCCTGCCGCGCCCACAAACAGCACGAGCAAAATCACGAATATTACTGTTGACATGTCTCTATAGTCCGTTCAATCGTTCATCCAGTGCATGAAGACGGACAACTCTTCCTGGTACATATCGTTCGTAGCTTCAGCCGCCATGCCGCCCAGGTTGCTACCAATAAACACAAGGGCAATGGCACACGCCGGTTCAGCGGGACCGCAGACGAAAGAAACGGCAAGCCCAGCCAAACTTCCTCCAATCATACCGCCTGCAATGATGCTTCCCTGTCTCGCCGCCTCTCTCACTTTATC
The DNA here is from genome assembly GCF_900142195.1 of Paraburkholderia terricola. Taxonomy (GTDB): domain Bacteria; phylum Pseudomonadota; class Gammaproteobacteria; order Burkholderiales; family Burkholderiaceae; genus Paraburkholderia; species Paraburkholderia terricola. The sequence goes on from NZ_FRAB01000010.1 coordinate 139,578, forward strand.
TTTAGCGGCGACCACTTCACCTGTTGCCAGAATCGCCGTGAATATGATGGCAACCCGAGCGCTGACCCGCAACTGGCGAACCTTCGTTGTAACGTCAGCATTTGCACCCCCAGCCTTTTTCAGTACGGTATAGTAGACCGCGTTGCGCTCTTCAATAGTCAAGGCGGCAAAGTTCTTGCCGGACTGAGCTTGGGCATACTTGTTGAGATAGTAGTCAAAGCCCCGCGCGTCGAGTTTAAGCTTTTCAGCTTTGGCAATGCCAACGGCCGAGGTGTATTTTCGGTATTCAATGAACAACCTGTCGCGCAACTGACTGCAATACTCAGCGCCCTCCTTCACCGTCATCCCCCCGCGTGACACTTCCTGCCTTACCTCGTTGGAAATATCCTTGATGTGCTTGACATATTGCTGACGCACTTTGTCATCGCTAATTGCATTGACTGCGAATGTGGTACCGATGGCTTCATAGTCCGCGATAGCAGCTTCCAGAATCGCGCTTTTTATGTCGTGAGTTGTCTGCGTGTTAAAAGGTCCGTTGGCTATCGTACTCTTGTTCGCTGTTATATCGGCCATATTCATCCCACCATCGCCATCAGAATGCTACCCACCACCGACTGGCCGCTTGTCTGAGCATCGTCTAGCACGACATCTATCTTCTGGCATGTCGATGCGTTTGAACGGTCAAAATGTACCGTGTCATCGAATCCGAAAATTCCCTCTTCTACGGAACCATCGGCGAAGTGAGCGCGGCAGCGCAAGCCGTCACAACTGCCAGCATCGTTTAGAGCAAACCGAATCCAGTGCTCACTTGTCGACTCCGCTTCGAGTAATGAGCCATTGAACGAGAACCCCATGCTTACGAGCTCTTTTGATTCAAAACTCATCGTCATATCTGTCTGCGAGGCAATCATCACTGGAGGTGGGTAGCATTTGCACGCGCAGATATCGCCTTCAAGTGCCGGGCGTCTCCCCATCAGTTGGTCCGGCCAGCGCGGTCCCTTTTCAGCGATAACCCCGGTTGACCGGCAGGCAGGGCAAACAACCACAGCACCGAGGAACGTCAATTCAGTTCCGTCGTGCATCATGAGAGGGATGCCTTCTGCAACAACACCTCCGGCTGACGACTTATCGCCTAGCTTTAGATAGCTACGTTTCATGCATAACGGTCCGAACTAGTTGTTCACTAACAATTAGCACGCGTTTAAATACCCAGCAAGTCAAGATTCGTCAAAATCAAATGACGACCACTGACAAACGAGCGCCAATAAGCCTTTTCTTATTAGCTTGTGAGCTAACCGAGATTATTTAAGAAACGCCGCATCCGAGCGTGCAATACTTGACGTGAGTCAGCCAATCAAAGCCTTACCCAATCAGCCAAACCCGACCATTTATCCCGCCCAGTTGAACATTACCCTCTCACCCTGCTTATAATCACCAAGCCCTTGGGAAACACTCAACGGCCTGGTTTGGAAGCCTGCGATATAAACCGCACACCCGCCCACGCGGGTGGTGCGTCTACCTCTGCACGTCTATATTTCAAAGGGCGGGCTGTGGTGGGGGAGCCGCAAGGCTCGCCGGTTTGTTTGTATCCCGGTCTTCCAATCCCATCACGTGCCCGCTCACCACCTTAAAGCGAGTGTCGGGCACCCCAAAGCAAGTCAAAAAGGGAGATCGCATCATGACCAAAACCACAAAACAACAACCCGCATCACGCCCGCCAGTCGACGCACTCCAATACGAAAAGCTCGCCCTATCCGCCTTCGACTTATGCGACCGGCAGATGAGCAAACTGGAAACGCTAGTCGCCCTCGCGGCCACGCTCTGTAAAAACCCGGCAATCACCAGCGACGAACGTCGCCGCCAGCGAACCATGCTCGAATTACTCGTCCAAACAGGCGAGCAATACCAGCAGGAACTTGCCTGCGACCGCGAACTTTTTCAGGTCATCGCCCTGGACGCCAAGGGCATCGCTCACACGCGCATCACGGCCGGCCAGGCCACGCGCCTACTCGCGGACGCGTCGAAGATAGCGGCGGAAACCCCGGCGCCGGCCAAAACCACGCCACGCAAACGCACGCCCGTCAAAGTCAAAAGCGCGTCGAGCGTGAGCGCGGACATCGCGCGTCAGCCGATCCGACTCAAGCACTAACGCACCACCCGCGCCCAACGTCCCGGACAAACAAACGAAAGAGAAGCGACAAACGCCAATCCGTCCAGACCTCAAGCCGGCGAGAAAACCGCAAAACAGCCCGCGGATCGATACCCCCTTTATCGACGCGGGCTCACCAATGCCCACGCACTCAGCCCAACTCCACCCCCGGCTATCATGTGCAAAACGCGGCATCGCGGAACAACACCCGGCGCGTCCAGCGCCGCACCAAAACCACCCAACGCCCAAGCCCGAAAAGCCACGCCCGGAGCCCCCGTTGAAATTCGACACCACCACCGTCCGACTGATCCTCGCCATCGTGGAAGAAGGCAGCATCTCCCGCGCCGCCGACAAGCTCGGCCTCGCGGTAGCGGCCGCCTCCCGCCGCGTGTCGGATCTCGAAGAACAACTCGGCGCCAAGCTGTTCAAGCGCGTGCCGCACGGCGTCGAAGTCACAGAATCGGGCGCGAAGCTGCTGCAATACGTCCGGCAAATCGACAACCTCATCGACCGCCTCGAAGGCGACGCACAAGCGCTCAATCATGGCCTCGACGGGCGCATCATCATCGGCGCGCCGAAGGCCGTCGTCATCCAGTTTCTAGCGCGCGAGATTGCCGACATTCAGCGCAAGTATCCCGGCATCACGTTGAAGATCGTCGAGGAGAACAGCAAGATCGTGCAGCAACTGCTGCGCGATAAAGTGATCGACGTGGGCATCTACGAAAAGAAAAGCGGCTTTCTCGATCTCGCCAAATCGCCGTACAAGAAAGACCGCCTGGTGCTGGTCTATAGCCGCGCGCATTTCCAGTTTCACGACGACCCGGTCGGCATCGACGATATCCTCGACCTTCCCATCGTAAGCCTCGGCAAAGGCTCGGCGGTTCTATCCGCGGTGCAACGCGCGTATCGCAGCCGCGGGCGGCTGTTCCCCGACAATTTCACCGTCAGCGGCTTCGACACCATGCTCGCGATGGTGCGTCATGGCCTCGGCGTCGGCTTGATGCCGCCCGACGTCTTAAGCAGTTTCCATCCCGAGAAAGCGCTTGCATCGGCGGAACTCCAGGGCGACTGGCACCAGCGCGGCTACGTTCTCTCCTTCGTCGAGGGGCACGCGCAGGAACAGACACTGCGCAACGTCGTCGCCGAATTGCTCGGCAAACCCGCGTAGTCGAGAAGCCCTCTCCGGTTTCGCGAGCCACGAAACCAGACATGACCCAGCCATTCTTGCGGCGACCTTGTCAGTAGCGGACAGTGAGGCAAAGAGCCGGCGACCGCGTCCAAAGCGTGATCGACCGGTTCACGAAACTCACTGCCCTACGGAGGAACCCCGCAATGAGCGAATCGAAGCATCTGCCGCTGCAAGGCATCCGCGTGCTGGACGTGAGCCAGGTCATGGCGGGCCCGTTCGCCTGCATGCTGCTGGCGGACCTGGGCGCGGACGTCATCAAGGTGGAGCCGCCCGAAGGCGATCAGACGCGCGGCGCAATGCGCTTCAAGATGAAGGGACCCGACAGCCTGGGCTTCCTGAACCTGAACCGCAACAAGCGCTCGGTGACGCTGGACCTCAAGAGCGAAGAAGGTCGCGAACTCTTCTACAAGCTCGCGAGGACCGCTGACGTAATCATCGAAAACTATCGGCCCGGCGTGGTGCAGCGTCTGCGTATCGATTACGAAACGATCAGGGCAATCAACCCGAAGATCGTCTACGTCAGCATTTCCGGCTTCGGACAAAGCGGGCCGTGGGCCTCGCGCCCAGGCTTCGACCTCATGGCGCAAGCCATGTCCGGCGTCATGAGCGTGACCGGCTACAAGGGCGGCAAACCCGTCAAGGCCGGCGTGCCCGTCGCGGACATCGGCTGCGCGCTGTTCGCGGTGTACGGTCTGTTGTCGGCGTATATCGGCGCGCAGAAAACGGGCGAGGGTCAGCACATCGACGCGTCGCTGTTCGATTCGGTCATGGCCTTCTCGATCTGGGACATGTCGGATTACTGGGGCACCGGCGTGCCGCCGACGCCGCTCGGCACCAGCAACAAGATGAGCGCGCCCTATCAGGCGGTCAAGGCGCGCGACGGCTACTTCGTGATGGGCGCGACGAATCAGAAGCTCTGGACGAAGCTGTGCGAACTGCTGGAGCGCCCGGACCTCATCCATCACGCGGACTATGCAACCGTGTCGTTGCGCCTGAAGAATCGCGAAGCAATGATCGAAGTACTGGAGCACGAATTCGCCAGGCGCGACAGCGCCGACTGGGTCGACGCGATGCTCGCCACCGGCATTCCGGCTGGCCCGATTCTGTCCTATCCCGAGGCGTTCGAAAGCGAACACGCCAGGCACCGCGGCATGTGCATGGAGATCGATCACCCCAACGAAGGCAAGGTGAAGAACATCGGCTTTGCCGTCAAACTGCTCGGCACGCCGCCGCAGGTGCGTCGTCATCCGCCGCTATTGGGCGAGCACAACGACGAGATCTTTGCCGAAATCAACGGGACGGCGTCATGAGCGAGCCAGTCAAACTCACACTGCATCCGTCAGGCGCGGCGGAGATCCTAATCGACTGCCCCGAGCGGCATAACGCGATGACGCTCGACATGTACGAGTCGCTACTCGCGTCGATCGGCGAGTGCGAACAAAACCGCGACGTGCGCTGCATTCTGTTTCGCGGCGCGGGCGGCAAGTCCTTCATTTCGGGCACCGATATCGCGTACTTCAAAAACTTCCGCGACGGACGCGATGGCGTCGCCTACGAGGCGTTCGTCGAACGCGTGATCGATACGGTCGAACGCATTGCGATTCCGACGATCGCGGTGATCGACGGATGGGCCGTCGGCGGCGGCCTCGCACTTGCGACCGCGTGCGATTTCCGCCTTTGCACCGACGCCTCGCGCTTCGGCGCGCCGATCGCAAAGACGCTCTCCAACACGCTGTCGTCGCGCAACATCGCGCGCTTGCAGGCGGCGCTCGGCGTGCCGCGCGTCAAGAAGATGTTGTTGCTCGCCGATTACCTCACGGCGCAAGAGGCGTCGGCATGCGGCTTTGTCTATGACGTGTGCCCGCAAGACGCATTGCAAGACGCCGCTCATGCGCTCGCGCAGCGGCTCATCGCGCTTTCGCCGGTCACGCAAAAGGCCGTGAAGGAAAGCGTGCGCCGCATCGTCGTTGAACAGCGGCTCGATGACGAAGATCTGATCGAAGAGGTTTACGGCAGCGCCCGGTTCAAGGACGCCGTAATCGCCTTCACGTCGGGATCGCGTTCCTGAAAGCGCCGTACAAGGTCTTCGCGAGCGCGGTCATGTCATCGCCGCCCTCGCGAAGCGACGCAATTTCAGCGCCTCTGTTCAACGTTTCCTCGACTCTGCGCGCGCGATCCCGCGCAATGGCTTCATCAACGGCTTGCGGCAACGCCGACAGTCGATCGATCACGTCGAACTCGCCCAAGCCGGTCAGCATGGGATTGTCGGAACCGCCGAGCATCGACCGCGCGTCGGCCTTGAAGAGCACGAGCGGCTTGCCCGCGTGCCAGGCGAGCGACGCCTCGACCACCGTGCCCTCGTCGGCCACGCGTCCGTTCAGATTGGCGACGACCACATCGCAGCGCCTGAGCAACTGATACGTGTCGAGACTGAAAATCGCACGGTCGAGAATGCGCGCGGCTTCGTCGGCCGACGCGCCGAGTTTCTCCAGTTCCGGCTTCAGCCTCGCGAACTCCAAGCCATCGCGATGCGGAAGGAAGGTCGCGTAACCCGCGGCTTCCAGCGTGCGGGCGATCGAATCCATTTCCGCGCGCTCGGCGGCATTGAAGAGCGGGCCGGCGCAATAGGCTCGTGGCATCTTCCACGTCTCCTTGAGGGATGATCGAGACCGGCGGCAGACGGTCCCTTCGAAGACACCGATTATAGGAGCGCACGCGCGCAGCCGACGCCACGTTGACTATGACCGATATCGCCCGTTCGCACCGGCACATTGGAATACACTAGATTGCTTTCCAGCCTCTCCAGCGGCCAATTCAAACGACGCCAGAAATGAACATCGACCTCGCCCACTTCACGCCATTTCCTTCCCTCGTCGGCGGCTTGCTGATCGGTTTCTCGGCGACGCTGCTCGTACTCGGCAACGGCCGCGTTGCGGGTATCAGCGGGATTCTGGGCGGTCTGCTCGACACGACGTCCCGTGATCGCTTGTGGCGCGCCGCATTCGTGCTCGGACTATTCGCCGCACCTTGGGCATTCAAGTTTTTCGCGTCGCTACCGGCGGTCACCATCGCGGCATCGCCGCCCGTGCTGATCGTGGCCGGCCTGCTCGTCGGCATCGGCACGCGCTATGCGTCCGGTTGCACCAGCGGTCATGGCGTATGCGGCCTCTCACGCGGATCGGTGCGATCGCTTGCCGCCACCGCGACGTTCATGGCCGCGGGCTTCCTCACCGTTTTCGTCACCCGTCATCTGCTGGGGCTTTGACATGCTGATTCTCAACGCGCTGCTCGCCGGGCTGATATTTGGCGTCGGTCTGATCGTTTCGGGCATGGCCAATCCCGCGAAGGTGCTGGGCTTTCTCGACCTCGCCGGCAACTGGGACCCGTCATTGGCGTTCGTCATGGGCGGTGCGATCGCTATCGGCGTGGTGGGTTTCGCGATTGCGCGCCGGCTCAAGCGCAGTGTGTTAGGTGTGCCGATGTCGTTGCCGAAGGCAACGCGTATCGACCGTCGTCTGCTTGCGGGCAGCGCACTGTTCGGCGCGGGTTGGGGGCTGGCGGGTTTCTGCCCCGGTCCCGCGCTTGTGAGCGCGGGCAGTGGCGAGCCCAAGGCGGTGCTGTTCGTCGCCGCCATGCTGGTTGGGATGCAGATTTTTTCTCTGCTTGAGAGACGCTTCGCCGGAACAGAGAAACCGGCCTGACTACCATTCGAAGCGCCGCCGCCGTGGGTTGGCCGCGACGCGTCAACTATCGGGAGATAGTTCATCGCAACGCATCGTCCGGCTGAATTCTTTTCAAACGAAAACGGTCCGCTGCGAATGCGGAATTCGGAATTCGGTAACGGCAGCGCGTTCGCCCCAACTTGCTGAACATTTGCAGCGAGCCCGAGGTTTGCCCTCGAGCCAACCGCGCCGCCTTCACGCGCTGCTTAATCGTAGTGGCGATGCTTGTGACGACGCTTGCCCGAATGGCTGCCGCGCGAATAGTCGTCCGCGTACGAGTTGGAGCGCGAGATGTTGCCGCCGAGCGCCGAGCCCGCGCCGCCGCCCACGGCTGCGCCGACGAGGCCACCCGTGCGGCCGCCCATCGCATTGCCTGCCGCCGTGCCCGCGCCGCCGCCCAGCGCGCCGCCGATGATGGCGCCCGTGCGTTCGCGGCGATTCGAGGTGACCGCGCCACCGGCGCCGCCGCCCACCGCACCGCCGATCACAGCGCCCGTGCTGCCGCCCACCGCGCCGCCCAGCGCGGCGCCAGCGACACCGCCGACCGCGCCGCCAAGCGCATTGTTCAAATCGCCGGCCACGGCCGACATCGATGCCGCAGCAGTGAGCGCTGCAATGGCAACCATCTGGATGAGTTTGTTCGACATAGTTAGGTCTTTCGTTTTTTAGGATGGCGCCGAGTATAACCGGCCATTCGAAAGCCCTCTGTAACTTGCCGCGTCTGGGTCCGTAAGAGGTGTAACAAAAATGATCCGGCGACCAGATCGGCTCGCGCCCTGCCTGGCGCCCGGTTCGGGGCATCGGCGGGCCGCCGCCTTGACCCAGCGGCAGCGGCCCGCAGCGCTTCGACCAGACTTCAGCGCCGCCGCTTCTTCTTCAGCTCGATCGTTTCGAACAGTTCATAGCTCTGCGTCGGCGTCTGATCCGCGCCGGGCGCGTGGTAGTAGTTCATCGTGATCGTCGTCTCACCGCCCGGCTGCCCCGGATCATGATCGAACACCGCAATGCCGTAGCCGGTTCCGGTATCGCGTTGCGCCGACCAGATCGCGTCTTCCACCGCATCCGCACTGGCACGCACGAAGGTGCCCGCCGTCGTGCCGGGAGCCGGGCGGTTGGGCCGCGTGAAAATCCGCGCTTGCGGCATCCCCGTGCCGACATTCACGCCGTACACGTCGAGCGGCGCGCTGGTGCCGCCACCGCCGAGAATCAGGTGGATCGTGCCGTGGCTCGTATCGAATGTGGACGCCCCCGGCGACACCGCCGACATCACCGGCTTCGGCTGCAACGTGTCGACCGGCCTTCCCGTGGCGATATCGGTGCCCTTGTTGTGATGGCAACCGCGCACGGGATAGCTGCGCTCGTAGTCGTGATCGTGGCCGCACAACACGAGATCGACGCCGTAGCGGTCGAACAGCGGCAGCCAGGCTTCGCGGATGCCCTTGTCCGAACCGTTGCCGGTTTTCGATGAACTCAGCGCGTCCTGGTGCATCTGCACGACGATCCAGTCCACCTCGTCGTCTTCGGCCGCGCGGCGCAGTGTCCTTTCGAGCCAGCGCGTTTGCTCGCCGTCGCTATAGCCGCGCACGTACAGCGACGTGCCCGGTTGAATCGGCGGATTGCCGGTGCTCGCGGCCGGCACCAGCGGACTCGGGCCGGCCACGAAAGCCGCCGCGTCCTGATAGACGACATCGTCGGCGTCGAGCGAAATGAACAGCACCGAGCTCACGCGAAAGCTGTACCAGCGTCCCTGAAAACGCGTGTGATTGTCGGGCAGCGTATAGCGCGCGAGATACGACGCGAACCCTTGTTCGCCGTTGTGGAATTCGATTTCGTGATTGCCGGGGCACGGCATCCACGGGCGGTTCGACGCGGACGTCTGACAGTTGTTGCCGAAGTCGCGCCACACCTCCGGCTGATGCGCCGGGTTCAGATTGGCGTAGCACAGGTCGCCGTTGAGCAGGTGGAACAGCGGCTGAAAACGCTCGACGGCCTGCACCGCGAAACGGCTTTGCGGCGACGACAGCACCCAGCCGGTGTTGGGCGTCGCGAGATCGCCGTAGCTCGTCCAGCGGAACGGCGCGCGCCCGCGCGGCGCGGTGCGGAAACTCGCCGTGAAAGGCTGCGCCGCGTTGCCCGCGTTCTCGGCCGTCACTTCATACTCGTAGCTCGTATCGGGCTTCAGATCGTGCAGACGCGCGTGATACGTGAACACGACCTCGCCGTTGAGGCCATCGGTATACGTGCTTTGAATGCCATGCACCGTGCGTTTCGCCTCGCCCACCGCGCCGATGCGCACGTGCGGATTCACCGCCTGCGCCGGCGACGCCCACGACACGGTGACCTCGCGCGTCGGATCGTTGCCCCAGGTGAGATGGACCTGCTCGGGTGTGCCGTCGGGTGCGCCGCCGGCGGCCCGCGCCGTCGAGGAAAGCGTGCCCGCGGCGGTCGCGAGACTGGATGCGCCGGCCAGCTTCAAGAACCCGCGACGCGAAACGATGCTGGCGCCCTGATCGGCCGCCGAAGCCTTATCGGTTTTTCTGTTCGACATGTCTGGTGTTTTGTACGGTGGTGGAAGGAGGTCGACGCGTACGTCGGCTGCACCGTGCAAAATGGACCGCGAGTGCACCGCTCTACTCGTGCGCGACGGATGTGACCGTTGATCCTAGTCGCGAAGCCATGACAAGCGGATGAAACGGCCCAACCGCTCAAGCGAGGCGAGGCGAGCGATGCGGACACCAGAGCGTTGCGGGCGACCTTTGCGCGGCGAGCGGAGACGCCGCGAACATGGGCCGCACAGCGCAAAAAAGTTACGTGGATCCCTTCGGCGCCGGCAACGCGCGGCGCACGACGAAGGTCATCGCAGCAGCGAACAGCAGCGTCGCCGCCAGGAAGTACAGACCGGCGGCGAGATTGCCCGTAGCGTCCTTGATGAGGCCGATGCCATACGGCCCGACGTAGCCGCCCAGGTTCGCGAGAGAATTGATCGTCGCGATGCCGACTGCCGCGCTTGCGCCCGTCAGGAACTGGCCGGGCAGCGCCCACACCACCGCCTGGATCGAATACAGCGAGAACGCCGTCAAGCAGATGAACAGGAATTGCAGCGCGGCCACATGCGTCCATGCGCTCGCGGCCATCGTGATCGCGGCCAGCGTCGAGACGACGACGATGTGCCAGTAACGCTCGCCCTTGCGGTCCGAATGACGCGGCACCAGAAACAAACCGGCGACCGCGAACAGATACGGCACGGCGGACAGCAAACCCGTGGTCGAGTCGCTGACGCCGAACGCCTTGATGATCGTCGGCAGCCACAGCGAGAGCCCATAGATGCTCAGCGGAAACGGCAGGAACAGCAGCGCGAGCAGCAGCACGCGCTTGTCCTTCAGCGCGGCAAGCGGATTGCCATGCGGCTTCAACGCATACGACGCCGTGTCCACCGCGAGTTCGCGTTCGATCCAGGCGCGATCCGCCGGTTCGAGCCAGCGCGCATTGGCCGGCGATTCGGGCAACAGACGCAACGTCGGCACGCACAGCAGCACGGCGGGCAAGCCGCTCAACACGAACAGCGTCTGCCAGTTCGACATGCCGAGCGCGCCATGCGTCGACAGAACCAGGCCCGCAATCGGTCCCACGATAATGCCGGCGATCGGCTGCGCGAGCACCAGCAAGCCGATGATGCGCGCGCGATGGCGCATCGGAAACCACTTCGTGAGGAAATACAGAATGCCGGGATACAGCCCCGCTTCGGCGGCGCCCAGTAGAAAACGCAGCGTGTAGAAACTCGCCGGGCCGCGCACGAACGCCATCGCCATCGTGATGACGCCCCACGTGACCAGGATGCGGGCGAACCACACGCGCGCGCCGTACCGTTCGAGCGCGAGATTGCTCGGCACTTCGCACAGGAAATAGCCGATGAAGAAGAGCCCCGCGCCCAGGCCATAAGCCGCGTCGCTCAGGCCGACCGCGGCGTTCATGTGCAGCTTCGCGAAGCCGACGACCGAGCGGTCGATATAGGCGACCACGTAGATCAACGCGAGGAACGGAATGAGCCGCCGCGTCAGCAGGCCGATGATGCGCTGTTCGTCGCGCGCCGCATCGCTCGACGGCGCACCCGCGATGGGAGCGGGCGCCGCGTGCTGCGCATGGGCGGTTTGTGTTGTCATGAGCATGTCTCCTGTTGAGCGGATTGCGCCGTGCAAGGCGGCAGCGTCGAACACTGCCGCCCGTGGCGTCTGTTTTTTCAATGCGCTTGCGCGGCTTCCATGCGGCCCCACGCGGCCCGTTACCCGTTGTCGCGTCTAGTCGCGAATCAGCAGTTCGCGCGTCGGGCTCATCGCGCTCATCTCAATGCGAATGGCGCGGCACGGCGGCGCCCCGGCAGCCGACCAGGAAGTCGAGGTCGCAGCCTTCGTCCGCCTGCAATACGTGGTCGATATAAAGACGCTGGTAGCCGCCTTCAGCGGGCGCCGGCGGCGGCGTGTGACGTTCGAGGCGGCGCGCGAGTTCCGCGTCGCTAATGTCGAGGTGCAACGAACCGGCGTCGCAATCGAGTTCGATCCAGTCGCCGTCCTGCACCGCGGCGAGCGGGCCGCCCGCCGCCGCTTCCGGCGTGACGTGCAGCACGACCGTGCCGTAGGCGGTGCCGCTCATGCGCGCGTCGGAGATGCGCACCATGTCCTTCACGCCCTGGCGCAGCAGCTTCGGCGGCAGGCCCATGTTGCCGACTTCCGCCATGCCCGGATAGCCTTTCGGCCCGCAGTTCTTCATCACGAGAACGGAGTCCGCGTCGACGTCGAGCGTCTCGTCCACGATGCGCGCCTTGTAGTGATCGAAGTCCTCGAATACCACGGCGCGACCGCGATGCTTCAACAGCGCGGGCGTCGCGGCCGAGGGCTTGAGCACCGCGCCGCGCGGCGCGAGATTGCCGCGCAGCACGCGAATGCCGCCGTCCGCGAGCAGCGGATTGTCGAGCGTGCGAATGACCTCGCTATCCGTGATCGGCGCGTCTTTTACGTTGTCCCACAGCGCCTTGCCGTTCACCGTCAACGCGCCCGGATGCGGCAGCAGGTCCGCTTCGCCGAGGCGGCGCAGCACGGCCGGCAAGCCGCCCGCGTAATAGAACTCTTCCATCAGGAAGCGGCCCGAGGGCATCAGGTCGACGATGGTCGGCGTATTGCGGCCCACGCGCACCCAGTCGTCCAGATCGAGTTGCACGCCGATGCGGCCGGCAATCGCCTTCAGATGGATCACGGCATTGGTCGAGCCGCCAATCGCCGCGTTCACGCGAATCGCGTTCATGAACGCTTCACGCGTCAAGATCTTCGACAGCGTCAAACCTTCATGCGCCATCTCGACAATGCGAATCCCCGACATATGCGCGAGCACGTAGCGGCGCGAATCGACGGCGGGAATCGCGGCGTTGTGCGGCAGCGAGGTGCCGAGCGCCTCGGCCATGCAGGCCATGGTCGAGGCCGTGCCCATCGTGTTGCAGGTGCCCGCGGAGCGCGACATGCCCGCTTCCGCCGAGAGGAACTGGTGCAGATTGATCTCGCCCGCCTTCAGCGATTCGTGCAGTTGCCAGACGGCCGTGCCCGAGCCGATGTTCTTGCCGTCGAGTTTGCCGTTCAGCATCGGCCCGCCCGTCACGACGATGGCCGGCACGTCGCAGCTTGCCGCGCCCATCAGCAAGGCGGGCGTGGTCTTGTCGCAGCCGGTGAGCAGCACCACCGCGTCAATGGGATTGCCGCGAATCGCTTCCTCCACGTCCATGGCCGCGAGATTGCGCGTGAGCATCGCGGTGGGCCGCAGGTTCGATTCGCCGTTCGAAAACACCGGGAATTCGACGGGAAAACCGCCCGCTTCATAAATGCCGCGCTTCACGTGCTCGGCGAGCTTGCGAAAGTGCGCATTGCACGGCGTGAGTTCGGACCAGGTATTGCAGATGCCGATGACCGGACGGCCGTCGAACGCGTGATCGGGAATGCCCTGATTCTTCATCCAGCTTCGGTACATGAAGCCGTTCTTGTCGGCCGTGCCGAACCATTGCGCGGAGCGCAGTTTGTGTTTCTTATCCGTGTTATCCGACATGCTCGCTTCCTGAATGCTGGTGCCTGCTCGACTGCCGCCCCTCGTTCGTGGGTGGGGCGCTTCTGGAATGACGAGTGTACGGATCGGCCTGATATCCTTCTAATGAAACTTTGAGCCGAACCGATATCGTTTTATGGATTGATGTAAACCCTATGCTCGAATCGAATCCCTGGTATGTGCGAACCCGCCTGAAGACGCGGCAACTCCTGCTGCTCGTCGCGCTCGACGAGGAAGGCAACATTCACCGCGCGGCGGCCACGCTCAATATGACGCAGCCGGCCGCGTCGAAGCTGCTGCGCGAACTCGAGGAGATGGTCGACGCGCCGCTCTTCGAGCGCATGCCGCGCGGCATGCGGCCCACGCTTTACGGTGACGTGATGATCCGCCACGCGCGCGCGGTGGTCGGCAGTCTCGATCAGGCGCGCGAGGAAGTACTCGCGTTGAAGTCGGGCCAACTGGGGCGCGTCGCGGTCGGCACGATTACGTCGCCGGCCGTCAGCCTGCTGCCGGCGGCGATCGCGCAAATCAAGCTGGAGCATCCGGGCCTGAGCGTGAGCGTCGAGATGGAGAACAGCAACGTGCTGCTCGAAAGCCTCGCGCAAGACAAGCTCGATCTGGTGATCGGCCGGCTTTCCGCCGAGCACGACAAGCTGCACTTGCGCTACGAACCGCTCGCCGACGAACAGGTTTGCGCGGTGGTGCGGCCGGGGCATCCTTTGCTCGGCGCGGCGTCGCTGGCCTTGTCCGACGTGGCCGGCGCGTCGTGGGTCGTGCCGCCCGCGCAGAGCGTGCTGCGGCATCGCTTCGAGTTGATGTTTCAGCGGGAAAGCCTGGCGCCCCCATCCGATGTGGTCGAGAGCGCGGCGCTGCTGGTCGTGACGAGTCTGCTGGAACAAAGCGACATGGTCGCGGTGCTGGCCGCCGAAGTCGCTCACTACTATGCCGGGCACGGCATGCTGTCGATCCTGCCGCTGCGCATGCCGCTGCGAATGGACGACTTCGGCATCATCACGCGCACGGGCAAGCTGTTGTCGCCGGCGGCGGCGCAGGTCGTGCGCGGATTGAAGCGGGCGGCGGGCGAGTTGTACACGGGCGCCGAAAGGTCGATGTAAGCGGACCCTGGCGCGGACCTTAACGTTGGGGCGGCTGCGGATTATTCGCCGGATTGGAATCGAACCTTGAGACGCTTCGGATCGCGCCCTCGCCCGTCAACGCGAGCAATTCGGCTTCGATGACGTCCGCGATTTCCTTGTCGTAGACTTCTTCGCCATTCACGTAGACCGTGAAAGACTGCAAGTACTTCGCCTTTTTCTCCGGATTCTCGATGGTCGCCCGCGTCCATTGATGCAGCGGAAAGTTCTCGGTGCCCAGTCTTTCGGCTTCGCTCACGTAGTCGGCGAATGCGTCGAACTGGCATTTCAACGTCGCGTCATGCCTGCGTAGAATCCCGCGAAGCGCCGCGTGCGGCGGGTTCGCAGGCTCGCGGCGCACGGCGTCCGCCAGTTCGGGCGAGACGGTGATCCTCAACTGGAATTGCCATGTGGGCTCCATGCCTACCTCCGTGTCGGAATCGAGCGACCTGCAGTCGGCACGCTCATGGACTGTAAAATAAAGAGTAACCGACATCGCGGCCCGGCAGAAGACCGTCGATCACTACAACATCAACCGCGCACATCGCACCACGCACCACACACTTCATGGACAACCCCACTCGTTCCGAACGCTCCCGCCGAGCGGCGCTTCAGGCGGCGCTCACCATCATCGCTCGCGACGGTCCGGGTCAGCTCACGTTCGACGCGATGTCGCGCGAGAGCGGCATTAGCAAGGGCGGGTTGATGCATCAGTTCCGCACCAAGACGGACGTGCTGAAGGCGCTGCTCGAGCACGACATCGCGCATTTCGAAAACTTCTCGCAGCGCTACCTCGCGCAAGCCGGCGACACGACGCCCGAGGCCAATCTCGCCGCCGAGATCGCGACCATGCGCGAAGCCGCCGAGAATCCGCAGGCCGGCGGGTTCGCCGTTCTCGCCGCGCTGGTCGAGGACCCCACGCTGTTGTCCGTCACGAAGGAAATGAGCGCGCAGAAGGTCAAGCGGATCAAGGCCGAGGCCGCCGATCCCGATCTGGCGCTGCTGCGCTGGTCGGCGGCCCGCGGTCTCGTGTTTACGACGCTGTTGGGGCTTAGCCCGCTTTCGGAGAAAGAGCGCGGCCGTCTGTTCGATCGCCTGCTCGACGATAGCCAATGGCCCGCGGCTGCCGAAACCAAAACGAAGCCGCGTGCCGCACGCGCGCCGCGTGCCGTGAAGAAAAGCAGCCTGTAGGTTCGCCGCCGCTCAAGCCTTATTGGCGGAATGGGCGGCGATTTTTTCCTCGATCTGCGCAATCTCGCTGCTGCGTACCGGCCTGCCGAGAAGAAAACCCTGAGCGTGCGTGCATCCGCACGCGCGCACGAAATCCAGTTGCTCCTGTGTCTCGATGCCTTCGGCCGTGGTGGGCATGCCGATTTCTCGCGCGAGGGCCACGATCCCGCGCACCACCGCGGCGGATTCGCGTCGATGCGCGGACTCCTTGACGAACGAGCTGTCGATCTTCAGCTTGTCGAACGAGAAACGCACCAGCGTCGACATAGTCGAAAAACCGGTGCCGAAATCGTCGAGCGCGAGTCCGATACCCAACGCGCGCAGCCTCGCGACGTTGCGGCGAGTGACGGTATCGTCGCTCAACAGCACGGTTTCCGTGACCTCGATATTCAGGCGCGTGGGCGAGAGCCTCGTCTTGCGAAGAATCGCAGCCACGCTCGATGCGAACGTTTCCTCGCGCAACTGCACCGGCGATACGTTGACGGCGACCGGCACGCGGTCGCGCCATGTCGCCGCTTCCTTGCATGACTGCAACAGCGCCCATTCGCCCAATGCGAGGATGAGCCCGGTACGTTCGGCGGTGGGAATGAACGCCGACGGTGCGAGTTCGCCGCGAGTCGGGTGCGTCCACCGCATCAGCGCCTCGCGGCCGGAAATCGCACCGTTGCCGAGATCGACGATCGGCTGATACTCCATGCGCAAACCGGTCAACGACCTCAGCGCGCCCTCCAGATCGCTTCGCAAAAGGCTCAGGCTTTCGTCGGATACGTGCTTCTCGGCGTCGAAGAGGGTGAACGCGCTCTTGCCGCTACGCTTGACCGCGTACAACGCGCGATCGGCGCAAATCAGCAGTTGCGGGCCTGTTCGTGCATGTTCGGGATAGCGCGAGACGCCCACGCTCGCGCCGATATGCACCAGCGCGTCGCTCAACGTGAATGGGCGCGCCAGTTCTTTCACGACGCGATCGCCCAGCAGACGTATGTCGCGGGCCTCGCCAGTCGTGCCGCAAATCGCCACGAATTCATCGCCCGCCAGGCGTCCGACCACATCGCCTTCCGGCAGGACGTCGCGCAATCGAATCGCGACTTCCTGCAGAATCCGATCGCCCGCGGCGTGGCCGAGACTGTCATTGATGGCCTTGAAACCGTCCAGATCGATCAGCAGAACGGCAAACGATTGATTCTGGCGCAACGGGTCCGCTTCCGTGCGCTCCAGCAGCAGTTCATTGACGCGCGCGCGATTGGGCAGGCCGGTCAGGCTGTCCTGGCGGGCAAGGCGATGACTGTTTTCGCGCGCGAGAAGCAACGCGACCGTGTCGCGATTGCTGCGCAGTGCGACCGCAAAAAAACCGGCGGCGCAAAAGGGCGCCTGAAATAACAGCACCAGTTTGCCGGAGCCGGGCGAAAGCGCCGCGCCTAAACCTAATAGCCCGAGAATGAAGCTGATCTGCAGCAACACGAGCCGCGGTATGCCGGCATTGCGTCCGGCTAGCCCGCCGATCACGCCCACCGCGCAAACGTTGCCGAGTAGAAAGAGCGTCTGGTCTCCGCTGGTATTGCACAAAAAAGCACCGTAGCCGAATAGCGCGCTCCACAGCAGGCTCGCGAACAGAAACGCGGACGTGGGCGTGGGTCGCCCTTCGGCGCTGCGCCGGCAGCATAGCCAGATCAACAGCAGACGCGCTGTCAGCAACGCGACAACGGCGCTGCCCCACGCCGCATAAAGCGCAGTGGGATAAAGGTAGTAAGCGGTAACGCAGACGCTGATTTCGCAAATCGACGCGAAGACGATGGACGCGGTTCGCGTGAATAGATTGGCCAGCAATATTTGCCGGTTGTCCGCGCTCAGATGCTGGGCGGAAGAAACGACCCACTTGAAAAATGGAGACCTTGGTTCGCTGAAAGCCATGACCTGCGCATCTTTGACGGTTAGTGAGTCGAAATGGTGCGCAGCAATTATTACGTAAACATTAGACCTGAGGTGGGTTTCGCTCCGCGAAGATGCTAAGGGACTTCACGCACCGCGATGAATGCGGAATTGCAGGGCAGTGGTTCGACCGCCCTGCAAAAATGGCTTCAGCTTGGAAAGGCTCCGCATCGTGCGCCGCCGTCTATGGAACCGCGCATGTCGACTTGCACTCGGTGCATACGGCCATCGCATGCGCTTTCGTAGTCGACATGTACCGCTCGCGCGGCCGGAGATGACGTGGTCGGCCGACCGGACGTGCCGTCGTCCACGCTTGCCGGCCGCGAGTCACTGACCGTGACGGCAATGACGCGCGACTCGGTGACTACCGCCTGTGAATAGCTCAGCGTCGGAGCCGCCAATACAACGAAGATGCTAGAAAGCACCGCGGTTTTGAACATGATTCGCCTCGCAGGAGACTTTGAAAAATTAGGTCTTCGACCCGTGAGCGCCCCCTGCCATTGACCCGTTCCGATGTGCCGGCTTCGACTTGAATTTTGGTTATTGCAATGCAGCATTAACGCTGCGCCTGTCAGAAAGACGTGTCAAGCGCGGTCACGGGGGCGGCTAATGAATAGCGGTCCGCGCTCGACCATCCGATAATCAAACGATCGAACAAGGACGCAAATAAAGTGAGGGGCCGTTGACTCGCGTTGCTCATCGGAATGCGTCATGCGGTGAAGGCGGAGACGGCGCCGCTGCTTCACTACAACCGATCATGGCGTGATCGATCTGTCGCGCTCGAAAGTAATAATCGACCGTGTCGTGCCGGGCCAGTTCGGCATCTGCCGCCACGGCGTCAGCACTTCCAGGCGGTCGCCGGCGAGATGGAATTCACGACACTGCGTCGTGCCGACCCACTCGGGGTTCCAGGCCGCCTCGACGTTGGTGCACCACTGATTGTTTTCGGTACGCTCGACGCCGGTGTAGGCCACGAGGCTATTCAGGAGGGCCGCCTTCTCCGCGTCGCTCTTGCCTACCTTGCGACCGTCGCCGGTCAATACGAACGCGACACGATGGTCGGCCGCGAAAATCACTCGACCGCTCGGATGCTCGCCCATCGCCGGGATCTTGCCGCCGGTGTCCTTCGATTCGACCTCGTAGGAAATCAGATGCCACGAGCCCGACAGTGTGGACGGTTCTGCCCGCGCCGCGCCGGACGCACCTGCGATGGAGATAAGGACGGCGACAGCCGCCATCGACCATGATTTCATCATTTACCTCTTATGAGCGCTTGCTGTGATTTATAGCGCCACGTCAGCTGCGGCCTTGGCGGCGTGCGGTGCGGCGGCATCGGGCTTTAAGGCGGGTGTTGAATCCGGCTTTGAAGCGGGCTTTAATGCGGGCTTCGCCGCGAGGTCGATCGCAGGCGGTGGCGCGAGTTGCAACGCGGCGCTGGTGTACGTCCATTCCTCATGGACCTTCGCCGGACTGTCATTGAGTTTCGTGCCGTAGCTCGGGACGATCTGCCGAATCCTGGCCTGCCACGACGGCGTGGCGACCTTGTCCTTGAACACCTGCTCCAGCACGCCGAGCATGATCGGCGCCGCAGTCGATGCGCCAGGCGACGCGCCGAGCAGGCCGGCAATGCTGCCGTCTTTCGAACTGACGATCTCCGTACCGAGTTTCAGCACACCGCCTTTCGCGCTATCGCGCTTGATGATCTGCACGCGCTGTCCTGCTTGCCATAGGCGCCAGTCTTCCTTCTTCGCCAGAGGAAAGTACGCCTTCAACGCATTGAAGCGGTCTTCGTCCGAGAGCATGAGCTGGCCCGCCAGGTATTCGACCAGTGGAAACTCATCGATGCCCACGTGCGCCATCGGCATGACGTTGTTCGTGTTAGTGCTTTTCAGAAGATCGAGGTATGAGCCATTCTTCAGGAACTTCGTCGAGAAGGTCGCGAAGGGGCCGAACAGAATGATTTTCTTGCCGTCGATGATCCGTGTGTCGAGGTGAGGAACCGACATCGGCGGCGAACCCACGGACGCCTTGCCGTAGGCCTTCGCCAGGTGCCGATTCACGACCTCGGGATTTTCCGTCACGAGGAACGAGCCACCGACGGGGAACCCGGCATAGTCCCTGGCCTCGGGAATGCCGGATGCCTGTAGCAGTTTCAGCGCACCGCCGCCTGCGCCGATGAACACAAATTTCGCGTCGACGTCGTGTTGCGGGCCATCGGAATGGGTTGTCACATACGACACCCGCCAACTGCCGTCACCGTTGCGCGTGATGCTTCGAACCTCGCTGGACAGCGACAGACTGAAATTAGGCTGGCTTTGCAGGTAGCCGATGAACTGACGCGTGATCTCGCCGAAGTTCACGTCTGTACCCACCGGGGACCAGGTCGCCGCGACCTTCTGCTGCGGATCGCGGCCTTCCATCATCAGCGGCACCCACTGCTTGATCTGCTCGACGTCTTCGGAATACTTCATCCCGCGAAATAGCGGACTTGCCTGCAGCGCGTCGTAGCGCTTCCTGAGGTAACGCACATTGTCGTCGCCCCACACAAAGCTCAGATGCGGCGTCGAATTGATGAACGAATGGGGGTTTCCAAGTACGCCGTTTCTGACTTGCCATGACCAGAACTGCCGCGATACCTGAAACGCCTCGTTGATTTCGACGGCTTTCGAAATGTCGATCTCGCCGTCCGGTTTCTCCGGCGTGTAGTTGAGCTCGGCGAGCGCCGAATGCCCTGTGCCCGCATTGTTCCAGCCGTTCGAGCTTTCCTGCGCCACGCCGTCGAGTCGCTCGACCATCATCATCGACCATTCGGGTTCGAGTTCACGAAGCCAGATGCCGAGCGTCGAACTCATGATGCCGCCGCCGACCAGCAGCACGTCGACCTTTTTGATCTCGGCGGCATGCGCGGACAGTGCCGCCACGGAAATAACGAGCCCCGATAAAAGTACTCGTATCGACGGCAAGTTACTGTGGAATCGGCTACCCATGACGCACTCTCTCTTAATGATGAGTTGCGCATCGTAGCGGCATGGATGAGATGCGCGGCCTCGATGGGACGAAAGGAGTGAGCCGGTGGCGAAACAGAAAATGGTTTATTCGTTTTCGAGGACACCGGTTCTGTTTAGCGTGACACTCGACGATGAAGCGCACCGTAAACTCTTCGGCGACGCCCACTCTCAACCATCCTCTCCCGGGCCAAAGAAGTTCGTTTACAGCCGAATCATCGCCAATTCGTTTCATCCATTCCGATTGCGAGGTCCTTATCTTGAACTTGAAGAAGCTGCTTGTCGTGCTGTCGCTCATCGCTCCCACTCTCTCTGCGCATGCCGGGCAGACCGTCCAGCTATCCAGCCTGGACGATGTGGAAAACGCCCTGAACCGGGGCGCTGACGTATCCGTAACGGTCGACCTGACGAAGTGCGCCCCTACAGGCACCACGACTTCTCCCGGCACCACGCGCGGCGGCCTGAAGATCAATGCTTTCCGAATCACCCCGGACGGCACCCTCAGCTTTGCCGACGAACACGCCACGGTCGATTCCAGCGGTCAGCCGATCTGGCAATTTATCCGCTATCGCGTGAAGCCCGACCAGACCATTGCGTTTTCGACCGACCTGTTTTCCCTGCCGTCGTATAGCCGGCTAATGCCGGAGATCAACTACGCGTGCGCGGTTAATCAAGGCGTCGCGTTTTTCACGGAACGTCACTAGACGGTTCGACGATGTGCGTTTCGGGTCCGTTCGCGGCGCCCGAACGCCCAGGGAAGCGGCCGGCCTCGCCGCCTCCTCCGCGTGGCCGCGTAGGGACCGCGCCATAGCGTATGCAACGGTAGCTAAGAATTCACCATGTCGAAGGTATTGGCGGGAAGCGGCACCCAGGCGCTGACTGATTCCCTAACAGCAGAAACCCCCGAGGAAACGGCTACACGGTCGTCAGCGCATCTCAAGGCAAGGATCGGTCAAGGTCTGGACGACTTGAAGTCGACAGCCGCGCACCGCAAGCCGTCCTCGATGGACCGGCCAAAGCTCATGCGCGCACTGCAGACGCGGCAGCGGCTTCATCGCTTGCGCCATGAACTCGGCCAGATCAATCCTTCGCCATCGAGTTCGGAGGAGGCGCGCGACGAAATCATCAAGGCAATGGCACGGGCGAGTCTCGACAACTGGAGCGTGCCAGAATTGACTGACGAGTCAGCCGTGCATTATCCGGACGGATCGATATGCATCCGCCTCGTGGCCCATACGATCTTCTTTAATCCCACTGGCGCGTTCGGGATCGTGGATAGGCATCCGCCCGGGAGGCTGTACTTCGACATGGCAGGACAAGGCGGCGTCGGTTTCTTGTTGCCTTTCGACGCGCAATAAACGTCACCCGCAGGCCCTCCTGATTGAACGACTCCAATCGGAATGAACCTGCCGGCCTCCGCCGAGGAAGCTGGCTACGTCCCCGTTCCGCCTGTGCCGCCCGTGCCACCCGTACCGCCAGTCGGCGTAGGTGAGCCGCCGCCGCCCGAAATGGGTGCTGCCGCGCCAGCGGCAAGCGCCGCGGTGGCGAGCGATGCGACAGGCTGACCATTATTCGTAATCGCTCCGGCGGCCAGCAGCGCGTCGAGATCCGCGTCCGCCCCGGGTTGGCCCGGCGTGAACGACACAGTCAAGAACGAATTCGTGGACAACGTCACGCCATACAGACTCTTTATCAGTTGCGCCACCGCGTTCTCGGCATTCGTTATTACCGTGCTATTCGTCAGTGCGCTCTGGTAAGTCGAATTGGTCGTAATGCCGCTAATCAAACCATTGAGCGTCGTGCCGAGCTGTCCGGCCAGGTAGGTCAGAAGCAGTTGGGTAAGCGGCGTGATGTTATAAGTGCCCGCGGCGATGGCAAATGAATTGAGGGAGATCGAGCCACTTGTGACCGTCAGCAGACATGGACCGTCGAAGTGGAAGGTACTCGAAAATGCTCCGTTCGAATCGGAAGTCACGTTACTGGAGCCGTTCTTGCAGCTTATCCGGATCGCCCCGTTGGCCACCGGATCGCCGACCGCCGCCGTTCCCTTGATCGTGGCAGTCGGCGAATCGCCGCCGCCTCCACATGCAACGAGCACGCCGCTCGCAAGCACAATCGATCCAAGCTGCAACGCGCGCCACGCGCGGGTGTTAACTAGCTTCATGGTTTCTCTCCGAGAGAAAGTCACTCACAATTTCACAGGCGGATAAGCCTGCACTGTCGCTACTTCCTGCAAACTGGCTTCGCAAACAACCCGCGGCGCTTTCTGTGGCAGTGGAAGAACCGGTTGGCTCGCCATGTCAATCCTGCTTCGACGGCCTGTCGTCCGGTCGCGCATAACGGACGTACGCGTCACGCATGCGATACATCTGCGTCGAAAAATAGGCCGCGCTAAAACGTCCCTGGTTCAGCAGAAATTGTCCGGTGCTATAGGGAAAACCGAGGTTCTGCGTGACACCGGGCGAGAGGTAGTTGGTCGATCCAACGCGCGTGCGGAAATCCAATGCAAACGACTGGGGCCCATCGACCTGGGTAATGCCCGGCTTCATACCTTGACGCGGCGTGAGCGGGAAGCTGATGCTTGCACCCACGAAGCTGGCCCGGCCGCTGTGTTCGCCATGCACACTCACGGAGACATCGTCGAACCAGCGGGTCAGCGTGATCAGGGGACCCTTGTCGCCCCCCACATAGCGCGCCACCCCGGCCTCGATCCATAGGTTCCACGATGGCTGAACCCATCGGTAGGTGAGCATTGCGTTTTCCTGGTGCGGCAGCGAATCTTCACCCGGTTGCTGGCGTAGATACGCGAGGCGTAGTCGCACGAGGTCCGGGCGGCCGGGGACGAATGCAGTCGTTTCGTTCTCGATGCCGACGTAGCGGTAGTTGAACCGGCCTACGGCGGCCACGTTCAGCACCCCCGGCATGATCCAGAAACTTTGTGCCAACGCCGCGGTGGCCAGCCCGCCGCGCAGACGGTATTGGCTGAACACCCGGCCGTTGTCCATGTTCTTCGTGTTGTACAACGGTGCGATGTAGCTTGCGTACAGTTCAGCGCCCCGCCAGAGCGGCACGAATCCTTGAATATTCGCCCCGAACGAAATATCGAAGTTGCCGTACTCGGTGCCATAGAGATAACTCGTCACGGGCGAGATCTGAATGCGCGTAAGACCATGACGCCGATCGTCGCCGTGCCATGCAATCGAGTCCGCGTCGTAAGTCGGTCGCGTTCGCATCGTCATCGATGCGCTCGCCGCCGTGGGCGATCCACCGGCGAGGAACTGCTGGTACGCTTCACGATCGACGGCGATATCGGCGAGCGGCTCATTGGCCTTCTTGACGACCGCGCGTACTCGCTCGATGCCATGCGGTGCATTGATGCTCGCCACGCCCAGCACGATGCCAAGCGCGTCAGCCTCGTTCTGGTTGTACCGGTGGTTCTCGTATTCGACGATGAGATCCCGGCCGCTGATCCCCACGCGCACGCGTTCGAGGCCTGCGGCAAAGAGCTGCGCGGCAATCGAATCGAGCGCGGAAGCGTCCAGCGGCTCGGAGATAGCCGGCGCGTCCTTAGCGGACACCGCAGCCGCTGCATTCGCCATGACGACAGACGCGTAGGATCGCGACGGCGGCGCAAATGGAACCGCCTCTCCCGCAAGCGGATGCGCCTGGTCCGCCGTCTCTGGCTCGTAATGCGGCTGCACGTCATGCGACGCGATCGCTTCGCTCGCGCCTGGGTCCGTTTGCGCCTGTTGAACCGGAGCGCTGGTTCCGTCGCACAGACCGTCTGCGCAGCGCTCCGAACTGAACCGCTTGCCGAACGGTATCTGAATCCCGACCGAGATCGACGTGCGCGGCGACACGCCATCTGTCGATCTGACCGCGCGCATTATCGTGGCAATCACGTTGGCATCCGCCAGCCAACTGATGCGGGGCGACTGATAGCGCATGCCTACGTAGGGCGTCTTCGAGTCGTGTTCCGCCAGCAGCGAGAGTCCCGTGTGCCAAAGCGACAACTGGGCGCCGCCAAACGGGCCATCGAGCCGGTCGCCTTGTCCATAGCCGACTGTCAGGTTGAGCGGCCCGAACGGTTGCGATACCGCGCCATACTTCGAGCGAAAGAAATGGGTTTGACCGCCGACGTCGACCATGCCGAACGCAATGGCCGGTTGATATTTGAAGAACTTCGGCACGGTCAATTTGACATCGGCCATCAAATGACGAAGGACGATATGGTCCTGTCCGGCGAATCGCGACGACACCTCCGCCGGATAGTTCGCCAGCCCACCGGCCACCTCGACATACGGAAAGAGCCCAACCGCCCCCCAGTAGATCTGGGAACCCGTCGCGCGCGCACCGTACCGGGGGTCGATGTAGTTGTTGAACTGTCCTTCGCCGACCCCCTCCGGCAATGGGAACGCATACGGAATCACCAGGCCGCCTGCCTGGCCGAGCGAGTTCAGTGCCGGGTCGACAGCATGCGCCGACGCCGAAAATGCCAGTGCCGCGCCGAGTGCCAGCGCTTGCGGCGCGAATTGAGGTCGATATGCGCGCAATGTCCACAGTCCCTTTTGTGATGAAGCCGTTGACGGATGGTTTAACCAAACAGGGATCACATGACAGGACCGATCGACTCCCTGGACTTCTCCACACAATCAGCTTCTCTCGACGCATCAGAGAATTTCGTCAGCACGCACGAAAGCGTGCAACCCAGCCTCGCGCGACTGTTGCTCTGCAAATAGACAAATGCTGTACGGGCTGGGAAGATGCGGTGCCCGCATGAAGCACCAACGGAATCCGCATGAGCGGTGTCGGGCAGACCCTGCTGGCAAGGTGGAAGGTCGCCATGAGCGTTCCGGCGCATCTAATGACGGCGAGCAGCGGCAAGGCGGTCTTCGTATCGGCACGCCGCCCTTTTCGATTCGCAGTTGCCTTGCGTTGAGCGCGGCGGCAGCCCATCGGCCCGCAACACCTGCTCACCACCGCAGACTTGCTTCACGCACGATTGCACGATTGCAACGAAGCGCTTCTGCAAAAAGATTCAAGCGCCGCCCGCCACTCGCCCCTGCTTCCCGATCTGCCGCCCGCATCACATCTTTATCGTTTAACTGTCTGGAACTTCACACTGAAGCGCTTTCGTCATCAGAGTCGATCCTATAGAACAATTAAAACTTTCGACACCGCGTGTCCGAATGAGACCCAATGTTGGCGAATGCAGTCATGCGTGAGGGCGGCGCATCGTTGCGTCGCGTGTACAGGTAATCGGTGGAATGCTAATTGGTTTTTTTAGTTCTTGAAGGTATTCAATCGAGCCAACCAGGTATCGGCATTGAATGATCGATCCGCCGCAAGACGCCAGATGATCGCGGCGTCTCTCAATACGCGATATAGGGACCCGCTCCGCCGGGCGTCGGTTGTTGCTCGACAGCGGCATAGACGCTACGCCCGTAGAAGAATGGCATGCCCCAAACGAAGATCGTCGAGGAGACGAATGCCGGACCGGCGAGCAGCGGCATCACTGAATTGCCGCCGCGACTCAGCTTGAGCTCCGCGGCATTGCCGACGGCAAACGAGACAGCGCTCGTCGTGCCATTTACACCTTCAATCATCGCGCTTAATTGCTGGGTGGATAAGGGGCAATAATACAAGTCGTTCGGACTCGCGCAGACAGGCAGCGCGCTGGTTTGAAAGAATAGCCCGTTCGAGCCGCTGTCCATCATGCCCCTCGAATAGCTCGTGCCATTCAACACCGTTCTGAACGTGCCGTTGGACGGACTGAGCCCGATCACCTGCGCACTGCCCAAGCCGTTATTGCTCTGCGTACCAATGCCGAACACCAGTTGCCCGGTAAGCGAGGTTTCGCCGCTCGGCGACGCAGCCGGCAACGTCAAGATCGAACCGTTGTTATTGGTCGCGAAGTAGGGAATCGGATTGCCAACCTGCAGGTTTTCGGCGACCGCGATCGACGTGCAAGTGTTTTCCACGCAGCCGTAATAGGTCGCCGGCACGGCACTGCGCACGCAAGCCGGCCCGCAATCGCGCTTGAACACGCCAATGCCGAGCACTCCGTTGGCTGCGAGACTCACGGGTGAGTTGCGTGACGCGCCGAGACTGCTGCAGTCGGACGGTATCGCGCCGTAGTTCGGGTCGATTACCTGAATGGGCAGCGACGCCGCTTTTTCACCGCCGATCAGTACATCGGCAAGCTGTACCGAACCCCACGTATAACCATCGAAGAACTGCATGCATTCGGCGAGCAGATTGCCCGCACCGTCCTTCTGCCGCGGCAGTACCAACGAGGGCGGCAGTTGCGAGGCGAACACGCGCAGCCCCGACGAGCCGGTGTCGACCTGGACGTGATCGATGGTTTGACACTGCGTCGTGCCCGGCACGCACAGCGTGATGCTGACGAAGGGCATATTCGGCACACCGATCACGCCGAAATCGACGGTCACCGAGGTGGTGTTAGATGCCGGCAGTTGCGACGCGGGCGGTGTACTCGTGAGCGACTGCGCTGGCGCCGTTGCGCTGGATGAATTGCTGCTCCCGCCGCCGCCGCCGCCTCCCCCGCATCCTGCCATTAACACCGCGAGCAATGTGGCCGCGAGCAACTTGAGAAGCGGACCTGAGCTAGGGAGCGAATCCGGATCGCGCATGATTGCCCCGCTATTGAATGACGCTGGCGTCGACGCCAGCCGGGACCGCTTGCGGCAAATACGCGTAGCCCGCGAATGCACGTAAATGGCCGGCCGAGAAGACCACCAGGGCATCGGTCGAGACGGCGAGCGGGGTTGTCCGGCGCATCGCGGTGGCGGCGACGTATCGATCGAAAGCTTCACCCAGCGTGGCCTTCAGATCAGGCAAGGTCGGTCCTTCCCAGGCGACGCCGAATACGATTCCGTTCCCCGCGACATACTCGCGCACCACGGTGCCGGACGGCAGCGTAATCAAATGCACGGTGTATGCGATCCGCGAAGCGACGCTGTGTGCGGTGGCACGCATTCGAACCTGGTCGCCGCCTACGCTGCTGACCTTCTCGCCAAGCGTGGCGTGCGCGGATAAAGACAAGGCGCAAGTCGCCACAAGCATTGCGCAAGCAATGCCAGTCCGATATATCGTTTTCACGAGTCCCCCCTGAAAACAGCCGGATCGGCCGTTCTCACCCTCTTTAATTAATATCTAATGCAAACCACTTGTCGGTCTTTCATGGTTTGATCGTGAATCTCATACTGCAACGACTGTGCCATCAGGGCGCAAACGCTTGCTACGCGACAAACAGCGTTGCTCCACTGCTGCCGGCGAATGCTGGAAAGGCTCCCGATGTTTCGCAACCGTTACACGCGTGGGGGACGATCTGGTTGGAAATGCGCGTCTTTCAAAGGGGGGCATGGCGCTGCTGACAGTCGCACCTCCAGCGCGCACGAGCGCTGACGCGGGGGTCCGTCGAATGTTCAGGCGCGGCGAGGCGGAAACGAACAGGAAGTGACGTGCCGCAAAACCTGTTTCAACATTGAGACGCGATGGGGGCCGCCGACGTCGCCAACATCCGCGATCTGGTTGGAGATACCGCATGGACCCTTTACGCGGACGCAGGTCTTTTTGATTCCGCGAGCTTCGTCGACGGGCCGCTTGCGCCAGCGAAACGCTTTCACCAACACATGTCGGGTCCAGTTCGGTCAACAGCTTGATCCAATCCGCCACCGCCATCCGCCGACCGCTTCCGTAGACTAAACTCCGCTTCGGTCTTCGAGGGACGCCTCCTGGAGGCAACCCCACCCTCGATCTTTCTGGCCTGCCGCTCCCTCGGGTGGCAGGCTTTTTTTTCGCGCAACGGCGCGGCCCTTCTTGCGAAAGAAAAAGCGGACATGTATTCGCTTTAGACAAAAACGGGGCTTCTTCCG
Source organism: Paraburkholderia terricola (assembly GCF_900142195.1). Taxonomy (GTDB): domain Bacteria; phylum Pseudomonadota; class Gammaproteobacteria; order Burkholderiales; family Burkholderiaceae; genus Paraburkholderia; species Paraburkholderia terricola. Next base: position 167,911 of record NZ_FRAB01000010.1, read on the forward strand.
CCACCTCGCGTCAGGCAGTGGCGTCCTCTCTTATGCTGGCTCTCGGGCATGCCAAAGATGATCTGATTGGCTCGCGCGAGCGCACCTGGATCAACTTCGAACTACCGCCCGCCTTCTCCACAGCCTAGGCTCCCCTTTTTTGCGTCGCTATGACGAACACCGGAATCGCTCATGCTTAAAGTTACCAAGGCGGTATTCCCAGTCGCGGGTCTCGGCACCCGGTTCCTCCCTGCCACGAAGGCGAGCCCGAAAGAGATGCTGCCGATCGTCGACAAGCCACTGATCCAATACGCGGTGGAAGAGGCGATGGCGGCTGGTATCACCGAAATGATCTTCGTGACGGGACGCAGCAAGCGCGCGATCGAAGACCATTTCGACAAGTCGTATGAGATCGAGGCGGAACTCGAGGCGCGCGGCAAAGACAAGCTGCTCGAACTGGTGCGCGGCATCAAGCCGAGCCACGTCGACTGTTTCTACGTGCGCCAGGCGGAAGCGCTGGGTCTCGGTCACGCGGTGCTGTGCGCGGAAAAACTGGTGGGCGACAACCCGTTCGCCGTGATTCTCGCGGACGATCTGCTATACGGCAAGCCGCCCGTGATGACGCAGATGATCGAGGTATTCGATCACTATCACAGCTCGGTGATCGGGGTGGAAGAGATTCCGGCGCACGAAACCAGGTCGTACGGCATCGTCGACGGCAAGGAGTGGGAAAAGTCGATCATCAAGATGTCGGGCATCGTCGAAAAGCCGGAGCCGAGCGTGGCGCCGTCGAATCTCGGCGTGGTGGGACGCTACGTGCTCAAGCCACGTATCTTCAAACACCTTCGCTCGGTCAAGCCGGGCGCCGGCGGCGAATTGCAGCTGACGGACGCGATTCAGTCGCTGCTCGCCGACGAGCAGGTGCTGGCGTACAAGTACCACGGCACGCGTTTCGACTGCGGCAGCAAGCTCGGCTACCTGAAGGCGACGGTGGAATTCGCGCTGCGTCATCCAGAAGTGTCGGCGGAGTTCGACGCGTATCTGCGCGCGCTTTCGGTTGAATTCGCTTGCTGACGCGCGTTCGCATTCACTCTCACCCGAGCGTCGGTCCGCTTCACGAATCCCCGGACGCGGCGATCTAACCAATACCCATCATGAGCCACGACAGCACGTTTAGACCCCTCACTCGCGCGGTCAGCACAGGCTCTCGCTCACACGGCGACGTGTTGAGTGCCACGCATCCGAAGCTTCGAGTCGGCTTGCGATTGTGGGGATTTACCGAACATGAAGTGGAACGCTGGATCGGGAACCTCCCGACTTTGGGCGCACGCCTATCGTGGCAGATCGTGCACGATCGGGATGGCGAGGGCGCCGACATGATGATCCATCTCGTGAGATCGTCCGCCGACGCGCTCAGTCCGTTTTGTTGGAATTGTGTCGGCGCAAATCGGGCAATCCGCCGCGCGCAAGGCGGACCTGCGTTGCACGTCGCCCTCTTTTCCGGTGATGCCCGCCGCCTGCCCACGCCGCGCTACGGCCTATGGGCAATGGCCGGGCCGCTCTCGGAAGAAGACACACTTCACGAGATCATCAGGACGCTGGTGTTTCCACGTATGAGCAAACGTGATGGCGTGAGCCGCGTCGCGCTCGCGGGTGCTCGAAATCCCTCGGCTGGCGAGTAGCACTCAGCGGAATCCGCCACGGTTTTGACGGAACGGATAAATTGGAGCGAGGATCATATGCTTTGAGGATTATCCGATCTCGTGATGATGTCCTCTGCGGCCGCCCCGCGAAACGGGCGACCATTTTTGTGCGCTCTTCCAGCCTAAGAATGCTCGTCGTGCGCAACGCGCGGAACTTCGCCTCTCTCCACATTTCCGATGCCCTGGTCAAGTTATCCCGACATTAATGCGCGCGTCGATCTGCTGACCTATCTGGTGGTGTCTCAATTGCTGAGGCATCGTCTGATTGGAAAGTGGCTCACGACGCAGCACGTGGTCGAATCAACGCATCTATGGATGCATGTCAACGGCGAGTTGAATCTGCTGCAGCGCGTAGCGCTGGCCAGCAGGGCACAAGAACTGGCGGCGCATGTGATACGAGTGTCGAAGATACGATTTGACGTTAAAGCCTTGGCAGACGCGTTTGCCGATTATCCTCGCCTCGACTATAAATCGCCTGCCGTCGTCGAGGTCTACAGCGCCTGCATGGCCCATGTCACGCTCTCATTCCCAGGCAAATCGAGCGCAACCTGACAGCCGATACAGGGGATAAGGCGCCTCGGCAATTCACTTTGGCGGGGTGGTACAACAGGATGTCGGATTCACGTAGCGGTTATCGGCGAATATCTTCTTTGGCTTCCGGCAATGACCTCGGAAAAGCCGGAGGTTTTTCGGCCGACACTTTGTGTCGGCCTTTTTTTGCGCATGCCGGCATGTCATTTAATGCTGATACGCGGGTTGTGCGGAACAGGACTGTGGAAGAAACGACCGCCCGATGAGTCCCAACGCATGAATGTGCGCAAGCGACCGCGCGCCGCCGATCGGCTTTTCCAGGCAGACGTTCGCGCCACTCATTAGCCCGGCGTTAATCACGTGCTGCTGTGTATGAGGCATCGCGCACAGAATGACGGGTATCGCGGGTTCATGCCCGCACAGAACGCGCAAAGTATCGTATCGGAGCGCATCTGGATTCGCCCAATCGAGTATGACCAGATCGACAGACACTTCTGCGAGTAGTACCCGAAGCGTTTTGTCGCATAGCGCACCGAAAGGGAAATGCCCTGCGGATGACAGTACTTCGAGCGCATGATCTAGCGCCACAATATCGGGTTCGAGGACGGCGATTCTCATGTAAGCGAATGGGCAGGTAGGTTCGCCCAGCGTAGCGAAGACAGGTGTTAATGAGGGACCAGTCGGCTGATTGACGGGTAACGCCCATCAGGATGAATGCGCGTCGCGCGGGCAAGTCTACCCGAATGCGATTTTTGAAATTGTTAAGTAATTTCAAATCTCGACAAGAGGATGCGCTATGCAGTGCAGCGGCAATTAATCCGATGGAAGTCATTTAAGCGCCGCATGCCGGGCGGTTCACCATTAGCCGGCATACCCTGAACGGAAAGAGAGGTCATTTCGAATCAGTTGATTTGCGCCTGCTTGCGCGGTATTCAATGGGCGTTACGCCGAGATGTTTGCGCAGAACCTTGGAGAGACGGCCGCCGCTGCTGATTCCACAACGCCGCGCGACCTTGTCGACCGGTAGATCCGTTTCGGCGAGTAGATGGCAGCATCTGGATAAGCGCACCAACAGGAGATAGTCCGAAGGTGTCTTGCCCATTTCCAGTTTGAAGCGCCGCAAGAAGTTCCGTTCGCTCATCGAGGCTACCTGGGCGACCTCTTCCATTGCAATCGGACGGTAGGCGTTCATTTCCAACCAGCGCGCCGATGCCCGGATCTGGTCACTGACAATGATCGAGGTATCTTTGCGTACTATAGCGAGCGACTGGTCCTCGAGCCGCTGCTCGAGTCGCTGGGCGATTTGACGCGCGGCTTCAACGCCGAGATCATTCCCAATTAATGAGAGCGCGGCTTGGAGTGGGTCGCTGTCGCCTGGGTGGAAACCTGCGGCTTGGAGTTGCAGTCCCCCAGAGATGGAGAATATTCGTTCGCTACGAGAATGGACTCTCTGCAACCAGGTGATCAGGCGGTCATCCTGTTGCGCATTTTGTACGCCCGCGCCATCAGCGACAAACAGTGCGTAAAAATCGCCTGCCTGAACATGCGAATCGACACTGTCGGTCCACACCGAGACCGCTGACGAACTGGCAATTTTGCCTCCCGCAACCGATAACAGATAGACATCGAAGCGCAACCCATCGATTCCATCAGCCTTGATGATCGCATTCGCACAATGGAAAGCTTCCAATACCAAGGCGGTTTCCGGTAACGAAAAGCCGTTAAATAGCGTAAGTCCGACACGCCTAACGGTGTGTTCGTCAGTCAAGCCGCGAGGCTGCGTCGCATAGCGACGATAGTCTCTCGAATAGTTTTTCATCAAACTGTCCATCGAAGACTAGTCTATTGTTCCAACTGTCTCTATTAGTTTTTTACGGTTGACCAATCCTACACACCTCATGCCGAACTCCGATTTTTGCGGCTTGATACGCCAACACTTTGGCGGAGATAGGAAAGCGTGATGATAAGAATGCCGAGCCGGCCGATATATGCCCAGTAGACGCCAGTTCAGACGGTGCATGCAACCTTCGTGATTCCATACCCTTGAGCGTTGACAGCTTTCCAAGAACCTGGGCAGTTCAATCCGGCGTTGTCGAAAAATGAAATTATCTGGTCGTTCTTCGCCACATCTCCCTACAGTGACTATCGATTGGTAATGATGCATGCTCAACGAGCAGCCACATAGGGATACGGCGGATTCCGCCCTGCATCACCGTGGGCAGCAACGAGCTACTTTTGTGCATTAGCGCTTCAGCTTGAATATCGAACTCCAAACGCAGAGTAGCTACCTCGAAGCGCTTTTTTAATCGGTGAACAAGTCATGCCAAGACGTTCCAGAGAAGCAAACGAATACGGACGTAAGCGTCCAAAGGAAGCCTCATGATCCTGGTAACGGGCGGTGCCGGCTTTATCGGCGCCAATTTCGTGCTCGACTGGCTCAACGCGTCGGACGAAGCGGTGCTGAATGTAGACAAGCTGACCTACGCCGGCAATCTGGGTACGCTCAAGTCGCAACAGGGCAATCCCAAACATGTCTTCGTGCGCGCGGACATCTGCGATCGCGCCGCGCTCGACGCGCTCTTTGCCGAACACAAGCCGCGTGCCGTGCTGCACTTCGCCGCCGAAAGCCATGTGGACCGTTCGATTCACGGCCCCGCTGATTTCGTGCAGACCAACGTGGTCGGCACGTTCACGTTGCTCGAAGCCGCCCGCAGCTACTGGAACTCGCTGGCCGGCGATGAGAAGGCCGCCTTCCGTTTCCTGCACGTCTCCACCGACGAAGTGTTCGGCTCGCTCTCCGCCACCGATCCGCAATTCTCCGAAACCACGCCGTACGCGCCGAATAGCCCGTACTCGGCGACCAAGGCCGGTTCCGACCATCTGGTGCGCGCCTACCATCACACGTATGGTCTGCCGGTGCTCACCACGAACTGCTCGAACAACTACGGTCCGTACCAGTTCCCCGAGAAGCTGATCCCGCTGATGATCGCCAACGCGCTCGGCGGCAAGCCCCTGCCGGTGTACGGCGACGGCCAGAACGTGCGCGACTGGCTGTACGTCGGCGACCATTGCAGCGCGATCCGCGAAGTGCTCGCGCGCGGCACGCCGGGGGAGACGTACAACATCGGCGGCTGGAACGAGAAGAAGAATCTCGACGTGGTGCACACGTTGTGCGACCTGCTCGATCGACTGCGTCCGAAGGCGGGCGGCTCGTATCGCGACCAGATCACCTATGTGAAGGATCGTCCCGGCCACGACCGCCGTTATGCGATCGACGCCCGCAAGCTCGAGCGCGAACTCGGCTGGAAGCCGGCGGAAACGTTCGAGACGGGCCTCGCCAAAACGGTTCAGTGGTATCTGGACAATCAGGAGTGGTCCGACGAAGTGGCGTCGGGTGAATACCGCAAGTGGGTTGAAACCAACTACGCGCAGCGCGCGTAAGGGCACGGCAATGGCGCGCAAAGGCATTATTCTCGCGGGCGGATCGGGCACACGCCTGTATCCGATCACGCACGTCGTTTCCAAGCAGCTGCTGCCGGTGTACGACAAGCCGATGATCTACTACCCGCTGTCCACGCTGATGGTGGCGGGCATCCGCGACGTGCTGATCATCTCCACGCCGCAGGACACGCCGCGCTTCGAAGCCATGCTCGGCGACGGCAGCCAGTGGGGCATGAACATCCAGTACGCGGTTCAGCCTTCGCCGGACGGCCTCGCGCAGGCGTTCATCATCGGCCGTGATTTCGTGGGCAACGATCCGTCGGCGCTGATTCTCGGCGACAACATTTTCTACGGCCACGATCTCGCGAAGCAGCTGGAGCGCGCCGATCAGCAGGATCATGGCGCGACCGTATTCGCGTATCACGTGCACGATCCCGAGCGATACGGCGTGGTCGAATTCGACAAGCAGTTCCGCGCGCTCTCGATCGAGGAGAAGCCGCTCAAGCCGCGCTCGAACTACGCGGTTACGGGTCTCTACTTCTACGACAGGCGGGTGTGCGATATCGCCGCGGACATCAAGCCGTCGCCGCGCGGCGAGCTTGAAATCACCGATGTCAACTCGCGTTATCTGGCGGACGCCGCGCTCAATGTCGAAATCATGGGGCGCGGCTATGCGTGGCTCGACACCGGCACGCACGATTCGCTGATCGAGGCCGCAACCTTCATCGCGACGCTGCAGAAGCGCCAGGGCCTCGTGGTCGCCTGTCCGGAGGAGATTGCCTACCGCCAGCAGTGGATCGACGGCGAGCAGTTGCTGACGCTCGCCAGGCCGCTCGCGAAGAACGCCTACGGGCAATATCTGCAAAACATTCTTACGGATCAAGTCGCATGGCCATCCAAGTAACCGCTACGGCGCTGCCTGAAGTGAAGATCATCGAGCCGAAGGTGTTCGGTGATGCGCGCGGCTATTTCTACGAGAGCTTTAATGCGCTGGAGTTTGCCGAACACGTGGAAGCCGGCGTGACGTTCGTGCAGGACAACCATTCGCGCTCGGCGAAGGGTGTGTTGCGCGGGCTGCACTACCAGATCCAGCATGCGCAGGGCAAGCTCGTGCGCGTGGTGGAAGGCGAGGTGTTCGACGTGGCCGTCGACATCCGCAGGAGCTCGCCGAATTTCGGCAAGTGGGTGGGCGTGACGCTCTCGGTGGACAACCACCGGCAACTGTGGGTGCCGCCGGGTTTCGCGCACGGTTTCGTGGTGTTGTCGGAGTCCGCGCAGTTTCTCTACAAGACCACCGACTACTGGTTCCCCGAGCACGAGCGCAGCATCGTCTGGAACGATCCGGCGATCGGCATCGAGTGGCCGATCGACGCCGAGCCGTTGCTGGCCGCGAAGGATGCGGCGGGCAAGCGGTTGGCCGATGCCGAGCATTTCGCGTGAGGATGGCTGAATGACTACACGGAAACCCGCGACTATCCTGCTGACTGGCGTGAATGGTCAGGTCGGCGAGTGCGGATCAGCGACACGGACCCGAGCCTGGCAGCGTCATCGCCATACTCGGCACGGACACTGAGCAACCGGCGCTCAATGCTCCCGCCATGGCTGCGGGCGAAAGCGACGCGGCGCCCACGCCGAACGACGGCGCGGCACCCGGCATGGGCATCATGCCGCTCAACGCGCCAGCGCCGCTCCCACGAACCATCCGATTTGAAAGCGCGCCCGCGGCGCCGAGGCTCAACCCGGCGCTGCCCGCCAATGCGATTTGTGATGGTGTGATCCGCATTGTTTGCGACAGCGGGTCCGAGTTCTGGGTGATCACCCGCAACCGCCGCGTCGGATCGCTCTGCTCGATGAGCGCCATGTACGGATCGGACGACGTGTGTCGGCGATGCTTCTGTTGTGTCGTTTGCAAAAGCGATGACCTAAACGCCGAGCGCAGCCCCTCAGAGTCGCTCATTAGCTGCGCATGAAGTACGCCGGGAGCGCTAAGCATCGCAAGCCACGCCGAAACGAACACGCAGTGCCGAAGGTACTTTGCAGAAGTTGTCATGTGCGGTCTCAATTAAAAACGGTAGACGCCGTCGTCATACGCGGACTCAATAAGCGGTCTTGCCGAAAAAGCCTTTGAGCATCGTAATGCCGATGATCTTGAGGTCCAGCCAGAAGCTCCAGTTCTGGATGTAGTAGAGGTCGAACATCACGCGCGCTGCCATCTTCTCCACGCGATCGGTTTCGCCACGCAAGCCGTTGATTTGCGCCCATCCGGTGATCCCCGGTTTGATGCGATACCGGTACATATAGTCGTCGACGAGATCCTTGTACAACTCGTCGTGCTCGACTGCATGCGGCCGCGGTCCCACTACCGACATCTGTCCTTTGAGCACGTTGACGAACTGCGGCAGCTCGTCGAGACTCGTCTTGCGCAGGAATGCACCAACCCGGGTGATGCGCGAGTCGCCGCGGCGCGCCTGCGTCAAGCGGCCGGTTTCCTCGACGTGCTGGCGCATCGTGCGGAACTTGTAGATCGCAAATTCGCGGCCACCCACGCCTTTGCGCATCTGACGGAACAGGATCGGGCCAGGTGAAGAAAAACGTACGGCAATCGCGATCACCGCCAGCAAGGGCGAGATCGACAGCAGTACGAGTGCGGCGAACAGGCAATCAAATAGACGCTTGGGCCACTCGGCGCCCGGCGTCAAGGGCGAGGCCACCAGATTGATCGCCGGCAAGCCGTGCACGTCGACGAAAGCCGGCTTCGCGAGCGCAAACTCGCGCAGGTCCGGTATCAGACGAATGTTGACGAAATCATGCCGGAACTCGCGAACATAGCATTCGATTGACGGCTGGCGCATGGGATAGCCGAGCAGCCACAGTTCACCGATGCCACGCCGCCGCATCTGGGCACCCAGCGTTTCAAGCGAGCAGACGAGTGGCAAACCGGCGATGACGCCCGCTTCCGGCGCGTGCTCGTCGTACACGATCGCGGGCGAGTAGGGTCCCGCCGAGGACGCGAGCACATGCTCAAACAGCGTGGCCGAAGCGGGACCGAGAGCGATCGCGACCGGCGAACGATCGCGCGGCGCGCCGCCGCCCAGCTTCGCCAATTTGACGAATGCAGCCTTTGCCACCAGCGACGCGCCGATGGCGGCGAACGCGAGATAGGTCAGGTTCAGGATAACGGAGAACATGATGAACCCCCGAGGAACATTGGCTTAATTGGGTCGAAATGCCGGTCGATGGTTGGCGCGATAGTCGGTTGGTGTCTTGCCCAGGTGTTTACGAAACAGCTTCGCGAGTCGCCCACCGCTGCCGATGCCACAACGCCGCGCAATCTTGTCGACTGGCAACGTCGTTTCCGCCAGCAGCCGGCATGACATGTCGAGCCGAACGTAGAGCAGATAATCGGAAGGCGTCACGCCAAACTCAGCCTTGAAGCGCCGCAAAAAATGCCGCTCGCTCATTGCGGCGATCCGCGCCGCTTCGTCGATGCTTACCTGCCGGTGCCCGTTCTCTTCGAGCCAACGGGCCGAGGCCTGAATGTTTTCGCTGACCTTGCGCGTCGCATTGCGGTGGACGATGTCGGCGAACTGATTTGGCGCGGCCGGCGACACGAGGTCCGTGATCTGACGGGTCGCATGCGCCCCCAACTCTTCCTGGATCATCGCCAGTGCGGCGCGCAGCGAATTCGGCATGACACCGTGCGGCGGCGCCAGCGTGATCCTGCCTTCCGATCCACGATAAGACGCTTTGTCGCCAGCCGATTCACTCGCGGCATAACGCCCGCATCCCGCCGCCTTCAGCAGCAAACCCCCTTCGCCGACCGGAAACACGTGTTCCGTGATCGGACATATACGGCGCAGCCATGCGAGCAGTTCCGCGTCGTGCAACGCCTGATTCAAATCCGCACCGCCCGCGACGAAGAGCGCATGGAAGCCGTCCGGGTACTGTCGCGCTTCGAGGCTCCTCGTCCAGACGAAGACAGAGGACGAGCTCGCGATGCGCCCGCCGATGGTAGAAAGCAGGCAAACGTCGAAGTGCGCCGAGTTACGTTGATCGGATCTGGCGATTTCGTTCGCGCGCTGGAACACCTCCATGATGCAAGCGATCTCTGGGAGCGCAAAGCCATCAAATAGTGCGATGCCTATTGTTTTCACTGTGTCAGTGTTGGGTAGACTGCGTCCGATATCTGCTGCGGCGGTCTCGTGCGAACGAACGCCACGACAGCGGAACACCGACGCCATCGTTCAAGTAGTTCATGTTACGAAAGGAGAACCACCGAAGTACCATGGTGGCCGAATGAAGCCACATCTTGACCGTTCAAGGAAATCTGGTTTTTATGCGTTTCCCATCAACATCCGGAACGCTAACCACATCATTCGAGCGGCGAGATTTTTTCGAACTTGCAGCGTCTGCTCGACCTTGTGCCGCAGGCGCGTGTTTCCCGCTCAAGCGAAGCCGGACGCAGCACACGCGTGACACTGTCGCAGTCGTTTCTTTACCGGGCCTCAGTTACTGTATCGATAGCGGTAACCGTAGCCGTAGCCGTAGCGTGTCGCGTGAAAGCCGTTGAACACCTGCCCCGTAACCTTGGTGCCCGATTGGTTCAAACGGTTCATCGTTTCGACCAGTTGATGCCGGCTCGTCAAGTTGGCGCGCGACACCACGAACACCGCGCCGCAGACCTGTGAGAGTGTCACCGCGTCGCTAACCGGCAGAACCGGCGGCGAATCGATGATCACGTAGTCATAGCGCGCTTCGGCGTCTTTCAGGAGGGTTGCGAATGCGGGCCGCTCGAGCAACTCACCAGGATTGGGCGGTAGCACGCCACCTGCAGGCAAAAGATCGAATCCGTCGTGGCCGGTCTTGACAATCGCGCCATCGAGCGTCACGTCGCCCGCCAAAACATTCGCCAGTCCGGCGTGCGAAGGCGCCAGCGAGAAATACCGCTTGAGTCCCGAGCGCCGCATGTCGGCATCCACGATCAGCACACGCAGCCCCTTCATTGCCAACAGATAGGCGAAGTTCGCCGCGACGAACGTCTTGCCGACACCTTGCGTCGGCCCTGTGAACAGAATCGAGCCGCCCTCCTTGCCAAGCAGCGCGAACTTGAGCGTGGTTCTCAGGGAACGCAGGGCTTCCACGCTCGGATCGGACGTGTCCTTACCCGCAAGCAGCGCCATCACCCCCTTGCCGCCTTTGTGATTTTCCTTGGCGGTCTCCAACTCGGCGGAGCTGGACGGAACCACCGCGAAGATCGGCACTTGTCCCACGCGCTCCGCCTCGAGCGGATCATGCAGCGCGTCCTTGATCGCAGCCAGCGCCTGCACCAGGACGAACGCGATCAGCAATCCGCCGAATACGCCGCCACCGATCACAACCGGAACCTTCGGCCAGTCCATTGACTCGGGCGGAACCGCCAGATCGATAATGGACACGTTACCCGTGGTGCCAGCCTCGGCGACCTCGAGCTGCTGTCCGTTCGCTACCAGCGCCGTGTAAAGCTGCGTATTCACCGCCACGTCACGCGCAAGACGCAGATAGTCCTGTTGCGTCGAAGGCAACGCCTGCACCTGCTTTTCGATCTCATGCAGCCCTTGATCGAGCGCCGCGGACTGAGCCTGCAGCGTCTGGACAGCCGGATGGCCCGCACGGAACTGCTCGCGTGTCGCCTGCAGGTTAAGATCGACCAGCGTCTTCTGTTTCGTCAGATCCACGGCGCGCGTGAGCAGCGCCTCCGTCTGCTGCTCGACGTCGATCGTTTTCGTGCGGATGCGATAGGCGTTCAAGCGGTCCTCGGACTGCTCCAGTTCCTCGCGAAACGCAGGCAGCTTGCGGTTGAGGAATTGCAGGCTCAAGCGCGACTGTTCCGCACGATGGCGGATGTTCAGCGCCACGTAAGCGCGTGCAACCTCATTGGCAAAGCGCGCGGCCCGTTCCGGGTCGCTGTTCTTGACGGAGAGCGCGATCATCGACGATTCCTTTGTCGTTTCCTCCACCTTCATGCGCTTGGATATTGACTCGATCGTGTCCTGGAGCGACGCTTCAATCAGCTTGAACGACGTGCCGGGACGACCGCGCAAGGAACGCACCTCGATAACGCCTTTGCCGGGGCCATAGTCGCTTTGCACTGTGAATTCCACGCGTTGACCGACGCGCCCCGACGCCACGTTCACGCCATCGCGATCTTCGAGGGTCCAGCGATCGCCAGCCTGAACCTGCAAACGGAACTTCTCGCCGTAGAGCGTATTCGGCACCTCGAAGACGGTCAGTTCCATGCGCTCACCGCCCCACGCAAACTGCGTGAGCCCCAGCGGCGCATCGGCCACGCCATCTGGCGGCGTGGCGAAGCGTCCATAGAGACGCCCCAGCAGCGGTACGCGGTTGGCCACGGCTATGGTGGTCCGCGCCTGCGTGGCATCGATGGCGGGTCCCAACACGGCGCGCGAAGAGAGAATGTCGAGTTCGCCGTCGATCGGCTTGTTCAGGCTGAGCGCACTGGCAACATCCGACAGCGCGCCGAGCGCGGAGCCCTGTTGTTCATCGACCTGAATGAGTGCGTTTGCTTTGTACACCGGTGCCGCGACCAGTATGTAGAGCACCGCCAGAGCGGCGATCCCCGCAGCCACGCCCGCGAACAGCCGCGCATGGCTCCGGACGTTATGCCAGAGCATCAGAAGGCTTACGTCCTCATCCACCTGATTGGGCGCCATGTTAGGGACCGGCATGTTATGCAAAGTCGATTCTGACTTCATGGTAAATGTCGCCTTCATAGGGCAGGTTGCATGGTGAGCGCGGGCAGCCAGCTATTCGCACTGCGCTCGATGAGCGTCAACGACTCATCGAACAGCGCTTCGTCGCCGCCGACCGGGTCGTGAACTTCGCGGCCGAGCCAGTGACCCAGCGTCCAGACCTTGCCGGCGGCGAACGGATAGCGTCTGAGCACTTCGCGCCGCTGGGACATCTCCATGACGAGTACGAGGTTGGCCCAGTGCAGCATCGGCGACGCCAAACGCATCGAGGAAGAGTCGGCGGGGACCGCGTAGCCTTTTGCGGTCAAAACCTTTTGTGCAATCGGATGGATCGGCACTCCGCTCAGCGCTTCCAGTCCCGCTGACTGGATAGATGCGCCCGACGCATCGGACAACGCCTCGCGGAACACGCACTCGGCCATGGGGCTCCGGCACACGTTCGCATAGCAGATCAGCAGCAGATTCAACATGGCCTCCGTCAGTCGTTCATGATCGTCGCGCGCGTTACTTGAAGGCCTCGGCTCCAAGGTACAGGGCGCTCGCGAACGGCAAAATCTGCGAAACCACGCGATAGAAGCGGGTTACGTGCGCGGCATCGACGAAGATCACGTCGCGTGGTTGCAGGAGAAATTGATCGGCCAGCACCAGCATGCCCGGCGAGGTCGCGTCGAGATGGAACACGTCCACTGTGCGGTTGGGTCCCTGCCGGAATACGTAGACTTGCGATGCATTGGCCGACAACTGATTGAGGCCGCCGGCGTCCGAGATCGCTTCAGACAAAGTGAGGACCCCGACCGGCATCACCTGCGATACGGGCTTCGTGACCTCGCCGAGTACGAACACCTTCTTGAAGCGGCGCTCTGGCACGTTGACGACGTCACCGTCCTTGAGAAGCACGTTTTGCGAAAGATCGCCGTTGTAGAAAAACGCGTACAGGTCGAGCGGAAATACTTTGCCGCCCCGATTGAGCGTCGCCCCTGCAAGGTCCGCACCCGCGCTATACCCCCCGGCGCCCGAGATGGCATCGGCGACCGTCTCCGGCGTATCGGTCAAGGCCAGCGAGCCTGGGGCCCTCACCGCGCCCGACACATATATTTTCTGGCTGCGATACGACGAGACAGTCACATCGAGTTGCGGGTTTTTCACGACTTTGTTCAGCCGGCTGGTGAGATCGGCGCGAATCGCATCGATCGTCTCGCCGGCGACCTTCACCTTCCCGATGTATGGGAAGTAGATCGAGCCGTCCGGCTGCACGACGCGGCCCACGGGATCGAGGTTACCTCCCGCGGTCGCTGACGGCACACTTGCACTCTCCGTCCCGCCGATCGAGACGATCGATGTATTCAACGCCGAAAACCCGGGGTTGTTCAGTTCCGGCCGATCCCACACGATCACCCGCAACGAATCGCCGCTGCGAACGCGGTATGCCGAAGGCGTACCCGCCGGCAAGCGCAACGAAGTCGGTACCACACCATCCGGCTGCGACGACAGACGCGCAATCAGGTCGCCGTTGAGTGAATGCAGACGAAACGTGATGCCGTCCTGCACCACTTCGGTCACCTGCGGCTCTGAACCGGACTGTGCGTTGGCGGTTTGTGCGGGAGGGGCGCCCATGTAAGACCCGGGCGCCAGAGCGCAACCGCTGAGCGTGGCCAGAAGTGCCAGTGAGAAACCGAGCGTGGCGTTGGCCCGATTCGCGAGGCGCGCCTTGAACGGCCCATGAATGAAAGCATTTCTTTTATTCAATTGTCGATCCTTGACTACTTGAGCCGTCGCACCGCTGCCGGTGCAGGCGTCACGATTCCGGATGGTTTTCACCTGCATGCCTCGCATCGGCCCACGTCAATAAACTTCCGCTGAACTGAAGAGAACGCCCGCCGCATCCTTCGGCGCGACTAGCGGCGTGCCGTCGACACCCCACTCGATGCCGATATCCGGGTCGTTCCACAACAGCGTGCGTTCGTGGTCGGGGGAGTAATAGTCGGTCGTCCTGTAAAGAACTTCGGCAACATCGGACAGCACCACGAAACCGTGCGCGAAACCCGGCGGAATCCAGAGTTGGTGCCCGTTAGCAGCCGACACGCGCGCGCCGACCCAGCGCCCGAAGGTGGGCGACCAGCGGCGCAGATCGACGGCAACATCGAACACTTCACCGACCACCACTCGCACCAGCTTGCCCTGCGGATGCTGGATCTGATAGTGCAGACCGCGCAGCACATGGCGCGCCGACACTGAATGGTTGTCCTGCACGAACCGGAAGCCACGAGCAACTTTTTCTTCGAACTCGTTCTGATTGAAGCTTTCGAAGAAGGCGCCGCGCGCGTCGCCGAAAATCTTCGGTTCGATTAGCTTCACATCGTGAATGGCAGTGTGCTTTACGTTGATTGGCATGGCGAAACCGTAGAAAGAAGTGAAGACAGATAACGGCCATAGTCGGTCCTGCATAGGTCCTATTCCGACACTGGTCCTGTGTCACTCACGCAGTGACGCACCGCACGAAAAAGCGCGGCTAGAGGAACGCTATGTTAGGAGCGTTGAAGTAGCCGATTCGGTCAAATCGTTGGCGCATTCCGACATCGTCCAAGGACATGTGGGCGTGCGCTGACCGTATTGGCCCATTATGGTTCTACAAAGAAGTCGCGCCTATCACTTTGGCGGATTCGACGACGACAGTGACCGATTTCACCATGCCTGTTGCCCTACGCTATCGCATTGGTAGCTTTTGTTCAGCGCATTATCGGCGCGCGAATCACGACGGGATCGAACGATATGCCAGTCAGGCAACTTTTCATTTTGGGTACGCGAGGTATTCCGGCGCGCCACGGTGGTTTCGAAACATTTGCCGAGAGGCTTGCGCTTTATCTCACGCAGCGGGACTGGAAAGTGACCGTGTATTGCCAGGGCGAAGCTGGCCAGACTGAGACCATCGAGGACATATGGCGCGGCATAAATCGGATCATCGTCCCCGTCACGCGCGAGGGCGCAATGGGCACGATGGAATTCGACTGGAAGTCGGTTCGCGACACGACCGAACGCAAGCCCGAGCTCGTGCTGACGCTCGGCTATAACACCGCCGTCTTCTGCACGTATTTGCGTTGGCACGGCATTACGAACCTGATCAACATGGATGGGCTCGAGTGGCGGCGCGAGAAGTGGAAATTCCATGAGCGTGTGTGGCTGTGGCTCAACGAGCGCGTCGGGTGCTGGACGGGCAATCATTTGATCGCTGATCACCCTGCCATCGCAGCGCACCTGGCAACGCGCGTCAATCGCAGGAAGATCACGACGATTCCATATGGCGCGGATCCGGTCGGCGCGGCCAGTCTTGCGCCCCTCAAGGAGCATGGGCTCGAAGACACTTTCTACGGGCTCGTGATCGCACGTCCTGAGCCGGAGAACTCGGTGCTGGAAATCGTCACCGCCTTTTCGCGCAGGCCACGCCAGGCCAAACTCGTCGTGTTGGGAAAATACGATCCTGAAGTCCATAGCTACCATCGCGACGTGTTGGAAGCGGCAAGCGACGAGGTCATGTTTCCCGGTGCGATCTATGATCAATCGGCCGTGCGGTCGCTACGGCGGCATGCCCATTTCTATCTGCATGGGCATCGCGTGGGCGGCACGAATCCGTCTCTCGTCGAAGCGCTTGGCGCCGGGAGCGCGGTGATTGCGCATGACAACGTATTCAATCGGTGGGTAGCGGGGCCCGACGCGCGGTTCTTCGCCACGGAGGCGGACTGCGATATGCACATCTCGGCATTGCTAGGCGATCCCGCTACGGCTCGGGCGATGGGCGAGGCGAGCACGCATCGGTTTGAGAGTTCGTTTCGTTGGGATAGCGTGCTGGCTCAGTATGAGGCGTTGTTGTATCGGCATCTGGACAAGGGCGCGACGCGCCTGCCGAACAAGACTCCCCGGCCGGCCTTGGGAACGGCGCAACGCGAGGCCGCGCCCGACACGCTCATGCCAGCGACCCTTGCCGCGCAACGTGCCAGCAATGCGGCAGGCCAAGACCGGCTGGAGACCGAGGTATAACGCGCAGCGCCGGATATGACGCTGACGCGCCCATGACGATCAACCTCGAGGCCGCTTTGGATACGCTGTTAACGCTCTTCTTTCTATCGCTATACACGGGATGTGTGTGTCTGCTGTTCACGAAACAACGCCACTACGTCTTCTACATCACGGTATTCTTCGTTACCGTCAACGATCTGGTATTCGTGCCGCTGAGCGATACCCTCAGCCCCACGTTGCTGGTCGTCTCAAAGGCGTGGAAGGAGATTTTCATCTCCGGCCTGCTGCTGCTCAACCTGATGCGCAGCAACCAGCATAACCGGCTCTCGCTGTCGAGCGATACGGCGCGAATCGTCTGCGTGATCCTCGTGCTGTCGGCGCTCGGCTTCGCGGTCGGTTTGACACGCAGCGGGCTCGGCGAAGCCATTCAGCAATGGCGTCGCTACTTTGTCCCGATCCTGCTCGCTGTGCTGCTGACGTCGTCCGGCCTCGCAAGGCGAGCCTCCGCACGTACGCTGATGCGACTGCTACTGTCAATGGCATGCGTCATGTCCGTTTATGCCATTTACGAGAATTTGACCTTCTCCGGCGATTTCACCAAGCTCTGGTACTACGACTTCGTCGCCCAGGCCAAGGAAAGCATCAATACGGACACGCACCTGCTGCAATACCAGTTCATGCGTGGCGACGAACTGAGAGCAACCGGATTTTTTATCTCAGCAATCGAGTACAGCCTGTTCAATGCACTCGCGTTGACCTATGCGGTGATTTCGATTTATACCAGTCGTAGCTTCTCCGGACGCCTTCATTTTTCACTGATTTCGATTCTGCTGGCGGGCGGAGAAATCGTGGCGAATGTCCGGATCGGCTGGATCGTCTTTGCGGTCGCGCTGCTTTGCGCAACCCAAGTCCATTTCTTCGGAACAAGATCGTTTCGCAAACTGGCTATCGCGCCGGTTGTCATTTTGCTCCTGTCATTTGCTTTAATTATCGTCAGCAAAGCTGATCTCGACGCGTCGTCGGTCGGTCGGCTTGCGCAGTACGCGTCGGTGCCGTCCGCGTTCAGACCGGAGGGCTATGGCCTCGGCGCGATCACAAACAACGGCGAAACTTACAAGGACTCCTGGTACATCTCGGTTCTGATGGTGTTCGGCATCGCATCGATCGGTTATGCATGGCTCATGTTCAGCCCGTTGATCGACGCCCTCGCCCATTTGAGGGTCCGTCATCGTGCCGAACTGAAAAGCGACCGCACTGCCTATGCTTTTGCCGTCGGCACGATTGGTTTTTTCTGTGCGCAGCTCTATGTGTTTGGCTTTCACTACTCGACCGGCCTCTCTCACCTCTACCTACTGCAAATCTTTATGTTTCAAGTAGCCTATGGATTACGGAATGCCTCGCCCAAGCGCGCGCCTACGTTGAACCACGGAGCGCCGGGATTAGCGCCGCTCGAACGATGAACAGGCGATCGAACCGGCTTGTCGCGCGGGGCTGCACGTTGCTTGTGCTCGGCTCTGTGCTCGCGTGTTCGTCATCACCGGCGCCCAAGGCGATCTGGTACGAGACAATGCCCGGCGCTACCCTCGCGTCCACCCGCTCCGCCGGGCCGGCCCTAGCCGGCGCACAGTCCGTCGCGACGTCGCCCCAACCAGCGCTCGGTCCCGAGGATCGCGTGTTCGTCAAAGACGGACATTTCTACACAGTCGGCGCGGACCTCAAAGCCGGCTCGGCAGACGATAAACGGATTCGCTTTTTCGGCGTCAGTCTCGCGCTTTCCGCCAATTTTCCTTCCCAAGCTGCCGGTGAAGCACTCGCCAGCCGCCTCGCCGCACTCGGCGTCAACATCGTACGGCTGCATGCGATCGATCAACCGGCTCATCATGCCGATGTGTACCCCGCCGGGATTCTTGTCGATGCTTCCCGCCCCGATCTAGACCAAGGTGCCGCACAGACGTTGAAGCGTTTAATTGCCCAACTCGGCCGGCACGGCATTTACGCCGACCTGAATCTTCACGTCAACCATACCTTTCCTGCCTTGAGGAGCGGCGATGCCATTCCGCCGCAAAGCAAACCGTTGCAGATATTCGATGGGGATATGGTGCGTTGGCAGGAGCAGTACACACGGAATCTGGCGGCCGCGCTCGATCTTCGAAATACATTCAACCTCGCGCTGGTGGAAATCGACAATGAATCCACCTTAATCGACAACTGGCAAGAAGGACGCCTGCCCACGCTCGTGACCGGCCGATATCGCGACGAACTGGCCAAACAGTGGGCGCTATACGAGCAGACACATGAACTGGCAGGCAGGCCGCTGCCGATCGCACGAACCGGCCTCGCACCCGACGATGCCCGCCACGCCGCGGAGTTCTTCGTCTCGCTCGACCAGCGCTACATCGCCCGCATCGCCAAGGCGGTGCACGCCGTCGCCGGCGACGGCGTGGCAGTCTCCGGCACGCAGATCATTCATTCGGGGCGTTGGAAGCACGGTGGCTTCGCCAATTTCGACGTCAACGCAGCGGCGAACTATATCGACGCTCATTTCTATATCGACCACTACTGGTTTCCCGCCCGTCAATGGGACTGGTCGAACTGGCGCATTTCGAATAGCTGGCTCGGTGACGCCTTTGAGAACACGCTGCTCAATGTCGCCTTTGCGCGCGCACAGGGCAAACCGTTCGTCGTCAGCGAGTTCAACCAGCCATGGCCAAATCAGCAAGGCTCGGACCTGTTGCCGGTTGTCACGCAGTTCGCCCTTTCGCAGGACTGGGACGGGCTGATCCTTTATTCGTATTCGCATGACCAGCAGTGGGACACGGCCACGCCATCGGATTTCAGCCTGAAAGGCGACTGGACCAAGTTGGTGCAGTTCGCTCAGTGCGCGCGCTACTTTCGCGAAGGCGTCCCCGCAACCGCGCTGCCCCGCGCGATAATTTCATTGCCGCGCGATGAAAGGACCACCGCAGCACTGAACAACGTGTCGGGCAATCTCGCTTCCTACCTTTCGACACACTTCAATGTGCCATCCTCGATTGCGATGGATAAGCAGATCCAGATCGGCGATGCCGCGCGCTTCGGCGTTCAGTCGACAGACGGCCCGCAGCAATCGTCGTCCTACCTGTCGTATGACCGGAACGCGCGCCAGATCGTGTTTGGTTCGTCATACGCCGCAGGACTCTCCGGCTATCTGTCGGTAAACCAGCCGGTGCGCTCCTCGATGCTGGAATTGACCCTAGCTCCGCGCAATCGTGGCTTCGCCACCGCTTTCTTGACAAGCATCGACAGTGCACCGCTCATGCAGTCCACACGGATGCTGTTGTCATTGCCCGGCTCAACAATGGGAACGGCGACCAAAGGTCCACAACAGCTCAAATCAACCGGCTTCCGCGATGCGTGGTGGACGATCCCGCCAGACACCGGCAATGCGCCATCGTCAAACCTATATGCGGTCAGCGCGCCCGTGCAAATGGAACGGATTCCCGCCAACATCGCGCTCTACGTGCACCGCGCGCATGTATCGGTCTATGCACTGGACGCTTACGGGCAACGTATTTCAACAATCGAAGCACATACCGACGGCGAACGCATCACGTTTTCGGTGAACGGCGCCGGGCAACCGTTCGCGGCCAGTTACGAGATCGTGACCCAGCGTTAAGCGCCGCTCCTACGTCCCGGTGTGCGGTTTCGGCCACGCCGAGCCGCAGCATCGGGCATCGTTCCACACGTCTCCTCTTTACCTCCGTTATCGCAACCGCGACCGCGTGGCTATCTGCATCACCGCACTGCGATCATCGTCATTCATCACGGTGCGCCAGAAAACCCAGCCAAATACGCTTAGCGCAACGGCTGCCAATCCGATTCTCGCAGTCAGCATCGGCACAAATAGCAGGCCGCACAGCAACGCAACGGCTCCAAGCGCGAGCGCCACGGTATCGCGTATCGCGCGCGGCCCGACGTGCGCGACGCGCGCGCTCATCCAGTACAGCAAGCCGGCATCGAGCAGCATCCGCATCGCCCACCCGGCGGCCGCACCGACGATGCCGGCGTGACGCGTCAGCAGAACCAGCGCGAGCACATACACAGGCAATTCGATCAGATGCAGCTTCGCGGTGACGTCGGCGCGACCGTGCGCCTGAATCAGGTTGAACGCGACTTTCGAAAACCCATTGACGAACAGTCCGATCGCCAGCAGTTGCATTACCAGCGCGCTATGCAACGCGAAGGCCGGCCCGACCCATAAGCCGAGGAATGGTTCAGCCAGCGCGACAATCCCCAGCACCAGCGGGAACAGGCAGGCGGCGATCAATTTCGAGCCTAGCGTCAGCATCGCGGCGGACTGCGAGCGGTCGACCACGAAACGGCTTGCCATCATAGGAAACAACACGCCGAACAATCCCTCCGATACGATGTTCAGCTTGAACACCACTTCATACGGGGTCGTGTAAAACGCCACTGCCGAAGTGCCCAGCAATGCGCCGATGAAGAAACGATCCATATAGACCATCAACGGCGAGACGATATTCGACACAGTCATCCAGCCGCCGAACGACAACAGTTCCTTGCACACGGTGCGATCCGGTGCTGCACCGATTAACCGCGTGCCGAGTTGACGTGCCGCGAAATGCCAATAGACGCACACGGACACGAGACGTCCAGCCACGAGCGACAGGACAATCCAGTCGAGCCGCGTGGAAAATGGCAGCACGCAAAGCGGGCCGCCGAAGGTCCACAGGCCCAGCGGCGTCCGCACCGCATTGGTGATGTCGAAACGCTGATACGCCTCCAGTACACCACGCAACCCAGTTGTCAGGATCACGGCGGGAATCGACAGCGCGAGCAGATAAAATGCGTTCACGGTCTCGTCGCGATACTGCGCCGGCACACGCAGCAGCGCTGTCAGTGCGGGAGTCGCGAATGCGACGGTGATGGCGCCCACCGTGCCGAGACCGATCATCAAAACGAGTCCCGTCGAGACAAGCGGCGCCACCTCGGCGGCCCGTGCCGCCCCGAGCCGATCGGCGACCAGCTTCGTCAAGGCTCGCCCCAGCCCGAGATCGAACAGGTTGAAATAGCCCACCACCATCCACGCGATCGTCAACAAGCCGAAACGGTCGTTGCCGATGTGCCGGATCAACATCGGAATGCTGACCGCGGCGACGATCAGCGGCAGTAGTTGCCCAAAAATGTTATACGACAGGTTGCGCATCAGGCTCGAGCCCGCCGCCCGCGGCACCACTCTTTCCGTCGAACCCGTCATCAGGACTGTCCCGTGGAATGCGGTGAAGGCTGCGGCTGCACCGGTTGCAGCACGTGCGGCGCGCTGACGTGCTCGGCTATCGCGTCCATATAGCTACGCACTGTAAAGCGGCGCTCGTACGTCTGTCGCGCCGCCTCCGCCATCGCGCCATACTGCTCCGGAGTGAGTGCAACGGCACGCTGCAAGACGCGCACGAGATCCTCCGCGTCGCCGGGAGCGAACAGCAAACCAGTCGCCCCGTCTGTCACGATCTCCTGCAAGCCGCCCGCGTTGGACGCGATCACTGGTCGCCCAGCAGCAAAGCTCTCGATCGCCACCCTTCCAAACGGTTCTGGCAGGATCGACGGCACGAGCACGAAATCGGCCCATGCAAAATGAGCCTCAGGATGATTCGTAAAGCCCTCGATCTCGACGATCTGGTCGCATGCGCCGGCTGCCGCGCGCAAAGCGTCGAGCAACGCTTCATAGCCCGGGAAAACATCGCCGATGATGCGAATCTGTACCGGCAGCGCACGGCCTACGGTTTGCAGCGCTTCAAGGACGAACTGCTGACCCTTCCAGGGATTGATACGACCGATGATCGCAATCCTCAATTCGCGAGCGCCCGTATAGCCGGGCTCAGACATGTAGGCCGGCGCACCAACGCCGTTGTAGATCACGGCTCCAGGCAGCCCGAACGCAGCAGCCGTCGCGCCCGAGTTGTACATCACGGTTGCGCCGGAAAACCGCAATAGCGCCTTGAACACCCAACGCACGCCGGGCGATGGAATTTCCCGCACATGGACATAAGCGCCACCGCGCCGGCCACGCAGCGCTGCAATGGCCGCCACGCACACCACTGTGTTCACGTAGCACACATCGTATGAGGCAAACATATCCCGGTAGGCCCGCCAGCCGGCCAGCAGCATGCTCAACGTATGCCACGGCCGCGCCTTCAGTTCGACCTTGCGCAGTATGCCGCGTCGATTGAAAAGGCAGCGCGTCGCGTACGGCCGAACCAGTTCGACCAGTGGGCCTTGCTCAGGCAACACCACATCGATCACCGCCTGCGGATGCCGTTCACGCAACGCCTCCAACGCCGACGCGAAACTCCGATCCGATCCGTACAGTTCCGCGCCCTGATGAACCATCAAAATGGCAAGCGATGCACTCATCGAAACACCTCGGCAATCACGTCAAAGAACTTTCCCGGCGCGCGCGGACCAACCGACACTCGCAAGGCCTTCCACAGCACATAACATCGTATCGCCAGTACTTCGAGCAGGTTACGGTCGAACACATGCAGCCACGACTGCCATAGCCATATCTGACGTTGCAGGGCCGCTCGCGCGTCGGTCGTGCTGCGCAGCGCTGAATCGTGACCGAGTTCCGCGTCGTGCAGGTAAGCCCTCGCACCGTGCCGCGCCAGATCACGGCAGAACTGCGTGTCGACGCCATAAAGACGCAGCCGCTCATCAAACGGCTGCGGTGCAAGTTGTGCAAGCAAGGCGCTACTGATGCATAGCCCGCTCATCATCGCGGTAAAGTGTCGCGGCAACATCGCGTTCGTGGCGACGCTGCGCAACGCCTCGCCCTTGATCCACCGCAAGCGCCCCGGGCTGATCAAACGCTCGCCGTGACGGATGACGGGCACGAATACGTCCGCCTCGACCTTGTCGATGCCGTTGGTCAGTTTTTCGAAGAAATTCGCGCCCACATTGGAATCCTGATCGAAGATAACCACATGCCGACGCGTCGACTCACGCACCAGCAGGTTGTACACCTTCGATAGCGGCTCGTTATCCGGAGAAGCCAGATAGCGCCAGAGGAACGGCAGAAAGTTGGGATTCGGCGGCGCAGGCACTGAGCGCGCGTTGTCCCAGATATGAACCTCGACGTCGATTCCAAGCGCGGCGAAATCGATACGGCTCAACGAAACAAGAGTTTCGGATGCCTCCGGATCGCATCGGTACAGGACGACGAAGATATCAAGTGCGGTCATGGTCATCCCCACGCCTGCTGCCCACCACACGCCCCGGGATACCCGCCACGATCGAAAACGGCGCCACGTCGTGCGTGATCACCGAACTCGCCGCGATAACACTGCCCCGCCCTATTGTCACCCCGCCCAGCACGGTAACGCGTGCGCCCAGCCAGCAATCCTCTTCGATGGCGATCGGCTTGCGAGTCGTCCCTTGCTCCCGAATCGGCCGCGACAGATCTTTGAAATTGTGATTTTCCGGATGCGCGCTGAAGTACTGACCGATGATCGTGTTCTTCCCGATCGACACGCCCCCTGAACCGCCGACGCTCGAATACTCGCCGATGCCGCATCCGTCGTCGATATGAATATGGCTGCCGGGCCGCGCCACGTCCGTGCCGACAATGAGCCTCGAATACGCGCCGATGTTGACCCGTGCACCAAGCCGCAAACCATCACGCCCCAGTCCGCTGAGAATCGCGCCGTCGCCAATGGTGGCGTAGCGTCCGATTTCGATATTCCTCGCGAACCGCAGCCGCACGTTCCGGCCGACAAAGCACACGCCCGCCCGTTTGCAACGCAGCGACAGCAGCGTGCCTCGCAGAGCATTCCAGCTCTGTTCCGCGAGATAGAGCATCAGATCCACGCCACCCACTTCATTGGCGATCTGCTTGCCGGGACGAACACGCGCCAGTGCCAGATTCATCATCTTTCTCAACATCGCATCGCCATTCAAGATGCGCGTACCGGCGGCACGATGCAGCCGGGACACGCGTTACGCGCATTGCTCGTCGCGCTTAACCTGCTGCAAGCGCGGCGTCGCGGCCAATCGTGTAGTAGGCCCAGCCGGCCTCTCTCATCGCATGCGGGTCGTACAGATTGCGTCCGTCGAAGATCAAGGTGTCGTTGAGCGCAACCTTCATCTGCTCGAAATCGGGGCTGCGAAATTCCTTCCATTCAGTGAGGATCACGAGCGCATCGGCACCGACAAGCGCTGCGTCACGGTCGTGCGAGAATTCGATGCGCGAAAAGCTTTCCGCATTGAGGTCCGTGCTGAGGCAATGGCGGGCTTCTTCTGTCGCGACCGGATCGTAGACGCTCAACGTCGCACCGTGCCGCAGCAGATCGGCGATCAGGCGGCGGCTCGTTGCTTCTCGCATATCGTCGGTATTCGGTTTGAACGACAGACCCCACACCGCGAAACGCTTGCCCGCCAGTTCGCCGCCAAAATGTTTGCGCACCTTGTTGAAGAGCACGGTCTTCTGACGTTCGTTGACGAACTCGGCCGAAGCGAGAATATTCAGTTCCATGTCGTATTCCGCGGCGGTTCGAATTAGCGCCTGCACATCTTTCGGAAAGCACGAGCCGCCGTATCCGCACCCCGCATACAGGAAGCTATAGCCGATGCGTGGATCGGAGCCGATGCCGCGGCGAACGTTTTCAATGTCGGCGCCCACGCAATCCGCGAGATTGGCCATCTCGTTCATAAAGGAGATGCGTGTTGCCAGCATCGCGTTCGCTGCATACTTCGTGAATTCGGCCGAGCGCACGTCCATGAACAGCGTGCGCTGGTGATTGCGATTGAACGGCGCATAGAGATGCTCGAGCAGGCTCCGCGCGCGCAAGCCTGAGACATCGTCATCACAGCCGATGACGATGCGATCCGGTCGCATGAAGTCGTCGATAGCGGCCCCTTCCTTGAGGAACTCGGGATTCGACACCACCGCGAACGGCAAATCGGCATTACGCGCGGTCAGTTCTTTTGCAATCGCGTCGCGAACCTTGTCGGCGGTGCCGACCGGCACAGTCGATTTGTCGACGATCACTTTAAAGGCGCTCATGTACTTGCCGATGCCCTTCGCCGCAGCAAGCACGTACTGTAGATCGGCGGACCCGTCCTCGTCAGGCGGCGTGCCGACCGCGATGAACTGGATGTCGCCGTGTGCGGCGGCCAACGCCACGTCAGTCGAGAACGTCAGCCGGCCCGCTTCGCGATTGCGCTCGATCACGTCTGCCAAACCCGGCTCGTAGATCGGCACCTGGCCGTTGTTGAGCATCGCGATTTTTGCTTCGTTGACGTCGAGGCATAGCACGTCATTGCCCAGCTCTGCCAGGCACGCGCCCGTGACGAGGCCGACGTATCCGGTTCCGATAATGGTGACTTTCATTGATCCGCGTATCAGGAAGTGAGAATAGACGGCGTAGCGGCGACAAACATGCCTGCACGCCTCACGATGGTTAACACTCGATCGGTGCCATTCTTCACGAATCTTCCGGCGAGGAGATTTATCTGGCGGATTTCGCCAACATAATTTCCGTATATCGCAAGTTCGAAGCCGAGATGTGACGGGCTCGCCGAGCGTTCACGCAAACCATTCGTAACGCACACGTGACACGACGCGCGACGTTACCTTCGGAAGGCGGCGTGCATTTGCTCTAGCCAAAAAGCGGGGCTTCTTTCGCCACTTTGCGCGAGTGACGCTGCGGCGAATCAACATTCAATAGCAAGTCGCGCGAGGGATGTTGCCGGCTTTACTTCGGCCGCTAAAACGGTCGCGGTTCACCGATTTGCCGGCTCCCCAAGCCAGACGCGCCTACAGGTCACACACGAGACGGCGGATAAAGACAAACGTTTGTCAAGAAATTCACTGTGTCGCTCTGTAGTCTCCACTCATCTGAATTTCAAATATCGTTAGGCAAAACGGACGGCAATATGGTGATCGCTCTTTCGCTTCTTTCCAAATTTTGTCTCGCGTGGACCCTCGTCTATCTGATCTTCAGCTTCTTCTCCGCCTTGGAGGTCGGAAGGCGACACTATCAAAGGCTGGTATTCCTCGAGTTTCAGCCGCGTCGGGCGCGTGGATCGTGGGAGGCTGCGAGAACCAGATGGATGAAGCGGATGAGACTGTCCACGATTTTTCTAGTGCCGATCGGCATAGCATCGTTCATCGCATCCGCCATCGTTTCCTGATCCACAGCCACCGATCTCACGGCCGGGACGGAGCGATTCAAACCACCACCGATACCTGCTTCAAGACCACCGAAGCGCTGGCGGCAAGCGGATCGACCAACGCTTTTGCGGCTTCATCGGTTCGGCCAATAACGTCGACTTCTATTAATCGTTTGGCGACCTCGCCCCGACCCGGCATTAACGATCGCCGGTCCAACTCTGTCGCCGAGGCGCGGCGATCCGCCTGCAGATTTGAGAAATCCGCGCTTAGGACAAATTGCCTGAAGACGCTTCTTCGCGTAGTCGATAGTCGGTAGGTGTCGTGTCCAGATACTTTCTGAACAGCTTGGCCAACTGACCGCCGCTGCCGATTCCGCAGCGCCGCGCGATCTTGTCGATTGGCAAACGCGATTCAACGAGCATCCGGCAGCTCATGTTCAGACGCGCACGAAGCAGATACTCGGAGGGCGTCATGCCAATTTCGCTCTTGAAGCGGCGCAGAAAATTGCGCTCGCTCATTGCCGCGACTTGCGCGGCATCGTCGATCGAGATAGGCCGATCGACGTTCGCATCCAGCCAGCGCGCCGACGCCAGGATCTTCTCGCTGACCCGATGCGCCCCGCTGCGTGTAATGGACGAGTCGAAGGGCGTCTCGTGCCGCGGCTCGACCGATTCGGCAACCCGCCGCGCCAGTTCAAAGCCGAGATCCTCTTCGACAATGCGCAGTGCCGTCGCCACCGCATCGGGCGCTTCGCTCAGCGGCAGTGCCGGATGAAGGCCGCGCGCTTCATTGCGGCCGTAGAGAAGCGGAGAGTATCGGCTGGGAAGCCCGGCCGCTTCCAGAAGCAGTTGTCCTTCGGAGATCGGATGAACAATCTCGCTGAACGGATGCCTGCGGCGCAGCCAGTTGCCGAGGCGTTCGTCGCGGCACGCCTGCTGCACGCCGGCGCCGCCCGCGATGAACAGCAGGTGCGTGTCATTCGTGCCGCGGTGCGACTCGACGCCCTCGGTCCAGACGAACATCGACGACGAACTCGCGATGCGGCCACCCGAAGCGGACAGCAGCGAGACGTCATAGCGTGCGGAGCCCGATCGCGGAGAGACGCTGAGCGCGTTCGCCTTCTGGAAGATCTCGATGATCGCTGCGACCTTTGGCAGCGCAAAGCCATTGAACAACGCTACGTCGACGCGTGTCGTTTCGCTCGTTTGCTCCGGCACGGTTGCTTGCCGCGAGCAGCACGGCGGCGGACTATGAACCAGTTCCATTCTTTTCCCCCGGAATATTGTGGCCTGCAAAACTCTCTGAAGACTGTTTCATTTTCTTTTGGCCCATCCTATACAAATGACTCTCGCGCCGTTATTACATGGCCGAAATAGCCAACACATTGGCCGCTCAGGACATTGAACCACGACACCTGGCGCGACGCTTCCAGATGAAAACGAAAAACTGAGACGGAATGTATATAACCTGATTCAAATTGAGTTATATGCGGTTTGATATAAAGAAGGCGTTGAGGAATCGAAGCCGAAGCATTCCGGCGCGGCGTTTGTTCACCTCAAGATCGATTCGGAATTTTGGAGGTAGGGCTTTCCTGAGTTTGTACTGACAGATGCCGCCGTTATTATATGAGCGACTGCCAGTCAGTTAGCATCGAGTTGCGGGCTGAACGTCTCGTTCAGACAGGATTTATCGGGGCCGCCATACTTTCAGCAAACGATTGCGCGCGGGGCTAAAAAAGCCGGACGCGCAGCCGTTAACGCATTCATGCACAAAAAAGACATTCAGGCAATCGTTGATGCCGCCCTCGAAACCGCCAATACCATTGTAGGCGCGAGAGAGTGGAATTCGGTCGAAGATGCCAGCGCGATGCACGACGTGATCTTTTGGGACATGATCGTCAAGCGCTTGCCCGATATGACCATGGCCGATCTTTTGTCGATTCTGGATTGAGCGCTTCGCGCGTAGTGCTGGCCGCGCATTGTCCGCAGCCCGACCGGCCGATATTCCGATAAAGCGCAACGCATACGTTTAAATCAGCGGTTATGACGACATCCGTGAATGCCGTTTGCTGGAGCGGTACTCGGTAGGTGTTTTCCCTAGATACTTGCGAAAAAGTTTCGAAAGTCGGCCGCCGCTGCCGATTCCACTGCGGCGCGCTATTTTGTCGACCGGCAGACTGGTTTCAATAAGCAGTCTGCAACTCATGTTTAGTCGCACATACAGAAGATAGTCGGAGGGCGTGACGCCCATTTCGATCTTGAAGCGCCGAAGAAAATTTCTCTCACTCATGGCCGCGACCTGCGCCGCCTCGTCGATCACGATCGGTCGATCACCGTTTGCCTCCAACCATCGCGCTGCCGCCTGAATTTTTTCGCTGACGGACGCCGACGCACTTTTACTTAAAATCGCGGTGAACTGTGTCTCGGCGGGCGGCGCCACCCAGCCTGCGATTTGGCCCGCGATTGCGGTACCCAAATCGGCTTCGACAACGCTCAATGCAGCTTGCAGTGGGCTGAACGGAACGGTCAAAACGCCAGCAACCGGCGCGTTCCGCACGGTTTGATAATGACTTTCGCCGTAGTGGCGAGCGCTGAAGCTTTGTCCGAATCCAGCGGCTTCCAGAACAACGCGCCCTTCGCCGGTTGGAAAGACCAGTTCGCTGCGCAGGTAGGCCAAACGCAGCCAGGTAATCAGTCGCTCGTCACGCAGTGCGTTGTGCGCCTCCGTACCGCCTACGACAAATAGTGCCCGGAAATTGTCGGCGGGGCGGAACGTTTCAATGCTCTCACTCCAGACGAACACCGAAGACGAACTTGCGACTCTGCCACCGGAAGCCGATAAAAGACCCACGTCATAAGGTGTTCGGCCAGACCGCTCGATTCCGGCAAGCGCGTTTGCCGACTGGAATACCTCGATGATCGCGGCAGCCTCCGGGAGCGCGAAACCATCGAACAAAACGATGCCGATATGTCCGACCGGTCGAGGACTGAGTAGCGCTTCCGGGCTCACCGCCTTGTCACTGTGAACTTCCGCAGAACACGCCATCGTAGTTTTCCCTCAGAATTGGTCGCAATATTCCGGCTGACCTGGAACCGGATTTGTTCGGTCCGATCCTACATAAGCATTAATGACGTTGCTAAGTGGCGTCTGAATTCGCCAATATGTTGGCGTGCAAGGTCAATGCCGGGCTTTACCTTCGATGCGTTTTGGGAGGGATTCGTTTTTTCAGAAAAATGCATTTATAATTAACCGATGCATGCAATCGTTAATTGACAGATTAATTCTGGCAATTTATCCAATTAACGATTTCTGATGCACTGGGAGTCGGAATCCCACCCCATGCTCCCACCCCCATGCGGCCTCGAGTCGATCTGGTAGGTTTCGTCGGCCCGCCGCGGCCGTCCCTAGCAGGCTGCTGAAATACAGTCCGACAGAAGCAGCCTTTCTGCACTTACGCGGCTCTCGCCACAAGGTTTATCGCATTGTGCAATTTCAACGTGAATTCCACGCTTGTTCGGCAGTTTGAGGCCAATTTCTGGCTTCATTGCCGCGTTTTTCGCTGCTACAGACGGACTTGTGTCAGTGAGCGCATGCGCACGAGGTTGTAGGCAGCCATGTTCAACACGAACATCTGGTCCACTTTCTTCAACCCGCGCACCACCACCTGGCGCATGCGCCCCACGGTCTTGGCCCACCCGAAGCCTTGTTCGATCAACTTGCGCTTTTGCTGCGAAATGGCGTAG
>NZ_FRAB01000023.1 GCF_900142195.1 Paraburkholderia terricola
TGAGACGCTGAAGAAGGACCGGGAGAGTCTGCTGGCCTTTTACGACTTTCCGGCCGAACACTGGCAGCACCTGCGCACGACGAATGCGATTGAGTCGACGTTCGCGACCGTGCGTCATCGCACCACGCGCACGCGCAACTGCGTGTCGCGACCGACCTTCCTCGGTCTGGCATTCAAGCTGATCGAGGAAGCCGAGAAAACCTGGCGCCGCATCAACGGCCCTGAGCAGATCAAGCTGTTGCTGGAGGGCATTGCCTTCAGGGACGGCGAGCCGGTGCAAGGCGACCAACCGGTTCAGCAGAAACTCGCCGCTTGACGTCGCCGGCCATCAACCGCCCATACACCAGACTTGACCTTATCTCATTCTGATCAATCAGAACCTTGTAAGTCATCGGGATGTCGGTCTTTTTTTTCGTTGCCGCGGCAAATGCCGTTTACCTGTTCTCCATCACAAGACAACATGTAAACAGTAACTTCATTTTCGAAGGGCATCCAGGTGGCTATCTGGTCGGGTAAAAACCAGAAGCTTGCGGCGACTACGAGATGACCAATAAGTCGATTCATTCTGCAGACACCTCCGTCAGGTGGCCACGACAGCAGCGAAAAGGGCGACCCAGGTCTCGCGGCCCTTGTTGAGGGGCAACCCTGTCATGAGCGAGAACAGCAAAATCGCATGGATTGACCACACGTTCGACCCGTGGGAGGGTTGTCAGGAGGTCGGCCCCGGCTGCGACCACCGCTACGCTCAAACGCACAACGCGCGCTTCTCTGACGGCACGGCCGCGGGCGTACTTGCGGCGCCGCACGTCGGCAGCGAACCGGCGCAAACCGCTGCAGTGGTCCAGACTGGCTTCTGCTCACGAAGCGGATCGGAAATGCAGCGGCAATGATCGAGAAGAGCCTTCGCCTCGTCGGGCGGGACGTCAACGCACCGTGGCCATTGTCGAACGTCTGGCTCCGCGCGACAGTGGTAAACCAAACAGAAGCGGATCTGTGACATCCCCAGTCACTCGCGATGCCGGCGAGCGCGATCCTTTGCGCGGAACTACTGGTCGGTCCGGTCGATGTCGAACGGCCAATGCCCGGGCCGGACCTCGATCGGTGCGGCCGATTGCTTTCCCAGATGCGAGAAAATCAGACGAGGTAGCCGGCAGGCGATATCGGTGAGCATTGCGTGGCAACGCTGACGTACGTCTCGACGGCATGTCGCCAGGATATTGATCTCGCGGAATCGTCCCATTAACAAATGTGATGTACCCCATACGCGCCTTATACGCTGGGTGCCATAATCGCGCACCATGACGACAGCGTCGCCCCAACCGGCCCGACCCATGCTCGCGCGTTTCCACCTGAAGATTGGCAGCCTTCTGGGATTGCTGGCGATCCTGATGGCGACATTCGCGCCGACCGTGTCCCAGACGCGCGCCGCGAGCCGCGATGGGACGGCTCTTTTTTCCGCCACGCTTTGCTCCGCGCAATCGTCGCCAGACGACGCGCCGGATAGCCATGGTGCTTCCCACTCGCTGGCGTCCCACTTGCAGGCCTGCGGATACTGCAACCTGCTTGCGCACATGCCAGCGTTGCCAGGCGTTCAAGTCGCGTTTGCCGTTGTGGTCTGGGCAATCCAGCATCGCATTGCAACCCGGTTCGATAGCATCCGGCGCGTCCTGCCATTCGTCGCTGCCCAGCCCCGCGCCCCGCCAGCGTCATTCTGAATCAAGTCTTAGCGACGCGATGCATTAGCCGCATCGCAGTGTGTCGCGCGCCTGTCACCAGACAGGCGGCGGCCTGACGACGACTTCAAACAGGAATGAATATGCACACCATTTCAAGGCGCGGCGGTAAACCGCTGTTCGCGGCGGCCATCCTTTCGGCTGCCATCAGTTCACTTCTGCTATTCCCCTCGCTCGCATCTGCTCATGCGATTGCGGGCGACCGCGTCTTTCCGGCCACCATGGCGGTGGATGATCCCGGCGTAGGCGACGAAGCCAACCTTGTATACGGCCACCAGCGCGTGCCCGGTGACGATGGCGATCAGAGTATCAATACCTTTGATTTCGAGTACGACAAGCTGATCACACCAAGGCTGGCCCTCTCGGTCACCGGCTCCTATGAGATGCAAAACAACCCGACCGCCCGTGGTTTCAACAACTTCGGTCTCGGCCTGAAGTACCTGTTGTACGTCAACGAGGCGCACGAGTTCATGACGTCTGTCGGCGTCAATGCCGAATTTGGCGGCACGGGAAGCCGCGCGATTGCCGACAACTTCTCGACCATTTCGCCGACCGTTTATGTCGGCAAGGGCATGGGAGACCTGCCTGATTCGCTGGCCTACCTGCGTCCTATCGCGCTTACCGCCGAAGCCGCACCCGCCCTCACCACGGGCGCGGGACAGCCTAACGCCTTCAACTACGGCTTCACGTTCCAGTACAGCCTGCCGTACCTGCAGCAGCATGTACGTGACCTGGGTTTGCCGCAACCGCTTGCGAATATCATTCCGATAGTCGAGGTTCCGTTGTCGAGAAGCCAGGGGCAGACAACTGGCACGGTCAACCCTGGTTTCATCTGGGTCAACCGCTACGGTCAATTCGGCGTCGAAGCGCAGATCCCAGTGAACCGCGCGAGCGGCTCGCACGTGGGCATTCTCGTACAGGCCCACATCTTCCTCGATGATGTCGCGCCGAGAACACTCGGCAAACCGCTGTTCCAGTGATGAAGGAGTCCACGATGAACCGGAATCGAAGCACCCGGAGACAGGCCATCGTGGGCATGGCCGGCTTCTTCGCCGGCCTTGTTTTCGCCGACACCGCGTTTGCACACGTATTTCCGCAGAAACAGGAACCGGGAGCCGGCGCGAGCGTTGCTGCACCGTCGGGGGTGAAAATCATCTTCGACGGGCCGCTGGAGCCGGCATTTTCATCGCTCACGATCACCAATGCCGCAGGAAAGCAGGTCAACGCCGATAAGTCCCTGGTCGACCCGCATCAGCCAGAAGCGATCACCGTTGCACTGCCTCCTCTGCAGACCGGGCGCTATATCGTGCACTGGGTGGCAGTCGCTTCGGACGGGCATCGCAGCCACGGCGATTACACGTTCGAAGTCAAGTAGGCGTCGGCGGCATCGCAGCATGTCGAATTCTTTCTCGTACAGTTTGCGGTGCCGTCCGGCCTTTAAGGCGTTGAAGACGTGTTCGACTATCGTCTCGTCGAATTTCGTATCGGGGTCGAGGGTCTGCAAAGATCGCGACTTGCGGTTTGTGTGTGACCGTGAGAATTGAGCAGGACATTACTTTATCGCTGACCGATTCATTCGAGCCGGCAAGCGGACGCCCGCCACTTTTAATTGAGAGGCAGCAACGGGTCGGTCGCGTGCCGCGAATCGGCGACAGAGCGGTGACCGCCCAATCTCACCGATTCCACACGCCTGCGCGGATCGCTGACAACCAAAGTCGCTCCATCGCTGTTTGCGTGTTTACGCTGGTCGTCGGCGAAACCGACCTTTCATTCGCAGACCATCGCGCATGTTCAAGCCGAGCAATGCGATATTTGCAGCTCCCGCAAAAAGCTCGAGAGCCTGAACGCTATAGAAGACAGCATCGAACTCGCCCCCCTTCGCCTTGGCCGCGAGGAAAAAGGCCGCGGGCATGAGCACCAGAATGCCGTTGGCGGCGATCAGCTGTGTGCGCCTGATCTTCGCGTCGACCAGCATCGGTCGCCGTCCCCTGGCGGAAGCGAACCCTGAGCCTCCCGTTGCTGCGAGCGCCGGAACAAGTAGCGTGAAGCCCCAGCATATGGCCGCCTTGACTACAGCAACGGTCGCGTGAGACGCGAACAGTTCCGCAAGAACCGTTGACATCCAGAACGCCGCAATCGTGAGAATCGCGAGCATGCCGGCAACTGGATGAATCATTTTGAGCATGGTGTCCTTCCTTTTCCGCAAACCTGTTTTCGCTATGCGACGCAGATGCCCGACACTGCAACTTTCTGGAACAGATGCGGACTGGCAACGGTCGAGGACGGATACGTCGAGAGCTTTGCCCGAAACTCCGGATGTGTAAACGCTGCCCGGAAATGGGAGGTCGTCTCCCAGACGGCATAGTTGAGATAGGCCGGGCTATCGCCGATCGCCCGGTGAAGCTGGGTCGAAATGAAACCCGGTTGCTGCTTCATGAACCCCGCGTCGTCTCGCCAAGCCTGGAGGAATACCTGCTCGTCGCTTCTGTCCAACGTGAACACATTCACCAGGATGACGGGGGAGACGTCGAGGGCGATCTGACGCTCAAGCGGAAAGGCAGCATCCAGAGGGCGGATGGATGGCATGATTGGACCCGGAAGATGAGTGGATAACGATACGAAGCTTCCTATGTTGACACTATGTTGTCAATTGGTAAACTTTGATTCATATTGGATTTCTGGTAACCAAATGAAAAAAACCAAGCGAACCCGGGCGGGAACGGCTCTGACTGACCTCATCCTCGGCATGTTTCGGGCCAATAATCTTACATTGGCGTGGGGCGACCGCCTTGTCGCTCCTCTTGGACTAACAAGCGCCCGCTGGCAGATTCTCGGCGCCATTGTGGCGGCGGATCGCCCCCAGCCGGTGGCTTGGCTCGCACGCGATCTCGGCGCCAATCGCCAGAACGTGCAGCGCATCGTCAACGATCTGGGTAAGGAAGGGCTTATCAGCTTCGAGCCCAATCCGCATCACCGCCGCGCGCAACTCGTCGTGCTAACCGACAAGGGACAGCGGACATACGACGCCGCCATCAGCCTGTACGACCCTCAGGTGAACGCACTCGCGGACGAATTCACCTTCGAAGACATCGAAATCGCCGGCCGTGTCATGACGGCCTTGCGGAAGAGACTCGAAGGAGATGAAGGTGCGGGAGGAGAAAGCTGAGCCCAGCGGCGCGTACGGCCGCGAAGCGGATGTAGGCAGGCGCTAGACCGGCGCGACTGGCCAGTTCGCTGCCTTGACGACAACGCTGGCGCGCGCGGTGGTGACCGCCATCGCGTCCCGAAGAATGGGGCGCGGTTGGCGGTTTCAGGCACGCAGTACGAGCCGGTAATCGTCCGCGCCGTCTTCCCACGCTTCAGCGACAGCCGAAAGCGGCAACGTTCTAACCGGCGTGTCAAAACCAGCCTCCGGTATCGCGGCAAGCAACTCGCCAGCGCCTGCAACCAGCTCGTTCATCGAGAGGCTTCCGATGCCACATCCGAGAATCTCCAGTCCTGAACTACGCAGGCTGTGAGCGCTGATCGCAATCGACTCTCCCGCGATCGAACCAATCTGGACGTAGCGAAGCCGTGGCTCTCCGGCACTTGAGCCGCGATTGGCCGTCGCAGCAGCGATTATGCGAGTGGCCGGTTCACCCCAAAGGTAGTCCAGCACCACATCGACCCCCTCCAAAAAGGCGCGACGCAGCGCCTCATCCGCATTCTGGTCCAGAGGGATCTTATCGACTGCCTCGGGCAGTGAGGCCAGCTTGGTCTCGTTGCGACCAGTGGCAATAATCCGGCTCGCCCCGAGATTTGTCGCGATCTGGACGGCGAGTGCGCCGGCGGAACCCGTTGCCCCATTGATCAGCACAGTTTCGCCTGCTTGAAATTCGGCGCGGCTTCTGAGCGCAACCCAGGAGGAGAGCCCTGCGGTCACGACGGCCGCCGCGCGCTCGTCGGCGACGCCCTCGGGCACGGGAACGACGGAACTCGTCGCAACGAGCGTTTTCTCCGCCATGGATCCGAACGGCGGCTTTGGAAACAGGAAGTACACCCGCCGACCGGCAGCGTCGGTCCCGACGCCATCGATCCCCGGCACAAAACCGGCCGCGGCACCACTGGCGTAGTGCTTGCCGGCGGCGAGACTTTTCACGATCGGGCTAAGCGGTGCGACACTCACATTGACGACCGTCTCACCCTCACCCGCCTCTGGTTCGTCGTAATGGCCGAAGACGGGTGGCGATCCAAATGCATGAACGACTGCAGCCCGCATTTGCCTATCCTTTTACGAAAAGCATCTCAATTTCATAAAAACCGCCTTCAGCCTTTCAGGGCTTGAGCTACGGCATCGTATAGCGATGTGGTGGAGCGGCCGATCAGACGGCTCAAGCTGTGGCTGTCATCATGCAGGGCGCCTTTTGAGGCGGCGACATCGTATTCCACGAGCTTATTGGCTACCGGTTCGGCCAGACCGGCCCTGATCAGGGCCGCGCGAAACTCCCCTTCGGGCAAATTCGTATAGCCGATGGATCCGCCGGTCTGGCGCGCCACTTCGGCAGCAAGCTCAGCTAGCGTGTAGGGCTCGTCCCCCGCCAGTTCGTAGACCTTTCCAGCCTGTCCCGCCGATGTGAGAACCGCGGCCGCGGCCTCGGCATAATCGCGACGGGTCGCCGAGGCGATCCGGCCGTTGCCGGCGCAGCCGATGAAGGCATTGCGCTGAAGGGCCGACGAGAGCGACGCCAGGTAGTTTTCCGTGTACCAGCCGTTGCGGAGCAGCACATATGGCAAACCGCTTGCCTTGAGCATCGCCTCTGTTTCCCTGTGCGCAGCGGCAAGGCCGAGCGGCGAACTGTCGGCATGCAGCAAGCTTGTATAGGCGATCAGGCCGACCTTGTCCTTATTTGTGGCATCAATCACGTTGCGGTGCTGATGCACACGCTCGCCGGTGTCGGCGGATGAGATCAGAAGCAGCTTGTCCACGCCGGCAAAGGCCCGCTCGAGGCACTGCGCGTTGTCATAGTCTCCCTGACGGACCGTTACACCGTTGGCTTTCAAGACATCGGCCCTGGCGGGACTGCGAACGACGGCAACGATTTCCGCTGCGGGAACGGTCTTCAGAAGAGCGTCGATAACGAGTTTGCCCAGTTGGCCAGTAGCGCCGGTAACTGCGATCAAAGGGCCTCCGAGGTAAATGCCATTCTGAGCAATGTACCCTTGTTGACATCATGATGTCAACAAGGGTACATTGTATCAAATAAGAAATACCGCACATTCGGGCTGCTATCGCTGATACCGACACGCCAAGGATGGAAGAAGCCTCATATCGCGATTGAGACATTGTTGGTGAAGAGAGGAACGTCCGCTTCCCTCTGCCTCGACCGTTCCTTGTGGATCGTTTCCCCCAATCGCCCTATTCGCCACGATCAACAAACAATCGGACTCGCTTCAGCCCTGGTCCGGCCAACCCCGATCGTTCGCCCACCGTCTTTAGATGCTTGCCCCGCGAGCCCCACATTCCTGAGCGCGAGCCGCCGCCGCGCCCTACGAAACTCGCCCGCTACCCCCCCCTCGCCGGCACCACATCAAACCCACACATCATTCATCACCGTCCGATCGCTCGCCGCATCCCCAGTATTGACAACACCCCGCGGCTCGATAAGCAAAAGCTTGACCTCCGACTCCGCATACGGCTTATGTTCGACGCCCTTCGGCACCACCGCCAGTTCGCCCGCGCGCAGCAGGATGGAACCGTCGCGAAAGTCGATCCGCAATTCGCCCGCGAGCACGATAAAAGTTTCATCGGTTTCAGCGTGCCGATGCCAGAGGAAATCGCCTTCGATCTTCACCACCTTGAACTGATAGTCGTTCATTTCGGCAACCACGCGTGGCTGCCAATGACCGT
The DNA here is from genome assembly GCF_900142195.1 of Paraburkholderia terricola. Lineage (GTDB taxonomy): Bacteria > Pseudomonadota > Gammaproteobacteria > Burkholderiales > Burkholderiaceae > Paraburkholderia > Paraburkholderia terricola. Next base: position 7,621 of record NZ_FRAB01000023.1, read on the forward strand.
CGATCAGGCCGATCTTCCCGATCAGATTGATTGCCTCGCCCTGACCACGCGACGCGGGCGCGGGTCCGATTATCTGCGTCATGATCTGCTCCGTCTGCTGTTGAACATGAAGCAGAGAATACGACTCGCAGCGAAGCCCGTCTTGAACGATCGTGCGTACCGGCTCGGCGCTAACGCACGCCTTTCGCGATTTGCAGCCAGCGAGCCGGAGGCATGCCGTATGTCTTCGTGAAGTGCCGCGTCATGTGGCTCTGGTCGGCGAAGCCGACGGCCGCGGCCACGTCGGCTAGCGTGACGCCACGCAGCATCATCGCTCGCGCGGCATCGAGCCGGCGCATGGTCAGGTAGCGGTAAGGGCTCGTGCCATAGAACGTTCGAAAATCGCGCGACAGGCTCCAGCGGTCCCGTCCGGTTGCTGTTTCGATTTCCTCCAGCGTGACGACCCGTTGCGAGTGCGCATGCAGATAGTCGCGCGCGAGTCGAGCACTGGCGAAATCTCCGCCGGCGCGCGGCGACGGCGTGCGGGACACCGCCGCGAGCGCAAGCGCCAGTTCAGCGAGCGCGTCGTGTCGTTCGAGCGGCTCGATGCGATGGGACGGTTGCTGCAGCAAGGTCTCGGTCGCCATCGACAAACGGACGTCCGTCGTCACGCCGCCCTCGATGAACGGCAGCGCCCGGCCGCCCAGGACTTCCTGAAACAGCGCCGGCTCGATATAAACCATCCGGTAATGAAAGCCTTCACCCGTGCCGGCCTGGCCGTCGTGCGGTTCGTCGGGATGAAGCACCATCGTATGGCCGGGCAAGCTGTGGCGCATGCCGCGCCGGTAGTTGAACGTTTGCACGCCGGCCAGCGTGCGGCCGATCGCGTAGGTATCGTGCCGATGCAGCGCATAAGCCTTGCCTTCGAAGAAGGCTTCGATGCGTTCGATCCCTTCCATCGGTTCAGCCCGATGCACCCAATCAGCGCGTTTCAGAACATTGTCTCGTTGCTTCATCGCGGTTATCGCACGCCGGCGATCGAAAGTTGAGCCTGTCTCCTAAGGCATTCGATAATAACGCAGCCGCGATTTGCCGCTCTACGCAGCGGCATCGTCCCTGATCGGTTGCCGAGCCATGAACCAGTAGAACAGCGCCGCACACCCCGCGATAGCGCCGCCTGAAATAAACGCGAGCGCATACGATCCCGTCCGGTCGACAATAAAACCCGCGACAACAGGCGAGAAGGCCCCGCCGAAATAACCGCCGAAGTTCTGAATCGCGCTCACCGACGCAATCATCGACGAAGGCGCAATATCCGCCGCGAGCGCCCAGGCCGAACCAATCACCGCGGCAATGAAAGCAAGGCCGATGGTAAACAACACGAGCGTCACACTCAGCGCATGCGTAAACGGTATGGCAATCGCGCAAACGGCGGCGCCCGCCGCGCAGCACGCGATCAACAGCCGCTTCGCGCCGATGGGCGACGCGAGTTCCCGATCGACGATCTTCTTCGCCAGATAGCCCACCGCGATTTCACCCAACGCGCCGCCGACCCAAGGAATACCCGCATACATGCCGAGTTGCGCGAACGAGATATGAAAGCGGTCGAGCAAATACAACGGTAAAAATACGAGGAAAATATTCCACAGCCAGATCGTGCAGAAGTAGCCGAGAATCATCCCCCACACGCTACGGCGAGTGAACAGCGAGCGCCACTTGAGCGACGACGTCGCGAGCGATCGTTCACGGCCGCCGCCGCCCGCCTCGATATAGTCGAGTTCTTCCTTCGACAAGCGTTGGCTGTCGACCGGGTTGCGATAAAGCAGCAGAAACAGCAGCGCGAAGCCGATGCCAAACGCACCCGTCACATGAAACAGCGAGCGCCAGCCGAACGCGATCATCAATGCGACAAGCATGGCCGGCGCGAGCGCCGGTCCCCATTTCGACGACGAGTCCCACACGCCGGTCGCGAAGCCGCGCTCCTTGGCCGGGAACCATGCAGCGGTGATTTTCGCCGAGGTCGGCCAGCACGGCGCCTCGCCCACCGCGAGCAACGCACGCATCACCACTAACCCCGAGATCGACCCGACCACGCCCGTCAACCAGGTCGCCACGCTCCACCAGATCATGCCGAGCGCGTACGCACGCTTCGCGCCGAAGCGGTCGATCACCCATCCGGCCGGCAACTGCATCACCGCGTAAGTCCATGCGAACACGCTGCCGAGCAAGCCGATCTGCGTGCGCGTGAGCCCGAGTTCCTGAATCATTCCGGGCGCGGCGATCGACAGGCTCGCGCGGTCCAGATAGTTGATGATCCCGCCGAGCAGCAGCCAGATCAGCACATGCCAGCGGTAATTGAGGCGAGCGGGCCGCGTTGCGGCGGCCGATGCGGTGATGATGTCCTTGTCCAAATCGCGTCTCCGTTCAGATGGCCTCGCGCGGCCATTTTTGGTCGTGGGTGACTGAACGGAAAGTGTACGAATGGAAACGCTCCGGCTTCAATGTCGAAACCGGATGGGCCGATAGCGTTTGCGTTATCGAATGGCGGCTTTCATCGAGCATTCACAAGCCGGCTCGCCGCCGCTCAACTCCAGTCATCCATATCGTGTTTGATGCTGTGGCGATTGGCGATCAGCGTCTCGACGCTCGGCTCGTTGTTCATCGCGCGCTGGATCGCGAGCTTCGTCGCCTCGTAGTTGGTGCGGTACATGTCCTTCTTGTCGAGGTTGGGGTCCGTCACGCAACGCGGGTCGATCCATACGAGGCTGATGATGCACAGGTCGTTGGCCTGGTCCTTGGGCAGAATGCCCTCGATCAAACAATCGACCACCGCGTCGGCAGTGGCGGACTGCACGACTCCGCCGAACAGATCGATGGTCGCCATGTCCTTCAGCGTGACCTTCGGGACGATGATGGTCGCGGGCCGCACCATCTGATTGCACGCGCGAATCGCGAACATCGCCGTGTGCCCCTTGCTTTGCGCCATCATGCCGGCGAACGCGTGACCGACCGGGCCGTCGACGCGGCCGATCAGGATCTCCGGCATGGCGTCGGTCGCCTGGCCGTCGGCGGCGAACACGGTCGCTTCGCCCGCGCGGAATGTCAGATCGGTACTCATGGGTAAGCTCCTTGGCTGGTTGCAGGGATAAATCGCTGGTCGAAAAGACGGCTGAATGCAAGGACAATGCCCAGGGCGCGCGATCGAGTGCGCGACCGGCACATATGCCGCTATATCGGCGCGAAGTCGTGGCGTTACGGCGTTTTTGTTTCTGGCGGCACGACGCACGGATACGCATGACGGGCGGCCGTGGAAGGTGACAGTGAGCAAAGTGTCAGCCTTTCGTTACAGCAAGCCACGGGAAGTCGCTAGGTTATTCGCGGAAGCCCGCGCTATGATTTCGCCGAGCCTCACTTCTTTATCAACTTACGGTGAAGACCGCAGTGCATCCCATCTCCGGTTCCTTATGGTCGCGGAAATAAACGGCTTGATCCGCCCGGAGATCCGCGCGCTCATCGCAGGGTTATGCGCCGCGTTGCTGTGCGCCGCAGCAACGCCGTCAGCGGATGCGGCGCCATCCACGGCCAAGGCCGTATCCCAGCCGGCCGTGTTGAGCGTCACGCAACTGGCGCCGGGGCTCTACGCCCACCGCGGCCACGACGATGTTGCGACGCGTCAGAACGGCGGCGACATCGCCAACGTCGGCTTCGTGATCGGCACACGCTGCGTCGCGGTAATCGATACCGGCGGCACCGCCGCCGAGGGCCGCGCGCTGCGCGCCGCGATTCGCGCCGTCACGCCGCTGCCGGTGTGTTATGTGATCAATACCCACATGCATCCCGACCACATTCTCGGCAACGCCGCGTTCGTCGACGATCATCCGCAATTCGTCGGCAGCGACAAACTGGCGGAAGCGGAGATGTCGCACGCGGCAAACTATCTGCGCGTGCTGACGCGCGAACTGGGCGACGTCGCCGCCGGCAGCCGCGTGATTCCGCCCACGCTGCCGGTTCACGACACGCTCGATCTCGACCTCGGCTCGCGCGTCCTGACGTTGCGCACGTGGAAAACTGCCCATACGAACAACGATCTGACCGTCTACGATAAAAGAACAGGCACGCTGTGGCTCGCCGATCTGCTGTTTGCGGGCTGTCTGCCGGTGATCGACGGCAGCGTGCTCGGCTGGCTCGACGACCTCGCGACAATCCGCGCACTGCCGGGCGTGCGGCGTGTGGTGCCGGGGCACGGTCCCCTGCGCGTTCAATGGCCCCAGGCGCTGGATGCCGAACGCGACTATCTGGCTCGCCTCGCGCGCGATGTCCGCGCGGCAATCCGTGCCGGCCAGACCATGCAGCAGGCCGTCGATACGATCGGCGTCGATCAGCGCGGCCGGTGGCGGCTGGTCGATGTCTATCACCGCCGCAATGTGACGGCGGCGTATGCCGAACTCGAGTGGGAGCAGTAGCAGTAGCAGGACCCATGAGCGCCGCGCGCATGCCGTGCCCGCGCCGCGAATGAAGGAGACGACAGATGCAAGCCATGAAACCTCACGCGGTGACATGGGCCGCAGGATTCGCGCTCGTCAGCATGCTGACGATGGGCCACGTGACCCAGGCGGCGCAGTCCTCGCCCGACGACGACCCCAACAAGGTGGCCAGTTGGCTGGATTTCCGCGCGGGCACCTTCCAGGACCGGCCGATCGACGCCCACGGCGATGCGGTCATCAAGCTCGACGCGCCGAAGCGCGCCGCCGACGCCGCGATCGTGCCGATCTCGATCACCGCGCAATTCCCGCAAACGCCCACGCGCTACATCCGCAAGATTTATCTGTTCATTGACCAGAACCCCGAACCCTACGCGGGATGGTTCGAGTTCACGCCCGAGTCGGGACGCGCCAGCATCGAAACGCGTGTACGTGTGGAGGATTACACGTTCATGCGCGCCATTGCGGAGACCAACGACGGCCGCCTGTATAGCGCGGTGCGTTTCGTCAAGGCGTCGGGCGGCTGTTCGGCGCCGGCCGGCAAGGACGACGAAGCCGCCGCGGTGAATGTCGGCAAGATGCGTCTGCGCACCGAGGGCGCCGCGCCCGCCGGCCAACCGCAACTCGCGCAGCTGATGATCAGCCATCCCAATCGTACCGGCATGGCGATGAACCAGATCACCCGCATGTATGCGTCCGCCTATTACGTTCGCAAGATCGACGTGACCTACGCGGGCAAGCCGGTGATGACCGCGAACGTGAATTTCTCGATCAGCGAGAATCCGAACTTCCGCTTTTATTTCATGCCGCGCGGCAGCGGCGAACTGAAGGCGGCCGTACAGGACACGCAAAAACACGTCTTCGAAAGCGCGATCAGCGTGCCGGCGCAAGGCGTCGCGGCCCAGCCCGCGCCGGCGCACATGTGACGAAGAAGCGGATGAGCGAGGCACGTCACGCGCGCGCCGCTTCGACCCAGCGCATCTCGCGGTGCATGGCGGCAGCGCTCGCCGGTACATGGCTCGCGTTGCTGATGCTGGTCCTGCCGTTGCGCACCGCGCACGCGCAGCCGGCCGAGGCCGACGCAGCGTCCACGCAAGCGTCGCCCGCGATGGCGGCATCGGGCAGCGCTGTCCTGCCCGCGGTCGCGACGGGGCGTGACATTCCGAAGCCGGTCGAACTCGCGCCGGGCGTCTACGCGATGCTCGGCAACGGCGACGCGGTCGCGCCGCGCAATCATGGCATCGTCGCGAATAACGGCTTTCTGGTGGGCCCGAGCGGCGTGGTGGTGATCGACACCGGCTCGTCGTACCGCTATGGCCGCGCGATGATCGAAGCGATTCATCGCGTCACGCCCTTGCCGATCGAGTTGGTGATCCTCACCCATCAAGCGCCCGAATTCGTGTTCGGCGCGGCCGCGTTTCGCGATGCGGGCGTGCCGATTCTGGCGCACCGCCGCACCGCCGAATTGATCGCCGCACGCTGCGCGATCTGTTTGAAGAATCTGCGCCGCACACTGGGCGAGGACGAAATGGCCGGCTCGCGCGTGACGGTGCCGGACCGCACCGTCGACGATTCGACGCGCCTCCAGGTGGGCGGGCGCGAACTCGAACTGCTCTACTTCGGCACCGCCGCGACGCCGGGCGACCTTGCGGTGCGCGACGTGCAAACCGGCGTGCTGTTCGCCGGCGCGCTCGTGAACATCGGACGTATTCCCGAGCTTCGCAACGAGTCGATCCCCGGCTGGCTCGCTGCGCTCAAGCAGATCGACAATACGCCTGGCGTCGCCAAGGTGGTGCCCGCCTTCGGTCCGGTGGTCGCGCCTGCGCGCATCGGCGAGGCCGGCGAGTACCTGCGCGCACTCGATGCGGCGGTGCGTCACGCGTACGCTTCCGGCGACGGACTCGTGAGCGCGAAGGAGCGCACACAAACACCGCGCTTTCGTACATGGAAACTGTATTCGGTGGCGCACCCGCAAAACGTGCAACGGGTTTATCTGGAGTTGGAGCAGCGCTGAGCGATAAGGAAACTCATTGCTTGATCGGTGCTGTCTCGCTCGACGCCGACGCTCCCTCGGGCGACATCGCTTTCGCGCGCTTGTCCATCAGGGTGCCCGACGCGTTGCCATGAACGCCCTTGCCGGCTTCTTCCTGCATCTGCTGTCCGGCCTTTCCCGGTTCCTCGCGTGGCTGGGCCTGCGTGGTCGATTTATCGGTTCCGCCTTGCGCAAACGCGCAGACGCTGGCGGCGATCGCTATCGCGCCGCTCGCTATTCTGATCATGTTCATGGTCGTCTCCCATTCGAAGCTGTCTCGTCGCCGTATAGGCACAGTGATATCAGCATCACGCGTGCCAGCAACCGTTGAGACGAACGGGAAATCCAACCGAGGTTATCGACGCGCCGCCGTTCGCGAGCGGCGCGTCAATGGTTCTGAACGCTCTCTTATTGGCGTTTCTCGTCGGCGTTTATCGTCGGCGTTTATTGACCGGTATAGCCGAGCGGCACCGTCGCATTGCTTTTCGCAATCGTCGCGTTATTCGACACGATGTACTGCGGCACCTCCGTGAGTGTCAGCGCGACCCGGCCGTCGGTATAGGGGAGCGTGCTCGTGTTCCCGTAACCGTCGATCTTCGTCACGTTACCCGACGTCCCCGGACTGTCGACCTGAAGCGAATAACCGGTCGAGTACGTCTGGCTATACACGCCGCCGCTGGTGGGCCACTGCGCGTTGCTGTGCGCCCATGCGGCGGTCACGACCTTGCCGTTGCCGAGTTGCTGGAACGCATACACGAAGGTTCCCGACGGCGCGCCCGTGACCCGGCCCAAGGTGTTGGTGCCGTCCAGAACGCGAGTCATCGTGGCGAAGGCCATCGCTTCGGGCTTCGGCGAAAGATTCGTTGCGCCGAATGCGCCCTGTGCGTTATTCAGGTCGAAGAACGTGCCGTATCCCACTTCGCCCGGATAGTCAGCCCCATAGAAAAACGTGGTGAGCTGCGCGCCGCCGCCAAGCACGATGATGTGCGCCCGCACGCCAACCGCGGCATGCGCGAACAACTGGTTCTGCGACGGCACCGTGGGGCTGTAGCTGAGGCCGGGATCGTAGCTCGCGCCTGCTTCGGTGAAGAAGAGCTTCATGTTCGGCTTGCCCGCCTGCATCACCGAGCGCAACTGCGCCATCTGTTTGTCGAGCGCGTTGGCCTGGTTCGCCGGATCGGGATCGGAATCCTGCAACTCGGGCGGATGAGCCGGATAGGTGCCGGCATTCCAGTAGCCATGCGTCGATACGGCATCGATGTAATTCCACAGACCCAGCGCGCCGAACTTCTTCAGATAGCCGGTGGTGCAGGTGTCGCAATTCGCGGCGAACGGATTGGCCGTGCCCATCACGACTGCATTCGGATCGGTGGAGTGAATGCCTTCGTAAGCAGCCTTGTACATGGCGACGAAATTCGCGTCGCTATCCGACCAGCCGAGGCTCGGCTCCCACGTCACCTGATAGTAGTTCTTCTGCTGGTTCGGATAGTTTGCCGCGCGGATCAGGCTCGTATCGCTACCGACTCTCGCCATGAAGTTCTGGAACTCGGGCATGTTCAGCGGCGCATAGTAGCTGTCGGTGTACTGGCCGGTCTTCGAATTCCAGGCGGGCAGTCCATCGAGACGCACGATGCGCATCTGATCGGGATTGGCTTTATAGAACGGATCGAGATCGTTCACGCTCGGCGTGTAGGTGTTCGGGCCATTGGGCTCCATGACCGACTGCTGACGATCGTCGATCGTCCACGAGATCCCCAGAGCGCGCAGCGCGGCGATATTGCCGTTGAAACCCTGCATGCCGAAACGGTGTTGATCCTGGTGCGCATACGTCACGGTGCCCAATACCGGCTTGAGATTGGGCAATACGCCGAATGTCGCGATACCCATCGGGCGCGTTCCGCTTCTCGGCAGCGTGCCGCCATTCGCGCGCAGCGTCGCGGTAAGCGCGCCGTAGCCGGACCATGTCGACGTACAGGGAATCGTATTGGTCTGCGCGCCGGCGCTCACCGCGAAACTTCCCTGCGCCTTGATCGCGCCATTCGTGTCGGCGACGGACCAGATCACCGTATCCGCGCTCTGCGAATTCGTCGTGATCGCGAGCTTGAACGGTGCGTTGTTCTGGAAGATGCGCAGGCCATCGGTGGTGGGGGTGTCCGCGCTGATCAATCCGTTCGTGCTGCCACCCGCTGTTTGGATCGGCGTGCCGCAGGAGAGTGTCGAGGTTGTTGTTGGTGCGGGAGTTGGTGATGGAGTTGGTGATGGAGTTGGTGATGGAGTTGGTGATGGAGTCGGTGATGGAGTTGGTGATGGCGTTGGCGTTGGCGTTGGCGTTGGTGCCGGTGCCGGTGCCGGTGCCGGTGCCGGTGTCGGCGTGGCGGTGGTAGCCAGCCTCACCCAGCATGATTTGCCGTAGCCGAATGCGGGATCTGTCTGCGAAACCGCGCCGACGTAACAGCCCACCCCATTGCTGAAGGTACGCGGCGCCGTCAGCATGACCGACGGCGAATTGGGCGGAACGGCCCCGAATACCACCGAACCGGTTCCCGAGAATGTGCAATTGCCATTCTCCTGTCCGCACAGCGCGTATTGCAGTCCCGAAACGGTAATCGTGCTGGTTTGAGCCAATGCGTTTTCCGCGCCAAACCACACCAACGCTGTCGCCGCGGCGACCTGCAGTAATCTTGGATGTCTCATCATCGCCTGTATGTATTCGCTAAAAAGCCGGTTAGCCCCAAGGATTCAGCCGGATCGATCAAAGTCGTCCCGCTTTGGCGTTATCGAGTAGAGAAGTAAAACCAGAGGGCGCGCTGACTGCGCTCTATTGATGGTGAAGCCGGTGTTTAGATGTATCGTCATCCGCTCGCATGAACATTCCACGAACGGACAGCAATGCGGCAGATAAGCCAAGAGCGGCGCGCTCGCTTTCTTCACGGCACGTGCGGAACGGGCGCACGCAGACGTGCGTCGCCGGCTCCGCTTTGTTCTCGCGCCAGGAAAGATGGGAAATCGCCGAAAGGCAACCGCAGGGGTGTATCGATACCCGATGCTAATTGCAGCGCGAATCTCACGCAGTCAGGAAGCACGGAAAAAAACGACAGGTATCCGGAATGGCCGCTAGGGATATCCTGACGCCATGCTCGGAATGACGGCAACGCGCGGCATGAATTTGGCGCCGCTATGATTAAGGTTTCGATCAGAATGGAGATTCGCCGTGATAGCAAACCATCGCAGGGCGCTCATCAAATCGACCACCGCGCTTGGTCTGACTCATCTTTTCGGCCTGGGAGGTCTGAGCGCTCTTGCGGCGTCGGCGTCATCGGGAACGCTGATCAAGCCCGACAGCAAGTCCGTGTTGATCGTCGTGGACGTCCAGAATTGCTTTATCGAAGGCGGCTCCTTGCCGGTGAAGGGCGGCGCCGAGGTCGTGCCGCTCATCAACCAGTTGGCCGAGAAGTTCGAGAACATTGTCATCACGCAAGACTGGCACACGGCGGGGCACGCGTCGTTCGCCAGCTCCCATTCCGGCAAGAAGCCGTTCGAGACGGCGCAGTTGTCGTACGGCACGCAGGTCTTGTGGCCGGACCACTGCGTGCAAGGCACCGAAGACGCCGCGCTCGAAAAGAATCTCAAGCTGCCCACGGCACAATTGATCATCCGCAAGGGCTTTCACAAGAACATCGACAGCTACTCCGCGTTTGAGGAAGCCGATCACAAGACGAAAACCGGCCTGTCGGGATACCTCAAGCAGCGGCATATCGACACCGTGTTCGTGACGGGCCTGGCAACGGACTTTTGCGTTGCATGGACGGCACTGGACGCCCGCAAGGCGGGGTTCAAGGCCTATGTGATCGAAGATGCGACGCGCGCCATCGACCTGAACGGCTCGCTAGCGGCCGCGTGGAAGAACATGGACCGCGCGGGCGTGAAGCGGATTCAATCGAAGGACATTTTGTCGGCCTAGCCGGCGGCCTCGCAGACGGCCTCGAAGGCCTTGCCGCATCAACCATCACGCCCGTCCACTGCCATGAAAGCGCCGGTCCACATGCGCGAGGATGCTGCGTGACAGACGCGTCGCGCGTCCCTGAATCATCCGGTCGGAGACGCGCGAGAACGCATACGACGCGGCGAGCACCGCCAGCACCGTCGTGATGAAGAGCACGAGCGACGTCTTGCGGTCGCTCTGCCCGAACACGCCCTCGAAGAAATGCAACGTCGCATAAACGCAGACGAAGTGCCACAGATAGATGCCGTAGCTTTCGCGGCCAAGCGCGTCCGCACAGCGGCGAATCAACGCGCCGCGCGGTTCGCCGCCACGCGCATCATGGCGGCGCGAGCAGACGAACAGCAGAAACGCGACCGCGCTGCATGCGGCGAAAATCGGCGCGAGTTCATGGGCTTTCGCAAGCCACACGCCGAGCGCCGCGGTCGCGAGCGCGAAGACCGACGCGAGCGAGAAAAATAACCACGCCGTGCGCCGCGTCACGCTCGATGCGCCCGTCAGATGCGAGCGGAACGCGTACCACGCCCACATGCCGATGATGAAGCACGGCCCTTGCACCGGCGGCCAGAAATAGCTGAACGAGTTATTGCTCACATGACAAACAAACGTGCCGCGACAATCGCCGATCGACAACGCGAAGAGAGAAAGCGCCAGTAGCAACACCGTGGCGATCAATAAGCGCAGACGGTTCATCGCGACAAAAAACAGCAGCGGCGCGATCAGATAGAACAGCATTTCGACGCCGATCGACCACCCTCCCGGCACCACGTTGTTGATCGCGGTAGGCGACAGCGCGTGCAGAAACAGTACGTTCAGCAGGATGTCCGTTGCGCCGTGCGCGCCGAGCACCCACGCGCGCTCGTAGCCCGACTGCGTCGCGCCGTAGCTGATCAGTCCATAGACGGCGATCGCCGCGTAATACATCGGGGCAATGCGAAAGAAACGCTTGATATAGAAACGCAATGTGACGTGCCGCGCGCCCGCGCAACGCTCATGGTCCGCCTCGAGCGTCATGAAGATCGTGATGGCGCTGATCACGAAGAACAACTGCACGCCGTATTGACCCATGCGCGCCAATAACGTGACGCTATGCGGCAGATTCGGAAACTGAAACGACAGGTGTACTGCAACCACACCGACGATCGCGAGCGCCCGGCCGACGTCGAGCGCGGCAACGCGTCCTTTTTCCATCGATACATCCTCCTCGCGGTTCGTGCCGCCCGGTCAGGGGCCGCGAGCTTCGTGGACAAGACGTGTTCCGCGGAAGTTCCTGTTTTTTTCGCTAATCTCCACATCCCGACTCTCACGATCCGAAACAGCTTGTGCGACTTGCACGCCGGCATGCCTGATGGCCCGAACCGCCGGGCAGATATCTTGCTACCGAGGATGTGAACTCAACGAATCATTCCCGGAGATGCCATGCGGGTGCCTGCTCATCTCATCGCCTTGTTGGCACTGCCCCTGCTGGCGTGCGCAATCGGTCCCTCGGCGTCGGTCGAAACGGGCTTCGGCCCGAATCCTGTCCTGCCGGCCCCGCAGTCGTCCTTGCTGCCGACCCTCAACATCGCGCCCGCCCAACAGCGCACACCCGGCACCGCGCCGGCTGCGCCGCCGGGCTTCACCGTCACGGCATTCGCCGAGGGCCTCGATCATCCACGCTGGCTGTACACCTTGCCGAATGGCGACGTTCTGGTTGCCGAAAGCAATGCGCCGAAGGCGCACGACCAGGGAAGCGGCGTATTCGGCTGGATCACACGGCAGGTGATGAAACGCGCCGGAGCCGGCGTGCCGAGCCCCGACCGGATCATTCTTCTGCGTGCTAGAAGCGGCGGGGCCGCTGCGACAACGCAAGCGGTTTTTCTCAAGGACCTTCACTCGCCCTTCGGCATGGCGCTCGTCGGCGATCAGCTTTATGTCGCCAATACGGACGCATTGCTTCGCTTCCCCTATCGAACCGGCGAAACGACGATCACCTCGCCCGGCGTAAAAGTGGCGGATCTGCCGGCCGGGCCGATCAATCATCACTGGACCAAGAACATTGTCGCGGACCGCGACGGCAAGCATCTGTACGTGACGATCGGATCGAACAGCAATGTCGCCGAAAACGGCATGGAGGCCGAAGCGGACCGCGCACGGATTCTGCAATTCGATATCGCCACGCAGACCCTGCGGCCGTTCGCGACCGGCTTGCGCAATCCCAATGGCCTGTCGTGGCAACCCGAAAGCGGCGCGCTATGGACCGTCGTGAATGAACGCGACGACCTCGGCAATGAACTCGTTCCCGACTACATGACCGCCGTGCACGACGGCGCGTTTTACGGCTTCCCTTATAGCTACTACGGCCAGCATGTCGATACGCGGGTCAAACCGCAACGCCCGGATCTGGTCGCGAAGGCGGTTGTGCCCGATTACGCGCTGGGCAATCACACCGCGTCGCTCGGACTGGTTTTCTATACCGCGCGGCTATTCCCGAAACATTACTGGAACGGCGCATTCATCGGCCAGCATGGCTCGTGGAATCGCAAGCCGCATAGCGGCTACAAAGTCGTGTTCGTGCCGTTTTCGGGCGGACGGCCGGGCGCCGGACCCGAAGATTTCCTGACCGGCTTTCTCACACCCGACGGGCATGCACAAGGCAGACCCGTAGGCGTGGCGATCGATGCAAAGGGTGCATTGCTGGTCGCGGACGACGTCGGCAATACCATCTGGCGTGTCGCACCGGCTGGCGCGCGCGGCCAGCCATGAATGGCGCGGCGAATGGCGCGCGGACCGCGTTCGCCCTGACGATACTGACAGGTTCACAAGCGAGGGCCTAAGCGCAAAATTGGCTCGACACGTCCCAACAGTGTTGTTCACGCCACGGCGAGTGGCGAACCTATCGAGCGCATATGGAATCCGAATATCCGATACGACCGGCCCCGCGGCGCATCAATGTGCTTGTCGTCGTCGACACCGACGAAATCACCAGCGCCTATCGACCCAATCGCGACGCATCGCACCCGAAGGTTTTGGGCCACCATTGCCCGGTTTCGATCTGCACGGACGCGCGAGACGCAATCCGCTTTCAGGCAACAGGAAAGCCGAGGCTCAACGCAAATATTGGCGACATCGTCTCGATTGCGGGCACCTCCAGTTCCGCCAATTCGCAAGATGCCGTGCTGCTCTATTCTTTGCGATCTTCCGTCGACGGAAGCATTGTCGCGCCGCCACAACTCGTCGTTCTCACGAGATCGGGGGCAGTCGAACCTAACCCGGACTCGCAGGATCGCGACGGTTTGCCGCCCACCCACAGGGAAGCCAGTTTCTCGCGCATCTCATCGACCGTTCTCGAACGCGGCGTTGAGACGCTGGAGCTCGCCTTCGCGCTCTATACGCTGGCTGACGATGGACAGAGCCAGAGGACTTTCGGCTATTACGCCTGTCACTTTGTCATCGCCTCGATATGAAAAAAGTTGGTTTGACGGCTGTCGATCTACTCCCTCTCCTGTTTACTTTGCGAGCTGTGTGAACCCGGAAATAAGAGGACATTGCACGTGACACTTAGACCAGGTGTCGCCAGGCAGTCTCGGACAAACAAAGGAAACTGGAGAGGAACATCATGGCTGAAACAGTGTTGAAAGCAAGCGGTGTGGACATCAACGTGCTCGTCGTCGTTGACACCGAATATATCAAGCAAGCGTATCCGAACCCGAGCAAGGACCAGAACACGCCGACCGGTATCGCTCACGATCATCAGTTCATGCTGTGCACGGGTTCGCGAGGCATCATCTCCGGCCAGGGCACGGGCGATCTGGAATTCAGGGCGAACGTGGGGGACAACGTGGCCTTCACCGGCGTTTCGATTTACAACAACTCCGACGACGCCGTGATCGTGTACGACGTCAAGCATTTCTCGGGCGATCAGGTCTTCAATCAGTTCAATGCGGACATGGTCGTGCGAAACGGCGCGGTACAACCCAACGCCGATTCACCCAGCCGGAATGGACTCCCACCCATTCGGAAGCAGACGAACTTCTCGGTGTTCGATTCGAAAGTCCGCTCGAGCGGCAGGGAAGGATTCGGCATCGCCTTCGGACTTTATAAACTGGCCGACAATGGACAGGACCAGGAACTGTACGGCTACTTCTGGTGGGACCCGTACATTACCGTCGCGTAATGTGCTGAACTAGCGGAGCTTCATAACAATCCGCATGTACCTGTTGGATTCACGAGGACGGATCCAACAGGTTCCAGCGCACGTTGAATTCGCATCAAACGGGCCCGATCAGTTGGCGAATTCCGCCATGCGCGACTTCGACACCGAGCGCCGATAGCGTTTGATTGTCGATATCTATCCAGCATGCAACGACCATTCTTCCATCGATGCATTGCGCGGGCCCGGCACGGTGCGCCTGCACGCCGATCCGCCGAAATAGCCGCTCCATGCTGAGGTAAGTCACGCCGATCAGGCGCCGCGCGCCCAACTGCGCCGCGCATCGCACGACGGCAGCGAGCATCGGGCGAAACACCCACGCAAGATTGCCGGCCGCCACATGGCCGGCGCTAAGCGTGCTCGCAGCGAAGCGCGACAGCTCCCACACGTCGGGCGATTCCGGCGCCGACATTCTTTCGGCAAGCAGAAACGGAAACAGGTCTTTGAGAAGATACGGCAGTGTCGTCGGCAAAAGCCTGGCGCAGCCGCAAATCGACCCGGCCTCGTCATTGGCGACGACGTACACCGTGTCGTCACGATCATATTGATCGCGTTCGAAGCCGTCGTGTGCCATGGGCAGGCGCCATCCCAACTGCTTGACGAATACCGCATGCCGATACTGCGCAAGCGCGTCGCCCACGGCCTCAGGCAGCCGTCCATTGTCGTGAACGAAAGTCTCCATCATGCATCCCCGTTTCTTTTTATCGAGCGCATTAAAGCGCGGGGATTGGCGTGGGGTAACTGATAGAGTTGACAGGGCATGACGGCAAAAAATCGCCATCGCCTGAAATGCTCGGCTAGTAACTACCCATGATTGAAAAGCGATCCGCTTTTGCTTATAAATGAGTGCGGCGACGTTCGAGATCCATGCATTTCAGATGCAACGCTCAGTGTCGGCAAACGGAGGAGACAATGGACTGCGGCTCCTTGACGGTAAGCGGAATCGTGGCCGCCACCGTATGCGGCCAGTTCAAGCGCATGAGCCGGTGTGCAGGCGCTTATGCGGAACCGCCCATTTCCAGATCGGCGCCCATGCGATCAACGCCCATGAGCTTGCTTCGCACGTTGCTTCGCACTTTGTTTCGCACGTCGCCCCAGGCGATCAGGAAAGTGCCTCACGTACCGTCGATATACCCATCCCGCCCAACTGACGCCCGCCCGGTCAATGGAGGGATTGCGCGTTGCCATTCTATGTAGCCCCTGAACGGGCTTGCTCATAAAAACGGTTAGTTCGGGGACGCAATGGAATCGTACTTTGATGATGCTTACCAGCTATTCCGCTCGGCAAAAGACGAATACGAGCTGTTCGAGAAGATTGCGTCATTCGCGGAGCGTCTTGGATTCGAATATTGTTGCTACGGTATTCGCATGCCGTTGCCGGTATCGAAACCCACGGTCGCGATTTTCGATACTTATCCGCCGGGCTGGATGACGCACTACCACGTCAATCGTTTTCTCGACATCGATCCGACCGTACGCGCGGGCATGCGCAGCGCCGATCTGATCGTCTGGCCTCAATCGACGCATGACGAGGCTCAACGTTTGTGGTCCGATGCGCGCGACTTCGGCATCAAGGTCGGCGTCGCCCACCCGAGCTGGACGACGCATGGCGCCTTCGGGTTGCTGACAATGTCGCGCCACGCAGACCCGTTGACGCCCGCGGAGATCGAGCAGTTGCAAATGCCGGCTAACTGGCTGTCGAATGTTTGTCACATGCTGATGAGTCAGTTCCTTCAAAGCAAGCTCGCAGCCGAGGCGAGCATCATGCTGACCGCCCGGGAGCGCGAGGTGCTGCGCTGGACCGGCGACGGCAAGACGTCCTATGAGATAGGGAAAATCCTCAGCATCTCCGAGCGCACGGTCAATTTTCACGTCAACAACGTGCTATCGAAACTGGCTGCCACCAACAAGGTGCAAGCCGTCGTCAAGGCCATCACAACCGGGCTGATCTAGCCGGCGGGGCAATCTCATGCGTTGGCGCGGCGCTAACGATGAGCGGCGGCAATCGCGTCGAGCCCGGCCATCACGAAGCACACGAGATCCTGCTCGAGCGCTTTCGCGTCTTGTGCCACGGCCGGCAGCAAGGCCTCTTTCATCGGCTTCGGCGCGATCATCATTGCAATGCACGGCAGGATCGTGAACATCATTGCGCGCTGCACGACCGGCGCCAGCGGATTCAATCCCAAGACCTCGCTGAGCAAGCCCAACAGGAATACGGCCTTGGGCCGCACGGCTTTCTCGATCAACGCGGGCATGGCGGGCGACGGGGAAAACGCCTCGCGCAGCATCAGCATGAAACCCCACGGCGTGGCCGCGTTGGTTGAAAGACCGACAAACCGCGAAATCACCGCGCGAAGCCTGTCTCTCGGGTCGTCCAATCCCTCAACCAGCGCCGCGAGTTCCTCGAGGCCGACCACCTGCCGGTGCGCCTCGACCAGCGCCGCTTCATAAAGCGCCTCGCGACTGCCGAAGTGATAGTTGACCGAGGCCATCGGCGTGCCGGCGCGCTCGCAGATTTCCTTGCTCGTCGCGTCCGCGAAACCGCGTTCGGCGAACACTTGCCCAGCGGTGTGGAGCAGATGTTGACGCGTGGCCGCGCCGTCGGGCCGCGTGGCGCGCCGTGGCGGTTTCGCTGCGGTTTTTCTCGGGGACGTCGGCATGGTCAGAGCGTCAGGCTGCAAACACTTTGAATACGAATTCAAATTCGCATATGATCGATTCTACTTCGGACGACAACGTCTGTGTGGGAATAGAACCCATGCCCCGCTTCGTGGAGGATGGCATGACCCGTGTTCTCTTCATCGTATTGCCGCTGCTGGTCGGCGGCATGCTTGCGGGTTGCTCGCGTCACGAGACACCTGCGTATCAGGGCTACGTCGAGGGCGAATACGTTTATCTCGGGTCGTCGCAAGCGGGCAGGCTGACACAGTTGCCGGTCGCACGCGGGGACATGGTGAGAGCGGACGCGCCGCTGTTTGCGCTGGAATCCGTGGACGAAACAGCCGCGCTCGAACAAGCCCGGCAGCAGCTCGCGTCGGCGCGCGCGCAACTCGCGGACATCGAGACGGGCAAGCGTGCGCCCGAAGTGAACGTCACGCGGGCGCAGCTCGCCGAGGCCGTCGCCAACGCGCGCAAAGCGTCATTGCAGCTCGTACGCGACGAGGCGCAGTTCAAGGCAGGCGGCATTGCGAAAGCCCAGCTCGACGATTCGCGCGCGAACGCGGAAGCCACCGCCGCGCAAGTGCGGGAAATGACCAACCAGGTGGAAGTGGCGCGTTTGCCGGGCCGCGCTCAGCAGATCGCCGCCCAGCGAGCGCAAGTCGCCGCCGCCGAAGCCGCTCTCGCGCAAGCCCAGTGGAAGCTCGATCAAAAACACGTACGCGCGCCGGCCGAGGGACGGATTTACGACACCCTTTATCGCGTCGGTGAGTGGGTGCCCGCCGGCAGCCCCGTCGTGCAGATGTTGCCGCCGCGGAACATCAAGGTGCGTTTCTTCGTTCCCGAGAACATCGTCGGCGGCCTCGCGCCGGGGCGTGCGGTGGCGATACATTGCGACGGCTGCGCAGCCGACATATCCGCGACAATCACCTACCTATCGAATCAGGCGGAATATACGCCGCCCGTCATCTACAGCAACGAGAGCCGCAGCAAACTGGTCTTTCTGATCGAAGCGCACCCGCAGGTTGCGGACGCCGCCAGGCTTCATCCGGGGCAACCCGTGACGGTGGTGTTGAAATGACAGAAAAAAAGTACGACTACGCCATCGACGTTCATGACCTGAACAAGCGTTTCGGCGACAAGCATGTGGTCAACGACGTATCCATGCGCGTCGCGCGTGGCGAGATCTTCGGCTTTCTCGGGCCGAACGGCAGCGGCAAGACAACCTGCATCCGGCTGATGTGCGGCCTGCTCACCCCCGACTCGGGCACCGGCACCTGCCTCGGTTACGACATCCAGCGCGAGAGCGGGCAGATCAAACGCAATGTGGGCTACATGACGCAGCGTTTCTCGTATTGGGAAGATCTGACCATCCGCGAGAACCTCGACTTCGTTGCACGCCTCTATCAGATGCGCAACCGGCGCGAAGCCGTCGACCGCTCGCTCGAATCGCTTGGATTGCAAAGCCGCGCGCATCAGTTGACGGGCTCGTTGTCCGGCGGCTGGAAACAACGTCTCGCGCTCGCCGCGTGCATGCTGCACGAGCCCAAACTGCTGCTACTGGATGAACCGACTGCCGGTGTCGATCCCACCGCGCGGCGCGACTTCTGGGAGGAACTGCATCGGCTCGCGGCGCGCGGCATTTCGGTGCTCGTCAGCACGCATTACATGGACGAAGCGGAACGTTGCCACAAGCTCGCGTATATCGCCTATGGCAAGCTGCTGGCGCAAGGCACGTCGAGCGAGGTAATCGAATCGCAGAATCTCGCCACCTGGGCGATTCACGGCGAGCGCCTGAGCGCGCTGTCGGAGCGGCTTCGCGCAACGCCCGGCGTCGACCAGACCGTCGTATTCGGTGCGGAACTGCACGCGAGCGGACGAGACCACGCGGCATTGGAACGCGCGGTGAGGCAAGCCACCGAAAACATGCCGCTGCGCATCGAGCCGATCGCCACCGGTCTCGAAGACGTATTCATCTATTTGATGAGCCACGCGAAAGACAATTTCGGAGCGGCATCGTGAGCGAGCGCGTCGTGTTCTCGCTGAGCCGCTGGTGGAGCATCGTGCTCAAGGAGTTTCTTCAATTACGGCGCGATCGCGTCACCTTCGGCATGATCGTCGGCTTGCCGATCGTTCAACTGGCGCTGTTCGGCTTCGCGATCAACACCGACCCGCGGCATCTGCCGACGGCCGTGATCGTTCACGACCAGAGCGAATTCTCGCGCAGCTTCGTCGCCGCGATGAAAAATTCGGCCTATTTCGACATCGTCGAAACCCTGCCCGACGAGCAGGCCGGGCGCCGCGCGCTCGCGCAGGGCCGCGTGCAATTCGTGCTGAACGTACCCGTCGATTTCTCGAAGAGACTGCTGCGCGGCGAGCATCCGTCATTGCTGGTCGAAGCCGATGCCACCGATCCGACCGCGACCAACGCGGCGGTCGCCGCGTTGCCGAATCTGGCCCAGACCGTCGCGCAACGAGACATCACCGGTCCGCTCGCGCCGCTGCGCGGCGGTCAAAGCGCGTTCGGCGTGCAGGTTCACAACCTGTACAACCCGGAAGGCATTACGCAATACAACGTGGTTCCCGGCTTGATGGGCGTGATTCTCACGATGACGCTCGTGATGATGACGGGCCTCGCCGTCACGCGCGAACGCGAGCGCGGCACGATGGAGAACCTGCTCGCCACGCCCGTGCTGCCGGTCGAGGTGATGACGGGCAAGATCGTTCCCTACGTGGCGATCGGCCTGATTCAGGTATCGATCATTCTGGTCGCGACGCGCTTCGTATTTCATGTGCCCTTTGTCGGCAGCACGGTGGCGATCTACCTCGCGGCGTTGCTCTTTATTGCCGCGAACCTGACGGTCGGCATCACGCTGTCGTCGCTCGCGAAAAATCAGTTGCAGGCGGTGCAGCTCACCATCTTCTACTTTCTGCCGAACATCCTGCTGTCGGGCTTCATGTTTCCTTTCGCGGGCATGCCGCAATGGGCGCGCTGGATCGGCAACCTGTTGCCGCTAACGTATTTCAACCGGCTGATTCGCGGCATTCTGCTCAAGGGCAATGGCTGGACGGATCTGTGGCCTTCGGTATGGCCCATGATGCTGTTTACGGTCATCGTGATGGCAATCGCGCTGCGCTTTTATCGCCGCACGCTCGATTAGGGAAATACGCCCATGAAACCGCTCGCTATCTTTTACGCATTGGCGCTGTGCGGCTGCGCGGTCGGCCCGGATTTTCAGGCGCCGGCGGCCCC
This sequence comes from Paraburkholderia terricola, assembly GCF_900142195.1. Lineage (GTDB taxonomy): Bacteria > Pseudomonadota > Gammaproteobacteria > Burkholderiales > Burkholderiaceae > Paraburkholderia > Paraburkholderia terricola. The sequence goes on from NZ_FRAB01000023.1 coordinate 28,216, forward strand.
GGACACGCAAGGCTATCTGCATGACACGGCGCCCGGCTCTCCCACATTGAAGAGCAGCGCGGCGGAGCCGGCGCAAACATTCAGCACCGCCGGCAATGCGCTACCGATGTGGTGGCGACAGTTCCGTTCGGATGCGCTCGATCGCCTGGTCGATCAGGCGCTGCATCAAAGCCCGACACTCGCGCAAGCTCGCGCGAAACTGATCCAGGCCCGCGAAAACTACACCGCGCAAGCGGGCGCGACGCAGTTTCCGGCGATCGATGCTAGCTTCTCCGCCGCCAGGCAAAAAGTCGACCCCGCTGCCTTCGGCATTCCGAATGTGCAAAATCCGGGGCCGTTTTCGTTGTTCAATGCGTCGGTAAGCGTGTCTTATGTATTCGATCTGTTTGGCGGCAATCGTCGCGCACTCGAAGCGAGTCTCGCGCAAGTGGATTACGAGTCGTTCGAACTCGACGCGGCGCGCTTGTCCATCGCCGGCAATATCGTCTCCACGGCGGTACGGCGTGCTTCATTGCAGGAGCAGATTACGCTGACCCAGCGCCTCGCCGACGCACAGGCGCTGCAACTTGAAATCATCGAGGCACGTTTGGCGGCCGGCGGCGTTTCGCAACTCGACGTTCACAGTCAGCGCACGCTGCTTGCACAGACACGGGCAACGTTGCCGCCGCTCGCGACGCAACTCGCCCAGGCCGATCATCAACTCGCGATCCTGGTGGGCGTCGCGCCGTCGAAGGCGGATTTCAGCGACCTCACGCTGGACGCGCTGCATCTGCCCGACGACGTGCCCGTTACTCTGCCGTCGACACTCGCCCGCGAGCGCCCCGACATTCGAGCCGCCGAAGCGCTGCTGCGTCAGGCGAGCGCCAACGTCGGCGTGGCGACCGCGAATCTGTATCCGCGGTTTTCGTTGTCGGCGGGTATCGGCTCCGAGCGAACCCGCATTCAGGACATCGTGAACGGCCTGAACATCTGGAACGTGGGACTTAACCTGACGCAGCCCGTCTTTCGTGGCGGACAACTGCGCGCCGAACGACGCGCGGCGCAGGCGGCTTACGACGCCGCGTTGGCCGGATACCAGCAGACGGTGTTGCAGGCATTGCAGCAAGTAGCTGATTCGTTGACGGCGTTGCAAAACGACGCGCACGAACTCCAGGCACGCGACGAAGCCGCCGACGCGGCGCGGGCCAGCCTCGACGTCGCGCGCCGGCGCTATTCCGCTGGCGGCATCAGTCACATTAACCTGCTCGATGCCGAACGCGAGGCGCTGGAAACCGCATTGGATAGAACGCGCGCGCACGCGGGCCGCTTGACGGATACGGCGGCGTTGTTTCAGTCGCTAGGCGGCGGCACTACGGACACGCAAACGAAAACGACGCTGCAAAGCGCGCCGTGAGGCATCCTGCGCGCCCGCAACGTGTGCGCCTAAAGCTCGCTTCGCTTCAACAGATAATCGAGGCCGCCCACCCGATACCAGCGATACCCATACGGCTCCAGCACCACCGTATGCCGGCCATCATCGCCCTCCTCGCTGTGGTCGTCGGAGAGAAGATTGACGAGGCGGTTCTCGCCTGGCCCGTTGCAGCCCGAGCGGAATTTCACCGTGCAGGCCTCGGCTGCGAAGTTATGCACGCACACCACCGAGTTGTTGCGCCAGTCGTAGCGTAAGGCGAGAACATCGTTGCGCGACGCACGCAATATCGCGAAATCGCCCCAACTGATTTCCGGCACTTCGCGGCGCATGCGGATCATGCGCTCGGTCCAGTTCAGAAACGAATTCGGATCGCGCCGCTGACTCGCGACGTTCACGCGCTCGAACCCGTATGCGCCGCCCGATATGACGCGCGACGAAGGATTGGGGTGCTTCGTGAAGCCGCCGTGGGGTTCAGTCGACCATTGCATCGGCGTGCGCGCGCATTCGCGCTCCGGCAAGCTCAGGTCCTCGCCCATGCCGATTTCATCGCCGTAACGAAATACCGGCGTGCCCGGCAAGGTCAGCATCAGGCTGTAAGCGAGTTCGACGCGGCGCCTGTCGCCCGAGAGCATCGGCGCAAGCCTGCGGCGAATGCCGCGCCCGTAGAGCTGCATGTCGGGGTCCGGGCCGAACGCGGCGAACACGGCCGCGCGTTGTTCGGGCGCGAGGCGGCCGAGATCGAGTTCATCGTGATTGCGCAGGAATACGCCCCATTGCGCGGTCGCGGGACGCGCTTTCGTCGCTGTCAGCGCTTTCTTCAACGGACCCGTATCGCCGGTCGCGAGCGTGTAAAACGTGTTCTGGTTGACCTGAAAGTTGAACATCATTTGCAGGCGCTCGCCTTCGTCGCCGAAGTAATCGAGGTCGGTATCGGGCAGGACGTTTGCTTCCGCAAGGATGATCGCGTCGCCCGTGCGCCATTGCAGAAACTCGCGGAACGAGCGCAGCATGTCGTATTGCTCGACGGGTTGGCGTACCTTCGCGCCCTTCGTGCCAATCACGAAAGGCACGGCGTCCATGCGGAATCCCGACACGCCTAGCTGGAGCCAGAAGCCCATTATCTTGAGCAGTTCGGCGTGCACTTGCGGGTTCGCGGTATTCAGATCCGGCTGGAAATCGTAGAAGCGATGGAAAAACCAGCGCTTCGCCTGCTTGTCGAAGGTCCAGGTCGACTTCTGAACGCCGGGAAACACGACCCCGTCCCTGGCATGAGGCGGCTGCCTGTCGGCCCATACGTACCAGTCGTGATACTTCGAGGCGGGATCGCTGCGTGCTTCCCTGAACCACGGGTGCTGGTCGGACGTGTGATTGATCACGAGGTCGACCATGACGCGCATGCCTCGCTCGTGGCACGCATGCGTGAACTCGGCGAAGTCGCCCAGCGTGCCGTACTTCGAATCGACGTTGTAGTAATCGGAGATGTCGTAGCCGTTGTCGCGACCGGGCGACGGCTGGAACGGCATTAGCCAGATCGTCGTGACGCCGAGTCCCTGAAGATAAGCCAGGCGGCGCACCAAGCCCTGAAAGTCGCCGACACCATCTCCGTTCGAGTCCATGAAAGTGCCGACGCTGAGGCAATAGACGATTGCATTCTTGTACCAGAGGTCATTTAGCATAGGTCTAAACGATCGATCAGTGAAAGGAACGGCAATGCCCGAACTGACGTGGTGGCAACGCGGCGTGATCTATCAGGTGTATCCGCGCTCGTTTCAGGACAGCAACGGCGACGGCATCGGCGACCTGGCGGGCGTTGGCGCGCGTCTCGAGTATTTCGCGGCGCTTGGCGTCGATGCAGTCTGGATCTCCCCGATCTACCCTTCGCCGATGGCGGATTTCGGCTACGACGTCGCCGACTATTGCAATATCGACCCGATCTTCGGCACGCTCGACGACTTCCAGCAACTTTTGGACCGCGCCCACGCACTCGGGCTGAAAGTGCTGCTCGACTTCGTGCCGAATCACTCGTCGGAGCGTCATGCGTGGTTCGAGGAAAGCCGATCCTCCCGCGATAACCCGAAGCGCGACTGGTATCTGTGGCGCGATCCCGCGCCCGACGGCGGGCCGCCGAACAACTGGTTGAGCCGCATGGGAGGGTCGGCGTGGCAGTGGGACGCGCATACGGGCCAGTATTACTACCATGCGTTCCTGCGCGAGCAACCCGACCTGAACTGGCGCAATCCCGAAGTGCGCCGGGCGATGGACGAAGTGCTGCGCTTCTGGCTGGCCCGCGGCGTCGACGGGTTCCGCGTGGACGTGTTGTGGCTGCTGATCAAGGACGCCCAGTTCCGCGATAACCCGCCGAACCCCGCTTTCGCGCCGGGCGAGCCGGAGCATCATCGGCTATTGCAGACCTATACCGAGGATCAACCGGAGGTACACGAGATCGTGCGCTCGATGCGCGCCACGCTCGATGAATACGGCGAACGCGTGTTGATCGGCGAAATCTATCTGCCCGTGCCGCAGTTGATGCGGTACTACGGCGCGAGCGGCGATGGCGCGAATATGCCGTTCAATTTTCAGCTACTGAACGCGGCGTGGAATGCGGCCGACATCGGCAGAATAATCTGCGATTACGATCGCGCATTGCCGGAACACGCCTGGCCCAACTGGGTGCTCGGCAATCACGACAACCCGCGCGTGGCGTCGCGCCTCGGCGCCGCGCAAGCACGCGTGGCCGCGGTGCTGTTGCTGACGCTGCGCGGCACGCCAACGCTCTATTACGGCGACGAGATCGGCATGACCGACAGCGCCATTGCGCCCGAACAGGTGCGGGACCCGGCCGAACTTCGGCAGCCCGGCATCGGCCAGGGCCGCGACCCTGAGCGCACGCCGATGCAATGGGATTCGTCGCTGCCCAATGCGGGTTTCACGAGCGGCCGGCCGTGGTTGCCGGTGAACTCGACGACCAGCGTCGCCAGCCAACGCGATGATGCGTCGAGCATGCTGTCGCTGCATCGCCGGCTCTTGTCGATTCGACGCAGCTATACGGCGCTCGTGGACGGCTCGATCGAGCACGTCAACGCGAACGGCAACGTGCTGACTTATGAGCGGCGTTCGGGAACTCAACGGCTTCTGATTGCGCTGAACATGAGTGCCGCCGACGCAGCCGTGCATTTGCCGCCGGGCATCGTGTTGTTGTCGACGATACCGGGCCGCGATAGCGGACCGATTACCGAAGGCGTCGATTGTCTTGCCGGCGGCGAGGCGCTCATTGTCCGGCTCGGCTAGTCGCGCCGGTACTGCCAGGTTTTGACCGCTTCCGCCAAGAACGTGTTCTGTGCCGCCGTCACGTCGTTTTCCATCGGCAACTCGCCTATAGTCCGCCTTGGTCCGTCCAAGAAGCTTCTCTGATTGGAAGTTACCCCGCTTGGACGCTTAGCCTGTCGACACTCCCGTCCGACAGGCTTTTTTTCTTCCATGCCATGCCGGTAAAGTCACGCGCGTCCTGGCGCAGCGTCGATGCGTAGCTGGCACACCCGTTCCGGTCTTTCCGCGAGTGCCTTGCGTTGCGGCCCGCTAGCGGCGATGCCTTGCAACTGACAGATGCAATCCAGTCGTTGCCGACGGACGAGAACGAGCGGCTATTCGCTTACCGGTATGATGGCGCTCGTTTCGACTGCTGCAGCACCCCGAAGTGGCGGCGGATTTCGAACACCACTTCGCTGCCTGCATGGCGACGATGCATATTTGACCGAAAACGGCGGGCGCTTGCAGCGCCGCCCAACCAAAAGGAATCCGAATGTGGTCTGCTCTCAGCAACCTCGGCGACGCGGCGCTCACGCTGCCGCTCGCCATTGCCTGCGCGGCATGGCTGGCCATGTCGCTGGCCGGCTGGCGCTCGGCGACATCGTGGCTGACGCTGCTGGCGGCCGGCGCGTTCATGGTCGGCGTGACGAAGATCCTGTATGCCGGTTGCGGCATACAGATACGCGCTATCGACTTTCGCGTGATCAGCGGCCACACGATGCTCGCGTCCGCTGTGTGGCCGATGGCGCTCATTCTGTGTCTGCCTCGTCGCGATAACGCGCAGCCCCGCCTCGCGCTTACCCTCGGACTCGCACTGGCGGCCGGCATCGGCACCGCGCGCGTGTTCGACGACGCGCATACCGTGTCCGAGGTCATCGCAGGCTGGGGGGTCGGCTCGCTCGTTACCGTGCTGTTCGTGTGCTGGAAGAATGCTCCCGTGCTGCCGGCGCGGTTTCGGCCGCTCGCAATCGCGTCGCTGCTCGGCATCTCGACCCTCGCATATGGACACCACGCGCCGATCCAGGAGGCGATCGATACGTATTCGCCCTTCTTGTGCGGGCGTGGCATTTAGCGCGGTCTGGTCGTTACTTCCTGAACGCGCCTGGCGGAGACGAGAAGCAGGTCGTGATAATCGCGGTTATCCCGCCGATGCAGACGATTGGCAAGATTAACGTCTTCGCGAGGCACTCTCCATGCATGAGATAAATCTTTGCCCAATTAATTCAGGAAGAGCGCGCATAACTGATATTCAATTCATTGCAAAGTTATTTCTATGTTCTTTTTACGCCAGCGATAAACCGCTGGATGGCGGAATCCGCCACATGAACCGACGCGCCTAAACGCCCGAAACACTAAACACCTGCGGCAATGCAACATAGTCGCATTTACGCGGCGCCCAGCCTTTTCTTACTAAGTGAAAGCGCTCTTGCTTCGCGCAATCTGGTATGGCAATCTGAGGACGATTTGCTGCTCTGCAGCCCGAGCACCGCATGCCCGATGGCGCGACGAACGAACGTTCGCGTACTATCCGAGCGCTTTCCGCCGCGGGCCTGGTCCGATTCAAAACCCGGAATGCCATTTCAAATTGCCATGCATGATATTGCCGGCGTCAATTTAAGCATCGGGCATTCTCAAACCCGCCGTGTCATTGAATTCGGGTGTTTCGAACAATTTATCGGCGTAAAACGTTTGCGAATCGCAACCGGCGCTCTCAATGCATATTTCATATTCCATTGCAATATAAGGCTAGCAATCGAGGCGCACGCCGATATCTTTGGATGCGTTAAAGCCGGCGTGAAAATCTCCACATCTTCTGCCCGCTTTCCAAGCGCCTTTTTTGCCTCGCAGCGCGTGCTCGCCCACGGCCCCAAAAGCAATTCCGTAGCAATCGCGGTCGTGGACGAAGCGCTGAATCGACGCGTTAGGCGGCTCAAGCAGGGTAAACCTTGTCACCGGGGAAGTTCATGGGACTGATTCAATATGCGCAATCACACCATGCGCGGCAGTCAGTCGTTTTGCCGCAAACGAGCACCGTCAAGCGCATCGAAATCGCAGTGTTCAACGGGTTCTCGCTGCCGGACGCGGCGTCGATTGTCGAACTGTTTCAGGCCGCGAATGCGCTGAATCGTGAGGCGCACGCCGGCTCCGTGCAATACGAAGCGACGCTTCTCTCCGCTTCGGGCGGACGGATCGCGAGTTCGTCGTCGGTGTTCGTGTGGACCGAAAGTTTCGCTTCCCATGGTCCCACGGGCGAATCCCGTGCCCTCTTCATCGTGGGAGGGACGGGCGCGGACGGCGCTTTGCGCGACGCTCGCCTGATCGCCTGGCTACGCGAGGCGTCGAGGCGCGGCGAGACGATCCATCCCATTGCGGAGGGCCGCCTGTTGCTCGAGGCGGCGGGTATCGACCGCGCCGGAACAACCGGCTTTTTCGACGACGACGTCACCTGGTCGCGATTTGCCGAGGGGCTGTGCTCGAACGTGCCGCATCGAATACGCGCGGCTCTATGTATTGTCGAAGACGACCTCGGGCCCGCCGTCGCGCGACGGGTTGCCGAGTCGGTAACACGTGGTCACACGGTGCCGGAGGCGCGCGTCAGCGCTCAGATCATGGAGTCCGCGCGCTGGCTGGAAGCGAACATCGGCCGCGCCGTGACCATGGACGAAGCGGCGCGCGTCGCCATGATGAGCGAACGGAACTTCCTGCGGCGTTTCAAGAGCGAGATGGGGAGAACGCCGTCCGATCATCTGCTTCAGGCACGTCTCGACATGAGCCGGCGATTGCTGGTTGAGACGAGCCTGCCGGTCGAGAAGATTGCAAGGCACTGCGGGATCGGCGGTGGCGGCCGACTAGCGAAACTGTTTCGCAAGCATCTGTCGACAACACCGACGCAATACCGCGCGCTCATGGGACAGTGTGGAAGTGATCCGCATTGCTGGCCGGTGCAGAACATCGTCCCGTAACGCGGTCTATTTGGGTTTCCGCACTCCGCCACTCGCACCCGTCTCCCCCGCCACCGGCTCCACGACGCTGAGCAGCAGCACCACACACAACAGCGCCGTCCCGACCATATACAGAAACACACTGGTCCAGCTATAGGCATCCAGCAGCATGCCGACGGCCAACGGTGCGCATGCGCCGCCGATTTGCCCGACGCAATTCACAATGCCGAATGCCGTCGGGTACGTCGATTTAGTCGCAAGGCCCATCGGATAGGCGGAATATCCCGCGAAACCGATACCCAGCATGAGACCCGACATCACCAGCACCACGCCAAGAAAGGCGACGCTGTCGGGTGCGTCGATGAGCAGCAACATCATGAGCAGTGTTCCCAGCGCGCCGAGAATCATCATCGGCTTGCGTCGTCCGCCAAGGATGCGATCTGAAATGACGCCGCCGAGCATGTTCCCCGCCACTGCGCCAATGAAGGGCGCCGACGCAAGAAAGCCCATTTTCACGGAGGCAAAACCCTTGACCGTGACAAGGTAGGTTGGCATCCACGACATGAAGATGTTGCTGATGCCGATCATGCAGCCATAGCCGATAGCCACGCCGAAGATATTCCATGAACCGAACACCTGGCGAATCGTCTCGAGTTGCGGTACACGCCTGGTACGATTGAAGGCGTCCAGATACGGAATGGTTGCCCATTGATGACGGCGTAATGACTCTCTGCCGCTGCTTTCAGCGGGCGCGCCGTCCATGATATAGCGGCGTTCCGCCGGAGAACAAAACCTGTTCTCGCTGGGCGAGTTCGTGACCAGCAGCATCCAGACGATCGCAAACAATATTCCCGGTACGGCGAAAACATAAAAGATCTCTCGCCATCCCCACAACTGGATCACGACGATGCACACCGAAGGCACGATCAATGGGCCCAATTTCGATGCGGCAATCCAAAGACCCGTGGCCGTGCCTTTTTCCCTGGCGGGAAACCAGCGATTGATCACATTCGTGCAGCCGATGCCAAGCGGACCTTCGGATAAGCCGAGGCCGACGCGGTACACCTGCATCAGAAAGACCGACGAAGTCGTTCCCATCAGGCCCGTGAAAATCGAAGTGAAGATCATGAAGACCGCGAACAGAAAGCCAGTCGTCTTTTCACTGAGCCGCTTATAAAGCAGGCCGACGGGAATTTGCACGAAGCCGTATGCGAACGAGAAAAGGCTGACGATCAAGCCGGCTTGCGTGTTGGATATGCCGTACTCCTTTTTCAAGTAGGGCAAGGCGATACCGAAGTTGGCCCGGTCGGCACAGGCGATCGCCCAGATGCAGAAGATCAGGCCCATGACTATCCAACGGTGGCCTGTGCGTCTTTCGGCGACGGAGCCTGCTTCGGGATTGGCGACAACGCTGTCGGCATTGTTCATTCTGCTTCCCTCCGATTCTCCGGCCGGAATCCGGCACTGTGTTCGAGAACGGCGACCGATAGGGATAGGGATGTACCGAGAGGCATTGTCACGACGTTGTCTCCGATCTAATTGAAAAGGCTTTTTTAATGATCTTCTCTGATGACAAGAGCAATTCTGTTGATCGGCGAGCCCACCGTCCAATCTTTTCTCGCTATTACTTGATGCCCGGATTGAATCGATCGCGAACCACGGCACGGTCCCATCGATTCGTGGATCAATTGATAGACTTTTCGGATTGGACGCGATTCCGCAAATGGCACATCATCCGCGGCGACACTGACTCAAACACGTTGTCCGTCAACAAGGAGCGTCTGAATTGAAGCCGAACATCCTGCAACTGAATCCCATCCTGGTTCCGGCAATCAACGACACATTGGGCGAACGCTACACCGTGCATCGCCTGTTCGAACAGCACGACAAGGATGCGTTCATTCGTGAACACGGCGCCTCGATCAGGGGCGTGATTACCGGCGGACATACCGGCATTTCCAACGATCTGATCGCAAGACTTCCCGCACTGGAAGTGATTGCCGTCAACGGCGTCGGCACGGATGCAGTCGATCTGGCGTTTGCGCGTGCCCGCGGCATTCCGGTCACCGCGACCTTCGGTGCATTGACCGAGGATGTAGCGGATCTCGCCATCGGATTGATGCTGGCGGTTTGCCGCGAAATCTGCACGGGCAATGATTTCGTGAAAACGGGTAACTGGAAGAAAAATCCGCATCCGGGCGCATTGCCGCTGTCCCATCGTTTCAGCGGAAAACGCGTCGGCATTGTCGGCATGGGAAAAGTCGGCCGCGCTATCGCGCAACGCGCTTGCGCTTTCGGCTGCCCGATCGCATATACGGATTTGCGCCGCATGGAGGACGTCCCCCATCAATTTGTTCCTGATCTTCTGACGCTCGCGCGCGGTTGCGACATCCTCGTATTGGCCGCGGCCGCCGACAAGGCGCAAGGCATCGTCGATGCGGCAGTGCTCGACGCGCTCGGGAAAGACGGCTACCTGGTGAATGTAGCGCGCGGAAAACTGGTGGTGGAAAGCGATCTGGTGGAAGCCTTGTCCAAAGGCGCCATTGCCGGCGCGGGCCTGGACGTGTTCGTCGACGAACCGAATGTGCCTGCCGCGCTCTTCGGCATGGATCGCGTGGTGCTTCAGGCGCACCGCGCGAGCGCAACCGTCGAATCGCGCACGGCGATGGGCGAAATGGTGCTGGCGAGTTTATCGCAAGCGCTCGCCGGGCAACGACCCGAAGGCAGCCTGACCACGTAACCGCCGATCAGGCTAGCGCGTCGCGCCGGTGAAGGCCACGTCACGTATTCCAACGTCCGCACCTATAATGACCGTCGACTTATCCCTTCACGTCGACACAGAATGCTCGATCTCGCACAGGTACGTTGCTTCGTCACCGCGGCGACTGAATTGAATTTCAGACGCGCCGCGGCACTGCTGAACATGACACAGCCGCCGTTAAGCAGGCAGATTCACTTGCTGGAAGACAATCTGGGCGTCAAGCTGTTTGAGCGGGTTGGCCGCACGGTCAAGCTGACCACGGAAGGGCGCGTGTTCCTCGCGGATGCGACACGGCTGCTGAACCTCTCCGAGCAAGCTGAGAGCACGGTCCGGCGCGCGAGCAAGGGAAAAACGGGCCGCGTGCGGATCGGCTTCACCGGCGCGGCCGGCTACGAATTGATACCGGGGTTATTGGTCGCCGCAAAGAATGTCTTGCCCGACATCGACGTGGTGCTGCTCGAACTGATCTCCGTCGCGCAGATCGAAGCCTTCTCCGCGAATACCATCGATCTGGGATTTCTCCGGCCCATCACTTCGCGGCAGAAACTGGAGTATCTGCTGGTGGAGGAAGAACCGCTGATTGTCGCTTTACCGAAAGGGCACGCACTCTGCCGGCATAAGCGGATTGAACTCAAACAATTGCACAATCAGCCATTCATCATGCACTCACCCCTCCACGGCAAGTACTTTCATGACCGGATCATGAGCATGCTCGCCACCGAGGACGTGCAACTCAACATTACCCAGTACATTGATCAGACGCCGACGATCTTGTCGCTGGTTCGCGCGGGGCTGGGGGTGGGAATTCTTCCAGCCTCCGCGCAACGATTCCACTACGACAACGTCGAATTCAGGTCCATTGCCAACAACTCCACTCAGGCCGAAATGAGCATGGCCTGGCGCTCCGATCAGGACAACCCCGCCGTCACCGCCTTCAAACTGATGGCGACGGAGTACTTCGCCGAGAAACGCGCCTTTCACCCGCTCACTCCAGAACGATCTGCACCTTGACGTCGCTGGGGTTGCCGCTTGCCGCTTCCTCGAATGCCTTCACGCCATCCGCAAAAGCGAACGAACGCGAAACGAACGGTTTGACGTCGAGCCGGCCAGAAGCGATCAACTGGATCGCGCGCGGGAACATATTGGCGTAGCGGAACACCGATTCGATGCGCAATTCCTTGACCTGCACCGCCACGATGTCCACGGCCACCGCGCGCTGAGGCATTCCGACGAGCACGAGGCAACCGCCGGGACACAGCAAATCGGCAATGCCATCAAATGCTCTTTCGTTGCCGCTGGCTTCAAAAACGACGTTCGCGCCCCACCCATCGGTGAGTTCCGCGACGACATCCTTCGGCTTCCGGTCGCGGATGTCGACCGCCGTCACGCCCTGGACCTTGCCGATCAGTTCGAGTTTCTCGGGCACCAGATCGCACACGATCGCGCGGCTGCAACCCCCGGCGAGCGCGGCCAGCGCGCACATGATGCCGATGGTGCCCGCGCCCAGAATAACGGCCACGTCCCCCGGTTTTATCTTCGCCTTCGTCGCCGCCTGCATGCCGATCGCCAACGGTTCGACAATCGCGCCTTCGGCAAAGCTGACGTTGTCCGGCAGCTTGAACGTGAATGCGGCGGGATGCACGACGAAGGGCGTGAGGCAGCCATGCACCGGCGGTGTCGCCCAGAAGCGCACGCTCGGATCGAGGTTATACATGCCTTCGCGCGCCGCGCGCGATTCCATGTCAGGCACGCCGGGCTCCATGCAGACGCGGTCGCCCACCTTTAGATGCGTGACCTCGTCGCCGATCTGCACCACGGTGCCGGCCGCTTCGTGGCCGAGCACCATGGGTTCGTTGACGACAAACGGTCCGATGCGCCCGTGCTGATAGTAATGAATGTCGCTGCCGCAAATACCCACCGTATTGATACGGATGCGCACGTCGCGCGGACCCACGACTTGCGGCAGCGTGAACGGGCGCAGGCTGATGCGATGCGCTTCTTCGAGAACCAGTGCTTCCATGGCTAAAGCCCTCTACTAAGGGATAAAGGAAATAGAACCGCGTCGAAGGCCGTGCTCTCTTGCATTCGATCCATGCGCTGAATGCATCAAGACCGGTTCATCATTGCTTCAAGGTTCATCGCAGAGACGGCGAGCCGTGTCTTCATCGGTCACCAGCACCGACGGATATCGTCCGCGCAACGCGGCCCGCGTCACGGCAAACTTTTTCGCGCCGCCGCTCACCAGAATCACGCGGCGAATCTTGCGCAGATCGTCGAGCGTGACGGCAACCGTGCGACGATTCAGCGGATGGTCGATGGCCTCGCCGTCGGCGTCCATGAAGTGGCCGAGCATGTCGCCCACCGCACCCGCTTTCTTCAGTGCCCGAACCTGCTCGGGATCGGTGATGCCATATGTCACCACCAGCGACTCCGCCAGGTCGCCGCATGTCAGCAGCGCGAGATCCGATTTCCGGGCACGTTCATAGGTCTCGCGAACCGCATCTTCCCGCAGCAGCATGTCACGCACCGCCTGGCTGCTCACGTAGATCGGCGCCGGGAACAGGAAACCATCGGCCTGACATAAGTCGGCGAAGTCGGACACGATGTCGAACGTATTGATGCTCGGACAATGCGACAACCCACCCTGCAACGACACGGCGGATAACGGTCCATAAGCCCGATGCGGCAGCGCCCGCAATACGGCGCGGATCGTGCGGCCCCAACCGAGCCCGATGGTCTGCCCCGCCTCGATCTGCCGCGCGAGGTAGTTGGCCGCGCCAATGCCGATCGCGGCCATGTTGCCTTCCGAATCGCCGCCGCTGGGCACCACCACCGCGGCCTCCAGGCCGAAGCGTTTGGCAAGCGACTCTTCCAGCGCCACGCACGGAGCGAGCCGGCTGTTGATGGTGATCTGCACCATTCCCGATTCGCGGCTCGCGGCGAGCAACCGGTTCACGCGCACGCGATTGCTGCCGATCAGGTGTGCAATCTCCTGTTGCGTGAGGTTGCCCACGTAGTAATGCCATGCGACGCGCGCCTGCAATTCCTCCTCGGTGTCGACAGGGAATTCGGGCAGCGACGCAACAGCGGATGGCGCGGATCTGGTCATGGATAGGTTCGCTTTCGATGCTTTCGATGTAAATAGCGCGATGGTAATTCACCGTCGACCGCGTCAGCGTTCATTTCACCGCGCCCATCGTGAGCCCCTGCACCAGCCGGCCCGATACCGCCAGCGCAAAGACGACCATCGGCAACACAATCAGCGTACCTGTCGCCATGATTTCGCCCCACGGCAACTCGTAGCCGCTCATGTAACTGGTGGCGGCAACCGGTGACGTGATCGCGTCGGTGCGTGTCAGCACCAGTGCATAGAGCAGGTCGTTCCACGAAAAGATGAACGCGAAAATCGCGGACACGACGATGCCCGGCATCGCGAGAGGCAGGTTGATGCGCCAGAACACACGCCACGGCGACGCACCGTCCAGCCGCGCGGCTTCATCGAGTTCGACCGGTATGTTGCGGAACTGGTCGGTGCAGATCCATACGACGATAGGCAGCGAGAACGTCAGGTACAGCAGGATCAGAACGATGTGCGTATCGACGAGGTCGAGCTTGGTCGCGATCAGGAAAAACGGCACCGCGAGCACCACGGGGCTCACCATCCGGTTCGAGATAAACCAGAACCACAGATCTTCCTTGCCGCGAAACTCGAAGCGGGCGAGCGCGTAGGCTGCCGGCGTGCCGAGCAGGATGGAGAGAAACGTCGCGCTGCTCGCCACGATCAGCGAGTTCAACAGGCTCTGGGCCACGTCGTGTTCAAAGAGCGCGTCGGTGTAGTGCGCGATTGTCGGCGTGAAGAACCAGACGGGCGGCACCGCGAGCGCATCGGCCTGGCTCTTCAAGCTGGTCGTGACCATCCAGTAGAACGGGAATACCGACGAGAGGAATACGATCAGCAAGCCGATCGCATGCCAGAGCGTCGCACGGCGACGCGCATTTCTCGCGCGGCGGGCGCGCAGCGACAACGGCAACGCACTGGTGCTGGTATCCGTCGATGTGCTCACACAGCCTCCCGATAAACAAAGCGAATATAAAGCCGCGATAGCATGATCGTGAGGATCAACAGCAAGATTGCCTGGGCCGACGCCATGCCCTGATCGAACAGCCGGAACGCAACGCGCTGAATGTAGATGCTGATGAATTCGGTGGCCGTGCCCGGCCCGCCGCGCGTCATGGTGAACACGGCGTCGAACATCTTGAGCATGTCGGCGGAGCGCAGAATCAGGATCGCGGTGAGCCCCGGCAACAGATAGGGACGCTGCAGGTGCCACAAAATCTTGCTCCACTTCGGGGTTTCGAGCCGCGCCGCTTCTTCCGCTTCCTTCGGGACCATTGCAAGGCCCGCTAGCAGGATCAGTGCGCAAAACGGCGTCCATTGCCAGATGTCCATGATCATCACGGAGATCACCGCGAGCGTGGGATCGGCGAGCCAGTCGAGCGGCGGAATACCGAAGAAGCTCAGCAAATAATTGACCACGCCGAACTGGCGATTGAAGATCAGCCGGCCGATCAGTCCGACTACCGCATACGTGGTTGCCATCGGAATCACGAGGCCCACGCGGGCCGCCACGCGCAACCACGGCAACGCCGTGCGGTGCAGCATCAACGCCGCGAACAGACCGAGCGCGATCTCGATCGGCAAGGTCATGCAGAGAAACAGCACGGTACGGCCGAGCGCGCCCCAGAACGATGGATCGGCCAACGTGGCCGTGTAGTTGTCGAGTCCGACGAAGGGCGTGCCCCCGGCGAGATCCGCGAGCTTGTACCGATGAAACGAGTTGTAAAGCGCGAGCAGTAGCGGATAGATGCCGATGATCGCCAGCGCCGCCACCGCGGGGAACAGAAACCAGAACGCAGGCGAGCGCGGCATGAAGCGAAAGCGCGCACGCCGCGGCGCTCGCGCTGCGCCGCTCGCTGGTGGAACCGTGGACTTCAGCATGAATCGTCTCCGCAAGTTGGCTTGCGTCAGCGAGCGAGGCATTGCACACGCGGCCTCGCTCGCCGCGGTGTTACTTCAACAAGGCCTTCTTGCCGTCGTAATAACCCGCTTTCTTCAGGATTTCTTCCGTCTTGGCGCCGATGGTCTGCGCACCGTCCTTGACCGAAACCTGCCCGAGCATGATCTTGCTGCCCCACTCGCCGATCACCTCGGACACCGCCGGCCATTCCGGGAAGCGCGGCCGATAGTCGGGCACGCCGCCCTGCCACGACTCCACCATCGGTTTGACGAACGGATACTTGCTTTGCACCGCCGGGTCTTTATAGACCGCCGTGCGGCCGCTGACGCCGCCCGCATCGAGATACGGTTTCGCCATTTCCTCGGAGGTGATCCACTGAATGAAGAGCCACGACGCCGCCTGTTTCTTTGCATTCGACTTGGCATTCACCGCGAGCGAGAAACCGCCGAGCGCGGGTTTGAGTCCGGCGGCTCCCTTCGGCTCAGCCGTGATCGCGAGACAGTTGCCGATCTTCGACTTGCTCGGATCCGTTAGCGTCGGATAAAACGCGGACCACTCGGTGATCATGGCGACCTGCCCTTGCGCGAGCGCGTTCACCGCTTCCGCATGGTCGAAATCGACAATGCCCGGCGGCATGTATTTCATCAGCTTCTGCCGATAATCGAGTCCCGCCTGCGATTGCGGCGACATGAGATTCGATTTGAACTTCGCATCGAGCAATGAGCCGCCGTTCGGCCACAGCACGCGCATGAAGCTATCGGCCGATTGTGTTTCGCCACGGCGCGATTGCAGTGCGAACGCAAACTGGTTTTTCTCGGGCTTCGTGAGCTTGGGCGCATAGACGTTGAGTAGCTCGTCCCAGGTTTTCGGCGGCTCGTTGAAACCCGCGTCCTTCAACATGCATTTGTTGTAGAACATCAGGCCCGAGTAATTATCGAACGGCAGACCGTAGGTGGTCTTGTCCCATGTGCCGAACGAGTCGAGCAGGATCGGAAAGAAGCCCGGCAGATTGAGTTTGGGGTCGGCCAGTTTGGGATTGTCGGTGAACGTCTTGATGGGAACCAGCCACTTGTTGCTCGCGAACTCGCCGATCCACACCACGTCCACCAGCACCACGTCCTGATCGCCGCCGCCCACGAAGTTGAGCACCTCTTTTTCGCGGGTGCTCTCATAAGGGACCACTTCGGTACGAACCTTGATGCCGGTTTCCTTCTCAAACTGCGGAATCAGTTTCGACGCGGCCTTGTAACCCGGCCGGTCGAGAAATATGGCTTTGATGGTGGTGCCCGAATAGGGCTCGGCTGCCTCCTTCAGCGTCCAGGCGGACGCGTTGGATACCGACAGCAAGGATGCGGTAACGCCCGCGAGCGCGAACGCCGCGGCCTGCGTGCTGTGCTTTTTCATGCCTGTCTCCTGGGTAGTTCTTTTTAAAAGGGCCCAAAGCGGTCAAGGCCGGCTGAGCCGTTCGAAGCATGTCTCACAGGTTCCCACCGACTTCGTTTCACTTGTAATTTCAGTTTTACAATTGTATATTTGGACGCGATCCGGTTGTCAAGAACAAATTCGATAAGGGGTTCATGCTGCGTTGCACGGCACAGGCGCGCACGAGTCCGTTACCTTGCGCACGCCGATTCACGGCGAGCGCATCAGCAGGAGACACGCATGAGCGCAGTTCAATTGCATCAGATCCGCAAGACGTTTGCGGGAACGGAAGTGTTGAAGAGCGTCGACATCGCCGTCGCAGATCGTGAGTTCATGGTGTTTGTCGGCCCTTCCGGCTGCGGTAAATCCACGTTGCTTCGCACGATTGCCGGACTGGAGCGCTGCGACTCGGGGCAGGTTCTGATCGGCGGAGAAGACGTGACTGAACTGGAGCCGTCGCAACGCGGCGTGGCGATGGTGTTCCAATCGTATGCGCTCTATCCGCATATGTCGGTCTACGAGAACATTGCGTTCGGGCTGCGGATGATCAAGCTCCCCGAAGCGCAAATCAGGCAACGCGTGCAGCGCGCGGCACAGATCCTGCAGATCGAGCAATTGCTGGAGCGCAAACCTCGTGCGCTTTCGGGCGGGCAACGTCAGCGCGTCGCCATTGGGCGCTCGATCGTGCGCGAACCCAAGGTGTTTCTGTTCGACGAACCTTTGTCGAATCTGGACGCCGCATTGCGCGTGCAGATGCGGCTCGAGTTGATCAAGCTGCACAAGCAGCTCGAGGCAACGATGATCTACGTCACGCACGATCAAACCGAAGCCATGACCATGGCTGACCGTATCGTCGTGTTGAATCATGGCAAGGTCGAACAGGTCGGCTCGCCGCTCGACCTGTACAGAACGCCCGTGAACCGCTTTGTCGCGGGGTTTATCGGCTCGCCGAAGATGAATTTCCTGCCGGTGAAGGTACTACGCGCGGATGCAGCGGGCGTGACGGTCGGGCTGCCCGGCGACACGCCGGTCACGCTGCCGTTTATCGCGGAGGACGTAAAAGCGGGCGACGTCCTGACCTTCGGCATTCGTCCCGAGCATCTGACGGAGAGCGCCGCGAGCGGCATGGAGGGCAAGCTGTCCGGCAAGGTCATCGTCGTCGAGCATCTCGGCGGCGAGACCTTGTTGCACGTCAATCTGGAAGGCGACGTACTGATTCAGGTAAAGGGCTCGGGCGAATCCACCACCACCGACGGCCAATCCATCGAGGCCGGTTTCGGGCTTCGTCACGTGCACCTGTTCCGCGAAAACGGCGAGGCGTTGAAGCGCTTTCAGACAGTGGCGCGGACCGCCGCAACGGCTTGACCCGCGAGCCCATCGCCCTACGCTGCTCAGTCGGCCCGCCGCCGCGATGAAATCGCCGACGCCGTCGATATGACCAGATCGGCAAAGCGACGCTCGTCGCGATCCGCTTGCCAGCGCGGCCGCGCAACAGCGATATTGACCGCGCCAATGCCGCGCCCGCGCGAATTCGTCACAGCCGCGGCCGTGGAAATATCGCTGACGAAGTACTCGTCTTCCGTGTGCGCGTAGCCCTGCTTGCGAATCTGCGCAATGCGCTCCTTGATCTTGCGAGGCTGATAGACCGTGGCCGACGTGTACGCGACAAGATTCGTGCGCTGAAGAATGTCGTCGATCTCACCGTCGTCGAAAGTCGCGAGAATCGCCAGCCCCGGCGCCGTGCAATAGGCCGGCAGGCGCGAGCCCGTGATCACGTGCGCATTGAAGACGTTGCGGCTCACCACGCGCAGCACGAAGATAATGTCCGTGCCGTCCAGAACCGTGAGATTCGTGGCCTCCTCGGTCTCCGAACCGAGTTGCTGCAAATACGGCGTGGCGCGGCTCACCAGGTCGTTCGAGGTCAGATAGTGGTAAGTGAAATCGAGCAGCTTGGGCGACAGTTCATATTTGCGGCTTTCGGGATCTTTGAACAGATAGCCGAGTGCCGCAAGCGTGAACGTGAAGCGCTGCGTCGAACTCATGTCGAAGCCGGTGAGCGCGGCGATCTCCGAGAGCGACAACTGCCGCTTGCTGCCGTCAAAAGCGGTGAGCACGGTCATCGCTTTCTCAACCGATTGGACGTACAACGAAGACGCCGTTGGATCGGCCGCGGCTTCCACAAGCGCAGTGGGGTCGCTCTTTTTCTTACGCGGAGTTTTGGGCGGCGCAGTGGTCACGATGGAAACCCGTTGTGCTAACAAGCCTGAATTATCGCATACAGATATTGACTATCTATATGCGATAGAGCATCTCACGCCGCCACGCTGTTCAATCGGTCCCATGCATCGCTGACATCGCGTGCCAGCAGGTGCTTTTTAATGCGCTCGCTGGGCGTCAGTTCGAAGTGTGTCACCGCGCGATAGTAACGCGGCAACTGGAAGCTCGCGAGACGCTCCGCCGCCCACGCATGCACCGATTCCCAGTCGAGCGCGGCGTCCTTGAACTGCACGTTCAGCAGAATGTCCTGCTCGCCGATCGCCGAGGCCACCCCGATCGCGGCGCTCGCCCTGATCGCCGGATGCTGCGCGAACACGCGCTCGATCTCCCACGCCGAGACGTTCTCGCCGCGCACACGCATGCTGTCGGTGCGCCTGCCGACGAAGTACAGGTCGCCATCGGCGTCCCGGCGCGCGCTATCGCCGGTGTGCAGTTTGCCATTGCGAAGCGCCGCCCGCGTCGCGTCGTCATTGTTCAGATAGGCCGGCAAGAACGTGCCTTCCACGCGGCTCGACAGGACGATTTCGCCCGCCTCCCCGTCCGCGACCGGCTCGCCGTTCTCGTCGAGCAATTCGACGTCGATCCACGGCAACGCCTTGCCGATCGAACCGGGCTTGCCGCTCGCATTCAGTGTCGCGAAGCTCGAACACTCGGTCATGCCATAGCACTCGCGCAGTCGAACCCGCAAACGCGACTCGATGGCCGCCCACGCGGACGCGCTCACACCCGCGCCCCACGCGACGCGAAGCGTGTGCGCGTGCGGTTGCGCGTCGGCGGGAAGCTGCATCAGGATATCGAGCACGCCGCCCAGGTAATGCAGTTGCGTCGCCCTTGAGCGGGCAATCTGCGCCCAGAACTGCGTGGCCGAAAAGCGCGGCACGACGTGCAACTCGACCGCTTCGAGAAAGGGCAGCAACAGCATCTGCGCGCCGCCGATGTGGCAAAGCGGCTCCCAAAGAAACAGCCTGTCGCCGGCGCGCACGTCCGCCACCTGCAACGCCGCCTCGCTCGCGATTCGCATCATCCGGTGCGTGAACACCACGCCCTTGGGCGCGCCCGTCGTGCCCGACGTATAGATCACGCACAGCGGATCGAACGGATCGATGCGCGGCGCGGACAGCGCGGCGCCGCTATCGCCCGCGTCGAACGCCGGCATTCGAACGATGCGGGTCGGCCCGCACGCCACACCGTCGATCGCTTCGTCGAACATCGGCTCGGAGACGAAGAGCTTCGGCTCCGCATGCTCGAGCAGATATTCGAGCCCGGCACGGCGCAGCTTCGTATTCACCGGCACCCACACGAGACCACTGACGATCAGCGCATGGATGAGATGGATATGCTCGGCGCTGTTGCCGAGCATTACCGCGACGCGGTCGCCCGCCGTCAGCTTCTGCTGCGCGAACCAGCGTTGCAATTGCGCGATGCGTTGCGCGGATTCGGCACGCGGGACCGCGTGCCCGTCGAAATGCAGTACGGCGTTCGACGCACCATCGCGCAGTCCGGCGACGATCAGCGGCGCGCAGTCCAGCGCGTCTTGCGGGTGACGTTGGGCGAAATACTGGGAATAGCTGTGCATGGGTCGATAGCGTGGAAACGGTACGTTAGCGCGTCGTGCGCCGAAGCCGTGAGGAAATGAAAACGACCAGTGCGATCAGAACGACGAGCGTCGTCGAGACCGCGGCGAGCGTCGGCGTAACGGCAAGCTGGATGTCGTCCCACATCTGCTTGGGCAGCGTGGTGTTGATGCCGCCGCTCACGAAGATCGCGATCGTCAGATCGTCGAACGAAACGATGAAGGCGAACAGGAAAGCCGCGGTGACGCTCGCCATCAACAACGGCAGCACGATCGTCGCAATGCGTCGGACGGGCGACGCGCCCATCACCCGCGCCGCGTCGTCGAGGCGCCAGTCGAACTGGCGAAAGCCGGCCGCGAGCGTGACCACCACATAGGGAATCGCCAGCACGGTGTGGCCGATCACGAGGCCGGCGTTGGTGCCGGTCAGCCCAAAGCGCGCGAACAGATACAGCAGGCCGACCGCGATCACGATGCGCGGCACGATCAGCGGCGCGACGAGCAACGCGAAGAGCGGCTTGCTCGCGCGCTGCGACATGCGGGTCAGCGCAAGCGTCGCGCCGAGACCGAGTGCCAGCGACAGCACCGCGGTGCCAAGCCCGACTTCAAAGGAGCGAATCAATGCGCTCTGCCATACCGGCGATTGCAAAAACGTGCCGAACCATTTGAAGCTGAACAGCTTGGGCGGAAATGCAATGAAGTCGCTGCGCGTGAAGGCATAAGGAATGACCGACAACACCGGCGCCACCAGCACCGCAAGGACCGCGAACGTGTAGAGACGCAGCGGCCCGAAGCCTCGCTCGGCAGGCGCCGCGCCCGTCATGCGGCGTTTGACGAGCGGCGCCGTCAAGCGGCCCGCCGCTATCAGCAAGGCCAGCTTCACGCCGTGCGCGCGCGAGCCGCGGCGCTTGTCCCGCACTTCGCCCGTCAACGACGAGAGGCCCACGAACCGGTCGTAGACGAGAAAGATCACGATCGAGCACACCAGCAAGACCGTGGACAACGCACCGGCGAAGCGCATATCGAACAATTCGAGCACCGATGAGATCACCAGTTGCGCGATCATCGTTTCCTTCGGCGAACCGAGCAGCGCGGGCACGATGAAGAAACCGAGGCTCGAAATGAACACGAGCAGGCCGGCCGCCGCGACGCCGGGCGAGGAGAGCGGCAGAAACACCGTGAAGAAACTCGTGCCGCGCTCGGCGCCCAGCGTCTCGGCGGCCTGCGCGAGACGATCGTCGATGCCGCGCATGACCGGCAACATCGTCATGACGGCGAGCGGCAGCATCGCGTGCACCATGCCGATCAGCACACCCGTCAGCGACGGAATCGTGCCGTTGGTCCGGCTAACGAGACCGAGGGCGAGCGCGACCGTCGAAAGTACTCCGGTCTTCGACAGCAGCAGCATCCACGCATAGGTTTTCACGAGGTAGCTGGTCCAGAACGGCAGCATGATCCACAGCAGCCACCGCTCGCGCGAGCGCGGCGACAGACGGCTCAGCAAATACGCCACGGGATAGCCGAGCAGCACGGAAATCGCGGCGGTCAGGAACGAGATGGAAAACGTAATCCACAGCACTTTGGCGTAGACCGGCGTGCGCGCGATCCGCTCGAATTGCGCGAGCCCGAACGTGCCGTCCGCGCTGAAGAGACCGCCCTGCAGAATCTCGCCGACCGGCACGATGAAAAACAGCAGCAGGAACAGCAGCGCCGGGACGATCGGCAGCAGACGCATCGAGTGCGCAACCCAGCGGAAACGGCGCGCACGCGCGGCGTCGCGTGGAGGCTGAGCCTGGAGGGCAATGGTCATGGTCGTTCCTTGGCGCTCGTCATGCGGAGAGCAGCGTAGTGCGATGCGGATCCCACACCAGCCCGACCGTATCGCCGATGCACGGCGACAGGCCGCGCTCGCACCGCACGCTCAGGTGACTGCCGTCGGACAGGGTGAGTTGAACACGCGTATCGCTGCCGAAGAACACGATGTCGGAGATCGTGCCGTCGAGGAAGCCGCTCTTCGGCTCGACGAGACGCGGCGCTTCAGGGCGCAGCAGCAGGCAGTGCCTCGCGCCTGGCGAGCCGGGCATGGCGGCGCCACGTTGCGGCAGCGGGACGCGGCCACCCGCGGTCAGCAGGATCGGTTCGCCCGCCGGGCCGCGCTCGTGATCGACAGCGCCTTCGAGCAGATTCGAATGACCGATGAAACCCGCCGCGAAGCGCGTGGCCGGCCGGTCATACAGATCGACCGGCGTGCCCACCTGTTCGATGCGCGCCTGATTCATCAGGCAGATGCGATCCGACAGCGTTAGCGCTTCGTCCTGGTCGTGCGTCACGTACACGAAGGTCGCGCCGAGCTCCTTATGCAAGCGGCGAATCTCCGACTGCATGTGCTCGCGCAATTTCTTGTCGAGCGCACCGAGCGGTTCGTCGAGCAGAATCACCGAAGGCCGGTAAGCGAAGCAGCGCGCCAGCGCGATGCGCTGCTGCTGGCCGCCCGACAGTTCCCGCGGATAACGCTTCGCGTAGTCGTTCATGCGCACCATCGTCAGCGCATCGTCCACCGCGCGTTTGACTTCCTCGCGCGACTGGCGGCGCATGCGCAAACCGTACGCCACGTTGTCCCACACGCTCATGTGCGGAAACAGCGCATAGCTCTGGAACACCATGCCGATGCCGCGCTTGCCGGGTTCCACATGCGTGACGTCGCGGCCGGCGATTTCGATGCGCCCCGCGCTCGGCGCGACCAGTCCGGAAATCATCTGCAACAGCGTGGTCTTGCCCGAGCCGGACGGGCCGAGCAGCGTGAGAAATTCGCCGGCCTGCACGGTCAGATCGGTGGGCTGCAACGCAACCGTTTCACCGTAGCTTTTAGCGATGCCGATGGTTTCGAGTTTGGCACTCATCGCGACCTCTTCAGGAAATGATCCAGGTATTGAAGCGCTCGGTCACCTTCTGACGGTTGTCCGCCCACCATTGCGGACTCGGCAGGCGCATTTCGCGCAGATTGTCCGGCGCGGTGGGCAGAATCGCCGCGCGGGCGGCCGGGATCGATTCGAACGATTTGCGATTGGTCGGACCGTAGGCAAGCGTGGCCGTCAGCGTCGCCTGGCGTTTCGCATCGGCGCAAAAGCGCACGAACTGCCTCGCGAATTCGGCACGCGGCGTGCCTTTCGGAATACCCCATCCCTCGATTGAATAGAGGCCCTGATTCCACACGATCGTGACCGGCGCACCGCCGTCGCGGGCGGCCTGAGCACGGCCGTTCCACGTCGAGATCATGTCGACGTCGCCGCTCTGGATCGCCTGCATGGCTTGCGCGCCGGACGTCCACCAGATGTTCACGTGCGGCTTGATCCGGTCGAGACTGCGGAACGCGCGATCGACGTCGAGCGGATACAGCTTGTCGAGCGGCACGCCGTCGGCGAGCAGCGCCTGTTCGAGCGTGTCCAGCGGACTGCGGCGCAGGCAGCGGCGGCCCGGAAAGCGCTTGACGTCCCAGAAGTCCGCCCACGACTTGGGACCGTTCTGGCCGAACTTGTCCTGGCGGTACGCGAGCACGGTGGCGTAGACATCGACGCCGAGCCAGTTCGGCGTCACGGCATCGGTCATCAGATCGGGAAAATCGCTCGCCTTCAGACCGATCGGTTCGAGAAAGCCTTTTGATTCGAGGTACGGGATATCGGCGGAAAGCGTGAGCGTGGTGACGTCCCAGACGAAGTTCTTCGTCTGCACCATCGCCGCGAGTTGCGCGACGGGTTGCGATTCGCGCGCGACACTCACCACCTTGATGCCGGTGGCTTTTTCGAACGGAGCGTAAAACGCGTCGCGATAGGCGGTGGTGTAGGGACCGCCGGGATCCGATACGACGATCTGTTTGGACTGCGCGCCGGCCAGCACCGGCATGGCGCCCGCGAGTGCTGCGCCGCCGACGCCCTGCAGAAAGCGGCGCCGGTTCAGGTTGAGGTCTTGCGTCATGCTCGGGTCTCCCGCACAGGATGAAAAGGAACGGCCGCTGCGTGGCTACTTCGCGCGTTCGCGAAAGAACGCTTCCATCATTCGCGCCGGCTCGCCGGAGTCGTAGGCTTCACGCTGGATGCGTGCGCCGGCTGCGATGGCGTCGCGAAAGCCCGGCTCGGTCATCTCGCGAAAACGCTGCTTGTCCAGACGCATTGCGACGGGCGGCTTCGCGGCGAGCTCAGTGGCGATTTCAAGCGCCTTCGCGAACACCTGGTCTGCCGGCACGATGTGATGAATCAGCCCGATGCGGTGACATTCGTCGGCATCCATCAGGCGGCCCGTCAGCGTCAATTCGATCGTGCGCGACATGCCGAGCATTTCGCTCATGATCCACGGCCCGGTAGTGCTCGCAATGCCCGCGTTGATCTCGGGCTGCCCCATGCGCACGCCCGGATGGCCGACGCGAATATCGCCGAGCAACGCAACCTGGAAGGCCGAGCCGGCGGCCGTACCGTTCAACGCCATGACGAGCGGCTTCTTCAAGCCGCGCAGCACCGCGTAGTAGCGCTCCCACTCCTTGACCCACACCACCGCGCGCTCGCCGTCGAAGTCGTGCGCCTCCGACAGATCCTGTCCCGCCGAAAACGCGCGGTCGCCGGCGCCGGTCATGACGATCGCGGCCACGTCGCTGTCCGCGTCGAAGCGCTGCAACGCGTCGATGATCATTTCGCGCATCGCGGTAGTCCAGGCATTGAGGCTGGCGGGACGGTTCAACGTGATGACGGCGACGCGCCCGTGGCTCGAAACAAGAATGTCTTCGTTCATTTGTTATCTCATAGAGATAGTTGATGGTGTATAGAAATATACGTTTGCCAAAATACACATGCAAGGTGAATGGGCTGGGGGTTTACGCGCAGCGGCAACTCATGCGTGAGTTCGCAACCAGAGGCAAGCTCGTGGGATCGGCTCAATGTCCGGCACAGGTACTTCGCGCCGGTCGAGACGGGGCAGGAGCGATAGCGCGGGACGCAATGGACTCGTCGCCGGGTCGCCGGAAGGTGCGGCGCAGGCGCTTGTGGGAAGGGGGATGCCACCGTGCATCGAACTCGGCCGGGTCGATGCGGCAACGTCGATACAGTGCGAATTTCAGTCTACAGTTGGCCGTGGATGATGCGAGGACATCATGATCTGGCTCGCCGATGCGGTACTCGTGATGCATGCGCTAATTGCGCTTTTTATCGTGGGCGGACTCGCGGCGATCTGGGTCGGTTCGCTCCTCGATTGGGAATGGGTGCGCCACCGGCTGTTCCGGCTCGCGCATCTGTTCGCGATCGGCCTGGTGGCGATCTTGTCGCTAGTCGGTGTGGTCTGTCCGTTGACCGCGCTGGAAGACTGGCTGCGCGGCGGCTCGGTTGACACGCAAGGCTTCATCCAGCGCTGGGTGAGCCGCCTGCTCTACTACGACGTGCCGGTCTGGATGCTGACGCTCCTATACGTGGTGTTCGCGCTGGCAGTGCTGCTGAGCTGGCGCGCAGTTCCACCCCGCCAACGCACGTAGCGCACCTAGCGCAAAGCCTGCACTGTGTAAGTCTCTCGGCATCCGGCACCCACTCACTAGTCACATCGGCATGCCTTGCATGCGACGCGCGAAACGCGCCCGTTCGGCCTGATCCATCAAATCCAGAAACTGATCCGTGTCCATGTGAATCAGCTCTTCATGATCGCCGGCTTCGAAATAGACGTCCGGCTGCCGCGCGAGGCTCTCGTCGAGAAAGGTCGGCATGCCATAGGCCGCGCATACCGGCGGGAGCGCACCCGCGTCGCAATCCTTGAATAGCTCCCGCAGATCGACCTCTTTCGCCAACACGAGACGGCGTCCGGTCTGCGCCCACAGTTCGGAGAGCCGCACGGCGTAGGTCGATGGCAGCACCGCCGCCACATAGCCGTGCTCGTCTTCGAGCAGCACGGTCTTGACGAGACGGTCGCCGGGAATATGCGCCGCCGCCGCGGTTTCAACGCTGGAATGGCTGTATGGATGGTGCACGATTTCGTACCGGGAACCCTTGTTGCGCAGACAGTCCTGGAGAGTCGCGGACATGGACATGACGCACCTCCTTTGAAAACGAAGGGAACGGAAGATGATTGCGCGAGACTTCTAAAGGATAGGTCGCTTTCGCGCGCATGTGAAAAACATGCGGACGGAAACGATCGTGCGCGATTATCCCGTATGGCATGCGGGCCGGTTTTCGCCAATAATGGCCCGACATCCACTACCGGACGAGGGCGGCCATGCGTTACAGCCCCGACGCCATTCGCACGATCGCCCTGGTCGGGCATGCCGGATGCGGCAAGACCTCGCTTGTCGAAGCCCTGCTCCACCAGGGCGGCGCGATCCATGCGCCCGGCAGCGTGGAGCGCGGCACCACGGTCTGCGATTTCGACCCGCTCGAACGCAAATATCAGCACTCGCTGAACTCCGCCGTCGTCCACCTCGACTACCGCGATACGCGCGTCTATCTGCTGGACACCCCCGGCTATCCGGATTTCTGCGGTCTGTCGATCAGCGCGCTGCCCGCCGTGGAAACGGCCGCCGTCGTCGTCAATGCGCAGACCGGCATTGAAATGACCACCCTGCGCATGATGGCGTGGGCGCAGGAACGCAAGCTGTGCCGGATGCTCATCGTGAACGGCATCGACGGAGAAAAGGTCGATCTTCCGGCGCTCCTCGCGCAAATCCAGCAGACGTTCGGCACGGGTTGCCTGCCCATCAACCTGCCAGCGCAGAACGGTCGCCAGGTGGTGGACTGCTTTTTCAACCCGGCCGGCGACGCCGATTTTCTGTCGGTTGCGGCCGCGCACAATGCGCTGATCGATCAGGTGATCGAGATCGACCCCGCCCTGATGGAGCTTTACCTCGAACAAGGCGAGGCGATCAGCCCCGAACAGTTGCACGAGCCCTTCGAGCGGGCGCTGCGCGAAGGACATCTGGTGCCGATCTGCTTCACGTCGGCGGCCAACGGCGCGGGCGTCGCGGAATTGCTCGACCTGTTCGTCCGGCTGCTGCCCAATCCGCTGGAAGGCAACCCGCCGCTCTTCTACCGCGACGCCGGTGAACGCCGGCAAGTCGTGCGCGCGGAACCGGTCGCCGACAAGCACGTCCTGGCGCACGCCTTCAAGATCGTGATGGACCCCTACATCGGCAAGATGGCCGTGTTTCGCATCCATCAGGGCACGGTCAGGCGCGACAGCCAACTCTATATCGGCGATGGACGCCAGCCGTTCAAGGTCGCCCATCTGATGCTGCTGCAAGGCAAGGAGCACGTGGAGGTCACGCAGGCCGGCCCCGGCGATATCTGCGCGACGGCCAAGGTCGACGAGATCGGCTTCGACGCCGTGCTGCACGACGCCCCCGAGGACGGCGACATCCACCTGACCCCGCTCGACTTCCCCACGTCCATCTACGGTTTGGCGATCGAGCCCGCGCGGCGCGGCAACGAGCAGCGCCTCTGGGAGGTTCTGCAAAAGCTCAGCGCGGAAGACCCATGCCTGCGCATCGAGCACCCGGTCGGCACCAACGAAACGGTGGTGCGAGGTCTGGGCGAACTGCACCTGCGCCTCATGCTGGAGCGGCTATCCGACCAATACAAGCTTGACGTCGTCACGCGGCCGCCGAAGATCGCCTATCGGGAAACCATCGGCGGCGGGGCCGAGGGGCATCATCGCCACAAGAAGCAAACCGGCGGCGCCGGGCAATTCGGCGAAGTGATGCTGCGCGTGGAGCCGTTGCCGCGCGGCGCGGGGTTCGAGTTCGTCGACGCCGTCAAGGGCGGCGCCATTCCCGGGCAATTCATGCCCGCCGTGGAAAAAGGCATCCAGCAGGTTATCGAGAGCGGACCGCTCGCCGGCTTTCCGATGCAGGACGTGCGCGTCACCGTGTTCGACGGCAAGAGCCATTCCGTCGACTCCAAGGAAGTGGCCTTCGTCGCCGCCGGGCGCAAGGCCTTCGTCGATGCGGTGCTGAAGGCCCAGCCCATTCTGCTGGAGCCGATCGTGGGCATCGAGGTGACGACGCCGGAAGCCGCGATGGGCGACATCATCGGCGACCTGTCCGCCAAGCGCGGTCAGGTGCATGGCACGCGCGCGGCCGCCGGCAACGCGGTGGTGGTATCGGGGCAGGTGCCCTTGTCCGAACTCAACGACTATCAGTCGCGCCTGAACGCCATCGCCGGCGGGCACGGCAGCTATAGCATCCAGTTCAGCCACTATGACCCGGTGCCGCCCGCGCAGCAGGAGCGGATGGCGTCGCAGCATAAAAAACAGGGCGACGGCACGGCGCCATGAGCCGCCTGCCCGGCTTCATCGTACCGGACACCATCTCACAAACCGTATAGGTACTGTACCGGGCTGTCTCGCTAGAATGCTCGAAAGCCTCATCGACCGATTCGGAGACGTCCATGTCGTACCTTAGCTTCAGCGCGCTGCCCGCCGGCATTCTGTTCGCGCTCGTCACCAGCATCACGCCCGGCCCGAACAACACCATGTTGCTGGCCTCGGGCGTCAACTTCGGTTTTCGCCGCACGCTGCCGCATGTATCCGGCATTAGCGTGGGCGTCGTGCTGTTGATGCTGTCGGTCGGAATCGGCCTCGGCGAAGCCTTCGTTCATTTCCCGGTGCTGTACACGGTGCTGGAGGTCGCGAGCGTCGTCTATCTGCTGTACCTGGCGTGGAAAATCGGCACGTCGGGCGAATTGAAGGTGAAGAACGGCGAACGCCGGCCGATGAAATTCCATGAAGCCATCGCCTTCCAGTGGGTCAACCCGAAGGCATGGATGATGGTGCTGACCGCCGCCACGACGATCCACCTCAGCGCGAGCACCAGCATGAACGCCGTCGCCATGGCGGCGGTCTTCTATGTGATCGGCTTTCCGTGCATCTGCCTGTGGGCGGGCTTCGGCACCGCGATGCGGCGCGTGCTGTCGGACCCGAAGCGCCTGCGCGTCTTCAATGTGGCGATGGCGCTGCTGCTGGTGTTCTCGCTGTATCCGATCGCGCTGAAGCTCGTCGGGCTGGACGCGTGAGCGCCTGAGCGCGGCTAGAGCGTGCCCTGCCCGACTCGTTCGATGAAACGCCATAGCGCGTCGTCGGTCGAGTACGGCGCGTTGAAGCGGAACCAGGCGCTCGGGGCGTCGTCGGGACGGAAATAGGAACCGGGCGCGAGCCAGATGCCATGCGCGAGCGCGGCGGTCGCCACTTCGCCGGCGCGCCCGGCGTCGATCGGCAGGCGCGCCCACAGGAACAGGCCGGCGCGCGGCCGGTGAAACACGTCGAGCCCGAGCGAATCGAGCCGCTCCTCCACCGTCGCGTGCGCCAGCTTGAGCCGCTCGTTCACCGCTTCCACGTGACGCGCGTAGCGCCCTTCCAGCAGCACCTTGTCGACGATCCGCTCGATCGCCTCCGACGACGTCAAGCCCACCGCCATCTTCGTGCGCGCCAGTTCGCGCAGCACCGCGCGCTCGGCGACCACGTAGCCGCAGCGCAGCCCCGGCGTCACCGTCTTCGAAAAGCCGCCCACGTACAGCACGCGCTGCAAGCCTTCCATCGCGGCGAACAAGGGCGCGCCGGAGGGCGCAAGCTCGCGGCTCACGTCGTCCTCGATCACCCACATGCGCTGACGCTCGGCGATTTGCAGCAGGCGGAACGCCGCCGACATGCCGAACGTCGCGCCCGTCGGATTCTGCAAGGTGGTGTTGACGAAGATCGCCTTCGGCTTGTGCTGCGCGACCAGCGCTTCGAGCACATCCGTATCGACGCCGGCCGGCGTGCGCGGCACGCCATGCACGACCAGTCCCGCCAGCTTGAGAATCTGCAGCAGATTGCAATAGCCGGGATCTTCGACGATCACGGCGTCGCCCGCGCGCAGCAACGTGCGGACGATCAGGTCGAGCCCTTGTGTCGCGCCTTGCGTGAGCAGCACGTTGGAAACATCGACGGGCAGGCCGCGGCGGTCGAGTTGTTCGGCGATCCGCTCGCGCAACGGCGCGAAGCCGTAGGGATGCCCGTAATCGCCCAGACGCGCCGCCGGCACCCGGCTCATGGCGCGCAGCGCGTGCTGCAAACCGGTCTCGTTGATCCATTCGTTCGGCAGCCAGCCGCCGCCCGCCTTGATCGGCACCGAATGGTCGGCGAATACGTCCGAGAGCAGCCAGGTCGCGGTGAGGCTCGGCGGCTGCCAGTCGGTGGCCGCCACCCGCGTGGATTGCGAGCGCGCCGCCACGCGATAGCCGGAGCCGCGCCGCGCGACCACCAAACCCATCGAAACGAGACGGTTGTAAGCCTCGGTGACGGTGAAGGTACTCAGTTCGTGGCTGTGCGCCAACTGACGCACCGACGGCAGCAACGCGCCCGCGCGCAGCGATTGCGCCTCGATTGCGCTCGCGAAACCCTGCACGACCTGCTCGACGAGCGTGGGAGCGGCGCGCCGGTCGCGTTCAAGTTGTAGTTCGATCATGGTCGGGATCAGGAGCCTGGCGGCGGCCGATTCAGCGTGACAGGGCGCGAGACGAAGGCGATTCATCGACACAGTTCGCACAGATCCACCAACACAGTTAGCGTCACACTGCGTCAACTGTTTATGCCGCCATTAAACCGCGGACGCTACAGTTTCGCAACGCCCCAAAGGAAGTCGCCTTGGGGGACCACTTCGAGGAGAAACCCATGACTTCGCGCCCCGTCATCGACGACCTGTCGTCTTTCTGGATGCCCTTCACGGCGAACCGCCAGTTCAAGGCCGCGCCGCGCCTGCTGGAATCGGCCAAGGGCATGTACTACCGCAGCACCGACGGGCGCGAGGTGCTCGACGGCTGCGCGGGTCTATGGTGCGTGAACGCCGGCCACGGCCGCGACGAGATCGTCGCCGCGATCACGCAGCAACTGTCCACCATGGACTTCGCGCCGACATTCCAGATGGGCCACCCGCTCGCGTTCGAAGCCGCCACGAAAGTCGCCGAACTGATGCCGCAAGGCCTCGACCGCATCTTCTTCACGAACTCGGGTTCCGAATCGGTCGACACGGCGCTGAAAATCGCGCTCGCATACCACCGTTCGCGCGGCGAAGGCCAGCGCACGCGTCTGATCGGCCGCGAGCGCGGCTATCACGGCGTGGGCTTCGGCGGCATTTCGGTCGGCGGCATCGCGCCGAACCGCAAGACCTTTTCCGGCGCGCTGCTGCCGGCGGTCGATCATCTGCCGCACACGCACAACCTCGAACACAACGCGTTCTCGAAGGGCCAGCCCGCCTGGGGCGCGCATCTGGCCGAGGACCTGGAGCGCATCGTCACGCTGCACGATGCGTCGACGATCGCGGCCGTGATCGTGGAACCGGTGGCCGGCTCCACGGGCGTGCTGATTCCGCCGCAAGGCTATCTGCAGAAGCTGCGCGAGATCTGCACGAAGCACGGCATCCTGCTGATTTTCGACGAAGTGATCACCGGTTTCGGCCGCGTCGGCAAAGCGACGGCGAGCGAATATTTCGGCGTGACGCCCGACCTGATCACGATGGCGAAGGCCATCAACAACGCCGCGATTCCGATGGGCGCGGTGGCGGCAAGCCGCACGATCCACGACACGATCGTCAACAGCGGCGCGCAAGGCGCAATCGAGTTGTTCCACGGCTACACGTATTCGGCGCATCCGGCAGCGGCTGCCGCCGCGGTCGCGACGCTCGACCTGTATCGCCGTGAAGGTCTGTTCGAGCGCGCCGCATCGCTCGCGCCGACGTTCGAAGCCGCCGCGCACTCGCTGCGCGACGCGAAGCACGTGAAGGACATTCGCAACCTCGGCATGATCGCGGGCGTCGAACTCGAACCGCGCGACGGCGCGCCGGGCGCGCGCGCTTACGAGGCGTTCGTCAAGTGCTTCGAGGCGGGCGTGCTGGTGCGCTTTACCGGCGACATTCTCGCGTTCTCGCCGCCGCTCATCATCGATGAAGAGCAGATCGCCCACCTCTTCAAGACCGTGGGCGACGTGCTGGCGACGGTGCAGTAAATCGCTTGAACGGCCGCGGCGGCGCGGCTCCATGCGCTGCGCGCCGCCGCGCCGCTTGTGAAGCACACGCTCGCCGGGCGCTACGCCGTGAGTTAGTGATGCGCGCGTGCAGCCCTTGTCCGCGCGGCTTTTTTGGCGGCTGCGGAACGTCCCGCGGCACCCTTCGTGGCAGCGGCCTTTTTTGCCGCGGCCGAACGGCTGGCCGCCGGGCGTTTGGCCGCAGCCGATTTGGCCTGTTTCGACATCGCCGTGTGCGACGCACCCGCGCCGCTCTCACGCTTGAGCACACTCTCCGAGACGCGTGAGCGCTTGGCCCTCGTTTCGGTGCTGGCGCTCTTTTTCGCCGTGCTCTTGTGCTGGCCGGCGGCGCTGTCCTTCTCCGCTTTCTTGCGGGTGGCCTCGCTCGTGGTGCCCTTCTTCGGCGGCTTCAGCGCGACACCCGCGCGGCGCGCTTCCGACAAACCAATCGCAATGGCCTGCTTGGCCGATTTGACGCCGTGCTTGCCGGCGCGCACCTTGTCGACCTGTTCCTTGACGAACTCGCCGGCCTGAGTGCTGGGTGCCTTGCCGGCGCGTTTATCGGCTTCGGCACGCTTGATGGTTTTCTTTTCGGGCATGACAGTCCTCCAGTTGGCTGTGGGCCTCTGTCATGCAGCAACACCCGTGCCGGGGGTCGACAACCGAGCCGACAGCCGAACCACGTCGCGAAATCGGCTGCGGGACTCGCGCCGCTCACGTGGACGGCGTATGGTAATGGCGAGGGTTGGCGCCGTGGTCCGACCCGCCTGGAGACGCCCATGAAGATACCCACCGTTCGCGCAGGCGTGCATATCGAAGGCGTGCACTGGATCGCCGAATACGCCGAAGACGTTCACGAGATTCGCGTGTTTCGCGAAGGCCAGGAAGTGGACGTGCATGACGCGCCCTCCTCGCTGTTCGGCGACGAGGAGAACGCGGGCTCGAAGAGCACCGCGGATCATCGCGCCGTCGAGGCCGCGGTGCTGGCTTATCTGAGGCGGTTCGTGATCGAGCACGACGCGGAGGAGTAGGCTTGCTGGCCTGTTTGCCTTTTGGTCTTTTGGCCTTTTGGCCTTTTGGTCCGCGCCGCATTTTTCCGTAGGCCCGCGGCGCTCGCTGGCCGCCGCGGCGGGCCTACGCACAACCCACCCTACTCCGCGGCCCGCAGCTTCTTCACCTCGGCATCCGACGGCTGAACGCTCGCGCCGTCGATATAACGATACGAAGTCATCACCCCCTTGCCGTCCTTCAAACCCGTCACGCCGACATAAGCGCCCATCGTCGACTGATTGTCCTGCGCGCGAAACGTGACCGGCCCGAACGGCGTCTCCACGCCGAGTCCCTTGAATGCGGCCGCGAGCTTGTCCGAATCGACCGAACCCGCCTTCCTGATGCCGGCCGCGAGCGACATCAGCGCCGAATAACCGACGACCGAGCCGAGCCGCGGATAATCGTGATACCTGGCCTGATACGCATCGACGAACTTCTTGTTGGCCGGCGTATCGATCGAATACCACGGGTAGCCGGTCACGATCCAGCCGCTCGGCGCTTCCGCACCCAACGGGTCGAGGTAATCGGGTTCGCCGGTCAGCAGCGAAACCACGCTGCGATCCTTGAACAAACCGCGCGTATTGCCTTCGCGCACGAACTTGCCGAGATCGGCGCCGAACAGCACGTTGAAGATCGCATCGGGCTTCGCATCGGCGATCGCCTGGCTCACCGCGCCCGCGTCGACGCTGCCGAGCGGCGTGGCCTGTTCCGCGACGAACTGCACGTCCGGCTGCGCGGCCGTCAGCAGCTTCTTGAACGTCGCCACCGCCGATTGCCCGTACTCGTAGTTCGGATACACCAGCGCCCAGCGCTTCTTCTTCAGCTTGACCGCCTCCGGCACCAGCATCGCCACCTGCATATACGTGGAAGGACGCAAACGGTACGTGTATTTATTGCCATCGGCCCACACGATCTTGTCGGTCAGCGGCTCGGCGGCGAGGAAGAAAATCTTCTTCTGCTTCGCGAAGTCGGTAAGCGCGAGGCCGGTGTTCGACAGGAAACCGCCGAACAGCAATTGCACCTGCTCGCGTGCAATCAACTCCTGCGCGACGCGGATCGTGTCGCCGGGGTTGCCGTTGTCGTCGCGCGAAACCACTTCGAGCTGCTTGCCGAGCACGCCGCCCGCCGCATTCACCTGTTCGAGCGCGAGATTCCAGCCGTTCCTGTAAGGCCCGAGAAAGGCGGGCTGCGCCTTGTAGCTGTTGATCTCGCCGATCTTGATAGTCTGCTGGGCGCTCGCGCCCAACGCGGCGAGCGACAACACCGTCGATATCGTGAGGCGGGACATCCATCCTGCGCGCGTGGTCATGCGTTTCTCCGTGATCAAAGGGATTGCGGGAATGCGGGTCGTTGTTATCAGGCGCTCGATGCGGCCAATGCTTCACTCGGTTCACTCTGCCGGCGGCGTCGCGCGAATCCGGGCGACGCTCGCCGTCACGTTCTGCCAGGCGGGCTTGCCGCCGGCGAACTGCTGACGCAGATACGTGACGAGTTCGGCGATCTGGGCGTCGTTGAAACTGTCGCGGTAAGCCGGCATCGTACCGAGTTCGGGACGCGCAGGCGAGCCGATGCCGTCGAGAATCACGCGAATCAGGTTGTCGGGCGTCGCGCTGTGCAGGTTCGTGTTGAGCGCGAGCGAGGGATGCGCGCCGAACAATTGCGGCCCGCTGCCGGTGTGATGACAGGCCGCGCACGCGCCGTCGAAAAGCCGCGCGCCGAAGCCCGACGGTGTGCCCGTGATCGCGCTCGCCTGTTCGTACTGACGCGCGAGCGCCGCCGGATCGGCATTCGCTTGCAATGGATTGAGCGACGCGAGATACGCGGCCATCGCGCGAATATCGCTATCCGGCAACGCCGCGAGTTCGCTGACGACCGGCGCCATCGGCCCGGCCGCGACGCCGTGCAGCGGCGCGTGACCCTGCCGCAAATAGCTGAACAATTCGTCCTCGCTCCAGGGCACGGGCGCGTTGGAAAGCGTCGACAAGGCAGGCGCTTCCCACCCTTCCGCCAGGCCGCCGCCCATGAAAGCCGCGCCGGTCTTCTCGGCGCCGAATGCGTTGCGCGGCGTGTGGCACGCGCCGCAATGGCCGAGCCCGTTCACCAGATACGCGCCGCGATTCCATTGCGCGCTTTGCGTCGCGTCGGCGGTGAACGCCGTGCGCTCGAGAAAGAGCCCGTTCCATGCGGCCATCAGCGGACGCACGCTGAACGGAAACGCGAGCCTGCTTTCCGGCGGACGCGAACGCACCGGCGTTTGCGCCATCAGGTACGCGTAGAGCGCTTTGAGATCGTCGTCGGAGGTGTTCCTGAACGACGTGTACGGGAACGCGGGATACAGGTGATGCCCGTCGCGGCTGATGCCTTGCCGCATCGCCCGCATGAATGCGTCGAGCGACCATGTGCCGATGCCGGTTTGTGCATCGGGCGTGATGTTGGTGCTGTAGACGATGCCGAACGGCGTATCGAGCGGCTTGCCGCCCGCGTTCGGCACGCCGTTGCGCGCGGTGTGGCAAACGGCGCAATTGCCGAGCGACGCGAGCAGTTTGCCGCGCGCCACCCGTTCCGGCGAAAAGGCGCTCGCGAGCGGCGGCGTGATCGGCGCAATGGCTTGCGGCGCGAGCGTCAATGCGCCGAGCCAACCGGCCGCGCCCGCCGCGAACGCGCCGAGAAACCCCAGACGCCAGCGCTTTTTCTTGCGCGCCGCCGCTTCCTCGGCTTGCGCATCGGCGAGCGCGGCACGGATCGTTTCCGGCGTGAACGGCGGCCGGCGAAAGCGCACACCTGTCGCGTCGTAGAGCGCATTGGCGATCGCCGCCGCGCCGGGCAGCGACGCCGATTCGCCGGTGCCCATCGGCGGCTCGCCGTGGCGCGGCATCATCACCACGTCGATGACCGGCACTTCACGGAACGTCAGAATCGGATACGCGCCCCACTCCTGGCTCGTCACCGCGTTTTCGCCGAAGGTCACGCGCTCCTTCAACGCGCGGCTGGTCGCCTGAATCACGTTGCCGTGTATCTGATGGCGCACGCCGTCCGGATTGATCATCGTGCCGGTGTCCTGGCCGACCACCACGCGCGTCACGGCGAGTTCGCCGCTCTTGCGATTCACTTCGACGTCCGCGACCCACGCGGACCACGCCGCGCCGAAGCCCGGAAACTTGCTGTGTATATAACGGGCGTAAGCGAAGCCCCGGCCGCGCGCGATGTCGCCTTGTTCCCGCGCCTCTTTCAACGCGACGTTGCGCGGTTCCCAGCCGGCTTTTTCGGCCACCGCCTTGACCAGATCGATCGCGCGCGGATCGCTCAGATGCCTCAGACGAAACTCGATCGGATCGACGCCCGCCTGCGCCGCGAGTTCGTCGATGAACGATTCATGCGCGAAAGTGTTCGGCACCGCCGACACGCCTCTTAGCCACGACGCCCGCACGATCGGCGGGGTGTCGTCGCAAACGATGCGCATCGCGCGATAGTCATACGGCGGCACCGCCGTGCGGTCGCCCATTTCGAATACTTGCGGTTCCGCCGAGATCGCGCCGGTGAGCAGCAGCGCCAACGTGGGCGCATCGTTCGACGGATAACGCGTCGCGAAGTCGTAAGCCGCCAATTCGCCTTCCGCGCCTAAAGCGCCGCGCACGTCCATGAGTTGCGCGGCGCCCTTCGGTTCCCACGCATGCTCGTCCTCGCGCGACAGTTGCACGCGCACCGGGCTACCGGTCGCGCGTGAAAGCAGCGCGGCGTCGGCGGCGACATCGTCCGCGCAATTGCGGCCGTAGCAGCCCGCCGCGTCCATGCGCACGATGTCGATCCGTGCTTCGTCCATCGACATCAGCAACGCGAGATCGGCGCGCAGCGAATGCGGATTCTGCGTGCCCGACCAGACCTTCAGCTTGCCCTCGCGGTAATCGGCGACCGCGCACGACGGTCCAATCGACGCATGCATCTGAAACGGCCATACGTACGTGCTTTCGAGCGTGCGCGCGGGGTCTCGCGCCAGCGCCGCGTCCACCTCGCCCTCGATCACCAGATCGCGGCGTTTCGCCGGATTGGCGCGCAACGCGGCTTCCACTTCCGCGCTGGTTTCGAGCGGCGGCAAAGCCTGCACCGTTTTCCACCGCACGTCGAGCCGCTTCGCTGCCTGCTGGGCGACTTCCTCGCGCTCCGCCACGACGCCGACGAAATCGCGAATCACCACCACCTTGACGATGCCCGGCAAATCGCTGACCGAGTTTTCATCGACATGCAGCAGGCTATTGCCGATCAACTCGCCCTGCGCGATGCCCGCATAGGGCGGCCTCACCACACGGCCGTGCAGCATGCCGGGCACGCGCACGTCATGCACGAAGCTCAATTCTCCGGTTGCCTTGGCGGGAATATCGACACGCGGCGCGCTCTTGCCGACGATCTTGTACGCATCCGGCGATTTCAACGGCGCATCGGTGGCGAGCTTCAGTTCCACGCGCCGCCCGGCGATCAGTTCGCCGTAGCCGATGCCTGTGGCCGCATCGCCGCCGCGCGGAAAGACCACGCCGTCGCGCACGTCGAGTTGCTCCGCCGTGACATGCAGACGCGCCGCCGCTTCCGCGAGGAGATACTGCCGCGCCTGCGCCGCCGCGTGCCGCAACGGCACCGCTGAAATCTGAATCGTCGCGCTGGCAATCGTCGGCCCCTGATTCGGCGCTTCGCCGGTATGGCCGAGCACGATCGAAACGCGCGTCAAGGGCACATCCAGTTCTTCCGCGACGACCTGCACGAGCGCCGTGCCGATGCCGGTGCCGAGATCCACGTGACCGTTGAACGCGACCACGCTGCCGTCGTCGCGCACCACGAGAAACATGTCCGCCTC
This sequence comes from Paraburkholderia terricola, assembly GCF_900142195.1. Classification (GTDB taxonomy): domain Bacteria; phylum Pseudomonadota; class Gammaproteobacteria; order Burkholderiales; family Burkholderiaceae; genus Paraburkholderia; species Paraburkholderia terricola. The sequence goes on from NZ_FRAB01000023.1 coordinate 66,834, forward strand.
GGTCGGCACGAACGACGAGCGCGAGCCCGGCTGACCGATCGCGGGCTTTACCGGCGCTTGCGCGGGCCGCGTGACGATCAGCACGTTCCGCGCGTCGTAGAGCTGCCGGCGCGACGGCGGCGCGGCGCGTCGATCGACGCTGAAGTCCGGCCCCGTCATGCGCGCGCTCCCTCATGCGTTCCCTGCTGCGCGGCCGTCGCCGCCGCTTGCGCGGCGAGCAGTTCGGCGGCGCGCTGCACCGCGCGCACGATCTCGACATGCGTGCCGCAACGGCACAGATTGCGCGACAACTCGCGCCGAATCGTCTCGACACCCGGATGCGGATCGCGATCGAGCAGCGCCTTGGCCGTCATGATCATGCCGTTCAGGCAATAGCCGCACTGCGCGGCCTGTTCCTCGATGAACGCCTGCTGTACCGGATGCGGCGCGGTGCGCGTGCCGAGCCCTTCGAGCGTGGTGATTTCGCGGCCTAGCGCGACCTTCGCGGTCGTCACGCATGAACGCGTCGGCACGCCGTCGAGCAAGACTGTGCATGCGCCGCATTCGCCGAGACCGCAACCGAATTTCGGACCATTGAGCGCGAGATCGTTACGCAGTAGATAAAGCAACGGCGTGTCGGCGGCGGCGCTGACGAGATGCGTCGCGCCGTTCACCTTCAGCGTAAGCGGTGCCGGGCGGTTCATGAAGCGCGGCGCGCGTTCAAAGCACGACCGGCACTTCGGTCGCCGGCGGCGTATTGCGGCTGCGCCGGCAACGGATCAGACCGTCGATCATCACCATGCCCACGCCTGGAATATCGCCGAGTCGCACGCTTTCGAGCAGCGTATCCGCCGCGGTGTGCTGCGCGCGATCCATGAACACGAGGTCGGCGGGCCGGCCCACTTCAATCAAACCCTGGCGCAGATTGCGTTGCCGCGCGGTGTTGCCGGTGGCGAAGCAGAAGGCGATTTCAGCGGGAATATCGGCGAGGCTCGAAATCAACGCGATCATCCGCAGAATGCCGAGCGGTTGCACGCCGGAACCCGCGGGGCTGTCGGTGCCGAGAATGATCCGGTGCGGGCATTTCAGTTCGATCGCGTGACGCGCGGTGAGCAACGCGATCCGCTCGTTGCCGTTGTGGACGATCTCCAGCGCGCGGCTCGATTGCTCGCACAAGTCGCACACGTGCCGATAGGAAAGCGACGTGTGGCCGCCGTTGATATGGCCGATCACGTCGGCGTCGGCGGCAAGCACCACGTCGCGGTCGATCAGCCCGGAGCCGGGAATCGACGGACCGCCCGTGTGAATCGTGCTTTGAATGCCGTATTTGCGCGCCCACGCCACCATTTGCGCGGCTTCCTCGCCGCCCTTTACGCTGCCGAGGCCGACTTCGCCGAGCAGCTTCACGCCCGCTTCCGAGAGTTCCTTGAAGTCCTCCTCGACCATGCCTTTCTCGATCACCGGCGCGCCGGCCATCACCTTCACGCCGCCGCCGACGCCCGCGCCGCGCATTCCCTCGAACGAGCGTTGCGCGGTGATCGCCAGCGCCTTCACGCCGAGCACGTCCTTGGGACGCCCGGGCAGATGAACCTCGCCGGCGGAGATCATCGTGGTGACGCCGCCGTTCAGATTCGATTCGATCCAGCCCATCTGATTCTGGCGCGGCGTCCAGTCGCCGAATACCGGATGCACGTGCGAGTCGATCAGACCGGGGGCGACAGTCGTGCCCTTGCAATCGACCGTGGTGCGCGCGCCTTCCAGATTGCAGTCTTTCTCCATGCCGATCGCGACGATCACGCCGTCGTCGATCACGAGCGTATTCGCGTCGAGAATCGGCTGATCGATGTCGCCGGATAACAGCAGCCCGATGTTCGTTATCGCGACCTTGCCCGACAAGCCTGTCAACGTCTCTGCTGCCATCTGCTTCTCCTTTCGCAATTTCCGCGTGCCGACGCAATCACACGCTCAGATAAGCGCGCCTGACGGTTTCGTTCTTCGTGAGTTCGGCGATCGTGCCGCTGAAACGGATCTGCCCTTTTTCGAGCACATACGCGCGGTCGCTCACCAGTTCCGCGAAATGCAGGTTCTGTTCCGACAACAGAATCGACAGTCCTTCGCGCTTGAGTTCGAGAATCATGTTCGCCATCTGTTCGACGATCACGGGCGCGACGCCCTCCGACGGTTCGTCGAGCAACACCAGATACGGATTGCCCATCAGCGTGCGCGACACGGTGAGCATCTGCTGCTCGCCGCCGCTCATCTGGCCGCCGGGGCGTTTCGGCATTTCGCCCAGATTCGGAAAGAGGCGGAAGAGTTTTTCCGGCGTCCATTGCGGCGCGCCTTCGCGCGGCGGCTGACGGCCGGTGTCGAGGTTCTCCATCACCGTCAGGTCCGCGAACACGCGGCGGTCTTCGGGAACGAAGCCCATGCCCATGCGGGCGATCTTGTACGACGGCAGCGCCGCGATGTCCTGTCCGCGAAAATGCACCTCGCCCTGACGGCGCGGCAGCAAACCCATCACGGCTTTCATCGTCGTGGATTTGCCCGCGCCGTTGCGGCCCATCAGCGCCACCACTTCGCCGCGCCCGACTTCGAGCCCGACGTCGAACAGAATGTGCGCGCGGCCATAGAACGCGTTGAGGCCGGCGACTTTCAGCATCGGCTCGCTCATTGCAGCGCTCCTCGTCCTTGCTCGCCCGCCGCCGCTTCGTGCAGCGGCGCATGCGGCTGGAAGGTCTTGCCCGTGCCGAAATACACTTCCTGCACGCGTGCATCGTTGCGGATCGTCTCGGCGTCGCCCTCGGCGATCAGCTTGCCGCGCGCGAGCACGATCATGCGATCGGCGTAGGCGAACACCACGTCCATGCTGTGCTCGGTGAAGAGCACGCCGATCTTGTGCTCGGTGACGAGACGCTTGGTGAGCGCCATCAACTCGTTGCGTTCCTTCGGCGCCATGCCGGCGGTGGGTTCGTCCATCAGCAACAGCTTGGGACGGTTGGCGAGCGCAATGGCGAGTTCGACGCGTTTCACGTCGCCGTACGCGAGCACGCCGCAGGCGCGGTTCGCGTCGGCGGCCATGCCGACCTGTTCGAGCAGCGCGAGCGCTTCATCGGCGTAGCGCGAGCCCGCGGGTTTCCACAAGCCGAACGTCTTGCGTTCGCGCGACACCAGCGCCATCTGCACGTTTTCAAGCACGGTCATCGAATTGAACGTCGCGGCGATCTGGAACGTGCGGCCGACGCCCAGCCGCCAGATATCGCGCGGCCGCATGCCGACCAGTTCATGATCGTTCAGGCGAATCGAGCCGGACGACGGCTGCAACTGGCCGTTGACCATGTTGAAGCAGGTCGACTTGCCCGCGCCGTTCGGGCCGAGCAGCGCCAGCAGTTGACCGGCTTCGAGATCGAAGGACACGTCGTCGACCGCTTTCAGGCCGCCGAACGACCTGGAGAGGCCGGAGACACGCAGCAAGCTCATAGCCCCTCCTTGATCGCCGCGCGCCGTGAAGGCGGCGCGGCATTCGCTTCGGCCTGGTCGAGGTTGTCGTCGCCGAAACGCTCGCGAATGAAACCGACGATGCCTTGCGGAAACGCGATCACCAGCAGCAGGATCGTCAAGCCCAGCAGCGCCTGCCAATAGTCGGTTTGCCGCGCGACCGTGTCTTGCAGCCACGTGAACACCGCCGCGCCGACGATCGGCCCGGTCAGCGTCTGCAAGCCGCCGAGCAGCACCATCACGAGGCCGTCCACGGAACGGCCCACGCTGATTACCTCCGGTGAAATCGTTCCCTTGGAGAACGCATAGAGCGACCCGGCCAGCCCGCAGAACAGCGACGCGATCACGAAGGCCGCCCACTGCACGCGCTTCACGTCGATGCCGATCGCCTCCGCGCGCAACACCGAATCGCGCGACGCCCGCATCGCGTAACCCAGCGGCGAGAACAGCATCTTGCGCAGTAGCCACACGCCGAGCACCGCGCACGCGAGCGTCAGATAGTAATAAGCCACCGGCGAGGACAACCAGTTCGACGGCCACAAACCGAGAATGCCGTTGCTGCCGCCCGTCACGTCGTCCCACTGGAACACCACCGACCACACGATCTGTGCGAACGCGAGCGTCAGCATGGCGAGATAGACGCCCGAGAGGCGCACGCAGAACCAGCCGAACACCAGCGCGCCGGCTACCGCCAGCAGCGGCCCGAGCAGCAACGCGGCTTCCATCGGCAGATTCAGAACCTTGATGAATAGCGCCGCGCCGTAGGCGCCCAGTCCGAAGTAAGCGGCGTGGCCGAACGAATGCATGCCGCCCGGTCCCATGATGAAGTGCAGACTCGTCGCGAACAGCACGGCGATCAGGATTTCCACCAGCAGCACGGGCATATAGGGGAATGCGTTGGCCGCGAGCGGCGTGAGCACGAGTACCAGCAGCGCGACCGCGGCGAGCCATTTCAGGCGCTTGCCCGCGGGGCGCAAAGGCGTTTCCGGCGCGGCCATGCCGCGCACCGCGGCGCTCGCCTTGCCTAGCAAACCCCAAGGCCGCACCACCAGCACGACAGCCATCACGACGAACTCGGCGACCAGCGTAAAGCGGCTCAACGAAAGGCCGACGCCGAAGATCGTCACGTGTCCGATGCCGATGCACAGCGCCTTGATCTCCGCGATGATCAGCGCGGCGACGAACGCGCCCGGAATCGAACCCATGCCGCCGACCACCACCACCACGAACGCGTTGCCGATGGTCTCCAGATCGAGCGACAGATTCGCCGACATGCGCGGCCCTTGCAGCGCGCCGCCCAAACCCGCGAGAAACGCGCCGACGAAAAACACGCCGGTAAACAGCCACGCCTGATTGATGCCGAGCGCGCCGAGCATCTCGCGATCCTGGGTCGCGGCGCGCACCAGCGTGCCCCAGCGCGTGCGCGTCAATGCATACCAGAGCAGCAGCAACACCACCGGCCCGATCACGATCAACGCGATATCGTAGGTGGGCAGCGGATGGCCGAGGAAATCGACCGCGCCGGCAAGATGCGGCGCACGCGGTCCGAACAGGTCTTGCGGACCCCACAGCCACAACGCGGCGTCGCGGAAGATCAGCACCAGCGCGAACGTGGCGAGCAGATGAAACAACTCGGGCGCCTGATAGATGCGCCGCAACACGATCATCTCGACCAGCGCGCCGAGCACCGCGACCACCAGCGCGGCTGCCAGCACCGACAGCCAGAAGCCGCCGGCCGTCTGCCCGAAGCGGCTCGCGATGCTATACGCGACGTAGATGCCGAACATATAGAACGAGCCGTGCGCAAAGTTGACGATGCGCGTCACGCCGAAGATCAGCGACAAACCGGCGGCGACGAGAAACAGCGTCGACGCATCGGCGAGTCCGTTGACCAGTTGTACCAGCAAATTCGAAAGCATCGTGCCCCTCGGCAGCTTGCGGTTCGAGCGTCGCGATTGGCCCGCCACGCACGAACAGCAGACGTTATAGCGTGCGGCACCATGCGCGCACGCGTCGACGGCAGGACAATACGCCGGAAGTCCCCTTGGGGGCCAGCGCAACGACTCAGCGCAAACCGTCTTCGCCCTTGATCTCGCTCACCTGCAGGCCGCCGATGCGCGGCAGCGGCCGGCCGGAAGCCGTCACCGCGACCGCGACGACGATTTCGTTGGCGCGCGGCGCATCCGCAACACGCGCTTCGATCGCATCGAAATGACTGCGCACGTAGGCCGCGTCCTTGTGGCCGAGCGGCACGTCGATCGCGGTGCCGAGCGTGCCCATCTTTTTCGCGGACGGCACCAGCGCCGCGCCCTTTTCGACCGCCACCCGCAGCGGCGCGCCGAGCTTGGGATGCAAGATCGCCGCCGCATGTTCCAGTTCGCCCGCCTCGCCGACGATCGCCGCCTTGCCGTAGCTTTGCGCGTCACCCGGCTCGATGCCCAGCGCCTCGACGCACTTGTTGCCGAGCAGCCCGCCCAGTTCCTCGCCGGCTTCGATCAGCGCGTCGAGCGTCGGCTCGTAGCGGCCCGCATAGGGATTATCGATCACCGCGATGGCGACCGCGCGGCGCGTCGGCGGCTCGATGGCCTGCCCCATTTCAATGCGCGTTTCGTCCACCTGCACGATCAGCTTGCGAAGCTTGATTGCCATGTCGCTCTCCGGTTTCGATGCGTTGTTCCGCGGGTATGTTTCAGCGCGGTGCGGCGGTTCGGTTCGAAGGTTCGGTTCGAATCAAGCGCCGCTCAGCGCAAGCCGTCCTTGCCGACGACCGCCTCTTTCGCGAGACCGCCCACGCGTGCATGCACGCGCTGCCCGGTGCTCATCACGAGGATATAGACCAGTTCATCCGCCGCGGGCGCGCCGGGCACGCGCACCTCGATCGCATCGAAGTGGCTGCGCACATAGCTCGCGTTGACGTGCGTGAGCGGCACGTCGAGCGCCGTGGAAGGCGCGCCGACCTTCTTGGTCGACGGCACGATCGCGTTGGTCGGCACGCCGTTCTTCTCCAGCAATTCGCGCATCGCATAGCCGCCGGGGACGTGCCACAACGCACCGTGCTCCAGTTCTCCGCGCGAGCCGACAATCGCGCCCTTGCCGTAACCCTCTATCGACGCATGCGGCACCTTCATCGCCGCAAGGAGCCGCTGCGCCATGTCGAGGCCGATCGGCTTGAGCGCTTCCATCGCGTGTTCGATGTTCGCTTCATAGCGGCCGGCGAACGGATTCGTCAGCACCACGGCAATCGCGGCGCGCCTGAGCGGCTGCGCGGGCGCGGGACCGAACTCGTGAAAGATGTCTTCGACGTGCGTCAGCACGCGGCGTATTTCGAACACGGCGCCTCCTTTGTTATCGACGCGCGCTGCGTGATCCGCGCGCCGCTTTGCTGAATGCCGGCCACACGCACGCGCCCTTGCAGGAACAGTGCGGCGCCTTCGATCGAATCGTCCGCCTGCAAACGCCGCGCGGCTTCGACGCCACGCGCCAGCGCGAAATCGATCAGCGGCTGCGGTAAAGGCGGGACGTCGACGGTGACCAGCCTGTCGCCGAGATCGCTCTCGTCTTTCAACGACGAAGCCGGACGGCGCACGATGCCTGCGTGGTCCACGTTCACGGCGTTGGCGATCATCGTCGCGGCGGCATCGGCGCTCGCGGCGTCGCGGGCAAGCACGGTCACGCTGTCGGCGATACCGAGGCTGAAGCTGCGGCCACGCCAGCCGCTCGTCGCGATGCCGCGAACCGGCATGGCGGCGTCGAGCGTGAGGTTGGCGTCGAGCGGCGGTTCATCCGGCAACCGCGCGCCCGAATATTGCGCGAGGTCCGCGAATACGCCGATGCGGTACTGCTGCCCCTCGGTTAAATATAGTGCGATGTCGCCGCCGTTGTTGATGAACGCGCGCGCGATGCCCGCGCGCGCGAACGCCGCGATCAGTTCGTCTGCGACGCTGCCTGCCACGGCCGCCATGGGGGTGATGAAGCGCGCGCGGTGACGATGGCACGCCGACCACATGCGGCGCGCGACCGTGCCGTTGAGCGGGCATTCGTCGAACGCGGCGTCGGCGGGCACCGGTTGCCGAAGCAGCTTCAATTCTCCGACCAACTCCGGCAACACTTCGACAAAGCGTGTCCAGCACGCTTCATACGCGGCGCGCACCGCGGCGGGCTCGCCGTCCGCGCTGAGGATCAGATCGATCGGGCCGTGCTGCCAATGCCAGCGGGTCGCGTCGAGTCGGGTGCGGGTTGCGTTCATTGTGTCGCCATGATGGTTGCCGTGGTTGCCGAGGTTGTCTTGATGGCCTTAGCCGAGCATCGGCGGCATCGCCGGCGGCCACGGGTTGTCGGCATGGCGCGCCAAGGTTCGCCGTGCGAGCGGCGCGCCCTCCGTGTGTTCCGGCCCGTTCGCCAGCACGCTTTCGAGCGAACGCACGGCGTCGAGATGACCGCCGAGATCGCGATACGCGCCGTACGTCATGGTGAATTCGATCGGCGCGACGATCGCGGGCGTCGGCACCGTGCCGAACGAGCGGTCGGGCATGCGCGAGACGTCGACCATCACGGTGATGCCGCCGCCCGGCCACACATAGGCCGGCGCGCCGCCGCACGTGACGTTCACCAGCTTCTGCTTGATGGCGCGCGTAAGCAGCACCGGATTCTCGGTGGCGCCCGCCCGCAGACTGCCGCCCGCGCCGCCGAGAAACAGCACGGTGGCGAGCGACGGCTCGCAGTTCTCGCCGATCCGTTCGACCGTGCGGCGCACCGCGTCGGGCATCGCCGCGATACGCGGCACGAGGTGCTGATCGAGTTCATACCATTGAGCGTGCTCGCCGGTGGTGGACACCATCAGCAGACGCATGCCCGGTTTCGCGACGGCGGGATCGAAGCCTTCGACAATCGCCAGCGGGTCCTGGATGTCGGTGCCGCCCCAACCGGTGCCGGGATTCGCGACCTGGAAATAGCGGCCCGGCGTGGATTTGCGTCCGCGAATCTTCACACCTGAGCGCGTCATGCCGAGGCAGCGTCCCGCCTGGTGTTCGGTCAGCACGCCCGTGATGTGATCGTCGACCACGACGACTTCGTCCGCATGGCCGAACCATTGCTTCGCGAAGATGCCAATCGTGGCCGAACCGCAACCCACGCGCATGCGCTGCTCTTCGACGCCGTCGACGATCGGCGCGGCGCCCGCGCGAATCACGAGATTCGCGCCGCCGTCGATGCTCAACTCCACGGCTTGCTTGTTGCCGAGCGCGAGCATCATGTCGCAAGTCACGCGGCCTTCCTTCTTGCTGCCGCCGGTCAGATGATGGACGCCGCCCAGGCTCAGCATTTGCGAGCCGTATTCGGCGGTCGTGACATGGCCGACGATTTCGCCCTGGCAGCGCACGTTCGATTGCTCCGGCCCGAGAAAGCGGTCGGTGTCGATTTTCACCTTGAAGCTGCAATAGCTGAAAATGCCTTCGGTGACGACGGTGATCATGTCGACGTCGCCGAGCTTCGAGGCCACGATGAACGGCGCGGGCTTGTAGTCGGGATAGGTCGAGGATGCGCCGACGCCTGTCACGAACAGCGCCTCTTCCGCCTGGGCGGAATCGTGGGCTTCGGACGATGCGCCGAACGCGACGGTGGCATTCGTACTACTTTCGCCCGTGTCGGACGAAGCGGCGGCACGCGACAGAAACACCACCGGGTCGACGCGAATCAGCCGCCCCTGCGCATTCGCATAGCGGTCGCATGCACCGGTGCGGCCCTCCGATATCTGACACAGCACCGGGCAGGCATTGCATTCGATCTTGTTCGACGCCATTCGCTCGCTGCGCGGCGCCGCCTTCTCGAGCACGGTCGGACCCGGCGTCGAAGCGGTTTCGCCGTCGACGCGTTCCGCACCGAAATCGACCTTCGTATGTTCTGTCATGGTGGGGTTCCCATACGACGACATTACAATCGGTCCCGCTCCGGCTGACGAATAGCCCTTGTTTCAAGGCACTTTCGCGTGATCCGCCTATTTCCGTGTTGCGGTCACTCACCGTTCGTGTAGTATCCGCTACACCAAACTTGCTTGAAATCTACTCGATCAAAATAGACTGCGCAATGAGTTTCCCGGCGGTCGCGGCAATGGTGCGACGCGGCATCCTGGGCTGCGGCACGATTCAATCCGCGCCGAAGCACACGATCGCGCAGTGCATTCCGCAACGCGTGATGCGGGCTGTATGATGAAGGCGCGCCCAGGCGTCAGCCGTTGCGGCGCAGGTCGTTCAACCGACGCTAACAAAGAGATTCAAGACCGCCATGAGTCCCATTGCCGTCCGCAAGCCGGGCGCTACCGGCATCCGCGCGAAACAGGCGCAGGACACCCGCGCCAAGATTCTGAAAGCGGCGATCAAGGTCTTCGCGAAACAGGGGTATGCAAGCGGCCGCGTGGAAAGTATCTCGAAGGCTGCGCGTTCGCACGACCGGATGATCTACTACTACTTCGGCAGCAAGGAACAGTTGTTCGTCGAAGTACTGGAAACGATCTACACCCAGTTCAACGAGGCCGAGAGCAAGCTCGATCTCGATCTTGACGACCCCGTGCATGGTCTTGAGCAGATGGTCGAATTCGTCTGGCAGTACTACCTCGATCATCCCGAGTTCGTCACGCTGCTTTCCAGCGAAAATCTGCATCAAGGCAAGCATGCGAGGAAATCGTCGAAGCTCAAGGAGATTTCCGGCTATGCGATTTCGGTGGTGCAAAAGGTATTGGATGCGGGCAAGGCGCAAAACGTGTTTCGCGCCGACGTGAAGGCACGCGATGTTTATCTGACGATTGCATCGCTCGGCTATTTCTATAACGCCAATCAGTACACGCTGGGCGCGTTTCTCGGTGAGCCGCTAATGGATAAAGCGGCGCTCGCGCATTGGCGCGAGGTGATGAAGGATACGGTGTTGCGCGCGGTGCGTTTGCAGTTGCCGAGGGAGGTGGCGGATAACAGGGAAAACGGGCCCCGCGCCGCGTAAAAACGCTCGCGCGGGGCGGAATGGCGTGGACATGATCGGGACCATGCGAGACGGTCCCGATATTTCATTCATCCTTTACTGGACTCCGTTGCAACCCGGGAAGGAGCTCGTCGCCGGCCGTTTGGGGCAAACGGACTTCGCTATAACGCATCCGGTTCAGGTCTCCGACCGACTCGACCAAGCCTCTCTCGACCATCAGCTTAAGACGCTGTGCATAGAACACGTCAATGACATCGGGATAAAAACTCTTATCTGAACCCATGGCAAGAGAAACAATCATGGCGACTTTGCGGTAATTGCCAGTCAAATTTCGGAAAAGCGCGCCATCGATCGTACGCAGATCGGCTGCGGTCAGACGATCTGCCGCCGCTTGCTGTGTGGCTGTCAGTGGTGGGTCGTCCGCCTCGTCATCGAAATCGTCTTCGTATTCGTCGGTTTGCTCGTTCACTTAGTTACCTTTTGCAAATTTGTTTTCATGAGCCGGTGAAACCCCGATACGGATTACCGCCACATTGGGCGGGGTAACAGCCAGCGAAACACCTATAAACCTTCGATACCATATGTTTGGCTTGGATGATGGACTTCCAAAAGAAAACACCCTACCGCGCTAACCGCGTGTAGGGTGGGGTGACCATCATTAAACGCGCCGGGTTGCCGGCGCGCGCGTACTTATCGCGCTCATCGAAAAACCGTCAAAGCGTCAAGGATTCGCCGCCGCATCCTCTTCCCGAAACAGCTTGTCCGCAAGATGAAACGCCGAATTGGCCGCCGGCACGCCGCAATAAATCGCCGTTTGCAGCAGTACTTCCTTGATCTGCTCGCGCGTCACGCCGTTGTTTTTCGCGGCGCGCAAATGCAACGCAAGCTCCTCGCTGCGATTGAGCGCAACCATCATTGCGATGGTCAACAGGCTGCGCGTATGACGCGGCAAACCATCACGCGTCCAGATTTCGCCCCACGCATAGCGGGTAATCAGGTTCTGGAATTCTTCCGTCAATTCAGTGCGGTTCGCGAGCGATCGATCGACGTGCGCGTTGCCGAGCACCGCGCGGCGCACCCCCATGCCCGCTTCGTAACGATCTTCATCGTTCATTTCGGCTCCGTCAGGAAGTCGAGCACGGTCTTCGTGAAAGACTCGGATTTTTCGATGTTGGAAATATGCGCGGCGTCCAGTTCAACGTAGCGCGCGCCGGGCAACGCCTGCGCCAGTTCGCGCCCTTGCTCCGGCAACGTGGCCACGTCGTGCGTGCCGCTGATCACCAGCGCCGGCACCTTGATGCCGGGCACTTCAGGGCGTAGATCGGTGGCGTCGATGGCCTCGCAATTCAATGCATAGCCTTCCTTGTCGATATGCACGAACACGTCGCGGATCATCGCGAACACCACCGGTTCCCGTTCGATGAACTCGGCGGTGAACCAGCGCGGCAAGACCGCCTCGGCCAGCGCGACCATGCCTTCGCCGCGAGCCCTCGCGACGCGCGGCGCCCACACTTCCGGCGAGCCGATGCGCGCGGCCGTGTTGGACAGCACCACGCGCTCGAGCCGGTCCGCGTGACGCGCGGCCAACGCGACGCCGGTCAGGCCGCCCATCGATATGCCGCAGAAATTCGCGCGGGCGATCTTCAGCGTATCCATCAGGCCGAGCACGTCGCCGGCCAACTGGTCGATCGTGTACGGGCCTTTCGGCACTTCCGAATGACCGTGGCCGCGCGTGTCGTAGCGCAGCACGCGAAAGTGTCTCGACAGCGGCTCGACTTGCGGCGTCCACATCGACAGATCGCTGCCGAGCGAATTCGACAAGATGATCCACGGCGCGTTGCCGTGACGGTCGCCGTCGATTCGATAATGAAGCTCGGTTCCGTTGACTGCGGCGTAAGGCATGCCGGTTACTCCCTGGAAGTGGCGCGTGTCGCGCGCGCGGTATGAAGCGCCAGCGCGGCATCCACGTAAGCGTGGGCCTGGCCGACGTATTGAGCGGGGTCGAGCAGTTGCCGCAAGCGCTCGATTGAAAGATGTTCGGTGACGGCGGTCTCGGACGAAAGCACGTCGAAGAGCGTCTTGCCTTCGGCGATGGCCGTCTTCGACGCGCGCTCGACCAGACGATGCGCATCGAGCCGGCCGATGCTGTCGCCGAGCGCGAGCATCACCGCCTCGCCGAGAATCAGGCCGTGCGTGACGTCGAGATTCGCGGCAAGGCGCGGCACGTTCACGTTCAGGCCCGCGGCGATCTGTTCGATGTTGGCGAGCGCGCCGCCAGCCAGCCGCGCGAGGTCGGGCAGCGCGTCCCATTCGGCTTGCCAGCCGCCGAGCGCGCGCTCGTGCTCCTGCACCATGCCGGCGAACACCGTGGCGACCAGCCCCGGCGCGCGCGTGGCGGCGGTCAGCACGGCGGCGCAGCCGACCGGATTGCGCTTGTGCGGCATGGTCGACGAACCGCCCTTGCCGGCCGCGGCGGGCTCGGCCAATTCGTCGACTTCGGTTTGCATCTGCAAGGAAATATCGCGCGCGATCTTGCCGAGCGTGCCGATCAGCATGCCGAATAGCGACGCCGTGTCCGCCATGCGATCGCGTTGCGTATGCCACGGCAAGGCCGGCACCGCGAGGTCGAGTTCTCGCGCCAGCGACTGCGTGACCTGCGGCGCGGCATCGCGCAGACTCGCGAGCGTGCCCGCGGCGCCGCCGAATTGCAGCACCAGCACGCGCTCGCGCAACGCATCGAGCCGTTCGCGGTGACGCAACAGCGCGTCGAGCCATTGCGCGAATTTCAGGCCGAGCGTGATCGGCAGCGCTTGCTGTAACCAGGTGCGGCCGATCATCGGCGTCGCGCGATGCGTGGCCGCGAGTTTCGCCACGGCGTCGCAGGTGGCTTGCAGGCCGGCGTCGAGCAGATCGAAGGTGTCGCGCAGTTGCAGCACCGTTGCCGTGTCGATGATGTCCTGGCTCGTCGCGCCCCAATGGACGTACTTCGACGCTTCGGCGTCGGCCGCCTTCACGCGCGCGGTGAGTTGCTTGACGAGCGGAATCGCGAGGTTGCCGCCGAGCGCGGCGTCGCGCGCAAGGGTTTCGGCGTCGAGCTGGTCGGCGTGGCAGGCGGCTTCGATCGCCGCGACCGCGCGATGAGGAATCACCTGATGCGCCGCCGAAGCGCGCGCGAGCGCCGCTTCCACGTCGAGCATCCGTTGCAGCGTGGCGCGCGGCGACCAGACATCGTTCATCGGCTGGGTGCCGCAAAGAAGGCCGGTCAGACGGGCGCTGGAGTCGAGCATGATGGCGTCGATGATCGAGGATCGAAAGTGAAGGTTGCGCCGCGGCGTGCGCGGCGCTTCTGACGATAAGCGCCTGACGCTGCCCGCCGCTTCCTATCGTACAGACAGCGGACAGCGTAACGCACGCTGCGTTGCGGCGTATTGTGCGCCTCGCGGCGGGTTAAGCCACGCGAGCCGTCTGCGTGCCGTCGATCAGCGGCACGCCGGTGAGCTTGTGCAGCGCATCGAAGTCGATATCAGAGAAAATCTCGCGCACCACGAGGCCTTGCGCGGTGACGTCGATCATCGTGAGGTCGGTATAAATGCGGTTGACGCAGCCCACGCCCGTCACCGGGTACGTGCATTCGGCGGCGATCTTGCTTTCGCCCTGCTTGGTCAGGTGTTCCATCATCACGTAGACCTGCTTCGCGCCGATCGCCAGATCCATCGCGCCGCCGACAGCCGGAATCGCATCGGGCGCGCCGGTATGCCAGTTCGCCAGATCGCCCTTCGCGGAGACCTGGAACGCACCGAGCACGCAGAAGTCCAGATGGCCGCCGCGCATCATCGCGAACGAATCCGCGTGGTGGAAGTAAGCGCCGCCCGTGAGCAGCGTGACGTGCTGCTTGCCGGCGTTGATCAGTTCGTCGTCTTCCTCGCCTTTCGCGGGCGCGGGGCCCATGCCGAGCAAGCCGTTTTCGCTGTGCAGGAAGATTTCCTTGTCGGCGGCGAGGTGGTTCGCCACCAGCGTCGGCACGCCGATGCCGAGGTTCACGTAGGCGCCTTCGGGGATATCCAGCGCAACGCGCCTGGCCATTTCATCGCGGGTCAGTTTTTTCATGTCGGTCTCCGGGTCAGGCGGCGGTGGCTGCGGATTGATGCGCCGCTTGCGGCACTTCGATCACGCGCTGCACGAAAATGCCGGGCGTGACGATCGCTTCGGGATCGAGCGCGCCGAGCGGCACCACTTCCGTCACCTGCGCGATCGCGGTTTTAGCCGCGCTCGCCATGATCGGCCCGAAATTGCGCGCCGTCTTGCGATAGACGAGGTTGCCCCAGCGATCGCCCTTATACGCCTTGATCAACGCGAAGTCCGCATGGAGCGGCGCTTCCAGCACGTAGTGCTTGCCGTCGATCAAGCGGGTTTCCTTGCCTTCGGCGAGCTTCGTGCCGTAACCGGTGGGCGTGAAGAACCCGCCGATGCCCGCGCCCGCCGCGCGGATGCGCTCCGCGAGATTGCCTTGTGGCACCAGTTCGAGTTCGATTTCGCCGGCGCGGTAGAGCGCGTCGAAAACATACGAATCGGTTTGGCGCGGAAACGAGCAGATGATCTTGCGCACGCGCTTCGCCTTGAGCAGCGCCGCGAGGCCGATGTCGCCGTTGCCCGCGTTGTTGTTGACGATGGTGAGTTCGCGCGCGCCTTGCTCGATGAGCGCGTCGATCAGTTCCGACGGCATGCCGGCCGTGCCGAAGCCGCCGATCATGACGGTGGCGCCGTCGTGGACATCGGCGACCGCCGCTTGAAGTGACTCGAAAATCTTGTTGATCATGTCGAATTCCTGTTGGGGCGCTGCGTGCCGTCGGGCTTGCTGTCCTCGCGGACAGCGCTTCTCGCGGCAACGGTCTCCGGCCTGGGGCTCGCGGCGGCATCGCCGGTTGAAGATACGGCGCGCGCCTTCGGTTTATTCGCTGCCGATTTGTTCGTTATATGAACGTCGATTCGTTTAGCGAACGCTCTGGCGATTATGGTTGCGCCGTGGGCGCGTTGTCAAGGCGGGGGCTTTCCCTTAATCATAGGTTCTCGTATTCGGCGTTGCGGTGGTGTTGTTCCCACTATCGCAAGTGCGCATGGTTGGGCTACCCTCTATTCGCCTATTCAATAACCCCGATTCAATAGCCGATGCGTCCCGCGCCTCGCGGACAAACCCAGCATGTCAGACACCGCCCTGGATCTGAACCTGATCCCCTACCTGGTCGCCATGGAAGACACGCGCAACGTCAGCCGCGCCGCCGAGCAACTCGGCGTGAGCCAGCCGCGCGTGAGCACCGCCTTGGGACGCCTGCGCGAATACTTCGACGACCCGCTGTTCGTGCGCACCTCGAAAGGCATGGAGCCCACGCCGCGCGCGCTCGCCATTCTCCCGGCCGCCCGCGACGCGCTGCTGCGCATCGAGAAAGGCATGCTCGATGTGCAGGAGTTCCACCCCGCCACCAGCACGCACACCTTTTCGATCGCGCTCTCCGATGTCGGCGAAATCGTCTTTCTGCCGCGCCTGCTGCAACTCTTCGCCGCACGCGCGCCTCACGCGAATCTGCGCTCGGTCTCGCTGTCGCCGTCGCAAGTGGAACGCGGGCTCGAATCGGGCGACGTCGATCTCGCGGTCGGTTATTTCCCCGACCTGTCGGGCAATAACTTCTTCCAGCAACGGCTCTTCACGCACCGCTTCATCTGCCTGATGCGCACCGGCCATCCGCTTTCCGGCGCGCCGCTCACGCTGCCTCAATACGTGGCCTCGGGTCACGCGGTCGTGCGCGCCGAAGGACGCAGCCAGGAAGTGCTCGAACAATTCCTGGCGAAGAAACGCATCAAGCGCCGCGCGGTGCTCGAAACACCGCATTTCATGAGCTTGCCGTTCATCCTCGCGCGCACCGATCTGCTCGCGACGGTGCCGCACGCGATCGGCTTCGCGTATGTCTCCGAGCATGCGTCGATCACGCTGGTCGAGCCGCCGCTGCCGTTGCCGCGCTTCGATCTGCGCCAGCACTGGCATCGCAAGTTTCATAACGATCCGCGCGGGACCTGGCTGCGCGGCGTGGTCGCGGAACTCTTCAACGACGCTCTGGACGAGTGGCCGAAGTAAGGGGCCAAACACGGGCCGAACTGAGCGCCAAACCGAGCGCCCCGACAGCGACAGGGGAGATCGTCACGATTCGTCGCAAAACATGGAACAATGACCGCACACAACGAACCCGCGCGCTACGCATGACGTCGACGCGCGATCCAGAGGAGCGCCGCATGACCAGCAGCAAGACAAAGAAAATCAAACCCGCGGCCGCCACGGGCCGCCCAAGCCGCGAGGAAGCCGAAGCAGCGGTTCGTGTGCTGCTGCGTTGGGCCGGCGACGATCCCGAGCGCGAGGGCCTGGCCGACACGCCGGGGCGCGTGGTGCGCGCTTACGAGGAGTTCTTCGCGGGCTACCAGGTCGACCCGCGCGAGATCCTCGCGCGCACCTTCTCCGAGGTGGACGGCTACGACGAAATGATCGTGCTGAAAGACATCCGCTTCGAAAGCTATTGCGAACATCACATGGTGCCGATCATCGGGCGCGCGCACGTCGCGTATCTGCCCGTGCATCGGGTGGTCGGCATCTCGAAGCTGGCGCGTCTCGTCGATGCGTTCGCCAAGCGTCTGCAGATCCAGGAAAAGATGACGGTGCAGATCGCCGATACGCTGAACGACGTGCTGCAACCGGCAGGCGTCGGCGTGATTCTCGAAGCCGCGCATCAATGCATGTCCACGCGCGGCGTGCACAAGGCCGGCGTCACGATGGTCACCTCGCGCATGATCGGCACGTTCCGCACCGATCCGTCGACGCGTCGCGAGTTTCTGGCGATCGTCGGCAACCCGGGCGTGGTGGCGGTCGCCAATACGTAAGCAAGCTGAAGCGTTACGCCGCGCCGCGCACGGTACGCATCTGCCCGAACGTCGCGAGCAACACCGCCCCGAGCACGCAAGCCACGCCCGTCAGCTGCGCCGCGCTGACCGCCTCGCCCAGCACGAGCGCGGCCAGCGCCACGGCGCTCACCGGCACCAGCGCGGTCATCAGTCCGGCTTCCGCGCCGCTGATACGCGCCGCGCCCGCATACCAGAGCACGAAGCCCGCCACCGTCGGCACCAGCGCGTAATACAGCACGCCGACCAGCGCGCTCACGTCGACGGGCACGTTCCACGGCTGCTCGAAGCAGGCCGGCACGATCGACACCGCGAAGCCGATGCCGCACATCAACGCCGACAGCGGCAGCGGCGCGACAGGCGTGCGCAGTTTGCGATTGAGCAGAATGAACAGCGCCTCGCAGACGATCGCCGCGAACACGAGCGCGTTGCCGGCGAGCGATCGCGCCGCATGCGGCGCGGTGAAATCGTCGGGCCGCACGGTGCACACCAGCACGCCGGCCGTGGCGAGAATGATCGCGCCGATCAACGCGGGCGCGGGACGCTCGCCGAGCGCGAGCATCGCCACCAGCGCGGACACGGCGGGCAAGGTGCCGGCAATCACGCCGGCATCGGCGGCCGAGGCGAGCTTCATCCCGCTGATGAGCAACACCGTATAGCCGACGCTGCCCGCACCGGCCTGGGCGATCACCAGCAAGGTGTCGCGTCGATCGAGACGCGGCCAGCGCACGCCGCGCCAGCGCATCGCCAGCACGAACAACGGGAACGCGATCGCGAAGCGCAACGCTGTCGCGCTGAAGGGCGGCAGTCCGGCCGCGATCGACTTGCTGACCACGACGGTGCTGCCGACGCCGAGCATGGCCAGCGCGCAAAACAGGTATCCGGCGTAACGCGCATTCATGGTGCTGTCCTTATTCGATGGAACGAGCACGCAGATTAAGCACGCGCGGACGCCGGGTCTTGAACGAAATTGCAGCGCATCGGCAGGTGACGCCCCGCGCTGGCCGGGCGCGAGATCCATCGAGTATCCTGAGCGGCATACGACTTCAGCGGACACGCGAACGAATGGAAGAACGGGCGAACTCAAAGGTCTGCAAGCCGGCCGCTCCGAAACACCTGTCGTCCAGCGACCGCCCAAGCCCCCGCCGCGCGTGCGCTCATTCGCCGGAACGGGAGCGCCTCAATTGATAGAGATTCCGTCCACGGCGGTTTCCACCTGGGGCGGCGCGGCTGTGTTTCTCAACGTGCTGTTGACGCGCCTCGGCGTGCCGATCCCCGCGGTGCCGATGCTGCTGTTCGCGGGCACGGCGATCGCCGCCGGCCATCTGTCGTTCTGGCCGATTCTGTGCGCCGCCGTGCTCGGCGCGCTCATCGGCGACGGCGTCTGGTTCAGCGCCGGCCGCATCTACGGGCGCGGGCTGATCGCCGCCCTCGTCCGGTTCGCCCCGGCCGTCGATGTGAAGGTCGCCAAGGCGCGCTCGCTATTCGAGCGCTTCGGCGTGCCGCTCGTCTCGATCTCGAAGTTCGTGCCGGGGCTCGCGTTCATCACGCCGCCGCTGATGGGCACGACTGTCGTCGATGCCCGCATCTACGCGCTGTGGGATCTTGCGGGCGCCGCGGCATGGGCCACTTTCTGGCTGCTCGGCGGAGCGGCGGCGGAACAGCAGTTGCATATGCTGCTGGCATTCGTCAGAGCGCGCGGCGGCACCGTGATCGACGTGCTGCTGGGCGCGGCGCTGATCTATCTGGTCTACCGCTTGATTCAGCGATACCGTGAACATCGCCTCGCGCGCGCCGCGTCTGCCGCGGCGTCGCGCATGGAGTCTGGTGGAGCGCGCCGGATCGTGCCGCCCAAGGTGCTCGACGCTCGCCCCGAGGCGCTGGCGCTCGATACACAGCGCCGCATTCCCGGCGCGCTCGCGCTCGATCCGCGCTCGCCGGAACAGCTCGACGGCGCACTGCTCGCTCATGACCTGGTGATTTACTGCATTTGCCCGGACAGCGCGACCGCCGCCGAGATCAAGCAACGGATGCGCCGCCACGGCTATACGCGGATTCGTGCGTTGAAGGGCGATCTGGATGCGTGGCAAAGGCGCGGTTTTCCGATCGAGCCGCTGGAAGCCCAAGGCCAGCCCGGCACCGGCAAGCGCACACGGCGAGCGCGCGGCGACGCCAGCGAGGCGGTCACGCTGCGCGGCTTCGCACCACGGCGCAGCCGGAGCGCCTGATGCGCGGATGCGCGTCGCAAGCGCCCGCGAGCATGCGAACGCTCGCGAGGCGCGCGCATAGCACATAGCTCGAGGGCGCGGCTTCGATCAATCTGTGCCGGCTTCGGCTCCGCACGCATTACAGTGTGCGCAGCAATCCGGCCGCCGAGCGCATGCGGCGTTTGCGCTCCTTCTTCAGCCATTGCAGCACCGCGTCGGTATCGCCGGAACTGGCCAGCAAGGCGGCGTTGTCACGCAACAGCATTTCGCTGGCGACGATATCGTTCAGCGTCCCGAATCGCTTCTGGATCTGCTTCAGGCGCTTGACCGTGCGTTTGCGGCCGCCCTTGAGCACCGGCCCGAAAAACTCCAGCAGATAGCGCAGTTTCTTGCCCGCCTTCCTGACATCGTGAAAGGCGGTGTAGTTCGAGCGCTTTGCATGCCGCGCGCGTTTCATGCGCTTCTTTAGCGTCCGCTCGGAGGCGGCCACGCGTTGATTGGCGAATTTGCCGAGCGGCACGCGCTCGTGCGCGGTGTTCAGTTCGCGGGTGGCGCTGCTCAGGGCCTCGCGCAGCAGATGTTTGACGTCGGCGTTCGAGAGCGTTTCCCGGCTCGTCGCCAGCGCGTCGCCACGCGCGTTCTCCAGGGTCGGCGTCAGGCCGCGCGCGATGCCGCTCTCCTGTGCCAGCAGCGCGATCAGGATGTCCCAGTCGCGGGTCTTGCCGGCCGCCGTGGCGAGATACTTGTACAGCGCCCGTTGGCGCGTGTTCTCGCCCTCCTCGAGCAAGGGTTGAAAGGCCCACCATAGCGAGCGCAAACGCCGCAGCGAAACCCGCAACTGGTGGAAATCTTCCGGTGATGGATCCTCACGCACCGCATTGGCGTATTCGATCGCATGATCGACGAGCGGCGCCGCATACGACGCGAACGCGGTCTGCGCCGAAGGCTCTTCGTCGGCCGGCGTGCTGTCGGCCGGCTCTTTATCGTTTTTCCGATTCATCGTTGGGGCTCTCCCGCTCGATCGGTGGTCCTTCGAATACGCCTTTTAGAAAGCGTAGCAAAATTAGTTCCCACCGCGCAAAGGCGCTGCGATTGAATAGTCATAACGCGCGAACGCGGCAGGTTCTTTACGTCGATGGCGCGACGTCATGGAGAGACTATCTTGAACACACGCGTCGGCGCGCTTCGTCGATGCATCAGGAGGATGTATGCGCATACTCATTGTCGGTGCAACGGGCCTGCTCGGTGGAGAACTGGTGAAGCTCCTCGCGGCGGAACATGAAATCGTCACCGCGAGCCGCAAGGGCTCCGATCTGCACGTGGATCTGTCCGACAAGGCCAGCATCGAGTCGATGTACCGGCGGGCCGGTACGCTCGACGCGGTGATCTGCGTGGCGGGCACGGCGAAGTTCGCGCCGCTCGCGAGCCTCGCCGACGACGATTTCTCGTTCAGTCTCGCCAACAAGTTGATGGGCCAGGTCAACCTGGTGCGTTGTGGCGCCGCGCACGTGTCGCAAGGCGGCTGCTTCGCGCTGACGAGCGGCGTGCTCGCGCAACAACCGATGGAAGGCAGCGCGGCGGTCAGCATCGTGAATGCCGGCGTGGAGGCGTTCGCGCGTTCGGCGGCGCTGGAATTGCGCGGCAAGGCCCGTGTGAACGTGGTGAGTCCGGGGTGGGTCGCCGAAACGCTGAAGTCGATGGGCCGCGATCCGTCGCAGGGCGTGCCCGCCGCCACCGTCGCGCAGGCGTACAAACGCAGCCTGGGCGGCAGCGCGACGGGCGAGGTCATTTCCGCTACGTCGCCGTAAGCGCGGATGCAACGGCGGCGTCGCCGGCGTCACGCCCTCGTCATCATTTCGACACGCAAGCCCCGCAGCATCGGAAGTTCCGCGACCAACTCCTGGGGCACACGTCATGCCGGAACTTTCGTACCCACAATCGGGCGCTGCAAGCGGCAAGGGCCGTCATCTCGGCCTTGCCGTTTTCGTCGCCGTGATTGTTGTCGGCGCCGTCTATTGCGCCACGCATTTATTGGCCGATTTGCAACCGGTCCGCGAAAGCTCGGTTCTACCTTATCTGCTGCTCGGGACCGCGCTGCTGATCGCGCTCGGCTTCGAATTCGTCAACGGTTTCCATGACACCGCCAACGCGGTCGCCACGGTGATCTACACGCACTCGCTCGCGCCGAACCTCGCGGTGGTGTGGTCGGGCGCATGGAATTTCCTCGGCGTGCTGACGTCGAGCGGCGCGGTCGCGTTCGGCATTCTGCAATTGCTGCCCGTGGAACTGATCCTGCAAGTGGGCAGCAGCGCCGGTTTTTCGATGGTGTTCGCGTTGCTGATCGCCGCCATCATCTGGAACCTCGGCACCTGGTACCTCGGCTTGCCCTCGTCGAGCTCGCACACGCTGATCGGCTCGATCATCGGCGTCGGCCTGATGAATCAGTTGATGCACGGCACCAACGGCACGAGCGGCGTGGACTGGAATCAGGCGCTCGGCGTCGGCAGGTCGCTGCTGTTCTCGCCGCTGGTCGGCTTTCTCGCGGCCAGTTTGCTGCTGCTGATCCTGAAGGCCGCGGTGCGCATTCCCGCGTTGTACGCCGAGCCGAAGGGCAAGGAGCCGCCGCCGTTCTGGATCCGCAGCCTGCTGATTCTGACCTGCACGGGCGTGTCGTTCGCGCATGGTTCGAACGACGGACAGAAAGGCATGGGCCTCATCATGCTGATCCTCATCGGCACCGTGCCGACGGCGTATGCGCTGAACAAGGCGGTCACGCCGGCACAGACGCAGACCTTCGTCGCGGTCGCGCAGCAGACGTCGGCGACGCTCGCGAAATACACGCGGGGCGCCGCGCCGTCGGCCGATCCGCGCGCCGATGTCGAGACGTATGTGCGCACCCGCCAGTTGACGCCCGCCACCTTGCCGGCCCTCCAGCAATTGACCGATGTGATCGGCCGTCAGGTGGGCGCATCGGGATCGATGGCCGCCGTGCCGCAAAACGCCGTCGATAACGTGCGCAACAACATGTATGTCGCCTCCGAGGCGATCCGTCTGATGGAGAAGGCGAAGCAACCGCCCTTCGCGCCGGAGGACGCCCAGGTGATCGACAACTTCAAGGCGCAAACCGATCACGCCACCAAGTTCATTCCGACATGGGTCAAGGTGGCGGTGGCGATTGCCCTGGGGCTGGGCACGATGGTGGGCTGGAAACGCATTGTCGTGACGGTCGGCGAGAAGATCGGCAAGCAGCATCTCACCTATGGTCAGGGGGCCTCGGCGGAACTGGTGGCGATGCTGACGATCGGCGCGGCCGACGTGTACGGCTTGCCGGTGTCGACCACGCACGTGCTTTCGTCGGGCGTGGCCGGCACGATGGCGGCCAACGGCTCGGGCTTGCAATGGGCCACCGTGCGCAGCCTGGTCCTCGCGTGGGTGCTCACGCTGCCGGCTTCGATCGCGCTGGCGGCGGGCTTGTACTGGGTGTTCCGCGCGGTGTTCTAAGATTCGACGAAGGTGCCAGGAAAGGTCGACGGCGCATCGACGGCCCTTCGGCGTGATCCGCTCAGGCTGTCCGCGTGCTCACGCGCCGCGCCGCTGCACCACCGCCGCTTCCCAACCCGTGCGCGCCTCGACCCACTCCGCCAACGCCAGCAACCCGGCGTCGCCGTGCGCGGCGCCCACCAGTTGCGCGCCGAGCGGCAGACCCGCCGGCCCGAAGCCGACCGGCACCGTCACGGCCGGCACGCCCAGAAACGTCCACGGCGCGCAGAACGCGGCGTCGCCCGTATAGTCGAGGCCGCGCGGCGGCTCACCCGTGGCGGGCGCAACCAGCAGCGCGTCCAGCGCCCAGGCTTGCGTGAGCCACGCCTGAAAGCGCTGCGCCATCGGCACCTGCAGCGCCTTGATCGTCGCGTAGGCGGTGGCCGGCAGCTTGCGCCCATCGTCGACCAGACCGCGCATCGCGGGGCTCACGAGTTCGGGCGTGCGATCGACCAGATCGCCGTGCGTGATCGCCGCTTCCACCGCCATCAATTGCAGCGCGTGCGCCGGCGTCGCGAAGATTTCCTGCGGCAACTCCACCGTGACGATCTCCGCGCCGTCGCGCGCAAGCTGCGCCGCGAGCCGGTCGAGCGCGGCTTGCTGGGCCGGCTCGATCGCGCCGCCGGCCTGCTTCGACAACACGCCGATGCGCCGCGTGCCCGCGCCGCGCGCCGCCGCGTCAACATGCGAAACGTGCGAAACGTGCGGATCGGCGGCATCGGCGCCCGCGACGAGTTTCAACACATACGCCACGTCCGCGACGCGCCGCGCGAACAGCCCGACGTGATCCAGCGACCACGCGAGCGGCAACACACCGGTTCGCGCGATCGTGCCGTAGGTGGGCTTGAAACCGACGATGCCGCAATAAGCCGCGGGGCGGATCACCGAGCCCTGCGTCTGGGTGCCGAGCGCGAGCGGCACGATCCCGGCCGCGACCGCCGCCGCCGAACCGCTCGACGATCCACCCGGCGTGAACGCGCCGTTCCACGGATTGACCGTCGGCCCCGGATGACGCCACGCGAACTCGGTGGTCACCGTCTTGCCGAGAATCGCCGCGCCCGCGGCCCGCAAGCGGGCCACGATCCACGCATCCCGCTCGGGGCGCCGCCCCTTGTAGGCCGCCGAGTTGAATTCGGTGGGCATGTCGGCGGTGTCGATGACATCCTTCACCGCGACCGGCACGCCGGCGAGCGGCGCGGCGGCATCGGCGAGGGTGGCCGGCGGCGTATCGGGCAGATAACAGAATGCGTGCAACGCCGCCTGCGAATGTTGCGCGGCATCGTAAGCGCTCGAAACGTACTGCGCCACGGTGGCGTCACCCGCGGCGAGCGCCGCGCGGATCTCGCCGATGGTCGGTGCTTGATTGAAGGTCGTCATGAGAGCGTCGGAAAGCCGTTCATTTCGCGGCAAGCGCGGGCTGGATATAACTGTGGACGATGAACGTATCGTACTTCGGCTGCTGCTTCAGATTGCCGAGCGCGATTTGCGTATCCATCGCAACGGCCAGCGCTTTGGGCGTGATGTCGACGCTCTTCGGATACACGCCTTCGGTCAGCATGCGCTTGACGGCCGCGTCCACCACCGCCGGGTCGAGCGTCGGGAATTCCTTGCGCGCGATCGCCTGGGTTTCGGCCGGATTGCTCTGCATGTAGCGCAGCGCGTTTTGCAGACCCTTCACGAAGCGTGCGGCCGCATCGGGATCGACGCCGCGCTTCGCCGAAATCGACGAGAACGCGTACTCGCCATAGAGCTTCGGAAAACCGAGCACGACTTTCATGCCCTTCGCGACCGCCTGGTCGAGGCCCGGCTCGTACATCACCGCGATCTTCGACTGCCCGGCCACGAGCGGCCCGATCTCCGAGCCGAGCGGCACCTGAATCAGCTTGACGTCGCTCTGCGACATGCCGTTTTCCTTCAGCAGCTTCAGGAACAGCGACGTGCTGGTGGTCGGCATCTGCCCGGACACCACGACCTGATCCTTCACGTCCTTGATGCTGTCGAATTTGACGTCGGGCGCGGCGGCGATCCATACCGCCGCGCCGTTCACGACGTTGGCGATGATATCGACATCGGCGCCCTTCTCCGCGGCGACCGCCGTCCACTCGGGTCCGTGCAGCGAGAAATCGGCGCTACCCGACAACACCGCCGAGAGCGCCGCGCTCGGGCTGCCCGCCGTCTGCCTCGTGACGTCGAGCCCTTCCTTCGTGAAGAAGCCGCCGTCGATCGCCACATAGAGCGGCAGATAGAGCATCGACTGGAACGCCTGCGAAATGGTGACTTTCTTGTCGGCGGCCAACGCCGGCAATGAAACGGATGCAACGGTCAGCGCCAAAGCCGTGGTCAGCGCGGCGAGCGCTTTTTTTGCGGTGAATGCCATCGTCCTGTCCTGGGAGAGAAGTGATTGGACTGCCGGGAATGCGTTTAAACCTTCAGCGTGCTCGTATTCGAGGCCTGCCGCCACGGCAGCAATTTGCGCTCGACGAGATCGATCAGGAAGTACAGCACGAAGCCGATCGCCATCAGCACGAAGAGTCCCGCCCATACCGTGTTGAGGTCGTACAGGCTCGATGCGGTGAAGATCATGTGCCCGAGCCCTTTCTCCGATGAAATGAATTCGCCCACCACCGCGCCGACCAGGCCGAAGCCGACGTTGATGCGGAACGTGGAGATCACGTAGGGCAGCGTGAACGGCACCACCACCTTCATGAACACGTCGTTCTTGTCGGCGCCGAGCGTGACGAGCAGCGCCTGCAGATCGGGATCGGCGTCTTTCGCCGCCTCGTAGGCCGCGATCAGCGCGACGATGGCGGTGAGCGAAATCGCCAGCGCGACCTTCGATATCAAACCGGTGCCGAACCATAAGATCACGATGGGCGCGAACGCGATCTTCGGCACGCTATTGATCGCGACGATGAACGGCTCGATCAGCCGCGCGACGAACGGCGAATACCAGAGCGCGAGCCCGCACACCGAGCCGACCGCCGTGCCGAACACGAAGCCGAGAATGGCTTCGAAGAGCGTGTAGCCGGTATCGACGAATAACTGATGAGAGCGGATGTCGCGTATCAGCGCGTCGAGAATTTTCGCCGGCGAGCCGACCAGGAAGTTCGACACCCAGCCGAGACGCGCCGCGCCTTCCCAGAGCGCGAAGAACGCGAGCACCGCCGCGAGTTGCAGCAACGAGCGGCCCCAGCCGCTGTCGAGCACGAGCCGCCGCGAGCGTGTGTGCGGCGCGCGCCGCGCCGCTGCGCTTTTATCGATGGAAACGGATTGCGTCATGCTGCCCTCACCTCGGTCTGGATATCCAGCTCGCCGCACAACGCATGGAAATAGCCCGCGAAGTTCGGATCGCTGCGCGCGCCGATCGGCGAACGCGCGGCAATGTCGATGTCGTAGATCTTCTTCACCTGCGAGGGACGTCCGCCGAGCACCACGACGCGTTTGGACAACGCGACGGCTTCGTCGATATCGTGCGTGACCAGCACCACGGTCTTGTGGAACGTCTCGACCGCTTCCATCAGCACGCCCTCCAGATAGAGGCGCGTTTGATAGTCGAGCGCCGAGAACGGCTCGTCGAGCAGGATGATGTCGGGATCGTTGATCAGCGTGCGGATCAGCGCCACACGCTGGCGCATGCCGCCCGACAGCATGCGCGGATAAGCGTTCTCGAAGCCGGCGAGGCCATAGGTGTTGAGATACTCCATCGCCATTTCATGCGCCTGCGCCGCCGGCATGTTCGACAGTTCGGGGCCGATCAGCACGTTTTGCAGCACCGTGCGCCACGGCAGCAACAGGTCGCGCTGCATCATGTAGCCGACCTTGCCGCGCAATCCATTCACGGCCTGCCCGCGATAGACGATGTCGCCGCTATCGGCTTCGAGCAGCCCCGCGATCACATTGAACACCGTCGTCTTGCCGCAGCCCGACGGCCCGATGATGCTGACGAAATCACGCTCGTGAATGTCGAACGTGAGACCGCCGAGCACGTCGACCGAACCCAGTTTGTTCGAAAACGATTTGCGGATGTTGCGCAATGCGAGCTGAACTGACATGCCTGCTCCTCGATCACGATTCATGGTGCGCCGGCACAAGCCGCCGCCGTTCCGTCAAAGACCGCGCGGCGTGGCGAGAAAGCGGCGGCGCATCGGCTTGAGCACGGCAATCGCGAGCAGCGCGGTCACGATATCGAGCGTGATCGCGGTGGCGAACACCGGCACCCAGCTTCCGGCGTGCTGGTGCATCAGCGCCGCCAGCGGGCCGCCGAAGATCGAACCGATGCCTTGCGAGATGTACAGCCAGCCGTAGTTCTCGGTGGCGTGACGGGTGCCGAAGGTGTCGGTCAGCGTCGAGGGGAACAGCGAAAAAATCTCGCCCCAGCCGAAGAACACCACGCCCGACAGCAGCACGAACAGCACCGCGTTTTCGCGGGTGAGGAGCCACAGCGCCATCGCCACGCCTTCGAGCGCGAACGCGAAGAACATCGTGTTTTCACGGCCGACCTTGTCGGACACCCAGCCGAACAGCGGCCGCGTGAGGCCGTTGGTGAAGCGGTCGATGGTCAGCGCGAGCGGCAGCGCCGCCATGCCGAACACGAGCACCTTGGTCACGCCGAAGTCGGCGGCGAAGGTGGCCATTTGCGAGGTGACCATCAGGCCCGAGGTGGACATCATGGTCATCATCGCGAACATCAGCCAGAACACGGGCGTCTTGAGCGTTTGCGAAGGACGCAGATTCGCCACGGCCGATGCGCCGGAACCGGCCGCGCTCGCGGCGACGCTTTCGTGCGAAGGCGGCACGCGCAATCCTTGCGAGGCCAGCAAGCCGACCAGCGCGAACGCAATGCCGAACATCCACAACGTGGCGTCGATGCCGCGCGCCTGCAGCGACGTGGCGATCGGAAAGGTCGTGACGATCGCGCCCATGCCGTAGCCGGCCGCCACCGCGCCCGCCGCGAAGCCGCGCTGCTTCGGGAACCAGCGCACCATCAAACCCACCACGCCGACATAGACGATGCCGGTGCCCAAGCCGCCGACCACGCCATAAGTCAGATAGAGCATCGGCGCGCTTTGCACCTGCGCGGCCAGCACCCAGCTCAGGCCCGACATCACGGTGCCGATCGAGATCAGCATGCGCGGACCGAAGCGGTCGATCAGCTTGCCCTGGAACGGCGAGAAGAAAGTTTGCAGAATGATCAGCAGCGAGAACGTCACTTGCAGTTCCGGCAGCGCGACGCCCAGTTTCGCGGCGAGCGGTTTGGTCATCAGCGTCCAGACGTATTGCGGGCTCGAAATCGCCATCATGCAGACGAGACCGAGTCCGAGCTGAAGCCAGCGGTTGTGCGCGGCGGAGGTCGAGACGTTCCCGATGTCCGCGGATGTCATGGGTTGAGAGCGTGTGGTCATGATGACTCCAGTTACCGAGCGCATGCCTGCCGGAAAACGGCAAACGTGCGGCGTCCTCCGTGCCGATAGGCCGGACCTGCGGTTCGATTGAAAAAAAGCGCGCGTGCTTTTACCAGCCCGCGGCAACCCCGTCACTGCGCGGATCGTGGCCCGCTTCGATAAGTCCATCGGGATACCGGACGATTGCGCCGGCATGGCCCATTGCTTCGTCGTAAGCCTGCATCGTCTCGACCTCGTGACCGAGCGCTTCGAGCCGCGCCACGGTGCCGGGCGCAAAGCGCGCCTCCAGCTTGAGCGTGTCGGTCGACTGGCCCCACGTGCGGCCGAGCAGCCAGCGCGGCGCGTCGATCGCGGCTTGCGGATTCCAGCCGAAGTTGGCGATGCGCGAGAACACCGCGCTTTGCGATTGCGGCTGACCGTCGCCGCCCATGTTTCCGTACACCATCGTGCGGCCGTCGTCGAAACGCGCGAGCGCCGGGTTCAGCGTATGGAAGGGTCGGCGCAACGGCATCAGCGGATTCAGCGCGCGCTCGTCGAGCGAGAAACTGCAGCCGCGGTTCTGCCAGTTGATGCCCGACCCCGGCAGCACGATGCCGCTGCCGAACTCGTGATAAATGCTCTGGATGAAGCTCACCGACACGCCGTCGCTATCGGTGACGCCGAGCCACACCGTGTCGCCCGGCCCACGCCCCGCGCCCCAAGGCGCGGCCTGCGTCGGCGAGATGCGCGCGGCCATTGCGTCGAGCGCCGCCGGTTCGAGCAGCGCGCGCGGATCCGCGCGCATG
Organism: Paraburkholderia terricola; assembly: GCF_900142195.1. Taxonomy (GTDB): domain Bacteria; phylum Pseudomonadota; class Gammaproteobacteria; order Burkholderiales; family Burkholderiaceae; genus Paraburkholderia; species Paraburkholderia terricola. The sequence continues at coordinate 96,147 of NZ_FRAB01000023.1, forward strand.
TGGTCGGGATCGGTGATCCCGGTATCGCGCACGGCGAAGGCCAGCTTGGTCGCCTCCACGCAGGCATGCACGAACTCGGGACCGAGCGGGTCCATGTCCTTGGTCAGCACCCGGTCGAGCATGCCGAGAATCAGCAGCGAGACGAGTCCTTGCGTGGGCGGCGGCATGTTGTAGATCGTGCCGAGCGAGTGCTTGAGCGCAAGCGGGGTGCGCAGCCGCGCCTCGTGTCGTTCGAGATCCGCGAGCGTCAGCAGTGAGCCGGCCGATTGCAGATCGACCGCGATGCCGCGGGCGAGGTCGCCGCGATAAAAGTCGTCGAGACCGGCGTCGGCGAGACGCTCCAGGGTGGCGGCGAGGCGCGGCGCAACGAAACGCTCGCCGGTAGCGGGCGCGCGATCGTCGTGCAGAAAGGTTTCGGCGAAGCCGGCAACCGGACGCAATTCATCGAGCCGGCTCGCCACGCACTGCGACTGGCTGCGCGTGACCGGCACGCCGTGCCTCGCGTAATGGATCGCGTCTTCCAGCAAACGCTTGACCGGCACTTTGCCGCCGAGCATGTCCGTCGACCAGCGATGCGCGAGTTGCCAGCCCGACACGGTGCCGGCCACGGTGTTCGCCGCGAGCGGACCGCGCGTCGGAATCGCGGCAAGGCCGCGCGAACGGTATTCATCGATCGTGGCGGCGAGCGCCGCCGCGCCGCATGCCTCGATGCCCACGGGCGCGGCGCCGGGGCGCGCGATCAGCCAGAAACCGTCGCCGCCGATGCTGTTCATGTGCGGATAGACAACCGCGATCGTCGCGGCGGCGCCGATCATCGCTTCGACGGCGTTGCCGCCGTCGCGCAGGATCGCGAGGGCGCTCTGCGCGGCGAGCGCATGCGGCGCGACCGCCATGCCGCGGGTTCCGCGGGTCGAATTCAGATAGTCGGCTGACATATTTCCGGCAGAAGTTTGCTTGTATACATGGCGTGCAGTTATGCGAAAACCATGCCAATCCGCATGACGGACTGAAACGTCCGCTACATAGGGCTTTGGGGCAAATCGGGGATGGCTAAGGGATGACCCTAGGTGGTGCGCCGCAACCTGGGTGGTGCATACGGAGCGCCGTGCGGCTCCATTGCAGTGCGGGCGCGTTGCAGGCGTTCGGCGGTCAGGCTGCGCACTTCGGCGCGGCTGCCTTCTATATGACGCCCGATCAAGGCGACGCTGCGCGCCGTCTCGCGATGGCGGATCGCGTCGAGAATCGCGATGTGTTCGTCGTAGGTGTCGTCGATGCAGTCGCCGTAGACGAGATCGAGCCGCCGCACCACGCGGATGCGGTCGGTCACGCGCTGCATCGCGGCGCTCAGTTCCGAGTTGTCGGCGGCGATGACGAGCGCCTGGTGGAAGGCTTCGTCGAGCGCCACCATCTCGCAGCCCTCACGGATACGCTCGGCGCGGGGCACGTTCCAGACGGCGTCGAGCCGGTCGAGCATCTGCTGCACGCTGCCGGATAACGACGTGTCGGCGGCAACCAGTCGGCCCACCGCGAAGGTTTCGATCAGCTTGCGCATCTCGTACAGGTCTTCGAAACGCTTGAAATCGATCGGCACGACTTCCCAGCCGCCGCGCACGTAGCCGCGCATCAGGCCGTCGCTTTGCAGGCGCTGCAGCGCCTCGCGCGCGGGTGTGCGCGACACGCCGAAACGCTCGGCGATGCTGCCTTCCGTCAGCCGGTCGCCGGGCAAGAGGCGCATGTCGAAGATATCGTCGCGCACGCTGAAATAGACATGGTCAGCGCGCGATGAGGAAGAGCGGGTTGTGTTGTTCACGCACGGAGCCTGGAATTAACGGACCTTTCGGGCCAAGACTATCGGTCAGCCCCAAAACATCCGTCAACGGAAATTAAATCCGCCGCCGCGGGCCGACATCGCATTGTCGGCCAACCCCGCCCGGTTCGCGCGCCTTTTCGCCGGCAAGCGAGCCGTGCGCGCTCAACGCTCAATACACCTCGGGCACGATCATCGACTCCGGCACCGGCTGACGGCTGTATTCGTCGTGATAGACCCGGTCGGGCAATTCGACGCGCGGATGCTCGATCTCGTGATACGGCACCTGGCTCAGCAGATGATGAATGCAGTTCAGGCGCGCGCGCTTCTTGTCGACCGCCTGCACGACCCACCACGGCGCCTCGGGAATGTGCGAGCGCTGCAGCATGACTTCCTTGGCGAGCGTGTACGCTTCCCAGCGGCGCCGGCTTTCCAGATCCATCGGACTCAGCTTCCACTGCTTCAGCGGATCGCGAATGCGGTTCTGGAAACGCAGTTCCTGTTCTTCGTCGGTGATCGAAAACCAGTATTTGAGAATCTGCACGCCGCTCCGCGCCAGCATCTTTTCGAATTCGGGCACCGAGCGGAAGAACTCTTCGTACTCTTCCTCGCTGCAAAAATTCATCACGCGTTCGACGCCCGCGCGGTTGTACCAGCTACGATCGAACAGCACCATTTCGCCGCCCGCCGGCAGATGCGAAACATAGCGCTGGAAATACCATTGCGTGCGTTCACGGTTGTTCGGCGCGGGCAGCGCCGCCACGCGGCAGACCCGCGGATTGAGCCGTTGCGTGATGCGCTTGATCGCGCCGCCCTTGCCGGCCGCGTCGCGTCCCTCGAAAATCACTACGAGGCGATGGCCGGTCTGCACGATCCAGTCCTGCAGCTTGACGAGTTCGCCTTGCAGCCGGAACAGTTCGCGGAAATACATCTTGCGCGCCTCGCGATGCTCCAGCGTGAAGCCTTCGGCGCCGTCGATGATGCGGTCGTCGACCTCCATTTCGAGTTCCTCGTCGTACGCATCGATGAGGTCCTCCTCGAAACGGCGTTGCCGCTCGGCCAGCATCTCGGCTTCAGGTCTCGGATCCTGCTCTTTCATTGCGGCTCTCCTGGCAACGGAAACGGTTAAGCGCGCGTCGGCAAGCGCGACGCGGACGCGCTCGATTATCGAAGCGCCAAGTGTCATCCATGTTACCGCCGCGGCGGCGTGTTGGTGGTGGCGTTGGTGGTGGCGTTGGTGGTGGCGTTGGTGATGGCGTTGGTGATGGCGTTGGTGGTGGCGTTGGTGGTGCGTTGAATCGGCCGCTCGGCCTTTTTGCGCTAGCAGGCTGCTGAAATACAGTCCGACAGAAGCAGCCTTTCTGCACTTACGCGGCTCTCGCCACAAGGTTTATCGCATTGTGCAATTTCAACGTGAATTCCACGCTTGTTCGGCAGTTTGAGGCCAATTTCTGGCTTCATTGCCGCGTTTTTCGCTGCTACAGACGGACTTGTGTCAGTGAGCGCATGCGCACGAGGTTGTAGGCAGCCATGTTCAACACGAACATCTGGTCCACTTTCTTCAACCCGCGCACCACCACCTGGCGCATGCGCCCCACGGTCTTGGCCCACCCGAAGCCTTGTTCGATCAACTTGCGCTTTTGCTGCGAAATGGCGTA
>NZ_FRAB01000076.1:0-8468 GCF_900142195.1 Paraburkholderia terricola
CAGGCCGTTGAAATATCCGTCGTTGATGCGCTCAGATGCATTACGACGGATGCTGGGTTTGCACTTTTGAAACGCGGAACACGATTGCGGGCATTCGGCGTTACTCGGGGGTTCACCATATCGGTGTTATCCATTGCTTCCAGCCCCTCAACCGGCAAGTGTGCGCATACGCGTCAGGTTGTAGCCGACCTGCGTCAGCACGAAGAGCTGGTCTACGCGTTCAAGTCCCCGATACATCGCTTGTCGAATTCGCCCGACTGTCTTGCCCCATCCGAACACCTGTTCAATGCGTTTACGTTTTTGCTGGCTGACCGCGTAGCCCGGCCAGCGCGTAGTTCGCTCGTCAATTGCTGAACCTCCTGGACGCCCATCGTTTTGCGCCACATGCGGCGTCACACGGTTCGCTCGACAACTGGCCACGAAACCGGCGGTGTCGTAGTTCTTGTCCGCGCCGACTGTGATGCCGAGCGGCGCAACACTTGCGGCATCGGCAAGCATCAGCTCGGCCGCGTCGCGCTCGGCGGTGCCCGTCGCCAGCGTCACCTGCGCGTTGACCACCAGGCCATGCCGGTTGTCTGTCAGCACGTGGCCCATATAACAGAGCATCGCTCCGGTTCCTTTGCTCTTGCGAAACAGGCGTGCCTGCTCGTCCGTCGTGGATTGGTGCGTCTCGTTACTGCGTTTCTGTCCGTGCCAGTTGTCATTCGGCGCTGGCGGTTCGTCAGGAGGCGTGTCGTCTTCGTCTGGACTTGCCTTCGGCACGAAGCTCTTATGCCCGGCCCATGCCTGAATCAACGTGCCGTCGACGCTAAAGTGCTCCCCAGAAAGATATCCGCGCTCGCGCGCGGTCTCGACTGTCTCGTTGAACAGCAACACCAGCACATCGTGTTCGAGCAACCGGTCGCGGTTCTTGCTGAACGTCGAGTGGTCCCACACGGTCCCGTCCATCGGCAGGCCGACGAACCAGCGGAACAGCATGTTGTAGGAAATCTGTTCCACCAGCATGCGCTCGCTACGAATCGAATACAGAACCTGCAGCAAAAGAGCTCGCACCAGCTTCTCCGGCGCGATGCTCGGCCGACCTCCTTTCGCGTCAGCCTCGTACATCCGCGCGAACACATCGTCCATGCGTTTAAGCGCGCCATTGAGCCAGATGCGAATCGGACGCAAGGGATGGTCCTTCGGCACAAAATCGTCCAGCTTCAACACCGTGAACATTGACTCGGTAAAACCATCTGGCCCACGCATCCGTTCCATCTCGCTCTCATTGATGACATCAGTTCAACGTTTACGCCTGCGTCCCGGATGACCGCTACATGAGGTATTTCACCGGCCTGCTAAGCGATCGGCGAAGCGGAACGAGTGATTTGCGGATTTGCGCTCGTCGTGCAGGAAGACATCGCTCAGTAACCGGGGCGTCGTGATCGGAAAATCGACAGGTGATGCGATGAGGGAACGTGTGCGCCGCAGCGAGATCCGAGACGTGTTCAATACGTTTTACGCAAGGCCTGCAGGGTTCCCTTCGCATGCGACATCACCTCATGCTGCAGGTGTAGGGCACGGACTCCCAGGCACCCCCACGGTGAACTGACAGTCCGTAGCGTCCAGACGCTCGCGAGGTTGCCGCGGGCCCAGCATTCCTTGAATTGCTCCGTGCCTGCACCGAAATCGAGGTCGAACTGTCGGTCGAACGCCCATTGCACAACGTATTCGAACGCCAGCAAACCGGGTGAGAGGTTCCGGTACGCCTGGTTGAAGCCTGAAATGATGGTGCTGGCGCAGCGGTTGTCGATGCTGAACACCAGCGCCGCGAGCGGCGCGCCGTCAAGCGCGACAACGAGCAGATGGGCTTCAGTTGTGAATGGCGACGATAGCCACTCGACGAGGAAGTTCCGGTAGTGAACGGACGCCACCCACTGTCCATGCTTGCCGACACGATCGCTCCAGTCACGCTTCCATTCAAGCATCAGGTCGATGGCAGACGCAACGGCGCCCTTGTCTGACGGGTCTACCAGCCACGCATCCAGCCGCCCTTTCTTCGCCAGACGGCGCGCGATGGAACCAGGCTTTTTGCTTTGCTGGAGCGCGGTCAGCGAATCGCAGAACGATGTCCAGTCGTGCCGTCTGCATTCCATGCTGAGCTTCGCGACGTATGAAATGTGGCGCTGCCGCATCACGAGCGACCGGTCATGCCCCGCGATGCGGTAAAGGTCCGCCGACTCATGGAGGTATGGCAGGTGCACGAAGTCGGCACCGCAGTGCCCAGTCGCGATACGCCAGGCGCCTTCAATCCACGGGAGAGTCCCGGCACGCGCTTCCATAAGTATGTCCGAGTAATCGGCGGCCTCCGGGGACAGCGGAACCAGGCTGGCCCATATGAGTCGGTGATGCAGGGCAAGCGGCCATACCATGGCAAGCCTGCCCTCGTCGCGCCGGATAATGCAGCGCAATGTTCTGCCCTTCGGCTTCGCTACCTGCTGCCACGCAGTCCAGCAGAACACGAACGACAGGTAGTACCGTCCCGCCGCGCGCTTCCACAACGCGTCCCAATCGGCTTGCAATCCGGCCAATGCACGTTCGTCGGTGATGATCTCGTACCGGGAATCCCGGTCCGTCATCGCTGCCTCGCCAGAGCCGCATGAATGACCCGTCATCAGGTCATCCCGGAAGATACACCCAAATGCTAGCGGCATGCGTGCGAGGGCGCACGATTGAAGGCGCGGTGAAAGGAAAGGCACGTCAAAATCGCTCCTTCGCGGCGCCAAGCACTGAGAAAGTATTGCTCGCGCGTGGCAGCGAACGGCCGATATTTTCGGGCGCAGACCAAAGACATGGTCGATGACCGGAAGCTCACGGCACAATCGGCGACCCACCCCGACATGCTTCCATTGGACAACTCGACCGCTTCTGATGCCTGCCATGCTGTGTCGCTCGCATATCGTCGCCACCGCGATAGCCAGGTCCTTCCGACCGCCAACAGAGCGTTTCAAAAATGCAACGTGCCCTTTAACAGGCGGGCTCCAGAAACACCCATCACGTTGCAGCGGGCGCGCGCCGCGACAGACGGACGTTGGTGCCCGTTAAGTGCTGGTTGCGCGGACACCCATCAGGCGGAGCCGGAGGTGCGCCACGCAAGACGGATGTCTCAAAACTGGCACGTCCTGGACGCCGACTCGACTGTCGCCGCACTCATTGCTTATTCGGCCAGTTACCCCGGTTTCCGCAGCGGGCAGTGGGAATCGTGGTGCCTCGCGCATAGCGGCTCTGTCGCTCCGCGTGCGGAAATCCGTCTTACTTCTGAGACCGGCATGCCCGTCTGCTTCATTTCCTCCCTATAGCCGCGGCTCGTCGTTGTGTCTCGCCGCCTAGCCACCGCACATGGCCCAGTACTTGCACCTGCCTTCGATACCAAGATAAGCAGTCACGCGGAACAACAAACACAAAACAAACATCGACGGGGTACATCATGTGCAAGAACGAGCGCTTCACAGCGGGGACTTCAGCGCCTATCGGGCTGCCGCGTCAATCAGACCGTCACCAGCATGCTGGCGTGCTGTAAATGCATTCCGCCGCAACAGAAGCCGCCGCGGAACCAGTGGGACAGCCTGCCACCCGGGGGTGGGACCTGCCACCGACGTCCGGTATCGACAACGATCCGTTGCTCGGTTGCCTTCTCATCCTGACTCGACTGTTCAACCAGCCGGTGGGGGCCGACACCCTTATCGCCGGCCTGCCGCTGATAGACCACCGGTTGACGCCCGCGCTCTTCATTCGGGCAGCGGCTCGCGTGGGCATGTCCGCCCGGCTTTCGAGGCGTTCGCTACAACGCATCTCCGACCTGGTCCTGCCTGCAGTCCTGCTGCTGAACGACAGGCAGGCATGCGTGCTGGTACGCAGGAACACCTGCGGAAGCATGCAGATCATCCTTCCCGAAACAGGCGCCGGAGAAGAAGAGGTCAGCCTGGAGGATCTGGAGCGACGTTATGCGGGCCATGCGCTATTCGCCCGCCGCGCTCACCGGTTCGACCAGCACAGCGCGGAGAGTACGGTGCCTCGCCCATGCCACTGGTTCTGGGGCGTTGTGGGGCAGTCGTGGCCGATCTACGCCGAAGTGATGGTTGCTTCGATGCTAGTCAATCTGTTTGCGTTAGCCATGCCGCTTTTCACCATGAACGTCTATGACCGGGTGGTGCCGAACCACACGCTTGAGACGTTGTGGGCGCTGGCGGCAGGCATCATGCTGGTGATCGTGTTCGATTTGCTGATGCGTACATTGCGCGGCTACTTCATCGACGTCGCGGGCAAGAAAATCGACGTGATCCTCTCCGCCAACATGTTCGAGAAAGTACTCGGCATCCAGATGACCGTGCGGCCGCCTTCCGTCGGCGGGTTCGCTTCCCACATACAAGAGTTCGAAGCCGTACGGGAGTTTCTCACTTCGGCCACCGCGGCTGCCCTGATCGATCTTCCGTTTTCGGTTGTATTCATCGTGGCGATGTTCTGGGTCGGCGGAGCACTCGGATGGTTGCCGTTGATGGCATTGCCTCTCGTGATCGGCGTAGGCGTTGCCGTGCAAGGGCCTCTTGCACGGGCCGTGCAGGCCAGTCAGCGCCACGCGTGCCAACGGCAAGCGCTTCTGATCGAAACCCTGGTGGGTCTCGAAGCGATCAAGGTCACTGGCGCGGAAGGACCGATGCAAGCCAAGTGGGAACAGTTGCTCGGCCAAATGGCGAGGCTCGGACTCCGGTCACGTTTTCTGTCGGGATGCGCGGTCAACTTCGCCGTGTTCTCCCAGCAGGCCGCCTATCTCGCCGTGGTTTTGTGCGGCGTCTACATGATCGCTGACGACAAGCTCACCACAGGCGGCTTGATCGCCTGCACTATTTTCACTGGCCGTGCGTTGTCACCCATGAGTCAGGTGGCGACGCTCCTGACCCGCTATCATCAATCCCGCAATGCGCTGGCATCGATCGATGGGTTGATGAAACTGCCCGGCGAGCGTCCGGCTGACAGGAGCTTCGTGCATCGTCCGACGTTGCGCGGCGACATCGAGTTCAGGAACGTCAGCTTTTCATATCCCAGCCAGAGTGGCGTGTCGCTCGATGCCGTGTCGTTCCGCATCGTCGCGGGTGAGCGCGTCGGCATCATCGGACGCGTCGGCTCGGGCAAGACCACGATCGAGAGGCTCATCCTGGGACTGTATCCGCCCAGTTCGGGAAATGTGCTCGTTGATGGCGTCGAGCTGCGTCAGTTCGACCCTGCGGCGCTGCGCCGGGGCATCGGACACGTGCCTCAGGATGTCATGCTGTTCAACGGCAGCGTGAGAGAGAACATCGTACTGGGTGCACCCAGTACGGACGACGCCGCCGTGCTGCGTGCCGCGCAAATTGCGGGCGTGAGCGACTTCGTCAACCGCTTGCCGAACGGCTTCGACCTGGCCGTGGGTGAACGCGGCGAAGCGTTGTCGGGCGGTCAACGACAGGCGATCGCGATTGCCCGCGCAGTGTTGCTCTCGCCACCGGTGCTGGTGCTCGATGAACCCAGCAGCGCGATGGACAACCGCTCCGAAGAGTTGTTCAAAGCGAGACTCGCGACCGAGCTCGAAGGCCGCACGCTGCTGCTCATCACGCATCGCGCCTCGCTGCTCACCCTGGTCAATCGCCTGATCGTCATGGATCAGGGCCGCGTCGTCGCCGATGGGCCCAAGGAACAGGTACTGGCTGCCCTTGCAGGGAGGAAGCTCCATGTCGCTACTGGCTAAGCCTGAAGGCGGGGATCCATCGCCGGCGTGCCGCCGCCTCGGGCTCAAGGAGCTGGCCGGCCGAATTGGCGCAGCCATCAAGCCACGCCCGGACGACACGGCGTTCATGCGGGAGAGTTGCGCAGCGGCCATGGAAGGGCCGCGTTATTTCACCCACTGGATTCTCTGGTCGACGCTGGCCTTCTTCGTCGCCGCGTTCATTTGGGCTGCGGTCACGAACGTGGACGAAGTGACCGTTGGAGAAGGAAAGGTGATTCCGTCCAGCCGGGTGCAAGTGGTGCAGAACCTGGAGGGTGGCATCGTCTCCGAAATCATGGTCCGCGTAGGTCAGGTTGTTCAAAAGGGCCAGCCGCTCATGCGCATCGACGATACGCGTTTTACCTCGTCGTACAAGGAGGGGCAGGCCAAGGATTCCGCCTTGATTGCCCGAATTGCGCGCCTCACCGCGGAGGCGAACAATACCTCCTTCGTTGCGCCTCGCCAGTTGGAGCAGACAAGCCCAAAGCTGCTGGAAGAAGAAAGATCACTGTACGACTCCCGCCAGCGCGAATTGCAGGCCAATCTGGCCGTGCTGAAGCAACAGACTGACCAACGTCGCCAGGAACTCGCGGAAAAGCGCTCACGTGAAGCGCAACTGCAACAAAGCTACGGCCTGGTCGCAAAGGAACTGGCGTTGACGAGCCCGCTTGTGCAGAAGGGAGCAGTGTCCGATGTCGAAGTCCTTCGGCTCGAACGTCAGGCCAACGACATGAAAGGCGACCTCGATGCGACGCGGCTCGCGATGCCGCGGCTGGACGCCGCCTATCGCGAGGCTCGCCAGAAGATCGATGAATTGACTGCACACTTCCGTGCCGATGCGATGAAGGACCTGAATCAGGCCCGGGCCGAGCAGACGGCTCTGAGCGCGGCCAATATCGCGCTGGAAGACCGTGTCACGCGCACGCTGGTGCGGGCTCCGCTGAGGGGCATGGTCAAGCAGATCAAGATCAATACCGTCGGCGGCGTGGTTCAGCCCGGCATGGATCTGCTCGAGATCGTCCCGCTCGGCGATACGCTGTTGATCGAAGCGCGTGTGCGCCCGTCGGATATCGCGTTTCTGCATCCAGGGCAGGATGCCACGGTCAAGCTCTCCGCCTATGACTTCTCCATTTATGGAGGCTTTCCTGCGACCGTGGAGGACATCAGCGCCGACACGCTGTTGCCCGAACGACCAGGCGAGAAAGCTGACAGTTATTACCGAATCCTGGTTCGCACCAGGCAGAACAGGCCCAGTGGACAAAGTGAGCCGGTCACGATCGTGCCGGGCATGATCGCTACGGTCGATATCCGGACCGGGCGCAGGACCGTGCTGCACTACCTGCTCAAGCCTGTGATCAAGACCAGGGAAACGGCGCTGCGCGAGCGCTGAGAAGACTGCGGGCGAAGCGTGGCACTGCGGCACCGCACGCGACGGGCATCTTACGCTGAGACGAATTAACGATAACGGGGACGGGAACATCATGACGACCATTAGCAATGGAATTACGGTTTCCATCAGCAACACGCCGCAAGCCAACAATGACCTATTCACGTCGGCTCAGACCGGACTCACCGACAATACGCTCGGTATCGTCTACCTTAACGTGATGGCCAACGATCTCGGCGGAGCGGCCAAGACGCTCTACTCTATCGACTCCGGTACCGAAGCCACGACGGCGCTCGAACAAACAGCCCTGCTGACCCAGGACAACGCCAGGGCGGAAGCCGTCAGCACGGACTACAGCGCACACGGTGCGCACCTTTGGATCACGTCCGACGGAAAGGTGGGATATGACGCGAGTCACCTGGATTCAGCCTGGCTCTCGAACAGTTTCAACACTGTCGGATATGCGCAAGACAGTTTTACCTATGCGATTCGGCTCGGCAACGGCACCCTGAGTTGGGCGACCGCCTATGTCGACATTGCGCCGCCTGCGCCCGTCGTCACACTGGCGCATGACACTGGCGTTTCGGCCGCGGACCACGTCACGTGCGATAGCGCGCTCGCGGTCAGCGGGCTCGCGCACGGAGCGACGGTGCAGTACAGCTGCGATAACGGGGCTCACTGGAGCAGCAGCTTCGGCGCGATGGAAGGCGCGAATAGCGTGCAGGTCCGGCAGATCGATGTCGCCGGGAACGTGTCGTCTGCGGCGACCTTGAATTTCACGCTCGATACGGTAGCCGGCGCGGCGCCGGGTGTGGTGCTGGCGCTCGACTCGGGCAGCAGTGCCAGCGATCACGTGACCAATGTCGGCACGCTTGCGGTGAGCGGTGTGGGGAGTGGCGCGACCGTCCAGTACAGCGTCGATAACGGGGCGCACTGGAGCAGCAGCTTCAGCGCCGTCGAAGGAACGAACACCGTGCAGGTCCGGCAGACCGATGTCGCCGGCAATGTGTCAGCCTCGACCAGCTTCAGCTTCACGCTCGACACGGCCGCGGCGGCGCCTGGCGTGACACTCGACACCGACTCCGGCAGCAGCGCCAGCGATCATGTGACCAGTGTCGGCGTGCTCACCCTCAGTGGCGTCGAAAGCGCCGCGACGGTCCAGTACAGCATCGACAACGGGGCGCACTGGAACAGCACCTTCAGCGCCGTCGAAGGGGCGAATAGCGTGCAGGTCCGGCAGACCGATGTGGCCGGCAATGTGTCGGCCACGACCGGCTTCAGCTTCACGCTCGACACGGCGGC
>NZ_FRAB01000076.1:8504-17129 GCF_900142195.1 Paraburkholderia terricola
GCTTCAGCTTCACGCTCGACACGGCCGCGGCGGCGCCCGGCGTGGCACTCGCCACCGACTCCGGCAGCAGTGCCAGTGATCACGTGGCCAGTGCCGGGACGCTGATGCTCGGTGGTGTCGAGAGTGGCGCGACCGTCCAGTACAGCGTCGATAACGGGGCTCACTGGAGCAGCAGCTTCAGCGCCGTCGAAGGAGCGAACACCGTCCAGGTGCGGCAGACCGACGTCGCCGGCAATGTGTCGGCCGCGACCAGCTTCAGCTTCACGCTCGACACGGCGGCTGTCGCACCCGGCGTGGCGCTCGCCGCCGACTCGGGCAGCAGCGCCACCGATCACGTGACCAGTGCCGGCACGCTGACGCTCGGTGGTATCGAGAGCGGCGCGACCGTCCAGTACAGCATCGACAACGGGGCGCACTGGAGCAGCAGCTTCAGCGCCGTCGAAGGGGCGAATAGCGTGCAGGTCCGGCAGACCGATGTCGCCGGCAATGTGTCGGCCACGACCAGCTTCAGCTTCACGCTCGACACGGCGGCTGTCGCACCCGGCGTGGCGCTCGCCACCGACTCAGGCAGCAGCGCCAGCGATCACGTGACCAGTGTCGGTACCCTGACCCTCGGTGGCGTCGAGAGCGGCGCGACGGTGCAGTACAGCATCGATAACGGGGCGCACTGGAGCAGCAGCTTCAGCGCCGTCGAAGGCGCGAATAGTGTCCAGGTGCGGCAGACCGACGTGGCCGGCAATGTGTCGGCCGCGACCGGCTTCAGCTTCACGCTCGACACGGCCGCGGCGGCACCCGCAGTGGCACTCGCCACCGACTCCGGCAGCAGTGCCAGCGATCACGTGACCAGTGCCGGGACGCTGACGCTCGGTGGTGTCGAGGGTGGCGCAACCGTCCAGTACAGCGTCGACAACGGGGCGCACTGGAGCAGCAGCTTCAGCGCCGTCGAAGGGGCGAATAGCGTGCAGGTGCGGCAGACCGATGTCGCCGGCAACATCTCGGCTGCAACGGCCTTCAGCTTCACGCTCGATACCACGTCTCCAGCGAACCTGTCGTGGAGCTACAGTGGGAACAAGCTGACTGCCGCCACCGACACTTCCAACGTTTGGAAAGTCGGGGTCCACGACAATAGTAATTCGGCCGACTACTCCGCGACACAGCAGAGCGGTGGAACGTGGGTCCTATCCCAGTCGGGACTAAATAATCACAATTTGACAGTGACCGAATGGGACCTCGCAGGCAATACCAAAACCTCCACACACGCAGCCCCCGCCGGCATGGCCGGTTCCGAAATCAACCTTGCGCTAACCGATCTGTCCAGCCATCCGGCCGACCTCACGGTAACGATTGCCGGCATCCCCTCCGGCTGGCAATTGAACGCCGGAACCGATCTCGGCAACGGCGCATGGCTCGTCCCGACGAACGATCTCAGCGCTCTCACGGTCACGCCGCCGGCGTCCTTTACCGGCGCCACGGTGCTCACCGTCACCGAGAACTGGACCAACACGGACGGTAGCCATGCGAGCGTCACAGTTGCCGACAATGTGGAGGCATACGCGGCAAACTCACCGATCTTCGCCTGGTCGGGCGACGATCACCTGACGGGTTCTGCCGGCCATGACTTATTCGTTTTCGCACAACCCATCGGAAGCGACACGCTGCACAATCTCGACCTCGCGGCGGACAGGATCGATCTCGTCGGCTTCACGGGCATCACGAGTTTCAGCGACGTCCAGACGCACATGACCGACGATGCCAGCGGCAATGCAGTAATTGCACTGGGCGCCGGCGAAACGCTTACGGTCATGGGTGTCCATTCCGCAGACCTCACCGTCGACAACTTCGTGTTTGACCAGGAGCCAGTCATGGTCAACTCGGGCGTCATGACGGTGAACGATGGCGCAATGCTTCCCCTCGGCGGGACGATCAACAACACAGGTACGATCGCGCTCGCGTCAACGGGCGACGGAACCGACCTCGAGGTCCTCGTGAAGAGTGCATCGCTTGAAGGCGGCGGACACCTTACACTCTCCGACGACAGCCACAACGTCATATTTGGCGGCAGTCCCGACGCGACGCTCATCAACGTCGACAACACGATCGCCGGTGCCGGCCAGATCGGAGCCGGCCAATTGACGCTTGTCAATGAGGGGACGATTGTCGCCAACGGTACTAACGCGCTGGTCATCGACACAGGAAGCAACGTCATAGTCAACACAGGCACGCTTGAAGCAACGGGCAGCGGCGGCCTCGTGATCGACAGCGCAGTGGCGAATGCGGGCCACCTGTTGGCCAATAACGGCAGCCTGGCGATACACGGTGATGTCACCGGCAACGGCCACGCGACGATCAGCGGTGCCGCGACACTCGAGTTCGGCGCTGCATCCATGGAAAACACGACGTTCGCCGACGGCGCCACGGGCACGCTCAAGCTCGATCAATCAGGCAACTTCACCGGTACGGTTTCCGGGTTCGGCGCCGGCAACACGCTAGATCTTGCGGACGTCTTGTGCAATGACCATACGACACTCAGCTTTACGGCCAATGATGCGGGAACGGGAGGCACGCTGACCGTCAGCGACGGCGTTCACTCCGCTCAGCTCGCGCTGCAAGGCGGGCTGTCTGCCGCCGGCTTCCAGTTCACGCATGATCAGGGCACTGGCACCGCCGTGACTTACGTTACGCCAGCGCTGCCTCACATTCAGGAGTATTAGGCGGCCAGCACACCCCGCGAGCAACGCTTGAACTGTTCATCGAGCATTCAAATGCGTTCCTCGCAGGGTCATACTTCTCAATGCATTTCCCGCGACACCATCCGGTGAGCGGGGATACGTCAATTGAAAGCGCAACACATCTCCAGTAACATGCGTCGGCCACATGGTTCCGAGCATCGCGAATGTCTGTTTGTGCTTGAGCGGCAGTGAATACAAGCCACCGTCGGGTTACAGGAAATGCGCAATGAATAGAAGAAGACCATGGCTAGCCATGCTTGTACTGGCATCGGCGATTGCGGGTTCACCTTCGCTCGCGGGCGCGCAAAGCCTCCAGGAAGCGGTCGAACAGGCGATAAGAACCAATCCCGAAGTACTCGCCACCACTCATCACCGACAGGCGGCAGACCAGGGCCTGAAGCAGGCGCAGGCCGGTTACTGGCCCCGCCTGGACGTCGACACGGCCATCGGCAGGGAACGGCGCGACGACGAAGAGACGCGCCTGCTCGGCTTGAATCGGACCAGCTTCACGCATAGCACCGCCAACGTGACGCTGTCGCAAATGCTGTTCGACGGCTTCGCGGTCAAAAGTGAAGTGGCGCGTCAAAGCGCTCGCATCGATTCCTCGGCCTATGGCGTAGCCACTACCGCGGAGGACGTGGCGTTGCGTGTGGTGGGCGCCTACCTTGAAGTTTTGCGCCGCAAGGAGACGACGGCCGCCGCCGAAGACAACATCGAATCCCACCTCCGGATCTACGATCAGATCAAGCTACGCAGCGACCGCGGCGTCGGACGCCGCGCCGATCTTTATCAAGCAGAAAGTCGTCTGGCTCTGGCCCGGGACAATTTGCGGTCCGAGCAAAGCAGCCTGAAAGATGCCGAGGTTGCCTACGCCCGTCTGGTGGGCATGCCGCCGGATGCTCTCGCCAAGCCGGTAGCACCGGAGAGCGAGTTGCCGCAAACCGAACGGCAAGCGCTGGACACGGCGTTGGCCAACCACCCTTCGCTCGCGGGCGCCGAGGCGGACGTCGGTCAAGCCCGGGCACAGTACGACGTCGCCAAGTCGGCTTTGTGGCCACGTCTTGATCTCGAGCTCAGCTCGACTCATGACCGGGAGGGCGTTCTCGGGCCAATCAACGATCGCCGCGTGATGCTGCGCCTTCGCTACAACATCTTCCAGGGCGGGGCTGATAAAGCACGAATCGGGGAGACGCATGCCCAGATCCGGGAAGCCGAAGAAGTTCGCAACCGTACGCGTCTCGAGATACAGGAAAGCGTCTCACTCGCGTTCAATGCGTACCTCACGGCACGCGATCGGGTAGTCGTGCTCAAGCAATACGTCGATTCCAGTGCGGCAACCAGGGAGGCGTATTTGTTGCAGTTCGGAATCGGGCAACGATCGCTGCTCGATTTGCTCAATGCGGAGAACGAGTATTACAGTGCACGCATTGCCTATGTTGGCGGCCAGTATGCGGAGGTGGCGAGCGCCTACCGCGTGTTCGCCGGCATGGGGCAGTTGCTGGGCATATTGCATATTGGGCTGCCGGCAGAGGCTTGGTCGTTACACAGCGCACAAATTCCGTTTGTACCGAACCGCTGACGTAGTAATAGCAAGAAAGCTGAGATGTTCAACAACACCGATCATCGGTTCATTCTCGACCTGGCCGCTCATACCCGCAACACTTAGGGCAGGCGATTTGATATTCGCAACACGGTTTTTCACGGCCGCTTAACATTGCTTGCCGAAATCGCCAGAATCCGGTCGACGCATCAACGGGTGCCGGGGACAGGTAGCGAAACGTAGCTTCGCCCACCACCCCGAAATCCGAGACACAGGAAATGAGGACGCGCGACCCCGTGAAAAACATCCCATGCGGCTCGCATTCCTCTTGGAAGACTGACCGTTGACGGGTCGCGAATGGCCCGGTCGGCTCGACCGTCTCCCACCGTTCGTTGTGCGGATCAGTCAATCGGAGAAACTGATTGCGCCCCGACCCGCATAGCTGGTTCGTCCTTTCTGCCCATCTCGCCCGGCGCCATGCCAGGCAGACCTCACCGGTGACGACATGACAGCGTCCGGACTGCTGTCGCCCCGTCAACTGACATCCGAGGAAGCCGAAGGGCGTCAGCGGCATCAGATCAGGTTTTGGCGAAGAAATCAAGCTGCCGGTGCTGGGCGAAGTTGATGCTCGCTGAGAGGTTTCTACCTAGTCTGTTCGATCAGATTGCTACTGTTGCGGTGACAGATTCGAAGGAGCACTGCGCGGATCTGGCGATGTTGGAAAAGGTCGACACGCCCGAGAGCTCCAAATCACCCGCAAAGACCAAACAGGCGGATGCGACTGAGGCCAATAGTGGCGCGGTGCAGGCCAAATCAGAAAGCGCGTTACTCGCGGAATGGAAGTCGTCAGACGCCATCCTTGCTTGGGCTCGGGTGCTGCCTTCCGTGGCGGACATCGATCTACGGCCGTAGGCATAAGACTGTGTACATGACTAATAACAAGCAAGAAGTGATGGAAGTATTGAGGGGGCCGCAGCGTCAGCGGCGCTGGTCGATGGACGAGAAACTGGCGATGGTGCGGGAGAGCTTCGAGGCAGGAAAAGCCGCGTATCACACGCTATCTGTCGCCCGAGCTGTGGCTTGAGGTCAAAACCTGGATTCAGGCGGTGCCGAAAGAAACGGACCGCGAACGCGAGCATTACTCGCGCACGTGTTGGCTGTCACCCTGCTCTATCTGGATGGCTTACGGATCATTGAAGTGGGTGAAAACACGATGGGCCGATTCTTCCGCCGCCGGGTCGTAAACGGCGAAGATCTCTGGTGGCTGGACGTGCTGGGCAAAGGCGACAAGGGAGCCGCTGGCGCCAGCCACCTTGGAGATGATGGCGGACCTCTCGACATACTGTCGCGAACGGGGACTACCGGCACTTCCATCTCAGGACGAAGACACGCCCCTGTTACTGCCGATCGGGCAGTCGCTCAAACCGTTGACGCGCGCCGCACTGCACCGCATCGTCAAGCAGGTTTTCGGCGGCACAGCCGACGCACTGCGTGCCCGTGGCGAAACGCATGCGCCACGAGCCGATCAACTGAAGCAGGCGTCTGCGCATTAGCTGAGGCACAGCGCAGGGTCGCATATCGCGGGCCAACAGGTCGACTTGCGGCTCGTGCGTGACAATCTCGGCCATGCGTCGCTCACGACCACCGGTCAGTATCTTCACGTGGACGGCGATCGTCGTCATCGTGAAACCGATGAAAAGCACCGCTTTGACTAGTAGTCCAGATGGCTGAAGTTCGGCATTTGCCGACGTTCGTTGTTACCTGGGATTGCGGATGAATGTCCGCTTGCGGCCTGTTCCGCGTCAGGCAACAACCGTTAAGGGTTATTCGATGCCTGCCGTCGGCCACAGGAACGTGACGATACCTCGGCGCGTGCCGGCAGGCGTCGAATAAGCCCGATGGAGGAAACCGCGGAGTGCCCCAATGCGGTTGGAGCTTTCGCGGCTATGGCGATTGATAGCCCGGGATGCTCAGTGATGTCGGGTGCGACACAGTCTGGCGGGAAGCCGGTCGGGCACTAACGCCATAGCGACGCGGTGCAGTTGTGTATTCGGGATGATGAAACGGGCGCACGAAGCACATCGCAAAGCGACGCGCGCATACGTCCGTTCGTGGGCCGCGTTGCCGCAAAGCCAACGTTAGACAGGCAGTTCGAGGAGCCGTGGAGTTCATGTCTGATCGCGGCGCATGGGCGGTGCGCGGATCGGGGCGCTGCGCGCGAGGATGTCGATGACGATCATCGGTGCGCCGCAGTGCCGGCAGATAAAGACGGGCCGGGTTTCGATGATGGCGTGGTCCGGTGATGGGCTGGTCGCGGGTGCGATGTGCAGCAGATCGCGTACCCTCGCGAGTCTGGCGCGGCGCACCGGGTTGGCGAGCAGTCCGTAGTGACGGATCCGATGGAAGCCAGCGGGTAACACATGGAGCAGGAAGCGGCGTATGAATTCGCCGGTTTCGAGGGTCATGGTCTTGTAGCGGGTGTGTCCCTTCGCGCGGTAGTCCTTCCAGCGGAACGTCACGCCGCGCTCATCGAAGGCGACGAGGCGCTGGTTGGAGATGGCGACGCGGTGTGTGTAGCGTGATAGATACTCGAGCACCGCCTTCGGTCCGGCGAACGGTCGCTTGGCGTAGACGACCCATTCGCAGGTGCGCAGCGGCGCAAGCCAGCGGGCAAAGATGGCGGGGTCAGCGAGCCCGGTATCCTCGCCGAAGAACTGCAGGTCGCCACGGTGGTGAGCCGACTGGAGTGCCTCGAGGAAGCGGCGCCGGAACAGGCGTGACAGGACACGCACGGGCAGGAAGAAGCCGGGGCGGCAGGCGATCCAGCGCTCACCGTCAGGCGACAGCCCGCCACCGGGGACGATGCCGTGCACATGCGGGTGATGCGTGAGCGCCGAGCCCCAGGTGTGCAGTACGAGCGTGGCGCCGATCTGGGCGCCGAGATGCCTGGGATCCCCGGCGATCGTGCGCAGCGTGTCAGCGGCGATGTCGAGCAGCAGGCCGTAGATGATCCGTTTGTTGTACCAGGCGATGGCGCTGATGGGTGCGGGAAGCGTAAAGACGACGTGGAAGTACTCGACAGGCAGCAGGTCGGTCTGGCGTGCCTCCAGCCAGCGGTGCGCGGCACTGGCCTGGCACTTTGGGCAATGCCGGTCCCGGCACGAGTTGAAGGACACCTCCGCCTTTGCGCAGCCTGAACAGCGCAACACATGTCCGCCCAGTGCCGCCGTGCGGCACCGTTCGATGGCTGACATGACCTTCAGCTGCCCCGGGCTCAGGCGTGTCGTGGCTCGCCACGCCGGCCCGTGGCTGCGGAAGATGTCCGCAACCTCCAGCATGAGATGCTGCGGGGTATGGGCTTATCCAGGAGGCAGGCGGTCCAGTGGACTGGTGACTTCATGCAGCAGGTCGGTGGCCACCTGCACATAAAGTGCGGTGTTCTCAAGCTTGGCGTGGCCGAGCAGAACCTGGATCACGCGGATATCCACCTTCTGTTCGAGGAGATGCGTCGCAAAACTGTGGCGCAAGGTATGCATGGATACACGCTTTTCGATGTGCGCGGCTTCGGCGGCGGCATGAATGGCGCGGTTCAACTGTCGCGTGCTTAACTGGTCGAGCGGATCGAGCCCGGGAAACAGCCACCCGCCGTCAAACATCTTGCCCTGCGCACGGGCCATGCGCCACCATACGCGCAGACGCTCGAGCAGCACCGGCGAGAGCATCGCGTAGCGGTCGCGGCGGCCCTTGCCCTGCTCGATACGCAGTGTCATGCGTTCGCTGTCGACGTCGGTGACCTTCAGCGCGACCACTTCACTCGCGCGCAGCCCGGCACCGTAGGCGACCGACAGCGCAGTCTGGTGCTTGAGGTTGCCGGCTGCCTCGATCAGCCGCCGCACTTCGTCGGGACTGAGCACGACGGGCAATATGCGGGGAACACGCACCGGTTGCATCCTGACTATCAGCTCAGGCCGGTCGAGCGTGACCGTGAAGAAGAACTTCAGGCCGGTGATCGCGTGGTTCAGCGACACGGCCGATGTGCCGTGATCGACTAGATAGAGCTGGTAGCGGCGCAGGTCCTCGACGGTGGCCGTGTCAGGTGAGCGCCCGAGAAACCGGGCGAACTCACGCACGATGTGCAAATAGATGTCCTGCGTCTTGGGGGCTAGCTGGCGCATGCGCATGTCGTCGATCATGCGTTGACGCAATGGGCTGACGTTTGCCGGTAAGGAGGTCATGATTCGGCTCCTGTTGAAGAGCGAGGCGGATTGCCTCGTTCGCCAACATAAACCGCGTGACCGGCTTGACCTTCACCTCCAGCGTTGGATCGTAACCCCTACCGCGCGAGCGGTTTAGTCC
>NZ_FRAB01000030.1 GCF_900142195.1 Paraburkholderia terricola
CGCATGATCTCCAAGGGGCAAGTGGGGGTCTTCCATCAACGCTTCAGGGGCCTTCAGCGATGACATTACCGCCGATACTTCAGCAGCCTGCTAGTTCGCGAGCGACGTTTGCATGGTGTTCACCGGCTGACGCGCGAGGTCCTTTTGATCGACCACCATTCGTTCGATTAGCCCGTTGAGCTTGGTCGACGCGGACGAGAAGCGGTCGGTGTTGAGCCCGCCCGTCTGATAGCGCGCGGTGATGAGAATGCGGCCGTGCTGGATCAACGTCAGATCGATGATCGACAGGTACTGGATCGATTCGTCGCTGAACGAGCGGCGGCCGTAGTCGATCGCGGCGTTATAGACGAGGCGCGCCTCGCAGCCGGCGGGCGAGGTGCCCGGATTGTAGACGTCCGAGCGAATGCCGCGGCGCTCCAGCGCGAGTTGCAGCGAGGGCACGAAGTCGCCGACCGACACGTTCTGGTTCACTTCGATGCAGACGTTGCGCACGTCGGCGGGCCGGCCGTTGACGAAGGTCGGCGACGAGTAGTTTGCCGCGACTGCGTAGCCCGCCTGAATCACGGAGCCGGTGGCGTCGGCGGCCGTGATCAGCGTCCACGCGCAGCCATTCAAGCCGGCGCTCAGCGCGGCGCAGGCGGCAAGCCACGCGCAAGGCCGGCGCAGCATGACGCACGCGGCCCGGTGGGCTTCCTTGAACGCATAAGCGCGTGGGCCTGGCGTAAGCGTCATGATGCGTGGCCTGATAGCGGTCAATGAGTGGTCGACGAGCGCGGTTTCGAAAAGGTGATCGCGGCGGATCGCGTCGAGCGGGCGCGCGCTCAGCGCGTGACGCGCAGACGCAGTTCGTTTTGCCCTTGCACGCTCGCCGTGACGCTGACGCGCCGCGTGTCGGTGGTCACGATGAAATGCTGGCGCGTCGGCGTATTGACGTCGTGCACGACGTTCGAAAAGCACGCGGCGATATCGGCGCCGATCTCTTGCAGCGGGTCGTTGACCACGCCGTCGGCTTGCCAGTGCGCGCGCCAGTGGCAATCGTAGGCGTGCTGGTTGGCGCGGCAATCGTCCGCGCTCGACATGCCCGGCAGTTGCGCGGCGGATTGCGCCGGCAACTGCTTGAAGTCGGTTGCGTTGACGATGTGTTCGAGCGCGGGGCAGACGTCCGCCGGCTCGGTGGGCTGGGCGGCTTGCGCGGCGCTCGTGAGCAGCAGCGCTGCGCCGAGGGCAAGCGCGAAGCGCCGGGTCAGGGGATGGGAGCGGCGATCGAATGACATGTGCGAAGAGTCCGTTAGCAGTGAGTGGCGGGGCGGGCGGGACGGGGTTCGGCCCGCACGGCTATCGTCGCTGCTGGGAGGCAATTTCAAAGCGGGGAACAGCTTGCCCGCTTCGCAAATGCTTTCTAACTCTTCTCGCGTGTTTCCTGGTGTTTCCTGGTGTTTCGGGGTGTTGCGCTTGCCTCGCTTATGCCGCCACCGCTTCGTCCGAACGCTCGACCTCGAGCGTTTCGTCATGGAACGCAGCGAGCGATTCGCGATGCGCGACGCTCACGATCGCCGCCTTCGGCAGACGCTCCGTGAACAAATGGTAGAGACGCGCTTCGTTGTCCGCGTCGAGCGCGCTCGTCGCTTCGTCGAGGAACAGGTAATCCGGCTTGTGCAGCAGCACCCGCGCGGCGGCGAGGCGCTGCTGTTCGCCCGGCGAGAGAATGCGCGTCCAGTGTCCCGATTCCTGCAAACGGTCGGCGTACTCCGACAGGCGGCAGGTGACGAGCGCCTCGCGGCATTCGTCGTCCGTATAGGTGTCGGCCGCGGACGGATAGGTGAGCGCGGCTTTCAGCGTGCCGATCGGCATGTAGCTGACTTGCGGAATGAACATCATGCGCGCGTTGACCGGCGCGTCGATGGAGCCGTCGCCGAACGGCCACAGGCCGGCGAGCGCGCGCATCAGCGTGCTCTTGCCCGAACCGGACGGACCGCGCACCAGCCAGCGCGAGCCCGGCTCGATCGCGATATCGCGAATGCGCGACAGCGGGTTGCCGTTCGGCAGCGCGAGCGTGAGACCCTCGGTGCTGAGTTTGTCGGCGTCGACGAAATGCAGGTTGATGCCGCCGTGCGCGGTAGCGGGCGAGACCGATTCCTTCAACCTGGGAGCATGCACGACCCGCTTGAATTCGCGCAACCGGTTGACGGTGGCGCGCCATTCGACCAAGGTGCTGTAACTGTTGATGAACCACGAGAACGAATCGCTGACGGTGCCGAACGCGCTCGAAATCTGCATCAGCACGCCGAACGTGAAGGCGCCCGCGAAGTAGCGCGGCGCCGCGACCACCAGCGGAAAGATGATCGCGATCTGACCATAGAAGCTGAGCACGAAGGTGAGCCGCTTGGTGTACTTCATCACCTGCCACCAGTTGTCGCGGATACGGCCGAACAGCGAGCGGGCGTTGGTCTTCTCGGTCTCCATGCCGTTGTAGAGGGCGATCTGCTCGGCGTTTTCGCGCAGGCGGATCAGACCGAAACGGAAATCCGCCTCGACTTTCTGAGCTTGATAGTTGATCGACACGAGCGGATGGCCGACCTTCTGGATGATCAGGGAACCGGCCACCGCGTAGAGCGCCGCAGCCCACACCATGTAGCCGGGGATATGAATCGGCATGCCGCCGAGCGAGATGGTCAACGCGCCGGCGAGCGACCAGAGGATCGTGATGAACGACACCAGCGTGACGACGGTGGAGAGCAGATCGAGCGTCAACGAGAGCGTGGTGGTGGCGAACGATTGCAGATCGTCGCTGATCCGCTGGTCGGGGTTGTCGGCGAGCCGGTCGCGTTCGATCCGGTAGAAGGCGCTGTCGTGCAGCCATTCGTTAAGGTAGCGCGTGGTCAGCCACTGACGCCAGCGGAACCCGAGCATCTGGCGCAGATAGCGCCCGTACACCGCGAGGATGATGAAGCCGAACGCGAGGCCCGAGAACGCCATCAGCAGATGCGGGAAATCGTGCACGTTCTTGGTTTGCAGCGCGTTGTAGAAGTCGGCGCTCCAGCGGTTCAGGCGCACGTTGATCCACACCACCAGCAGATTCATCGCGATGATCGCGACGAGCAGCGACCATGCGATTTTTCGTTCCTCGGAGACCCAGTAAGGTTTGATGAGGCTCCAGGCGGAGACTTTTTCGTCCGGCGGGAGCACTGGGCTGATAGAAGTATTGGCTGTCATGAGCATCCTGTGTAGTACTGGCTCAAAGCGGGCCGGTCCTATGAAACTGGCCCGTCCAGGGCTGGCCGTCGGTCGGTCGCCCGCCTCGTCGCTCTACGGCGGGTTTAATGGCGAAGCTCCGGGCGTAAGCGCGATGATGAGCGCCCGTCCGGCTGAGCGATTCTGTTGCGAAGTCCTTAAGCGGAAGTTAAGTCGCGTTGGACTCCTTCGCCTCGATGCCGCCGGCGCGTGGACGGCCATGCGTGCCGCCCGCGCCCCGGTCTCGCGGCGTCCGGTCCAGGCATTGTGCCAGAGCGCGGGCTTCGTCCGTCTCGACGAAACAAAAGATCGGTGCCGGATCAAACCGCGCGTGATGAAGGGCCGCTCGTTTGCGGGCGCCGCGGCTTTTATGGTCTAATGGCCTTCGACGAAACAGGGGTGCTTTGCTCGCAGGCTGCATGATTTCATGCCGCGGCGGCAAGGCTGAGAGAGACCCTTTGCACCCGATCCGGGTAATACCGGCGCGGGAAGTTTCCGGAAGCAGCCAGTCTTCCATTCCCCGCTGGGCGGCGTGCGTCATTCGAACGCATTTTTTGCCCGGCCGGCCTTACCCGCCGGTTTCGTCCTGGGTACGTGCGTTTCTTGCCGTACGGAAAGGACTCGATGACCGCCTATTCTTCAGATATGTGCTTTGCTCTTCGCCACGCGTTCGCCGGTTATGTCGGCGCGTCGCAGTGCTTCGGCCTCGCTTGCCGTCGTGACTGGGAGCGCGCGCGATGAACCGTCCCGCACAACCCGACTTCGCGGTGCTCGGCGGTGGACTTTGCGGACGCCTCGTCGCATGGCGTCTCGCCGGTCAGGGGCATCGCGTGGCGCTTTACGAGCGCGGCGACGCCGCCGGTTCGCAAGCCGCCGCGTGGGTCGCAGCGGCCATGCTGGCGCCCCTCGCGGAAGCCGCCAGCGCCGAGTTGCTGATCACGCGGCTGGGCGCGAGTTCGCTCGATAGCTGGCCGCAAGTGCTCGCCGAATTGCCTGAGCCGGTGTTCTTCCAGCGTAACGGCACGCTCGTCGTCTGGCATCACGCCGACCGCACCGAGGCGCCGCTGTTCGAGCGCCGCGTGCGCTCGAATGCGCCTGCGGAACTGCTCGACGGCGGCTTCGTGACGCTCTCGGGCGACCAGGTCGGCGCGGCCGAACCGGCCTTGGCGGGCCGCTTCAATCAGGGCTGGCTGCTGCCGCGCGAAGGCCAACTGGATAACCGCCAGGTGCTGGCCGCGCTCGCCGCGGGCCTCGCCCAGCGCGGCGTGGAAACACACTGGAACACGCCGGTCGATGACCGCGCGCTGCCTGCCGCGCGCGTCACCATCGACTGCCGGGGTTTGGGCGCGAAGCCGGTGCTGCCCACGCTGCGCGGCATTCGCGGTGAAGTGGCGCGCGTGCATGCGCCGGGAATCACGCTGACGCGCCCGGTGCGCCTGCTGCATCCGCGCTACCCGCTCTATATCGCGCCGAAGCAGGACGATCTCTACGTGATCGGCGCCACCGAGGTGGAGGGCGAGGACATGTCGCCCGTCAGCGTGCGCTCGGCGCTCGAACTGCTGAGCGCGGCGTTTTCCGTGCATCCCGGCTTCGGCGAGGCGCGCATTCTCGAACTGAATTCGCAGTGCCGTCCGACCCTGCCGGACCACCGTCCGGCCTTGCTGTGGGATGGCGCGCGGACGCTGCGCGTGAACGGCCTGTACCGGCACGGCTACATGATCGTGCCCGAAGTCGCCGACGAAGCCGTGCGCTTCGCGGCCGCGCTGCTCGAAGGCCGCATCGGCGATGCCGACGCCTTCGCCGACTGGCGGCAGGCGGCGCGCTGGAGCGAGCTGTTTCAACTGGATTGCGCGCGGGAGCCGGCATGAGCGAGGCACGCGCCATGCAGTTTCGTCAGTCATCGATTGAACCGTATTCGAACACCATGGACATTCATATCAACCAGAAGCCGTTGTCGCTGCCCGAAGGCGCGACTGTCGCCGATGCGCTCGCCGCGTATGGCGCGCGTCCGCCGTTCGCGGTCGCGCTGAACGGCGATTTCGTCGCGCGCGCCCAGCATGCGGCGCGCGCGCTGCAGCCGGGCGACAAGCTCGATGTCGTGCAGCCCGTGGCCGGCGGTTGAGCCCGCGCCACGCATTGCCGGAGACCAGGATGATGCAAATGACTTCCCCAAAACCCGCGGACGCGCTCACGCTCTACGGCCAAACCTTCGCGAGCCGCGTGCTGCTCGGCACGTCGCGCTATCCGTCGCTGCAATCGTTATCCGATTCGATCGACGCGGCGCGGCCCGGCATGGTGACCGTCGCGTTGCGCCGGCAGATGAACGAAGGCGGCGCGGAAGCCGGCTTCTTCGATCTGCTCAAGCGTCACGGCGTGCCGCTGCTGCCGAATACGGCCGGCTGCCTGACCGTCGGCGAGGCGGTGACCACCGCGCACATGGCGCGCGAAATCTTCGAAACCGAGTGGATCAAGCTGGAACTGATCGGCGACGACTACACGCTCCAGCCCGACCCGGTCGGTCTGATCGAAGCGGCCGCGCAGCTCGTGAAGGACGGCTTCAAGGTGCTGCCGTATTGCACCGAGGACCTGGTGATCGGCCGCCGTCTGCTCGATGCCGGCTGTGAGGCGCTGATGCCGTGGGGTGCGCCGATCGGCACCGGCAAGGGCGTGATCAATCCATACGGGCTGCGGGTGCTGCGCGAGCGGCTGCCGGACGTGCCGCTGATCGTCGACGCCGGTCTCGGCGTGCCGTCGCACGCGGCGCAGGTGATGGAGTGGGGTTTCGACGGCGTGCTGCTGAACACCGCCGTGTCGCAGGCCACGCACCCCGACGCGATGGCGCGGGCCTTCGCGCTGGGCGTCGAGGCGGGCCGCCAGGCGTTTCTGGCGGGGCCGATGGCCGAGCGCGAAAGCGCGCACGCGAGCACGCCGGTGGTCGGCATGCCGTTCTGGCATCAAGACGGGAGCGCCGCATGACGCAGACTCTGGCTTTGAAAGATCGCGACCTGTTCTGGCCGCCCGCCGACGAACTCACCGAAGCGGCGGAGCGCATTCGTGCGCGCCTCGGCGACTGGCCGCCGACGCACGCGCCGTGGCGCATCTGTTTGACCGCGCCGGACGAGCCGAACGGCGGCGACCTGATCATCGTCGCGGACGCGCAGCGGCATGGCGAGCAGGTGGCGCGCTGGCTGGTGCAGGGCGCCGGGGTGATCGAGGCGGCGCAGGAGACCGCGACGCTGCACCTAGGCGGCGACAAATACCGCCTGGAAGGCCATCTCGCGGAAGACTGGATTCCCGCGCTGGCCGCGTTTCTGGACTGTGGTTTCGATCCCCACGACGCGCTGGTGCTGGCGCTTGCCTGGCGCGATGGCGACGAAACCCGCGCCGACGACGCATTTCCGTCCGATCTCGCGCATTTCCCGCGTCTCGCCGGCCTGCCGGACGCGCCCCTGCAAGCATTCGCGCGCTGCCCGGAGCGACTGGGTTTGTACCCGGTTCTGCCGACCGCGGAGTGGGTGGAACGGGTGGTGGGCCTAGGCGTGAAGACGGTTCAGTTGCGCCGCAAGTCGGCTCATCCCGCCGACGAACTCAAGCGCGAAATCGCCCGCTGCGTGGCGGTCGGCCGGCAACACGACGCGCAGGTGTTCATCAACGATCATTGGCAAGCCGCGCTGGAAGCGGGCGCGTACGGTGTTCATCTGGGCCAGGAAGACCTGCATAGCGCGGATCTTTCCGCGCTCGCCGCAGCCGGCATTCGCCTCGGCCTATCGACGCACGGCTTCTACGAGATCCTCAAGGCGCTGCATTTCCGGCCAAGCTATGTCGCGCTGGGCGCGGTTTTTCCGACCACCACCAAGGTCATGCCCACCGCGCCGCAGGGCCTCAGACGCCTCGCCCGGTATGTGCGCCTGCTCGACGGCGTGGTGCCGCTCGTGGCGATCGGTGGAATCGACCTGCAGGTGCTGCCGGACGTGCTGGCGACCGGCGTGGGTTCCGCGGCCGTGGTGCGGGCGGTGACGGAAGCGGCGGACCCCGCCGCCGCCGTTTCTGCACTGCAACAATTGTTTACGCAATAATCGTCAAGTTGGGTAAAGGGACGGGGCTCCTCACGGCAACTTTTGCATGATGGCCCTATAATTCGGCCTTCCGTGTAAAAGGACTGTCAGTTTCGTGTCTTCCTCTCCCGAGACCTTACTCGAGCTGCGCGACGTCGACTTCGGTTATGGCGACCGGCTCGTCCTGTCGAACCTGAATCTGCGCTTCAGGCGCGGGCAGGTGGTGGCGGTCATGGGCGGCTCGGGTTGCGGCAAAACCACGGTGCTGCGTCTGATCGGCGGTCTGGTACGCGCGCAGCGCGGCCAGATCCTGTTTCACGGCCAGGACGTCGGCCAGCAGACGCGCGACGGCCTCTACGCGCTGCGCCGCAAGATGGGCATGCTGTTCCAGTTCGGCGCGCTTTTCACCGACATGTCGGTGTTCGAAAACGTGGCGTTCGCGCTGCGCGAGCACACCGATCTCCCCGAAGAACTGCTCCGCGACCTCGTGTTGATGAAACTCAACGCGGTGGGCTTGCGCGGTGCGCGCGAGCTGCTGCCGTCGGAGATCTCGGGCGGCATGGCGCGGCGCGTGGCGCTGGCGCGCGCCATCGCGCTCGACCCCGAGTTGATGATGTACGACGAGCCCTTCGCCGGCCTCGATCCGATCTCGCTCGGCATCACCGCGAATCTGATTCGCGCGCTGAATCAGGCGCTTGGCGCCACCTCGATTCTGGTCACGCACGACGTGCCCGAATCGTTCGCCATCGCCGATTACGTGTATTTCCTCGCCAACGGTGGCGTTCATGCCGAGGGCACGCCGGCCGAACTGCGCGCGTCCACCGATCCCACGGTGCGGCAGTTCATCGACGGCGCGCCGGACGGCCCGTTCAAATTCCACTATCCCAGCAAGACGCCGCTCGCGGCGGACTTCGGCATCGGCGGAGGCCAGTCATGATCGGCTCGCTGATCAGTTCGGTCGGTCGCTCGGTGCTCGACGTGCTCGGCACGGCCGGCTACGCCACGCGCTTCTTCTTCCGGCTGGTGCTCGAATTTTTCCCGCTGCTGCGCCGGCCGCGGCTTGTCACGAAGCAGATCCACTTCCTGGGTAATTATTCGCTGGTGATCATCGCCGTGTCGGGGCTGTTCGTCGGCTTCGTGCTCGGCCTGCAGGGCTATTACACGCTGAACCGCTACGGCTCCGAGCAGGCGCTCGGGCTGCTGGTCGCGCTGTCGCTCGTGCGCGAACTGGGGCCGGTGGTCACCGCGCTGCTGTTCGCGGGCCGCGCCGGCACATCGCTCACCGCCGAGATCGGTTTGATGAAGGCGGGCGAGCAACTCACCGCGATGGAAATGATGGCCGTCGACCCGGTCAAGGTCGTGGTCGCGCCGCGCCTCTGGGCCGGCATCATTGCGATGCCCATCCTGGCGGCGATTTTCAGCGCGGTCGGCGTGTTGGGCGGTTACGTGGTCGGCGTGCTGCTGATCGGCGTGGACGCCGGCGCGTTCTGGTCGCAGATGCAAGGCGGCGTCGACGTTTGGCGCGACGTGGGCGCCGGGGTCGTCAAGAGCGTGGTGTTCGGACTCGCGGTGACGTTCGTGGCGCTGTTTCAAGGCTATGAAGCCAAGCCGACACCGGAAGGCGTGTCGCGCGCCACGACTAAAACGGTCGTGTACGCGTCGCTTGCCGTGCTCGGCCTCGATTTTCTGCTGACTGCACTGATGTTCAGCTAAGACTGCGTTGCGCTTTTTCCGCCGGCGGCGCGTCAGGGTCGCGCCCGGCGGGGAGTGTCGGCGGCGCGGCGGATTCACTTTGGGATGACGATGAAAAAGACTGCTCTCGACTTCTGGGTCGGCCTGTTCGTGGTGCTGGGTTTCGTGGCGTTGCTGTTTCTCGCGCTGAAGGCCGGCAACATGAGCTCGTTGTCGTTTCAGGCAACGTACCCGGTCAAGCTCAAGTTCGACAATATCGGCGGACTCAAGGCGCGCGCGCCTGTGAAGAGCGCGGGCGTGACGGTCGGCCGGGTCGGCTCGATCGGCTTCGACAGCAACGCGTATCAGGCCGTCGTCACGATCGACCTCGACAAGCAATACCAGTTTCCGAAAGATACGTCGGCGAAGATCCTGACCTCGGGTCTGCTCGGCGAGCAATACATCGGGCTCGAACCCGGCGGCGACACCGAAATGCTCAAGGCGGGCGATACGATCTCGATGACGCAATCGGCGATCGTGCTGGAAAATCTGATCGGGCAGTTCCTGTACAGCAAAGCGGCTGACTCGGGCGCGTCGAAGTCCGGCTCGGGTTCGGCGGGTTCGACCGCACCTGCCGCACCTGCCGCGGCGGCCGTGGCGGCGCCGGCGGTGCCTGCCACACCGGCGGTTCCGGCTTCCGGCGCAGCCGGTCAATAAGGAGAATAAAAATGCAGACCCTACGCATCAGTGGTGCGGGCGCCTTGCAGGTGGCGAAGCTGACCGTCGTGATGGCCGCGCTCGCCGGCTGCACGACCGTGCAGACGCCGACCAAGGGCGATCCGCTCGAAGGCTTGAACCGCACCATCTTCACCGTCAACGACAAGATCGACCAATACGCGCTGAAGCCGGTCGCGAAGGGCTATGTCTTCGTGACGCCGCAGCCGGTGCGCGACAGCGTGACGAACTTCTTCTCGAACATCGGCGACGTCTACATCGCGGCGAACAACCTGCTGCAATTGAAGATCACCGACGGCGTGCAGGACATCATGCGGATCGTGATCAACACGGTGTTCGGCGTGGGCGGTCTGTTCGACGTCGCGACGCTCGCGAAGCTGCCCAAGCACGACAACGACCTCGGCCTGACGCTCGGCCACTACGGTGTGCCGACGGGGCCGTACCTGGTGCTGCCGCTGTTCGGTCCGAGCACCTTGCGCGACGCGGTCGGCTCGCTCGGCAACTATTATGTGAACCCGCTCAGCTACATCGATCCGCCGGGCTTGAGCTGGGCGCTGTATGGGCTGAACGTGGTCAACACGCGCGCCAACCTTCTGAATGCGAGCGATGTCTTGGAGGGCGCCGCGCTCGACAAGTATTCGTTCGTGCGCAATGCGTACCTGCAGCGCCGTCAGTATTTGCTGTCGGACGGCAAGCAGGCGCAGGCGCTGCCGAACTACGGCGACGAAGCGCCGTTGCCGAAATACGAAGACGTCGACGCCGGCGCGGCCAGTGCGGCTGGCGCGCCGGCGGGTGCCGTGACCGGCACGGCCGGCACCGCCGCAGGCACGCAGGCTGCTCCGGCGAAGGCGGCGGGAGCCTCGGGTACGGCTGCGGCAACGCCGCCGCAAGCCGCTTCGGCGGCGGGCGCGACAGCGGGAACAACGTCGGGCGCAACCGGCACCGCGGCAAAACCTGAAGCCGCTTCGGGCAGCGCCGAAACGCCGCCCATCGATATGAACGGCGGTCCCGAAACGACGCAGATTCCGGCCGGCCAACTGGTCCCGCCCACGCGTTTCAACTTTCCGTCGTTTAAATTGCGTTGATGATGTACCCGTAACAGATCGATACGACTCTCGCAGTTTGCGCATGGATTGCCGCTGAACTCGCGTGTTAATGTCGGCTCAAACGGTTGCACTATTTTTAAGGCAAGGCTACATATGAAAAAATTCTTCCTGATTCCGTTGTTCGCTGCGTTGTTCTCGTTCGCCAGTGCCGGTGCATCGGCGCAAACGGTCGACGCCAATTCGCCGGACGGGCTGATCAAGACCGTCACTCAACAGGTGATCGATTCGATCCGCGCGGATAAGTCGATCCAGCAAGGCGACATCAACCACATCACGCGTCTCGTCAACGAAAAGATCCTGCCGTACACCGATTTCCGCCGCACCACGCAACTTGCGATGGGCCGCAACTGGCGCACCGCCACGCCAGAGCAGCAGAACCAGGTGGTCGAGCAGTTCAAGATGCTGCTGATCCGCACCTACTCGGGCGCGCTGGCTCAAGTCCGCGACCAGCAGATTCAGTACAAGCCGTTCCGCATGAATCCGGACGACACCGATACGGTGGTGCGCTCCGTCGTGATGAACAACGGCTCGCCGATCGAACTCGACTACCGTCTGTACAAGACGCCGCAAGGCTGGCGCGTCTATGACATCAACGTGCTCGGCGCATGGCTGATCCAGGCGTATCAGCAGCAGTTCAACGAGCAGATTCAGCAGAAGGGCGTGGACGGACTGATCCAGTTCCTCACGCAGCGCAACCAGCAACTCGCCGCGGGCAAGCAGTCGTGAGCGAAGTGCTGAGCCCCGTCGTGAACCGCTTCGAGAGCGGCGCGACACTGACCCACGCGAGCGCGAAGAGTGCGCTCGTGGCGGGTTTGCAGCGCATCGCGGCGGGCGCGAGCGGCGTGGATTGCACACCGCTTGCGCAATTCGATTCGTCCGCGCTGGCCGTCCTCCTCGCGTGGCAGCGGGCCGCCCAGGCACGCGGCGCCCGATTCGAGATCGTCAATCTGCCGGCTGGTCTTGCCAGCCTCGCACAAGCCTACGGCGTCGATACCCTGGTCCCGTGCAGAGCGGTCGACCAGAGTTAACGCTTTAGCGCCGACTCTTGTCCCGATACCGCCGGCGCCGCATTGGCGCCGGCCTCGACGCTCCAGCAGCGTCACGCGGATCGCCCCGACCCAAGCCGGGCCAGCCAATTTTTGCCCTATAATCAAACGTTTTTTGGGGCACTTAACCGGCCCCAATTTCGTTTCTCCCAGCATATATGTGCCCACCCAGGGCTCCGCAAGTTCCCCTTTAGGCGCCGCGACGCGCGCGGCCCCCAGTCATGTCAGCCATAGAAATTCGTAACGTCAAGAAGCGCTACAAGGATTTGCAGGCGCTCAAGGGCGTCAGCCTCACGGTGGAAGAAGGCGAGTTCTTCGGGCTGCTCGGTCCGAACGGCGCGGGCAAGACGACGCTCATCAGCATCCTCGCCGGTCTCGCGCGCGCCGATGAAGGCAGCATCGCGGTGCGCGGCCACGACGTTATCGACGATTTCCGGCTGGCGCGCCGCGCGCTCGGCGTCGTGCCGCAGGAGCTCGTGTTCGATCCGTTCTTCACGGTCCGCGAGACGTTGCGCATCCAGTCCGGCTACTACGGGCTGCGCAACAACGACGCATGGATCGACGAGATCATGGCCAATCTCGACCTCACCGAAAAAGCCGACGCCAACATGCGCGCGCTGTCGGGCGGCATGAAGCGCCGCGTGCTGGTCGCGCAGGCGCTGGTGCACCGGCCGCCGGTCATCGTGCTCGACGAGCCGACCGCGGGCGTGGACGTCGAATTGCGTCAAACCCTGTGGAAATTCATCTCGCGCCTGAATCGCGAAGGTCACACCATCGTGCTGACCACGCACTATCTTGAAGAAGCCGAATCGCTGTGCGATCGCATTGCGATGCTGCGACGCGGCGAAGTGGTCGCGCTCGATCGCACCAGCGCGCTGCTGCAGCGTTTTGCCGGCATGCAATTGTTCCTGCGTTTCGGCCAGGGCGTGTTGCCCGCCGACCTGCGTGTGCTCGAAGTGGAGGGCGGCGCGGGCAACGGCAATGGCCGTCAGCATCTGCTGCGTCTCGCGAGCTATGACGACGTCGAGCGGATTCTCGCGCAATGCCGCGCGGCGGGCTGCACGTTCGACGAAATCGAAGTCCGCAAGGCCGATCTCGAAGACGTGTTCGTTCAGGTGATGAACGGTCCGGAAATGATCGAGGGGCTTGCATGACCGGCTATAGTGGATTCAGCACGCTGTTTTACAAGGAAATCCTGCGTTTCTGGAAGGTGTCGTTCCAGACCGTGCTGGCGCCGATCATTACCGCGCTGTTGTATCTGACGATTTTCGGCCACGCGTTGCGCGATCATGTGCAGGTGTATCCGGGCGTCGAGTACACGAGCTTCCTGGTTCCGGGTCTCGTGATGATGAGCGTGTTGCAGAATGCGTTCGCGAATAGCTCGTCGTCGCTGATTCAGTCGAAAATCACCGGCAACCTGGTGTTCATGCTGCTGCCACCGCTCTCGCACTACGAGATGTTCGGCGCCTATGTGCTGGCTGCCGTGGCGCGCGGGTTAGCGGTCGGCTTCGGCGTGTTCATCGTGACGATCTGGTTCGTGCCGGTCAGTTTCAGCGCGCCGCTGTATATCATTCTGTTCGCGATTTTCGGGGCGGCGATTCTCGGCACGCTCGGTCTGATCGCCGGCATCTGGGCGGAGAAGTTCGACCAGCTTGCCGCGTTCCAGAACTTTCTGATCATGCCGCTCACGTTTCTCTCGGGCGTGTTCTACTCGACGCATACGCTGCCGCCGGTGTGGCGCGAAGTGTCGCGGCTCAATCCCTTTTTCTACATGATCGACGGCTTTCGCTACGGTTTCTTCGGGATGTCGGATATCAATCCGCTCGCGAGCCTCGCGATCGTCGCCGGTTTCTTCGTGGTGCTGGCCGTGGTGGCGATGCGCATGCTCGCGTCCGGCTACAAACTGCGCCACTGACAGGAGCTTTCCCATGTTGCCGACTCCCGAACAGGTCAAGCAATACATCGCCGCTGGGCTCGCTTGCCAGCATCTCGAAGTCGAAGGCGACGGTCAGCATTTCTTTGCGACCATCGTTTCGCCGAGCTTTGAAGGCAAGCGGCCGATCCAGCGGCATCAACTCGTGTACGCGGCGCTCGGCGACCGCATGCGCGAGGAAATCCACGCGCTCAGCATGAAGACGCTGACGCCCGCCGAATGGCAGAACGCGTAATCTGGAAATTTAGTGCGAATTACTCAAGAAGGGCGCGACCTCGGTAGCGGCGCGTCGAACACAATCAAGGCAGGCCCGGCCGAAGTCCGGGCGGATCAGGAACTGACAGGCATGGACAAACTCATCATTGAAGGTGGCTTCCCGCTCGCAGGTGAAGTTGTCGTCTCGGGTGCGAAGAACGCGGCGTTGCCGATCCTGTGCGCGGGTCTGCTGAGCTCGGAGCCCGTGCATCTGGACAACGTGCCGGATCTGCAGGACGTGCGCACGATGCTCAAGCTGCTCGGCCAGATGGGCGTGCGGATCGAGAGCGGCGCGGGGCGCGTGTCGCTGGACGCGTCGAAAGTCGACAACCTCGTCGCTCCGTATGAAATGGTGAAGACCATGCGTGCGTCGATCCTCGTGCTCGGCCCGCTGGTCGCGCGCTTCGGTCACGCCAGGGTGTCGCTGCCGGGCGGCTGCGCGATCGGCGCGCGTCCGGTGGATCAGCACATCAAGGGCCTGCAGGCGATGGGCGCCGAGATCACGATCGAGCACGGCTTCATCGAGGCGCGCGCGAAGCGTCTGAAGGGCGCGCGCATCATCACCGACATGATCACCGTCACCGGCACCGAAAATCTGCTGATGGCGGCGGTGCTGGCCGAAGGCGAAACGGTCATCGAGAACGCGGCGCGTGAGCCGGAAGTCGGCGACCTCGCGCATCTGCTGGTCGCGATGGGCGCGCGGATCGAAGGCATCGGCACCGATCGCCTCGTGATCCAGGGCGTCGACAAACTGCATGGCGCGAAGCACACGGTGATTCCGGATCGTATCGAAGCCGGCACGTTCCTGTGCGCGGTGGCGGCCGCCGGCGGCGACGTCACCTTGCGCCGCGTGCGCCCGCAGATTCTCGAAGCCGTCACGGACAAGCTGCGCGAGGCGGGCGTCACGATCGAGGAAGGCGAAGACTGGATGCGCGTGCGGATGGACAAGCGTCCGAGCGCGGTGAGTTTCCGCACCTCCGAATATCCGGCATTCCCGACCGACATGCAGGCGCAGTTCATGGCGCTGAACACGATTGCCGAAGGCACCGCGCAGGTGGTGGAGACGATCTTCGAAAACCGCTTCATGCACGTGCAGGAACTGAACCGCCTCGGCGCGCACATCACGATCGACGGCAAAACCGCGCTCGTGACCGGCGTGGAGAAGCTCTCCGGCGCGAAGGTCATGGCAACCGATCTGCGCGCGTCCGCGAGTCTCGTGATCGCCGCGCTGCGCGCCGAGGGCGAAACGCTGATCGACCGCATCTATCACCTGGATCGCGGCTATGACCGCATGGAGACCAAGCTCACCGCGATCGGCGCGAAGGTGCGCCGGGTTTCGGGGAGCCAGGCATGAGTTCGGTGCCGCAGACGTCGTCGTCGCCGGCGGTGAGCGCACCGCTCACGCTGGCGCTGTCGAAAGGGCGTATCTTCGAGGAGACGCTGCCGCTGCTCGCCGCCGCCGGCATCGAAGTCGCCGAGGATCCCGAAACCTCGCGCAAGCTGATCCTGCCGACCACCGATGCGAACCTGCGCGTGATTATCGTGCGCGCCACCGACGTGCCGACCTACGTCGAATACGGCGCGGCCGACTTCGGCGTGGCGGGCAAGGACGTGCTGCTGGAACACGGCGGCGGCGGGCTGTATCAGCCGGTCGACCTGGATATCGCACGCTGCCGCATGTCGGTCGCGGTGGCCGCGGGTTTCGATTATGCGAATGCGGTGCGCCAGGGCGCGCGATTGCGCGTCGCGACCAAGTACGTTGAAACCGCACGTGAGCATTTTGCCGCCAAGGGCGTGCATGTCGATCTGATCAAGCTGTACGGTTCAATGGAACTCGCGCCGCTGGTCGGCCTCGCCGATGTGATCGTCGACCTGGTGAGTTCGGGTAATACCTTGCGAGCCAACCATCTCGTCGAGGTGGAGGAGATCATGCAGATTTCGTCGCGTCTCGTCGTGAACCAGGCTGCGCTGAAGCTCAAGCGCGCCGCGTTGCGGCCGATCCTCGACGCGTTCGAACGCGCGTCGAAAGCCGGCGCGGCGACACCCTGAATCGTTGGTCCTGCTTGACCCCGCTTTAACGCGCGCCTTACCGAAACGGATACCCGTATGTCTATCAAGATTCGCAAACTCGATTCCAGCGCTCCCGACTTCCACAAGTCGCTGCATGCGGTGCTCGCGTTCGAGGCGAGCGAAGACGAAGCGATCGAGCGCTCGGTCGCGCAGATTCTGAACGACGTGAAGGCGCGCGGCGATGCCGCGGTGCTCGAGTACACGAACCGCTTCGACCGTCTCGAGGCGAACAGCGTCGACGCGCTCGAACTGCCGATGTCGGAACTGGAGGCCGCGCTCGAAAGTCTCGAACCCAAGCGCCGCGCCGCGCTCGAAGCGGCGGCGGCGCGCGTGCGCGGCTACCACGAGAAGCAGAAGATCGAATGCGGCAGCCATAGCTGGCAATACACGGAAGCCGACGGCACCGTGCTCGGCCAGAAGATCACGCCGCTCGATCGCGCGGGTATTTATGTGCCGGGCGGCAAGGCGGCGTATCCGTCGTCGGTGCTGATGAACGCGATTCCGGCGCGCGTGGCCGGCGTGCGCGAAATCGTCATGGTCGTGCCAACGCCGGATGGCGTGAAAAATCCGCTGGTGCTGGCGGCCGCGTTGCTGGGCGGCGTGGACCGCGTGTTCACGATCGGCGGCGCGCAGGCGGTCGGTGCATTGGCGTACGGCACGCAAACCATCCCCGCGGTGGACAAGATTTGCGGCCCCGGCAATGCCTATGTCGCGTCGGCCAAGCGCCGCGTGTTCGGCACGGTCGGCATCGACATGATTGCGGGGCCGTCGGAAATTCTCGTGCTGTGCGACGGCACCACGGATCCGCGCTGGGTCGCGATGGACCTGTTCTCGCAAGCCGAGCACGACGAACTCGCGCAATCCATCCTGCTGTGTCCGGACGACGCGTTCATCGCCCGCGTGCACGAAGCGATCAACGAACTGCTGCCCACCATGCCGCGCCGCGATGTGATTCGCGCGTCGCTGGAAGGGCGCGGCGCGCTGGTCAAGGTGCGCGATATGGCCGAAGCCTGCGCGATCGCCAACGACATCGCGCCGGAACACCTCGAAATCTCGGCGCTGGAGCCGCACCAGTGGGGCCAGTTGATCCGTCATGCCGGCGCGATCTTTCTCGGCCGCTACACGAGCGAAAGCCTCGGCGACTACTGCGCGGGTCCGAACCACGTGCTGCCTACCTCGCGTACCGCTCGGTTCTCGTCACCTTTGGGCGTCTATGATTTCTTCAAGCGCTCGAGCGTGATCGAGGTCAGCGCGGAAGGCGCGCAGACGCTCGGCGAGATCGCCGCGGAACTCGCTTATGGCGAAGGCTTGCAGGCGCATGCTCGCAGCGCCGAATACCGGATGCGGCAAAACGGCTGAGCGCGGCTGAACCTCGCGAATCCGATAACGAGCGCGGGCATCGAGTGATGCCCGCTGACTTCGGCGACGGATTGCGTGCGGTTCTCCGCGTCTCCATTTCAATAACGACAACAGAGACCAACTGAGGCGGCAGCGTGCCGCCGATGCCAGTCCGGCGTTTGCCTCGCGGCCTGGTCCACTGACCTATGACGACACCTCAAGACATCATTCGCCGCGACGTGCTCGCGATGACGAGCTATCCGGTTCCGGACGCCACGGGCTACATCAAGCTCGACGCGATGGAAAATCCATTTCCGCTGC
Organism: Paraburkholderia terricola; assembly: GCF_900142195.1. Taxonomy (GTDB): domain Bacteria; phylum Pseudomonadota; class Gammaproteobacteria; order Burkholderiales; family Burkholderiaceae; genus Paraburkholderia; species Paraburkholderia terricola. Next base: position 17,762 of record NZ_FRAB01000030.1, read on the forward strand.
CGCCGGTGCTGGCCGCGCATCTCGGCGAGCACCTGGCCGGCGTCGCGCTGAACCGTTACCCGGCGCCGCGCCCGGAAGCGTTGATCGAGAAGATCAAGCGCGTGATGGGCGTGCCCGCTGGCTGCGACGTGCTGCTCGGCAACGGCTCGGACGAGATCATCAGCATGATCTCGGTCGCGTGCGCGAAGCCGGGCGCCAAGGTGCTCGCGCCGGTGCCCGGTTTCGTGATGTACCAGGTGTCGGCGAAGCTGGCGAATCTGGAATTCGTCGGCGTGCCGCTGCGGGCGGATTTCTCGCTCGATACCGAAGCGATGCTGGCGGCGATCGCCGAGCATGAGCCGACGGTCATCTATCTGGCATATCCGAACAACCCGACCGGTACGCTGTTCGACGACGCCGACATGGAGCGCATCATCGCCGCGGCCAACAAGAGCCTCGTGGTGATCGACGAGGCGTATCAGCCGTTCGCGCAGCAAAGCTGGCTGCCGCGCGCCGACGCGTTCGACAATGTCGTCGTGATGCGCACGGTGTCCAAGCTCGGGTTGGCCGGCATCCGGCTCGGCTATCTGGTCGGCAAGCCCGCCTGGCTGACCGAATTGGACAAGGTGCGTCCGCCCTACAACACCAATGTGTTGACGCAGGCCGCCGCAGACTTCCTGCTCGATCACGTCGACGTGCTGGACTCCCAGGCCGCGCAATTGCGCGAAGAACGCGCGAAACTCGCGCAGGCGGTGGCTCGGTTGCCCGGCGCCGAAGTGTTCCCGAGCGCCGGCAACTTCCTGCTGGTACGCGTGCCGGACGCGTCCGTTCTGTTCGAAACGCTGCTCACGGCACGGGTTTTGATCAAAAACGTGAGTAAAATGCATCCATTGCTGGCCAATTGCGTGCGTTTGACCGTGGGTTCGCCTCAGGAAAACGCGCAATTGCTCGCCGGGCTGAAACTCGTGCTGCACTGAATCGCGCACTGGCAAAGCGCGCCGCTCGCCGGTTTTCCCAACCCACACTACTATCGCTTTCTAGCTAGATTCGAGGAATTACCATGCGCCTTGCGGAAGTCGTTCGCAACACCAGCGAAACGCAGATCCGTGTGAAGATCAATCTGGACGGCACCGGTCAGCAGAAGCTGGCCACCGGCGTGCCGTTTCTGGACCACATGCTCGACCAGATTGCGCGGCATGGTTTGTTCGATCTCGACATCGAAGCGCATGGCGATCTGCATATCGACGACCACCATACGGTCGAAGACACCGGCATCACCCTCGGCCAGGCCGTCGCGAAGGCGATCGGCGATCGCAAGGGCATCCGTCGCTATGGCCATTCGTATGTGCCGCTCGACGAAGCGCTGTCGCGCGTCGTGATCGATTTTTCCGGCCGTCCGGGCCTCGAATTTCATGTGCCGTTCACGCGTGCGCGCATCGGCACGTTCGACGTCGATCTCTCCATCGAATTTTTCCGCGGCTTCGTGAATCACGCCGGCGTTACGCTGCACATCGACAATCTGCGCGGCCTGAACGCTCATCATCAGATGGAAACGGTGTTCAAGGCGTTCGGGCGTGCATTGCGCATGGCCGTCGAACTGGACGAACGCGCGGCGGGGCAGATTCCGTCGACCAAGGGCAGCCTTTGAGCGCTCGTTAGCCGGCTCATTTGCCGGCGAATTTACCAGGACCGGGCAAAGAGGGCGGGTTGCGCTTCCCCCGGTGTGCAATGGACATTCTGAAGTCGTTTATTTCGCTGCTGGCGCTGATCAACCCGATCGGCGCCATTCCGTTCTTTATGAGCCTCACGGCGCATCAGGCAGACGCGGAGCGGCGCAGGACCATCCGGATCGCGGCGATCTCGGTGTTCTGCGTGATTGCGGTGACCACGCTGCTCGGACAGCAGATCATCAGTTTCTTCGGCATTTCGGTCGGTTCGCTGGAAGTGGGCGGCGGGATCATCATGCTGCTGATGGCGATCAACATGCTCAACGCGCAGATCGGCAACAGCCGTTCGACGCCGGAAGAGCGCCACGAAGCCGAGCAGAAGGACAACATCGCGGTCGTGCCGCTGGCGATCCCGCTGTTGACCGGCCCCGGCGCGATCAGCACCACGATCATTTACGCGTCCGCCTCGGCGCATTGGTACGACCGGATCAGCCTCGTGGCGATCGGCGCGGTATTGGCGGCGATCTGCTTTTTTTCACTGCGCCTCGCCGAACCGATTGCCCGGTGGGTGGGTCGCACGGGCATCAACATCGGCACGCGGCTCATGGGTTTGATGTTGTCGGCGCTGGCGGTGGAATTCATCGTCGACGGATTGAAGGCATTGCTGCCTAACTTGAAATGAAAACTTCGATAGCGATTGTGGATTACGGAATGGGCAACCTGCGCTCGGTTGCGCAGGCATTGCGCAAGGCCGCGCCGGAAGCGGACGTGGCGATCGTCGACCAGCCCGAGGCGATCCGCTCGGCTGATCGCGTGGTGCTCCCCGGCCAGGGTGCGATGCCCGACTGCATGCGCAGTCTCGCTGAATCGGGCCTGCAGGAAGCGGTGGTGGAAGCGTCGCGCAGCAAGCCGCTGATGGGCGTGTGCGTCGGCGAGCAGATGCTGTTCGACTGGAGCGCCGAGGGCGATACGCCGGGCTTGGGCCTGTTGCCCGGCAAGGTGCTGCGTTTCGACCTGGAAGGCCAGGTGCAGGACGACGGCTCGCGCTTCAAGGTGCCGCAAATGGGCTGGAATCGCGTGCGTCAGGCGCATCCGCATCCGTTGTGGGACGGCGTCGCCGACAACGCATTCTTCTATTTCGTGCATAGCTATTACGTCGTGCCGGAGAATGCGGCCCATACCGTCGGAGAAACGGTGTACGGTGTGCCCTTTACCTCCGCGGTGGCGCGGGATAACATCTTCGCGACCCAATTCCACCCGGAAAAGAGCGCTGAAACGGGGCTGCGCGTGTATCGCAACTTCGTCCACTGGAATCCGTGAGCGCCTTTCTTCATCGTGCTGCCATGTGCCGCAGCGCCACAAGTCGGGCGCGCGGTGCGCGCCCGAGCCGCGGCGACGCGAGTTTGCTTGCCCTTGCTGCTCCGCAAGGGCGCGCCGAGAGTTGTACTAAACTAGCGAGACGGCGTTCCGGCGGGCTGGCCCACCAGCCGCGGCCGCCGACCTTCAACCCCTTCCCAGACAACACCCGATTGCTATGCTGCTGATTCCCGCCATCGACCTGAAAGACGGTCAGTGTGTACGCCTCAAACAAGGCGATATGGACCAGGCGACGATATTCTCCGAGGAACCGGCGGCAATGGCCCGGCATTGGGTCGACCGTGGGGCGCGCCGTCTGCACCTCGTCGACCTGAATGGCGCGTTCGCCGGCAAGCCGAAGAATGAAGACGCGATCCGCGCGATCATCGAGGAAGTGGGTGGCGAGATTCCCGTCCAGCTGGGCGGCGGCATCCGCGACCTGAACACGATCGAGCGCTATCTGGACGACGGTTTGTCGTACGTGATCATCGGCACGGCGGCGGTGAAGAATCCGGGCTTTCTGCAGGATGCCTGCACGGCGTTCGGCGGTCATATCATCGTCGGGCTGGACGCGAAAGACGGCAAGGTCGCCACGGACGGCTGGAGCAAGCTGACCGGCCACGAAGTGGCCGATCTGGCGCGCAAGTTCGAGGATTACGGCTGCGAATCGATCATCTATACCGACATCGGTCGCGACGGCATGCTGCAAGGCATCAACATCGAAGCCACGGTACGCCTCGCGCGCGCGGTGAAAATTCCGGTGATCGCGAGCGGCGGTTTGTCGAATCTGACGGACATCGAGTCGCTGTGCGAAGTCGAGGACGAAGGTATCGAAGGCGTGATCTGCGGCCGGGCCATCTACTCGGGCGATCTCGATTTCGCCGCGGCGCAGACCCTCGCCGATCGGCTGCGCGAATCGGACGACGCTTGAGTTTTTCCCAAGGCGCGCGTGAGGTACACCCCAAGCGCCGCAGTGGACTCAAAATCGGCGCGCAAGCGCACCGCGCGAAGGCGCGTCACGAAACCGCGTCATGCCGCATGCATGCGCTTTGCAGACCTCCGGCGCAACGCGGCCGGCCGCGCCGGCCCCCTGCCGCTCCCTGGCGAGCGGTCTCATCAGCGGTATTGGCAGAATTGCACGATCATGGCTCTAGCTAAACGCATCATTCCCTGTCTCGACGTCACGGCTGGACGCGTGGTCAAGGGCGTCAATTTCGTCGAGTTGCGCGACGCCGGCGATCCGGTCGAAATCGCGCGCCGTTACGACGATCAAGGCGCCGACGAACTCACCTTCCTCGACATCACCGCGACTTCCGATCAACGCGATCTGATCCTGCCGATCATCGAGGCGGTCGCCTCGCAGGTGTTCATTCCGCTGACCGTCGGCGGCGGCGTGCGCGCCGTCGAAGACGTGCGGCGGCTGCTAAACGCGGGCGCCGACAAGATCAGCATGAACTCGTCGGCGGTGGCGAATCCACAGCTCGTCAAAGACGCCACCGACAAGTACGGTTCGCAATGCATCGTCGTCGCGATCGACGCCAAGCGCGTCTCCGCCGAGGGCGAGCCGCCGCGCTGGGAAGTTTTCACGCACGGCGGGCGCAAGGCCACTGGCCTAGACGCGGTCGAATGGGCGCGCAAGATGGCGCAACTCGGCGCCGGCGAAATTCTTTTGACCAGCATGGACCGCGACGGCACCAAGAGCGGCTTCGACCTCGCGCTGACGCGCGCGGTGTCCGATGCCGTGCCGGTTCCGGTGATCGCCTCGGGCGGCGTGGGCTCGTTGCAGCATCTGGCCGACGGCATCCGGGACGGTCATGCGGACGCGGTGCTGGCCGCGAGCATTTTTCACTACGGCGAGCACACCGTGGGCGAGGCCAAGCGCTTCATGGCCGATCAAGGCATTTCGGTGAGGTTGTGACGTGGTGAATTCTTCGGCTGTTGAATGGCTCGACAAGGTCAGGTGGGACGCGAACGGCCTCGTGCCGGTGATCGCGCAGGAGGCGTCGACGAACGACGTGCTGATGTTCGCGTGGATGAATCGCGAGGCATTGGCGAAAACCGTCGAAACCGGCCGCGCCGTGTATTTTTCGCGCTCGCGCCAGCGCCTGTGGTTCAAGGGCGAGGAGTCCGGCCACGTGCAGCATGTGCATGAAGTGCGGCTCGATTGCGACGAGGACGTCGTGCTGCTGAAAGTGGAGCAGGTGTCGGGCATTGCGTGCCACACCGGCCGCCACTCGTGCTTTTTCCAGAAATTCGAAGGCTCGGTGGACGACGGCGATTGGATCGCCGTCGATCCCGTGCTGAAAGACCCCGAACACATTTACAAATGACGCACACCACGCCAACCACGCCGTCCACGGCCGACACGCTGCTGCGCCTCGCGGCCATCATCGACAGCCGCAAGGGCGGCGATCCGGATGTCTCCTACGTGTCGCGCCTGTTCCACAAGGGCGACGACGCAGTGCTGAAGAAGATCGGTGAGGAAGCCACCGAAGTCGTGCTGGCCGCCAAGGACGCGCGTCACGGCGGCGCGCCGAAGGCGCTGGTCGGCGAGGTCGCGGATCTGTGGTTCCATTGCCTCGTGATGCTGTCGCATTTCGATCTAAGTCCTGCGGACGTGCTTGCCGAGCTGGAGCGTCGCGAAGGTCTGTCGGGCATCGAGGAAAAGGCGCTGCGCAAGACCCGCGAGCGGGAGCAGAACGGCGACTGATTGTTCCCAATCTGGCCGCCATGCCCTTGACGTGGCGAGCACCCGCGCCCACATTGGACTGAACGCATTGATCGCATCCTCGGGAGGACGCAAGCATGGAACAGTCGCAAGAAAGCTATCCGCCGCCGGTCTACCGCAACGCCTTGGAGCCGGAGCGCGAACGCAGCCTGCGCACGCTCACGCACGTGCTGTACGCGCTGTACGCCGTGCACTGGCTGACGGGCGGCCTGACGATCGTGATCGCGATCATCATCAACTACGTGAAGCGTTCCGACGCGGCGGGTACCCCCTACGAAGCCCATTTTGACTGGCAGATCCGTTCGTTCTGGATGTGCCTGCTGGGCTATGTGATCGGAGGCTTGCTGCTGTTCGTCGTGATCGGGATTCCAGTTCTTTGGGCCGTCAGCATCTGGATGTTGTACCGTATTATCAAGGGCTGGCTGTATCTGTACGATAACAAGCCGCTCCTGAATCCGCGTGCGTGGTTCTGAGTTCGTCCGATCATTACCGGGTCGGCTTTAGCCGCGCCGCTTGGCGTCACGTCATGTCACGCTTCGCGCTCTAGCCATACTGCGTCAGGAATACGATGAGCCACGACCCGAACTGCCTTTTCTGCAAGATCGCCGCCGGCGAGATTCCGTCCACCAAAGTGCATGAAGACGACGAGTTTCTCGCCTTCCGCGACATCCGTCCGGCGGCGGAGATCCATGTGCTGGTGATTCCGCGCAAGCACATCGCCACGCTGTCGAATTGCACTGAAAGCGATGTCCCGCTGCTTGGTAAAATGCTTGTTTTGGCGGCGCGTCTCGCCGACCAGCTCGGCGTAGCGTATACCGGTGGCGAAACCGGTTTTCGCACGGTAATCAATACCGGTCCGGGCGGCGGGCAGGAGGTGTACCACTTGCACGCGCATATTCTCGCGGGGCCGCGCCCGTGGAAACGGATGGGCTGAGGCTTCACGACAAGGCGCGCCGCGAGTTTTGGTGGTCCACAATAGTGCGGCTGTTGTTTTCGTCGCTGTTTTTTGCGCGTTGTAACGGCGCCGACGCGATCGTCCGGTCACAATGACATACCGCGTCGTGGGTTGCAGTCGCAGAGTCCGCGGTAACGTATAGATGAAGCGTACGCGCTTCGGTTCACGCCGTAAGGCGCATGAGTTTCGCCGCATCGGAATGCGGTGTCGGGGTTAAGGAGAGTAGTCATGGGTTCGTTGAGCATTTGGCATTGGTTGATCGTGTTGTTGATCGTGGCGCTCGTGTTCGGCACGAAGAAGCTGCGCAATATCGGCGCCGATCTGGGTGGCGCGGTGAAGGGCTTCAAGGAAGGTGTGAAGGAAGCGGAAACGCCGGCGGGCGACGCGCAGCAGCGCGAACTGCCGCGCAACGGCGCAGTGGACGTGGATGCGAAGGAAAAGACGCCGCACTCCGGCGATTACCGCTGAGCCGCGGCTTGATCGCGTGGCTTAACCGCGTTATTCACGGACATTCCACTTCATGCTGGACCTCGGTCTAACCAAGATGGCGCTGATCGGCGTCGTCGCGCTGGTCGTACTCGGGCCTGAGCGCCTGCCACGCGTCGCCCGCACGGCCGGCGCGTTGTTCGGCCGCGCACAGCGGTATATCAACGACGTCAAGTCGGAGGTCACGCGCGAGATCGAACTCGACGAATTGCGTCGCATGAAGAGCGAATTTGAAACCGCCGCGACCAACGTCGAAACCTCCGTTCAAGACAATCTGCGCAAACACGAGACCGAATTGAACGACGCGTGGAACAGCGGCGCGCCGGTGTCGCCGAGCATTGCGGGCGGTGCGCTGGAAGGTGACGTAGGCGCTTCGTCGTGGCAGACCAGCACGCCGTCAGCGGCGCCCAGGCGCAAGAACTGGCGCGTCAAGCAGGCGGCCATGCCGGCCTGGTACAAGCGCGCCACCACGCGCCGCACGCGCGTGCAATCGGGGGCGGCGCGCGTGGCGCGGCATACGCCGGCCGCCATGCGTCGTCCGACGCGCTTTTTCTGATGATCAGAACGACAATCTCTAACCGAGGGCCGGCGTGAGCGACCCCCAGCATAAACAGGACGAAGGCACTGAAGAGACCTTCATTTCCCACCTCGTTGAATTGCGCGACCGCATCATCCGCGCCGGCCTTGCCGTCATCGTGGTGTTCGTCGGGCTCGTGTATTGGGCGCCGGACATTTTCCGGCTGCTGGCGCGCCCGCTGATGATGAATCTGCCGAAGGACGGCAAGATGATCGTCACGGATGTGACCGGCTCGTTCTTCGTGCCGATGAAGGTGACCATGCTCGTCGCCTTCGTGATCGCGCTGCCGATCGTGCTGTACCAGATCTGGGCGTTCGTCGCGCCGGGGCTTTATCAGCACGAGAAGAAGCTGGTTGGTCCGCTGGTGGGCAGCAGCTACACGCTGTTCCTATGCGGCATGGCGTTCGCGTACTTCGTGGTGTTTCCGACCATCTTCCGCGTGATGGCGCACTACAACGCGCCGCTGGGCGCGGAGATGACCACCGATATCGACAATTACCTCAGCTTCGTGCTGACCATGTTCATTGCGTTCGGCGTGACGTTCGAGGTGCCGATCGTCGTGGTGCTGCTGGTTCGCATGAATGTGCTGACCATCAAGAAGCTCAAGGAGATTCGTCCGTATGTGATCGTCGGCGCGTTCGTGATTTCCGCTGTGGTGACGCCGCCGGACGTATTCTCGCAACTGATTCTGGCGATTCCGCTGGTCATTTTGTATGAGGCCGGGATCATCGCGGCGCGGTTGATCGTCGGCAAGCAGCCGGCGCCGCCGGTGGAGGATGCAAGTCCGCCGGCTTGATGCGGAGCGCGAGGCAAACCAAAAGGGCAATCCGTAATGGATTGCCCTTTTTGTTTTGCAACGGGTGTCAGCGCCTGGCTGGCCGTCCCCATGCTGCCGCGGCGCTCAACGATCCTGCGGCGGCTGCTTTGGCCCCACGAGTGTCGCATTGCTTGCTGTCGTGGCGCGTGCCGCTGTGCTGGCGGCTGAAAGCGTTGGCCGTGCTTGTCAACCGCCGTCCTCGTCCTGCTGATCGCCGCCGCTGTCTTCCACCGGTTGCTTCGGCGGCGGGGGACGCTTGCCGATCGTCACCTCGAGATCCATCTCGCGGTTCTTGCGCACCAGATGAACCTTCGCGGCCGTACCCGGCTTGATCTGCGCGATCACGTTCAACAGGCGCGTGGTGTCGGTGATTTCCTGGCCGTTCACGCTCATCAGAATGTCGCCCGGCTTGATGCCCGCGCGGTCGGCGGGACCGTTCTTCAACACGCCCGCGACGATCGCACCGGACTTCTGCTCCAGCCCGAACGATTCCGCGATTTCCTGCGTCACGTCCTGCGGCTCGACGCCGATCCAGCCGCGCGTGACGGTACCCGTGGTGATGATGCTCTCGAGCACGCTGCGCGCCGTCGACACCGGGATCGCAAAGCCGATGCCGAGCGAGCCGCCCGAGCGCGAATAGATGGCGGTATTGATGCCGAGCAGGTTGCCGTTCGCATCGACCAGTGCGCCACCCGAGTTGCCTGGGTTGATCGCCGCGTCGGTCTGAATGAAGTTTTCGAAGGTGTTGATGCCGAGGTGATTGCGCCCCAGCGCGCTGACGATGCCCATGGTCACCGTCTGGCCGACGCCGAACGGATTGCCGATCGCCAGCACCACGTCGCCCACGCGCGTCTGGTCCATGCGGCCCAGCGTGATGGTGGGAAGGTTGGTCATGTTGACCTTGAGCACGGCCAGATCCGTTTCGGGATCGATGCCAATCACCTTCGCATTGGTGGTGCGACCATCCGCCAGCGCGATTTCGATCTGATCGGCGCCGTCCACGACGTGCTGGTTCGTTAGAATGTAACCTTCCGAACTCACTATCACCCCCGAGCCGAGATTGGCTGCGGGCTGTTCCTGCCGCTTGCGGTTGTTCTTGTCGCCGAAGAAGTAGCGGAATAGCGGGTCTTTTGCGCGCGGGTCGGGCGGCAGTGAGCCATCCTTGCTGGAGAACACATTGACGACCGCGGGCATGGCCTTTTGCGCGGCGTCCGCGTAGGACGCCTGCGGTGGGCCGCTGCCGATGCCTGGCGCTACTTCCCGGAGGGCGACGATCGGTTCGGCGAGCTGCTTGCCGAATTGCCCTTGACGCTGGAGCCACTGCGGTTTGAGGGTCGCAATGATGAACATTAGCGCCAACAGCACGGTCACCGCTTGGGCAAAGAACAGCCAAAAGCGTCTAAGCATCTGAAGACTGGAGGTTTATATGGATCGGATCGAACTTGAATTGTACTTGAACAATCTCCTTGAAACCGCGCGCTTCAAGGACTATTGCCCCAATGGTCTGCAGGTTGAAGGGCGCCGTCGGGTGAGCAAACTCGCGACCGGCGTGACGGCCTCGGCGGCCTTCCTGGAGGCCGCGCTCGAGTGGGGCGCGGACGCCGTGCTGGTCCATCACGGCTACTTCTGGCGCAACGAGGCGCCGCAAATCACCGGCCGTAAATATGCGCGTCTGAAGCTGTTGCTCGGCAACGACCTGAACCTGTTCGCCTACCACCTGCCACTCGACGACCATCCCGAGTTCGGCAACAACGCGCAGATCGGCGCGAAGATGGGCTGGATCAGCGACGCGCGCTTCGGCGAAAACGATCTCGGCTGGCTCGCCACCTTTCCGATGCCGATCACGCTTGCGCACTTCACCGCTCAGGTCGAGCAGACGCTGGGCCGCACGCCGCTCGTATTCGGCGACCCGGATCGCGAACTGCGCCGCGTGGGCTGGTGCACGGGCGCCGCGCAAGGCATGTTCGACGCGGCGATCAACGCGGGCGCCGACGTCTATCTCACCGGCGAGGTGTCTGAGTCGGTCATGCACACGTCGGCGGAAAGCGGCGTGGCGTTTCTCGCGGCCGGCCATCATGCGACCGAGCGTTTCGGCGTGCAGGCGGTGGGCAAGCATCTATCCGAATCGTTCGATATCGAACACCTCTTTATCGATATCCCTAATCCCGTTTGAATTGAAATCGCCATTAGAGAAGAAAAAGGCTCGAATAACGGAGGGGCCGCTTAAAAGGAGGTGCGAAAAAGTTTGCGATCTGTACGGAGAAACCCTGAGATATCAACGGCTTCGCACGGTTTTTGGCAATCGGCCCTTGTAAATGGCGACTCCATTCGCGCAAACTAGCGGCGGTAGAAGCGACGTGAAGGAAAAATCCAACTCAGAAGTGGGGCGTGTGATGCGAGACAAGGAAGATGAACGCGTCGACGGCAGCCGCCGTACCTGGCTGATAGCGACGACCGTAGCAGGTGGCATAGGAGGCGTTGCCACTGTCGTACCCTTTGTTAGTTCGTTTGCACCATCTGAAAAGGCCAAGGCAGCAGGTGCCCCGGTCGAAGTCGATATCAGTAATCTCAAGCCCGGCGACATGATGACCGTTGCCTGGCGCGGTAAGCCGGTGTGGATCATCAACCGCACCGACAAGATGCTCGCCGACGTCAAGAAGGCCGATAACGAAGTAGCGGATCCCCACTCCAAGAATGTTTTCACCATGCCCTTGCCGGAGTACTGCAACAACGAACTCCGTTCACGGGCCGATCACCAGAGCGTATTTGTCGCCGTCGCCGTCTGCACCCATCTGGGCTGCACGCCGACGCCGCGCTTCCAGGAGGGCGCGCAGCCGAATCTTCCGGACGACTGGCCTGGCGGCTTCCTGTGCCCCTGCCACGGTTCGACCTATGACATGGCCGGCCGCGTCTTCAAGAACAAACCTGCGCCGCAGAACCTCGACATCCCGCCTTACATGTTCACGTCGGCCACCAGCCTCGTGATCGGCAAGGACGAGAAAGGAGAAGCGTAATGGCGATCGAACACGAAGTAGAGACGACCGGGCTCACCGGCTGGATCGACCGGCGCTTTCCGATGACGTCGGCGTGGAAGAAGCACGTTTCCGAGTACTACGCGCCGAAGAATTTCAACTTCTGGTACTTCTTCGGTTCGCTCGCGCTGCTGGTGCTGGTCAATCAGATCGTCACCGGCATCTTTCTCACGATGAACTACAAGCCCGACGCGACGCTCGCGTTCGCGTCGGTCGAGTACATCATGCGCGAGGTGCCGTGGGGCTGGCTGATCCGCTACATGCACTCCACCGGCGCGTCGATGTTCTTCGTGGTCGTGTATCTGCATATGTTCCGCGGGCTGATGTACGGCTCGTACCGTAAGCCGCGCGAACTGGTATGGATTTTCGGCTGCGCGATCTTTCTGTGCCTGATGGCCGAAGCGTTCTTCGGCTATCTGCTGCCGTGGGGCCAGATGTCGTTCTGGGGCGCGCAGGTGATCGTGAACCTGTTCTCGGCGATTCCCTTCATCGGGCCGGATCTCTCGCTGTGGATTCGCGGCGACTACGTCGTCTCGGACGTCACGCTGAACCGCTTTTTCGCGTTTCACGTGATCGCCATTCCGCTAGTGCTGATCGGTCTCGTGGTCGCACACATCGTGGCGCTGCATGAAGTCGGCTCGAACAACCCGGACGGCATCGAGATCAAGGCGAAGAAGGACCCCAACGGCATTCCGCTCGACGGCATTCCGTTCCACCCGTACTACTCGGTGCATGATTTCTTCGGCGTCACGGTGTTCCTGATGATTTTCGCGGCGATCATCTTTTTCGCGCCGGAGATGGGCGGGTATTTCCTCGAAGCGAACAACTTCATTCCCGCCAATGCGTTGCAGACGCCGCAGGAAATTGCGCCGGTGTGGTACTTCACCGCCTTCTATGCGATGCTGCGCGCCACCACCGATCCGTTCAAGATCGTGCTGATGATCGTGATTGCCCTGCTGGGCCTGCTCGCGCTGGTGCGTGCGCGCGGCAAGTGGAAGATCGGTTTGCCCGTGCTGGCGGTGCTGGTGATTCTGGCGATGGCGTTCACCGAATCGAAGTTCTGGGGTGTGGTGGTGATGGGCGGCGCGGTGATCTCGCTGTTCTTCCTGCCGTGGCTCGACCGCTCGCCGGTGAAGTCGATCCGTTACCGGCCGTTCTTTCACAAAGTGTTCTACGCGATCTTCGTGTTTGCCTTTCTGACACTGGGCTTCCTCGGCACCAAACCGCCGTCGCCGGCCGCCACGCTGATTGCGCAGGTGTGCGCGCTGATCTACTTCGCGTTTTTCCTCGGCATGCCGTTCTGGACGAGGCTTGGCACGTTCAAGCAGCCGCCCGAGCGGGTGCGGTTCAAGCCCCACTAATCGCGAGCCAGGAGAACACGAATGAAGAAACTGCTTTCGACGTGCGCGCTGATCGGCGCGACGCTGCTCGCGCTCGCGGCCGCCCCGGTGCGCGCGGACGAGAATTTCCCGCTCGACCGAGCGCCTGATAACGCAGAGAATTTCGCTTCGTTGCAGCACGGCGCGCAATTGTTTGTAAACTATTGCCTGAATTGCCACAGCGCGAACCTGATGCGCTACAACCGGTTGACCGACCTCGGCATCACGCCGGCGGCCATTCAGTCGAATCTGCTGTTCACCACCGACAAGGTCGGCAACACCATGACCGTGGCGATGCGCCCCGAGGACGCGAAAGCGTGGTTCGGCGCGAGTCCGCCGGATTTGTCGGTGGAAGCGCGAGCGCGCAGCAAAGACTGGCTGTACACGTATCTACGCAGCTTTTATCGCGACGATACGCGGCCGACCGGCTGGAACAATCTGGTGTATGAGAACGTGAGCATGCCTCACGTGCTGTGGCAGCTTCAGGGGCAGCGTACCGCGAAGTTCGGCGATGAAATCGACGAAAAAACGGGTGAGACGGTACACAAATTTGTCGGTTTCCAGCAGGTCACTCCGGGGACGATGTCGCCGGTAGATTATGATTCTGCTGTGGCCGACCTCGTGTCTTACCTGTCATGGATGTCCGAACCGACGCAGAAAACCCGCAAACAGCTTGGCGTGTGGGTGCTTCTCTTCCTCGGCATTCTGAGCTTTTTCGCCTGGCGACTGAACGCCGCGTACTGGAAACATATCAAATAATCACGCCGTCACCCGGCGTGGGGCCGGCGCCAGGAAGAACCTGCTGAACGGTTTTTCCGCGCGCTGGCCCTTCAGCTTTTTGAGGAAACGTAAATATGATGGTTCTGTATTCCGGCACAACTTGCCCGTTCTCCCAGCGTTGCCGGCTGGTGCTGTTCGAAAAGGGCATGGACTTCGAGATCCGCGACGTCGACCTGTTTAACAAGCCGGAAGACATCGCCGTGATGAATCCGTATGGTCAGGTGCCGATTCTCGTCGAACGGGACCTGATTCTGTACGAATCGAACATCATCAACGAGTACATCGACGAGCGCTTCCCGCACCCGCAACTGATGCCGGCCGATCCGGTTCAGCGCGCCCGCGCCCGCCTGTTCCTGCTGAACTTCGAAAAAGAACTGTTCGTTCACGTCGGCACGCTCGAAAACGAAAAGGGCAAGGCCGCCGAGAAGAATCACGAAAAGGCGCGCCTCGCGATCCGCGATCGCCTGACGCAGCTTGCGCCGATCTTCCTGAAGAACAAGTACATGCTCGGTGAAGAGTTCTCGATGCTCGACGTCGCCATCGCGCCGCTCCTGTGGCGCCTGGATCACTATGGTATCGAGCTGTCGAAGAACGCCGCACCGCTGATGAAGTACGCCGAACGCATTTTCAGCCGTCCGGCTTATATCGAAGCGCTGACGCCTTCCGAAAAGGTGATGCGTCGTTGAGTGTGGCTTTGGGGCAAGGGCGCCGCACGGTCGAGAGGATGCGGGCCCGTGCCTGGTCAGAGGACTGTTGATGCAAGAGATTTCCACCAAACCTTATCTGTTGCGCGCCCTGTACGAATGGTGCACGGATAATGGCTACACGCCGCACATCGCGGTCCGGGTCGACAATCAGACGCGCGTGCCGCGTCAGTTTGTGCGTGACAACGAAATCGTGTTGAACATCAGCTTCGAGGCGACCAGCCAGCTGCAGATGGGCAACGAGTGGGTCGAATTCAGCGCGCGCTTTTCCGGTAAGTCGCACAAGATCGAAGTGCCGATCGCCAATATTCTCGCGATCTACGCGCGCGAAAACGGGCAGGGTATGGCGTTTCCGGTCGAATCGGCGGGCGGGGAGGCGCGGGACTCCGGCGCCGACGCCGTGCCGGCGGACGAAAGCGCTATGCCGGCGGCGCCGCGTGTGGTGGAGACTTCGCCTGCGGCTGCCGATGCTGCTTCATCCAAAACGGATAGCGCGACGGAGGGCCCCCAGCCTGACGACGATGGATCGAAAGGCGGCGGAAGGGCTCGCCTGAAGATCGTAAAGTGAAGTAGAATTACGGGCTCAAAGCCGGCTTAGCTCATCAGGTAGAGCGCTTGACTTGTAATCATGAGGTGGCGGGTTCGAGTCCTGCAGCCGGCACCAGTAGTACGAAAACGGGTTTCTGAAATCTTCAGAAACCCGTTTTTTTTATTCTTGAGCGGAACGTAGTCGTCGTTAAATTGCGCCAATAAATATATCGGGTTGCGGCACGGTAAGGGGCCTGCAACCCGATATTCAAGGCGTTAATGGCGCTATTAAAATTTTAGTGCGTACCTTATTGCTCTCTCAGGTTCTATCATGATTTGTGACCGTGCGCCTTGGCGGTCGGCGATGACTATACATAGGCGATACGGGTCTGTCTATTAGCCGGGCGGTCTGCAAGCGCAGGTTCATGCGTGCGGCATAATCGATTTTAAGCATGGTTAACCCGGTCCGTCGGGCCGCTTGTAACTCTGCGGACTTGAACATTCCATGTTACCCGGTCGCTTATTCATGCTCGCCTTGTAAAGCGAGCGTCCGTGTTTCAGAACTTGGCCGTGAAAACATCGCCGATTCTTGGCCGCTTGAGGGCCGAAGAGTACCTCGGACGCAAAGCGTTCGTGAGACCTCAAACGGCCGAAATTCACCATATCTCTTTCACCTTGTCGATTGTGGACGACTCAGTCTACATTTGCCGCGCGCAGTAGCGAAAGTGCAGTGCCACGGCCAGCCTTGGCCGCGCTCGCCGACGAATAGCCCACCGCGAACCCGAACGACAGGGGTACTATTCGGGGCGTCAGTCGGCATCGCTTATCAAGTACTCCGGCGGGCAACGCCCCCCGACGACGCAATATTTCATTGCGTCACTTCCGCAACACAGATCCCACCTCACCATGACCAGCCCAGCAACCATCACCTGGCCCGAAGCCGACGGTCCCCGCACCGCGCGTTGGCGCTCCGAAGCGGCAGTGCCGCCGCCGAAACGCGTCATCGTCGCGGATGACCGCACGACCGCCGACTCCGCCTATCGTCTCGCCTGCGAAGGCACGGCGCTGTTATGGAACGGCGATTTCCAGAACGCTCGCCAATTGCTGCAGGCGGTCACGCGTCGACTGGAACGCAAACCGCGCAAGCAGGGCGAGACGCCGCTCGACGCCTTCAACCTGCATCGCCAGGCGCAGTCGCAACGCGCCCGCACGCTCGGCATGATCCTTATTCCGCTCGACGCCGCTTACGGCATTCCGTTGCGCCGCGCACCCGACGTGCAACAGGCTTGCATCGAAACGTATGGTCCGGCCACCGGTGAAGCATCGGTTGTATCGCTGCGCGAACTGCTTGGTCTGATCGGCGCGCACGAGTGGCGCAAGAAGGGTGTCGAAATTCCCGCGCTGGGCGAGCGCATTCATCCGCATCACGGCGTGTTTTCGCCGGTGCGGGGTGAATATGTGGATCTCGTCGCGCGAACGCCACTGCCCTCGCTGAACAAGGCGTTCGATATCGGCACCGGCACCGGCGTGTTGGCGGCGCTGCTCGCCAAGCGCGGCGTGAAGAAAATCATCGCGACGGACCTGGATCTGCGGGCGCTCGCTTGCGCGCGAGAGAACCTCGCGCGCCTCGGCTACGACCAGCAAGTCGAGGTGGTGCAAGCGGACTTGTTTCCGGAAGGCCGTGCGCCGCTCGTCGTCTGCAATCCGCCGTGGGTGCCGGCGAGGCCCGCGTCCCCGATCGAACATGCGATCTACGATTCGGAAAGCCGCATGCTGCTGGGTTTTCTCAACGGTCTCGCGGAGCATCTATCGCCGGGCGGCGAAGGCTGGCTCATCATGTCGGATTTCGCGGAGCATCTCGGTTTGCGCACGCGCGAGTGGCTGCTTGCGGCGATCGAAAAGGCCGGGCTGACTGTGGCGGGCCGCGAGGATATTCGTCCGCGGCATCCCAAGTCGACCGACGAAACCGATGCGTTGCATGCGGCACGCGTGGCTGAAGTGACGTCGCTGTGGCGTCTTAAGGCGCGGTAGGCGATGCGGCGGAGGGGCGCGCGCCGCGCGCCTCGAGATACGCCAACGCGCCGCGTCCCGCCGCCAAACCGCTGGCGAAGCAGGCGGTGAGAAGATAGCCGCCCGTTGGTGCTTCCCAATCGAGCATTTCGCCCGCGCAGAACATGCCGGGCAGACGCTCGATCATCAGATGCTCGTCGAGCGCCTCAAAGGGAATGCCGCCGGCGGTGCTGATCGCTTCCGCGATCGGCCGGGCCCGCGTGAGCCGCACCGGCAGCGACTTGATGGCATGCGCGAGAACGTTCGCGTCGGCGAAGGCTTCCTTCGACAGAATCTCGTGCAACAAGGCCAGTTTTACCCCGCTAATCCCGATCCGTCCATGCAGATGGCTCGACATCGAACGTGAGCCGCGCGGCCGCGTGACTTCCGCGACGACACGCTCGAGAGTCAAGCCTGGCGCCAGATCCAGACTGATCGTCACGTCGCCGTCGGCGAGAATCCGGTCCCGAATAGCCGCCGATAACGCGTAAATCAGGCTCCCTTCCAGGCCCGTTTCGGTCAGAAGTATTTCACCTTGTCGATTGTGGACATTGTTGTCTACGCCAGCGAGTGAAATGGCCACCGGCTTGACCGGCTGGCCCGCGAAACGCTCGCGCAGATAAGGGTTCCAGTCGGCGTCGAAGCCGCAGTTGGCGGGTTGCAGGGGCGTCAGCGGCACATCGCGCGCTGCCATGAGCGGCACCCAGGCGGCGTCCGATCCGAGGCGTGGCCAGCTTGCGCCGCCGAGCGCGAACACCACGGCATCGCAAGTCACGACTTGCGGTCCGCCGGGCGTGGCAAACCGCAGCGCATGCGTGGCGTCGCCGGCGTCGCTCTCAACCCAGCCAATCCACTTGTGGCGCATATGAAACCGCACGCCCGCTCCTCTCAATCGATGCAGCCACGCCCGCAGCATCGGCGCCGCTTTCATATCGGTCGGGAAAACGCGGCCCGAACTGCCGACGAAGGTTTCGACGCCCAGCTCGTGCAGCCAGGCGCGCAAGGCGTCGGGACCGAAGGCGTCCAGCAACGGCTCGATCCGCTCGCGGCGCGCGTCGTAGCGGTCCAGAAACGGTCCGAGCGGTTCGGAATGCGTGATGTTCATGCCGCCTTTGCCCGCCATCAGGAATTTGCGGCCGACCGACGGCATCGCGTCATACACGTCGACCAGCACGCCATGTCGGGCAAGCGCCTCGGCAGCCATCAAGCCGGCGGGGCCGCCGCCGATCACGGCGACGCGGGCGGAATCGAAGGAGGATGACATGCGGTCCTGCGGATGAGCGGAAGAGGCGGTGCGTCAGCGGGATCGGACGATCGCGCGGCGCGAAGGGCGCTATTTTCACACCGTGGGCAGCGCAGGGCAAACGCGCGGCTGAGCCGGCAGGCCGAAAAAAGCTGGGTTCGGGCGTTTGCGTATCGGCCCGGTTTGCGTTTGCCGCTTCGGGACCGACCCGCGCGACCTATACTTTTCACATACCTTCCACCGGACGCAGTGTCGCGTTTTCCGCCTCGAACCAGCCCACGATTTCACGCTGCCCGCGCTGCCCTAACGGCCGCGTGACGGCGGGCGACGGAGTTCGCGCGTCTGTTCCCTGTCCGGATGTTCTGAAGGTTGATACCAGGAGACTGCCATGAGCCGCAAATATATCGACTGTCGCGAATTCCCGAGCGAGATGAACTGCACCGTTGCCATGTCCGCCGACAGCGAGGACGAATTACTCGACGCAGCCGTGCAGCACGCGGTTTCGGTTCACAAACACGAGGATTCGCCGGAACTGCGTTCGCAGCTCAAGACCCTGTTCCATGAAGGCACGCCGCCGGTCGAAGCACCGCGCGCGTGATGTGTCGCCCTTCCGCCAGAAGGGATGCCGGCTGACCGGTGCGAGCGGCCGCGTGCCGCCCGCGCGGGTCGCGGCGTGACGTCGGTTTTAGCTGGGGTAAGCCTCGTCCACCTTGAGCCCGGCGAGCTTGAAAATGACCCGCAGCGTTTGCGGTTTGATGTCGCGCCTCGATGCGAGCGTGGTCATCACGAAATCGAGTACTTTTGCGTATTTCAGCATCGTCAGGCAGGTTTCCATATCGACGCTGCCGTCGCGCATGATTTCCGCCAGACGCAGCATTTCCGTGGAAATGTCGCGCGCCATCTCCAGTTCGAGTTGCTGCTTCTCGGACCAGACCGGCGTGGCAGTGAGTTTCGCCAGCATTTCCTGAAACTTCTGTTCGACGTTTCCGTTGGGTATCGTATCCATTGCCGCCTCTGTTATATCCGAGCGCGTCCGCTCGGGATCGCGGCGCGCTTCTGGTTACGTAACATTAGGTCCCTGTTCCGGGACCGCCCTCCCCACCTGCAGCCGGTTCGCCGATTGAAGCACGGCGCTGGCAATCCGTTGTCATCGGCGGCACGGCTTACCTTGCCGGGGAGCCGGCCCGCAAGCTGTTTTGCGCGCTGTTCGAGCAGAAAACATTCCAGATCGTCGACCTTTTTTGCATGGTTCGCCCGGCTCCTTCGGTGAGCGGGCCGCGCTTTGGGTAAACTGCCAGCAACTTTTCCCTTTTTCCGTCACCTGTCGCACGTTCGCGTTGCAATCGGCGGCGGTTTCCACGATGTCCAGCAAAACCCACGAAATCCGTCCGAACCAGTCCGTCGAGCTACTGAAAGAGCTTCATATCCTCACGCGCGACGGCAAGATGAACCAGGACAGCCGCCGCAAGCTGAAGCAGGTCTATCACCTGTTTCAGTTCATCGAGCCGCTGCTCAAGGACCTCAAGGACAAGCAGGGCGCCTTGACGCTCGTCGACCACGGCGCGGGCAAGTCATATCTAGGTTTTATCCTGTACGACCTTTTCTTCAAGGAATTTCAGGGCGCCGCTGGTGGGGCTTCGCACATTTACGGCATCGAAACGCGCGAGGAACTGGTCGCGAAGTCGGAAGAACTGGCCGCTCGGCTCGGCTTTACGGGGATGTCCTTCCTGAACCTGTCGGTGGCCGACTCGATCACCTCCGAGCGCTTGCCGGCCGAGATCGACATCGTGACGGCGCTGCATGCCTGTAATACCGCGACCGACGACGCCATCCGCTTCGCGCTGGAAAAGCACGCGAAGTACATCGTGGTCGTTCCGTGCTGCCAGGCTGAGGTGGCGGGCGTGTTACGGCAGAACAAGGGCAAATCGCTCGCGAACGCGTTGACTGAAATCTGGCGGCATCCGCTGCATACGCGGGAATTCGGCAGCCAGATCACGAATGTGCTGCGCTGCTTGCAGTTGGAGGCGCACGGCTATCAGGTGAGCGTGACCGAACTGGTCGGGTGGGAGCATTCCATGAAGAATGAACTCATCATTGCCCAATATAAGGATTTGCCAAGGCGGCGGCCGGCCGAGCGGCTTAATGAGGTGATGGAGACGCTTGGAATCGGGGAGTTGAAGGAGCGTTTTTTCGTGTCCGCCTGATTTCGCTTTTCCGCAGGCGACCTTTAGCGGTGGCTTTCCGACGCCGCTGCCGCTACCGTTGCCGTTGGATGGCCGCCGCCAGGAATCACCGCTTCATCAGTTCGTTCCACCCTGCAAGGCCGATCCGCCGAAGGGTTGCCTGATTTCGCTCATAAATAGCCTCAGCGTCGGGGAAAGCCTCGACAGCGCGCTCGATGCTGTCCTCGCGCAGCAAATGCAAAATCGGATAAGGCGCCCGATTGGTGTAATTCTCGATGTCGTCGGGTTCGCTGCCTTCGAACTGGTAATGAGGATGAAAGCTGGCGATCTGAATCGAGCCTTCGAGCCGAAGCTGCTTGAGCATCCGCTCGGCGAAAAACAGGCAATCGTTGTACTCGAGAAAATCGCCGAGCGCGCGCGGCAGAATCAATAGCGTGGTATCGACGGCGTCAGGATCGGACGCAAGCAGCGTCTGCAACTCGGCTTCGAGGTCGGTCAACACCGCTTCCATATTCACGGCGTCGCTGACGGCATAGCGAATCTGCCCCTTCACGTGCACTGCTTTCGCGAAGGGACATAAATTCAGTCCGATCACGGCGCGGGTCAGCCAGTGGCGGGTGGCGGCAACGACGGCATCATGGGATTCGGCAGGCAACGACATGGCACGCAGCGAAAGGGGAAAGCGCCATTTTAACGGCGCGGACTGGCGCCGATCCGCGCCTCGCGACGGTGAGACCGCACAGCCGGCTCCAGTTCAACCCTTAGCCGCCGCCCCGCCGCATGCCGCGGCGATCAACTGCGCGGCGACTTTCGGCGCGGCGAGAATCGGTCCGCATCCGGGGCCATAGGTCTGACTGGCCGCGTACACGCCTTCGATCAGCAAGCCGAGCGCGTTGGCGAGCGCCACCGGATCGTCGGCGCCTGCGCCAGTCGCCAGTTCGGTGAGTCGCGCCAGCAACCGTTCCTTGTTGCGAAACACGAATTGCCGCGCCGGATGCGCCGCGTCGGGAAACTCCACCGATACGTTCACGAACGGACAACCGCGGTAGCCCTCGATCGACGCGCGCACCGCCAGGTCGTCGAAATACTGCTGAAGCTGCTTTGCCGGCTCGCCCGGATGCTTCGCGAAGCTCCGTTCCACATAGCCGAAGAACTGCTCGTCCTTGCGCTCCAGATAAGCCATCACCAGTTCGTCTTTCGACGAAAACTGGCGGTACAGGCTCATCTTGTTCACGCCCGCGCGTTCCACCACCGCATCGACGCCGACCATCCGCACGCCCTCGTGGTAGAACAACTCGTCCGCGGCGCGCAGCAGATGCTGCTGCGCCTGTGGCCCGGCCGTTTGCGCGCTGCGCGCGCGCCGGGGACCGGCCGGCTTGTGGGTTTCGCTGTGGGACATGGTAAGCACCTGAAAATTAAATCGACGCCTTGACATGTTACCGACCAGTAACTAACATCGCAACACCGTTGTGACTGAGCTGTCACAAACCCTTTACCGAAGCCGTCATAGTGCGAACGGCGAATGCGAACGGCGCCGTTCTTGTGAGCGGTGTCGACTGGAGAACCGATGAACTGGGCAGCGAGACTGATTGGCGGACGTTTCCACTATGGCTGGTTGACTGTCGCCGTGGTGTTCCTGGTATTGCTGGCGGCGGCGGGCACGCGCGCCACGCCGAGCGTGATGATGGTGCCGCTCGAGCATCAATTCGGCTGGAGCCGGGCGACGATTTCTCTCGCGATCTCGGTGAATATCGCGCTTTACGGCCTGATGGGGCCGTTCGCGGCGGCGGCGATGCAGCGCTTCGGCGTGCGTCCCACGCTGCTGGCCGCGCTCGGGACGATGGCTGCGGGCGTGGCGTTGTCGTCGCTGATGACGCATCCGTGGCAGATGGTCCTGATCTGGGGCGTGATGGTCGGCGGCTCGACGGGCGTCGCGGCGCTGTCCTTGTCCGCGACGGTGGTGACGCGCTGGTTCACCACGCGCCGCGGCCTCGTCATGGGCATTCTCACGGCCAGTTCGGCCACCGGCCAACTGGTGTTCCTGCCGATGCTCGCGGCCATCGCCCAGCACCACGGCTGGCGCCCGGTGGTGTGGGTGGTCGCGCTGGCGGCGGCGATCGTGTTGCCGCTGGTCGCATTCCTGTTGCCGGAGCGCCCGGCCGACATGAAGCTGCGTCCGTACGGCGAACCGCACGACGCGCCCGCCGCAGCGCCCGCTACGAAGCAGAATCCGTTGGCAATCGCTTTCGGCACGCTCGCCATGGCGAGCAAGACGCGCGACTTCTGGCTGCTGTTCTTCAGTTTCTTCATCTGCGGCGCGAGTACCAACGGTTACGTCGGCACCCACCTGATCGCGATGTGCGGCGACTACGGCATGACCGAAGTGCAGGGCGCGTCGCTGCTCGCCGCGATGGGCATCTTCGATCTGTTCGGCACGACGCTTTCCGGCTGGCTCTCCGACCGCTTCAATAGCCGCGTGCTGCTGTTCTGGTACTACGGGCTGCGCGGCTTGTCGCTGATGTATCTGCCGCACGCGTTCGGCATCGACTTCTTCGGCCTGCCGCTGTTCGCGGTGTTCTACGGCCTCGACTGGATCGCCACCGTGCCGCCCACCGTGCGTCTCGCCACCGACGTCTACGGCAAGGAAGCGGCGCCGGTGGTGTTCGGCTGGGTGGTCGCCGGCCACCAGTTGGGCGCGGCGTTCGCGGCGCTCGGCGCCGGCATGCTGCGCGCGAGCCTCGGTACGTACACGGTGGCGTCGATGATTTCGGGCGGCCTGTGTCTCGTCGCCGCCGTGATCGTGTTGCGCATCAACCGGCCCGCCAAGGTGCCGGAACCGCAGGCGATCTAAGGCCGCGCCCCGCGCGCGGGGTACGGCGAAGCGAAGCCGGACCAACGGCCCCACTGGGGCCGTTCGCATTCCAGCCGACGCAAAAACCAACCCGCATAGGATGAAGCGCGCGCGGCGAAGCCCGGTTATGCTATGTGACCCCGGGCAGCCGCCCGTCGACCATGAATTTCGACCGAGAGAAGCGCATGACCAACAAACCCGCCCCTACCGAAGTCGCCATCCACGAGTTGATTGCAGGCCGCTGGAGCCCGCGCGCTTATTCGAGCGAGCCGGTGAGCCGCGACAACCTGCGTTCCGTGCTCGAGGCGGCTCGCTGGGCGCCGTCTTCGTATAACGCGCAGCCGTGGCGTTTCGTCGTATTCGACCGCAGCGTCGACGAAGTCTCGTTCAAGCAGGCCTTCGCCACGCTGGTGCCGTTCAATCAGGGCTGGAATGCGCAGGTGCCGGTGCTGATCGCGGTGACCACGCACACGCTCACGAGCAAGGGCGAAGTGAATCGCTGCGCACCCTACGATGCGGGCGCGGCGGCGATGGCGCTGGTGTTGCAGGCACACGCGCTCGGCCTCGCCGCGCATCAGATGAGCGGCTTCGATCCGAATGCGTTCCGCGCGGCATTCCAGCTCCCGAAGGACGTTGAAGTGATCGCGATGATCGCGCTTGGCCATTACGGCGAGGTCGACAAGCTGGACCCGGTGCTGCGTGAGCGGGAGAAATCGGCGCGTCAGCGTCTGCCGCTGGCGGACATCGCTTACGGCGGCGGCTGGAAGAAGGCCTTCTGAGCGGTTCGCCGCCCAGGCGGTGATGGAAAAACGCGCGGCGCCGACCGCGCGTTTTTTATTCCTCGTCGTCCAGCACGCTCGACAGCGGCCTCGCGACGTGCTCGAGCGACCTGCGCTCGGCATCCACGCCCCAGATCGCCGCGATCACCGCGGCCGCGAGCATCAGCGCCGAGCCGACCAGATAGCCCGAAAACACCTCGCTGCGCTGATGCGTGTCGATCAGCCTGCCGAAGAACGCCGGGCCCGCGATGCCGCCCAGCGCCGTGCCGAATGCGTAAAACACCGCGATCGCCAGCGCGCGGATTTCCAGTGGAAACGATTCGCTGACCGTCAGATACGCCGAACTCGCGGCCGCCGACGCGAAGAAGAAAATCACCATCCATGCGATCGTCTGCGTGACGACGGTGAGCATGTGCTGCTCGAACAGGTAGCCGCTCAGCGTCAGCAGAACCGCGGATATGCCGTAGGTCGCCGCGATCATCTTGCGCCTTCCAATGACGTCGAAAAGCCGGCCGAGCACCAGCGGTCCGAGGAAATTGCCGAGCGCGAAGGGCAGCAGATACCAGCCGATATGCGCGGGCGGCACCTGGTAAAAATCGGTGAGCACGAGCGCGTAGGTGAAGAAGATCGCGTTGTAGAAGAACGCCTGCGCGGTCATCAGCGACAGCCCGACCAGCGCGCGGCGCCGATGCACGTTGAAAAGCGTGTGGAACACCTCGCGCAGCGGCGTATGTCCGCGTGCGCGCAGCCGCAGCGCAATGAGTTCGTGGTCCACGAGCGTGTGACCCTCGCGGCGAAAGCGCGTTTCGAGCGCTTCGACGATCGAGCGCGCGTCGGGCTCGCCACCGCGGGTCAGGAGCCAGCGCGGGCTTTCCGGCACCCAGACACGCATCGGCAAGATCACCAGCGCCAGCACCGCGCCGATGAAAAAGCACGCGCGCCAGCCCCAATCAGGCGGCAGCAGATTCGGATCGAGCAGCACCAGCGAGCCCGCCGCACCCAGCCCCGCGCCGACCCAGAAGGTGCCGTTGATGCCGAGATCGGTCCAGCCGCGCACGCGGGCCGGCGTGAATTCCTGGATTGTCGAATTGATCGCCGTATATTCCCCGCCGATACCCGCGCCGGTCAGAAAGCGAAACAGCAGGAAACTGGCCAGATTCCACGAAAACGCGGTTGCCGCCGTGGCGGCCAGATAGAGCGCGAGCGTGATGAAGAACAGCTTGCGACGGCCGAGCCGGTCGGTCATCCAGCCGAAGCCGAGTGCCCCGAGCACGGCGCCGGCGATGTAAGCACTACCGGCGAGGCCCACGTCCGC
The DNA here is from genome assembly GCF_900142195.1 of Paraburkholderia terricola. Taxonomy (GTDB): domain Bacteria; phylum Pseudomonadota; class Gammaproteobacteria; order Burkholderiales; family Burkholderiaceae; genus Paraburkholderia; species Paraburkholderia terricola. Next base: position 43,170 of record NZ_FRAB01000030.1, read on the forward strand.
GTTCGTGAATTGCAACGTGGGGCTCGCCTTCAACGCGCTCGCCACCGCGCCCGCCAGCGTCACTTCGAGACCGTCGAGCAGCCACGTCACGCCCAACGCCACGACGATCAGCGAGTGAAAGCGGCCCCACGGCAAGCGGTCCAGCCGCGAAGGCAGGTCCGTTTCGACGACGGCGGTGTTTTTTTCGCGGACGGCGGCGGTTGGCGGCGCGCTCATTGCTCAAAGTCTCCTCAGTGTCATAAATTGGCGGCGTAACCTGTTGGCGTGAGCAATTTGCGTTCCGCCCGACAGGCCTGTGGGTTTTGTTGCGGATGCCCGGAAGCGTCAGTTGATGCCCGTTGGGATTTCGTGATACAAAGCCGCTCCCCCCTTCTGTCCGCGCCAGCCGTGAGCGGCGATTCCTGCCATGAACTATTGCGCGATCGACTTCGGTACTTCCAACTCGGCTGTGGCTGTTCCCGACGGCGCGGCGCTGAAGCTCGCGCCGGTCGAGGGCGCCTATACGACGCTGCCCACCTCGGTGTTTTTCAACACCGACGAAGACACCCGCGAATTCGGGCGTGCCGCGCTGGCAGCGTATATCGACGGTTTCGACGGCCGCCTGATGCGCTCCATGAAGAGCATTCTGGGCTCGCCGCTCGCCGAGAATTCGACCGAGTTGGGCGACGGTTCGGCGATCAAGTACACCGAGGTTATCGCGATTTTTCTGGATCACCTCAAGCGGTCGGCGGAAAAAAGCGCCAGCGGGCCGATCAATCGCGCGGTGCTGGGCCGCCCGGTGTTTTTCGTCGACGACGATCCGCGCGCCGATCAGATGGCGCAGCAGCAACTCGAAGCGGCGGCGCGCTCGGTTGGTCTGCGGGAAATTCACTTTCAGTATGAGCCGATCGCCGCCGCGTTCGACTACGAATCGCATCTGACGGCGGAAGGACTCGTGCTGGTGGCGGACATCGGCGGCGGCACCTCGGACTTTTCGTTGGTGCGCGTCGGGCCGGAGCGGATGAAGCGCGTCGAGCGCAAGGACGATGTGCTGGCCCATCACGGCGTGCACGTCGCGGGCACCGATTTCGACCGCCGCGTCGAATTGGCGACGATCCTGCGCGAACTCGGCTATCAGGCGCTCGACCCGGAAGGCCGCGAAATTCCGAACCGGGTTTATTTCGATCTGGCGACCTGGCATCTGATCAACACCGTCTACGCGCCGAAGCGCGTCGGCGAACTCGCGCTGATGCGGCATCTGTTCACCGAGGTCAAGCATCACGACCGCCTGATGCGTGTCGTGGAGCGCCGCCTGGGGCATGCGCTCGCGGCGCACGCCGAAGAGGCGAAGATCGGCGTGGCGGCGGGCGGCGAAACCGTGATCGATCTCGACGAAGTGGAAGACGACCTGCGCCTCGCCTTCGACGAAGCGCAGTTGATCAAGGCCGGCCAGGACGAGACGCGCCGCATCGTGCAGGCCGCACGCGACACGGTGCAGGCGGCCGGCATCGCCACGCGCGACGTCAGCGCGATTTACTTCACGGGCGGCTCGACCGGTTTGGCGTTTCTATCGGGTGCATTGGCGACTGCATTTCCAGACGCCAAAGCGGTATTCGGCGACCGTCTCGCCAGTGTCGCGACGGGCCTCGGTATTCACGCGCGGCGTCTGTTCGGATAAACCCGAATCACCAATCACATACTGCGAAGATAATCAGCGCATAGCATTGCGACGAATATAAAAAAACCCCGCCGAGGCGGGGTTTTTTGCGTCCTGAAGGGAGCGCTCTGCTTACACCGGCTTGATGTTGGCAGCTTGCTTGCCCTTCGGGCCCGTCTTCACTTCAAACGTGACCTTTTGGTTTTCTTGCAGCGTCTTGAAGCCTTCCGTGCGGATTTCCGAGAAATGCGCGAACAGATCTTCGCCGCCGCCGTCCGGCGTGATGAAGCCAAAGCCCTTTGCGTCATTGAACCACTTGACGGTACCGGTTTCCATATTACTTGTTCCTAAAGATGGTAAATAAGGCCGAAGCCCAATGGGTGCATGAAAATCAAGGAAGGGGGTAATGGGACCAACCGGAGTACCGTTGATGGGCGAACTACGAAAGACCAATTCACTCGCCGCTTGAAATCCTGCCCGGACGTTATACGGCGATTTTGAGAGAAGGTCAACACTCTCGCCGCATCTTTACAAAATTTCGGTATGGCAAGGTGGGACGTCCTTACAAAGCTTTCCGTTTGTCTGATCTTTTTTGTCAGGGACAACCCTTGGTTTGGCTGCAGGCGGCGGGGGCAACCGTTAAACTACGCGCCCCGCACCGGTTGCGCCGGTTGCGCATGCATGCACGTCACCGTCCGCAGCGTCACAAGCGATGTCTCGCGGTGCCGACACATGGTTCTGATACAGGAGAGGATGTGAAAAGTTCTATACAACGGAACATCGGGCCGTTTGCGTTGCTGCTGACCGGCCTGGGTTCGATCATCGGCTCGGGCTGGCTATTCGGCGCGTGGAAAGCCGCCAAGATCGCCGGTCCTGCCGCCATTTGCGCATGGGTCATCGGGGCGGTCGTGATTCTCGCAATCGCGTTGACCTACGCCGAACTCGGCGCGATGTTTCCGGAATCGGGCGGCATGGTGCGCTACGCGCGCTATTCGCATGGCGCGCTCGTGGGTTTCATTAGCGCGTGGGCAAACTGGATCGCCATCGTCTCGGTGATTCCGATCGAGGCCGAGGCGTCCATTCAGTACATGAGCACCTGGCCCTATGCATGGGCGCAGGCGTTGTTCGTGAACGGGGAATTAACCACCGATGGGCTCCTGCTGTCCGCCGCGTTGGTGGTGATTTACTTCCTGTTGAATTACTGGGGCGTGAAGCTCTTCGCTCGCGCCAATTCGGCCATCACGATCTTCAAGTTCCTGATTCCGGGCGCGACGATTGTCGGCTTGATGATGGCGGGCTTCCACAAGGAAAACTTCGGCGAAGCGAGCACGTTCGCGCCGTACGGCTGGTCGGCGGTGCTGACCGCGGTGGCGACGAGCGGCATCGTGTTCGCGTTCAACGGTTTCCAGAGCCCGATCAATCTGGCCGGCGAGGCGCGCAATCCGAGCAAGAGCGTGCCGTTCGCGGTGATCGGCTCGATCCTGCTCGCGCTGGTGATCTACGTGCTGCTGCAGGTTGCGTATATCGGCGCGGTGAGCCCAAGCGACGTGATGAAGGGTTGGGGCCATTTCAACTTTGCTTCGCCGTTCGCCGAACTGGCGATCGCGCTGAACCTGAACTGGCTCGCCATCCTGCTCTACGTCGACGCGTTCGTCAGCCCGAGCGGCACCGGCACGACCTACATGGCGACCACGACCCGCATGATCTATGCGATGGAGCGCAACAACACCATGCCGAAGATGTTCGGCAATGTGCACCCGTTCTACGGCGTGCCGCGTCAGGCGATGTGGTTCAACCTGCTGGTGTCGTTCATTTTCCTGTTCTTCTTCCGCGGCTGGAGTTCGCTTGCGGCCGTGATTTCGGTCGCGACCGTGATCTCGTACCTGACCGGCCCGATCAGCCTGATGGCGCTGCGCCGCGCGGCGACCGACCTGGAGCGTCCGCTGCACATTGCGGGCATGCAGATCATTGCGCCGTTCGCCTTCGTGTGCGCGTCGTTGATCCTGTACTGGGCCCGGTGGCCGCTGACGGGCGAAATCATTCTGCTGATGGTCGTGGCGCTGCCGGTGTACTTCTACTTCCAGGCGAAGTCCGGTTTCGGCGGCTGGGGACGCGATCTGAAGGCGGCGTGGTGGCTCGTGGCCTACCTGCCGATCATGGCCGTTCTGTCGCTGATCGGCAGTAAGGAGTTCGGCGGTCTGGGCGTTTTGCCGTACGGCTGGGACATGCTCGTGGTGATCGCGTTCTCACTGGTGTTTTATTACTGGGGCGTGCGCAGCGGATATCGCTCGGAGTACTTGGACGAGCGTGACGTTCACGACGAGGTGCTCGAAGAGATGGCGGTGCATTAACGGGCCGCGATTCGATTGGTGTTGGCATTCGTATGGAAAAAAGCCCGCCTTGAGGTTGACTCAAGGCGGGTTTTTTTACGGGCGTCACTTTTACGTCACGCGCTGCCAAACACGTAATTCGTCATGGCGAGCGTTCGCTGATAGGTGCCGAGCGATTGAATTGCCAGCGAATAATCGTCGTCGGCGGCGCCCAATGCGGCGAATACGGGCAGCAGATGCTCGTCGGTCGGATGCATCAGCGCCGCGTGCGGCGCCTGGCGACGGTAGTCGAGCAGCGCGTCGAGGTCGTGCGCCGCAAGCTTGTCCTCGAACCAGCCAGTGAATTCAGCGACGCGCGGGTCGGCGTCTTCGGGGCGCGCCGAAAAGTCGGCGGCGCGCAGGTTGTGCGTGATCTGGCCGGAGCCGATCACCATCACGCCTTCGTCTCTCAGCGCGCGCAGCGCACGGCCGATGCGGAAGTGATGCGCCGCGTTCATGTGCGGCTGGATCGACAACTGCGCGACCGGCACGTCGGCGTCCGGGAACATCAGCAGCATCGGCACCCATGCGCCGTGATCGAGGCCGTGTGGTTCGGTATCGGTGGCGATGTCGTTTTCACCGAGCAGCAGGGCGGCACGGCGCGCGACATCGGGCGCGCCCGGTGCCGGATACCGGATCTCATACAGCTGACGCGGAAAACCGTAGAAGTCGTGGATGGTTTCCGGCGCCGTGGACGTGCTGGCCACCGGCCGCGCCGTGCCCCAGTGAGCCGACAGCATCAGCACGGCTTCGGGACGCGGCAGTTGCGCGCCGAGTACGCCGAATTCGGCGGACGGCAGCGAGGGGTCGATCGGCAGCGTGGGCGCGCCGTGGGAAAGAAAAAGCGAAGGCAGGCGGTTCATGGTAGCAACGCAGCCGGGTGCGGCGGCGCGGAGATTGGATTGCTACCAATATAAGTCCGCACTGATCTTTGATAAACGGCGGAAAGCGGAATTGATTGCGTCGCAATCGTTACTAATCCGCGCCGTGCAATCCTTGCCACGCCGGCGACAAGGCCGGTCCGAGCGCGAACAGATCCAGCACGCGCGACACGGTGTGATCGACCATCTCGTCGATCGACTTGGGTTGGTTGTAAAAGGCGGGCAAGGGTGGAAAGATGACGCCGCCCATTTCGGTGACGGCCGTCATATTGCGCAGATGCGCGAGATTGAACGGCGTTTCCCGCACGAGGAGAACGAGCCGGCGGCGCTCCTTCAGCGTGACATCGGCGGCGCGCGTGATCAGATTGTCGGAAAAACCGTGCGCGATGCTCGCGAGCGTTTTCATCGAGCAGGGGGCGACCACCATGCCTTCTGTCGCGAACGAGCCGGATGCGATGCTCGCGCCCACGTCGCGCACCGAATGGACGACATCCGCGAGCGGATGCACGTCATCTCTGGACAACTGGAGTTCGTGCCGGATATTGAGCCAGCCAGCGCTGGAAATCAGCAGGTGGCTCTCGACGCCGCCCAGCTTGCGCAACGTCTCGAGCAAGCGGATACCGTAGATGGCGCCGGTCGCACCGGTGATCGCGACGATCAGCCGGCGTGGCGCCGCAGTGGGTGTTTCCATGGCTCGCGGCGCCTTGTGGGGCAAAGGCTCAGGCCGCGGCAAACAATTGCTGCAGTTCGCCCGATTCGTACATTTCCATCATGATGTCCGAGCCGCCGATGAATTCGCCCTTCACGTAGAGCTGCGGAATGGTCGGCCAGTTCGAGAACTGCTTGATGCCCTGGCGGACTTCGTCGTCTTCGAGCACGTTGACGGTCTTGAACTCACCGACGCCGCACGCCTTCAGGATCTGGACGGCGCGGCCCGAAAAGCCGCACATCGGGAACTGAGCGTTGCCCTTCATGAAGAGCACGACGTTGTTCTCGTCGACGATTTGCTTGATGCGTTGTTGCGTATCCATGACTGACCTTGCGGTTCCGTGATGTGTGGGGAATAGGCTGAAATGATAGCGGATTTCGGTAAGACCAGCGCCGGGCCGCTTTATCCATGCGCCGGATAAGGCTATCCGCGAAGCGTCAGCCGAGCCACCGTCCGCCGCTGATTCGCTCGATACCGGCAAGATCCCGCTCCGAGCGCACCTCCTCGAAATCGCGCGCTGACAGGAGCGCGCGAACGGCTTCGGCCTGATCGTAGCCGTGTTCGATCCACAATACGCCGTTGGCGCTCAAACGTGTGGGGGCGCCACCGATAATCGCGCGGATTGCGCTGAGGCCGTCGGCTTCGTCGGTGAGCGCGCCGCGCGGCTCGAAGCGCAAGTCGCCTTCCGACAGATGCGGATCGCCGCTCGCGATATACGGCGGATTGCTCACGATCACCTCGAAGCGCAGTGCGGCGTCGAGCGAGTCGTACCAGTCGCTATGCTGGAATACCACGGCGCCGCCGGGACGGTTGGCATCCAGCAGGCGGGCGGCATTGCGGGTTGCCACCGCCAGCGCTTCCGAAGAACGGTCGAGCGCCCAAACGCGCGCGTCCGGTCGCATCGACGCAATCGCCACCGCGATAGCGCCCGTGCCGGTGCCGAGATCGAGCAAGCGCGGCCGCGGGAGCTTGTCCATCTCGCTCAGCGCGGTTTCTACAAGCAGTTCGGTTTCAGGACGCGGAATCAGCACGTCGGGCGTCACTTCGAACTCGAGCCCGAAGAATTCGCGTGCGCCGATCAGTTGCGCGACCGGCTCACCGGCTACGCGACGCGCTTCCAGCGCCCGGTAACGCTCGACCGACGCGCCCGCGAGCGGTTCATCGCCGCGCGTAATCAATTGCGTATGCCGCCAGCCGAGCACGTGCGTGAGCAGAACCCGCGCTTCGAGCGGCGGCAGCGGCGAGGCGCGCAACAGCGCGGCGGGTGTAGCCGGGCTCATCCGCGGCTCGTCTGCTTTCGTCTGCTGACTCATTCGCGCTTCAATCCGCGTCGCCGAGCGAGGCCAGCAGTTCAGCCTGATGCTCGCTGACGAGAGCCGCGATCAGTTCACCGAGGTCGCCGTCCATGATCGCCTCCAGGCGATACAGCGTCAGATTGATCCGATGATCCGTCAAACGCCCTTGCGGAAAGTTGTACGTGCGGATGCGTTCCGAGCGGTCGCCCGAGCCGATCAGGCTCTTGCGCGTGGCCGCTTCCTTCGCCTGCTGCTCGTGCGATTGCTTGTCCTTGATGCGCGCGGCGAGCACCTTCAGCGCGCGGTCCTTGTTCTTGTGCTGAGAGCGGTCGTCCTGGCATTCGACGACGATTCCCGTCGGCAAGTGCGTGACGCGCACCGCCGAATCGGTTTTGTTGATGTGCTGCCCGCCGGCGCCGGATGCACGGAACGTGTCGATGCGCAGATCGGCCGGATTGATCTCGACTTCGCCGATTTCGTCCGCTTCCGGCATCACCGCGACGGTGCAAGCCGACGTGTGGATGCGGCCCTGCGTTTCGGTCGCCGGCACGCGCTGCACGCGGTGGCCGCCCGACTCGAATTTGAGCTTCGAATACGCCGCTTCGCCGGCGATCCGCACGATCACCTCCTTATAGCCGCCGAGATCCGATTCGCTCGCCGACATCATCTCGACCTGCCAGCGATTACGTTCGGCAAAGCGCAGGTACATGCGCAGCAAGTCGCCCGCGAACAGCGCGGACTCGTCGCCGCCCGTGCCCGCACGGATTTCCAGGAAGATGTTGCGGTCGTCATTGGGATCTTTCGGCAGCAGCATTTTTTGCAGTTCGCCGCCGAGCGTGTCCATGCGTTCGCGGGCCGCGCGAATTTCTTCTTCGGCGAAATCGCGCATCGACGCGTCTGCCAGCAGTTCCTGGGCGGTCTCGGCGTCGTGCATGGCCTGGCGCCACAGCGCGTATTGCTCGACCACCGGCCCGAGCTCGGCGTGTTCGCGCGTGAGCTTGCGGTATTGGTCGAGATTCGAGGTGATGTCCTCGCGGCTCAACAGATCGTTCAGTTCGGCCAGCCGGGTAGTGAGCTGGTCGAGCTTGCGTTGCATGCTCGTTTTCATCGGACGGGTATCGGAGCGGGCTCCGGCAAGGACGGCAACTAGGGAGTGGGCGAATGCCCGGGGTAGAAGCACGTCACGGGCCACTTGCAAGTGGCGCGGACAGCGCGGCGATGATTGCGCCGCTAACGCTCGGAAGAACCCGAGTGTTTGTAGAAGCCGCTCATCAGTTCAATGAGCGTGTCACGGTTGTCGCTGCTCGCGCGATTGAGCGCGTGCGTGGGCCCGTGGATCAGCTTGTTGGTGAGCGCCTGTGACAGCGCCTCGAGCACGGCGGCCGGATCGTCGCCGCGCGCGAGCATCTTCTGCGCGCGTTCGACTTCGGCGCGGCGCAGCACGTCGGCCTGCGTATGCATGTGGCGAATCACCGGCACGATGCTGCGCGCGTCGAGCCATTGCATGAAATTCTGCACGCGCGTTTCGATGATCGCCTCGGCCTGCGCGACGGCAGCCTGGCGCGACGCATTGCCTTCGCGGACGATCGCGCCGAGGTCGTCGACGGTATACAGAAAGACGTCCTCGAGCTGGCCGACTTCGGGTTCGATATCGCGCGGAACCGCCAGATCGACCATGAAGATCGGCCGGTGACGGCGCGCTTTCACGGCCCGCTCGACCGCGCCCAAGCCGATGATCGGCAAGGTGGAAGCGGTGCACGACACGATGATGTCGAACTCATGCATCCGCGTGGGCAGTTCAGAGAGGGGAATCGCCCGGCCGTTGAAGCGCTCCGCGAGCCGCGAGCCGCGCTCGGCGGTGCGGTTTGCGACCACCAGTTCGCGTGGCTGCTGCGCGGCGAAGTGCGTGGCGCACAACTCGATCATTTCGCCGGCGCCGATGAACAGCACGCGCTGATTCGACACTTTGTCGAAGATTCGCTGCGCGAGCCGCACGGCGGCAGCCGCCATGGAAACCGACTGGGCACCGATTTCGGTGGTGCTGCGCACTTCCTTCGCGACGGCGAAGGTGCGCTGGAACAACTGGTTCAGATAAGTGCCGAGCGCGCCGGCCTCGGAAGCAGTGCGTACCGCGTCCTTCATTTGCCCGACGATTTGCGTCTCGCCTAACACCATCGAATCGAGCCCTGATGCGACCCGAAAGGCATGCCGCACAGCTTCCGACTGCGGCAACGCATAGACGTGCGGCGCAAGTTCGTCGATAGGCAGATTGTGGTATTTCGAGAACCACTGGATCGCGGCTTCGCGCGCGGCGTGGTCGTCGGTTGCGCAATAGAGCTCGGTGCGATTACAGGTGGACAGAATCGCCGCTTCCGGCGCCGAGCGGGCCATGCGGCCGAGCCAGATGCTTTTGAAGGTGTCGAGTGCGGGCTTGATTTGTTCGAGCGGAAACGCCACGCGTTCGCGCAAGGCGACAGGCGCGGTGTGGTGATTGATTCCGATCGTTAGAAGCTGCATATGGGGGGCTATGGTTTAGCTCAATATTATAGCGTTTTCACCATTCTTACATTGAGCCCGCGTCATGCAGCTTCCGCGGCGACCTCCGGCGGGAGCGCGTCGAGTTGGTAGCCGTAGCCATATAGCGGCGTTAGGCAATAGCCGTGCTCGGGGCGTAACTGCAATTTGGTCCGCACGCGCGACGCATGCGTGTCGACGGTACGCGACCGTACGTCGCGCCGGCACGCCCAGACGGTTTCGAGGATGTGCGCGCGCGATACCGGCCGCGACAGATTGTTGAAGAGCAGGCGCGCGAAGCGGAATTCCTTCGGCGTCAGCGTGACCGTTTGATCACGGAAAGTGACGCCCAGTTGCGCTGCGTCGAACGCGTAGCCGCCGATGACGTCGCGCCGCCGGTTGGGCGGGCGCCGCAGGCCGGCGCGCCGCAGCAGGGCGTCGACCCGCGCCAGCATCTCCGGGCCGCTGACCGGTTTGCTGACGCAGTCGTCGGCGCCCGCGTGCAGCGCGGCCACGATCTGGCTTTCGCGCGGCGCCGACATCAGCACGATCACCGGCAAGCTGGGCAGGATGGCGCGGGCGCGGGCGATCACGTCTTCGGCGGAATGGTCGCCGGCCCAGCTTTCGGTGATGAGAAGGTCGAAGAATTCGTCCGCCGCGCGGCTCAGAAACGGTGTGCTCGCGGTGAAGTGCTGGCACACATGGCCGCCGGCGAAAATCAACTGGCCGACCAGCTTGGCGTGGCGCAGGTCCGGCTCGATGAGGGCGATTCGCATGGCGTGCTGTCAGCTTGGCAATCAGCAGGAACCAGGTTTTCTCGTAAGGCTTACAGCTTGCCTAACATCACCCCGACCCCTAAACTCAACCGCTATGCGGAAAGCGCCGTGCTGAACCTCTAGAGTTAATGAGACAAGAATGCTAGCTGTCCAGTCCCCCTGCGCCCATGAGATAAATCTGAAACTGCGCGAGACCCGCCGCTAATGGGTTGGCCCGGAATTGTGGTTCTGGGGTCGGCGATCGGCCTTGCGGGCTGGTGGCTGCATCCGCTGCGCCGTTCGAGCCGAACCCGATGGTGGGTGGCGCTCCTGACCGGACTGCTCGGCGCCGCTATCGCGCGCATGGCCGGCAACGTGACTGGTCTCTTCCATGACGGCGATCTGCTCGAATGGCCGGTGTGTACCGGCATCGCGTTGATCGCCGTTGCCGTGACGGTCGGCTTGCTGTCCCGTCGATGAATATTTGCAGGTGACTCTGATGAATGCCCGACTCCCCGAAACCTCCCCCATCCCCGAACGGCTTGCCACACTTCGCAACGTCATGGCGCGCGAAGGCGTCGCCGCCTACCTGGTGCCGTCCGCTGATCCGCATTTGTCTGAATACTTACCGGGCCGTTGGCAGGGCCGGGAGTGGCTGTCGGGTTTCACCGGCTCGGCCGGTACGCTGATCGTGACCGCCGATTTCGCGGGCGTCTGGACCGACAGCCGCTATTGGGAGCAGGCCAATGCGCAACTGGCCGGCACCGGCGTCCAGTTGATGAAGATGACCGGCGGCCAGCAGACCGCCCCGCATTTCGATTGGCTCGCGCAGAACGTGGCGGCGGGCGCCACGGTCGGCGTGGACGGCGCGGTGCTCGGCGTGGCGGCGGCGCGCGCCCTGACCCAGGCGCTCACCGCGCACGGCGTGAAGCTGCGTACCGACGTCGACCTGTTCGACGCAATCTGGCCGCAGCGTCCGTCGCTGCCGGCCGACGCCGTGTTCGAGCACGCCGCGCCGCATGCGAGCGTCGCGCGTTCGGAAAAGCTCGCGCAGATTCGCCGCGCGATGGCGGAAAAGGGCGCGCAATGGCATTTCGTCTCCACGCTCGACGACCTAGCGTGGCTGCTCAACCTGCGCGGCGCCGACGTGAGCTACAACCCGGTGTTCGTGGCGCATGCGCTGATCGGCGTCGACCACGCGTCGCTTTTCGTCGCCGACGGCAAGGTGCCGCAGGCGTTGGCCGACGCGCTGGCGCGCGACGGTATCAGCGTGGAACCGTATGCAAAGGCCGCAAACGCGCTGGCCGCGCTGCCCGCCGGCAGCACGCTGCTGATCGATCCGCGCCGCATCACCTACGGTTCGCTCCAGTCGGTGCCGTCAACGGTAACGGTGGTCGAGGCGGTCAACCCGTCGACCTTTTTCAAGTCGCGCAAGACCGAGGCCGAAGCCGCCCACGTGCGCGAGACGATGGAGCAGGACGGCGCGGCGCTCGCCGAGTTTTTCACATGGTTCGAAGGCGCGTTGGGCCGCGAAACTATTACGGAACTGACCATCGACGAACGCCTCACGGCGGCTCGCGCGCGCCGTCCCGGCTTCGTGTCGCTGAGCTTCGCGACGATCGCGGGCTTCAACGCGAACGGCGCGATGCCGCACTATCGCGCCACCGAGGAATCGCATTCGGTGATCGAGGGCAACGGCCTGTTGTTGATCGATTCCGGCGCGCAGTATCTGAGCGGCACCACCGACATCACGCGCGTCGTGCCGATCGGCACCCTCAGCGCGGCACAGCGGCGCGATTTCACGATCGTGCTGAAAGGCACGATGGCTTTGTCGCGCGCGAAATTCCCGCGCGGCATCCGCTCGCCGATGCTCGACGCGATCGCCCGCGCGCCGATCTGGGAAGCCGGCGCCGACTACGGTCACGGCACCGGTCACGGCGTGGGTTACTTCCTCAACGTGCATGAAGGCCCGCAGGTGATTTCGCACTATGCGCCGGCCGAACCGTGGACCGCGATGGAAGAGGGCATGATCACCTCGGTCGAGCCGGGCATCTACCGTCCAGGCAAGTGGGGCGTGCGGATCGAAAACCTCGTGCTGAATGTGCCCGCGGAACACACGGAGTTCGGCGACTTCCTCAAGTTCGAGACGCTCACGCTGTGCCCGATCGACACGCGTTGCCTCGATCTGGCGCTGCTGCGCGAGGACGAACGCGCGTGGCTCAACGCGTACCACGACACGGTGCGCACGCGTTTGTGGCCGCACGTGTCGGGCGACGTCCGCGCATGGCTGGAACTGCGCACGCAACCCATCTGATCGCCGCAATTGCGTGGCTTACGGAGAGTGCATGGCAATCAAGGCAGTCGTGTTCGATTTCGGCGGCGTGCTGATCGACTGGAGCCCCGAGTATCTTTATCGTCAGCTGATTCCTGACGAAGCTGAGCGCCGCTGGTTTCTCACCCACGTTTGTTCGATGGACTGGGTGATCCGTCAGGATGGCGGCCAGCCGATCGTCGAGGCCACGAACGAATTGATCGCCAGGTTTCCCGATCACGAACCGCTGATCCGCGCGTTCTACGAGCGCTGGCACGAGATGGTCGCCGGCGTGCTGGAAGAGGGCGTCGCGATCATGGAAAAACTCGAAGCCGCCGACGTGCCGCTGTTCGGGCTGACGAACTGGTCGGCGGAGACGTTTCCGTATGCGTGGGAGCATTACCCTGCGCTGCGGCGGTTTCGCGACATCATCGTGTCGGGGCGGGTGGGGCTCGTGAAGCCCGATCCGGCGATCTTCGCGGCAATGCGTGAGCGGATCGAGCTACAAATGCCGGGCATCGAGCCCGGCGAACTCGTCTTCATCGACGACAACCAGAAGAATGCGGAAGCGGCAATCGCGCTCGGTTGGCATGGCGTGCATCACATCAGCGCCGCGCAAACCGAAGCGAAGCTGCGCGAGTTGGGGCTGCCGGTTTAAGCAAGGGGTGTTATTCGGGCGAAGCGGCGACGCAACGCGTTTGCGCTCTCGCCGCTGTCTGCTTGTGCTTTTCTTCACTACTGCCCCAGCAGATTCTTCAACGCGTTACCCAACCCTTTCACCGTTTCCCCCGCGCCTTTCGCGACGCCCTCGACGCTTACGCCCAACGCTTTGGCAAACCCGGCGGCAATGCGCGTCATCAGACTTTCCTGCACCGAGAACTTCGGGTCGCGCAGATTTCCATCCAGCACGAAATGCAGCGTGATGTCGTCGTTGCGCGCCTTGAGCGCCGCGACCGCCGCTTTCGTGGGAATCGACATGAAGGTGTCGAGCGGATTGCCGCTCTCGGCGAGTTGCAGACCGTGGACCGTCATCGTGCCGGGCGCGTGCAACTGGTCATTGCGCACCGTCGACTCGACGGTGAGATCGATCGTGCCGCCCGTCACTTGCGCCTTCGCGCCGGCCTTTTTCAGCAGGTACGGATCGAGCATCACCACATCGACGCCATGTAGTTTGCTGACGGTTTGCGAGTCCTTGTTCGCGACCTTGATCCAGCCGCCGAACGACACCGTGCCGGTATGCGCCGGGCCTTTGATCGACCCGGTGACGTCGACGCTGGTCGGCTCGCTGAGCGCCGGCAGATGCAGGTGATCGACGGTGGCATTGGCGTTGCTGACCGTCACTTTGAAAGCGGGCGGGCCGACCGTCATGTCGTGGAAATGGACGTTGCCCTGCTCGAAGCGAATGTGATCGACCAGTTTTTCACGCGATGCCGGCGCGGCGCTGCGGCCGGCGTCGTCCTTGCCGTCGGCGTTGAACGACTGGCGCAGATTCGGCAGCAAGCGGATCGTGCCGTCCTTGCTGCGCAACACCGCCATGTCGAAGCCGCGCACCACCACGCTGCGGATATGCATACGCCGCGCGATCAGGTCGCGGATATCGGGCGTGAGGATGATTTCGTCGGCTCGGAGCGGATCGCCGGCGGGCCAACCGGGCGGCGCCTTGAGCAGAACGTGACTGAGATGAACGGAGGTCAGACCGACGCGGATGCTTTCCGCGCTGCCAAGCGGACCGAGCGCCGCGATCACACGTTCCTTGACTTCGCGCTGCTCGAATTGCAGCGCGCCGACCACGGCGACGATCAGCACCAGCAGCACACCGCCCATCGAAACGAGCCAGCGCTTGCCCTTGGACATCGCCATGCCTGCCTCCTCGTCACCGCGTCGTGCGGTGCGGCTGTGATCGCAACGGTCCGACGCATGCTCCGACTGACGCAACGGCGGCATTCCGCCTGAACCTGAGATCACGCCGTGGCGAGCAACGCGCGTGCCCCGCCGCCTGACAAAAAACGCCGACGAATGCCGGCGTGCAGCGGTGAGCGCAACAGCGGGCCACACGCCGGCCGCGCTCGAAAAAACGGCCCACCCGCCAACCGGCGAGCGGGCCGCGGCGTCAGGGCTTAGCGTGCGATCGGCTTGTAACGCAGACGCTTCGGACGTGCAGCTTCTTCACCAAGGCGCGCGCGCTTGTCCGCTTCGTACTCCTGGTAATTGCCGTCGAAGAAGGTGACTTGCGAATCGCCTTCGAACGCGAGGATGTGCGTGGCGATGCGGTCGAGGAACCAGCGATCGTGCGAGATCACCAGCACCGAGCCGGCGAATTCCAGCAACGCATCTTCGAGCGCGCGCAGCGTTTCCACGTCGAGGTCGTTCGACGGTTCGTCCAGCAGCAGCACGTTGCCGCCCGCGATCAGCGTTTTCGCCAGATGCAGCCGGCCGCGCTCGCCGCCCGACAGATTGCCGACGATCTTCTGCTGGTCGCCGCCCTTGAAGTTGAAGCGGCCAATGTACGCGCGCGAGGGCGTTTCGTACTTGCCGACCGTCAGCACGTCCGCGCCGCCGGAGATTTCCTCGAACACGGTCTTCGAGCCGTCGAGCGCGTCGCGGCTTTGGTCCACGTAGGCGAGCTTGACCGTCGGGCCTTGCACGATCTCGCCCGAATCCGGCTGTTCGCGGCCGGTGAGCATGCGGAAAAGCGTCGACTTGCCGGCGCCGTTCGGCCCGATGATGCCGACGATCGCGCCGGCCGGAATCTTGAAGCTGACGTCATCGAGCAGCAGACGATCGCCATACGATTTGCTGACGTTCTTGAACTCGATCACTTCATTGCCGAGGCGGTCGCCGACCGGAATGAAGATTTCCTGCGTTTCATTGCGCTTCTGGTAGTCCTGGCTGTTCAGTTCCTCGAAGCGGGCTATACGCGCCTTCGACTTCGCCTGACGGCCCTTGGGGTTCTGGCGCACCCATTCCAGTTCCTTCTTGATCGCCTTCTGACGCGCCGATTCCGACGACTCTTCCTGCTTCAGGCGCTCTTCTTTCTGATCGAGCCAACTGCTGTAGTTGCCCTTCCACGGAATGCCGTGGCCGCGGTCGAGTTCGAGAATCCACTCGGCGGCGTTGTCGAGGAAGTAGCGATCGTGCGTCACGGCGACGACCGTGCCCGGAAAGCGCGTGAGGAACTGTTCGAGCCAATCGACCGATTCCGCGTCCAGGTGGTTGGTCGGCTCGTCGAGCAGCAGCATGTCCGGCTTTTCGAGCAGCAGCTTGCACAGCGCGACGCGGCGTTTTTCGCCGCCGGACAGATGCTCGATCTTCGCGTCCCACGGCGGCAGGCGCAGCGCGTCGGCGGCGATTTCGATCTGCTGGTCCGCGCTGCCGCCGTCGGTGGTCGCGAGAATCGCTTCGTACTTGGCCTGTTCGGCGGCGAGCGCGTCGAAGTCGGCGTCCGGTTCGGCGTAGGCCGCGTAGATTTCGTCGAGCTTCTTCTGCGCGTTGAACACGTCGCCGAGACCTTCCTCCACCGCTTCACGCACCGTCTTGTTCGGATCGAGCTGCGGCTCCTGCGGCAGATAGCCGATGTTGAGGTTCGGCATCGGCGTGGCTTCGCCTTCGATGTCCTTGTCCACACCGGCCATGATGCGGATCAGCGTCGACTTGCCCGAGCCGTTCAGACCGAGCAAGCCGATTTTCGCGCCGGGGAAAAACGACAGCGAGATGTCTTTCAGGATTTGACGCTTGGGCGGCACGATTTTGCCGACCCGGTTCATGGTGAAGACGTATTGGGCCATTTGCTTGCAATAGACGTTGACGACGCCGGCCGCATCGAGGGCGGGCTGCCGTGGGTGGATGGGTAATCGGTGTTAGGGCCGGGCAGTGTGCCCGGCGCCGGCCGGCGCGGCATGGTGTGCGGCGTCGAACTGCGCGACGCCCCGCGCGCGGGCGGGTGGTTCAGGTGGCATTGTACTTCGCGGTGAGGGCGGGGCGGCAGGGTCGATTGCCGTGAGCTTGGCGCTGAGCGCGGTTCACGCGCCTTCGGCAACGTCGAAGCGCGGAACTCAAAGCCAGTCCGCGACGCCGCCGTGCCGTGAACAGGTGCCGCTGCGATGCCGGCTAAAGCTGTAGGTGCCGTCGCGGCAGCGCGCGGTGGCGCCTTGCGGCACCTTGCCGGACAGGGAGCGGGCCGGCGCGTGAACCGTGTTGCCGTCGCGGTTGGTGTAGCTGTCGTGATTGCTGAGGTTGGATTCGTCGGGTGAGGTGCCCGGAGCGACGTAGGCAAACGCCGACGAGGCGCTGAACAGCAGGGCCACCGCGATGGCGGCGTAAGCACGGAAAGGGCTAACGGTGACGCTTTTCATGGTCTCCTTGCATTGTTCTTCTTTGCGTGTGCTTCTGGCGCTCGCTCAGTTCACCCGCCGTCCCGTCGACGGATCGAAGAAATGCAGATGCCGCGCGGGCAGCGCCACTTGCAGCGCCTCGCCTGCCGCGGGCCGATGCGCATGCGGCAAGCGCACCGTTACGTCGTGTTTGCCCCAGCGCCCGTGCGCGAGGTTATCCGCGCCGAGCAACTCGCAGGAATCGACGGTGAGCGTGGCGTGCGGCGCATCCGCGTGACCCGGCGTCATGTGCTCGGGACGAATGCCGAGCGTCCATTCGCGTCCGTTGGCGAGTTCGCCGCCGATTGCAGCCGTGCCCGTCAGCGGCAGCTTCGGACCGTTGCCGGCGACTTCGAACGCCGAGCCGTCGTCGGACACGCGGCCTTCCAGCAGATTCATGCCCGGCGAGCCGATGAAGCCCGCGACGAACACCGTCGCCGGCCGTTCGTAGACTTCGGTCGGCGCGCCGATCTGCTCGGCGTGACCCTTGTTCATCACGATCACACGTTGGGCCAAGGTCATCGCTTCGATCTGATCGTGCGTGACGTAAAGGCTGGTGGTGGCGAGCCGCGCATGCAGACGCTGGATTTCGAGGCGCATCTGCACGCGCAGGCGGGCGTCGAGATTGGACAGCGGTTCGTCGAAGAGAAACACCGCCGGCTCGCGCACGATCGCGCGGCCCATCGCGACGCGCTGCCGTTGTCCGCCGGAAAGCTCACGCGGCTTGCGTTGCAGCAGCGCTTCGAGTTCGAGAATCTGCGCGGCGGCCTGCACGCGCTGCGTGATCTGCGCCCGCTCGACGCCCGCGATCTTCAGCGCATAGCCCATGTTCTCGGCCACGCTCATATGCGGATACAGCGCGTAGTTCTGGAACACCATCGCGATGTTGCGATCCTTCGGCTCCAGTCGGTTGACCACTTTGCCGGCGATCGAAATCTCGCCCTCGGAAATGCGTTCGAGTCCCGCCACCATCCGTAGCAACGTCGACTTGCCGCAGCCGGACGGGCCGACCATCACGACGAACTCGCCGTCCGCGACGTCCACGTCGATGCCGTGCAACACGAACTGTTTGCCGTCGTAGGTTTTTTTAACGCCTTGCAGAGTCAGTGCAGCCATGCTGTTTTAGCCTTTCGTTGCTTGCCGCGGCGTGCGCGGTGTTTTTCGCGTTTTTCATTGCGCGACCGACGTTCGTTCATGTGAGGCGCGGCTTACCGCGGCTCACTTTTCCGAGTCCACCAGGCCGCGCACGAACCAGCGCTGCATCGTCAGCACGACGGCGAGCGGCGGCAGCATCGCGAGCAGCGTCGCGGCCATCACGAGATGCCATTCGGTCGCGGTGTCGCCGGACGCGATCATGCTCTTGATGCCGACCACCGCAGTCGTGAGGGACTGCTGGCTCGTGATCAGGATCGGCCATAGGTACTGGTTCCAGCCGTAGATGAAGGTGATGACGAAGAGCGCCGCCATGTTCGTTTTCGATAGCGGCAACACCACGTCCCAGAAGAAGCGCATGGGCCCGGCGCCGTCGATGCGCGCCGCTTCCATCAACTCGTCGGGCAGCGTCATGAAGAACTGGCGAAACAGAAAGGTGGCGGTGGCCGACGCGATCAGCGGCAACGTCAAGCCGCTGTACGTGTTGCTCAACTGCATCGACGACACGACCTGCACGGTCGGGAAGATCCGCACTTCGACGGGCAGCATCAGCGTGATGAAGATCAGCCAGAACGCGAGATTGCGAAACGGGAAGCGGAAGAACACGATCGCGTAAGCGGAGATCATCGAGACGGCGATCTTGCCGATCGAAATCACCAGCGCCATCACCAGGCTGTTGAACAGCATGCGGCCGAACGGCGCCGCCGCATTGCCGCTGCCGCGGGCCCAGACGGTCGCGACGTTTTCGAGCAGATGGGAGCTCGGCACGAGCGAGAGCGGCACGCTGAAAATCTCGCGCTCGCTCATCGTCGCGGCGCAGAACGCGACATACACGGGAAACACCACTAGCACGACGCCGAAAATCAGCACCGCATGACAGAAGAGGTCGAAACCGCGGCGGTTCTCGATCATGAGTATTGAACCCTGCGTTCGATGAAACGGAACTGCACGACGGTCAGCGCGACGACGATCACCATCAGGATCACCGACTGCGCGCCTGAACTGCCGATGTCGAGTCCCTGGAAGCCTTCGGCGAAAATCTTGTAGATCAGCGTGCGGGTCGATTGCGCGGGGCCGCCGCCGGTGGCCGCGTCGATCACGGGGAAGGTGTCGAAGAACGCGTAGGTGATGTTGATCACCAGCAGGAAGAAACTGGTCGGCGAAAGCAAGGGCAGCGCGATGCCGAAGAAACGCCGCACGGGTCCTGCGCCGTCGATCGCGGCGGCCTCGATCAGCGAGCGCGGAATCGCCTGCAGGCCCGCATAGAAGAATAGAAAGTTATAGCTGATCTGCTTCCAGACCGACGCGAGCACCACCAGAAACATCGCCTGGCTTGCATTCAACGCGTGATTCCAGACGATGCCGTACTTCGCCAGCGCATAGGTGACGAGGCCGATGCTCGGGTTGAACAGGAACGACCACAGTACGGCGGCGATCGCGGGCGCGACCGCATACGGCCAGATCAGCAGCGTCTGATAGGTCTTGGCGGCGCGCGTCACGCGGTCGGCGCAAACGGCCAGCAACAGCGAGACCAAAAGCCCGGACAGCGTGACGAGCGTGCAGAAAATCAGCGTCGTGTTGAACGACGACAGATAGAGCGGGTCGGCGAAGAGCTGCTTGAAGTTGGCGAGCCCGACGAATTCGCTAGACGTGCCGAACGCGTCCTGGCTTTGCGTGGATTGCCACAGCGCCTCGCCGGCCGGCCACAGAAAGAACAGCAGCGTGATCGCGAGTTGCGGCGCGACGAGCAGATAGGGCAGCAGGCTGGTGCCGAAGCTGGAGCGCTTTTCCATCGAAGGTGTCCTGGGTTCGACTTGCTGCCGGCAGGGTTCCGGCGCGAAGCACGCCGAAACCCTGCCGGCTGGCGCAGCGCTTAGCTGCCGGCTTTTTCGAAGCGGCGCAGCAGTTCGTTGCCGCGCGTGACGGCGGAGTCGAGCGCTTCTTGCGGCGTCTTTTTCTGTGCCCACACCTGTTCGAGTTCTTCGTCGATGACGGTGCGGATCTGCGGCATGTTGCCCAGACGCAAGCCCTTCGTGTACGGCAGCGGCGGCTTGTTGAGCATCTGTTTGATCGCGGTGTCGCTGCCCGGATTCTTCTCGTAGAAGCCTTGCTGCTGCGTCAATTGATACGCGGCGGTGGTGACCGGCAGATAGCCCGTGTCCTGGTGCCACTTCGCGGCGACCGGCGCCGACGACAGATACGCGAGGAACGCGGCCACGCCCTTGTACACGGCCGGATCCTTGCCCGCCAGGACCCACAAGCTCGCCCCGCCGATGATCGCGTTCTGCGGCGCGCCCTTCACGTTCGCGTCGTACGGCATCATGCCGGTGCCGAAGCTGAACTTCGCGTACTTCTTGATGGTGGCGAGCGAACCGGACGAGTTCGTGATGATCCCGCAGTCGCCGCTATAGAACTTCGAGATCGGTTCGTCCTTGCGGCCGACGTAGGTGAACGAGCCGTCCTTCTGCATGTTCTGCAGGAACTGGATGTGCGCGACCTGCACCGGCTTGTTGAATTCGAGCTGCGCGTCGGCGCCGTCGAAACCATTGTTCTTCGACGCGAACGGCGCGCCGTGCCAGGCGCTGTAGTTTTCAAGCTGAATCCAGCTTTGCCAGCCCGACGAGTATCCGCACGCCATGCCCGAGGCCTTCAATTTCTGCGCGTCCACTTGCAACTCGGCCCAGGTTTTCGGCGGCTGATTCGGATCGAGCCCGGCTTTCTTGAAGGCGTCCTTGTTGTAGTACAGCACCGGCGTCGAACTGTTGAAGGGCATCGAGATCAAGTGACCGGTCTTGGCGTCGCTGTAATAACTCGCGATGGTCGGCACGAAGGCTTTTTCATCGAGCGGCACGCCGGCTTGCCTGAACACGTCAGAGACCGGGATCACGGCTTTCTTCGCCTGCATCATGGTCGCGGTGCCGACTTCGTAGACCTGCAGAATGGCCGGCGCATTGCCGCTGCGATAACCGGCGATGCCGGCGGCGAGCGTCTGGTCGTAGGTGCCCTTGAATACCGGCACGATCTTGTAGTCGCTTTGCGATGCGTTGAACGCGTTGGCGATGTCGTTCAGGCGTTCGCCCAGCGCGGCTTCCATGGCGTGCCAGAACTGGATTTCGGTGGCGGCCTGGGCGGCCTGGGTGACGCCGAGGCTCAGCACGGCGGCCACGGAAAGCGAACGGAACAGCGGCTTGCAACTCATCGATTTGTCTCCTTGGTCGACCAGCGTTAGCGCTTAGCGCTTAGTCTGGTCCCATGCAACATGCTTGCTGGGAACGGGGCGCGGATGAAACCGCGCGATTCTATTTGTGTTCGATGACAGTTCGGCGTCGATGGCCGACGAGCGGCTCGTTGCTTCGATGGCGCCGAATGCCGCAATTTAACATCGGCCGCGATGAATCGGAAAGGGACGGTGTCGCGATGCCGCCGCGGTGCGGGTGCCCCGGCGCGGTGAAGAGCGACCAAAGAAAAAGCCCGCTTGGAGCGGGCTGAGCAGGCACTTCCGGGGGCTGCCTCGAACGGCGACGGCGCCAATACGACGTCCGCCGCGCGTTGAGACCAAACCTCAAACGTTGAACAGAAAATTCATCACGTCGCCGTCGTGCACGACGTATTCCTTGCCTTCAGCGCGCATCTTGCCCGCTTCCTTCGCGCCTTGCTCACCCTTATAGGTGATGAAGTCGTTAAAGGCGATGGTCTGCGCGCGAATGAAGCCGCGCTCGAAATCGGTGTGAATCGCGCCCGCGGCCTGCGGCGCGGTATCGCCCACATGAATCGTCCACGCGCGCACTTCCTTCACGCCGGCAGTGAAGTAGGTTTGCAGGCCGAGCAGCTTGAAGCCCGCGCGGATCACGCGGTTCAGGCCCGGCTCTTCCATGCCCATGTCGGCGAGGAACACTTCCATGTCCGCTTCCTCGAGGTCGGCGATTTCCGCTTCGATCGCCGCGCACACCGCCACCACCGGCGCGTTTTCCGTCGCCGCGAATTTCGTGACCGCGTCGAGGTGCGGGTTGTTATGGAAGCCGTCTTCCTTCACGTTGGCGACGTACATGGTCGGCTTGGCGGTGATCAGGCAGAACGGCTTGAGCGTCGCCTTTTCTTCGTCCGAGAGGTCGAGCGCGCGGACCGGCTTGGCCTGGTCGAGTTGCGCGCGGACCTTTTCGAGCACGGCGGCGTTCCTGGCCGCTTCCTTGTCGTTGCCCGACTTGGCGGCCTTCGAATAGCGCGCGAGCGCCTTTTCGACGGTTGCGAGGTCGGCCAGCGCCAGTTCGGTGTTGATCACCTCGATATCCGACAGCGGGTCGATCTTGTTCGCGACGTGAATCACGTTCTCGTCTTCGAAGCAGCGCACCACGTGCGTGATCGCATCGGTTTCGCGGATGTTCGCGAGAAACTGGTTGCCGAGACCCTCACCCTTGCTCGCACCGGCCACGAGACCGGCGATGTCGACGAATTCCACCACCGCCGGCAGGATGCGCTCCGGCTTGACGATTTCGGCGAGTGCCTTCAGGCGCGCGTCCGGCACTTCGACAATGCCCACGTTCGGTTCGATCGTGCAGAACGGATAGTTCTCGGCGGCGATGCCCGCCTTGGTCAGCGCATTGAACAGGGTGGACTTGCCGACGTTGGGCAAGCCGACGATGCCGCATTTGAGGCTCATGGAAATCCTTCAGTGATTCAGTAAATTGCGTGATGCGCTCGACGCTGTGTGCAGGATTCGAAAAGCCTTCGCGTTTGGCGTGGCGGAGGAAACGCAGCGGAGCGGGACAAGACACCAGACCGGGCGTTGCCTCGGCGATTCTGGGCGAGTTTTGTCACGGAAGGCGTAATTGTAACCCGTTCGGATCGGCTTCTTGATCTGCCTCGGGTAAGCCGCGCGGCCGATCCGTCCCCCACAACCCCCACGGCTATAATGCGCGCATGAACGCACACCACCAGACCTTTGATGCCGCCGTGATCGGCGGCGGGCTCGTCGGCAAGACCGCGGCGCTCGCGCTGACGCAAGGCGGGCTGCGCGTGGCGCTGCTCGCGCAACCCTGCGCGGCGTTGCCCGCCGGCGCCGCTTTCGACTCGCGGGTCTATGCGTTGTCGTCGAGTTCGCAGGCTTTGCTGGAGCGCTTGAGGATCTGGCAGGCGCTCGACCTGTCGCGGCTCGGGCCGGTGTACGACATGCGGGTCTACGGCGACGCGCACGCCGAACTGCATTTCTCCGCGTTTCAGGCCTCGGTGCCGCAACTGGCGTGGATCGTGGAGTCGTCGGTGATCGAGCGCGCGCTGGATGCGGCGCTGCGCTTCCAGCCGAATCTCACCTGGATCGACACGCGCGCGCAGGCGCTGGACTTTACCGTCGACGGCGCGAGCGTCGGCCTCGCCAACGGCAACGTGCTCGAAGCCGATCTGGTGGTCGGCGCGGACGGCGCGCATTCGTGGGTGCGCGCGCAGATCGGTTCGAAGATGAACCGGCGCGATTACAAACAGACCGGCGTGGTCGCGAATTTCAAGGCCGACAAGCCGCACGGCGAAACCGCCTACCAATGGTTCCGGGACGGCGAGATCATCGCGCTGCTGCCGATGCCGGACGGCCACGTGTCGCTGGTCTGGTCGGCGCGCACCGAGCACGCGGAGCAACTCGTCGCGCTCGATCCGGCGCAGCTCGCCGCCGAAGTGGAACGCGTAACGGGCGGCCAGTTCGGCGCGCTCGAATGCGTGACGCCCGCGAAGGGCTTCCCGCTCGCGCTGCAAACCGTCGACCGGCTGGTGGCGCCGCACGTCGCGCTGGTCGGCGACGCCGCGCATCTGATTCATCCTTTGGCGGGACAGGGCATGAATCTCGGTCTGCGCGACGTCGCGGCGCTCGCCGAAACGGTCGCCGGCAAGGAGTCGTTTCGCCATCTCGGCGACATGGTGCTGCTGCGCCGCTACGAGCGCGCCCGCCGCGAGGACATCCGCGCGCTGATGATCGCCACCGACGGCCTGCAAAAGCTCTTTTCCGTTCCCGGCCCGTTCGCCAAGGTGCTGCGCAATACGGGCATGGCCTTCGTCGGCGCGCAGCCGTTCATCAAGCGCTGGCTGGTGTCGGCCGCGCTCGGGTAACGCGCGCTACCTCGCATGGCCGGCGCGGCGAGACGGGTATCATGCACGGACGGACGCCGTTGCGGTCAGACTGGAACCGTCGCACAACGCGCACGTCGCAAATGAAGACGTAGCAAACGCGCATGTCGCACAACGCGCAATACGCGCGATAGAACTCAGGAATTCAGCATGAAAACCCCCTTTCGCATGGTGGCCGCCGCGCTCGCCATTGCCGCTGTCACGATCGGTTGCTCGGCGCAGGCCGACCAGACCACCGACAAGCTCAAAGCCACGCTGCAAACGCGTCTCGCCGACGTCACGATCAAGAGCGTGACGAAATCGCCGATCGCCGGCCTCTACGAAGTGAACCTCGGCACGCAGATCATTTATAGCGACGCGAACGGCGATTACCTGATGCTCGGCGATATCGTCGATGCAAAGAGCCGCAAGAATCTGACCGAAGCGCGTCTGTCGGAAACCAACCGCATCGATTTCGCGAGCCTGCCGTTCGCGAACGCGGTGAAGGTCGTGAAGGGCAACGGCGCGCGCAAGATCGCCGTGTTCTCCGATCCGAACTGCCCGTACTGCAAGCAGTTCGAAACCACGCTCAAATCGGTCGACAACGTCACCGTCTACACCTTTTTGTACCCGGTGCTGTCGCCGGATTCGACCGCCAAATCGAAGTCGATCTGGTGCTCGACCGACCGCGCGAAGGCATGGGAATCGTGGATGCAGGACCATCAGGCGCCCACCGCCGCCGGCACCTGCGATACCGCGGCGATCGACAAGAACCTGGCGCTCGGCCGCGCGATGAACGTCGAAGGCACGCCCACGGTGTTCCTCGCCGACGGCCGCCGTTTGCCCGGCGCCGTGCCGGCAGACCGCCTGAATAAGGAATTGTCCGCGGTGCATTGAGCGCCGAAACCGAGCAAGGCAGCACATCGAAGCAAGGAGGCGCGGAGTGCGCCTCCTTTCACATCAAGCCCCGAACATCCCGCCTCGAATCTTCCGATCCCCGATGAAGCCGATCCGCTACAGCATCGTTCCCAGCCAACCCGCCGCCCATCTGTACGAAATCACCGTCACCGTCGCCGATCCCGATCCGGCCGGCCAGCGTTTCATGCTGCCGGTGTGGATTCCGGGCAGCTACATGGTGCGCGAGTTCGCGCGCAACATCGTCACGCTGCGCGCCTTCAACGAGGCGGGCCGCAAGGTGCGTGTCGAAAAGACCGACAAGCACACGTGGCGGGCCGCGCCGGTCAAAGGCGCGCTGACGCTGCGTTACGAGGTGTATGCGTGGGATCTGTCGGTGCGCGCGGCGCATCTCGACGATACGACGGGTTTCTTCAATGGCACGAGCGTGTTTCTCTCGCCGCTCGGCCACGAGGACGCGCCGTGCGTGGTCGACATCCAGAAGCCGGTAGGCGCCGCGTATCGCAACTGGCGCGTCGCCACCGCGCTGCCGGAAGCGCGCGGCACGAAACGTTACGGCTTTGGCGAGTATCGCGCGCAGAACTACGATGATTTGATCGATCATCCGGTTACGCTCGGCGAGTTCGAGCTTGCCACCTTCAAGGCGCATGGCGTGCCGCACGACATCGTGATCGCCGGGCGCGTGGTCGGGCTGGACATGGCGCGGCTCTCCGCCGACCTCAAGCGCATCTGTGAAGCGCAGATTGCGTTGTTCGAGCCGAAGTCGAAGAAAGCGCCGGTCGACCGCTATGTCTTCATGACGCAGGCCGTCGCCGATGGTTATGGTGGGCTCGAACATCGCGCTTCGACCGCGTTGATCTGCAATCGCGGCGATCTGCCGGTGCAAGGCCGGGACGCGCTCACTGAAGGCTACCGGACCTATCTCGGTCTGTGCAGCCACGAATACTTCCACACGTGGAATGTGAAGCGGATCAAGCCGGCCGTGTTCGCGCCGTACGATCTGAACGCGGAAAACTATACGTCGCTGCTGTGGCTGTTCGAGGGCTTCACCTCGTACTACGACGATCTGATTCTCGTGCGCAGCGGCCTGATTTCGCCGGACGACTACCTCGGCATGCTCGGCAAGGTGATCGGCGGCGTGCAGCGCGGCAGTGGCCGCCTGAAGCAGACCGTCGCCGAAAGCTCGTTCGACGCGTGGGTCAAATACTATCGGCAGGACGAAAACGCGCCGAACGCGATCGTCAGCTACTACACCAAGGGCTCGCTCGTCGCGCTCGCGTTCGATCTGACGATCCGCGCGCAAACCGGCAACCGCAAATCGCTCGACGACGTGATGCGTCTGCTGTGGCAGCGTTTCGGCCGTGACTTTTATCGCGGCAAACCGGTGGGCGTCGAGGAAAGCGAGATCGAGGCGATTTTCGCCGAAGCGACCGGCGCGCAATTGGGCGAACTGTTCGCCGAAGCCGTGCACGGGACGCGCGATCTGCCGCTCGACGCGCTCTTCGAACCGTTCGGCGTGACGCTCGCGCCCGATCTCGACAAGAACGGCAAACCGTCGCTCGGTGCGCGGGTGCGCGGCGGGGCGGATTGCACGCTGACGGCGGTTCACGACGGCAGCGCCGCGCAGAAAGCGGGCCTCTCGGCCGGCGACGTGCTGATCGCGCTCGACGGCCTGCGCGTGACCGGCTCGAATCTCGACGCGCTGCTGTCGCGCTATCTGCCCGGCGCAAAAGTGGAAATCCATGCCTTTCGCCGCGACGAACTGCGCGCCGCGCAAGTCAAGCTGGACGGGCCTGAGGCGACGCGCTACAAGCTCACGATCAGCGACAGGCGGCCCGCCGCGCGCAAGGCCCGCGAGCGCTGGCTGGCAAGCTGATCGTAATCCGTAGTGCCGTCAATCGGCGGCTGAGGGTGGCGGATTGTTCTACCAGTGCAACAATCCGTCGCCTTTCAATGGCTTTTTCCCGGGTCGGTAAAAAAACACAATGGCTCCACTCGCGCAACACTGCGCGCCCCCACTGGAGTCAACCATGACCACGATCCTGCAAATCAACTCGGCAGCCCGCTCGCAAGGCGCGAACTCGACGCTCCTCGTCAACGAACTCACCGCCAAGCTGCAACAATCGAATCCGGGCGCGCAAGTCGTCGTCCGTAACCTGCAAGCCGAACCGCTGCCGCATCTCGACGACGCCGTGCTCGGCGCGTTCTTCACGCCCGCCGACCAGCGCACGCCGGAGCAAGCCGCGATCGCCGCGCGCAGCGACGCGCTGATCGCCGAACTGCAAGCCGCCGACATCGTCGTGATCGGCGCGCCGATGTACAACTTCGGCATCTCGTCGCAGCTCAAGACGTATTTCGACTTCATCGCACGCGCCGGCGTCACGTTCCAGTACACGGCGAACGGTCCTGAAGGTCTCGTGAAGGGTAAGAAGGTCTACGTCGTGTCGGCGCGCGGCGGCAAGTATCTGGGCACGCCGGGCGACAGCCAGACGCCGTATCTCAAGACCTTCCTCGCCTTCATCGGCATGACCGACGTCAACTTCATCTACGCCGAAGGCCTGAACATGGGCCCGGACGCAGCCGGCGCCGCGCTGGCCGCCGCGCGCGAAGCGATTGCTGCCGCGTAAGCTGCGAGGGTTGCGCCGCTGCATGTGACCGCAGCGGCGAGGA
The DNA here is from genome assembly GCF_900142195.1 of Paraburkholderia terricola. Classification (GTDB taxonomy): domain Bacteria; phylum Pseudomonadota; class Gammaproteobacteria; order Burkholderiales; family Burkholderiaceae; genus Paraburkholderia; species Paraburkholderia terricola. The sequence continues at coordinate 70,834 of NZ_FRAB01000030.1, forward strand.
ATGAAGAAACGCCACGGAATACGAATTCCGTGGCGTTTTTTATGCCTTCGAGGCGTTGGCCCGTGTCGCCGGCGCGAGTGGCATTCGTGAGCGCTTAAGCCAGCGTCTGCGCTTCGTCGGGCAAGCGCCAGTCGATCGGTTGGCGGCCGTGCTTCGCCAGATACTCGTTGGCCGCCGCGAAATGCCCGCAGCCGAGAAAGCCCCGATGCGCCGACAGCGGCGACGGATGCGGCGCTTCCAGCACGTAATGCGACTTGCCGCCGAGCAACGCGCGCTTGGCCTGCGCATGCGCGCCCCACAGCATGAACACGAGGCCGTCGTGGCGCATCGCCAGTTCGTGAATCAGCGTATCCGTGCATTTCTCCCAGCCGCGTTTCGCGTGACTCGCGGCGGCATTGCGCTCGACGGTCAACACCGTGTTCAGCAACAGCACGCCTTGCCTGGCCCATGCGTCGAGGCAGCCGTGACGCGGCGGCTCGTAGCCGAGACTCGCGGCGATTTCCTTGAAGATGTTGCGCAGCGAGGGCGGCGGACGCACGGCGGGCGGCACCGAAAACGCGAGTCCGTGAGCTTGCGGGGTGCCGCGGTCTTCGCCGTGGTAGGGGTCCTGGCCGAGGATGACGACTTTCACGTCGTCCGGGCTGGTGAGGCGCAATGCGCGGAACACGTCGGTGGGATAGACGGTTTTGCCGGCGGCGCGCTCACCGTCGACGAAACGGCATAGCGGCGCATAGGCGTCGCTTTCGATGAACGGTTTGAGGTGCGCGCGCCATGCGGGAGGCAGGGCGTCGAATTGGGCTTCGAGCGTGGTCGTTGGCTGTGCGTGCGGCTGCGCGGTTGCGTTGGCCGGCGTGGCCGGAGCGTCGCCGAACAGCGAAGCCTGCGACGGCGTGGAGCGGGTGCGGGATGCGGAGGTCATGGCGGGGAAGTGTCGCAGCAAACGCGTTGGGGCTCAAGGTGCGTTTGCCGTGCGGGTTTGTGTCGCGGAGTCAGCTCGCTCGCAATTGATAACCGCGTTGGGCCTTGCTGATGTCGTCGGGAGCGAGGCCGGCGACCTGCTTGCCGAGTTCCGCCGCCAGCGCGTGCAGTGCGGCTTCATCGCCGGATTTCAGTTCCAGCTCGATTTCGGAGATCGGCGCGCGGCGGAGTTCGCCGTTCACTTGAGCCAGAACGTCGCCCTGGTCGATCGCGGCCTCGACTTTCGATCCGTCGATCGCGACATGCCACAGCGTGCGCGTGAAATTCGTGCGGAACAGTTCGATCAGTTCCGGCGCAGCCTGGCGCAGCGCTTGCCCGGCGGCCGGCTCGTCGCACTCGTGCAGCAAGGCGTCGATCTCCAGCTTTTCGCCCGCCACGGGCATTTCCCATTCGTGCCGGCTGTGCAAACCACCCTTTGCGAGACCCACCGTCTTGAACGTTTGCAACCAGCCGTCCGGCGTATGCCGCAGACGCAGCGCGCTTTTCGAACTGGCGAGCGTCAGCCGAGGCGTGTCGAAGTAAATATTCGACAGCTTGACCGCGCGGCCCGCTTCACCAGTGCGCTCGACGAACCACTGCGTCGCCGCTTTCACCTGACTCGCCGGCAGCGCCAGCTTGATTTCGCGTTCCATGCCCATGACGTGCTCCGCTACCTCTGCCGTGTGCCGACCCCGCGCCTAGAAAAACATCCGGGCCAGTTCCACGCCCGGTTCTTCCGCACGCATGAACGCCTCGCCGACGAGGAACGTATGCACGTCCATCGCCCGCAACCGGTCGACATCGACGCGCGACAGGATGCCCGATTCGGTGACGACGATGCGGTCGTCGGGAATCGATTCGAGCATGCCGATGGTCGTCTCGATCGACGTTTCGAAGGTGCGCAGATTGCGGTTGTTGATGCCGATCAGCGGCGTTTTCAGCGTGAGCGCTTCCATCAGTTCGCGGCTGTCGTGCACCTCGACCAGCACCGCGAGGCCCAGCGAATGCGCGAGCGCTTCGAGGTCCTGCATCTGCGAGGTAGCGAGCGCGGCGGCGATCAGCAGGATCGCGTCGGCGCCCATCGCGCGGGCTTCGACGATCTGGTACGGATCGACGATGAAGTCCTTGCGCAGCACCGGCAGGCCGCACGCGGCGCGCGCTTCCTGCAGATACGCGACGCTGCCCTTGAAGAACTGCACGTCCGTGAGCACGGACAGGCAGGCCGCGCCGTGCTTCTCATACGAACGCGCGATCTCGGCCGGCACGAAGTGCTCGCGCAGCACGCCCTTCGACGGGCTGGCCTTCTTCACTTCGGCGATCACCGCGGCGAGCCCCGCCGTGTGCTTCGCGCGCAATGCGCCGACGAAATCGCGGATATCGCGCGCCGACGCTTCGAGGCGCAGTTCTTCGAGCGGCGCGCTCTGTTCGGCCGCGCGCACTTCTTCGCGTTTGACCGCGATGATGCGGTCGAGGATGTCGCTCATGAGTATCTCGCTACGAAAATGACTGCTTGAATTGCTGGGTGAAGCGGATCAGTTCGTCGACCTTCGCGCGCGCCTTGCCGCTGGCGATCGCTTCGCGTGCGAGCTGAATGCCGTCCGCGATCGACGCGGCCACGTTCGCCGAATAGAGCGCCGTGCCCGCGTTCAGCGTGACGATTTCGCGCGCGACGCCCGGCTTGTTGTCGAGCGCTTCGAGCAGCATCACCTTGGATTCGGCGGCGTCGGCCACTTTCAGCGTGCGGTTCGACACCATCTGCATGCCGAAGTCCTCGGGATGAATCTCGTACTCGTGGATCTGGCCGTCGCGCAACTCGCCGACTTGCGTCGCCGCGCCGAGCGAGACTTCGTCCATGCCGTCCATGCCGTACACCACCAGCACATGCTTCGCGCCGAGGCGCTGCATCACGCGCACCTGAATGCCGACGAGGTCGGCATGAAATACGCCCATGAGCTGATTCGGCGCGCCGGCCGGATTGGTGAGCGGCCCGAGGATGTTGAAGATGGTCCGCACGCCGAGTTCGCGGCGCACCGGCGCGATGTTCTTCATGGCCGGATGATGGTTCGGCGCGAACATGAAGCCCATGCCGGTTTCCGCGATCGACGCCGCCACCTGTTCCGGCTGCAGGTCGATATTCACGCCGAGCGCCTCGAGCACGTCCGCGCTGCCCGACTTGCTCGACACGCCGCGATTGCCGTGCTTCGCAACCCTGGCGCCCGCCGCGGCGGAGACGAACATGGTCGCCGTGGAAATGTTGAAGGTGTGCGAGCCGTCGCCGCCGGTGCCGACGATATCGACGAAATTCGAGTTGTCCTGCACCTCGACGTGCCGGGCAAATTCTCGCATCACCGTGGCGGCGGCGGTGATTTCGCCGATGGTCTCTTTTTTGACGCGCAAGCCGGTGATGATCGCCGCCGACATCACGGGCGAGAGTTCGCCGCGCATGATGAGCCGCATCAGATGCAGCATTTCGTCGTGGAAAATCTCGCGGTGCTCGATGGTCCGTTGCAGCGCTTCCTGGGGCGTAATCGACATGATGTCGTCTCTCTTCATCAAGCGGTGCGGTGGGTGACGGCGGACTTCGACTGCTTCACGAAGTTTTCGAGCAAGGCGTGGCCGTGTTCGGACAGGATCGCTTCCGGGTGGAACTGCACGCCTTCAACCGCGAGTTGCTTGTGGCGCACGCCCATGATCTCGCCGTCCTCGGTCCATGCGGACACTTCCAGGCACTCGGGCAGCGACTCGCGTTCGATCGCGAGCGAGTGATAACGCGTGACGGCGAAGTGCCTGGGCAGATCGGCGAACACGCCCTTGCAGTCGGTTTCGATCGTGCTCACCTTGCCGTGCATGATGGTCTGCGCGCGCACCACGCGGCCGCCGAACGCCTCGCCGATCGCCTGATGGCCGAGGCACACGCCGAGAATCGGCGTCTTGCCGGCGAATTCGCGCAGCACGTCGAGCGTGATGCCGGCGTGTTGCGGATTGCTCGGACCCGGCGACAGGCAGATGCGCTCGGGGTTGAGCCTCGCGATTTCGTCCAGCGTGATTTCGTCGTTGCGGTAGGTGCGCACGTCCTCGCCGAGTTCGCCGAAGTACTGCACCAGGTTGTAGGTGAACGAGTCGTAGTTGTCGATCATGAGCAGCATGGTCTGTCTCCGGTCAGAAGTCGCTGTCGAGGCCGTCTTGCACCTGCTCGGCGGCGCGCAGCACCGCGCGCGCCTTGTTCTCGGTCTCTTGCCATTCGGACTCGGGCACGGAATCCGCGACCACGCCCGCCGCCGCCTGAACATACAGATTGCCGTTGGCGATCACGCCGGTGCGGATCGTGATGGCCAGATCCATCTCGCCGGTGAACGACAGGTAGCCGACCGCACCGCCGTACAGGCCGCGCTTCACGGGTTCGAGTTCGTCGATCAGTTCCATCGCGCGGACCTTCGGCGCACCCGACAGCGTGCCGGCCGGGAAGGTGGCGCGCAGCACGTCGAAATTGGTGGTGCCGGGTTTCAGCTTGCCTTCCACCGAGCTTACGATGTGCTGCACGTGCGAGTACTTTTCGATCACCATCTTGTCGGTGACGACCACCGAGCCTATCTGCGCGATGCGGCCCACGTCGTTGCGCGCGAGGTCGATCAGCATGACGTGCTCGGCGATTTCCTTCGGATCGTTCAGGAGTTCGGTGGCGAGTTCGGCGTCGCGTTCCGGCGTGTTGCCGCGCGGACGCGTGCCGGCGAGCGGCCGGATCGTGACGATGCGGTCCTCGCCGCGCTTTTCCTGGCGCACCAGGATTTCCGGCGACGCGCCGACCACATGGAAGTCGCCGAAGTTGTAGAAGTACATATACGGCGACGGATTCAGCGAGCGCAGCGCGCGATACAACGAGAGCGGATTGTCGCGGTATGGTTTGGTCAGACGTTGGCCGACCTGCACCTGCATCAACTCGCCCGCGGCGATGTATTCCTTCGCCTTGCGCACGGCGGTCAGATAGTCGTCTTTCGCGAATTCGCGGTAGGTGTCGGTGCGCACGCTCGCCGACGTGACCGGCGGCTGCACGGTCGTGCGCAAACGCTGGCGCAATTCACGCAGACGCTGCCTGGCCTTCGTGTATGCCTCGGGCTGCGTCGGGTCGGCGTAGACCACGAGGTACAGCTTGCCCGCGAGGTTATCGATCACCGCGACTTCCTCAGTGAGCAGCAACTGGATGTCGGGGAGGTTCAGATCGTCTTTCGGCGCGGTATGCGCAAGCTTCTTCTCGATGTAGCGCACCGCGTCATAGCCGAAGTAACCCGCGAGGCCGCCCGCGAAACGCGGCAGCCCCGGGCGCTGCGCCACCTTGAAGCGCCCCTGGAATTGCTGGATGAATTCGAGCGGATCGCCCTCGTGCGTTTCGACCACCTTGCCGTCGCGCACCACCTCCGACACGCCGTTGCGGGTGCGCAGTAGCGTGCGCGCCGGCAATCCGATGAACGAATAGCGGCCGAAGCGCTCGCCGCCCACCACCGATTCCAGCAGAAACGAGTTGGCGCCGTTGCGCTCGCTCTGCGCGAGCTTCAGGTACAGCGAAAGCGGCGTTTCGAGGTCGGCGAGCGCCTCGGCGATCAGCGGAATGCGGTTGAAGCCCTCGTTGGCGAGGGACTGGAATTCGAGTTCGGTCATGTTCCGATCCTGTTCGTAGGTCCGGCGGCAGCGTGCGTCGGACAAAGCGGGGCATTGCGCGGCCGGTCAGCCGTTCGTTCGACGTTTCGATACGATGATACCGACCGGCGCGAGTTTCCCATCGACGCGTGCAGCGAATGTCAGCGCACAGATGTACTTTGCGGGTACACGCGGGCTGAATCAACCGGTGCAGCGAAACAAGACGATGGAAAAAAACGCGTGAGCGCAGCGAAGTAAAAAACGGTTGCCGAAGACGAACTTCAGCGTACCTCAGAGGAGGTTAGCGCGACCAGCGACGCCAGGGCCAGGCTCCCCGGTCGATGCTAATCAGACTCCGTTTTTTATTCAGAAACATGAGGATGAGGGACTTTTCAAGTCGTGGATTGGTGCGCTGCGATTGCCTTGGCGGCCTCCAGCAGCGAGGCAACTATACCATCGGATTTTATTGTTTGTATAGCTTGGCCGTGGTTGTAGCCGTATGGCACGGTAAGCGTTGCCATGCCCGCCGCGCGGCCCGCGAGCGCATCGTTTTCGGAGTCGCCGATCGCGACCGTGGCTTGCGGTTCGACGCCGAGTTGCGCCGCGGCCGTGAGCATGGGTAGCGGGTCCGGCTTCTTTTTCGGCAAGCTGTCGCCGCCCAGCACGACGCTGAAATACTGGCTGAGCCCGTACTGCCGCAGCAAGTCGACCGCGAACCGGTGCGGCTTGTTGGTCACGCAGGCGAGTTTGAGGCCGGCGTCGCGCATGGCGATCAGGCCGGCTTCGACGTCGGAATACAAGCGCGTATGCAGAACGTTGATCTTCGCGTACTCCGCCTGATAGAGCGCGAGCGCCTCGTCGAAGCGGTCCTGTGCGTGGGCCGTTTCGAAACGCGGCGCGAGCACGCTGCGGATCAGATGCTCCGAACCCTTGCCGACATAACCGACCACTTCCTCGCGCGAGGTTTCGAGTGCGTCGAGTTGCGCGAGCATGCCGTTCAGGCCGGCGGTGAAATCGTCCGCGGTGTCGACCATCGTGCCGTCGAGGTCGATGATCGCGGCTTGCAGGCGCGGGCCGGTGAACGCCGGGGCGGGAAACGGAGCAGTCATGGCGGCGGGTTTCAGTGCTCGATGCCGGCAAGCGCCGCGCGCATCTTGTCGATCACGACCTTGTGATCCGGCGCGCCGAAGATGGCCGAACCGGCCACGAACGTGTCGGCGCCGGCTGCCGCGATTTCGGCGATGTTGTCGACCTTCACGCCGCCGTCCACTTCCAGATGGATCTCGCGGCCGGTTTTTTCCTTATAGGCGTCGATCCGCTTGCGTGCTTCACGCAGCTTGTTGAGCGCCTCGGGAATGAACGATTGACCGCCAAAGCCTGGATTCACCGACATGATCAGCACGAGATCGAGCTTGTCCATCACATGGTCCAGATAATTCAGCGACGTGGCGGGGTTGAACACCAGGCCGGCCTTGCAGCCGTGGTCGCGAATCAGCGAAAGCGTGCGGTCTATGTGATCGGAGCCTTCCGGATGAAAGCTGATCAGGTTCGCGCCGGCTTTCGCGAAGTCCGGCACGATCCGGTCGACCGGGCGCACCATCAGATGCACGTCGATCGGCACGTCCACGTGCGGGCGGATCGCCTCGCAGACGAGCGGGCCGATGGTCAGGTTCGGCACGTAGTGGTTATCCATCACGTCGAAGTGAATCCAGTCGGCGCCGGCGGCGACGACGTTGCGCACTTCCTCGCCGAGGCGCGCGAAGTCGGCGGACAGAATGCTGGGTGCGATGCGGAATTGCGTCATGGCGGGAGGCGGAGGCAAGCGGGAAAGCGCTATTTTACCGTTTTGTGCGGTTCTGAACCGGCTTGCGGGCGGCTTGCAGGCGGCTTGCGCGTGGCGCGCGTATGGTTCGCGCATGGCTGACGGGCGGTCCAAGGCCGGCTGCGGTTCGAACCGCGTGGGTGATACACCAGGTGACAAAACGCCTGAGTCGCCCTTGGCCAGAGGATTTGTCCGGTTGCGGGCGTGCCGCGCATGAAGCAGAATGCCAATCCATCAAGCGCCACTTCGCCGATGCGCCCGCAAACCATTGGCGCTAGGGCTTTCCGCGATTTTTCACACCTGTTTCACCAGATCGGAATCACGATGAGCCAGTACGAATTCAGCGTCTCGGCGCGGGTGCAATATCTGCCCGAAGAGTCGGACCCGGAGCGCCGCCAGTATGCGTTCGCATACACGCTGACTATCCGTAACAGCGGCCAGGTGCCCGCGCAGTTGATTGCGCGTCATTGGGTGATTACCGACAGCGACAATAACGTGCAGGAAGTGAAGGGCCTGGGCGTGGTCGGCCATCAGCCGCTGCTCAAACCGGGCGAGCACTTCGAATATACGAGTTGGGCGGTTATCGCCACGCCGGTCGGCACCATGCGCGGCGAGTATTTTTGCGTGGCGGAAGACGGTGAGCGTTTCGATGCGCCGGTGCCGGAGTTCATCTTGCGCATGCCGCGCACGTTGCATTGAACCGGGGGCGTAACCCGCGGTCTTTAAACAGTCCATTGCGCGGTTGAGCGCCCAGCTTTACCGCGTTTTTTGCTGCTTGGACTGTTGGTTATCGTTGGCGCGTGCGGCTTTCTTCTTGCCTGACGACGTCCACACAACGATAAAGACGAGCAGGAAGAGCGCGAGAAGCGATTCCAGCGCGAAGATGAGCATTGGGTATTCGTCGAACAGATCAGACATGGCGGTTTCCATCAAGAACGAACATTGTATGCGTTTTGTCCGCACGGCCGGAGCGTGGCTCGGGGCGCTTTCGGTTGCGGTGATGCTGGCGTCCTGCGGCGGCGGAGGCACGGTACGGCCCTCGGTCTCGCCGCCCACGGGCGCCGCGATCATACCCGGGCAGATCGCCCCGGCGCGGCTCACGGCGGTGGCCTGGCAGCAAGTGCCGGGCTGGCAAGATGATTCGCTGATCGGCGCGACGGCCGCTTTGCGGCAAAACTGCGTGAGGCTGGCGCGTCAATCGAACTGGGCTCGTGCTTGTGCCGCGGCGTCGCAAATCGACGACCTCGACGTCACCAGTGCGCGGGCGTTTTTTGAAGCCTATTTCACGCCATTCCAGCTAGCGAATAACGACGGCACGCTCGACGGTCTCGTCACCGGTTACTACGAGCCGTTGCTGCGCGGTTCGCGTACGCGGCACGGCGTGTATCAAACGGCGCTGTATCGCTGGCCGTCCGGTTATCGTGCGGGCGCGCCGCTGCCGGCGCGTGCGCAACTGGAGCGTTCCGGCGTGCTCAACGGCAACGAACTGGTGTGGGTCGACGACCCGATCGAAGCGTTTTTCCTCCAAGTGCAGGGCTCGGGGCGCATCGTGATGGAAGACGGCAGCGTGATGCGGGTCGGCTTTGGCGGCACCAACAATCAGCCGTACAAGTCGATCGGGCGGTGGCTGCTGGATCGTGGCGAACTCACGCCTTCGCAGGCCACCATGCAGGGAATCAAGGCATGGGCGCGCGCGAATCCGGCGCGGGTCGATGCGCTGCTCGATACCAATCCGCGCTTCGTGTTTTTCCGGGAGATGCCGTCCGGCGAGAGCGTGCCTGGCGGCGGCGCGGACGGTCCGATCGGCGCGCTCGGTGTGCCGCTGACGCCGGAGCGGTCGATCGCGGTCGATCCGGCGTCCATTCCGCTCGGTACGCCGGTGTTCTTGCAGACCACGCGTCCGCTGACGAACTCGCCGATGAATCGCCTCGTCTTCGCACAAGACACGGGTTCCGCGATCAGGGGCGGCGTGCGCGCCGATTACTTCTGGGGGCTGGGCGACGACGCCGGCGATTTGGCCGGCAAGATGAAGCAGGGTGGCCGGATGTGGTTGTTGCTGCCGAATTCGTGATGAGCTAACGGTAGCGAGCGCAGCGGTTTTCCCCAGAGGCAAGGCCGCCGCGTGTCGCGTGGGCATTGAAGTGCCTAACGTTGGCTAACGTTGCAGTCCCGGCGCCGCAATTGGGTGCGGCGCCGGCCGCCTGGCCTAAAGCCCCGACTTACGCTTGTCCACTACCCGGCGGGCCTTTCCCACCGACCGCTCTATCCCGTTCACCGCCAGCACATTCACCACGGCGCTTACGCCGATCAGCGCCTTGATGTCGTACGCCAGCGCCTGCTTTGCCGTGTTCAACGCGACGGTATCTGGCGCCGTCTCCGCGCAGGGCTCCACGTTTAACGTCAGCACGTCGAGCGGACCTTCCTTGGTGAGCACGATCTGGTAGTGCGGCGCGAGAGCGTGCTGCTTGAGCAGCAATTCCTCGATCTGTGTCGGGAACACGTTCACGCCGCGCACGATCATCATGTCGTCCGAGCGCCCGGTGATTTTTTCCATTCGACGCATGGTGCGGGCGCTGCCCGGCAGGAGGCGCGTGAGATCGCGAGTCCGGTAGCGAATGATCGGCAGCGCTTCCTTGGTCAACGACGTGAACACCAGTTCGCCGAGTTCGCCGTCCGGCAACACCTGGCCGGTTTCAGGGTCGATGATCTCGGGATAGAAATGGTCTTCCCAGATGGTCGGGCCGTCTTTCGTTTCCACACACTCCGACGCCACGCCGGGCCCCATCACTTCGGATAAGCCGTAGATATCGACAGCGTCGATGCCCATGCGCTTTTCGATCGCATGGCGCATGTCGTTGGTCCACGGTTCCGCGCCGAAGATGCCGAGACGCAGCGAGCAAGTCGCCGGATCGATGCCTTGCCGCTCGAGCTCGTCGGCAATCGAAAGCATGTAGCTCGGCGTGACCATGATGATGTCGGGCCGAAAATCCTGAATCAGCTGCACCTGCTTTTCGGTCTGGCCGCCGCCGAACGGGATGACGGTGAGCCCTGCGCGCTCCGCGCCGTAGTGCGCGCCGAGGCCGCCCGTGAAGAGACCGTAGCCGTAGCTCACGTGAACCTTGTCGCCGCGCTTCGCGCCGGCGGCGCGGATCGAACGCGCGACGAGATTCGCCCACGTATCGATATCGCGCGCCGTGTAGCCGACCACGGTCGGCTTGCCGGTCGTACCGGACGACGCGTGGATTCGTGAGATCTGTTCCTGCGGCACCGCGAACATGCCGAACGGGTAGTTGTCGCGCAGATCCTTCTTCGTGGTGAAGGGAAAGCGCGCCAGGTCCGCAAGCGTTTTCACCTCGCTTGGGTGAACGCCGGCTTCATCAAATTTGCGCTGATACACCGGCGAATTTTCATACGCATGATTCAGCGACCATTTGAGCCGTTCGAGTTGAAGCGCGGCAAGTTCGTCGCGGCTGGCGGTCTCGATCGGATCGAGCGGAAGGGCGGTAGTCATCGAATGTCTCCTTGCTGCCTCAATGCTTGAGTCGTCTGGTGTGCGGCGCGCTCGCGCAAAAAACCGGGGACTGTCTGCTATTTATGGACGTGGTGCCAATGAGCCGGCGCGGTGCCGCGCAATCTCTTGTGGATTTGCTGCGGGGCGGCCGGGTGGTTGGCGTACGGTTGCCTCCTGATTGCCGCGCCCTCGGCCGATTAATCGCCCGTGGGAATCAGCTTGCCTTTTATTTGCGCGGACTTACCGCGGAACATTGCGACGGTTTCCTCCGCGCGGTTCGTGACGCGAATATCGTAGATGCCGGTTCGGCCGCTCAGCGTTTGCTCGATGGCCTCCGCTATCAGCACGTCGCCGCCTTCAACCGGCCGTAAAAACTCGATCGAGCAGCCGGATGCGACCGTGTTGATGTTGTACGTGTTGCAGGCAAACGCGAACGCCGAATCGGCGAGCGTGAAAATCAGGCCACCGTGGCAAATCTGATGGCCGTTCAGAAAATCGTCGCGCACGACCATGCGCAGACGCGCATAGCCTTGGCGCACCTCGACGATCTCGAGGCCGAGCGCCCGGCTGCATGCGTCGTTCTCGTACATGGCGGCGGCGGTTGCGCGGGCGAGTTCATCCGGCGTCGTCTGCTCGGGACGGTTTGGTTGCGTGGACATGTCAGCGGCCCTCGAAACGCGGCGCGCGTTTTTCGACGAAGGCTTGCACGCCTTCCGCGTAATCGTGGGACGCCCCGAGTTGGCGTTGCAAATCGCGCTCCAGATCGAGTTGCTGATCGAGCGTTTGCGTCGCGCCGGCGCGCATCGCCTGTTTGATCGCGGCAATCGCGCGCGTTGGTTGCTGTGCGAGTGTTGCGGCGAGTTGCGCCGCGCTGGAGGCGAGCTCCGCGTCGTCGACGGCTTGCCAGATCAAGCCCCAACTTTCGGCTTTCTCCGCGCCCAGTTTGTCGCCGGTGACGGCGAGCCCCAAGGCTCGCGCCATGCCGATGCGTTGCGGTAGAAACCAGGTGCCGCCGGAGTCCGGCACGAGGCCGATCTTCACGAAAGCCTGAATGAAGCTTGCGGAGCGGGCCGCGAGCACAAGGTCGCAAGCCAGCGCGAGGTTGGCGCCGGCGCCGGCAGCCGTGCCGTTGACTGCCGCGATCACTGGCAGCGGCAGCGCTTGCAGGCGGCGAATCAACGGATTGAAATATTCATCGATCAGTGCCCCCAGATCGGTCATCGCGCCGGGCGTGAAGTCGAGGTCCGCCAGGTCCTGGCCCGCGCAGAAGCCGCGTCCCGCGCCGGTCAGGACGAGGGCGCGCGCGCCGGAGGCTTCGACCTCGTCGAGTGCCGCGCTCAGTTCCTGATGCATTGCGCGCGTGAAGCTATTGAGCTTGTCCGGGCGGTTTAGCGTGATGGTCGCAACATGGCTGGATGCGTCGATGTGCACGCGGATCGCTTCATACGACATTGGGTGTCTCCTCTCAAAGTGTCTTTGATCGATGGGCGCTGCGGTGCCGCCGTCAGAGCCGCTCGATCACCAACGCAATGCCTTGGCCCACGCCGATACACATCGTGCAAAGTGCAAAGCGGCCATTGCTTCGTTCGAGTTGATACAGCGCGGTCGTGATCAGACGCGCGCCCGATGCGCCAAGCGGGTGGCCAAGCGCAATCGCTCCGCCGTTCGGATTGACGCGCGGATCGTCATCGCGCAGACCGAGCGTGCGGAGAACGGCTAGGCCCTGTGATGCGAAGGCCTCATTGAGTTCGATCACGTCGAACTGGTCGAGCGTCATGCCGAGTTGCCTGATGAGCTTTTGTGTAGCCGGCGCGGGCCCGATACCCATGACGCGTGGCTCGACGCCCGCCGTTGCCATGCCCACCACGCGGGCGCGGCGACGCAGGCCGTATTGATCGGCAGCTTGCTGGTTCGCGAGCAGCAGTGCGCATGCGCCGTCGTTCACGCCTGACGCATTGCCGGCGGTCACGCTACCGTCCGGACGAACCACGCCCTTGAGCTTGCCCAGGCTTTCGAGCGAAGTTTCCCGTGGATGTTCGTCGAGCGTCACGCGCACGGGATCGCCTTTCTTCTGTGCAATTTCAACGCCGACGATTTCCTGAGCCAACGTGCCGTCGCGCTGCGCGCGGGCCGCCTTTTGCTGGCTTGCGAGGGCAAACGCGTCCTGGTCCGCGCGGCTGATACCGAATTCGACAGCGACGTTCTCCGCGGTTTCAGGCATCGAGTCCACGCCGTACTGGCGTTTCATCAGCGGATTGATGAAGCGCCAGCCGATGGTGGTGTCGTGGATCCCGGCTTGCCGCGAAAACGCGCTGGCGGCCTTGCCCATGACGAACGGCGCGCGCGTCATGCTTTCGACGCCGCCGGCGATCATCAGACGCGCCTCGCCCGCCTTGATCGCGCGAGCGGCGGTGCCGACCGCATCCATGCCCGAGCCGCACAGGCGATTGATGGTTGCGCCGGGCGCCTCAGTGGGCAAACCGGCCAGCAACGCAGACATGCGCGCGACGTTGCGGTTGTCTTCGCCGGCCTGATTGGCGCAACCGTAGATCACGTCGTCGAGCGTTCGCCAGTCGACGCCCGGATTGCGCTCGATCAGCGCCTTGATCGGCACCGCGCCGAGGTCGTCGGCGCGGACATCCTTCAGGGCGCCGCCGTAGCGGCCGATTGGGGTGCGAATCGCGTCGCAAATGAAAGCGTCGTTCATATGGGTTCCTGCCGAAAGGAATCGGCGCGAGATGCCGATTCGATGTCTCATGTTAGTTGGGGCGTACAGCGCGGTCCATTCGGCCAAACGGCATAAGACGAACGCTGTGCTTCCGTCTTATGTCGTTCAGCCAGCTACCGCCGGCGCTGCTTTGGGTTCAACATGAACGCGGCTTTGAACCACGCGGAAGCGGTTGGCGACGAAGGCGGCGTCGGTCAGCGCGGCATTGGCCGCCGGGTTTGCGCCGGTGCCGTGGAAGTCGGAAAAGGCCGCCGACTGGTTGACGAATACGCCGCCCGTCAGATTGATAGACAGTGCGACGCCGCCGCGGATCGATGCCTCGTGAGCAGCTTCGAGCACGGCTTCGTCGGTGCTATAGACCGACAGTGTCAGCGCGCCGTGCTCGGCGGCGATTGCGCCGGCCAGTTCGAGAGATTGTGCGGTCGAATCCGTGGCGATCACGAACGAAATCGGGCCGAACCATTCCTTCGTGAAGCTGGCGTGATCATGGGCGGCATCCAGTTGCAGCAAGAGCGGGGTACGCACGCGCGCGCCGGCAAAAGTCGGATGTTCGAGCGCTTGGCTTTCGACCAGAACGCGGCCGAGCTGGTCCGCTTCCTCGATGCGCCGGATGACGCCGTCGTTTTGAATCGCCCCAAGCAGGTCGACTGCGCGGGCCGGGTCGGCCACCAGTTTTTGCACCGCGCCGGCAATGGCCTGCGCGACCTCGTCGAAGCTCAGCGTGCCATCAGCGGCGCGAATGCCGCCGCGCGGCACATAGATGTTTTGCGGCGCCGTGCACATCTGGCCCGAATACAACGCAAGTGAGAAGGCGATGTTGCGGGCAACGGCTTTGATGTCGTCGACCGAATCGATCACGATCTGGTTGACGCCGGCTTTCTCGGTATAGACCTGCGCCTGGTGCGCATGGCGCTCGAGCCACGTGCCGTTCTGCGTGCTACCCGTGAAGTCGATGAGCTTGATTTCCGGACGCACGGCCAGATCCTGGACAAGCGCACCGTCGTTCGGCTCGGTGGCCAGCAACGTGACGACGTTCGGATCGAAACCGGCTTCGCGCAACACGTCACGCGCGATTCGTACGGTCAGCGCGAGAGGCAGGATCGCGCCGGGGTGCGGCTTGACGATGACCGTGTTGCCGGTGGCGAGATCGGCGAAAAGGCCCGGATAGCCGTTCCATGTCGGGAACGTGCAGCAGCCGAGTACCAGCCCCGTGCCGCGCGGTACGACGGTGTAACGCTTGTGCATGGAGAGCGGCGGGTTCTTGCCTTGCGGTTTTTCCCAGTGGGCGTCGGCCGGAATACTGCGTAGTTGGTCCCACGCATACACGACCGCCTCAAGCGCGCGGTCTTGCGCGTGCGGGCCGCCGGCCTGAAAGGCCATCATGAATGCCTGCCCGGTTGTGTGCATCACGCTATAGCCGATTTCAAAGCTGGAGCGATTCACGCGCGCCAGAATTTCCAGGCATACGCCGACCCATGCCTGCGGACCGGCTCCACGCCAGTCGCGCTGCGCCTCGGCGGCTGCGGCAATGAGTGCGTCGGGATCCGCCTTCGGATAGCGCACGCCGAGCGGAAACCCGAACGGCGAGACCTCCGCGCCGACGGTTTCTCCGGTGGACGGTTGGTCCAGTTCGAAGACTTTGTTCAGATGTGCTTTGAAGGCGGCTTCGCCGTCCGCATTAGCTGTTTCCCCGTACACTTTCGGACTGGGCATCTCGACGAACGGACTCCAGTAGCCACGCGTCTCGATGGCGGTGAGGGCCTTTTGCAACGTGTCTTCGTGCTTCGCGAATAGGGGGTGTGTCATGGCAGAGGGGCTTGGCTGTGCGTTGAGAAAACCCTGTCGAATAATTGACCGACCGGTTGGTTTGTGAATGGTAGCATTACTGGAACGACGGCGCGAAGCGTTTTCGCGCGGGAACTAATCGATTAGGAGGCGGGCATGGCTTACGAAAATATTCTGGTTGAGGCGCGAGGGCGGGTCGGTTTGGTCACGTTGAATCGTCCGAATGCGCTGAACGCCTTGAACGATGCGCTGATGGACGAGTTGGGAAAGGCACTGCGCGAGTTCGATGGTGATGACGCCATCGGTGCGATCGTGATTACCGGCAGCGAGAAGGCGTTCGCGGCGGGCGCCGACATCGGCATGATGTCGACCTATACGTATATGGACGTCTATAAAGGCGACTACATCACGCGCAACTGGGAAGCGGTGCGCTCCATCCGCAAGCCGATCATTGCAGCGGTGTCAGGCTTCGCCCTCGGCGGTGGCTGCGAATTGGCGATGATGTGCGACATCATTTTCGCCGCCGATACAGCAAAGTTCGGTCAACCGGAAATCAAGCTCGGCATCATGCCGGGTGCCGGCGGCACGCAGCGGCTACCGCGCGCCGTCTCAAAGGCGAAGGCAATGGACCTCTGCCTGACCGCGCGTTTTATGGATGCCGCGGAAGCCGAACGTGCCGGACTCGTTTCGCGCGTCATTCCTGCCGCATCTCTGATCGAGGAGTCCATCGCCGCGGCTGCGACCATCGCTGAATTTCCGCTGCCGGCAGTGATGATGGTGAAGGAGTCGGTCAACCGCGCATATGAAACGACGCTTGCAGAAGGCGTGCATTTTGAGCGCCGCCTATTCCATTCGCTCTTCGCGACGGAAGACCAGAAGGAAGGGATGGCCGCTTTCGTGGAGAAGCGCAAACCGGTTTTCAAACATCGTTAATACGTTTGTCAAAATAACGCTTGCAAGGCCCGTTCGGGGTCGCTAGAATCTCGCTCTTTCGTGCCCCGGACAGCGGGGCGCGGGAAGCGGGAGAGCCAGCAATGGCGGGGGTTTGCGGCGGGTCGGACGGGTTAGAAAGTTGGAAAAACCTGTTGACGGCGTGACGGAAGTTCTCCATAATCTCGTTTCTCTGCTGCAGATGCAGCGACGCAGAACGAAGCGGTGCCGGGTGGTTGAAGTGGGCGTCGTGACGGTGGTGAATGCGTAACCGATCTTTAAAAACTAACAGCCGATAAGTGTGGGCGCTTGATGCGCGGCGCGCGGTGGATTCTTCGGGGTCTGCCGGAAGCGAAAGTATCAAGTCTCACACAGTAATGAAAGGAAGGTTTTCCTGTTGAAAGACAGGATGATCATTCGTCAGTACGTTGAGTGAGCGACCGGTTGGTAAAACAACCGAAAAACAGTAACAGGCATTGAACTGA
>NZ_FRAB01000001.1 GCF_900142195.1 Paraburkholderia terricola
GCGCGCGGCGCGGTCGATCGAGACGGCCTTCGCGTTCAGCTTCAGCAGCACGTTCTGGCGCTCGAAGAAACCGGGCTCGACCAGCGACAGGTCGTCCGCGCTCTTGCCCGAGAAGAATTCGGACAGATGCACGCGGTCGTAGGCGGGACGCGGTTCCTCGCACAGCACCGTGATGTCGAGGCCGTGCGCCGCGTCCTGCGCGAGGCATTCGACCAGTTTGTGACCGACCATCCCGTGACCGATAACGATGATTTTCATGACCGCGCTTTCCTCAATGTGCTGGGCTGGGTTCGCCGCCGCGTGGCAGATGGCGAAAGTGATTCGGAAAATAAAAAAGCGTCCCGCGAACCCAGTCGATGACTGAATTCGGGGGACGCCGTTGTCCTGACCTGTACTGCGGCGAGCGCCTTGTTGTTGCGCTCGCGCCGGACCCTCGTTGGTCCGATGGCAGGGCTTAATGCAAAGGCTGTGCCAATTGCGTGGAAAGGCCGCGCGAGCGCTGTGCGGCGGGACTTGGCGGCGAATCGCACAGACGTGCGGCGCAGCGGTCTGACGATTGGTTTTGAGGCAGGCAAGCACACGCTTGGTGCGACGCAGCACCCGGCGCGTGCGGGAAGCGGGCACGCATGGGGGCGCGGCGGGTGGGTGGACGGCGTGTTTTCCGGCCCTGCGGCCACGGCGCGGCAAGCGCTCGGCAAACAGCGCGGCAAGCCAGGCCGCGCGGGTGGCGTGGTATTTGCATGAGCGAATGCCGGCGTCATCGGCAACGCAGCCGATGACGGAGCGAACGCGGCCCACACGGTCGACAGGCGAGACACAGCGCAGTGCCTCGCCCCGCTCCGCAGGAATACCGCAAGCAGCAGGAACACGGACAACGGCGTCCCCTCGTGACCAGTCACGGGCGGACGCCGTTTTTTTATTCGACGCCGACGCGACGGCTGCCGTCGGCAAGGACAGACACACAGGCTAAGGACACCGCGATGAACACCCAACCCGGC
Organism: Paraburkholderia terricola; assembly: GCF_900142195.1. Taxonomy (GTDB): domain Bacteria; phylum Pseudomonadota; class Gammaproteobacteria; order Burkholderiales; family Burkholderiaceae; genus Paraburkholderia; species Paraburkholderia terricola. The sequence continues at coordinate 999 of NZ_FRAB01000001.1, forward strand.
AAGGTCACGTTATTGAGCGCCGGCCCAGGCGATCTCGACCTTCTCACCCTCAAGGCCGCGAAAGCGCTGGCGGCCGCCGACGTCGTGCTGCTCGACGACCTCGCCAATCCCGAGATCGTGACGCTCGCGCCGCAAGCGCGCGTGATTCGCGTCGGCAAGCGCGGCGGCTGCCGCTCCACGCCGCAAGCGTTCATCGAACGGCTGATGCAGCGTTATGCGCTCAAGGGCTTGCACGTGGTCCGCGTGAAAGGCGGCGAGGCGCTGCTGTTCGGACGCGCCGGCGAGGAACTCGCGGCGTTGCGCGGCGCGGGCATCACGGTGGAGATCGTCAACGGCATCTCGTCGGGCTTCGCCGCCGCGGCGGGGCTCGGCGTCTCGCTGACGCACCGGCGCCATTGCCACGGCGTGAGCTTCGTCACCGCCCACACCGAGGACCACGGCGAGCCGGACTGGGCCGCGCTCGCCGCGACCCGCACCACGCTGGCGATCTACATGGGGATGCGGCGCATCGAGAGCCTCGCCGGCGTGCTGCTCGCGAGCCTGCCGGCCGACACGCCGGCCGCCGTCGTGCAGTGGGCGGGCGGGGCCGACGAGCGGCGTCTGCTCACGCGCCTCGACCGGCTGGCCGCCGACGCCGCGAGCGCGGGCTTCGGCAGTCCGGCGGTGATTCTGGTGGGGGATGCGATCGGCGAGAGCGTCGAACCGAGGGCGCAGGACGCCGACGCGTCGCGCGAGGGCGTCACCGCCGCGGATGCGGGCGAGTCGCGTGGGCGGGAGGCGACCGCGAGGGCCGCCTGACGCGGGACGAACCCCGCCAGGCGCACGAGCGGCACGAGGCGCACCTGCCACATGAGCCACAAGAGGCGCACAAGCAGCACAAGCCGCATGAGGCACGAGAGCCGCACGATGCAACCATATGGCCGTCTTTCATCGCCAATGGCAATTTCTTCACCGGGCGGTGGCCGCTGCCTCGCGAAAGCCGCGTCAATGCGCGGCCCCGGCGACGCCTGAATCGGGACTTCAAATTGCTCGCTCTGTTGTTCTACACAGGGAATGCAATCCGAGGAAGCCCGATGTCGAGTCACTTAGCTTCGAGTCCCCTGGCTGCGCGGCTGCTGATCGCGGACGACGATGCGAACCTGCTGGCCGCCTACGCCCTTTTCTTCGTCGCTCATGGTTTCGACGTTCGGACCGCGGAGAACGGGCTCGACGCGCTCGCGCAGTATTGCGCGTGGCACCCGGCCGCCGCCTTGCTCGACGTGGAGATGCCGCGCCTCGACGGACGCTCGGTGGCGCGGTGCATCCGCAACGTGGGCGACACGCCCGCGCCGACGCTGGTGGCCGTGACCGGCCTCGCTTGTCCCGACGACAGGAACGACTCGCTGCGCTCGGGCTTCGATCACCATTTCGTCAAGCCGACGCCGATGCCGGTCATCCTCGCCGCGCTGACGGGCACATGAACGGCACATGATTGGCGCATGACGCCGCCGGCTGATCCGGCGGCCTGCTTCGACTCCCGGTCCCCACGCCCGATCTGTCGCCTGATCGGCTAATCGCCGAAACCGATTTCCGCTTCCACCGCCTGGCCGACCCGCAGCCACGCGCCGGCGCCGCGCGCGACGAGCGCATTGTTGCCGAACGTCACCTTGCCGCCGCGCTGCGGGTTCGCCCGGTAGACGCTCAGCGTGTCGGTCGGCTCGTTCGGCCAATCGGGATCGGGCGCGCCCTTCGCCTGGTCGATGGTCGGCATCGGACAGCGCGCGCACAGCTTGACCAGTTGCAATTGCACGCCCTGCTCCTGCTGCCCTTCGGCATGCTCGATGCTCAGGCTTTCGACGTAATCCTCCTCGTACGCATCCAGTCCGGTCAGCACGATGTTGGGACGGAACCGGCTCATCGGAATCGACGGCGCGCCCTTGCTGTTCAGACGCACGTTCAGATCGTCGAGCGAAGCCTGACCGATCAACAGCAGCGGAAAGCCGTCGGCGAAATGCGTGGTCGCGCCGCCGGTGCTGCCGGTGTACTCGGGATCGACGGTGCGTTCGCGCTCGGGATCGAAGCGTAACAGTCGCGCCGGCAAGCCGAGAAAGTTCGAGAACCACGCGGCGCTCGCGGCGCCTGTGTCGAGTCCGTAGGCCGCGTCGCGCCACACGACGGTTTGCACTTTTTGCGGCGCATGCAATTGCGCGGCGTCGAGCGGCGTGCGCAGTTCGCTCATGCCGGGCGCGCGGATCACCAGTTCCCGTTCGCCGAACTCCACCTTGATCAGCGCCATGCGCGGATACGCGCGCTGCGTGAGCATCGCGCCGCTCGCGTCGACCACCATCCAGCCGCGGTCGTATTCGAGGCCGGTGGCGTGAAGGCGCGCTTCATTCAACGCAATGCCCGCGCAGGATTTGATCGGATAGACGAAAAGCTCGCTGATGGTCGGCATGATGTGGGGGGCGTGCGGGACACGCGATTTTTTTGTCGAGGCTCGATTGTAAAGTGCCTACGCGCTTTGTCGTAGCGTCTCGCGGAGGTGTATGGACGGGGCCGCCCGCATTCGAGTCGAAGCGAAGGTGACGCCGCTTGCGCTTCGATCCTGCCGCGCCTGTGCCACCTTCGTGCCTCATCGTGCGGCGCTTGCGCTGCATTCGCGCCGCGCTTGCGCTGCCCTTGTACCGCGAACGTGCTCTTCGTGCCATGCTTGCGCCGCATTCGTGCCGTGCTTGTGCCGTGCTTGTGCCGTGCTTGCGCCGCGCTTGCGCTGCCCTTGTGCCGCGAACGTGTCATCTTCGTGCCGCGCTTGCGCCGCGCCTGTGCTGCCCTCGCGCCGCGAACGTGCCATCTTCGTGCCGCGCCTGTGCTGCCCTTGTGCCGCGAACGTGCCATCTTCGTGCTACCCCCGTGCCGCTAGCGCGCCATCTTCGCGCCGCTCACTCCCACCCTTCCAGCCGCAACGTGGCGCGCACGAGCCGCTGTTCCTCCTGCTCGATTTCACGCAGATTCGCGCACACGCTCTTGATGTGATCGGCCGCGGCCCGGCGCGCCTGTTCCGGCAGCTTGCCGGTCACGGCGTTATAGAGCCGCGCATGCTGCCGGTCGATCACGCGCTTGTGCGGCTCGCGATGATAGAGATTGTTCACCGATGCGAACACCGAGCTCAGCAGCAAGTCGGTCAGCGAACTCAAGGTATGCACCAGCACCGGGTTATGCGAGGCCTCGCAGATCGCGAGATGAAACGCGTGATCGAGCCGCGCGTGCGTGGAGGCGCTCGTCTCCTTGCCGTGCGCCGCGAGCATTTCCTCATAGCGGCGCGTGATCAGCACGAAGTCGGCGGGCGTGCCGCGCAGCGCCGCGAGCCGCGCGGACTCCGCCTCGAGCATGCCGCGCACCTCGAACAGATCGTAGAGCGTGCGCGGCTGCGAGCCGAGCAGATGCATCATCGGCGTGAGCGCGGGCTGCGCGGTGAGACTCGCGACGAACGAACCCCTGCCGTGCGAAGTCTCGATGATGCCGCGCGCCCGCAGCAGCTTGAGCCCTTCGCGCAGCGCCGTGCGCGAGACGCCCAGCTTGTCGGTCAAGCGCCGTTCGGAGGGCAGCGCCTGCCCGGTTTTCAGCACGCCGTCGACGATCAGGCGTTCGATACGCTCGGCCACCACGTCCGCCACTTGCCTTGCGCTCTCAAGATCCGCTGTCTGCATGGTTTCAATCTCACTGGTACGACCAATTTCAAATGCTAGCACGCGATGTGTGCATATCCTCTCGCAAGCGCCTCAATTCAGGCACTTTAAGGAGAAATGCCCGCCAAACGCCCAATCAAAAACTGGTACGACCACTTCGGCGCCCCATCGACACAGGCCGGCATAGCCGCAACAATCCCGCCAGAGACACGTTCGCGCGCCGTTGCCCACGGGCATTCCGCCAGCTTGAAGCGCCGCGCCAGGAGACCCCCACATGAGCTATCACTACGACGAGCGCGTCGACGGCCCGCTTGCGACGCACGACAAAGCCACCGTCGTCGCGCGGCTGCACGCGCTGATTCCCGGCATGGAACTGCTGCACGAGCAGGAAGACCTGCGGCCGTTCGAATGCGACGGCCTCGCCGCCTATCGCGCGACGCCGATGCTGGTCGCGTTGCCCGACAAGGTGGAACACGTCGAGGCGCTGCTGAAATTCGCCAGCGAGCATGAGATTCCGGTGGTCGCGCGCGGCGCCGGCACCGGCTTGTCGGGCGGCGCATTGCCGCTGGACAAAGGCATTCTGCTGGTGATGGCGCGCTTTAATCGCATTCTCGAAGTCGATCCCGACGCATGCGTGGCCCGCGTGCAACCCGGCGTGCGCAATCTCGCGATCTCGCAGGCCGCCGCGCCGCATGGCCTCTACTACGCGCCGGACCCGTCGTCGCAGATCGCCTGTTCGATCGGCGGCAATGTCGCGGAGAACGCGGGCGGCGTGCACTGCCTGAAATACGGGCTGACGGTGAACAACATCCTCAAGCTGGAGATTCTCACCATCGACGGCGAGCGCATCACGCTCGGCTCCGAAGCGCTCGACGCCCCCGGCTTCGACTACCTCGCACTCTTCACCGGCTCGGAAGGCATGCTCGGCATCGTCACGGAAGTGACCGTGAAGCTGCTCACCAGGCCGCAAAGCGCGAAAGTGCTGCTCGCGAGTTTCGACGACGTGGAAAAGGCCGGCGCGGCGGTCGCGCGGATCATCGGCGCGGGCGTGATTCCGGGCGGCCTCGAAATGATGGACAACCTCGCGATCCGCGCGGCGGAAGATTTCATCCACGCGGGCTATCCAGTCGATGCCGAAGCGATCCTGCTGTGCGAAGTCGACGGCGTGGAAAGCGACGTGCAGGAAGACGTGGCATGCGTGGAAGCGCTGCTGCGCGCGGCGGGCGCGACGGATATCCGCGTCGCCAAAGACGAAGCCGAGCGCCAGCGTTTCTGGGCGGGCCGCAAGAATGCGTTCCCCGCCGTGGGCCGCATCTCGCCCGACTACTACTGCATGGACGGCACGATCCCGCGCCGCGAATTGCCGCGCGTGCTCAAGGGCATCGAAGATCTGTCGACGCAATACGGTCTGCGCGTTGCCAACGTGTTCCATGCCGGCGACGGCAACATGCATCCGCTGATCCTGTTCGATGCGAACGCGCCCGGCGAAACCGAACGCGCCGAAGCGCTCGGCGCGAAGATCCTCGAACTGTGCGTGGCGGTAGGCGGCAGCATCACCGGCGAGCATGGCGTGGGCCGCGAAAAAATCAACCAGATGTGCGCGCAGTTCAACAGCGACGAACTGTCGTTCTTCCACGCGCTGAAAGCCGCATTCGACCCGAGCGGCCTGCTGAACCCCGGCAAGAACGTACCGACGCTGCACCGCTGCGCCGAATTCGGCTCGATGCACGTGCATCACGGCGCACTGCCCTTTCCCGAACTGGAGCGTTTCTGATGCTGATCGAAGCAGTCTCGATGGACGATAGCGAACGGCTCGTCGCCGAAGTCGCGCAAGCGTTCGAACGCGGCACGCCGCTGGCGATTCGCGGCGGCAACAGCAAGGCGCTGCTCGGCCGGCCCGTCGAAGGCACGCCGATCGACACGCGCCCGCATCGCGGCGTGGTCGGCTACGACCCGACCGAACTCGTCATCATCGCGCGCGCCGGCACGCCGCTCGCGGAGTTGAACGCCGCGCTCGACGCCGCCGGCCAGATGCTGCCGTGCGAGCCGCCCGCATTCGGCGCGGCCACCGTCGGCGGGATGGTGGCCGCGGGTCTTGCCGGGCCGCGCCGTCCGTGGTCGGGCTCGGTGCGCGATTTCGTGCTGGGCTGCCGCGTGATCACCGGTCACGCGAAGCATCTGCGCTTCGGCGGCGAAGTCATGAAGAACGTGGCGGGCTATGACGTGTCGCGGCTGCTGGCCGGCAGCTTCGGCTGTCTTGGCCTCATCACCGAAGTCTCGCTGAAGGTGCTGCCGAAACCGCGCGCATCCGGCAGCCTCACGCTCGATCTCGACGCGGGCGAAGCGCTGCGCGAGCTGTCGGCATGGCGCCGCGCGGCGTTGCCGGTAAGCGGCGCATGTCACGTCGACGGCCGCTTGCATGTGCGGCTCGAAGGCGGTGCGGGGTCGGTGGCGTCGGCAAGAGATCGCATCGGCGGCGACGAACTCGATCCACGCTTCTGGGACGCATTGCGCGAGCATCGTCTGGGTTTTTTCGACGACCCGCGTCCGCTGTGGCGCCTCTCATTGCCGAACGCGTCGCCGCTCGTGCCGCTGCCGGGCGACACATTGCTCGACTGGGCCGGCGCGCAACGCTGGCTGAAAAGCGATGCGCCGGCCGCAACGATCCGCCAGATCGCGCATGCCGCCGGCGGTCATGCCACCTGCTTCACACCGCACGCGCACGCCGAACCGTTCGCGCCGCTGCCCGCGGCGCTGCTGCGTTTTCATCGGCAACTCAAACAGCAACTCGACCCGCGCGGCCTGTTCAATCCGGGCCGTCTGTATGCCGGCCTGTGACCATGCGCGCCGCTCGATGAGCGCGGCTCTGTGAATACCGAAGGCGAACCCACACCATGCAAACCAATCTCAGCGACGCCGCCCAAACCCTGGCGCGCGCGGACGAAGCCGAACAGATTCTGCGCTCCTGCGTGCATTGCGGCTTCTGCAACGCGACCTGCCCGACCTATCAGCTACTCGGCAACGAACTCGACGGCCCGCGCGGACGCATCTATCTGATCAAACAGATGCTCGAAGGCGAGCCGGTCACGCGCAAAACCCAGTTGCACCTCGACCGCTGCCTGACTTGCCGCAACTGCGAAACCACCTGCCCGTCGGGCGTCACGTATCACGCGCTGCTCGATATCGGCCGCGCGGAACTGGAACGGCGGATTCGCCGGCCCGCGTCCGAACGCCTGCTGCGCGAGGGTTTGCGCCGCGTGATCCCGCATCCGGCGGTGTTCGACGCGCTGCTCAGGACCGGCCGCACGCTGCGGCCATTTCTTCCCGCTGCGCTTGGACGTAAAATCCCCAGGCGTGGCGCGCGGGCCAAGACGAGGCCCGCGCCGCGGCATCCGCGCAACATGCTGATGCTGGAAGGCTGCGTGCAACCCGCGCTGTCGCCGAACACCAACGCGGCCGCCGCCCGCGTGCTCGACCGGCTCGGCATCGGCATCGTGAATGCCGGGCGGGCCGGCTGCTGCGGGGCGACCGATTATCATCTGAATGCGCAAGAGGCCGGGCTTGCGCGGGCGCGGCGCAATATCGACGCGTGGTGGCCCGCCATCGAAGCCGGCGCCGAGGCGATCGTGCAAACCGCGAGCGGCTGCGGCGCGTTCGTCAAGGAATACGGGAAGCTGCTGCGCGACGACCCGCGCTATGCGTCAAAAGCGCAGCGGGTCAGCGAACTGGCGCGGGACCTCGTCGAGATCCTGGCGGAGGAACCGCTCGAGCGCTTGCAGGCGGAACCCTCGCAGGCGACGCTGCAAGCGGCGTTGCCGGCAACGTCGCCCGGACACGCGCAGCGGAAGATCGCGTTTCACTGCCCCTGCACGTTGCAGCATGCGCAAAAGCTGGGCGGCGCGGTGGAGTCGGTCCTGCAACGGCTCGGCTTCGATCTCGCCGCGGTGCCCGACGCGCATCTGTGCTGCGGTTCGGCGGGCACGTATTCGATCACCCAGCCCGAGCTGGCCGAGCGCTTGCGCGACAACCGGCTCGACGCGCTGGAAAGCGGCCGGCCGGCGCTGATCGTCACGGCCAACATCGGCTGCCAGGCGCACCTGGACGGCGCGGGGCGCACGCCGGTGCGTCATTGGATAGAACTTGTAGAAGCCTCCTTACCTTAAACGAAACAGGACATCGATCATGCTGAGCAAACCCGTGTTGACCGTCGCCGAAACGACCCAGATCCTCGAAGCCGCGCGCGCGGAAGCCGAGAAGAACAAGTGGGCCGTCGCGATCGTGGTGGTCGACGACGGCGGCCACCCGCTCGGAATGCTGCGTCTGGACGGCAGCGCGCCGTCCAGCTCGTACATCGCGACGGAAAAGGCCCGTACTTCGGCGATCGGCCGCCGTGAAACCAAGGTATACGAAGACATGATCAACAACGGCCGCACCGCATTCCTGAGCGCGCCGCTGCAAGGCACGCTGGAAGGCGGCGTGCCGGTGATCGTCGAGGGCCAGGTGGTCGGCGCGGTCGGCGTGTCGGGCGTGAAGTCGGACCAGGACGCGCAGATCGCCCGCGCGGGCATTGCGGCGATCGCCGCCTGAGTCGCGGCAAGCGGAAGAACGCAGCACAACGCGGGCCGATGCCCCCACATCGGCCCCATTCATTCAGATAGATGGAGCAGTCGATGACTCAGATGAACCCGCGCGGCGGACTGCAAGTCGCCGCCAATCTCGACCAGTTCGTCGAAACCGAAGCCCTGCCCGGCACCGGAATCGACAGCGCCGCGTTCTGGTCCGGCTTCGACGCCCTCGTGCACGAGCTGGCGCCCAAAAACCGCGCGCTGCTCGCCGAGCGCGACCGTCTGCAAACCGAACTGGACAACTGGCATCGCGCCAATCCGGGCCCGGTGCGCGATCCGCGCGCCTTTCGCGCGTTTCTCGAAGACATCGGCTACATCGTGCCGGCGCCAGCCGCCGTCAAGGCCACGACCGACCACGTGGACACCGAAATCGCCGAGCAGGCCGGCCCGCAACTGGTCGTGCCGCTGTCGAATCAGCGCTATGCGCTGAACGCGGCGAACGCGCGCTGGGGCAGCCTGTACGACGCGCTGTACGGCACCGACGCGATTCCCGAGAGCAACGGCGCCGACCGGCAGAAAACCTTCAACCCGGTGCGCGGCGCGGCGGTGATCGCGTATGCGCGCAAGTTTCTCGATCAGGCCGCGCCGCTCGCGAACGGCTCGCACGCGGACGCGACGGCTTATAAGGTGGAAGGCGGCAAGCTGCTCGTCACGCTGAAGAGCGGCGCGAGCGAACTCAAGACGCCCGCGCAGTTCATCGGCTATCAGGGCGAAGCGGGTGCGCCGTCGGCGGTGCTGCTCAAGCACAACGGCCTGCACCTCGAAATCCAGATCGACGCGAACGATCCGATCGGCAAGACCGACGCGGCTCACGTGAAGGACGTGGTGGTCGAGGCGGCGGTGAGCACGATCATCGACTGCGAGGACTCGGTGGCCGCCGTCGACGCCGACGACAAGGTCCAGCTCTATCGCAACTGGCTCGGCCTGATGAACGGCGATCTGACCGAACAGGTCACGAAGGGCGGCAAGACCTTTACGCGCCGTCTGAATGCCGATCGCGACTACACCGGCGCGGACGGCAAGACGCCGGTGAAGCTGCACGGCCGCTCGCTGCTTTTCATCCGCAACGTCGGCCATTTGATGACCAACCCGGCGGTGCTGACTCAAGACGGCCACGAGATTCCCGAAGGCATTCTCGACGCGGTGATCACCTCGCTGTGCGCGCTGCACGACCGCAAGCACAAGCTGAATTCGCGCACCGGCTCGATCTATATCGTGAAGCCGAAAATGCACGGCCCGGCCGAAGTCGCGTTCGCGAGCGAACTGTTCGCGCGCGTCGAAGTTTTACTGAAGCTGCCGCGCAACACGATCAAGATGGGCATCATGGACGAGGAGCGCCGCACCAGCGTCAACCTGCTCGCCTGCATCGGCGAGGCGTCCGAGCGCGTCGCGTTCATCAACACGGGCTTTCTCGACCGCACCGGCGACGAAATGCACACGGCGATGGAAGCCGGCCCGATGATGCGCAAGGGCGACATGAAGTCGAGCACGTGGATTGCCGCCTACGAGCGCAGCAACGTGCTGGTCGGTCTGAGCGCGGGCCTGCGCGGCCGCTCGCAGATCGGCAAGGGCATGTGGGCGATGCCCGATCTGATGCACGCGATGCTCGAACAGAAGATCGCGCATCCGAAGGCCGGCGCGAATACCGCCTGGGTGCCCTCGCCCACCGCCGCGACGCTGCACGCGCTGCACTATCACCAGATCGACGTGCAAGCGGTTCAGCAGGAACTGGAGCGCACCGACTTTGCGAAGGTGCGTGACGAACTGCTCGACGGTCTGTTGACGATTCCGGTCGTCGAATCGGCGCAGTGGAGCGCGGACGAGATTCGCAGCGAAATCGACAACAACGTGCAGGGCATTCTCGGCTACGTGGTGCGCTGGATCGACCAGGGCGTCGGCTGCTCGAAGGTGCCCGACATTCATAACGTCGGCCTCATGGAAGACCGCGCGACGCTGCGCATTTCCAGCCAGCACATCGCCAACTGGCTGCGTCACGGCGTGGTGACGCGCGAGCTGGTCGAAGAGACGTTCAAGCGCATGGCGAAGGTGGTGGACGAACAGAACGCGGGCGACCCGTTCTACAAGCCGATGGCGCCGGGCTTCGACACGGTGGCGTTCAAGGCCGCGCAGGCGCTGGTGTTCGAAGGGCGCGAGCAGCCGAGCGGCTACACCGAACCGCTGCTGCACAAGTTCCGGCTTGAAATGAAGCAAGGCTGAGGGTGATACGCCGCGGCTCGAATACGTTTTGAGCGCGGCAGAAAAAAAGGACGGGCGCCGCGTGATGCGGCGCCCGTTTTAATGTGCGCGGTGCTGCTGCGCGTTGCTTCTGCGTGATGCGTTGCGGGCTCGGCCCTAAAGGACGGCGTTATGGACGTTAGGGACGGCCCTTGAACTTTAAGCCGCTTCAGCCGTGTATTGCGCCGGCATGTTGGCCTGCATGAACGTTTGCAGATACGCCTCGAATTCCGCCTTCACTTCCGGATGGCGCAGCGCGAATTCCACTGTCGCCTTCAAATAGCCGAGCTTGCTGCCGCAATCGAAGCGCGTGCCGAAGTAGCGATACGCGAGCACCTGCTCTTCCGTCAGCAGCGACTGCACCGCGTCGGTCAATTGCAGTTCGCCGCCCGCGCCGGGCTTGATCGAGCGAATATGCTTGAAGATGGTCGGCATCAGCACATAGCGGCCGACCACGCCGAGATTCGACGGCGCCTTGTCCGGGGCCGGCTTTTCGACGATGCCCGACAGCTTGATCACGTTGTCTTCCCACTCGCGGCCGTCCACCACGCCATACGAGCGGCTGTCTTCACGGTCGATGGTTTCGACGCCGATCACCGAGCTGTGATAGTGATTGAAGGTGTCCACCAGTTGGCTCATCACCGGCTTCGAGCTATGCAGCAAGTCGTCGGCGAGTATCACGGCGAACGGGCTGTCGCCCACCAGTTTCTCGGCGCACAGCACCGCATGGCCCAGACCGAGCGCCTCGGCCTGGCGCACGTAAAAACAGTCGACGTTGGCCGGTTTGATGCTGCGCACGAGGTCGAGCAGCTTCTGCTTGTTGCGCGCTTCGAGCTCGGCCTCGATTTCATACGATTTATCGAAGTGGTCTTCGATGGCGCGCTTGCTGCGGCCCGTCACGAAGATCATTTCGGTGATGCCGGCGGCGATCGCTTCCTCAACCGCGTATTGAATCAGCGGCTTGTCGACGATCGGCAGCATTTCCTTGGGACTTGCTTTGGTAGCCGGCAGGAATCGTGTCCCGAGGCCCGCTACGGGAAACACGGCTTTGGTGACTTTCAGCATGGTAGGCATTCCCACATCGGTTAGAGATTAGTGTGTTCGCGGACCTTTCGGCCAATCGATGTCGTCGAAAAGACTAACAAAAAAATTAACTCAGTTCACGCGTGAATTTTTCCATCCGGAATATTTAATTCAATTCGCTTTCGCTATATCGCATCGTGACAAGGAACAGGAAACAATTACGTGGCGAGAGCGAATTGTTTTCGGAAATGCCGAAAATTTTACGTATCCGGCCAAACGGAGTTGCGGTGGACGGTACGCGCCCCGACGAACGGAGGTCGCGGGCGCGTCATTGCTTTTGCTGCGGCTAGCCGCGCGCGTTATTCGGCGCGTTATTCGTTCTCGTCGATCTGCGGGAGCTTGCCCGAATTCATCCGGAAGCGGCGGATCGGCTCATTGCGCAGCGCCTCCCGGTAAGCGGAGGCGGCGACGAGGATCAGCAGCACGGCGATGCCGGCGAGTAGATGCAGGTTCATGACTTCACCTCTGGTCAGTAGAATCCCCAAGTCAAAAATTAACACGACAAAAGCGGTAAATAATTCGCCGCCGCATTTGATAAGACTTAATTACAATTCGTCACAAAATTGCGCGCTTATGGCATTCGTCATGCGATTCGCCATGTCATTTTTTATCCGATTTTTTGCCCGCCTCGTTGCACTAGGATGTCATGCATCGCGGGCGCGCATGCGCCCGGGAATCAGCTTTTCCCTTCTCCAGAATAAGGACCGCGCATGAGCGACTCAGCACTGGATGCCGCCGGCTCATCCCTGCCCCTTTCCCCCGCCCGCTCCGGCGCCGCGCCGCGCGCGCAGAGCGAGGCGCGCGCCGACAGCGCCGGCAAGGAGCATGTCATCGACGCGCTGCGGGGCTTCGCCGCGCTGCTGGTCGCCTATTTCCATTGCCGGCAGATCGAATGGGTCGGCATGCAGGCGTTTCATCAAAGCGCCGGTCATTCATTCAATCTGAATGCGATTGCCGCATATTTGACCTTCCCGATTGCATGGGGCTCGGCGGGCGTGCCGATTTTCTTCGTCATCAGCGGATACTGCATTCATCGCAGCGCCGCGCTGCGGCTCGCGAAAAATCCCGCTTACCGGCTCGATACCGGCAATTTCTGGGTGCGCCGCTTCGCGCGTATCTATCCGGTGCTGCTGGCGGCGCTCGTGCTGACCTTCGCGCTCGACTGGTTCAGCCTGCAACTGCCGCCCATCAGCCACAAGATCCGCGAGATCGGCCTGCAGGCTTTCCTCGTCAATCTGTTTTCGCTGCAAGGCGTGGCCGGCAAGACGTTCGGCTCGAACGGCGCGCTCTGGACGCTCTCGCTCGAAGTGCAGTTCTATGCGGTGTATCCGCTGCTGTTCGCGCTGCGCCGGCGCATCGGCATGACCTCCGTGCTGGCGATCGTCGCGGTGGTCAACGTGGCGTCCGCCTATCTGCTGGAGCGCAACGACCTGCAGTTTTTCACGTCGTACTGGTTTTCGTGGACGCTCGGCGCGTGGATCGCGGACGCCAAGGCCCGCACCGCGCCGCAGGCGCGCTCGTCGATCTGGCTCTACGTGCTGGCCGCGGGGTTCATCGCGCTCGGCTGCGCGGCGTTCCGTTTCGGCCAGTACGGCGCCTTCCAGTTGTGGGCGATCGGCTTCGCCTTCTATCTGTACAAGGCGCTGGAACGCCGCAACGCCGACACGCCGGGTCTGCGTGTGTTGTCGCGCTTCGGCGACTTCAGCTTCTCGCTGTATCTGATCCATCTGCCGATCTTCGTGCTGCTGTCGTCGCTGCTGTTCCGCTCGTCGCTGCAGATGTCGATCTGGCCGTCGTTCGGCTACATGCTGGTGGCCGTGCCGGTCGCTTATGTGTTCTACCGGCTGGTCGAACTGCCGGCCATGAAGTGGTCCGCCAGTTTCAAACCGAAAGCCGCGCTGAAACAAGCTTGAAACGCGGGCTTGAAATCCAGGCTTGAAATCCACGCGATAAAAAAACGGAGCGAAGTCCCTGGGACTTTCGCTCCGTTGCGCTAACGGCGGGGACTGGCCAAGTCCCTGCCCCTACCCCGCACAAAGCCATTCACTCGCAACGCGCTCAGCGCGCCACCACGCGCTTCAGAATCCGCTCGACGCCCTCGACATAAGTGGCGGTGCCGAACCGGCGCAGCGCCGTTTGATAGCCGTTGCTGACGAGCTTGTTGCGCAACGCGTCGTTCGATTGCAATTCGCTCAGCGCGTCGGCGAGTCCTTGCGCATCGCCCGGCGTGCACAGCACGCCGTTCTCGTGGTCGTCGATGATCTCCAGCACGCCGCCCGCGCGAGCCGCCACCACCGGCCGCTGCGCCAGCATGCCTTCGACGATCACGCGGCCGAACGGCTCCGGCGTGATCGACGTGTGAACGACCGCGTCGACCGCGCACATGCAGGCCGGAATGTCGTGCTGGAAGCCGAGGAAATGCACGCGGTCGCCCAGCTTGTGCGCGGCGACGAACGCATGCAGTTCGATCTCGTACTGGTCCTCGCCGAACAGCGGCGCGCCCACCAGCACCGCGTGCATGCGCGGATTGAGGACCATCGCCTCGAGCAGCACGTGCTGGCCTTTCCAGCGCGCGAGGCGGCTGAACGAGCCCACCAGGAAGGCGTCGCGCGGCAGGTTCAGGCGCTCGCGCAGCGCCGCTTGCGGCACCGTGCGCAACGCGTCGAACGGCGCGGCGGAAATGCCGTTGAACACCACGTCGACACGTTTTTCGTCGAACTGCGTGAGTTCGGTGAACGCTCGCGCCGAAGCGGCGGAATTGGCGATCACGTGCGTGAGACCGAGGCGCGCGCACCACTTGATGATCGCCAACTGCTTGCCGCCGAAATGCTCGGGGCTCACGATATCGCGCAGATGCCAGACCACCGGCCGCCTCGCCAGCTTGCCGGCAATCGCGCCGATCACCATCGCGCGCTGCGTGTTCGCGTAGATCACGTCGGCATTGCGCGCGCGTTTCGCGGTGGCGCGCACGAGCGAGAGCAGGCCCTTGAGCGCCTGGCCCTTCGGCAGCGAGCCGCCTTGCTTGCGAACGTGGCGCAAGGCGCCGGCGTCCAGCACGTCGACGCTCACGCCGGCCCTGGCCAATGCGGTGTGAAACGGGCCGTCGTCGAACAGCACGACCTCGATGCGCGAGCGCAGCGCCTTGACGATTTCCAGCAGCGACAGCTCGGCGCCGCCCAGCACGCCGCTCTGATCGACGGCGAGAATGCGCGGCGCGTCGGCGCCCGCTTCGGCCTTGTAGGGCACGTAAGGCGGCAGCGTGGCCGAACGCAACGCCGGCACCGAAGCGCGCACATGCGCGAAGAAGCGCTCGCGAAAATTCGCGGCGGAAAACTGCTCCGCGTTCGCGCGGCAATCCACCGGCGAAAAACGCTTCACGTGCTCGTCGAAACGCTCGACCGCGGCGATGATCGACTCGGCGTTCTGGTCGTCGAAGAACATGCCGGTCGGCCGCGGCTCGGACAGATCGCGCACGGTTTCGAGCGCGCCGCCCTTGCCGTAGGCGATCACCGGCGTGCCGCATGCCTGCGCCTCGACCACCGAAATGCCGAAGTCCTCCTCGGCGGCGAAGACGAAAGCCTTCGCGCGGCTCATCTTCTCCTTCAACACCTTGAACGGCTGATAGCCCAGGATCTCGACGTTCGGCCCCGCCTTCGCGCGGATCTTCTGCATGTCGGGGCCGTCGCCGATCACCACGAGCTTGCGCTCGGGCATCCGCGCGAACGCCTCGACGATCAGATCGATCTTCTTGTACGGCACCATCCGCGAGGCCGTGAGATAAAAATCGTCCTTGTCGGTGCACAGCGAAAACGCCTCGACGTCGACCGGCGGAAAGATCACCTGCGCCTCGCGCTGATAGACCTTCTTGATGCGCCGCGCGATGAACTCCGAATTCGCCACGAATCCATCCACCGAATTCGAGGTGCGGATATCCCAGTTGCGGATGTAGTGCAGAATCAGCCGCGCCATCGCCGACTTCGGGCCGTTGGTGAGCTTCGACTGCTGCAGGTACTGGTGCTGCAAATCCCACGCGTAGCGGATCGGCGAATGCACGTAGCTGATATGCACCTGGTCGGGGCCGGTGAGAATGCCCTTGGCGACCGCGTGGCTGCTCGAAATCACCACGTCGTAGGCCGACACGTCGAGCTGTTCGATCGCGAGCGGCATCAGCGGCAGATACGTGCGGTACTTGGTGCGCGCGAGCGGCAGCGTCTGGATGAACGAAGTCGTCACCGGCTTGCCGCGCAGAAAGCTGCGGTCGTCGAGAAAATCGACGAGGCTGAACAGGTCCGCGTCGGGAAAGCACGCGACGATCTGCTCCAGCACCTTCTCCGCGCCCGCATACGTGACGAGCCAGTCATGCACGATCGCGACGCGCACCGTCTTGTCGCCGCGCAACGCGCTGCGGCGCGACTGCGTCTCAGCGCCGGGAACGGTGGTGAGTTCGGCCAGTGCGCTGCGCGTCGCGGGTTGCAGCACGGCTTCTTCAAGGATGTCCTGGTTCATGCGCTTTTCCTCAAATTCAGTCGCAACAGCAGTGAACGCGCAAGATCGCGCAAGGCGGGTGTCATCGTGATCGACCAGGCGACGTTGGCCGCCACCATCAATGCACCGGCGACGATCGCCATTGCGAGACCCGGCAGGAAGCCGGCAAGCCAGAGGCTCGCCAGCAGGAAAGCGAGGTGGGCGAGCATGTCGAGCGCGATCTGCCGCGCGTGAATCGCGGACAGACGCAGCAGCACCGCGTAGTCGAACAGCGCCCGGCCGGCCACGGCGAACGCCGCGCCGGTCAAACCGAAATGCGTGATGCCGAACCACAATGCCCCTGCAAACAAGGGCAATTCGAACAAGCCGACGCGCGCGGCGGTGGCCGGGTGGACCTGCGACTGGATCAGAATGCGCGTGACGTTCGCCTGACCGACGAGCCACACGGCGACGATCATCACGCGGCCCACCGGCGCGGCGACGGTGGCGATTTCATTGCCGACCCACAGATGCAGGAACGGTTCGAGCACCAGCATCGCGACCAGCGCGACCGGCGTGAACACGCCGTTGAGAAATTCGAGCGACTGCCGCGTGATGGTGTCGGCATCGGCCCGGCTCACCGCCGAGAGGCGCGGAAACAGCGTACGCACCATCGCCGTCGGCACGATGTTCAAACGCGTGACGAGGTTTTGCGGCACCGTGTAGTACGTGACGAAGCGCGCGCCGAGACTCGTGCCGAGCATCACGCGGTCGAGCGATTCGGCGATCATGTTGGTGACGCTCGCGATCAGCATCCAGCCGCCGAAGTTGAAGAGCCCCTTCGCGACGCCCAGTTGCGGCGGCAGGATGCTGCGGATTTCCAGCACCTTCAGCGCGGAGCGGCCCAGCAGGAGCGCCGCGAGAATGCGCGCGAACACGGCGGCGGCCAGCACGTTCTGCAAGGTCGCGCCCAGCCAGAGCGCGGCGCCGAGCGGCAGCAACTGGAACAGAAACGTGCCGATGGTCTGATTGGTGTTGTAGACGCCGAAACGCTCGGCGCCGTTGATCGCGCCCGCGAACACCCACGACACGTTGGCGATCGGAATCGCCACCGCGAGCCACGGCAGCGCCATGTACACCTCGTGCTGCAACTCCGGCGACACCTTGGTGAAATACGCGGTGTACAGAAACGCGCCGAAGTAAATCATCAGCCCGCCGATCACGCCGGTCGCGAGATTGAGCCACGTCGCGCTCCAGAACACGCGCGCGCTCTCGGTCTTGTCGCCGGAGGCGCGCGCCTTCGAGATGTGGTTCTGCGCGGCCATGCTCATGCCGAGATCCAGAATCCCGAAGTAGCCGATCAGGGTCCACACGAGACTGATCACGCCGTAGCGCTCGACGCCGAGCAGCCTGATATACGACGGCACGGTCACGAGCGAGACGAAGGTGGGCAGCACCAACCCGAAAAAATTGATCGCTACGTTCTTGAGAATGCCTTTGTCCATCGGATGCCCTGGGTTTGAATACGGTTGACTGCCTGTTGTTCTGTGCGCTTCATCAAGGTTTCCAGCGGTACATCATCACTTTGCCGCGCGCGTCTTCCTCGACGAACACGAGGTATTCGCCGTTGCTTCGCTTCGCGGCGCTGATGCCGTTGGGCACGTCGACCCAGCCCGACGCGCGGCCCACTTCCGGGCCCGGCCGGATCACGCCGAGTTCCTTGCCGCTGTCCTTGTCCCACACGTGCACCGCGCCGACCGGCTCCACGCCGAACACGTATTGCCCCTCGACGGTGAGCCCGATGATCGTGGCGATGGGCTTGCTCTGCGTGGTCCACGGCAGCGTGATCGAATAGCGTTGCACGGGGTTGCCGCTCGACCATTTGTCGTAGCGCACCAGCACGCGGCCCACTTCCTTCCAGAAGCCGCGATCGGTCGGCGTGTCGGCCGTATAGCCGGCCGCGTACATCGTGTCGGTGTCGGGTTCGTAGATCGCGCGGTGCAGTTCGGTGAAGGGCTTGGGCACCGGGTATTGCGTCAGGTCCGAATACGAGTAGACGGGGTTGCCCTTCGCATCGAGCCCGCCGAAGCGGAAGCGATAGATGCCCTTGGTGTCGCGCGTGCGCCAGATGTCGCCCGCGCTATCGACCCACCAGCCCCAGCCGCCCGCGAGCTTGGTGCCGCTCGTGTTCGGCGTGAATTCGTCGGTATTGAATTTGCCGTCGCCGTTCGCGTCGCGCCAGATCCAGTCGCCGCCCGGCGGCGCGTTCGGCACCTTCGCCACCGCGCGCTCGCGCCCGGCGATGAAGCCCGAGGGCGCGGCCACCTCGCCGTCGCGCTGCGGATCGAAGCGGTAGATCTTCAGGTGATCCGCGTACATGTCGGTGAGATACAGGAAGGTCTTGCCCTTGAGCTTGCGGGCGATCGGCAGCCCCGGATATTGGTCGGTGTGAAACACGGGGTCGTCGGGATACTTGAAGCGGTTCGACAGGAAGCCCACGTATTTCCAGTCCTGCCCCGCGGGCTTCGACAGATCGAGTTCGAAGCGCTTGTTGCCGGTGTAGACGCTGTCGGGCCGCGCCGGATCGATCCATGCGCCGTCGACGAACAGCAGCCCTTGCACCTGCCAGTTCTGCCGGCCGTCCGGCGCATAGCTTTCGAGCGTGGCGCCGAGGCCCGCGCCGATCGGCTCATAGCGCAGACCGATGCCGTTGGTCGACACATACACGTTGCCGCGCGCATCCACGCCCACGCCGGTCAGCCCGTTGAAACGCCGCGGTCCCGGCCTGCCCGCCACGCCGCTGAAAATGCCGCCGCGCTCGCCGAGCGAGCCCGACTCCGCATAGCGGCCATTGCTCCTGCTGAAGAACAGCACCTGCTGACGCGGACCGTTGTCGGCGATCAGGATGCGTCCTTGCGCGTCCACCGCGATATCGACCGCGAGCGTGTCCGCGGGCAGCGTGAAGTTTTCGTCGATGCGCTTGCCCGCGACCGTGTAGTGCTCGACGTGCGGCGCCGGGTCGTTGCGCGTGCCGGCCAGCACCCACAGCGTGCCGTCGGGCGCCAGCGCGAGACGGCCCGGCTCGTGCACGGTCCAGGTGGTTTTCTGTTGCATCGATTCGGCGTCGTAGACCTCGATGCGATCGCGCGCCGTGTTGGCCGCGAACAGCGTGGTGTCGTTCGCCGCGAGGCCGCCGATTTCGGCGCTCGTGCCGGTGGGCACTTCGTTCATCATCAGGAAGCCCGCGGCGAGCTGCGCATGCGGGTCGCCGCTTCTGGCGGCCGGCTGAAACGGCGCAGCGCGCTTCGGATCGGCGATCAGCCGGCGCGAGATACCGAACCATTGCTTGCCCTTCTGCGGCCATACGCCCTGCTCGACGAGCCGCCCCTTCTCGTTGCCGACCGCGATCGCCACGAACGCGTATTGGCGATTCAGCGCGATCGCGTTGCCGCCGCTATTGCCCCATCCGTGCGTGCCGCCCGCGAAGCCGAGCATCTTGCCGTCCTGGTAGACGCTGGCTTCCGCGCCGCTCTCATCCCACGGCGCGTTCGTATAGACCTTGCCATCGGGCGCGACCGCGATCGCGGTGATGTTGATTTGCGCCCACGTGCCGTCGCCGAAACCGAACGTGTTGCCGATCCATGAGGTTTTCGCGTTCAACGCGGTTTCCGCGCGAGCCGTGACGCCGACCGATCCCGCGACCAGTCCCGCCGCACATGCCAGCACGGCACACCAGCTTTTGAACGCGAAACGGGGCAAAGTATTTTCTCCAATCAGCGGCGCGCCGCGCTCAGGCAAACGACCCGCGCGGATAAAAAAATCCGGTGAGGTCACGGTAAGAACGCTTGCGAACGAATACGAACGGGTACAAAAAAGCCAGAAGCAACACAAGAACATCAGACCGGTTCGCGCAGGACACGAGGTCGGGTAACGACGGCGAGGCGGCATGCAGGCAACGGGAAGCGGCAGCGCCGCGGGCTCGCGAGCGGGACAACCGGGTGCGGCCCACGCGCCGTCCTTGGCCACCCAATTCACACGGCTCACATTACGCGGAAAAAACACCGCGACGAAAATCGAAAATAATTCAAAAATATTCGCCGCTTTAAGCGCAATGAAAGAAACTGATTTAAAAATCGATTAAAACGGAATGGACGCCGGGCTGGCCGGCGCGAGGCCGTTGCAGCCAAGCTTACCGACCCGGCCAGGCTCACGGCGCAGTTCTTACGCGTCGCGTCAAGCCTTCGGCACAAGCATGAAAACCCATTGGAAATGAATAACGAAACACCCTGTTGCAATCTGATTCATTTATCCAATTCATTCCCGTTTTTTCACGATTTTCTTTTGCCTAGAATCGATTGCACTTCCGTTGCGACGCGAAGCGAGCGCGCCTGTCGTTGCCGAACGCGCGTTGCTTCGCCCGGCCCATCCGCTTCACACCATGGACGGTTCATGACTGCCAGCGCCCTGCCCTTAGCGCCTTCCCACTCCCGCCGCATCGTGCAGCTCGACGGCTTGCGCGCGATCGCCGTGCTCGCGGTGTTCGCGCAGCACGCGCTCAAGGCGCCGCTGTGGATGGGCGTCGATCTGTTCTTCGTGCTGAGCGGCTTTCTGATTACCGGCATCCTGCTCGAACGCAAGTCGCGCGAGCAGTCGTATTTCGCTTACTTCTACGCGCGCCGCGCGCGGCGCATCCTGCCGCCGTATCTGCTGCTGATGGTGGTGTCGTCGCTGCTGTTCGGTCTCGGCTGGGCGCAACACTGGCAGTGGTACGCGTTCTTCGCGACGAATATCGGCGACGCGCTCAACCAGAGCGGCCACGACAGCCTGAACGTGCTGTGGTCGCTGGCCGTCGAGGAGCAGTTTTATATTTTCTGGCCGTTCGTGATCCTGCTCGTGCCCGAGCGCGTGCTCGGCTACGTCGCGGCCGCGTTGATCCTGCTCGTGCCGGTGCTGCGCGCGGTCGCCACGCCCTGGTTCGATTCGTTCTGGCCGATCTATTACCTGACGCCGTTTCGCATGGACCTGCTCGCGGCCGGCGCGCTGCTCGCGGTCGCCGTGCGGCGCGATCGCGACGCGCTCGAACCGTTCAAGGGCGTCGCGGTGCTCGGCGTATTCGCCGCGCTCGCCGTGCTGGCGTGGCTGCATCTGCATTACCCGCGTTTTCGCGCGGCCAATACGCCGCTTTCCAACGCGGGGCTCTACAGCGTTTCGTTGGTGCTTTGCACGTCCGTCGTGGTCATCGCCCTGCAAAGCAAGGGCATCGTCAAGCGGCTGCTGTGCAATCCGGTGCTGGTCTATATCGGCACCATCAGCTACACGGTTTATCTGATTCACCTGAGCGTGCTTTACGCGCTGTGGCCGCTGCATCTGAACCGCTACATGACCGCGGCGCTCGCGCTAGCGATCACGCTCGCCTACGCGAGCATCACGTGGTTCGCGTTCGAGAAGCGGCTGATTTTCGGCGCGGGCGGCAAAGCGGCGCAAGCGCCGGTGCCGGGCGCGGGCGTCACGTGGGCGGCGCCGCAAGCGCCGGCCACGGGCCGTGGCGGGGCCGCGTCGCAAGCGCCGCGCAGCCGTGCATGAGGCGCGGCGGATGGCGCAGAGCGAGCTTGAGGACTACCGCGGCGCTGGCTTCGCTCGCGCTGCTGTCGTTTGCGCTGCTTTCGTTGCCGGCCGGCGCGCATGCGGCCAGCGTGGACGCAAGCCAGGCGAAGCCGACGAATTTGACGCAAACCCAGGCGACGCAAATCCGGGCCACGCAAATTCAGCCGACGCAGGCGCGTGCAAAACCGGCCCAGGTGCTGATCGACGCCTATGGCGATTCGACCACGCTCGGCATCACATGCAGCGACGGTCATTGCGGCCCGCAGGCGCAAAACGCCGTGGCCTTTTTGCAGGATGAATTGCAGGCGCGGCACGGCGAACGCGTGCGCGTCACGAACTACGGCGTGGGCGGCACGATGGCGACGCAACTGCGCGACGGCACCGGCAACCGCCGCGCCGGCCCGAGCGCCGGGCTGCCGTGGCAGGAGCGGCTCGCCGCGTCGCCCGCGCAGATCGTGCTGATCAATTACGGCATCAACGAAGTCATGCAGAACCAGACGCCCGAGGCGTTCTACGCGGCCGAAACGGCGCTCGTGAAAACCGCCCGCGCGCTCGGCAAGGAGCCGGTTCTGCAGACCTCGAATCCGATGCCCGACGGCCGGCTCAACGCGCGGCTCGCCGCGATGGTGGCGATGACGCGCCGCGTGGCCGCCGAACAGCAGGTGCCGCTCGTCGACCAGTTCGCCTACATCAGCAATTTGCCCGACTGGAAGACGCTGATGTCCGACGGCGCGCATCCGAAGCCGGGCTTGTACCGGCTCAAGGCCGAGGAAGATTTTCAAATCGTCGATCCGCTGGTGCGGCGACTGCTGGACGGCGCGCTTTGAAGCTTTTTTCGGGTGCGCCTGGGGTGCGCCTGGGGTGCGCCTTGTGAGTGGCTCGCGAAGAAGCGTGCTTCCGACAGGCGCTTTTCGAGTGTTGCCGCGGGGTGTGCCGCTTGATGTGCCAATGACCGTGCCGCTGTGTTCGTCGACAAAAGTGTGCCAATGACATGCGCCGTAGCCGGCGCGACTGCTTCTTCTCTTTCTCTTTTACCAATATCGAAGGCAAGCTATGAGCCAACCACGCAAAGCGATCATCACCGGCGTATCCGGGCAGGACGGCGCCTATCTGACCAAACTGCTGCTCGACAAGGGCTATCACGTGACCGGCACGTACCGGCGCACCAGTTCCGTCAACTTCTGGCGCATGCGTGAGCTCGGCGTGCTCGATCATCCGAATCTGCGTCTGGTCGAACACGATCTGACCGACCTCGGCTCCACGCTGCGCCTGCTCGAAGGCGCGCAGGCCGACGAACTCTATAACCTCGCCGCGCAAAGCTTCGTGGGCGTCTCGTTCGACCAGCCTGTGACCACCGCGGAAGTGACCGGCATCGGCGCACTGAATCTGCTCGAAGGCATCCGCATTCTGAATCCGAAGACCCGTTACTACCAGGCGTCGACCTCGGAAATGTTCGGCCTCGTGCAAGCGGTGCCGCAACGCGAGGACACGCCCTTCTATCCGCGCAGCCCGTATGGCGTGGCCAAGCTGTTCGCGCACTGGTCGACCATCAACTACCGCGAATCGTATGGCCTCTTCGCGAGCAGCGGGATTCTGTTCAATCACGAATCGCCGCTACGTGGCCGCGAATTCGTCACGCGCAAGATCACCGACACCGTCGCCAAGATCAAGCTCGGCAAGCAGGACGTGCTGGAACTCGGCAACCTGAGCGCGAAGCGCGACTGGGGTTTCGCGCTCGAATACGTGGAAGGCATGTGGCGCATGCTGCAAGCCGATGAACCGGATACCTTCGTGCTCGCCACCGGCCGCACCGAAACGGTCCGCGACTTCGTGCTCATGGCGTTTGCCGCGGCGGGTTATCAGATCGAGTGGTCGGGCAAGGAGGAACGCGAGATCGGTATCGACGTCGCCACCGGCAAGACCCTGGTGCGCGTGAATCCGAAGTTCTACCGCCCGGCCGAAGTGGATCTGCTGATCGGCTGCGCCGACAAGGCGCATGAGAAGCTCGGCTGGAAGCCGGAAACCACGCTCGAACAGCTATGCCACATGATGGTTCATGCGGATATCGGGCGCAACGAGCATCACGAGACGTTTTGATCTGAGCGCGTTTGCCGCGTCACGGCTCCGGACACTACGGTCTATACCGTAGTGTCAGGAGCCGTGAATGATTTCGCGGAGTGGGATTGCTTTCCGGGAAAAAGCTGGATAGCGACAAACCGGTCTATTGCTTAGCTGGAAAACGACAAACGCAGCGCTTGCCGACCGCTAACTTAGCGCTTTAACGACAACGCTTCAACGGCCACGATAATGAGCGGCCGAAGCCGCCCCATCCATGCACCCTCCGCGCGGAGCAGCGCGTGGCCTTGCTTCAATGCACCCCACCCGCCGCGATCGCCTCGCCATACACCGCGGCGACCCGCTTCGCGATCACCGAGTTATCGAAGTTCTCACGCGCGTAGCGGCGGCACGCATCCGAATCCGGCATCTTGAGCGAGCCGTTCAACGCGCCCGCCAGGCCTTCGGCGATTGCCTTCGCGCCCGTCTCCGGCAGCACCAGGTTCGGCGACAGACCCGCCACCGCTTCGGGCAAACCGCCCACCGGGGTCACCAATACCGGCGTGCCCGACGCCAGCGATTCGACGGTGATCAGCCCAAAGCCTTCCAGCGCCACCGTCGGCACCACGCTGATATTCGCCGCGCGGTACAACGCCGCCAGATGCTGATCGGGCACGAAGCCCAGCAGCTTGACGTTGTTCTCCAGCCCAGCCTCGCTGATGCGCGCCTGCAACTCGCCTTCGAGCCGCCCCTTGCCCGCGATCAACAGCAGCACGTCGGGCTCGCTGCGCTTGAGCAGCTTCACCGCGTCGATCAGATCCTCCAGACCCATGCGGCGCACCAGACGCCGCACCGCCAGCACGATCGGCCGGTCTTGCGGCAATTGCAGTTTGAGGCGCGCCTCGGCCGGCGTGATCGGCAGATTGAACTGCTCGACGTCGACGCAGCCGGGCACCACGCGCACCCGATCCGGCGCGATGCGATAGCGCGAAGTCAGAATCTTGCCGAACGCCTCGGACAGCACGATCAGCCGCGACGAGCGCGCATACACCGATTGCTCCAGATAGCGCTTCGCGCGCTGGCCGAGCGAATCGGCGCCTTCCACATGACTCTCGTCGGCCCACGGTCCCTGGAAATGCGAGACCTGCGGAATGCCGCGCGTCACGTCGAGCCCCGGAAACGTGTACAGCGCGAAGTGCGACGAGATCACGTCGGGGCGCGACCGGCTGATTTCCTGACGCAGCGCGCGGCGCGCGGCCATCAGCCGCAGCGGCAGCGATTGCGCGGCGGAGCCGAAGCCGTTGATCGCGCCGCCGGTGTCCGCGGCCACCTTGGGCGAGCCGGCCACCACGCCGCGCACCGCGACGCCCGCGCCCGGCAGCGCGCCGACCAGCGAGTAGTACATGCGGTCGAGGCCGCCCGCGCGCTCGGGGAACCAGTGCATCCCGATCTGCAGCGATTTGATTGAGCTCGTCGTCATGGTTGTTGCCCCTGTGCGTTCTGAGAGTTGTGTGAGTCAAGCGATGCGGCGCGCGATCGTGCAAGCGAGGTCCGCGCGATCATTCGGCGCTCTTCTGTCCGGCCAGCGTGTTCAGCGTCAACGCGTCGGTCTTGGCGACCACCGCCGCTTCCGCGTCGCTGCGCCGGCGGTTTTTCTGCTGCCCTTCCAGTTGCCGGTACAGCGCGATGTATTGCGCGGCCATCCGGGCCCAGCCGAAGCCGGTGGCGAGTTCGTTGGCGGCGACACCCATCGCGCGCCGCGCGCCGTCGTTGTCGGCGAGACGCGCGACCGCGCCGGCCAGCGCCTTGGGATCGTCCGGGTCGTCGAGCACGATGCCGCATTCCGGCGTGATGATCTCGGCGCCGCCCGCCGTGCGCGCGGTGACGACGGGCAGACCCGCCGCCATCGCCTCGAGCAGCGACAGGCTCATCGCTTCATAGCGCGAGGGAAACACGAAGGCGTCGACCGAATGCATCAGCACCGGCATCTCCTTCACGAGCCCCAGAAAATGCACGCGATGCGCGATGCCGAGCGCCTTCGCTTCTTCAGGATAGGGACTGCCCGGCAGAAAACCGGCCACCGCCATCTGCACGTGCCCGGGCAGATGCTTGAGCGCGGCGAGCACCGTGCCGAGGTTCTTGCGCGGCGTGCGCAAGTCGCCGACGAACAGCAGCAGGAACGCGTCCTTCGGCAAACCGAATTTCTCGCGGTCGCCGGTGGCCGCGGCGAAGCCTTGCGTGTCGACGCCGTTGTAAATCACATCGACGCGGTTATCCGGCGTGAGGCCGATCGCGCGAATTTCGTCGGCGACCTTCTGCGACACCGCCGTGATGACCTTCGAGCGGCGGTAGGCCCAGCGTTCGAGCAGCGCGTTGCAGCGCGTATAGATCGACTGATACGCGGACCACACGCCCTTGGTAAGCCCGAACGGATAGTACTTGCTGCCGAACCAGCCGCTATGCACGAAGTGCGAGGTGTTGACGTCGGCGGGCATCCACGTGATGAAGCCGTTCACGTGCAGCACGTCGTATTCGCTGCGATGCGCGCGCAGCCACATCGCGCTCTTGAACGCGAACACCTGCTGGCGCAGCAGATTGGTGGGCCACCAGCGGCCGATTTTCATCGGCACCCAGCGGACGTTGGGGTGGGCGAGCAGATCGGGCGCGACGTGCGAGGCGACCAGCGTGACGCCGATGTTCTCGTCGAGCGCGGCGCGCGCGATCTCGTGGTTGACGCGCCCCTGGCCGTCGTTATGGCGCACGACGTGCGTGACAATGGCGACTCTCACTCAGTGCCTCCGTGGACAAATAGCGTGCGTCTGCGGTTCATTTTTTCGTAGTGCACCGCAGAAAGGATCGAAAAAACACTCATGAAAAGCAGCAGTCCGCCTGTGCCGACCAGCGAATTGGTGAACACCAGCATCGCGAAGGTCGCGAGACTCAGGCTCAGGCAGGCGGATACGAACTTGTCGTTGCGCATCCTGAACGACGCGAGCACCGCGCGCACCACCAGCCAGACGATGCCGGACATGTACAGCAGCGTGCCGGGCCAGCCGAGCACGAACGGAATGTTCATCACGCCGCTGTCGAAGTTGCCGTACTGGCCGAGCTGGCCGCCGTCGTTCGAGAGCTTGGTGGAGGTGCCGGTCGCGCCCATGCCCTCGCCGGCCACGTCGGTAAACGCGGTTTTCGCGAAGGTCGCGTAGAACTCGTTACGCGCGGCGTAGCTCTGGTCGTCGTTCAGGTTGACGATGGTGGAGAGCCGCGCCTGCATCCGCTCGGCCACCGGGCCGACCGCGAGCAACGGCACGCACAGGCCCGCGAGCAGCACCGCGCTCGCGATGATGCGCACGCGCACCTTGTTGTTCGATTTGACCAGTTGAATCAGGAGCGCGACGATCCAGCCGCCCCACGTCGAACGCACGAGGCTCAGCGCGAACGAGAAGAAACCGAGCGCCGCGGCGATCCAGCGCACGCGGTGCGTGGCCGCCATCACGAAGACCATCGCGCCCATCATCGCGAAGGCGAACGGGCCCGACGAATTCATCGTGCTGAACACGCGCACGCCCATCGGCACGGCGTCGCCTTGCGAGTTCATCTGCGAGCCGAGCATCCACAGCGCGTCCCACTGCGGCATGATGAAGAACTGGATCAGCCCGTAGCCGCCCATCACCAGCATGCCCCAGATGAAGGTGTTGACGATGGTGTCGCGGTACTGCGGATACTGGCGCGTGTGCGCCATGATGTGAAAGCCGATCAGGATCGGATAGAGCCAGTTCGCGAGGTCGTAGGTGGCGGCGAGCGGCCCGCTCGACATCACGCCGATCATGAACGCGTAGGCGAGCCCGAGCAGCACCAGCAGCACCGGCAAGCCGCGCCGCTGCGACAGCAGCCGGTAGTAGCGCAGCAACGAGAACGCGCTGATCATCGTCACCGCGAGCGGCGCGACCTGGATCAGGCTGGTGGGCGTGAACGAGCCCTTGGACCAGTCGGCGAGACGCCGCACTTCCGGGCTCAGGAACCACAGCCACCACATGAAGCCGATGTAGCGCGCCGGATTCCTGAAATACAGCCACAGGCCCGTGAGGATCGCGAGCAGCGGAAACGCGAGCGTGAGCACCGTGCCCTGACGCGCGCCGATCATGAGCGCCGTGATCAGCCACAGCAGCGCCTCCGGCATCCACTCCTTGCGGCCGTTGGAGACGGCTCGCGGTGCGCCGTCGGCGCCGGCTCGCGTGATCGTCGACATCGTTTAGAAGCCTCCGCGCGATTCGCGCGCGCGCTGTCCGGCGGAACCGCTTGCGCCTGCGCCCGCGCCCGCACCCGCCATGCGCCCGCGCAACGCCGCGCGCGCCCGCAGCATGTCCTGCGTGATCCGCACGTGCTGCATCGCGTAGCTTTGGGTGGTCAGATCGCGCGAGAGCAAACCGGCCGCCGCCGCCTGGGCCTGCTGCAACGCTTCGGCCGGCGACGCGACGAGCCGGTCCACCGCTTCGCGCAACGCCTGCGGATTGAACGGCGGGATATACGCGGCCTCGCCCGCCGGGAAATAATCCTGCAACGCGCCGACGTTGGTGACCACCATCGGCTTGCCGACGGCGGCCGCCTCCAGCATCACGGTGATGCCCGAAGCGTGCGTATTGGGCCGCAACGGCACGACGATCACGTCGGCCCAGTCGTACAGTTCGTGTTGCTTTTTGATGCCCGAGAACAGCGCGATCTCGACGTTCGGCGCGCGCAGCGAGGCGGGAATCCGGCGGCGCGTCGCGAGTTTCACCGTGTAGCGGTCGTCGTTGCCGAGCGCCTTGATGAGCGTCTCCCAATCGCGGTCGCGGTCGTTGCCGATCGCGGCGATGCGCAGCGGCGTGTGCGGCTTCCATTCGCTCGGCGCGCGCACCGGAAAGTCCTGCGTATTCAGGCCGTAGAGCAGCGGCTTCGCATCGCGGTCGAAATAGCGCCGGCACAGCTCGGCGTTTTCGCTGGCGAGCGTGGTCAACTGATCGGCGCGCGTCATCAGCTTGCGATACAGCCAGCTACGCAGCATCCCGTACGAAGGCCACTTGTCGAGCAGCCACACGCTTTGCGCGAGCAGCAAGGGCGAGGACTCGGCGCCCGCCTTGCGGCCGGAGAGCAGCAGCATCAGCGCGGCGGAGAGCCATTCCTGTTCGGTATGCGTCCAGATCACGTCGGCGCGCAGCATGTCGGCGCGGTTGCGCCACGTGTGGATGAAGTCGAAGCCGAGCGCCGCCTTCAGCGCGCGGCGCAAGAGGCGCGCGGCCTTGCCTTCGCGCGCGTCCTGCGAATAGGTCAGCGCGAACGCGTCGGATTCCGCGTGGTGATAGCCATACAGGCAGCCGATGTTGTCGCCCGGTCGATAAAAACGCGGGTCGGCGCCATAAAACAGGTGAACGTGAACTTTCGTACTCATGCAGTCACTCCGGTCTGCCGGTGGAAAGGGGCATCGCCGCGCGCATGCCCGCGCGCCGGCCGATGCACGAACGTGCCGGACATGTCGCTGGTTTCGCTCACGCGGCGCGTGACAGCGCGCGGCGCGCCTCGTGCGCGCCGGTGCGCACCGCCCGCCAGCGCGACAGCTTCAGGGCCGCCTGCCTCGACACGAGTGCGAGCGCCGCGTGCGTGAGTCCCGGATAGACCCGCGTGCCGACCAGCGTCCACCACCACCACGCGGTTTCGCGGCGCAGCGGCGGCAACTGATCGCGCAGGATCAGATGGAAGTTGAAGGCGGCGTTGCGCAACGCGGTCATGGTCTGCGCGTCGCGCCGGTCGTCGTCGAAACGTTCGGCGGGGAAGTGATCGACCGCCACGCGCGGGTCGTACATCAGCTTCCAGCCGGCGTTCTTCACGGCGAGGCTGAAGGCCATGTCGTTGTGGACCTGCGCGCCGGCGCCGCGCAAACGCGCGTCGAAGCGGATGGTGCGCACCGCGTCGCGCCGGTAGCTCATGTTGGCGCCCTTCAGGATGTCGACTTCGCGCGCGCCGCCCACGCCGAGATGATGATTGCCTATGATCTTGCCGTGCGCGGTGACCTTGCCCACCAGCGGCCGCTGGCCGTCGAGCACGCGGCCTTTTTCATGCACCCAGTCGCGTCCGCCGAGCGCGCCGAGGCGCGCATCGTTTTCGAACGCGGCCGCGATGCGTTCGACCCAGTCGGCGTGCGGCGCGGCGTCGTCGTCGGTGATCGCGATCACGTCGCCCGTGGCGGCGTCCAGTCCGCGATTGAGCGCCGCGACCTGGCCCGGCACGTCGACCAGCGCCACGGCGAGCGGCAGCTTGCCCGGCACCGCCGGATCGCGCAGACAGGCATGGGTCGCTTCGTCGTCGGCGCGCGCCACCACCACCACTTCGTCCGGCGCGCGCGATTGCCGTTGCAGCGCCGCGAGGCAGCGCGCCAGATCGGCCGGGCGGCGGTAAGTCGGAACCAGTACCGTCACTTTCATCGTGATGTCCTTTGTTATCGTCATTGCGACAGCTTTCGAATGCGCGCGAAGTTCAGGGGCTCGTCAACGCGCCTCAACTCAGGTGCTCAGATATTCCTGAACCGCGGCATAGCTGCGGTCGTAGCCGCCGCGCGCGCGCGCCGGCATGCCGTTGAAAATGCCGCCCTGCACGTGCACGCCGGCGGCCCGCAAACGCTTGAGCGCGTCGGCGATCTCGCCCTCGCTGTGCACGCCCGAGCGCATCACGAAGAAGGTCGAGCCGGCATACGCGCCGATGATCGACGCATCGGTCACCGCCAGCACCGGCGGCGTGTCGATCAGGATCACGTCGTAGCGCTTGGCGAGGCCGTCGAGGTATTGCGGCAGACGCGGCGACATCAGCAGCTCCGACGGATTCGGCGGACGGCGGCCGCACGAAATGAAGCTCAAGCCTTCCACGGGCGCGTTGCGGATCGCTTCCTCCAGCGAGATCTGGCCGCTCAGCAATTCGGACAGGCCATTGTCCTGGGCGCCGCCCAGATAGCGTTCGAGCACGCCGCGGCGCATGTCGCCGTCGATCAGCAGCACGCGCTTGCCCGAATTCGCCAGCAGCACCGCGAGATTGACCGTCAGGAAGCTCTTGCCGACGCCGGCCATCGGGCCCGTCAGCATGACGATGCGATTCTTCGCGTCGAGCATCGTGAACTGCATGGAGGTGCGCAGGCTGCGCAGGCTTTCGATCGTGACGTCCTTCGGCCGCGCGTTCGCCAGCACCGAGCGCAGGCGTTCGCCGCCGCGCTCGAAACTGCTTTCGAGCAGCGCCTGCTCGGGGCTCAACGGCACGAGGCCGAACACCGGCAGATGGAAAGCGCGCTCGATGTGGTCGGGGTCGTCGATGCCCTTGAACATATTGCGGCGCAGGAACACGAAACCCGTACCCGCGATCAGCCCGAGAATCACCGCCGCCGACAGGATCAGCACCTTCTTCGGCTTGACCGGCACGCCGGGGCGCAACGCGGCGTCGACGATATGCACGTTGCCGCCGGTGCCGGCCTTCTGCACCGAGAGCTCCTGCACGCGGTTGAGCAGCAGCACGTAGATGTCCTCGGCGACCTTGGCGTCGCGCTGCAACTGCACGGCCTTCACTTCGGTGGCGGGCAGATCGCGGAAGCGGTCGGCGTACTTGGCGCGCTGCGCCTGCAATTCGGCCATCTGTTCGCGCGCGGCCTTGAGCGTCGGGTGGTCGTCGCCGTAACGCTCGGTGAGCTGCGCCATCTGCAGACGCAAGCCGGCGATCTGCTGCTCGTACTGCACGCTGCCTTCCAGGTAGACCTTGGCTTCCTCGCTCGCGTTGATCGAGCCGGATTGACGCTGATACGCGGTCAGCGCGGCCTCGGCGCGTTCGAGATCGGACTTCAGGCGCGGCTCCTCGCTCTTCAGGAAGTCGAGCATCTTGCTCGCGTCGGCCTGCTTGTTCAGCACGTGCTGGCGCACATACGACTGCGCGAGCGCGTTGGCGACCTCGGCCGCGTGCGCCGGGTCCTTGTCCTCCAGCGAGATCTGGATCACGCCGGTCTGCTTGCCCTGCTCCTGCACGCTGATCGCCGACTGGAACGCGGTGATCGCGTCGAGATCGTTCGCGCGCATCACGGTGAACTGCTCGCCCGGACGCGCCACCAGTTTGTTTACGAGCATCGTCACGCCGCCGCCCTGCTCCTGCTGGCCGACCTGGCCGCGCAGCAGCAGCGTGCCGTTCGGCGCGTAGAGCTCGTAGTGCTGGTCGTCGATGGCCTTCATCGTGAGCTTCTGGCCTTCCAGCGCGGGCACCACGTCGATCGAATCGACGTCGGCCACCTCGCCGCCCCATGCGTACGACGACAGACCGAGCCACGGCCGCGCCGGCTGGCCGGGGCTCGCCATGCGCGCGGCGATGCTGCCGAGCAAGGGGAACATCTTCGGCGTGACGCTGAAGTTCAGCTTCAACTGCTGCACCACGGGCGCGACCACGCCGCGGCTCTTGATGATTTCGATTTCGGCGTCGGTCGGCAGCGAGGTGGAGCCGGTGGTGATCGCCGCGCCCGTCTGCGTCTGCGTGAGCGCCTGCGAGGTGTTGTCGGACTGCTCGACGCGCACGTGCGCGTCGGCCGAATACACCGGCTTGGCAAGGTAGCAGTACGCGCCCGCCATGCCGACGATCACCGCGGCAATGGCGATCAGCCACCAGATGTCGTCGAGGATCACCTGCACCAGTTGCCCGAGGACGACGTCCTCTTCTTCGGTCCGAACCGGACCGGCCATGTATGGAGAGATTTGATTGCTCACAATTCGATCCCGTATCGGTTGCTGCGGCGTGTGTCTGGGCTTCTTGCTTCTTTCATCCTGCTTCCCGGCTGGCTTGCCTGTCTTTCCGTGTCGAGGGCCCGCGCCCCGTGAAGGCGGCGCGGACCCGTCGACGCCGTCGCGGCTTAGCGCGTCAACTGCTTCAGGTAGAACAACGTCTGCACGCTCGGCAAGACCTGCTGCAACACACGGTTGAAGGTGGTCGAGGCGGCGGTGCCCACATACACGACATCCATCGGCTGCAACTGGAACTGCGACGACAGCATGATCGCGTCCGGCTGCGTCATGTCGAGGCGGTACACGTCCGGCGTGGTCGGCTTCTCGCGCATGCCGCGCATCACGAAGATCTGCCGCGGATTGGCGTCGGTGTCGAGAATGCCGCCCGCCTGCGTGAGCGCGTCGGCGATCGTCAGACGGCCCTTCAACATCGGCACCTGGATCGGCGTCTTCACTTCACCCATCACGAAGATGCGGCTGTCGCTGCGGTCCGGCACGTTGATCACGTCGCCGCCTTGCAGCATCACGTTCTGCGTGGTGTCGCCCTTGTCGAGCATGCGGTTGGCGTCGAGCACATAGAGCTTGTTGTTGCGCGTGAGACGCACGCGCTGGATGTCCGCGTCGCCGGTCGAACCGCCCGAGCGCGTGATCGCGTCGACCAGCGTGAGCGGCACGTCGCTGACGGCGAGCGGCCCCGGCGTCTTCACCTCGCCGGTGACTTGCACTTTCTGGCCGCGGTACGACAGCACGCGCACGTCGACCTGCGGATTGCGGATATAGCGCACGAGGCCCGATGCGAGCTGATCGCGCAGTTCGCCCGGCGTCTTGCCGGCGGCCTTGATGCGGCCGACGAACGGGAAAAAGATCGTGCCGTCGGCGGCGATGGTCTGGCCGTACGGATCGGCCTGGCCCGGCAGCGCGGCCGTATAGGGCTGCTGCAACGCGCCGGCGACGCTTTGCGTGGTGTTGCCGCCGGAGGACAGCGTGCTGCCCTGCGGGGTGGTCAATTCGGGGTGATCCCACACGGTGATGCCGAGAATGTCCTGCGGCGACAGACGGTACACGTACTGCGACGGATCGCTGAAACGCGAGGTCGGCAGCACCTGGGTCGCGGCGGCGGCGGCTTGCGCCTGCGCGGCGACCAGCGGGCCGTCGATCAGATGGACCGGATAGGTTTCCGCGGCCTGGCTCTGGTGCTGGCCGTCGTCTTTGAGACGGGAGGTGTCGAGATAATTGCCAGGTGCGGTGGCGCAGGCCGACAGAAAGGACGTCAGCAAAAGCGAGGCGGCAACGCTCGACTTGAAGCGCGTCGAGTCGAAGCCCGTCGATGTGAAGTTCGCAAGCGAGCTTGCAGCGGTTTTTTTCATCAGCATATTTTCTTCAGCCATCCCATGACCAGATGTTCGATGAGCACGAGACTCTCCCTATAAGTGGTTTCCGCGCCGCCATGCGGATCGGCGACGTCGGAATCGGCCTCCCACTTGCCGAGCGGATAAACCTTGCCGCGCGAGGCCGGATCGAGCGCCTCGACCGCGCTCACCTGCGCGCGCTCGCTGACCAGCACCAGATCGGCGGCGCGCACGAGCTGCCGGTCGAGACGTCTCGAGTAGTGGATCCCGGAGGCGACGCCCCGCTCCGCGAGCAGGCGCTGCATCACCGGGTCCATGCCGTGGCCGTTCACGGCACGGATGCCCGCCGAATGAAACGCGATCGGCGCTGATGACGTGCGCGACGTCAATCGCTGCCGGGCCTTGAACAGCATTTCGGCGGCAGGCGAACGGCACACGTTGGCGTGGCAGACGATCAGAACGTTGGCGAACATAGCGGACTCCCTTCGGGTGAGACGCTTCGTGACGGCGCGTTGGCGTGGACGGCCTAGCGGCCGGTCTCGGCCGTGGCGGCCTCGGCGACGAGCGGCAAGCCGTTCGCGCCGACCTTCGCCGGCGCGTTGCGCAGCGCATGCTGACGGCCGATCGCGTGATACTCGATACCGAGTTCCAGCAGCGCGTCCGGTTCGTACAGATTGCGGCCGTCGAAAATCAGCGGCGTCTTGAGGATCTGCTTGAGCGCGTCGAAATCCGGGCTCTTGAAGACCTTCCATTCGGTGAGGATCACCAGCGCGTCGGCGCCCTCGGCCGCCTCCATCTCCTCCGTCGTGAACGTGAGGCGCGCGTGCTGCTGCGGCACGTCCTTCAGGTCGAGCGCGAACACGCGCTTCGATTCGTCGATCGCGACCGGGTCGTAGGCCTTCACGCGCGCGCCGCGACGCAGCAGTTCGGCGATCAGCGGACGGCTCGGCGCTTCGCGCATGTCGTCGGTGTTCGGCTTGAACGCGAGACCCCAGATCGCGAACGTGCGATCCGACAGGTCCTCGCCCAGACGCGCGACGATCTTGTGCGCGAGCACTTTCTTCTGCGTGTCGTTGACGGCTTCCACCGCTTCGAGAATGCGCAGGTTCGCCTTGTGATCGGCGGCCGTGCGGATCAGCGCCTGCACGTCCTTCGGGAAGCACGAGCCGCCGTAGCCGCAGCCGGCGTACAGGAAGTCGTAGCCGATGCGCGGATCGGAGCCGATGCCGCGGCGCACGGCCTCGATGTCGGCGCCGACGCGGTCGGCCAGATTGGCGAGTTCGTTCATGTACGAAATGCGCGTGGCGAGCATCGCGTTGGCCGCGTACTTGGTGAATTCGGCGGAGCGCACGTCCATGTACAGCGTGCGTTCGCGATTGCGGTTGAACGGCGCGTAGAGGCGCTTCATCAGTTCGCGTGCTTTTTCGCCGGGCACGTCCTCGTCGCAGCCGAGCACGATGCGATCGGGCCGCGTGAAGTCCTCCACCGCCGCGCCTTCCTTCAGGAACTCGGGATTGGAGACCACCGAGAACATGTGGCTCGCATTGCGCGCGGCCAGTTCTTCCGCGATCGCTTCGCGCACGCGCGAGGCGGTGCCCACCGGCACCGTCGATTTGTCGACGATCACCTTGAAGCCGGTCATGTGGCGGCCGATGTTGCGCGCGGCGGCCAGCACGTATTGCAGGTCGGCCGAACCGTCCTCGTCCGACGGCGTGCCCACCGCGATGAACTGAATGTCGCCGTGCGCGACCGCGGCTTCGACGTTGGTCGAGAACTTCAGACGCCCGGCCTTGCGATTACGTGCGATGACCTCCTGCAGACCCGGTTCATGGATCGGCACGCCGCCGTTGTTGAGCACGTCGATCTTGCGCTGATCGACGTCGAGACAGAACACGTCGTGGCCGATGTCGGCCAGACAGGCGCCCGTCACGAGGCCTACGTAGCCGCTACCGATGATCGTCAGGTTCATGTGTTACCTCGGAGGTTGGGTTGGTTCACAAATAAAGTTCGGGGCCACCGCAAGAAAACGCCGGGCCGGCAAGAAAACGCCGGGCCGCCCCAGGTTTTCTCGCACCCCCTCGGGGGGCTGGCGCGCAGCGACAGTTGGGGGCCGACATCAGTACGCATTGCTGCCCACGAAGCCCTTCCACAGCGTCAGCACGACGATCTTGATGTCGAGCCAGAAGGTCCAGTGCTGCATGTAGTACAGATCGAGCTTGACGCGGCCCATCATCTTTTCGATGCGGTCGGTTTCGCCGCGATAGCCGTTGATCTGCGCCCACCCGGTGATGCCCGGCTTGATCCGGTAGCGGTGCATGTAGCCCTTCACCAGATCCTTGTAGATGTCGTCGTGTTCGAGCGCATGCGGACGCGGGCCGACCACCGACATCTCGCCGCGCAGCACGTTGATGAATTGCGGCAGCTCGTCGAGGCTCGTGCGCCGCAGGAACGCGCCGACCGCGGTGATGCGCGGGTCGCGGCGCGTGGCCTGGGTGATCTTGCCGGCCTCTTCCTGATGGATGCGCATCGAGCGGAACTTGTAGATCTCGAACTGATGGCCGTCGATGCCTTTTCTCTTCTGGCGGAAAAACACCGGGCCCGGCGAACTGAGCTTCACCATCACCGCGATCACGATCATCAGCGGCGACAGCGCGGTCAACGCGGCGAGCGCGAACAGGCGATCGAAAATGCGCTTGGGCAGCACGCGCAGATCGGTGATCGGCGAGGCGGCCAGGTTGATCGCCGGCACGCCGAGCAGATCGACCATCGGCTGGTTGAACAGCGTGAGGCTGCGCACGTCGGGAATGAAGCGGATATTCACGAAGTCGTTGCGCAGGTCCATCACGAAGCGGTGAATCGCCTTCTCCTTCGAGATCGGCAGCGCGAGCCACAACTCGCGAATCGCGCGCCGGCGCACCAGTTCGAGCATGCGCTGATAGTCGCGCTCGACCGGCACGCCGTCGATCGCGTCGCCCGCGTCGGGGTCTTCGTAATGGTTGATCGTGCCGTCCTCGTCGAACACCACCACGGGGCTAAAGCCCGCATCGGGGCGGCTGCGCATCTGCTCGATCAGAAACCGCCCATACGGCGCGCCGCCGACGATCGCCACCGCGCGCTGATTGAAGCCCTCGCGGCGCAGACCGCGCAGGATCGAATACACGATCACCTTGGTGACGATCAGCAGCACGATGGTGGCCAGCGCCCAGTACGCGAGCCACAGCCGCGACAAGCTGTCCGAGCGGTGCAGGCTGAAGCTGATCAGAATGCCGGTGACCTCCACCAGCACCCAGCCGCCGGCGACGCGGCACAGCAGGTCGTACAGCGGCTTGCCGCGCCATGACTGATAGATGCCGAGCGCGGGGAAAAACACCACCACCAGCAGGCAATCGAACGCGAGCGACACGCTTTGCATATCGTCCAGCCACACGAACTTCCCGCTGTGCGCGGCCGCCGCGAGGGCGGCGCCCAGCGCGACCATGGCGATGTCGATGATTCTCGATAGAACGCTCAGCATGCGTGGCCCCTCAGTTCGTCAGTCAAGTGCCATCCGTTGTGGTTGATTAATTCCGTCATGCACTTCGGTCCGCCGCGCGACGCACAACGCCGGTATCCGCGTCCGGCCAGATAAATGCGCGACGCGAAATGAATTGAACCGGTGCTAATTGCTCCGCCGTTTTCCTTTCCAGAGAATGACTGGAACGGCCGGCTGGAAAATGCGTGTCGGAATGAGTGAATACCCTTGTACAGGTATAGATAAAGCGGTATTAAAATTCGCGCCGCAAGCCTGCAAAAAATCTCAAATTGTATCGGTCAAAGTTTCGGTATTTTTTCCGACTTTTGTTCGGCAATTGTTACCGGATTTAGCGTTGGAACGGCGTATTGCGCGCCTTTCCGTCGGCCTATGCGGTGGCTGCCGAGCGTTTCCTACGAAGCTTACAGCGGCGCCTTTCGTGGTTATTCTGCCGCATTGTCGGGCGTAAAAAAATGGCCCATGATTTTTTTCGGGTAATTTTTATTTTTTAAAAGTTAAGCCGACATTTTTTCTTCACGAAACAGACGATTTTTATTAGCGGATTTATATAGTTTCTATTTAACGCGCTTTTATTGATTCCAGAGTTCATGATAAAACTCGACGCATTCACCCCAGCCTCGAGGAGTCCATCATGACAGCTCCGGTCACGGCCATCCCCGCCGACACCCGGTCCACGCAAGCTACGCCCCTGAACGTCAAGCTCAAGGTTCATCCCGTGATTCTGGCGGGCGGCTCCGGCACGCGCTTGTGGCCGATGTCGCGCGAACAGCATCCGAAGCAGTTGATCGGCCTGCTCGGCGAGGATTCATTGCTGCAATCCACCACGCGCCGCCTCGACGGACTTGAGGCCGGCTATCCCGTCACCGGACAACTCGTCGTGGTGGCCAACGAAGAGCAGCGCTTCACCACCGCCGAGCAATTGCGCACGAGCGGCAAGCCGGCCCGGCTGATTCTCGAACCCGTCGGGCGCGACACGGCGCCGGCGCTCACGGTGGCCGCGCTGTCGGTCGCCGCGCAGGACGAGGACGGCATCATGGTCGTGATGCCCGCCGATCACGCGGTCACCGACCTCGACGGCTTTCATGCGGCGGTGGCCGTCGGCGTGAAGCACGCGGCAGCCGGTCATATCGTGACGATGGGCATCGTGCCGACCCGCGCGGAAACCGGCTAT
This sequence comes from Paraburkholderia terricola, assembly GCF_900142195.1. GTDB lineage: Bacteria > Pseudomonadota > Gammaproteobacteria > Burkholderiales > Burkholderiaceae > Paraburkholderia > Paraburkholderia terricola. The sequence goes on from NZ_FRAB01000001.1 coordinate 39,556, forward strand.
GGCTACATTCGCATCGGCGCGGCGCTTGCCGGTGCAGCCGACGAAGCTCAGGAAGAAAGCACCGGCAAGATCGAGGTGCATCAGCTCGATCGCTTCGTCGAGAAGCCGCATCTGGAACTCGCGCAGCGCTACATCGAATCGCAGGAATACTGGTGGAACAGCGGCATTTTCATCATGCGCGCGTCGACGTGGCTGAAGGCGATCCGCCACTTCCAGCCGGCGATTTTCGAAGCATGCGAAGCGGCCTTCGCGGGCGGCAAGGCGGACGGCGACTTCTTCCGTCTGCAACGCGATGCGTTCAGCGCATCGCCGTCGAATTCGATCGACTACGCGGTGATGGAGCAGCTCGGCAACGATCAGACCGCCGCCTCGGGCGTGGTCGTGCCGTTGCAGGCGGGCTGGTCGGACGTGGGTTCGTGGGACGCGATCTGGGACATCTCCGACAAGGACGCGAGTCAGAACGTAGGCCGCGGGCGCGTGATGTTCGAAGGCGCGAACTCCACGTTCGCGCATTCCGAGGGACGGCTGATTGCCTGCGTGGGTACGCAGGATCTGGTGGTGGTCGAAACGGCCGACGCGATTCTGGTCGCCGATAAATCGCGCGTGCAGGACGTCAAGAAAATCGTCGGCCGGATTCGCGAGGACGGCGGGCTCGAAGCGGCCAACCATCGCAAGGTGCATCGCCCGTGGGGCAACTACGATTCCGTCGACACGGGCGAGCGTTTCCAGGTCAAGCGCATCGTCGTGAAACCGGGTGCGCGGCTTTCGCTGCAAATGCATCATCACCGCGCCGAACATTGGATCGTCGTGCGCGGCACGGCGCTCGTCACGCGCGGCGAAGAGCGCTTCATCGTCTCCGAAAACGAATCGGCTTATATTCCGCTGGGCGTCACGCATCGTCTCGAGAACCCCGGCAAGATGCCGCTCGAAATGATCGAGGTGCAGTCCGGTTCGTATCTCGGCGAAGACGATATCGTGCGCTTTGACGACACTTATGGACGTCAATGAGGGACGCCGGTCAGGGACGTCGATGAATCAATGCCAGTGACGAGTCACAACGGATGAAGCGGGAACCTGCGGCGGTTGCTCCTACCGGCCGCGGGGTGCTGCGCTCATCCCGCGTGGGAGATGAGTTCTGGGTACGACGAAAAACGATCTGACGCACTGTTCTCGCTGCTTGCGTTCGTGCTGGCCGGTTCGCCGGGATAGCGACGCAAGGGTCCGCGGAACGCATTGAGCGGACCGTGCAAAGGCGCGCCGTGATTCACCGCGACAGGCTCCGGCACATGACGCATGGGCGGCAAGGGACGCGCGGGCGCCGGCACCGTTGAACTCACCGCAGGCGCGGGCACCACATTCACCGTCGATGCCGGCTCCGGTGCCGCTTGGGTCGCTTGTGTCTGGGCCGCCGCGAGCGTGCCGCATTCACGGTCGATCCACTGACGCGCCCATTCGAACGCGTACTGCTCCGCTTCTTCGGCATGCGCGAAGCGTGGGCCCACGAGACCGGAGCGCTCGATGCGCTTGCCGTCCTTCATGATTTCCGCCCATGCGCGATACATCTCATTGGGCACCCGCTCGGCCGCGATGTAGATCTGATAGCCGCGCCGGTCGGCGATCTCGGTGCCGCGTGGCGCGAGACTCATCGACAGCGGCGTGCGTTGATCCGCCTGTTCATGCGCGTGGCGTGCCGACACAACGGCCGAATTCAAACCGTTCATGGCCGCGCCCACCGCGCCCGCTTCGTCCATGCGCGGCAGACCGGCTCGCCACACGGGCCGTGCCGCCGCTGCCGACGCGCCGTTGGACGCCGCCTGCATGCGCGACGGCGCGGCCGGCGGCACCACGGCTGGCGCGGTATCGAGCCCCGCCAGTTGGCGCGTGATGTCCGCGATCGGATCGGCCGAACGCCAGTTACCCGCATGATGCGACGTGCCATTGGACGAGCCCGGCGCTTGCCACGACTCGGGACTCTTCCAGGACACGCCACGCATGTTTTCGTCACGCGTGCTGGGGGTTTCCGTGACCGGTGCCGCGGGTTTGGCCGCGACGGGCGGCGCCGGTTGGGGGACGTACGCGAAGGTGCGCCCGGTTTGGGATAACAGCCGAACCATCTCGAGCAGCGTGCCGTTCAATTGCCATTCTTCAAAACGGCGCCGGCAGGTAGGACCCGACGGATAGCGGCCTGGCAGTTTCGACCAGGGCTCACCGGTTGTCAAAATCCACAGGACGGCATTCGCCACGATGCGTGGTTCGGCGCGGGGCCGGCCGCGTCGGTTTAGACGGACGGCCGGCTCATCGGAGACGAGCGCTGCCAGCAGCGCCCATTCGTCATTGCTTAGCTCATCAAAAAACATTTGGATTTTCTCCACGCAGCCTGGCCAGGCCGCGGCTTTGGATCAGCCACGGATTCAACTTTCACGATCCATGTGCGACCCTCGGTTGCACAAATATGTCTTGGACGTTTTGCTGGCTGGTCAATACCGCCCTGTCTTAGTGCGGTTTGTCCCTATTGCGAAGCACAAAACGTGGTCTCACTCGTGCATGGGAGAATTGTGCACGAAGCATACCATCCCCAGGGTTTGCGTGAATATGACTGAGACAAGTGTTACGGATGGAAACAAACTTGTCCTTTTTGCTGCGTCATTCCACGCATTGCCGTAACAGAACTACTGTCCATTCCGGCGACGGAAAGGGTTGCTGCGCAGCACAACGTTACGACTATCTAAACGAGTTGCCTTGGTAAATCCGTTGCCCGGACGGCACGCGATTTCAATACATTTTGAGTGAATGTCGAAGAGGCGCGCAACACCTCGGGCGCATCTTTTCGACAGCGCTCGAACAGCCGCCTGTACGCCGCCGCGCGCGCGAGCAACGCCCACGCAAAGCGCCGGCTTCGCGTTCGACGACACCCGCGCGGGCCGGCGCAGGTTTCTAGCGCACTGGCTTGGCGGCGCCCTCGCCCACCACGGTCGTCCATTCGCGCACGCGCCATTGCGCGACCAGACCCGCGCGAACATACGGATCGGCCTCGGCAAAGGCTCTCGCGGCAGCGGGCGAGTCGCCCTGGAAGAGCAGCAAGGCGGTGTCCGCGGGTTCGGTCAACGCACCGCCCAACAGCAGCTCGCCGCGTTCGACTGCCGCCCATGCGAGCTTCAGATGTTCGTCGCGATACGTGCCACGCCGTTCGAGATAGTCGGGCACGAGGTCATACATCAAGAGGTAGTGCATGAGAGTCTCCCAAGGCTTGCTTGCAAGAATGGATCGGTGACGCACCGGGCACATGTCGAGTCTAATAGACGCCAATGATCACCAATGGATTTTCTTCCGATTTACTATTCACGTGCGCCCGCAGCAATCTGAAATGCATACTTACGCGTTTCATCATTCGGCGTGAATGCCGTTGATGTAATTCATGCGAATTCGCCGCGACAATTCCTCTGCGTCGCATGACATGATTCGGCGCTGTCGCGCTTGCTCAAATCATGGGACGCACGCGGCCTCCGCCATGGCAGGCGTAAGGGAATACCACGGCGCGCGCGTGTCAACCAGAACGCGCCGTCCGCCGTTGTGGCAGACAGTATTTGCCATAATGAACGTGCCGAGCGGCTCTGTTGCGGGCTGTTGCGTTTGTGCCCGCGCGCCTGAACAACCACAAAATGTCTCACCACCCATGGAGTGTCACATGAAGATCCAATCCGCTATCGCTACGCTGGTGCTGGGCGCGGTGCTCGTTTCGCCGGTGTTCGCACAGAACAGCCAACAGACCAAAATGGCCGACTGTAACAAGCAGGCAGCCGACAAGAAAGGCGACGAACGCAAGGCCTTCATGAAGAGTTGCCTGTCCGCCAAGCCCGCGGCCGCGCCGATGACCCAGCAGGAAAAGATGAAAGTGTGCAACACGCAAGCCACCGGCAAGAAAGGCGACGACCGCAAGGCGTTCATGAAGAGTTGCCTGTCGTCCGCGCCGGCCAACCAGGCCGTGCAATGAGCGGTGCGCAATGAATGCGACGGAATGAATCCGGCGCGAACGTCCGGCATTGAGTCGCTCATCGATCGATAAGGGCCGCGCCTTTCTCTGGCGCGGCCCTTTGCTTTGTGCGCCCTTCTTGCAACGCTCCGTGCGCATCAACGCACGCATCAACGCACGCATCAACGCGCGCACCAACGCACGCACGAACGTGCCGTTTTTCTTCTATGATGGCTGCGGAGACGGCCCACCCTCAATACAACATCAGACGGGCCGCCATCTTGTCGTTGGTGCTGCAGGGCATCGATCGGAGGCAAGGATGGTATCGAAGCATAAAAACCGCTGGTTAAGGCGGTGGCTGGTCGTCATCATCTTCTGGGCGGTGCCCGTGGCGATCGTTGCGGTGAACGAGATCAGGGAGGAAATGGCGTACAACGCCGTCGACCTCGATCGCGCGCTCACCACCTGGAATCTCACCGACGCGCAACGCGCCGCAGGCGTAGCCGCGCGCTGCCACGGCAAGCCCGACGAAGCGCAAGCCGCCGGCTGCCCGGCCGAGGTGCTGGCCGCCAATGCGCCGCGTCAGCAGGACGCCCGCAATGAATACAGCGTGCGCCGCACTACCCTGATGGCTTATCTCTGGCATGCGTTCGTCGGCTACTGGGTCGTGCCGGCTATCGCACTGTTCCTGCTCGGCGTACTGATCGGCATGATTCGCCGAGCGCTGCGGCGGCCGCCGGCGGTGAAAAGCCCGGCGAATCACGGATGACGGCGACTGCGTCGATAGTCGCTGCGCGCTGGCGTCGTTGCATTCGCGCGGGCGCCGGATCAGTGTCACGAAACACCGATTCGCGGCGCAGAAGCAACACTTTCAATTGAATTGCAACGGGAATCGCCGGCGCGAAAAATCGGTAAAAACGGGCATTCGGTTCGGTCAGGTCCTTTCGAGCGTGGAGCGGATCGAGTCTCGACGGCCGCCCCGGAAAGCCCATTCGAACTCGCTGCCGGAGCGCTTCGAACGGTGTTTTCGATGCAGGTCAAATTTACATCACAATGCCTTGCGATTAGCCGCAAAGCCCCGCCACACAAGGCTCTCCGCCTGCCGGCGAGGCGTCTTTCCAGGTCCGCATGTGATATAACTCAAAGGGCAACCCCGGCAACATCCAACGAGGTTGCGCCCCGGAACCATGACGGAGAAAAACGATGCAAAGACGAAACTTCATGTTGAAGACTACCGCTGCGCTCGCTTTCGGAGGCCTTGCACTCGCCGGCTGTACGACCACCGGCGGCGGCAAGCAGGGCACGTCCTCCACCGATACCTCCAAACGCCAGTCGATCGACGCCAGCGTCGACGGCACCATGTCGCGCCTCTATACGACGGTGAAGGGTTCGCGCGAACTCGTCGCCAAGGCGCGCGGCGTTCTCGTGTTCCCGTCGGTCCTGCAAGCGGGCTTCATTGTCGGCGGCCAGTACGGCGAAGGCGCGTTGCGCGTGGGCGGCAGCACGGTCGGCTACTACAGCACGGCCACGGGATCGTTCGGTCTGCAGGCAGGCGCGCAATCGAAGGCCATCGTCTTCCTGTTCATGACGCAAGACGCGCTCGACAAATTCCGCAACGCCGACGGCTGGTCCGTGGGCGGCGACGCGTCCGTCGCACTGGTGAAGATGGGCGCCAACGGCGCGATCGACACGAACACGGCCACGGCGCCGGTCGAGGTATTCGTGATGACCAATGCCGGCCTGATGGCCGACCTGTCGCTCCAGGGCACCAAGGTGTCGCGCCTGAAGATCTGAGCGCGCGGTGAATTTGCCGGTCCGCGGGCTGCGGCGGATCCGCCGGTTCCGTTAGCGGCGGCAGCGGTTCAGACGCAGCCCGCGGACGCGACCATTGCACGTTGCATCCCGCGCACGCGGTGCCTGCGGGTCATGGAGCTTTGTGTTCGGCTCCCGATGCATGCCCTCGTGCCGGCGATGCGACTATCCCCAGCGAAGCGGCAATAAAAACGGCGATGCGCCTTGCACATCGCCGTTCTTTTTATCGTGCCGCGCGAGGCGGTGGCCGCTTTATCAACCGGGCTCACCCCTGCGCCATGTCCGCTCGCCTCAACTTCCCGACGTATCGATCACCTTGAAGCGCGAACGCTTCTGCGCACGAATCACCGACTGATACGCGTCCACATATTGCTGCGCCATTCGGTGCGACGTGAAGCGCTCCTCGAAGCGTTGCCGCACGCCGGCGCGCGGCATCTTATGCAGGCGATTGACCGCCGCGACCGCGCCGATCTCGTCCTCGACGATAAAGCCGGTCACGCCGTCTTCCAGCACTTCGGGCACCGAGCCGCGATTGAACGCGATCACCGGCGTGCCGCACGCCATCGCCTCGATCATGACGAGCCCGAACGGCTCCGGCCAGTCGATCGGGAACAGCAGCGCATGCGCGCCGGAAAGAAACTCGGCCTTCTGGTGATCCGCGATCTCGCCGATGAACTCGACATAGGGCAAGTCCAGCAACGGCCGGATATCGCGTTCGAAGTACTCGCGATCGGCGGCGTCCACTTTCGCGGCGATGCGAATCGGCATGCCGCAACGTCCGGCAATGCGAATCGCCGTGTCGACACGTTTTTCCGGCGAGATGCGGCCGAGAAACGCGAGGTACTTCTGCTCGACGGGTTGCGGCGTGTAGAGCTGCTCGGGCAAACCGTGATAGACGGTCGTGAGCCACCTGGCCTGCGGCAGCGGATGACGCTGCGCATTCGAAATCGAAATCACCGGCGCGGTGTTGAACGTGTCGAACACCGGCTGCTGCTCGGGCAAGTCGAGACGGCCATGCATCGTCGTGACGAAGGGCGTCTCCTGGCGCTTGAACACCGAAAACGAGTAGTAGTCGAGGTGGAAATGCAGAACGTCGAAGTTCTCGGCCTGGCGGCGCACCAGTTCCATCAGCAACATATGGGGCGCCACGCGGTCGCGGATGCCGGGGTCCAGACGCAAGGCGCGAGGCCAGACCGCTTCGAGTTTTGCGTTCGTGACGGAGTCGCCGCTCGCGAACAGCGTCACGTCATGGCCGAGATCGACGAGCGCCTCGGTAATGTACGACACGACGCGCTCCGTGCCGCCATATAACTTGGGCGGCACCGATTCGGTCAAGGGGGCGATCTGCGCAATCTTCATATTGTGTCTCCGTGAACTGACGGCTTGCGCGTGCGGCGGTGCGCGTCAGCGGCGCCGGGATGCCGGCGCCAGGTGCTTCCCGATCAATGCCGATCAATGCCGATCAGTGCGATCGCCCGCCGCGCGAGCGCGTGCATCACCGGCATCGAAGCATTATTCATCAAGGCGCAACAAAAAGCCCCTGGTCTTGCATTTCCTCGGTGCTGTTACATTCAGCTTACATCCGCCCAGGCACCGAACGGCGACGCTCTCTAGCGAGCCGGCCATTTCCACGCCGGTAAGTCGCGATCGTCCGCGTCCGCGATACGCGTCGCGCCGAAGTGCTTCTCCAGCACGATCGAGCGGCTGTCGTTCTCGCGCTCGAGCGCCGCGATCAGCCGCGCCGCGTGCGACACCACCAGCACCTGCGAATGCGTTGAAGCGCGCGCGATCAGGCGCGCGAGCGCCGGCAACAGATCCGGATGCAAGCTCGTCTCCGGTTCGTTCAACACCAGCAGCGCCGGCGGACGCGGCGTCAATAACGCGGCCACCAGCAGCAGATAGCGCAAGGTGCCGTCCGATAGCTCCGCGCCCTTTAACGGTCGCAGCAGGCCGTGTTGCTGCATCGTCACTTCGAAGCGGCCGTCCTGCGTCGCGATGTCGAGGCGCGAGCCGGGAAAGGCGTCGTCGATTGCCGCATCGAGCGCGAGCGGGTCGCCGATTTCACGGATGGTTTGCAACGCGGCGGCGAGGTCGGCGCCGTCGTTGGAAAGCACCGGCGTATGCGTGCCGATTTGCGGCAGACGCGCGGCCGCTTCGGCGTCGGTGCGGAAGTGGTCGTAGAAGCGCCACGAGCGGATCTGTTCGCGAACCGTGATCATCTCCGGCGCAGTGCGCGGGTCGGAGAACTCCGTCATCATGCTGTCGAAGCTGGCGACGGGTTGCGGAACGGCTTGCCAGTCGCGACCGTCGCGCGTGTGGATCGCGGGGCCGCGCCGATCGACCAGCATTGCGGCCGGGCGCAGCACCGGGCCGCTCCAGATGCATTCGCGTTTGATGATCGGGTCGAGCTGGAAGCGGCTCGGCGGTTTTTCAGGCTGCGGCAGCCCCAGGTCGATCGCATAACCGAAACTGTCGCCGGAAAAGCCGAGCCGCAGACTCACCGGCTCCTTGCGGCGCGTGCCTTCAACCGCAAATTCCCCATCCAGCACCGCACGCGAAAAACGCTCGGGCCCAGCCCACAAGGTGGACTGCAAACCGCCCTCACGCGCGAGCGACGTGATCACTCCGCCGCGCGCGGTCTCGGCGAGCAGACGCAGCGAGCGATACACGCTCGACTTGCCGCTGCCGTTCGCGCCCGTGATCACGTTCAGCCGGCCGAGCGGCACGATCAATTCGCGCAGCGACCGGTAACCCGCGATGGCCAGGGTCGTCAGCATGCGCGCCGCCTTCGGTCAAACGCGAGCCGCGACGCGCCCGCGACGCGCACCCCGTATCCATGCGTCATCATCCATGCCCGCCGCCCTTGCCCGGCGTCTGCACCGGCACACTGCGTAAATCGCGCAGGAACGTATCGCGCCACACGCCGAGATCGTTCTTGCGCAGCGCCGCCATGTTGATCTCGTGACGCCGCTGACGTGCATCGAGCGGCATTTGCAGCGCGCGCTGCAAGGCTTCGCACATGCCGATCGCATCGTGCGGATTGACGAGCAGCGCGCCGCTCAACTCGGCCGCCGCGCCCGCGAAAATCGACAGCACCAGCACGCCGGGGTCGTCGGGATTCTGCGCGGCCACATACTCCTTGGCGACGAGGTTCATGCCGTCATGCAAGGGCGTGACGAAGCCGATCTGCGACTCGCGAAACAGCGACATCAGTTTCCAGCGGTCGTACTGCTGGTTCAGATAGCGGATCGGCGTGTAGTCGAGGCCCGAATAGCGCCCGTTGATGCGCCCTGCCTCGTACTCCAGGTCCTGGCGGATCTTCTGATAGGTGGCGACGTCCGAGCGCGTGGGCGGCGCGATCTGCACCAGCGTGACGTTGCCGCGCCACTCGGGCGAGCGCTCCAGCAGATGCTCGAACGCGCGGAACCGCTCGACCAGTCCCTTCGAATAATCGAGCCGGTCCACGCTCATGATCAGCTTGCGGCCCTCCAGACTCTGCTTCAGATCGAGCACGTGCTGGCGGCTTTCGTAGCGCTTGGCCTGTTCGGCGATTTCGTCGGGAAACACGCCGATCCGGTAGACGCCCGTGCGCAGCTTGCGGCCGAATGCTTCGACGAGGCCGTCCGCGCTGACCGTGCCGCGCGCATGACGCGTCACGTAATCGTGAAAGGCGAGTTCATCGGTCGCGGTCTGAAAGCCGAGCAGGTCGTAGCACGACAGCGACTTCACCAGTTCTTCGTGCGGCGGAATGTTGAGCAGGATCTGCGGCGCGGGAAACGGAATGTGCAGGAAGAAACCGATGCGGTTCGTGATGCCTTCGGAACGCAGCGCTTCGGCGAACGGGATCAGATGATAGTCGTGAACCCAGATGATGTCGTCCGGTTCGAGCAGCTTGATCAGCTTGTGCGCGAGCCATGCGTTGACGCGCCGGTAGCCCGCGTATTCCTCCCGCTCGTAGCGCGCGAGGTCGTTGCGGTAGTGGAACACCGGCCACAGCGTCGCGTTCGAAAAGCCGCGGTAGTACTGGTCGTAGTCCTTGCGCGTGAGGCCGACGGTCGCGAACGTCACCGCGCCGTCCTGTTCGAGCGTGGGACCGGCGTTGGCGACGGTTTCGCTGACCACGTCGCCGCTCCAGCCGAACCACACGCCTCCCGCGTCCTTCAGCGCGCCGAATACGCCGACCGCGAGGCCGCCCGCCGACCCCTTGGTTTCCGTCGGCGTTGCGACGCGATTCGACACGACGATCAGTCGGCCCATGTTCGTTGCCCTCCTTGGTTCGCACGGCTTTGAGCGCGGCCTCGCTTCGACGGCAGGAAGCGAAGCGAGTGAAGCGTGGCGCGCCATGCCGCGTCAGGTTCGTCAATCAGTGGGCGGTTCGACCACAGGGCGCCCGATCAGTTGCACGCAGTTGCGCGCACGCGCCGCCCGGCCGCGCTAGGCGTTCTCCTTCACCTTGCGCGACGGCTCGGGCACCGCCGGACGGCTGCCACGACTTGCGACCGGATCGGCTTCGGTGTGCGCGGCGGTGCTGCCGGCCGGCGTGCGCGCACCGCGCGGCACCCAGTCGAGCGGCTCGCCCTTGCCGTTTTCGAGCTCCGCCGACACTTCGGCACGCGCGCGCGGCAGGTACTGCGGATAGTGCTTCTGAATGAAGTCGAGGAGCCCCTCGCGAACCCGGCAGCGCAGGTCCCAGTTCAGGCCGGAATCGAGCGAGCTGACGAGCGCGCGCAATTGCATCGAGCGCTCCGTGCCGTCGGTGACTTGCAGCACCTGCACGCGGCGGTCCCACTCGGGCGCGCTCTCGACGATGCGCGCGAGTTCCTCGCGCAGCGGCGCGAGCGGCATCCGGTAATCGACGTAAAGAAACACGGTGCCGATGATCTGCGAACTGCTGCGCGTCCAGTTCGAAAACGGATTTTCGATGAACCATTGCAGCGGCACGATCAACCGCCGCTGATCCCACAGACGCACCGACACATACGTACCGGTGATTTCCTCGATGCGCCCCCACTCGCCCTCGATCACGACGACGTCGTCCAGACGAATCGGCTGCGACAAGGCGATCTGCAAACCGGCGATCAGATTGCCGAGCACCGGCCGGGCGGCAATACCGGCGACCAGACCAGCCACGCCCGCCGACGCCAGCAGGCTCGCGCCGATCTGCCGGACATTCGGAAACGTCATCAGCGCGCCGCCCACCCCGACGATCACGATCACCAGCATCACCGTGCGCGCCAACACCCTCGCCTGCGTATGGATGCGGCGCGCGTGCAGATTGTCGGCGGTGTCGAGCGGATGCGCCTGGATGATCGCCTCGCCGATGGCCGCCGCCGAGCGCACGGACAGCCACGTGAGCGCGCCGATCAGCGCCATCGCGGCGGCGTCGCGCAACGGTGCGATGAAGCGCAGCGTATCGGGCGCTTCCCACCACACCGCCTCCAGCGCGAGGATCACGAGGACGAACAGCGACGGCTTGTCGATGTAGCGCAGCACCACGCTGGTGAGCGGATAAGGCCGCGCGATGCGCGTCACTATGCGCGCGCCGACCCGATGAATGCCGATGCCCAGCAGCACCGCGACGCCCGAGACGATCAACGCGCCGAGCCACGTATGCAGCGGCGCTTCGGCGATACGGCTGAGTTCGTCGAGAGTAGGCAGGTAGCGCATGTTCCTCCTGACTTGGATATCGGACCACGGAATCGCCGGACCGCGACGCGAGAACGCGGCGCGTGCGGCTCGCCGCGCACGGCGAAAGAGGCGGCAAGGCGCCGGCGACGCGGGCGCGAGCCCGAAAGCCCCGTCCCGCTGATGATACTGACACGCCTGAAATAAACGCGGCGCGCCGTCTATGTTTCGATTGCCCGGGCCGCGCCCGGCGGCCCGCTAACCCCGGCGTGCGAGGCGTCGACCGTCGTTTGGATCAGCTTCCGCTCTTGCAAGGAAACGCCTTGCCGAGTCCCAACGAGATCGCCGTGCTGGCGTTGTAGCCCGCGACGATCGGATTTTCCGCGATGTACTTGCGCACCGCGTCGGTCAGTTGCGCCGAGCGCGCGTCTTGCGGCAGGCAGAAGTACTGGCCGACGCGCGGCCCGGTGGTGCCGCCGATCGCGTCGATGGTATTGAAGATGCCGTCGGCGGCGCCTTCGATATAAGCGGCGCACGCGCTACGCGACGCCACGTCCGTCTTGGTGCACAGCTTGTTGAGGTCGCCTCCCGTAAACGCGAATGCCGATAGCGGTGCGGCAAGCGCGCTGGCGAAAATCAAAGCCCGCAGCATGGTGTTCCTTTCCAGTCGTTTATCACGCGGTCTGCTGCCGCGTCCCGAGGGCGCGCCACGCGGCGCGCCAAAGTCGTCATTCTGCACTGTTTTGCGAAGCGGCAGCAGGCAACAGCGGCTAGCTTCAGGCGCTTTTACGTGCGCGGTGTTCGCGGCTTGCCGGCGGACCCGGCGTCGGCGCACCGGAGCGCGGCGGCTCGGACACCGCCTCGCCGCGCCCTTCACTTCTGTTGCATTTGCTGCAGGCGCGCCGTCAGTCCCTCGACGACGTCCGGCTCTTTGTAGGTCTTCGCGAAATCGAGCGCGGTCAGGCCGATCTGGTTCTTCACCGTGAGGTCCGCGCCATTGTCGAGCAGCAGTTTCACCGTCGACACATGGCCGCCGCGCGCGGCCATCATCAGCGGCGTCGTGCCGTTGGGCGAACCGGCGTCCACATAGGCCGAATGGTCGAGCAGCAGCTTGACGACGTCGTCGTGGCCGTTCGCGGCTGCGTAGTGCAGCGGCGCCCAGCCCTTCTTGTTGACTTCGGCATCCTTCGCGATCAACTGTTTGACGAACTCGATGTCGCCGTTCAGCGCGGCCATCATCATCGCGTTTTCGCCGGCCTTGTCCTGGATCTCGACATCAGTTTTCGGATTCGCGAGCAAGGCAGCGCCCACCTTGTCCGACTTCTCGCGCGCGGCCAATACCAGCAGCGGATAGCCCTGGTTGTCGACGCTGTTCGGGTCCATGCCCTTGGCGAGAAGCTTGTTCACGCCGTCGACGTCGTCGAATTTGACCGACTTGATCAGCGAGTCGATCGGCGCGGCCTGAACCGGCGCGGCAAAGAGCGCAGTGAACGCCGCGCAGGCCAGCGTGGCCGCGAGCGCCATGCGGGCCGCACCGCGCCGCGCCAAGGCGGGAGCGGTTCGCGTGACTGGAATCAGGGGAAACGCTGCGTTCGACATCGGATTAGTTCTCATATTTTGCTTTAGGAAACTTTCCTATCCACTTGATATTTATGATTTTTAGACTCAAACCCCGGCAGGCGCCGGAATCTTGAAGAGCCGGAAGAAATTCTGCGTGGTCGCGGCGGCAAGCGCGGCATCCGGCATCTCGCGCTGTTGCGCGATGAAGCGTCCGACATAACTGACGTACGCAGGTTCATTCGGCTTGCCGCGATACGGCACCGGCGCGAGGTACGGCGAATCGGTTTCGATCAGCAAGCGCTCGAGCGGCACGCGGCGCGCGACGTCCTGCACGTCGGTCGCGCTCTTGAACGTGACGATGCCCGACAGCGAGATATAAAAATTCTGTGCCAGCGCCTGCTCCGCGACCGCCCACGGTTCGGTGAAGCAATGCATCACGCCGCCCGGCTCGCCCGCGCGCTCCTCGGCCATGATGCGCAGCGTGTCTTCCGCCGACGAACGCGTGTGGATGATCAGCGGCTTTTGCGTGGCATGCGCCGCGCGGATATGCGTGCGAAAGCGCTCGCGCTGCCATTCCATGTCGGCGATGGTGCGGCCTTCCAGACGGTAGTAGTCGAGGCCGGTCTCGCCGATCGCCACCACCTTCGGATGGTCGGCCAGCTCGACCAGTTCGGCGAGGCTCGGCTCGCGCATGTCCTCGTGATCGGGATGCACGCCGACCGACGCGTAGACGTTCTCATACCGGCTGGCGATGTCCAGCACGGACGGCAGCGTTTCCAGATCGACCGACACGCACAGCGCATGCGTGACCGAATGGCTGCGCATGTTGTCGAGCACCTGCGGCAGGCGGTCGGCGAGTCCTTCGAAGTTGATATGGCAGTGCGAGTCGACAAACATGGGGATGATGTCCTGCTAACTAATGATCAAAATGCGCCGGCGCGAATCAGGTGGCGAATCAGGTGGCGAATCAGGTGGCAAACCCGGTGTCGAGGCGCTTGCCGAGAATCACCAGGTCGCGCTCCACGCCGTCGAGCACCGCGACGCGCGGCAGCGAGCCCCAGGTGTCGAAACCGAAGCCGCGAAACAGGCGCAGGCTCGCTTCATTGTGGCCGAAGATAAAACCCAGCACCGTATCGATGCCGAGCGCCGGCGCCACCGCGAGCGAGGCCGCCAGCAGTTGCTTGCCGAGGCCCTTGCCGCGCGCGCGCTCGTCCAGATAGATGCTGACCTCGGCCGTGCGCTGGTAAGCCGGACGGCCATAAAAGTCCGAAAAGCTCAGCCACCCGATCACGCGGCCCGGCTGCCGCGGATCGTCGACGACCCACAGCGGACGCTTTTGCGGACCGTGCGCGTGGAACCACGCATGCCGGCTTGCCACGCTGACCGGTTCCAGGTCGGCGGTGACTTGCCGCGACGGCACGGTCGAGTTGTAAATGGCAACGATCGCGGGCAGATCGTCGAGCGTCGCATCGCGGTAGACAAGGCTCATGGTGTTTTGAGTGAGATCGAATTGGAAACAGCGTGGAAACGCCGTGCGAGCTGCCGGCCAAAGGGCGCCCAGTGACCAACCTAAGCGAACAACTCGCGATAACCGAGGAACAATTCCTCGAACACCAGCCGCGCATTCAACGGATGGTTCTCGACGGCGCGCTGGCGCGTCACCGTGCGCATGAAGCGCGCGAACGCTCCAGCGTCGGCCTGCGATGCGCAGCGCGTCAGCGCCGCCGAGGCTTGCGGAAAATAACGCGGCGCGCCGGCGGTACGCTGCACCAGCAAATCGTACATCCAGCGTTGCAGCCAGCCGAGCACCAGCGGCACCGGCAGCTTCTGCAGCGCCTCGCCGCAGGCGAAGGCGTCACACTCCGAACCGGCGGCCAATTGCTTCAGGGTCCAGTCGCGCAGCGCGCGGTTTTCGTCGCTCGCGAGCGCCAGCGCCGTGAGCGGCGCGCCGCCGGCTTCCGCCAGCAGCGCGGGTGCCTCGGCGATGCCTTGCGCGGTCAGCCACTGCGTTGCCGCTTGCTGCGCCGGCAGGCTCATCGGCCATTGGCGGCAACGGCTGATGATGGTGGGCAGCAGCCGGTCGACGCGCGCCGACACCATCAGGAACACGACGCCCGCGGGCGGCTCCTCGAGCGTTTTCAGGAGCGCGTTGGCCGCCGCGATATTCAGCGCTTCGGCCGGATACAGCACGACCACGCGCGCGCCGCCGCGATGCGAGCCGACGCCGACGAAGTCCAGCAGACCGCGAACCTGCTCGATCTTGATTTCCTTGCTGGGCGCGCGAGTCTTCTTGCCCTCGTCGGCGTCGGCCTTGTCGGCTTTTTCCTCGGCGGCGTTGCCGGCGCCGGCTTCAGCGGCCAGCGCCTCGGGCACGACGATCCGGTAGTCGGGATGATTGCCTTGCGCGAACCAGTTGCAGGCGACGCACGCGCCGCACGGCTCGCCGTTGGCCTGCTGCGCCTCGCATAGCAAGCCCTGCGCGAGATGCTGCGCAAAGCGCAGTTTGCCGATGCCGGCCTGCCCATGAAGCAGCAACGCATGCGGCCAGTGGCCGCGCAACTGCTGCAGGCGGTTCCAGTCATCGGCTTGCCACGGATAAATCATCGTTTCTCTTTGAATTCAATCAGTTGACGGCGTTTCACGAGAGGTCACAAGAACTTCGTAGGTCGCTATAATGGCGGCTTATATTTTTTAAAAATCAAAGGCTTGCAATCAATTCTTCGAGTTGCTTCTGAATTCGCGTGATGCTTTGCGACGAGTCGATGATAGCGAACCGGTACGGCGCTTCTTCCGCGCGGCGCAAATACTCGGCGCGCGTGCGGTTGAAAAACGCCACCGACTCGCTCTCGAAGCGGTCCGGGTCGCGTACCGCGCTGCGCCGTTCGCTGGCGACTTCGGGCGCGAGGTCGAACAGCACCGTCAGGTCCGGCTGAAACCCGCCCTGCACCCAGCGTTCCAGCGTTTCCAGCTTGTCGCGCGGCAGTCCGCGCCCGCCGCCCTGGTAGGCGAAAGTCGCGTCGGTGAAACGGTCCGACAGCACCCAGTCGCCGCGCGCGAGCGCCGGCTCGATGACCTCGGCCAGATGCTGGCGGCGCAGCGCGAACATCAGCAAGGCCTCGGTTTCGAGGTCCATTTTCTGATGCAGCACAATCTCGCGGATCTGCTCGCCGAGCGGCGTGCCGCCCGGCTCGCGCGTCATGACGACCGAACGGCCGGTGCTCGCGACCTTCGTTTCGAGGCGCTCGCGGAACCAGCCGAGATGGGTGGTCTTGCCGGCCCCGTCGATGCCCTCGAATGTGATGAATTTGCCCCGCGCCATCATTGCCCTCGAATGTATTTGTCCACGGCCTTGTTGTGATCGCCGAGGGTGTCAGAAAAGATGCTGCTGCCGTCGCCGCGCGACACGAAGTACAGCGCGGTGGTTTGCGCCGGGTTCATCGCCGCTTGCAGCGACGCGACACCGGGCAACGAGATGGGCGTAGGCGGCAAACCCATCCGGGTGTAGGTATTGTAGGGAGTGTCAGTCTGCAGGTCTTTCTTCCTGATGCGGCCGGCGTAGTTTTCGCCCATGCCGTAAATCACGGTCGGATCGGTTTGCAGCGGCATGCCCACGCGCAGCCGGTTCGCGAACACGGCCGCCACCATCGGGCGGTCGGACTTCCTGCCGGTTTCCTTTTCGATGATCGAGGCCATGATCAGCGCGTCGTACGGCGTCTTGTACGGCAGGTCCGCCGCGCGCGCGACCCACGCTTCGTCCAGACGCAGGCGCATCAGCCGGTATGCGCGGCGGTACACGTCGAGGTCGCTCGTGTTCTTGTCGAACAGATACGTGTCCGGAAAAAACAGCCCCTCGCCGTTGCCGATCGGCGCTTCCGGCGCGTTGATCGCGTTCATCAGCGCGGCGTCGCTCATGCCGAGCGTGTCGTGCCTGAGCGCCGGATTGGCGTCCAGTTCGGCGCGCATGCGCTTGAAGGTCCAGCCTTCGATAATGGTCGCCACGTATTCGTTGACGTCGCCGCGCGCGATTTTCTGCAGCACCTCATACGGCGTCACACCCGTCTTGAACTCGTAGTTGCCCGATTTCAGCGCGCTTTGCAACCCGAGCAGCCGCGTCATGATGATGAACAGTTCGGGCTCGACCGGCACGCCGCCGCGATTGAGCTGCAACGTGACGCTGCGCAGGCTGCTGTGCGGTTTGACGGTGACGTCGAGCTGCGCGGGGGTCAACTCGAGCGGGCGGTTGGCCCAATAATACCCGCCGGCAACGGCGGCGCCGGCCAGCACGACGACGATCGAGCCGGCGACGAGACATTTCTTCAGGAGGGACATGCGAAACATGGCTGGGTTGGACCTCATATAATACTTGTTTGCCTTAGCCAAAGTCAGAATTGACTGTTCCGGGAATCCATGAACACACCGCTCGCTAATGCTGCTTCAGGCGCTTCAGGCACGACTGCTTCAGGCACGACTTCGGCTCCCGCCGCCGCGGTCCCTTCGGCCGCGTCCGCCGGACTTCCCACGCTGCCGCGCCCGGCGTCCGATGAATTCGAGGCCGTGGTCGAGCACGGCGCCTACATGCCGCTCACGCAGTTCGGCGTGATCGACGCCACCGGTGACGACGCGGCGAGCTTCCTGCACGGCCAGTTGACCAACGACACCCAGCATCTCGATGCCGCCAATGCGCGGCTCGCCGGCTACTGCTCGGCCAAGGGGCGTCTGCTGGCGTCGTTCCTCACGTGGCGCAGCGGCGACACGATCCGCCTGCTGGTGTCGAAAGACGTGCAGGCCGCGGCGCAGAAACGGCTGTCGATGTTCGTGCTGCGCGCGAAGGCCAAACTCGTGGACGCAAGCGGCGAACTGGCGGTGATCGGCCTCGCGGGCGACGTGCGCCGCGCGCTCTCCGGTGTCTTCGACGCGCTGCCCGACGGCGTGCACGTCAAGGTGGACGGCGCCGCCGGTTCGCTGATCCGCGTGCCGGACGCGCTCGGCCGCCTGCGTTATCTGTGGGTCGGCCCGAAGGCGCAAGTCGAGGCGCACCTGCCCTCGCTCGACGAAAAGCTCAAGCGCGTGTCGCCGGCCGTCTGGGACTGGCTCGACATTCGCGCGGGCGAACCGCGCATCACGCAGCCGGTGGTCGAGCAGTTCGTGCCGCAAATGGTCAACTTCGACGTGCTCGGCGCGGTGAATTTCCGCAAGGGCTGCTATCCCGGCCAGGAAGTGGTCGCGCGCAGCCAGTATCGCGGCACGATCAAGCGGCGCACGTCGCTCGCCAACGTGGCCGGCGAACTGGAAACGGTGCAGGCCGGCGCGGAACTGTTTCACTCGGACGATCCGGGCCAGCCGTGCGGCATGGTCGTGAATGCGGCATCGGCGCAGGACGGCGGAGTCGATCTGCTGGTCGAGATCAAGCTCGCGGCGCTGGCAAGCGGCTCGGTGCATCTGGGCGCGGCCCAGGGCTCCGCGCTGCGGTTCCTGGCGCTGCCGTACGGGTTGCCAACCGAGGTTTAAAGCAGAGGAACGAGAGAGAGCGGCGCGGTCAGGCGCCGCTTTTTTCTGGCCTCTTCGACGCCATCGCCCCACCGGGAGACGCCCCCCGATGTGCCTGATCGTTTTCGACTGGCGGCCCGACGCGCTCGACGGCCCGCTCCTCACGCTCGCCGCGAATCGCGACGAATTCTTTCGCCGCACGGCTGAGCCGATCGGCTGGTGGCGCGACGCGCCAGGCGTGCTGGCCGGCCGCGATCTGCTGGGCGGCGGCACGTGGCTCGGCATGTCGCGCGACGGCCGTTTCGCCGCACTGACCAACTACCGCGCGCCGCATGAAATGCGCGCCGACGCGCCCACGCGCGGCACGCTGGTTAGCGATTGGCTCAACGGCTCGCCGCCTGGCTCCGTCAACTCGACCCACGCAACGCCGCTCGAGTATCTGCACCACGTCGCCCGCACCGGCGACATTTACAACGGCTTCAACCTGCTGGTCGGCGACTGGACGCGCCGCGAACTCGGCTGGTATTGCAACCGCTCGAACATCGCGCCCACCTTGCTTGCGCCCGGCACGCACGGCATTTCGAACGCGGTGCTCGATACGCCGTGGCCGAAGCTGGTCAACAAGCGCGCCGAACTGGGCGCGCTGCTCGCCCGCGACTCGATGCCGCTGCTCGAACGTCTGATCGATCTGATGCGCGATCCGCGCCTTGCCCGCGACGACGAATTGCCGTCCACCGGCATTCCGCTCGAACGTGAACGGGCGTTGTCGGCGGCGTTCATCGAGACGCCGGAATACGGCACGCGCGGCACCACCGCGTTGCGCGTGGTCGCGCATGGCGACGTGATCGGCGTGGCCGTCGCCGAGCGCAGCGACGACAACGGCTCGCACCGGATCGTGCGCCCCGGCGACTTCGAGCGCAGTTTCGCGTTCAACGTGGAACGCGAGATTCGCGCCGACGAGACGGTCTAGGCGCGGCAGCGATTACTCGTCCCCAAATGCCCCGCGCAATGCCGCCGCGGCATCCGCATGCGCGTGCGCGACCTCGGGCACGAAGCCGCCCATCTTGAAGAACTCGTGGATCATGCCCGCGTAGCGCCGCAGCGTGACGCGGTTGCCCGCCGCCAGCAATTTTTCCGCGTACTCATCGCCTTCATCGCTGAGCGGATCGTATTCGGCGGTCGCGATCCAGGCCGGCGCGAGGCCGCCGAAAGCGGGCGCGCCGCGCGTGCCGTCGAGCGGCGCGAAACGCCAGTCGTCGCGATCGCTCGTGTCGCGCACGTACTGGTTGAAGAACCATTGAATCGTCTCGCCCGACAGCAGAAAGCCGCTGGCGAGGCGCGAGTGCGAATCGGTTTGCTGATAGCCGGTCACGCCGGGATAGATCAGCAATTGCAGCGCGAGCGCGATGCCGGCGTCGCGCGCGAGCACCGCGCAGACCGTCGCGAGCGTGCCGCCCGCGCTATCGCCGCCCACCGCGAGGCGCTTCGCATCCATGCCATGTTCCGCGGCATGCGCGTGCAGCCACGTCAAGGCGTCGAAAGCGTCCTCGACGGCGGTCGGAAACTTGTGCTCCGGCGCGAGCCGGTAATCCACCGACAGCACCGCGCACCGGCCGTCGCGCGCGAACATCCGGCACAGCGCGTCGTGCGTATCGACGCTGCCGATCGTGAAGCCGCCGCCGTGGTAATACACCAGCGCCGGCGCGGGCTCGGCCCAGCTCGGCTCGTCCGCGTGATAGAGACGCGCGCGAATCGCGGCGCCGTCGCGCGTCGGCACGTGCAGGTCTTCCACGGAGAACATCGGCGCGCTCGCGATGTCCAGAATCGACGCGCTTTTCTCATACGAGGCGCGCGCCTGTTGCGCGGTCAGTTCGTGCAGTTGCGGGCGCTTCGCGCGCACGATCATGTCGAGCACCCGCTCGATCGTTGGATTCAACGGCATGGTGCGTTAACTGGCGCGTGACCGCCGAGGATTGAAAAGAGCGCCGATGATGCCATGAACGCCTAGCCCACGCTCTTCACTTCCGGCTTCAACGACATCGGATCGGTGGGAGCGCGTAATTGCTCGATGTCCTCGTGACGCAGCTTCACCGTCGCCATGATGCCGGGGTGCGTGACGATGTAGAAACGCCGCGCGGCGATCGCGTCGAACGTGATGTCGGCGACGTCGGCCGCGCTCAGTTTGCCCGCCTGCACCGCGCGATGCAGTTGCTTGCCGGCGGCGATCTGCGAGCGCGTCGGGCGGCTGTCGTTGCGCAGATCCGCGGGCCGCGCGCGTTCGGCATCGGCGATGCCGGTCGGAACGAAGGCCGGACACAGCAGCGAACAGCCGACCAGACCGTTCGACGCCTGCCCCCCTTGCACCAGTTGCAGATCGTGATAGAGCGTCTCCGTCAGCGACACGACAGCGTGCTTCGACGCGTTGTAGGCGCCCATCGCGGGCGGCGACAGCAAGCCCGCGACGGACGCCGTGTTGACGATATGCGCGGGCTCGTTCTGCGCGAGCATGATCGGCGTGAAGACCCGCACGCCGTGCGCGACACCCATCACGTTGACGCCGAACACCCAGGCCCAGTCGTTCGCCGAGCTTTCCCACACAAAGCCGCCGGAGCCGACCCCGGCGTTATTGAACAGCAGATGGACCTTGCCGAAGGCGTCGAGCGCAGCTTGCGCAAGCGCTTCGACCTGTGCCGCGCTGGAGACGTCGGTCGGCACGCCGAGCGCCTGCGCGCCGGCGGCACGCAGTGCATCGACGGTTTGCCGAAGCGCTTCGGGGTTCACGTCGGCGAGCACCAGCTTCATGCCGAGCGCCGCGCCCTTCTGCGCGAACGCGCGGCCGAAACCGCTTGCCGCGCCGGTGATCACCGCCACCTTGCCTGCGAATTCGAACATCATGAAACTCCTGGTGTGATCGGCGGTGCTTGCATCCGCAGCGTAAGCGGTGAGCGGTGAGCCATGAGCCGCGATCAGATCAGCTTGACCAACTGCTTGCCGAAGTTCCTGCCCTTCAGCAGACCGATGAACGCCTCGGGCGCGGCGTCGAGCCCTTGCGCGATGGTCTCGCGGTATTGCAGCTTCTTCTGCGCGACCAGCGTGCCGAGTTGCTTGAGCGCCTCGGGCCACACATCCAGATGCTCGGTGACGATGAAGCCTTGCACCAGCAGCCGCTGCGTGAGGATCAGCGACGGATGCCTGAGCGGTACCGGCTGGCCGTCGTAGCCCGCGATATAACCGCACAGCGCGATGCGGCCGGACGGGTTCATGCGCGCGATCGTCGCCTCGAGCACTTCGCCGCCGACGTTCTCGAAGCAGCCATCCACGCCGCCGGGCGTCGCGGCCTTCAGGTCCTGATACAGATTGCCGGCCTTGTAGTCGACGCACGCATCGAAGCCGAGCGTCTCGATCACGTAGCGGCATTTGTCCGCGCCGCCCGCGATGCCGACCGCGCGCGCACCGGCCAGCTTCGCCAGTTGGCCGACCACGCTGCCGACCGCCCCGCTCGCCGCGCTGACCACCACCGTCTGCCCCGCTTGCGGCGCGAGGATGCGGTTCAGGCCGTACCACGCAGTGACGCCCGGCATGCCGACCGGGCCGAGATACGCGGACAGCGGCACGTGCGTGTCGTCGACCTTTTGCACGCCTTCGCCGTTCGAGGTGCCGTATTCCTGCCAGCCGAACATCGCGACGACCTTGTCGCCGACCGCGAACTTCGGATTCTTCGATTCCACCACCTCGCCCACCGTGCCGCCGATCATCACTTCGTTCAACGGCTGCGGCGGCGCGTACGACTTGCTGTCGTTCATGCGGCCGCGCATGTACGGATCGAGCGACAGGAAATGATTGCGCACGCGAATCTCGCCATCGGCGAGCGGAGCGAGCGGCGTTTCGACGAGCTTGAAGTTATCGGGCGTGACGGCGCCTTGCGGACGCGAAGCCAGTACGAATTGACGGTTGATCTGTGGCATGACGATCGTCTCCTAAGTTGCCGATGTGATCGGCGAATGATTCGAACGGCGTCCGCCGAAGCGCGGACCCGGAACGCTAGACGACGAACCGCGACGGACAAGCGCGGCGGCGAGCAAGCGCGGGGCTCGATCCCGGCACGCGCACGCCCGGCATCCGCCGGTCAGCCGTCGCTTGGACCGGGTTTCGCCGACGGGTCGCTGCGCAGACGCTGCCGCGTCACGTCGCGGCCCACGGCGAGGCGCCGCATGTATTTGAAGGTGCCGAGCGCCTTGGCGACGAAGTGGCCTTCGCTGTCGCGGATCTCGCCTTCGCAATAGGCCATCGTGGTCGAGCGGTGCAGCACGCGGCCGGTGGCGCGCAGTTCACCGCGGCCCGGCTGCATGAAATTGACCTTCATCTCGACCGTGACCACGCCGACGCCGTCGCCGGCCAGGCTGCGCGCGGCCATGGCGAGCGCGACGTCGGCCAGGGTCATCGTGACGCCGCCGTGCGCGACGTCCCACGTATTCATATGATCCGGCTGCAACGGCAGCGCGAGTTCGCTGACGCCGTCGGCCGCCGATAACAACCGCACGCCGAGCCGGTCGACGAACGGGCTCTCCGGCAGGGACGCGTTGCTCGCTTTGGATGAGGGCGAATCGGTCATCGCCGCGATCAGATTTCGTAATCGACAGCTTGACGCGCTTCGCGCACCGCGCCGACGAAGCCCTTGATCGCTTCGTGCGTGGGGTGGACCTGATAGGCGTCGAGCGCGGTTTTGTCGGCGAAATCGGAAACCAGCACGATGTCGTAGCTCGATTCGAGGCCCGGCGCCGCGATGCCGACCTCCAGCTTCAGAATGCCAGGGACGATGTCGCGGCAGCTTTCCAGCTTTTCCTTCAGCTTCAGCGCGTTTTCAGCGCGCGAGGCGCCCTCTGCGTGTTCTTTGAGTTTCCACATCACGATATGACGGATCATGGCATCACCTTGTTCGATTCGCTGCGTTGGGCTGCGAAGAGTTTGAATTTTGCATGCGCCGACAGGCGCGCGGCAGTGAGAAATGATAACCGCGATGGCGTTGCCGACGCGCGAGCACCATTGTCGCGTGTGGGTATATAGCCCGGATCACGGCGCATGCGTCGCCATTCGCACCGCCAAACGCCCTAACCTGCGCAGTGCTTCGTCGGCCAGATCGAGGTACGTGCTCGGTGAACTCAGTCGGATGAAATGATCGAAGCGTCCGGCGTTGAGGAACACCATGTCACGCAGCAGCGCGGCGTCGTGTCGATCAGCGCAACGCATGCGCGTACCGACGCGTTCGTCGTGCGGCCTTGGCACGCTGAAAACCCACGTCACGGTTCGATGCGTCAAGCCGTGCGGCATCTGGCGATGCCTCGTCGAAACAAGCTGCGGCGCGCGGCCTGAAACGCATCGTGGCGAGCAATACCGCCCGGTACAATGCATGCCTAACCCGCTTGCTTCGAGGTGCCGGTCATGTCCTTCCATCGCGCGCTGCTGCGCGGCCGTCCTGTTCTGCTGGCCATGCTCGCGGTTTTCATCACGCTGACGCTCAACGGTTGCGCGAGCCTGTTCGGCGATCCGTTGCGCGTGAACGTCGCCGGCATCGAGCCGCTCGACGGCCAAGGCTTCGAGATGCGCTTCAACGTCAAGCTGCGGGTGCAGAATCCGAACGAATCCGCGGTGAGCTTCAACGGCGTGTCGCTCGATCTCGAACTGAACGGCAAGCCGTTCGCGAGCGGTGTCAGCGATCAGGTCGGCACCGTGCCGCGCTTCGGCGAAACCGTCGTCGACGTGCCGCTCACGGTGCCGGCTTTCGCCGCGGTTCGCCAGGCCTTCGCGTTCGCGGGGGCCGCGCAGTCGGGGCAGTTTCCGTACGTTCTGCGCGGCAAGCTGGCGGGCGGCTTGACGGGCACGACGCGCTTCGTCGATCGAGGAACGCTGAGTCTGCCGACTACGGGAATGGCGTTGCCCTGATTGCCGGCAAGCCGCGCAGGCGGCGAATGCCGGACAACGACAACACGGCGTCCGCCTGCCGCCACCCGCGCCGCATCAAACCACTTCGAACAAACCCGCCGCGCCCTGCCCGCCGCCGATACACATCGTCACGACAACGAGCTTCGCACCGCGCCGCTTGCCTTCGATCAGCGCATGACCGGTCAGCCGCGCGCCCGACACGCCATACGGATGCCCAACCGCGATCGCGCCGCCGTTCACGTTCAGACGCTCATGCGGAATGCCGAGCTTGTCGGCGCAATACAGCACTTGCACCGCGAACGCTTCGTTCAATTCCCACAGATCGATATCCTCGACCTTCAAGCCCGCCTGCCTGAGCAGCTTCGGCACCGCGAACACCGGGCCGATGCCCATCTCGTCCGGCTCGCAACCGGCCACCGCGAAGCCGCGGAAAATGCCGAGCGGCTGCAAGCCCTCGCGTTCCGCGAGCTTCGCGTTCATCACGACGCAAGCCGATGCGCCATCCGAGAACTGGCTCGCATTGCCCGCGGTGATCACGCCGCCCGGCAGCGCGGTGCGAATCTTCGAGACGCCTTCGAGCGTGGTGTCGGCACGAATGCCTTCGTCGCCGCTGACGGTCACTTCCTTCGTGTAAAGACGGCCCGTTGCCTTGTCCGCGACGCCGGCGAGCACCGTCAACGGCACGATCTCCTCGTTGAACCGGCCGGCTTCGAGCGCGGCCGCGGCGCGCTGTTGCGAGCGCACGCCGTACTCGTCCTGGCGCTCCTTCGAAATCGAATAGCGCTTCGCGACGTTCTCGGCGGTCTGCAACATCGACCAGTAGATTTCCGGCTTGTTCTCGCTGAGCCAGCCGTCGGTGAGCATGTGCTGGTTCATCTCGTTCTGCACGCAGGAGATCGACTCCACGCCGCCCGCCACGAACACCTCGCCTTCACCGGCGATCACGCGTTGCGCGGCCAGCGCGATCGTTTGCAAACCGGACGAGCAGAAACGGTTCACCGTCATGCCCGGCACGCTGACCGGCAAACCCGCGCGCAAGGCGATCTGCCGCGCGATGTTCATGCCCGTCGCGCCCTCGGGGTTCGCGCAGCCCATGATCACGTCCTCGACGCGCGCCGGGTCCAGCTTCGCGCGCTCGACGGCGGCCCGCGTGACGTGGCCGCCGAGCGTCGCGCCGTGCGTCATGTTGAAACCGCCGCGCCATGATTTAGCGAGACCCGTGCGGGCGGTCGATACGATTACGGCGTCAGTCATGCAAGTCTCCTGCTTTCTGGTGTCGAGGGTGGCGCGCTCGCGCATCGCTGAAGCGCTGAAACGCCCCACCTCATTCATTCGCTCAAGCGGCTGGTTCGGCCGCGTTTCAGCCGCATTTTTCAGCCACGCTTTTCAGCCATTGAACCCACGGCCCTCGGCGGCGAGCCTGGCGATGCCCGGTGCCAGTTGCCAGGCATCGCCGTTCGGCTGCGCCGCATAGCGGCGAATCGCGCGCTCGACGTTGTAGAGGCCGAGCGTATCCGCATGGAGCATCGGGCCGCCGCGATAGATCGGAAAGCCGTAGCCGGTCAGATAGACCATGTCGATATCCGACGCCTTCGACGCGATGCCTTCCTCGAGAATCTTCGCGCCTTCGTTCACGAGCGCGAGCACGAGGCGCTCGACGATTTCCTCGTCGCCGATCTTGCGGCGCGCGACGCCGATTTCCTTCGAATACGCGACGATCATCTCGTCGACCACCTTCGACGGATACGCGGTGCGCTCGCCCGCCTTGTAGTCGTACCAGCCGCCGCCGGTCTTCTGCCCGAAGCGCCCGGTCTCGCACAGACGATCGGCGATCCGCGAGTAATGCATGCCGGGATGTTCCTGATAGCGGCGCCTGCGGATCGCCCAGCCGATATCGTTGCCGGCCAGGTCGCTCATGCGGAACGGGCCCATCGCGAAGCCGAACTTCTCGATGGCCTTGTCCACCTGCGCGGGCAGCGCGCCTTCCTCGAGCATGAAGAGCGCCTGGCGGATGTACTGCTCGATCATCCGGTTGCCGATGAAGCCGTCGCACACGCCCGAGACCACCGCGGTCTTTTTGATTTTTTTGGCGAGCTTCATGACGGTGGCGAGCACGTCCTTCGCCGTCTGCCTGCCGCGCACGACTTCGAGCAGCTTCATCACGTTGGCCGGGCTGAAGAAGTGCATGCCGACCACGTCTTGCGGACGCTTCGTAAAGGCCGCGATCTTGTCGAGGTCCAGCGTGGACGTATTCGACGCGAGGATCGCGCCGGCCTTGGCGACTTCATCGAGCCGACTGAACACCTGTTCCTTCACGCCGAGTTCCTCGAACACGGCTTCGACGATCAGGTCGGCGTTTTTCAGGTCGTCGTAGGACAGCGTGGGCGTGATCAATGCCATGCGCGCCTCGAGCGCCTCCGGTTCGAGCTTGCCCTTGCTGACGCTGGCTTCGTAGTTCTTGCGGATCGTCGCGAGTCCGCGGTCGAGCGCTTCCTGCCGCGTTTCCAGCAGCGTGACCGGAAAGCCCGCGTTGACGAAGTTCATCGCGATGCCGCCGCCCATCGTGCCGGCGCCGATCACGGCCACCTGTTCGATGTCGCGCACCGGCGTATCCGCTGGCACATCGGGAATCTTGCTCGCCGCGCGTTCGCCGAAGAACGCATGCCGCAACGCTCGGCTTTTCGGCGTCTGCACGAGCGCGACAAAGCATTCACGCTCGAACGCGAGGCCTTTGTCGAAGCCGTTCAGCACGCCGGCCTCGATCGCGTCGATGCACTTGTGCGGCGCCGGGAAGGGCTTGGCCGCCGCCGCGACGCTATTGCGCGCGAACTGGATGAAACCGGCTGCGTTCGGATGCGTGATCTGGCGTTCGCGCACCTTCGGATGCGGGCCTTCCTTCGCGCCGACCTTGCGCGCAAACGCGCACGCCGCCTCGGCCAGATCGCCTTCAACGAGTTCGTCGAACAGGCCCGAGCCGGCCAATGTGTCCGACAGCACCGTTGCGCCGGAGACGATCATGTTGAGCGCGGCCTCCAGGCCGATGGCGCGCGGCAGACGCTGCGTGCCGCCCGCGCCCGGCAGGATGCCGAGTTTCACCTCGGGCAGCGCGATCTGCGCGCCGCGCGCGGCGATGCGGTAATGCGCGCCGAGCGCCAGTTCCAGGCCGCCGCCCATCGCGACGCTGTGAATCGCCGCGACCACCGGCTTCGCGCTGCCCTCGACGGCCTTGATGACCGTGGCGAGCGTCGGCTCCCGGGTCGCTTTCGGCGTATTGAATTCGGTGATGTCGGCGCCGCCCGAAAAGGCCTTGCCCGCGCCCGTCAGCACGATCGCCGTGATGGCCGGATCGTTTTGCGCGCGCTCGATTCCCTCGACAATGCCGGCTCGCGTCGAAAGACCGAGGCCGTTCACCGGCGGATTGTTCAGCGTGATGACGGCCACGCCGTCACGGGTTGTGTAGTCCACTGCCATCTGCCTGCCTCCATGCGATCCATTCGATGAGCGACGCATGGGGCGCCGCCCGTCCGGTTCACTGAGCCGTTGCTCGACGCTCATTGTCGAACCAGCGGTCAAACCCAGTGTGCAAGTCTCCCGGCGTCAGCACGCAGAGTACACAGAAAAGCACGCCCGTTCAATTGGAAGGGGTTTCCCTGGCGAGCGGACAATCCTTCTCGTCCGCCAGCGCGGACGGCAGCACGTGGTCGCGGAAGAGGTCGCGCAGCTTCAGCTTCTGCAATTTGCCGGTGGCCGTATGCGGCAGTTCGTCGACGAACACGACGTCGTCCGGTATCCACCACTTCGCGACCTTGCCCTCGTAGAACGCGATCAGTTCCTCGCGTGTCACGTCGAAGCCCGGCCGCTTGACCACCACGAGCAACGGCCGCTCGGTCCACTTCGGATGCGCGCAGGCAATGCAGGCCGCCTCCGCCACCGCCGGATGCGCGATCGCGACGTTCTCGACATCGATCGAACTGATCCACTCGCCGCCGGACTTGATGACGTCCTTCGAGCGGTCCGTGATGTTCAGGAAGCTATCGCGGTCGATGGTGGCGACGTCGCCGGTCGGAAACCAGCCGTCCACCAGCGGCGAGTCGTCGCGGCGGAAATACCGGTCGATCACCCACGGCCCGCGCACGTACAGATCGCCGAACGCGACGCCGTCCCACGGCAGTTCCTGCCCGTCTTCGCCGACGATCTTCATATCGACGCCGTAAAGCACGTGCCCCTGCTTTTCGAGCAATTTGCGCTGCTCGGCGAGCGGCCGCTGGCTCTGCTCCCACGTCAGTTTCGACAAGGTGCCGAGCGGCGACATTTCGGTCATGCCCCATGCATGGATCACCTGCACGCCGTAGTCGTCCTCGAATGTGCGCAGCATGGCCGGCGGGCACGCGGAGCCGCCGATCACCGTGCGATTGAGCGACGAAAACCGCACGCCCGCCTCGCGCATGTAGTTCAGCAAGCCGAGCCACACGGTCGGCACGCCGGCCGAATAGGTGACGCGCTCGCTTTCCATCAATTCATACAGCGATTTGCCGTCGAGATCCTTGCCGGGAAACACGAGCTTCGCGCCGGTCAAGGGCGCGGCGTGCGGGATGCCCCATGCGTTCACATGGAACATCGGCACGACCGGCAGCACGGCGTCGCGCGCGGACAGGCTCATCGCATCGGGCAAGGACGCGCCGAACGCATGCAGCACCGTCGAGCGATGCGAATACAGCGCGCCCTTCGGATTGCCGGTGGTGCCGGACGTATAGCAAAGGTACGACGCCTGACGCTCGTCGAGAAGCGGCCATTCGAAGTTGCCGTCCTGCGCGGTGACCAGCGTTTCATAGCTGAGCGCGGGCGTTTGCATGACCGGCAGATGCGCTTCATCGGCGAGCGCGATCCAGCCGCGCACTTTCGGACACTGCGGCGCGAGCGTGTCGACGAGCGGCGCGAAGGTGGTGTCGAACAGCACGTAGGCGTCGTCGGCGTGATTGACGATGTAGGCGATCTGATCGGGAAAGAGCCGCGGGTTGATCGTGTGGCACACGGCGCCGAAGCCGGTCGTGCCGTAATACGCTTCCAGATGCCGGTAGCCGTTCCAGGCGAGTGTCGCGACTCGTTCGCCGGGCTCGACGCCGAGTGCGATCAACGCCTGCGCCAGTTGCTTCGCGCGCTTTTCGCAATCGCGGTAGGTGTAGCGATGCAGGTCGCCCTCGATGCGCCGCGACACGATTTCCGTGCCGCCGAAATGCCGCGCGGCATGCACGAGCAACGAGGATACGGTGAGCGGCACGTCCATCATCTGGCCAGGCAGCGGCGTCGTCATATAGAGAAGTCTCCTCGCCTTGTTTGCTTCAATGGGATGGCAGTTCGGGGAGCGCATGCGGCAAGCGCCGTTGGCGAAATCCGCCATGCAGGTTAAAGAGCCATGCGGCCGATAGCGGCCCGATAGCACGCCAGCCAGCAGCCCCGCGGGCGCGGACTTACAATATCGGTTAATCCAGAGGCGCTCAACATGTCGTTTTCCCCAAGCATTGCAGGGTTATCCGGGCCGTTGTCGGCCCTTTCCGACGCGCTCACCAGCACCGCTGAAAACGCCTTCGCGCGGCTCGGCAGCACGTTTCTGACGCGCCTGCCCGCGGCGCCGCTCAACGCGCCCTACGTGGTCGGATTCTCCGAGGAAACCGCCGCGCTGCTCGGTTTGGAACCGGGGCTCCAGAACGACCCCGGCTTCGCGGAACTGTTCTCCGGCAACGCCACGCGCGAGTGGCCCGCCGAAGCGTTGCCGTATGCGTCGGTGTATTCGGGGCATCAGTTCGGCGTGTGGGCCGGCCAACTCGGCGACGGCCGCGCGCTCGGTCTGGGCGAAGTCGAACACGACGGCCAACGCTTCGAGCTGCAACTCAAGGGCGCGGGCCGCACGCCGTATTCGCGCATGGGCGACGGCCGCGCGGTGCTGCGTTCGTCGATCCGCGAATTTCTGTGCTCGGAAGCGATGCATCACCTCGGCATTCCGACCACGCGCGCGCTGTGCGTGATCGGCTCCGATCAGCCGGTGCGGCGCGAGGAAGTGGAAACCGCGGCGGTGGTCACTCGGGTGTCGCCGAGTTTCGTGCGCTTCGGCCACTTCGAGCATTTCTATTCGAACGACCGCACCGACGCGCTGCGCGCGCTCGCCGATCACGTGATCGAGCGCTTCTATCCGCTTTGCCGCGAAGCCGACGATCCATACCTCGCGCTGCTCAATGAAGCGGTGCTGTCGAGCGCCGACCTGATGGTCGAATGGCAGGCCGTGGGCTTCTGCCACGGCGTGATGAATACCGACAACATGTCGATCCTCGGCCTCACGATCGACTACGGTCCGTTCGGTTTCATGGACGGCTTCGATGCCGGCTACATCTGCAATCACTCGGATTCGCAAGGCCGTTACGCGTACCGGATGCAGCCGCAGATCGCGTACTGGAATCTGTTCTGTCTCGCCCAGGGCCTGTTGCCGCTGCTGGGCGCCCAGCATGAGGAAAGCGTGCGCGGCGACAAGGCGATCGAAGACGCGCAGCGCGTGCTCGCCGGTTTCAAGGAACGTTTCGCGCCGGCGCTGGAGCGCCGTATGCGCGCCAAGCTCGGCCTCGAAGTGGAGCGCGAGGGAGACGACACGTTGATCAATCGCCTGTTCGAACTCATGCACGCGAACCGCGCGGATTTCACGCTGACGTTCCGCAATCTGGCGCGCCTGTCGAAGCACGACGCGAGCGGCGACGCCCCGGCGCGCGATCTGTTCCTCGACCGCGCGGCCTTCGATGTCTGGGCGAACGACTACCGCGCGCGGCTGTCCGAGGAAACACGCGACGACGCGGCGCGCGCCATTGCAATGAACCGTGTGAACCCCAAATTCGTACTTCGCAATCACCTGGCGGAAACGGCGATCCGCCGCGCGAAAGAGAAGGACTTTTCCGAAGTGGAGCGCCTTGCAGCGGTACTGCGCCGGCCGTTCGACGAACAGCCCGAGCATGAAGCGTATGCGGGGTTGCCGCCCGACTGGGCGAGTTCGCTGGAAGTCAGTTGCTCGTCGTGATGCGCGAAGCGAGCCGCACCCAAAACAAGCCCGAGACAGGAACCCGATCATGAACAATCCCGACGACCTCAAGACCGACGCCCCGGCCGTGCAGAAAGACGACGCCGAGTGGCGCAAGCAACTCTCCGACATCGAATATCAGGTGACGCGCCACGCCGCCACCGAGCGTCCCTTCACGGGCCGCTATCACGACCACTGGGAGCGCGGCATCTACGACTGCGTCTGTTGCGGCACGCCGCTGTTCGAATCCGATACCAAGTTCGACGCCGGCTGCGGCTGGCCCAGCTACTTCAAGCCGATCAACGGCGAAGTGATCGCCGAGAAAACCGACCGCTCGCACGGCATGCTGCGTATCGAAGTGCAATGCAAGAACTGCGGCGCGCATCTGGGCCACGTATTCGAAGACGGGCCCGCGCCCACCGGTCTGCGCTACTGCATCAATTCGGCTGCGCTACAATTCGAATCCAAGTAACGCAGCGCGGAGTTCGGCGCATGGCCGGACGGCGTCCGTGATCGAACGGGCGCCGGTTGCGAGACCTTCGCGTGTGCTTCGTGCGTGCGTCGCGTCTCGCGAACCGGTCGATCGGGTCGACCCGGCGCGGCCATCCCACGATGAACGGCAATGAACGCCGTTCGCCGGCCGCTGTGGCGGGTGGCTATCGCGGGCCGCTGCCTCACTTGCCATCGGGCGCTTCGCACCGCGTCCCTCGTTCTCCGACCCACTCTCCGATTTCCCGGCCAGACATGAAATTCCTGTTCGACCTGTTCCCGATCATCCTGTTCTTCGTCGCCTTCAAGGTATGGGGCATTTTCACGGCGACGGCAGTGGCGATCGCCGCCACGCTGGTGCAGATCGCGTGGGTGGCCTTCCGTCACCGCAAGGTCGATCCGATGCTGTGGGTGAGTCTCGGCGTCGTCACGGTGTTCGGCGGCGCGACGCTCGTGCTGCACAACGACACCTTCATCAAATGGAAGCCGACCGTGTTGTACTGGGCGTTTTCCGTCGTGCTGATCGTGTCGCAACTCGCGTTCAACAAGAACCTGATCGAAGCGATGATGGGCAAGCAGATCAGCTTGCCGCACGCGATCTGGGGCAAGCTGAACATCGTCTGGGCCATCTTTTTCGTGCTGCTGGGCCTGGTGAACCTGTTCGTCGCGTACAACTACACCACCGACCAATGGGTCAATTTCAAGCTGTTCGGCGCGACTGGCTGCCTCGTCGTGTTCATCGTCGGGCAGAGTTTGTGGCTCGCGAAATACATGAAGGAAGAGTGATAATGACCAGCGATGTTTTCATGCACGCCACCACCGCCGAGCGCGCCGCGCTGATCGAAGCACGCCTCAGCGCCGCGCTCGCGCCGGTCGCCTCGATCCAGATTACCGACGACAGCGCGCAGCATGCGGGCCACGCCGGCGCCTCCGCCGGCGGTCATTTCAGCGTCACGATCGTGGCTGCCGCATTCGCCGGCAAGGCCCGCGTGGCGCGGCATCGCATGGTGTATGATGCGCTGGCCGATGCCATGCAGCGCGGCATTCATGCCCTTGCAATCACGGCTTATACGCCCGAAGAATTCGCTTTGTTGTCCCGCTAGGAAAACTTCCGATGACCTTGAAGAAAACCCGCCTTTGGGTATTGCTGGCCGCATGTGCGGCCGCACCTGCATTCGCACAGAACATCGCCGTGGTGAACGGCACACCGATTCCCAAAGCACGCGCCGACGCGCTGATCGCTCAACTGGTTCATCAAGGCCAGCAAGACACGCCGCAACTGCAAATGGCCGTGCGCGAAGAACTGGTGAACCGCGAAATCCTGATGCAGGAAGCGCTGCGCCGCGGCCTGCCGAATCGGTCGGACATCAAGGCGCAAATCGCCGTCGCGCAACAAACCGTTGTGCTGCGCTCGCTGATCGAAGACTTCGTGAAGAAGAACACGCCGACGGACGCCGAAGTCACCGCGCGTTACAACACGCTGATCAAGGACGCGGGCGGCAAGGAATATCACCTGCACCACATCCTCGTGGAGAACGAGCAGCAGGCGAAGGATCTGATCGCGAAGATCAAGGGCGGCGCGAGCTTCGAAGACCTCGCAAAACAATTCTCGAAAGATCTGGGATCGGGCAAGAACGGCGGCGACCTCGACTGGTCGGATCCGAAGGCTTACGTGCCTGAATTCGCAGACGCGGCTACGCATCTGCAGAAAGGCCAGATGACCGACACGCCGGTGCATACGCAATTCGGCTGGCACATCATTCGTGTCGACGACACGCGCGACATCACGCCGCCGCCGCTCGAACAGGTGCGTCCGCAGATCGTGCAGCAGATCCAGCAGGAAAAGCTGCAGGCGTTTGAAGAAGGTTTGCGTAAGAACGCGAAGATTCAGTAA
Organism: Paraburkholderia terricola; assembly: GCF_900142195.1. Taxonomy (GTDB): domain Bacteria; phylum Pseudomonadota; class Gammaproteobacteria; order Burkholderiales; family Burkholderiaceae; genus Paraburkholderia; species Paraburkholderia terricola. The sequence continues at coordinate 73,390 of NZ_FRAB01000001.1, forward strand.
GCGCGTCGGGTGACGGTGAAGAACTGAGCATTAGCCTCGATAAGGCTGTTGGTTCTTCCGTTGAGTAGCGCTCCTCGATTGTGCCCAGGCCCCGGTTAGTCAACGACTGATCGGGGCTTTTTCATGTTCGGTCGCCCAGCCAGTCCTTGTCGTAGGCGAATGACCAGATTCCGCCTTCGTCGCTGACGACACCCACGCGCTGGCCATTCGCGAATGCCGCGAGCGTTCTAGCTGCCATGAGAAGTCCGTCGGCGATGGAGCGCCTTGGTGGCTAACACAGGGGGAATGTCCACGGAGACCTCCGCGTGGAGAGTGATGCCCAATTCGCCGAGAAGATGCAGCACCTTGCCTATCTGGGCTGTCGGCTTGCCCGCCTCGATATGCGTGATGAACTTGGGGGACAGGCCGGTGGCATTGGCGACGTCATCGCGCGTGAGCCCTTGCGCAAGCCGCGAAGCGCGCACGAGATCGCCTAACGCCGACATGCTGCCGATCAAAACGTCGGATGCGCGCACTCCGCTCTCCTGTGTATGTTCGTACCCGCTCGGTAACATTATGCCATGGGAATGCGCGTCGGCTCAGTTTCGTATCCGATCGGGTACGAAATGGGATGTTGGGTGATTCATCGAGCCGTTTCGTACCCGATCGGATACGAAGAGAACCTGCGAAGGCGCGCGCGTCGCGTTATGTACCCGAGCAGGTACGGATCGGACCGGCGGCAATCTTGCTCATTAGCGGCAAGAAACACCACAGATCAAGCCTGCGCGGCCCCAATCTGCGCCGCGGCATCGCAACGCCGTCTGGTGCGCGCTGCCGGCAAGGCCGTCGCGCGCACAGCGGCGACGGCCTTCGCTACATGATTAACCCAGCCAGCGGCGCGCGTTCTGGAATACGCGCATCCACGGACTCGCGTCCGTGCCGCCCTCGCCCCAACCTTCGGGATGCCAGCTCATCTGCACCGCGCGATGCACGCGCTCGGTGTGCGGCATCAGCACCGTGAAGCGGCCATCCGGCGTGGTGACCGACGTGATGCCGTTCGGCGAACCATTCGGGTTGAACGGATACTGCTCGGTCGCCTGACCGCGGTGATCGACATAACGCATCGCCACCGCCACCTTCGACACATCGCCTTGCTGCGAGAAGTCCGCATAGCCTTCGCCATGCGCGATCGCCACCGGAATGCGCGAGCCTTCCATGCCGGCGAAGAAGATCGACGGCGAAGCCTCGACCTCGACCAGCGAGAAGCGCGCTTCGAATTTCTCCGACTTGTTGCGCGTGAACTTCGGCCAGGCTTCGGCGCCCGGAATCATCGACGCGAGACTGCTCATCATCTGGCAGCCGTTGCAGATGCCCAGCGCGAAGGTGTCCTCGCGGCCGAAGAATGCGGCGAACATGTCGGCCAGTTGCGAGTTGAAGCGGATCGCTTTCGCCCAGCCCTCGCCGGCGCCGAGCGTGTCGCCGTATGAGAAGCCGCCGCATGCCACCGCACCGGCGAAATCCGCCAGGTTCGCGCGGCCCGATAGCAGATCGCTCATGTGCACGTCGTGCGCGTCGAAGCCGGCGCGGTCGAATGCATACGCCGTCTCCAGGTGCGAGTTCACGCCCTGCTCGCGCAGGATCGCGACGCGCGGACGCGCGCCCTTGCCAAGGAACGGCGCGGCGACGTCTTCAGCGGGATCGAACGTGAGAACCGGCGCAATGCCCGGATCGGCGGCATCCAGAAGCGCGTCGTATTCGGCATCGGCGCAAGCCGGGTTGTCGCGCAGACGCGCAATACGCCAGCTCACTTCACTCCACGTGCGATGCAGTTCGGTGCGCGGCGCTTCGTAAATCTTCTTCGCGTCGCGATAGATTTCGATCGTGTCGCGCTCGTTGATCTTGCCGATCACGTGCGAGCAGGCCGACAGCCCGTGTTCGCGCAAGGCGACCAGCACCGCGTCGCGGTCGGCCGCGCGCACCTGAATGACGGCGCCCAGTTCCTCGTTGAAGAGCGCGCGGATCGTGCGGTCTTCACGGCGGCCGCTCGTCTGCTTCGCCCAGTCTTTGGCGTCGCCGTAGTCGGATTCGTGGTGCGGATCGAGCACCAGCATGTCCACGTTCAGCGACACGCCGACATGCCCCGCGAACGCCATTTCGCAGACCGTCGCCCACAGGCCGCCGTCCGAGCGGTCGTGATACGCGAGCAGCTTGCCGTCGCTGTTGAGCGATTGGATCGCGTTGAAAAAGCGCTTCAGGTCCTCGGGATCGTCGACGTCCGGCACCGTGTCGCCAACCTGCTGCGTGACTTGCGCGAGGATACTGCCGCCCAGACGATGCTTGCCGCGGCCGAGATCGATCGCGATCAGCACGGAGTCGCCAGCATCGCTCGCGCGGCGCAGTTGCGGCGTGAGGTGGCGACGCACGTCCTCGACCGGCGCGAACGCCGAGATGATCAGCGAGACCGGCGCGACCACTTCCTTCGCCACGCCCTGGTCTTCCCACTTGGTGCGCATGGAGAGCGAATCCTTGCCCACCGGAATGCTGATGCCCAAGGCCGGGCACAGTTCCATGCCGATTGCCTTGACCGTCTCGTACAACGCGGCGTCTTCGCCCGGCGCGCCGCACGCGGCCATCCAGTTCGCCGACAGCTTGAGCTTGTCGAGCGACGCGATCGGCGCCGCCGCGACGTTGGTCACCGCCTCGCCCACCGCCATGCGGCCCGAGGCCGGCGCGTCGATCACGGCGAGCGGCGTGCGCTCGGCCATGGTCATCGCTTCGCCGCGGAAGCCCGCGTAGTCCATCGTGGTGATCGCGACGTCGGCGACCGGGACTTGCCACGGGCCGACCATCTGATCGCGCGCGGTCGTGCCGCCCACCGAGCGGTCGCCGATCGTGATGAGAAACGACTTGCTCGCCACCGTGGGGTGACGCAGCACGCTCACCGCGACCTCCGGCAACGCTATGCCCGTCACGTCCACCGGTTCGAGTTTCCGCTCGACGCGCCTGACGTCGCGATGCATGCGCGGCGCCTTGCCGAGCAGCACTTCCATCGGCATGTCGACCGGCTGATGCGCGGCGGCGTCCTTGAGTTCGGAGTCGATCACCTTCAACTGACGCTCGGCCGTGGCCGTGCCGACCACCGCGAACGGGCAGCGCTCGCGCTCGCACATCGCCTCGAAAGCCGGCAGATCGGCCGGCGCGATCGCCAGCACATAGCGCTCCTGGGCTTCGTTCGACCAGATTTCGCGCGGCGACAAGCCGCTCTCTTCCAACTGGATATTGCGCAGATTGAACACCGCGCCCTTGCCCGCGCCGTCCACGACTTCCGGAAACGCGTTCGACAAACCGCCCGCGCCCACGTCGTGAATGCTCAGAATGGGGTTCTTCTCGCCGAGCTGCCAGCACGCGTTGATGACTTCCTGCGCGCGCCGCTCGATTTCCGGATTGCCGCGCTGCACAGAGTCGAAGTCGAGTTCGGCGGTGTTGGTGCCGGTCGCCATCGAACTGGCCGCGCCGCCGCCCATGCCGATGCGCATGCCCGGCCCGCCGATCTGGATCAGCAGCGAGCCTTCCGGCAGATCGTGCTTGTGCGTGTGCTGATCGGAGATATTGCCGATGCCGCCCGCGATCATGATCGGCTTGTGATAACCGCGCACGAGACCCGCCACGTTCTGTTCGTAAGCGCGGAAATAACCGCCCAGATTCGGCCGGCCGAATTCGTTGTTGAACGCGGCGCCGCCGAGCGGCCCGTCGATCATGATTTGCAGCGGCGAGGCGATGCGGTCGGGACGGCCATACGCTTCGTACCTGTCGTGCGGATTGCGGTGCGCGAGCGGCTGGGCGGCGTCACGCGCGTTTTCCCACGCCTCGACGCCGTCCGGCAATTCGAGGTTCGACACCGTGAAGCCCGCGAGGCCCGCCTTCGGACGCGCGCCGCGGCCGGTCGCGCCTTCGTCGCGGATTTCGCCGCCCGCGCCCGTCGCGGCGCCGGGGAACGGCGAGATCGCGGTCGGGTGGTTGTGCGTTTCCACCTTCATCAGCGTGTGCGTGAGTTCGACGTTGCGGCGATAGTGCTCCGGCAACTCGTGCTCGCCCAGCTCAGCCGGCGTGCGCGGGAACCAGCGTTCGGCCATGCCGCCCGCCATGATCGCCGAGTTGTCCGAATACGCGACGATCGTGCCTTGCGGATTGAGCTTCTCGGTGTTGCGGATCATGTTGAACAGCGAGATGTCCTGCTTCTCGCCGTCGATCGTCCATTCCGCGTTGAAAATCTTGTGGCGGCAGTGCTCGCTGTTGGCCTGCGCGAACATCATCAGTTCGACGTCGGTCGGGTTGCGGCCGAGCCTCGTGAACGCGTCCACCAGGTAATCGATTTCGTCGTCGGCGAGCGCGAGGCCCAGTTCCGTGTTCGCCGCTTCCAGCGCGCCGCGGCCGTGGCCCAGCACGTCGACGGTTTGCAGCGGCTTGGCCGGCAGTTCGTCGAACAGATGCAGCGCGTGGTCGCGCGAAGGCGACACGCTTTCGGTCATGCGGTCGTGCAGCGCCGCGGCGACTGCCGCGCGGGCTTCGTCGGAGAGCGTTTTCTTGCCCAGCAGGCCGCTTTTCAGCGTGACCGTGTACTCGACGCCGCGCTCGATGCGGCGCACCTGCGTGAGACCGCACAGATGCGCGATGTCCGTTGCCTTGCTGGCCCACGGCGACACCGTGCCGAAGCGCGGCACCACGAGGAAGGTTTCGACCGCGCCACGCTCCTTGCCTTCCTCGAACGGATCGCCGTAGTGCATCAGCGCTTCGATCTTCGCGTGGTCTTCGGCGGACAGCGGCGTTTGCGCGTTGACGAAGTGCAGATATTGCCCGCGCACGCCGGTAATGTTGGCGTCGATGCGCGTGAGCGTTTCGAGCAGGCGGGTTTGACGGAAATCGGAAAGGGCCGAAGCGCCGGGGAAACACGAGAAGTGGGCCATGGACTTGACGTTGCGTCGCTAATGATGCCGATGAGTGATGCCGATGAGTCGCGCGTGCAGGCGACGTGAGGCGGAAAGGAAGTCCGGGATTATACCCCGGGAACGCGCTTCCAGCGGGCCTGACGGCATGGCGGCGCGGCCGGCGGCGTGGCCGGTCGGCGCGTTTGGCTGCTATCATTCGCCCTTTCATCAGATCGGCGCGAGCGGCGTGAGTCATGCCGGGCCGCGCGCCGCATGCCACGCTCGAGCGGCACGCGCAGTTTGGCGTCCCGCCGGCAACTCGAATCAGAACATGGATGTCATCGTCATTGGCGGCGGGATAGCAGGCGTCGCCACCGCTTACCAACTGCGCGCGGCCGGTCATCGGGTCTGCGTCGTGGAGCGCCACGCCACCGTCGCGCAGGGCGCCACCTATGGGCACAGCGGCATCGTGCTGCCCACTCCGCTCGACGTATGGTTCGGCCCGACCTTCATGGCGAGCCGTCAGAACGCCAGGAACGGCGTGGTCAACAAGGCCGGCTTCAACGGACCGGCGCGCCAGTTCGTCAAGCAGCTCGCGCGGCTCCAGGATCCGAACCCGTACGGCCATCAATACGGATTGCTGCGCCCGCTGATCGAGATGTCGCGTGAGACGCTGGCCGACATGGAAGCGCGCTTCGGGCTCGAGTTCGAGCAGGCGAGCGGCCTGCTTCATCTGGTGCGTTCGGCGCAGGAGTGGGAGCAGCTGCGGCCCGCGCTCGGTCTGCTGCGCCTGCACGAAATGCCGTACCACGAGCTCACGCCAGCCGAATGCGCGGCCTTCGAGCATTCCGTGCGAACCGAGCCGGAATTCGCCGGCGGCGTGCTGTTCGAGCATGAGCGCACGGCGAACTGCCCGCTTTTCACGAAGCTCGTCAAGCAGGTCCTCGACACCCAGGGCGGCGTGCAATTCATGCTGGGCTGCGAAGTTTCGGCGATCCGTCTGGAAGGCCAGCGCGCCGGCGTGGAACTGGCGCCGGGTCCCGGCGTGGCGTCGCGTTCACGCGAAGTCGACGTGATCAACGCCGACGCGGTCGTCGTCGCCGCCGGGCATGGCAGCTTGCCGCTGCTCGAACGCCTGGGGCTGCGGCTGCCGCTCTATCCGCTGCGCCTGCACACACTGGTCGCGCCGATCGCGCATGAGGAATGCGCGCCGCACGTGACGATCGTCGACACGGTCAAGCGGATCGTGATCAGCCGCATGAATCACCGCCTGCGGATCGCGGGCGGCGCGGTCTTGCAGAGCCCCGCCCTGCTCGACAAGCCGCTCGGCGAAGCGGTGACGAAGGAAGCGCTGGCGCTGCTCGGCCAAGCGACCCACGACTGGATTCCGGGCGCCGCCCGCATCTCGGCGGCCTTGCCGTGGGAAGGCGTCAAGCTGCTGTCGCCGGACGGCTTGCCGGTGATCGGCAACGCGCTGCATCCGCGGCTCTATGTGAACGCCGGCCACGGCCCCGCTGGCTGGGGCCTCGCATGCGGGTCGGGCAAGCTGATCGCCGACCTGATCACGGGCGGGACGCCAGAGCTACCCGTCGACACCCTCGCCGCGCTGCGCGCGGATCGGTTCAAGTAGGAGGCGGTGGGCGCCGCTGTGTTCACGCGCGGCGGAAAGAGGGGCGCCTGGCTGCGGTGAGGCGGCGGGCATCGGGCATCGGGCATCGGGCATCGGGCATCGGGCGTCGCGGGTCGCGGGTCGCGGGTCGCGGGTCGGGCATCGGACACCGGACACCGGACACCGGACACCGGGCATCGGGCATCGGGCATCGGGCATCGGGCATCGGGCATCGGACACCGGACATCGGACATCGGGCATCGGGATGCGTGCACGAGGCGGCACAACGCCAGGCAACCCCATCACGCATCGGCACCCCATAGGCACTACCATAGTGATTCCCGCAGCCTCCTCACCTCGCAACAGGTGCCCGCCCGCCTCCGCCATGACAGAAGCCGACCTCGCGCCGCCCACGCTCACCAGTCCGCACAACCGGGCGCTTCCTCTCCTCACGCTGACCGATCTGCGGATCGCCGAGGCCCAGGCGTCGGCGTCCCTGCCGCCTCATACGCTGATGTCGCGCGCGGGCAAATCCGCCGCGAGCTTTCTGAAGGAGCAGATCACCCGCGACACGTCGATCGGCAAATCGAAGCAGAAGGTCTGGCTCGTCGCGGGGCCGGGCAACAACGGCGGCGACGCCCTCGTTCTCGCGACCGAGCTGCACCAGGCCGGCATCGCCGTCGATCTGTGCATGCCGGTCGAGGTCAAGCCGGCCGACGCCCGCTGGGCGCTCGACACGGCCCGCGCCGCGGGCGTGCCGATCAGCGCGGCGCCGCCCGCCTCGCTCGACAGCTACACCTGGCTCGTGGACGGCATGTTCGGCATCGGCCTCACGCGTGAACTCGAAGGCGTGTTCGCGAGCCTCGCGCGGCAACTCTCGCAACGCGCGAAGGCCAGGCCGAGAAGAGGCGGCGTGCTCGCGCTCGACGTGCCGAGCGGCCTCGACAGCGACACCGGCACGATCGTCGGCAATGGCGACGGCGCCGCGGTCCACGCCACGCACACCATCACGTTCATCGGCGCGAAACCCGGCCTCTTCACCGCGCAAGGGCGCGACCTCGCCGGCGCGGTGACCGTGGCGCCGATCGGCGTCGATTGCAGCGCCCGCACGGCCGTCCAATTGAACGCGCCGGAACTCTTCGCCGCCTTTCTGCCACCGCGCGACTTCGCGACCAACAAGGGCAGCTTCGGCAGCCTCGCGGTGGTCGGCGGCGACACCGGCATGTGCGGCGCGCCGATCCTCGCCGCACGCGCGGCGCTCTACACCGGCGCGGGAAAAGTGCACGTCGCCATCCTGGGCGAAGGCGCGCCGCCCTACGATCCGCCGCATCCCGAACTGATGCTGCATGCCGTCGACGCGCTGCCGCTCGACAAGATGGACGCGCTCGCCGTCGGTTGCGGCATGGGGCATGGCGAGCGCGCCACGCGCGTCATGCACGACGTGCTGCCGCTCGACGTGCCCAAGCTGTTCGACGCCGACGCGCTGAATCTGCTCGCCAAAGACCCCTCGCTCGCCGCCGAGCTCACCGCGCGCGGCGTGCAAGGCGATCCGTGCATCCTCACGCCGCATCCGCTCGAAGCCGCGCGCCTGCTCGGCACCGACGCGCCGGGTGTGCAGCGCGACCGCCTCGCCGCGGCGCGCGCGCTGGCCGCGCGCTTCGCCAGCGTCGTCGTGCTGAAGGGCAGCGGCACCGTGATCGCGGCGCCGGACGGCCGCCTCACGATCAATCCCACCGGCAACGCGGCGCTGGCGACGGGCGGCACCGGCGACGTGCTGGGCGGCATCATCGGCGCGCTGCTCGCGCAGCATCTGCCGCGCTACGAAGCGGCCCTCGCGGGCGTCTATCTGCACGGCCTCGCCGCCGATACGCTGAGCGCGCAAGGCCACGGCCCGGCCGGTTTGACGGCGGGCGAACTGGCGCCGATGGTGCGGACCTTGCTGAACCGGCTGTTCTATCCGGCTACGAGCTGACCACGTCGATCCCGTCGCTTGCGCGGCCCGGCCAAACCGCTGTCAAACCGCTGCCACCCCGCTGCCACCTGTCACGCAACGCCGTTATACTGACCGACTGCGCCGCGGGTTGGATCCTTCGCGGGTTGCGGCGAAACTTCAACGGGCGGCTTCATCGCGAGGCTGCCGGCCCGAAGTTTCAGCGCAAGCCGCGGCGAACCGGCCGCGCGGCATCGCTCTAACAGCATCGTTGCATCATCCTCGGCAGCGCTTCACGCGCACGCCTTTCTTCGTGCCCCTTCGTTAGACGGACGCTATGACGCAGAACTCGCTCCCCTCCTGGTCCTCGCTGCAAACGCATTACGAAAGCATTCGCGATGCGCACCTGCGCGACTGGTTCGCCCCCGAGAACGACCCCGCCCCCACTCGCGCCGAGCGCTTCGCGTTCGCGGGCGGCGGTCTCGCAGCCGATTTCTCGAAGAACCGCATCACCGACGAAACCCTGAACCTACTCGTGCAGCTCGCGCGCGAAGCGGGCGTCGAACAGCGCCGCGACGCGATGTTCGCGGGTGAAGTCGTCAATCCCACCGAAGGCCGCGCCGCGCTGCACACGGCCTTGCGCGCCAGCGACCCGAACGCGCCGTTCCACGCGCAGGTACAGGCCGAGCGCGCGAAGATGGCCGCGTTCGCCGACCAGGTGCGCAGCGGCGCATGGACCGGCTATACCGGCAAGCGGATCCGCTACGTGGTGAACATCGGCATCGGCGGCTCGGACCTCGGGCCGAAGATGGTCGTGCACGCGCTGCAGCATCTGGCCACGCCCGACATCACCACGCACTTCGTATCGAACGTCGACGGCGCGGATCTCTACAACGTGATGCAGAAGATCGATCCCGAGGAAACGCTCGCGATCATCGTCTCCAAGACGTTCACCACGCTCGAAACCATGACCAACGCGCGCTCGCTGCGCGACTGGTTCGTTCAGAAGGGTTGCCCGGAAAATGCGCTGGCGAAGCACTTCGTCGGTGTGTCGGCCAATCCCGCGGAAGTGGTCAAGTTCGGCATCGCGAAAGAAAACGTGTTCGAGATGTGGGACTGGGTCGGCGGCCGTTATTCGCTGTGGTCGGCGGTGGGTCTGTCGATCATGATCGCGGTCGGCCCGCAACAGTTCGGCGAACTGCTCGCCGGCGCTAATGAAATGGATCAGCATTTCCGCGACGCGACGCTCGAAAAAAACCTTCCGGTGCTGCTCGGCATGCTCGGCATCTGGTATCGCAACTTCTTCGGCTCGCAAAGCTATCTGGTCGCGCCGTATTCGGAAGCGCTGCATTACCTGCCCTCATATCTGCAACAGCTCGAAATGGAGAGCAACGGCAAGTCGGCGCGTCTCGATGGCGCAACCGTCGACTATCCGACCTCCGCGGTGACGTGGGGCGAACCCGGCACGAACGGCCAGCATGCGTTCTTCCAGATGCTGCATCAAGGCCCGACAATCGTGCCGATCGACTTCATCGCGGTGCTGACGCCGGAGCATCCGCTCGCGAGCCATCATCCGAAGCTGCTGGCGAACTGCTTCGCGCAAAGCGAAGCATTGATGCTCGGCCGCACGCTCGAGGAAGCGACAAAAGTGGCCGGCGCGGATCAGCCGGAACTCGCGCCGCACCTGGTGTTTCCGGGCAACCGGCCGACCAGCACGCTGCTCGTCGAGGCGCTCACCGCGCGTTCGCTCGGCGCGTTGATCGCGTTGTATGAACATAAGGTGCTGGTGCAGGCGTCGGTCTGGAACATCAATCCGTTCGATCAATGGGGCGTCGAGTTGGGCAAGATTCTCGGCAAGGTGGTCGAGGCCGATCTGACCGCGGCAAGCGTCGATGAGAAGAAGCACGACTCGTCGACTTCGGCGTTGATCGCGCGGGCGCGCGCCGCGTTGAAGCGGTGACATCCAAGCAATGAGCGCGGGCGGCGCGCTTGCGTGGCGCCGCTGATGCGTGAGGCTTGTTCGATTGCACATTGCCGCGGTCGAGCAAGCCGGAACGACAAAGCGGGCTTTCGCGGCCCGCTTTTTTTGCGCTTTGCTCGCTTTGCTGTATCGAACGTTTTAGATCTTCAACGACGCGCCGCCCTGTCAGGCGAGCCGCCCCGCCTCGATCGTCACCGTGGTATCGCAGCGGCGCGCCAGTTCGACGTCGTGTGTGACGAGAATCAGCGTGGCGCCGTTCGCGCGGTTCATCTCGAACATCAGGTCGATCACCGCATGGCCGGTGGCCGCGTCGAGACTGCCGGTGGGCTCGTCCGCGAACAGGATCGCCGGATGCGTGACGAACGCGCGCGCCAGCGCGACGCGTTGCTGTTCGCCGCCCGAGAGCAGCTTCGGATAATGGCCGGTGCGCTGCCCGAGCCCGACCTGCTCCAGCAAGCCGCGCGCACGCGCCGCGGCCTCGCGCGTGCTGATGCCGCCTTGCAGTTCGAGCGGCAACGTGACGTTTTCGAGCGCGGTCAAATGCGGCATCAATTGAAACGACTGGAAGACGAAACCGACCGAGCCGCTGCGCAACGCCGCGCGCTGGTCTTCGTTCAATTCGGCGAGCTCGCGCCCGAGCAGCCGAACCGAGCCCGAGCTTGCGCTGTCCAATCCTGCGAGCAAGCCGAGCAGCGTAGACTTGCCCGACCCGGATGCACCGACGATCGCCACACTGCTGCCGGCATCGATAGCAAGATCGATGTTGTCGAGAATCGTCAGTTCGCCTGTTGCATCCTTAACCTTCTTGCACAAACCCCGCACTTCAATGACTGGATCAGTTTTGTTTAGCATGGTGAAGCGTAGGTTGAAAGTGCGCGCCATAGCGCTGACTACGGCATTCGGCTCGGCCGTCATGGCCGCCGCCCTGTGTTCGCTGCCCTTCGCGGCTCACGGCGCCAACACGCCCGAGCCCGCCAGGCCGGTGATCGTCGTACTCGGCGACAGCATCTCCGCCGAGTACGGCTTGCCCCGCGACACCGGCTGGGTCGCGTTGATGCGCAAACGCCTGAGCGAGGAGCGAATCGATTATAGCGTCGCCAATGCAAGCATCAGCGGCGACACCACCAGCGGCGGCAGGGCCCGCTTGCCGGCGCTCATGCAGCGCCTGAAGCCGAGCATCGTGATCGTCGAACTCGGCGCGAACGACGCCTTGCGCGGCGTACCGCTCGCCACCACCGAAGACAACCTGCGCACGATCATCGAGCAGGCTCAACAAGGTCACGCGAAGGTCGTGCTGGTCGGCATGTATGTGCCGCCCAATTACGGCCCCGACTACACGCAGAAGTTCCACGGCCTCTACGGGCAGTTATCGAAACAGCTTCGGGTGCCGCTCGTGCCGTTCATGCTCGCGGGCATCGCCGACAAGCCCGAGATGTTCCAGGCGGATCAACTGCATCCCACCGTGCAGGCACAACCAGTGCTACTCGATAACGTGTGGCCCGCCGTCAAGCCACTCCTTCGCACAAGTTCGCCGCACTGAACAGTCCGCTAACAACTTGTTTCCAGAACTTCGGGAACATGGATCGGTAAGGTCTATCTGACACCTTCAACTCCATGTAACCCGGCTCGTTTTTAGAGCGAATTCCTGAGGAGATAACGTGAAATACTTACCGTTAATCGCTTTGACCGTGGCAATTTCCGCCTGCGCCGCTCAACCGCCGGCGGGCGTCCAGTCAGTGGGCCAAAGCCAGCAGGCACCGAAGGCCGTCGCCACCTGCATCGCGCAGAAATGGGCTGACGGCTCGCAACAGCAGGTCGTGTCGCAAGACACGCTCGCCAACGATCAAGCCGTCGACGTCTATGTCCCCGGTCAACAGCCGCCGAATGGCGCAGCCGCGGTGGTGCGTCCTTCGTATTCCGGCAAGGGTTCGTGGGTCGGCTTCCGCGCGAGTGGCGCGGCGGGCAGCGATGCCACCAGCGCGATCAGCGCCTGCCTGTAACGCATCGGGCGTCGAGGCGTTTGAAGCAAACCGTTTGATGAGCTTTCATGCTCGGCAAAAAGAAAGCCCCGCATTTGCGGGGCTTTTCTTATTTCACGCGTTGCGGCCGGCTCATTCGCTGCTCGCCTGCGCGTTGCCGCTCTCCAGCGAACCGTAGAACTTCACCTTCGAGCGCGCGCGCAACGCTTCCAGATAAGCCTCTGCTTCAGACTGCGCGTCGACTTGCGCGATCTGCTGCTGTGCGGCGGCGAGGCGTTGCGGATCGATCGGTGCGCCCGCGACGACCGAGTTCACGCGATAGATCGCATAACCGTCGTCGCCGAGATCGACGCCCACGTAGGCCGGCAACTTTTGCGCATCCGCCTTGTAGATTGCACTCAATGCGACCGGCGGCATGCCCTGCGCGTCATTGCGCGAAACCTTCAGCGGCGACGAGAAGCCGGTGGTGGCCTTCGACTTTTCGAACTCGGCGAGCTTCGCGATGCCGTCCTTATGAGCGGCCTCGTTCGATTGAGCCGCGATCACCTTCTGACGCACGGTGTCCTTGACCGCGTCGAGCGCGGGCACGGCTGCGGCCTTGTAGTCGGTGACGCGCGCCGCGATCAGCGTGTTGCCGCCGACGTCGATGGCCTGCGTGTTGTTGCGCGCGGTCACCGCGTCGTTCGCGAACACCGCGGCGAGAAACTTCGCGTTGTTCAGCGGACTGTCAGGCGGCAGCTTCGGGTTCGGCTGCGGCGTGACGGTGGCCGTCTGCAATGGCAGCTTGTATTTGTCCGCGGCCGGTTGCAGGCTCTTCGCTTTTTCATAGACGATCGACGTGAAGCCTTCCGAGTCGTCGCTAAACGCCTTGGCCGCCTGCTGCGTCTTGAGCTCTTTCGCGATCTGTTCTTTCACTTCGTCGAACGGCTTCGTGACGGCCGGCTTCACGTCCGTCGCCTTGACGATGTGATAGCCGAAGTCGGTCTGCACGATGCCGCTGACTTCGTCTTTCTTCAGCGCGAACACGGCGTCGTCGAATGCCTGGCCGCCCGCGATCATGCCGCGGCTGAAGTAACCCAGGTCGCCGCCCTTCGAGGCCGAACCCGGATCCTGCGAATCCTGCTGTGCGATCTGCGCGAATTGATCCGGGTGCGCCTTGATCTGCGCGAGCAACGCCTCGGCTTTCTGTTTCGCCTTGGCCTTGTCGGCCGCGCTCGCATCCTTCGGCGCGGCGATCAGGATGTGGCTCGCGCGCACCTGGCCTTCCGTGCGGTAATGCGCGATGTTGTCCTCGTAGTACTTCTTCAGATCGGCGTCGCTCGGCTGCACCGAGGCCGCGAGATTTGCCGGCGACATCACGAGATACTGGATCGTGGCGGTGGCCGGCGTGGCGAAGTCGTTGCGATGCGCGTCGTAATAGGCTTGCAGTTGCGCGTCGGTGGGCTGCACCTTCGCCGCGTAGTCGCGCGGATGGAACGCGATGCCCTGCACTTCGCGCTGCTGTTCGGCGAGTTCGGTCAGATGCTGCGCGAGGGTTTTCGATGTGAAGGCGCTGCTCTGGATGCTGGCCGGCAACTGCTGCGTGGAGATGTCGTAGCGCACGCGTTCGTCGTACTGGTCGGGCGTCATGCCCTGCATGGCGAGCAACTGCTTGTAACGGTCCACGTCGATCGTGCCGTCGGGTTTCTTCAGCGACGAGATCACCGGATCGTTGAGCAATACGCGGCGCACGGCGTCGTCGGACGCGGTGAGGTGCAGGCGCTGCGTTTCGTCGACCAGCACGCGCTGCTCGATCAGGCCGTCGAGCATCTGACTGCGGCGCTCCGGCGTATCGAACGACTTCATGTCGAACTGTGCGCCGAGCATCTGCCGCGCGCGGTCGAGTTGCTGACGCATCGCGCTGTCGTATTCCGCGCGCGTGATCTTGTGACCGTTGACGCTCGCAACGTTTGCGCTTTCGTCAAAAAAGCCGCGGAAGCCTTGAATGCCCACAAAACCCAACCCCGGCACAATGACGAGGATGAGCATGAACATCATCAGGCGTTTGTGATTGCGGAAAAAATCGAGCATGCGTGAGTGCCAAAAACGGAACGCCCGATATTACAACAGCGGGCAATAAAAAAGGCGAACCGGAGTTCGCCTTTCGAGGATACTGGCGGAGTGGACGGGACTCGAACCCGCGACCCCCGGCGTGACAGGCCGGTATTCTAACCGACTGAACTACCACTCCTGATACTGCTCTACAAGAGCCCGTGATTTTGCCTCATCTGTCGCCACACCGCAACAGAAATCTGCCGAGCGGCCGACGCGAGCAAGCACCCAGGCACGCCCCGCATACATGACATTCACGCGCCCGCTGCCGTGCGAATCGAAGCCGGCCGGCACATGACGCGCGCCCGACCCGCTCGCGAAATCGACCGCGATCTCGTTGTGCAGCGCGGCAGTCCTGCCCTATGAGGACGGACCGATCAGCACGAAAAGCGGCACACGTGTCGCGCGAAACGCTGCATCACGCATGCTTCGCCCCGCTCCCTCTTTATATAAGTAGTCGGCCCAACGCCCTTCATGGGCGCTTCGTCATGCCTTCGTCCATGACTTCCGCCCGATTGTCCGCGACCCGTTAGCCACGCAAAGTGGTCGCTGCCGTTAAGCGCATCTCGCGCCGGACGCCACCCGACACCGGACAGGTCATTCGAATGGACATCTATCGCTTTGCGAAGCGTCTTCGCTTTCATGACGCATCGCGCGCCTCACAGTGTCACGCATCATACGATGGCGCGTCGCCCGGCGCGCTGCTCGCGCAACTGCGCGACGAATGCGAGGCGATGGCGCGTTATGCGTTGCACCACGGCCTGCCGGTCGCGCCCGAAACGATCGCGCTGTTGAGCGCGCTGATCGACGGCATGCCGTCCGATACGCGACCGGCTGTCTTGTCAGGCGCTTCATCGTCCACGGCACCGTCCACCGCACCGTCCAACGAAACCGCGAATGCCACACCGCGTCACTCCACCTCGGCACAGCACGCGCTCGCGTCGATCCACCGCAAACTCGCGGCGCTGATCGCGCCCGCCACGCCGCAAGCCGTCACGTTGCTGGATGAACAGCATCGCCTCGCCCGCCCGCTCGCGTGGCTCGGTCCGGTTCCGTTGATCCGCCTGCTGACCGTCGCGGCGATTTCGTTTCTGATCGCCGTCATCGCAACCGGGCTCTCGCCCGAGGTGTCCGCGGACAACGTCGAGCGCGGCTTTCTCGATTCGCACGGCACGCAGTTGCTGTGGAACGCGCTCTTCCTGCTGTTCTGCGCGGGACTCGGCGCGTCGTTCGCCACGCTGTTTCAGGCGCATCGCTATATCGCGGCGTCGACCTACGACCCGAAGTACGACGCGTCTTACGGCGCGCGGCTGATCCTCGGCGTGATCGCGGGGCTGATTCTGGTCGAGCTGCTGCCGCCGCGGCTCTTCGATCAAGGCGGCATGCACAGCTTCGGCAAACCCGCGCTCGCGATGCTCGGCGGTTTCTCGGCGACCGCCGTGCATCGGCTGCTGCAACGCCTCGTCGATACGCTCGACACGCTCGTGCGCGGCGATCGTTCCGCCGATGTCGACGCCGCGCTGCACACGCGCCGCGCCCAGGCCGCCAGCGAACGCACGCAATGGCAGAGCGAACTCGCCGCCAGTCTGCTCGATCTGCAGCAGTCGTTCGACAAGCCCGATTCCGCCGACACCGCTCGCCGGCGCCTTGCCGAACTCACGCGCGCGATGCTCGCCGGCGATCCGTTCAGCCCTTCATTCCGCCCCTCCTCCACGACATTCTCAAACGACACGGAGTAACCATGCTCTTCCTCTACAACCTGCCGGCCGCCGTGATGGGCATGCTGGTCGTCGGCGCCACGCTCGTTGCGGCGCTCGCCGGCTACCTGCTGTTTCGTCGCTGCTTTCCGATCCGGCTCGACGCCGAGCAGCGCGGCATGACGGTCGCGATGATGTCCGCGGTCACCACCATCAACTCGCTGCTGGTCGCGTTCGCCGCCGTCACCGTATGGGGCACCTACGATGCGGCGGCCGGCACGGTCGCCGCCGAAGCCGCATGCGCGACCGAACTGGCGCGCGATCTCGCGTCGTTCGGCAAGCCCGACGCGCGAGCGGCGCGGCGCGAACTCATCGTCTACATGGAGCACGTCGTACGCGATGAATGGCCGCAAATGCAGCAGCACGCCCGCGCGGACCCCGCCACCGAAGCCGCGTTCAGCCGCATGTTCGCGACCACCAACCGCATCACGCCGACGGGCGACCGCGAACGGGCGCTGCTCACCGAAGTGCTCGCCCGCGTGAATGAAATGACCAAGCTCCGCGAGCATCGCCTGCAAGCGCTCGACGTCGCGATGCCCGCGACGCTATGGGGTGTGATGCTGATCGCGAGCGCGCTCTCGCTCGTGCTGCTGTACGTGTTGCCCGCGACGCGCTTTCACTTCGGCCTCGTCACCATCTGGGCGACCACGCTCGGGCTCGCGTTCTTTTTCGTCCTGGCCGTGGACCGGCCGTTCGCCGGCGAGGTCAGCGTGAGTCCCGCGCCGTTGCGGCATGCGATCGAAACGCTTGCCGCCGAGGACGAGGGGCATCCGGGCGCGCCGGCCTGAGCGCGACGCCGCCGCCGAGGGCGGCGCGCTTCACGCCGATAGCGTGCCGATACAGCCGACGCGCCGCCGCCCGATCGAGTCCCCTTCCGCCGCGCGCGCACGCGTGCGGTCATTCATCCGGGCCGCGAACGGGCGCGGCTTTTATTCATGTACCGCGCATACCGTCGCTTGCAGGTACGCGCTTTCCGGCGTGATATGACGCGACAGCCACAGCGCGGCTTCGGTGCGGTTGCTCACGCCGATCTGCCGGAATAGCGCATACAGGTGGTTCTTGATGGTTCCCTCGGCGACGTTCAGCACGCGGCAGATCTGCTTGTTCGACTTGCCTTCGGCGAGCAGCCGCAACACCTCGCGCTGCCGCGGCGTGAGGCGCTCGAACGCGCGGTCGCCCGAAGGCGATTCCCCGGACGCGACGCCGGCGGCGAGACCGTAACTCGGCGGCACGTAAATCGCGCCCGAGGCGACGCGGCATAGCGCATCGGCGAACTCGTCCGCGCTCGCATGTCGCTCGACGATGCCCGCGGCGCCCGCCATCAGCGCGTCGGCAATCGCCTGGCGGTACACCGTGCGCACGACGAACAGCCACGGCACCGTGCCGAGCGTGTCCTGCAGCAGCTTCGGCCAGCCCATGCGCGCCGCCCGCTCGTCCCATTCGAGCGTCACCGCGCCGACCGTGCCCGGCGGGAATTCCTCACGGATGCGGTAAATGTCGTCAGCGCACTGAGCCGACCACACCTGGCAAGTGCTATCGCGCCGCCATAAGACATCGGCCACTCCCGCCACGAACAACGGCGGACTATCGATCATTAGAACGTTCATTTTGCGCGGTTCCCCTCGGTAGCGAGACGCTCGGGTTCACGTTATTCGCGTCTCTTCGGCTCGCTTTTACCGCTCTTTTCAAAACGACGCACTAGGTCCGTTGATCCGTGACAAACGTTCTAATGCAAAAGGCACATTAATTCTTTACGATTTTCCATGACCGTCACCCCTGTCTACATCCATGACGGCCGGCCTCTCCAAATGGGCCTTCAGATTATGTAACTTGAATAAAGGCAGTGTATTCGCACTGCCCGGTTTTCACCACTGGAGGTTTGTATGGATGCTAATTTCATCGGTTCCGTCATTAACGCGTTGCCAATGGACCAAATGATCGCAGGGCCATTGAAAGCAATGATTACCGCGCAAACCCAGGCGGCAAAAAGTTACGCCGACTTTCTGATGCAGGTTTGCATTCAGGACGGCAAGGCGGTGGCCGTCCAGTTCGACTACGACGAAACCCTCGTCGACGAAAGCGGCGTATCGAAAGGCGTGGTGCAGAAGACCATGCGCATTCCGCTGCTGGCCGCGATCGTCCATCCGATCATCGCGATCGAGGAAGGCACGATCGACTTCGAACTGGAAATCACGCAGTCGGAGAAGTCGTCGTCGTCGACCGAAGCGGGCGGCGAGTTGCAGGTCAAGCTCGGCTGGGGACCGGTCAGCGTGAGCATGTCGGGCCGCGTGTCGCACAAGGCCGAGCAGACCCGCAGCACCGATACGCGCGCCAAGTACTCGATCCACACGCAGGTCAAGCGGCAGCCGCCGCCCGAGGCGCTGATGCGCGTCATCGACTTTCTGACGGATGCGGCCACCAAACCGGTCGTGACGGAGGACAAGTCGAAGGACGTGAAGGCGCTGCCCGCGACGCCGACCGACGGCAAGCTGATCGGCGAGTCTGCGGCCGGCGGCGCGACGCAGGCGGCGGGCGGCCAGCCGCAGCCCGCTCATCAGTAAGCGCGACGGCCACTGACGGCGGACGGACATCATGTTCAATTTTTTCAGGCGGCGCGGCGCGCAACGTTCGCCGGCCCATTCCCCTTCGCATGACGACGCCGCGAACGCGGTTCCGGCCGATGCCGTCGACGGCGAGGCGGCCGCCGCGCACGACGGCGGCGGCGCGCCGCCCGGCGCTCCCCCACCCGGCGACACCCCGCCGCCGCCCAACGCCAACCCACCCCCGCCGCGCGGCCTCGCGCTCGACGAAATCACCCGCGGCATGCAGCACGCCGCGGCCGCCGCGAACCAGTTGCTCGCGCATCAGTACACCGCCGTGCTCGATCAGTTCTTCGATCAGGACGAGGACGGTTTGCTGTCGCCGCGCGTCGTCGAACTCGCGCTCGACGCGGAGCACACCATGCCGGTGCCGCTCGTCGCGCTCGCCACGCCGCGCGGACTCGCGCTCGACAGGATGGTCGTGCATCTGACCGTGCGCGCCGACTTCACCGAAGCGCTGCCCGCGGGCGGACTGGCCGGCGGCGATCAACGCGGGCGCTTCTTCGTCACGCTCGCTCCGCCATCGGCGCGCAAGGATGCCGAGGGCCGGCAGGCGCAACGCGACACCCAGCACATCGACATCGAAATGCAGTTCACGGCGCTCGCGCCGCCCGAGGCGATCATGCGCGTGATCGACGAGTACACCCATCGACTCGTGCCGCGCAAACGTCACGACGAACCGGAGAAACCTCATGACTGACCAACCCACGCGCACCGGCGCGCAAGGCATCGACCTGATCAAACACTTCGAGGGCCTGCGCCTTCAGCGCTATCTCGACGCGGTCGGCAAGCCGACCATCGGCTATGGACATCTGATCCTGCCGCACGAGCATTTCGATCGCCCGCTCAGCGAAGCGGAAGCGCAAGCGCTGCTCAGGCGCGACCTGCGCGGCGCCGAATTGCAACTGTGCAAGCTGGTGCGCGTGCCCATCACGCAGCAGCAATTCGACGCGCTGATGTCGTTCGTGTTCAACCTCGGCGCGGGACGGCTGCGTTCGTCGACCCTGTTGCGCTATCTGAACGCCGGCTCGCCCGCTCGTGCCGCCGATCAATTCCTCGTGTGGAACAAGGCGGGCGGCAAGCCGCTTGCCGGACTCACGCGCCGCCGCCAGGCCGAACGCAAGCTGTTTCTCTCCTAGCGCATTCAAAGGGGTCTTTCCGATGATCTCGAACCATCGTGCCGCAGCCGGCATCGTCACGGCCGCCATCGCGGTTTGCCTCGCGGGCTTCGCGAGTTTTGCTCACGCGCAGCAGCCGCCGCCGCTCACCTGCGACGCCGAAGCCGCGCGCATCAACCAGGCGTTGCAGCTCGCGCATCAGCCGGCGCTGTGCGCGAGGTGTGCCGAGCGGCTCGCGCAAACGCTCGACAGTCTCTACACCCGCGGCGTCCTGCCGAACTTCTATACGTCGGCCGACCGCGCCGACTGGGACGACCCGCAGCGCCGCCCCGCGATGATGAGCGGCCGGAGCCTCGCGCGAATACCCGACGGCACGGACCTCGTCGCGGACATCGACAGCGGCTTCGGGCCGCGCGGCATCCACCGTTTGCGCTACACGCAGGCGAACCGCCCCATCGCCGTCACGACGGTGGACCGCGGCGTGTCGATACCGGTGTCGTTCTGCACACGCGAGGCCGCGCACTGACCGCAAGCAGCGCGGCCCATTGCGTGCGCTATCGGTTCATGGGCCATCCGTTCTATGTCGCATACCGGCCTTCCGCCCCATTCATGCCGATGCGCGGCCCACGTACTCTGCAAGCGTAGTGAGATTCACGCAACGCAAGCCCTACCCGGCCGAAACGCGAACAGAAACGCGAACACCCATGCGCTCGCCGTGCATCCGGCGAACATCAGAACCTACAGGAGCAACGGTATGAATGCGGCAGCCGTCATCGATGATTCGTTATTCAGAACTTTCAGGCAACGCGGCATGCGTCAGCGTCTCGCTCTGCGTTTGCGGCTCGGCGCACTCGTGCTGGCCGCGACGCTCACGAGCGCGAACGCGGCGGACCTCGCCGCGCTGCCCGCGCTCGGCGCGAATCTGCAACAGACGTCCGTCTCCGGGCTGTCATCGGGCGCCTTCATGGCCGCGCAATTCGACGTGGCGTGGTCGAGCCGCCTGGTCGGCGCGGGGATCGTCGCCGGGGGCGCGTTCGATTGCGCCGGCGAGTCCGACTTCATCGCGCCCGCCGTGGCGGCCGTGACGTTGTGCATGCAGCCGGCCGGCGCCGCGCCGTCGGCGGAAGGCGCATGGCGCGCCGCGCAGCGTTACGCCAAGGCGAAACAGATCGACGACCCGGCCAACTTGCGCGAGCAGCGCTTCTACCTGTTCAGCGGCGCGAAGGACACGGTGGTCGCCACGCGCGTGGTCGATCAGGCCGAACGTTTCTATGAACTGGCTCAGGTGCCGAAGCCGAACATCCAGTATCAGCGCCACCCCGAAGCGGGCCACGCGTTGATCACGAACAATCCCGAAGACTCGCCGTGCAGCGCGAATCAAGGCCCTTACATCAACAACTGCGGCTTCGAGCAAGCGCACGAGATTCTGCGCTGGATTTACGCACGGCCGAATGCACCCTTGAACGCGCCCGCCGCCCAGGCCGGCGGCCAGTTGCAGAGCTTCGACCAGCGCGCGTTCGATCCCGAGCGCCGCGCGTCATTGGCCGATCTCGCCTACGTCTATGTACCGGCCGATTGCCAGCGCGTCGCGTGCGGCGTGCACGTCGCGTTTCACGGCTGCGTGCAAAACGCCGCCGCGGTCGGTCAACGCTTCGTGCGCGGCGCCGGCTACAACGAAATCGCCGATACGAACCGCCTGATCGTGCTCTATCCGCAAACCGAAAAATCGGCGGTCAATCCGCTCGGCTGCTGGGATTTCTGGGGCTACACGAGTCCCGATCCGATCCATCCCAACTTCTATTCCCGCGAGGCGCCGCAAATGGCCGCGGTAATGAAGATGATCGAGCGCCTCGGCGGCGCGCGTCAGTGAACAGCGCCCTTGCTTACTCGAACTCGCTCTGAACTCAACCCGAACTCGACCCGAACCCGATCCGAACCAGGAGCCGTCATGCTCTCGACCTTTATCACGCAGTGGGAAAGCGCCAATCTCGCCGCCTTCCGTTTGTTCAGCCAGCTCGTCGCGCAGTCGGCTCATCCCGCTGGACTCGCGGGCGCCGCGACCGATCCCGGCGCGTGGCGCGCGCTCACGCGCACCGCGTTGCAAAGCGCCCAGCAGTACAGCGCCGCATCGCAGTCGGCATTGGACGCCGGCTGGCGCGAGCAGCGCGAGCGCTTCGCGCTGACCGGCGCGGCGGCCGCGATCAAGGAACTGGCCGCGATTCACGCCGACCTCGCGACGCGCATCGCGCAAGGCCACGCGCAACACAGCGGCGCGCTCAGCGACGCCGCCGCGCAATACCTCGACGACCTCTCGCGCAGCCGCAATGCCACCGACGCCGCGATGGCCTTCGGCCGCTTCGCGACCGACCTGCAGGCGCAGAGCCGCGCGCAAGCGCTGCATGCCGCGTCGGTTGCCGGCAGCGTATCGCCGGCGCTCACGCAGTGGGTCGAAAAGCACCTCGCGGACGGCACCACGGACACCACGGACGCGACCGACACCACGGAGCCAGCGCAATGAACATCCAACTGCGCTTCATCAACCGGTCCAACGATCGCGGCAACAGCGAAGTGGTGCTGTTCCAGCGCAACGTGGTGCCCGATTTCGACGAGCTGGCGATCGCGTGGAAAGTGATCCGCTTCTGCGGCCGCGACTGTGTCCATCCGTTCGTCTACTCGACCTCGATCGAAATCGCGCTGGGCGACGAGCACGGCAACTACTCGCCGCGCGCCACCGCGCAGGATGGCGAACGATTCACGGTCGGCGTCCATCCGACCGGCCGCGCCCGGCTCGTCGCCGAGCCGGCGCCGGCGGGCGGCATCGGCGCCGGCGCGGGAATCGAGGTGGTCAACCGCATGACGCGCGGCGCGGTCAACGTCAACGCGTTCAGCGCGGGCAAGCTGATCGCCGCCAAATGGGCCGTCGCGCCGGCCCAGAAGGCCGTGTTCCGCTTCACGCCCGTGCTGTGGATCGGCGCCGCGTCGCAAGTGCAGGAAGGCCGCGCGCTGAGTTCCGCCGTGCTGTCGAGCGACAACACCATGCTGCCGCTCGCGGGCATCGCCGCGGCCGACATCGTGATGACGGGCGGCGGCGGCGGCGCCGACGCGCAGCCCTTCGGCTTCGCGCTCGAAAACGTCGTGCACGTGTAGCGCCTTTCACGCGACGACGCCCGCCGCACGGCGGGCTCCCCTCCGGTTTCGTTTGACGGCCGGCCCGCCGGGCCGGCCGGTGGGAAGGTGCGCGGCAAACCGATTGCCGTATTTCAAACTTCAAGGAGCAGGCAAGTGGACATTCAGCTTAACTTCGTCAACCGTTCGAATGACGCTAACAATTCGAGCATCGTGATCTTCCAGAAAAACGTCGCGACCGACTTCGACGAACTGGCGATCGCGTGGAAGGTCATCCGCAACTGCGGCCAGGGCGACAATCATCCGTTCAAGTTTCCGATGACGATGAACGTGAGCGCGAGCGACAGCTATGGCAACTACATGCCGCAGCAGCCCGCGAGCAACGGCCAGGTGTTCCAGATCGTGCGCTCCACCTCGGGCGACGTGCTCACGCTCGGCACCGAGCCGGGCAACAGCTCCGAGGTGCAGGTCCGCAACGATCTGCCGAACGGCGCGGCGAACGCGACCATCTACAAGGACGGCAGTCCGCTCGCGACCAAGACGTCGATCGCGCCGGGGCAAAAAGCCGTGTTCCAGTTCAAGCCGACGCTGTGGATCGGCGTGGCGTCGCAGATCGAACAGGGCGCGTTGCTCAATTCGGCGGTGATCTCCGACATCAATACCGAGCTTTCGCTGCTCGGCATTGCCAGCGCCGACATCGTCATGACGGGCGGCGGTCCCGGCCCGCGTTCGCTGCCGTTCACGTTCCGGCTCGAACACGTCGTCATGGCTTGACGAGGTCGCGGCGTCCCACACGCGGCAACACCCAGGCAACACCCAGGCGGCGCCGGACCTCGCATGGTCCAGCGCCGTCTCACTCCATTCGGAAAAGGTCAGTCATGGACATCCAGCTCAACTTCATCAACCTCTCCAACGACGTCAACAACAGTCAGGTCGTGATTTTCCAGAAGAACGTCTCGACGGATTTCGACGAACTCGCGATTGCGTGGAAGGTGATCAGCAACTGCGGGCGGGGAGACAATCATCCGTTCGTGTTTCCGATGCAAACCACCCTCACCGCCAGCGACGCCGACGGCAACTACATGCCGCAGCGGCCCGCGCAAAACGGCCAGATGTTCAGCGTCACGCGCGCGGCTTCCGGCAATGTGCTGGGCGTGGCGGGCGCAGCGTCGAGCTCGCGCGAGATCCAGTTGCGCAACGACTTGCGCAGCGGTGCGATCACGGCCGGCGTGTTCAAGGACA
Source organism: Paraburkholderia terricola (assembly GCF_900142195.1). Taxonomy (GTDB): domain Bacteria; phylum Pseudomonadota; class Gammaproteobacteria; order Burkholderiales; family Burkholderiaceae; genus Paraburkholderia; species Paraburkholderia terricola. Next base: position 97,727 of record NZ_FRAB01000001.1, read on the forward strand.
ACCGGCTGCTCGCGCACAAGACGGGCATCGTGCCGGGACAGAAGGCCGTGTTCGAATTCAAGCCGACGCTGTGGATCGGCACGGCGTCGCAGATCGAGCAAGGCGCGGTGATGAATTCGGCGGTGCTCTCCGATATCAACACCGAACTCTCGCTGCTCGGCATCGCGCGCTGCGACATCGTGATGACGGGCGGCGGCGGCGGCACGACGGCGGTGCCGTATCAGTTCCGGCTCGCGAACGTGGTGATGGCTTGATCGAACGCCGATGCCGTAAAACAGCCGGCCCGCATGTCGCGGGCCGGTTCGCTTTTGAGCGCTCGAAAACACCATCACGCAAGACCTCGATTCATCGCGCATAGTGGCAAGCCCACGGCGACGAGGCTTACGTAAAACTTCCAATCAAGTTGTACAGTAAGGTGCCGTTAATCGCGTCAATGCCATTCCTCCTCGACCTGGAATTACCCATGCGCCGATTGATCGTCTCCACCGCCCTGCTCGCCTGCCTCCCCTTCATGTCCGTGTTGCTCGCCGCTTGCGGCGGCAGCGCCGCGTCGCCGCGCATGGTGGAGGGCAGCGTGTATCTCGGCCCGGTCGCGGGCGCGACCATCAGCGCGTATGCGATCGATGCCGGCGGCAAGATCGGCGCGACGCCGGTCGCGCGCACCATCAGCGATGAAAACGGCCGCTTCGCCTTGCCCGCCGATCTGCATTGGCCGCTGCTGCTGCGCGCGAGCGGCGGGTCGTATCTGGAGGAAGCCACCGGCACGAGCGCGTCGGTCGACGGCGGCACGTTGTCCGCGGCGTATGTGGCGAGGCCCTCGGCAATGCTGGTGTCCGCGTTTTCGAGCGCTGTGGTCGCCGATGCGCAGGCCGCGGGCGGCTTGACGCCCGCGAATATCGCGGCGGCCGCCGCGCGCGTCGCCGCGTTTCTCGGCGGCATCGACCCGCAGCAAACGCCGCCCGCGTTCGTCGCCGCGCACACGCCGACCGGCACGGTCACGGACGGCAACCGCATGGCGCTCGCGCTCGGCGCGGAATCGCAAAGCCGCGGCGACACCGGCGCGACGCTCGCGGCCAGCGTGCAAAACATCGTCGCGCAGTCGGCCAGGGGCGACACGCTGGCCGCTTGCCACGCGGGCGCGGGCAACCTCGCCGCGGACGGCACGCTCGCCGCGCCCGCCGACGAGGCTTGCCCGGTCACGACCGGCGCGGCGAACTTCAGCGTGAATCCGCTGAACCGCTCGGGCATCACGTCGTTGGCGATGCTGAACGCCACCCAGGCATCGGAGAATCAGACCGCCACGGCGTCGGCCGCCGCGTGCGGCGACCGCGTCGCCTTGCTCGCTGAAAACCTGTGGCTGTTCCAGGGCCGCAAGAACGACGTGCAGGCGTCGCTCGCGCCGGGCATGACGAGCAGCAACTGGTCAACCTATCCGACCACCAGCACATGGGGCCCGCACGCCGCGAGCTACGGCAGGATCGCGCCGCCCGCGTCGTGCGCCGACGTCGACACGTTCAGGCGCGAACTCGTGATGGCGATCGAGAACTACTGGGTCGATCAGAACCTGAACTACTGCCACCATCACATTCCGGGCTGGACGCCGCCCGAGAACACCGGGTCGATCGACTATCGCGATTCGTCGGCCGGCAGCACCAGCGGCGGTTCGGCCGACGCGCATTCGGCCAGCATGACCTGCACCGCGCAGCGCGGCGCCGACGGCGCGCAGACCATTCAGACCTCGGCGTCGCAAACGCCCGCTCCGATCACGTCGCAAGCGCTGATGTGGAACGGCGCGGACTGTTCGAATTTCACCTCGTGGGTCTATAACTTCGCGGGGCTCGCCAGCAATCAGTTGTCGGGCGCCATCGGCGCGCAGGCCTGCGCGACGCCCGCCAGCGGAGTCGATCCGTTGACGGGCGTGCTGCTCGACATCAACCGCGGCAACATCGGCGCGATGGAGCAACACCTGTTGCCCGGCGACCTGCTGTACATCACGCAGAAAGACAAGGTCGGCAGCGGCACCTTCGCCGACGACTACAAGCTCGCGCACGTGATTACGTGGACCGGCAAGCGCTTCAGCGATTTGCAGGCCGGCGCCGATCGCGCGAAATACGACGTGAACCGCATCGGCCAACCGGACTCGCGGCTGGGCGGCGACTTTCAGGCGCTGCTCGGTCCGACCGATACGCTCGCGAATCTCGGCCAGCCCGGACACGATCCGTGGATGATCATCGACAGCCACTATGCCGGCCCCGCCTACCGTCCGTTCCTCGGCTGGTACGCGGGCAGCCTCTCGCACGTGCGGCGCATCATCGGCGCGGACGCGGCCGCGGCCGATCCGCAACTCGCCGCGCTCGTGATCCGGCCGCTGCCGCCGACGCGCAAAGGCTGGCTCACGCTCGCGTCGAAACAGGCCAACGCGACGGCCGGCAGCGGCTACCGGCTCGTCTATCAGACCACGGGCACGCAGGCCTGCTATCAGGCCGGCACGCCGCAATGAAGCTCGCCATGCGGCAGCCGCATGGCGACGTCGAATCCCGCCTTCAGCATGTCGACATGATCTCAGGAGCTTTGCCGAATCGATCGATCCCGGTGGCCGCAGGCGAACTCGCCCAAGGCAATCTGGACCTCTCGCGGCGGACCGAGGAACAGGCCGCCTCGCTGGATCGAAGAGCCGCGAGCAGCGCTGCTCTACGCCGCCCCGCCCGCTCATATCCGCGCCAGCACGCGCGGCACTTCCTCGACGAGCGCGTCGATCGCGACGCGCACCTTCGACGGCATGTGACGCGCCTTCGGGCGCACGACGTGCACCTCGGCGCCCAGCACGCTGTTGCTGTCCATCACGAGCACGAGGCGGCCGTCGCGCAGGTAAGGCGCCATCAGCCAGCACGGCAACCACGCGAGGCCCGCGCCGGCAGCGGCGGCGTCCGCGATCGCCTGCAAGTCGTCGTAGCGCAGCCGCGCCGCAAGACGGCACTCGTGCACTTCACCGTCCGCGCCGAGCACGCGCCACGGCGCACTTTGTCCGCCGCGCCCATAGGCGATGCTCACCTGCGAACCGAGTTCGTCGATACCCGACGGACGGCCATGCCGTTCGAGCCACGCGGGCGACGCGCAGATGCCCATGCGCTGCACGCCGAGCCGGCGGCCCACGAGCGTCGCATGATCCGGCAGTGCGCCGATCCGCACGGCGAGATCGAAGCCGTCCTCGACGAGATCCGCATTGCGGTCGCTGAACGACATCTCGACATCGAGCAGCGGATGACGCTCGACCAGCTTCAGTATCACCGGCGCGACGCATTGCCGGCCGAACAGCACCGGCGCGCTGATGCGCAGCCGCCCGGCGGGCTCGCGGCGGCCGGCGTCGAGCGCCGCCTCGGCCGCGCCCAACTCCGCCATCACGCGGCGGCATTGCTCGTAGTACGCATGCCCTTCGTCGGTCAATCCGAGTTGTCGCGTGGTTCGCTGCAACAGCCGCACGCCCAGCCGCTGTTCGAGCCGGGCGACGATCTTCGCGATCGCCGAGCGCGTGACGCCGAGGCGCTCGCCCGCCGCGGCGAAGCTCCCGGCCTCCACCACGTCGACAAATTCGGCAACGCCGCGCAACCGCTCGTCCATGGCTTGCGCCTCCTTTTTTCGCCGCCGCGTTGTGTCCTGGCAGGCGACGGTAAGTCGTCAAAGTCTCGTCAATGCGTCCTTCGCAGCGACACTATCATAGGTGCTCCAATCACATCGGGAGTCGCTATGAACGCATGGAAATTGAAACCCGGCGGCGGCATCGCCGGTTTGCAGCGCGGCGATGCGGCGGTGCGCGCGCCGGGGCCGAGCGAGGTCGTCGTCAAGGTTCACGCGGCGTCGCTCAACTATCGCGATCTGATGTTCGCGCGCGGCGACTATCTCGGCCTGCGCGATGCGCCGCTGATTCCGCTCTGCGACGGCGCGGGCGAGGTGGTCGAGGTGGGCCGCGAGGTGACGCGCTTCAAGCCCGGCGATCGCGTGATCAACACGTATTTCCCGCACTGGATCGATGGCGGCCCGGCGCCGTGGAAGGTGGCCGAGTCGCCGGGCGCGCACATCGACGGCGTGCTGGCCGAACGCTTCGTCGCCGGTGAAACGAGCCTCGCGCCGATCCCGGCGCATCTCGGCTATGAGGAAGCCGCGACGCTGTCGTGTGTCGGCGTGACCGCATGGAACGCGCTGTTCGCGGACGGCGACGCCAAACCCGGCGCGACGGTCGTGCTGCTCGGCACGGGCGGCATGTCGATCTGCGCGTTGCAACTGGCGCACGCGGCGGGTCTGCGCACGATCATCACGTCGTCGAGCGACGAGAAACTGGAGCGCGCGCGCAAGCTCGGCGCGAATGAAACCATCAACTACCGGCGCACGCCCGAATGGCAGGACGAAGTGCTGCGGCTGACCGATGGCGTGGGCGCGGACATCGTCGTGGAGGTGTGCGGCCGGGACACGCTGCCGCGCTCGGTGGCCGCCACGAAAATGGGCGGGCTCGTGTCGATCATCGGCGGCGTGAGCGGCTTCGCGGGACCGGAGCTCGAACTGCTCGCCGTGATCGGCGGCATCAAGCGGCTGCACGGCATCATGGTGGGCAGCCGCTCGATGCTCGACGAAGTCGTCAAGCTCGTCGACGCGCATCGAATCAGGCCGGTCGTGGATCGCGTGTTCGCTTTCGAGGATGCGCCGGCCGCGTATCGGCATCTCGAGTCGGGCCAGCACTTCGGCAAGGTGGTGATTCGCGTCGCGCCGTAACGCGGCGCTGCTCGATCCTTGATGTCGTCGATGTCGTTGATGTCGTGAATGAATCGAAGCAAGGCGGTGTGCATGCCGCGTGTCACGGCACGCACGTTGGCAGCTTCATGCGCGGCGCCCGCGGGCGCCGCGCCAGCACTCAATTGCCATTCGTGCCGTCGAACCGGACGATCTCGATCCAGTTCGCGCCCTTGCCGACCGGATACTGACCGATTGCGCTCAACGCGCCGCTCTTACGGTCGATGCGGTAAGCGCTCAGGCTCGTCGACAACTGCCCGGCCGCCAGCAGGTAACGGCCCGACGGATCGATGTTGAATCCGCGCGGCTGCTTCTCGGTCGGATACGTGCCGATGCGCGTCAGCTTGCCCGAGGCCGTGTCCACCTTGTAGGCCGCCAGCGTGCTGGAGGTGCGCTCCGACGCGTACAGAAAGCGTCCGTCGGGCGTCAGGTGGATATCGGCGCCCCAGGGTTTGTCGCCCGAAAAGTCGAGCGGCAGGATCGAGATGGTCTGAATCGCCTTGACGTTGTCGCCGGCGCGATTGAACGCGAGCACGTGCAGCTTGCCGTCGAGTTCATCGATCAGATACGTGAAGCGCTGATCCGGCGAAAACACGAAGTGGCGCGGACCCGATTTCGGCGGCAGCGAATAGGCGGGCGCGGCGTCGTCGGCGAGGCGGCCGTTGGCGGCGTCGAACTTCAGACGCAGCCACGCATCCGCGCCGAGCACCGAGGCGAACGCGAAGCGGTTGTCGGACGTGGTGCGGATCGCATGCGCCATCGGTCCGGTCTTGACGGTCTGCTGCACGTCGCCGGCCACGCCGTCGCGGCCGATCGGGTTCACCGCCAGCAGGTTGCCGCCGTAGGAGGCCGACAGCAGGTAGCGGCCCGTCGCGTCCGTCGAGACGTAGGCCATGCTGTCCGCGAGCGGCGCTCGCGCGAGTTCGATCAGCCGGCCGTCGAGCGGATTGACCGCGAAGCTCACCACGCGATACGGCTTGGAACGCAGCCCCGCGTACAGCCGCAGATGATCGGGCGACAACGCGAGGGGCATGACCGTGCCCGCGACCGCGACGGTCTGTACCGGCGCGAGCGCGCCGTTCGATTCGTCGAGGCTGAACACCGAGATATCCTGGCTGTCGGCATTCGATACATACGCATAGGTCGCCGCCTGCGAGACGCCGGACACGACAGCGGTGCCCAGCACGAGGGCGGCTACACCCAGGGCGCGTTTAACGCTCATGCTCATACTCCCGTTGGAAAGATTGGAATCGTTGGAATGATCGGAACGACCCGCGTCGGCGAGTCAAGACTCACCGGACGACGGATCCGGCTCGCAGCTTATCTCATCGCGCGGCGCGTGCCTGATCCGGCACGGCCGCGCGTCGCGATTAATGCACGGCTAACGCGCGGTTAATTCGCGGCTAGTTCGCGGCGAGTCGGAATGCGGACACGGCATGCGTCATCGACTGCGCCTGCTGTTCGAGCGCGCTCGCGGCGGCGGCCGCCTGTTCGACCAGCGCGGCGTTCTGCTGGGTCACCTGGTCCATCTGGCTGACCGCCTGCCCCACCTGCTCGATGCCGGCGCTCTGCTCGACGGTCGCCGAGGTGATCTCGGCCATGATCGTCGCGACGCCCTGCACCGCGCCGACGATCTCGTTCATGGTCTGCCCCGCCTGCACGACGAGTTCGTTGCCGCTGCGGATATCGTCGACCGACGCGGCGATCAGCGCCTTGATTTCCTCGGCGGCGTTCGCGCTGCGCTGCGCGAGCGTGCGCACTTCGCCCGCCACCACCGCGAAGCCGCGGCCCTGCTCGCCCGCGCGCGCCGACTCCACGGCCGCGTTCAACGCGAGGATGTTGGTCTGAAACGCGATGCTGTTGATCATGCCGGTGATCTCGGCGATCTTGTGCGAACTGGCCGTGATGGCCGTCATCGTCTGCACCGCGCGCTGCACCACGTCGCCGCCGCGCTGCGCGACGTCGGCCGCGTTGGCGGCCAGCGTGCTGGCCTGACGCGCGTTGTCGGCGTTCTGCTTCACCGTCGAGGTCAGCTCCTCCATGCTTGCCGCGGTTTCCTCCAGCGAAGCCGACTGCTGCTCGGTCCGGCTCGACAGATCGACGTTGCCGGCGGCGATCTCGCGCGCGCCGCCGTGGATCGCCTCGCAATTCACGCGCACGTTCGAGACGGTCCGCGCGAGTCCCGACTGCATCCTCGACATGGCGTTGAATAGCTGGCCGACCTCGTTCTTCCCGCCTTCCGGGATCGACGTGGTCAGATCGTTACCCGCTATCCGGTCGAGCAGCGCGGAGGCCTGCTGCAACGGACGGATCACGATCCCGCGCAGCGCGAAATGCGTCGCCACGATCAAGGCGAGCGCGAGCGCCACGCCCGTCACCACCATGCCGACGACCCACGCGTATTCGCGGTCGCCCTGGGCGGCGGATTCCGTGGAGAGCGCATCGGCGAGCTTCTGAAACTTCTCGACGTTGGCCGAATACGCCGCGCCCGAGGCCGTGACGTCCTTGTCGTTGATCGCGACGTAGGCGTTGGTGTCGCCGCGCCGCAGCGCGTCGAATGCGGTGTTCAGGAGCGCGGCCAACGAGGTCGACGAATCGAGAAGCTGTTGCTTCAACGCTTCGTCCTGGCCGGGAAAGAGCGCTGCCGCGCGGAACGCCTTCGTTTCGCGATCCGCTCGGTCCAACGTGGTCTGCGCGCTTTTGAGCGCGGAGTCGCGCGTCTGTTCGTCATTGCGCTCCTTCAATGCCGAGTAGGCGCGCGTGAGCGCCGCGCGGGTGCGGGTCGTGTCTTTATAGGCGTCGTTGACGAGCACTTCCTGGCTCGCGATCTCGTGCAGAAGCCGGGCGTTGTCGTTGGACCGGCCGAGCGTGAGCACGCCCACTACGCCGCCGAACAGGATCATCCCTGCAAAAACCACCAGCACCGCGAGGAGGCTATGTCTTATTGTCAAATTGCGCATCGAGCCAGAGTCCGTTGGTTATCGTATGACTCGTTAACGACCGGGATGCGCCGACCTTTAATTCCGGCTGAACACCGCTGCCAGCTTCGCGCGCGCTCAGGCCATGTCGAGCGTCGAAGCGTCCCGCGTCTGATCCGACAACTCGGTGAGAACCCGATTGCGTCCGGCACGTTTCGCGGCGTAGAGCAACTGATCGGCGCGCGCCAGCAACGCCGCGACCGCCTCGCCAGGGCGATAGCGGGCAATGCCGGCACTCGTCGTGACGCGCAGCGTTGCGTCGATTTCGTCGAAGCGCGACGACTCCAGCACGGTGCGCAAGCGCTCGGCGATCCGGTACGCGAACTTGCCGTCGGCGCCCGGCAGCAGAAGCACGAATTCCTCGCCGCCGATCCGCCCCACCACGTCTTTCTCGCGCACCGCGCCGCGCAGGATCGCGCCGAACTGGCGCAGCACCGCATCGCCGGCCGCATGGCCGTAACGGTCGTTGATGGACTTGAAGTTGTCGATATCGAACGCGATCAGCGCGAGCGGCTGGCTTCGCTTGTCCGCGACGCGGCGGCCCGCGAGGCGTTCGAACGCGCGCCGGTTCAGGGTCTCGGTGAGCGAGTCGAGATCGCGTTCGAGAACGAGCCGGTCGATCACGTCCGACATCGCCGCGGCCAGCAGCACGAGTCCCAACACGGCGCCCATCAATGCGAGCGACAGTTGCAGCAGAACCCAGAACATGCTCTGCGCGAAGGGCGCGGTGCTATGCGGCAAGGGTTGAATGACGGTGAGCGACGTCCTGATGAAAAAACTCGCGCCGAAAATCAGCAGCACCCAGAGAAGAATGTGATTGATGGTGCGGCCACGGCAGCGTTTCCTGAAACGGAGCGCGGTGAACACCATCAACAGCCCGGCGCTGAAATTCAGAATGTAGATGCGCACCAGCAGGTTCGAGGCGACGTAGGAAAAGTAGTACATGCCGCCCATCACCAGCATGAACATCGACGCATGCGCGGCGAACCGCAACCGAAGCCCGGCCCTGCGCAAGACGCCTTCGGCCAGCAGTTGAATACTGGGCACGTAAAACGCGGCCGATAGCAGCGCGTTCGCTCGCCATTCATCCGGCAAGTGACATATCTGCACCGCCGAGCCGAGTGCGAAAGCACCAAAGGAAGCGGCCAGAAAGCGCAGATAGCGCAGCCGTTTGTCGTAGACCCACGCCCAGGCGAAGCTGAGCGCAAAGACGGCGGTAATGCCTGGGATGATGAGTTGAATCAGTTGATTGGGCGTTATATGAGCGGGCATGTGGCTCGTTCTCCGCTGCGCTGCCGGCCCGGAACAATCGGGCAATCGGGCCTGTGGGCGGCGGTTTCGACAGAGCGTGTATCGTCGCCAGCCGCCATTGACGACTCTGCCAGAAATGGACGTGGCGCCCGGTACGGCCGCACGATTGTACGCTCCAGGTGAGTGAACCGGACGCCTCGCGGGCAAGGCCGGTTCGCTCATAGGCGCTCAGGTCCGTGTTTGGGATTGGGTCTTTCGAGGCCGTATTCAAGGCCGCTCGACGCGGCAAGCTGCGAGTCACGCCGCCGCTACGGCCCGCCATGGCCCGCCATGACCCACTACGGGCCGGGTCTGCGTTCGTCGCGTGCCTGCGCCACGGCTACTGCTTCATCGCGCGAGCCGGCCCCGTGCCCACCGTTTGCAGACCGCCATCCGTCACATACGGAACGATGCCCGCCGCGCTGATCCGGCTCGCGGTCTGGGTCGCGCAGGCGTCGTCCGCGGGCGCGCAATAGTCGATTGCGAGTACCGGCAGCCGGTATTGCTCGCGAATCGTTTTCGCCTGCCCCAGCAGCCATTCGCGATCGGCCGGCGCGATCTCCGTGTAGCGCTGCCCCGCCTGGTCCCAGCCGCGATACAGCGATTCGAATGCCACCGCGGACACCAGCGAATGAACCTGCGGCAGGATCTCGAAGCCGCGATTGAAAATCAGCCGCGCACGCGGAAAGCGCGCCTTGATCGCGCGAACGACCGCGACCAGACCGCGTTCCTGCCGCGCCCTCGCTGCATCCGTCTTGGCGACGAGCTGGTAGGAATCGAGCGTGTCGAGAAAGAAGCCGCGATAGCCCTTCTTCCACAGCGGCGCGATCACATGCTCGACGTAGAACGCGGGCCAGTCCGCCGCGTCCTGATCGATCACCGTCGCGCCCCACACCGCGTTGTCGCCGGCGAGCCAGGCCTTTGGAATCGCCGCGTAATACGAACGCTGCGGCGTCACCTCCCCCACGCTCACATAGGCGAACCATGCGGTGCGCGCGCTTTTGTGCCTGAGCGGCTCGAAGCCGCTGTCCGGTTCGATCACCGCGACATCGAATTCGCGCAGCCGGCTGACCGGCGGCTGCGCGCCGTAAAAGAGCGCAATGGACGGCGCGACGCCCGCGTCGGCCGACGCGCGTTCATGCGCGACCGACGACAGCAAGCCGACGATCACGAGACGCGCCGCGCACACGACACGCCGATAAACCCCGCGCATCGAATCACGCCCGCGCAGCGCATTGCTCATCCGAAATTCTCCCGCCTAGTTGCGCAGCATGTAAGTCTCGTACTCGAGCGACGCGAATTTGCGGTCCAGCAGCATCACCGCGGCCATCACGACGACGAGCAGCGCGAGCGCGAAACCATAGCCGTACCAGTCCGGCCCGAGCCACAGCGTCATGCCGGTGAACAGCCCGTTCAGCACGACGAAGGCCGCCGTGAGCCTGAGCACGGCGCGGCGTCCGTCGAGATAGAAGAACACGTTCAGCAAACCGAGCAGCAACACTTGCAGACTGGCCGAGATCACATCCACGATGAGCAGCGGCAGATACAAGGTGGAAATGCCCAGCGCTTCGAGCACGAGGTGGCCGAACGCGAGAATCAGCAGCAGCACGACAGCCTGGATTTTCACGATCTCGAAGAGCCCCGCGCGCACGCTGCCGACCATCATGTCGCGCATGTCGTTGATGTGGCGCAGCGTCGCGCCGCTGCGCACGGCGTCGTAGAAGCGGTCGTAATACTCGACGAAATCCGCCTCGATCCGCACGAGGAAGGTCGCCATGCCGGGCATCACGCACACGTAGGCGATGAACACGGGAAGGTCGTAGATCACCGATGCATGCAGCGGTCCGATCACGCGCGCGCCCGTTTGCGGCGCGTACCAGAACATGAACTTGTCGATCCACACGCCGAGATTGAACAGCAGCCCGACGAGCGCGAGGCTCGGATACGCGAAGCGCTTTTCCAGCACCTCGAACGAGATGAAGCGCTCGCTTTGGTAGTTGCGGTAAATCAGCCCCGACAGCCCCGCGAGCAGCACGATATGGCCCGCCACGAAGCCGCCGAGCAGGCCCGGAAGCCCATGACGATTCAGCATCAATGCGAACGCGACGGTGCAGCCGTAGCCGAGCGCGAATACATAGAGAATCTGCCGATATTGTTTGACGCTCGACAGAAAGATCACCGCGATCCAGATATTGCTGACGACGACGAAGCCCGCCACCATCAGCAGCCGATAGACGAGCGGCTCGCTGCGAAAGCCGAACGCCGCCGCGAGCACGCCCAGCACGCCCGAGGCCGCCGTCGAGATCAGCACGACGCCGTTGTAGTTGGACAGCACCAGATCGTCGCGCTTTTCGAACAGGCGGTCGGAGATGAAGCGCGTAAACGACAGTTGCAGCGGCCCGGTCAGGATCAGGCTGCAGGCGATCAGATACGTCACCGACACCTGGAACTGCACGATCGCGTACTTCGGTATCACGAACGCGAGGCTCAACAGGCCGATGATCAGAATGCCGAAGATCGACAGAATCAGCGGCCCGGAGCTGATCAGCCCCGCATAGGCGTAGGCGCGCGCGACGCCGAACAGCGTCTGGTGCTTGAGTATCTTGCGGAGTTCGAAACCGATGCCGGCCATCAGCGCACCTCTTGCGGTTGAAGCCGTGCGCCGCCGTCCGGCGCGCCATGATGCATCGGACAGCCGCCGCGCGCGGCGGCGGCCTGGCCGCTCGCGCGATCGGCCCGCGTGGGCGCGGCCGTCAAACGTTCATACAGCACACGGTATTGATCGATCATCTGCTTCTTCGTATAGAAACGCCGCACGCGCGCGAGGCCGGCCTGTTGCGCCGCGAGCCAGCGCGGTTCGTCGCCGAGCAGGTCGAGCACGGCTTGGGCGAACGCGGCCGGATTCGCGATCGGCACGACGCTGCCGGCCGAACCCAACGCGCGATCGTCGTCGCCGTAGCCTTCGATCAACTGGCGGCATGAGCCCACGTCGGTCGTGATCGCCGGCACGCCGGCCGCGAAGCCTTCCAGCACGACGAGCGGCAAGGCCTCGCTGATCGAGGTCAGCGCAATCACGTCCACTTGCGGCAGGATCTCGTCGATGCGCTGAAAGCCGAGGAACTTCACGTTCGCCGCGAGCCCGAGACTTTGCACCAGCGCGCGGCACTCCAGCGCATAGGCCGGATCTTCTTCTTGCGGGCCGACGATCCAGCCTTCGATATCGGGCATCGTCCGCGACGCGATAAAGAGCGCGCGAATGAAGGTCTTGATGTCCTTGATCGGCACCACGCGGCCGATCAGCGCGACCACCTTGCGCGCACGCGCCACGCGTTGCGCGACGAGCGGCGCGAGCGCCTCCACGTCCACGCCGTTCGGAATGTTGCGCGTGCGCGAGGCCTGCGCGCCGTCGGCGATCTGCCGCTGGCGATTGGTCTCGTAGAGCGCGACGATGTCGTCGGCGGCGTCGTAGGCGAGCTTGCCGAGCGCTTCGAAGAAACGCACCCACAGTTCGCGGAAATAGCTGATCCTGGAGATGTCGCGTTCGAACGCGCCGCGGTTGTCGCGGATCCACTGGCTTTGCAGCAGGTCGATCTTGCGTTCCTTCGTGTAGATGCCATGCTCGGAGACGAGCAGCGGCCGTCCGCTCCGATAATGCAGCAGCGCGCCGAGAAAGCCCGCATAGCCCGTCGACACCGTGTGATACATCTTCGCCGGCGGCAACTGTTCGGCCACGCGCGCAAGCTGCCACAGCGGCTTGTGCATGATCCGCACGGTCCAGAAGTAGTCGGTAAACGAAGGGTCCGTGCAATAGCGATGGTACTGGTCGACGATGAAGTCCCACGCCGCGCGGCTGGAGAGAAACTGTTCCTCGTTGAGCGGGCCGTGGTCGCCGATCAGTTGCACCATGTCGGCCATCAGCGCGCCGGGGCTTGAGGCCAGGTTCGAGCCTGAATTCGAGCCGCCGTTGCGCCACGCGTCGTGCAAGGCGGCCGAGCGTGCAAACGCTTGCGCATCGCCGGGAATTTCACGCGACGCCTCCTTGTCGGCGAGCGCCGCTTCGTACAGGTAGTGCGCCTCGAAATGCACGACGTTATCCGGCAGCGCATAGGCGGCGCCTTCATAGTCCTCCTGGCGGCTGCCGACGAACACGATCGAAAAGCGCAGTTCGGGATACGAGCGGATCATGTCGTTGACCCAGCTCGACACGCCGCCGCGCACATAGGGGAACGTGCCTTCGAGCAGCAGGCAGACATCGGCGTCCGCGGCGCGGCGCAGCAGTGATGGTTTCATGTTGACCAGTAACGCGCGACAGGTTTGAGCATCGGCAGCGTCGCGGCATTGCCGAGCGACGCCAGCAGTTCGGACACGCGCGGAAAATCGCCGCGCAGGAATTCGACTTCGGCCAGCCAGGGCACGAGGCGCTCGCGCGGAAAGCCGAGCGCCTGGGCACGCGCCATGTAGGTGGCGGCTTCGTCGGCGGCGCCGTTCGCGAGCGCGAGGCGGCCGCGGATCATCCACAGCGCGGCGTCGCCGTCGTCGATATCGAGCGCCGCGCGGGCGTGGCGATCGGCCTGCTCCAGCGTGTGCCGGTAGACCGCGCCTTGCACCAGGTTCTGATAGATCAGCTCGAAATACAGCTCGGCAAGCTGACGATTGATCGCGTGACGCCGCGCATCGGTGCTCGCCGTTTCCAGGCTTTGCGCGGTCTGGAAGATGCGCTGCGTCACCTCGTTTTCCGCCTGATCCAGCGTGCCGTAGGCGATCAGGCGCACGTCCTCGACCGGGTCGGCAAGCAATTCGCGCAGCAACGTGCCGGTGGTGCGCGTCGGCATGGTTTGAATCGCGACGAGCGCCGACAGACGATCCGACGCATTCACCTGCGTATTCACGATGCGCGCCTGCAAGCGCGCGCCGCCGCCGTGCGAGACGCGCGACATCAGATGCGTGACGAACTCGGGCGCCGGCACGTCGTCCAGTTCCTCGCCGCTGTGCGAGCGCGGATAGCAGGCGGCCCACAGGCAGCTCGCAAGCACCACGAGCCCGCCGAACAGCGGCACGAACGCGCAGCCGAGCCACAGCAGCAGCACGCTCCAGCCGCGCGGCTCGCGATAGCGCACCGGCAGCAGCGCACGCACCAGCAGCGCCTGGAGCGCGCCGCCGAGCCCGTCGATCGCGACGACGGGCAGCAGCGGATCGAACGCGGTGTGCCGGTTCGCGATGCGCCAGATCAGCGCAAACTGCACGAGCGCGATGAGCACGATGCCGGCGAAAGCGGCGCTGGCGCGGAGCACGCTCGACGCGCGGCGGGTGGATTCGGAGCGCATGGCGTCAGACCTCGAGACCGCTGCGCACGAGAAGGCGCTTCAGCGCCGCGCCCGGCTCGCCGCCGCCGAGATGCAGCGTATGCACGCCGATGCGCGCGCCTTCCAGATCGAGATTGAACTGCGCGCGCAGGCTCGCTTCGATCCGCGCGAGATAGCCGTCCACGCCGGTCGCATCGGTGGCGGGCATCAGGTTGATCAGCACCGAGCGCCCCGCCGCCTTCACCGGCCACATCAGATCGAGCGCGCGGCGGCGGCGCATCACATGCTCGAAGAACGAATCGCCTTCGTCGTCGTGCGGAAACACCAGCGCGACCAGCGACGAGGTAATGCCCGCCGTGCCTTCGAGGCGCGTGAGGCGGCTCACGTCGAGTGCGAATTCATACGGGCAGTCGGGCACCGCATGCAGGATCGTGCGCACCTGCCGCGAGTGTTCGACGCCGTCGGCGTAGTAGCCGAGCAGGACCAGCAGCAATTGCAGGTTGTCGAAGTTCAGCGACAGGAACGGCATGCGCCTGATCGCCAGCACGGCGAGCAGGCGCCCGTCCGCCGAGATCACCGGCGCGCACACCAGCAGGCTCGTGTGCGTGGCCGGATGCCCGCCGCTCCTGATATGCGCGACCGCTTGCGTTTCGAGCGCGCGGGCGACGAGTTCGTCGCGCGGTTCCAGTTCGAACGCATCGCCGATGCGCGCGAGCGCTTCATGCGCGAGCTTGCTCTCGTGCACCGCGTACAGCGCGGCCACTTCGATCTGACACGCCTGGGCGACGAATTCGAGCAACGCCTGCGCGCCCGGCAGCGTCCGCGCCGGCGTCATCGGCACGGCGTCGAGCCCGTGCGCGACCGACAGGCGGCGCAACTCGGTGATCGAATCGCGCAGCGTGGTCGGCTTCGACAACAGGTCCTTTTCGAGCCGCTCATGCGACAGGCGCATCAGGTAATGGCTGTTCGTGATCGCGACGAGCCGGTCGTTCAGGTAATCGTTCAACGCGTTCGCGCGCTGCGCGCGGTTGCCCCACGTATCGCCGAAATGCCCCGCGACGATGGTCTGCAACAGGCCGCCGGTGAAGAACAGCGTCGGCCATGCGTCGGCGCTGCCGCGCATCAGGACCTGCCATGCGCCGATCAGCATCGCGCACGCCAGCAGACCGAGCAGCGTGCCGTAGCGCAGCGCGACGATCAGCGGCGCGAACCACAGCCACGGAAAACCCGCGTGCAGCAGGAACGGATCGTTGCGGTCGAGCGCCCAGCTCAGGACGCCGATGGCCGCGACGAACGCGATCGTCTCGACGATGGAAAACGGCCGCGCCACCGCGGGCGCAACGAAACGCCGCAACGCGCTCAGATTGCCGAGCGGATTCGAATGGCGCGGCTTTGCCGCACTGGCGGCGGATTGCGCGGTGACGGTATTCACAGCCGACTCCTCATGACGTGTCGAGATACGGATGACAGCGTGCTTGCGCGACGCGGGACGTGACGCAAGATGTGAAGCAAAACCTGAAGCAACCCGCGCATCAACCGCGCGAGCGCAGCGGCGACAACAGGCTGCCGATCAGCGACGAAGCGACGCTCGCGAGACTCGAACGCGTCCAGCCGCTCTTCGAGCCCGTGGCGCTCCACACGACCTGGCCCGAGGCGACGTCGATCAGTTCGAAGGTGACGCCCGCCACCGGCTCGCCGTCCACGCCGACCTTGTAGCGCCACTCTTCCACCGCGCCGGTCAACACGTATTTGACGTGCTGCTCGCGCGCCCAGGCGAGTTTCTTCTCGCCGAGCTCGCGCTGCGCGGTGTCGAACATCGCGTTCGCCGACGCATCGGCGGGCGCGATCCGCACGTCCGTCAAGCCGTTCGCGCGCAGCGTGTTCGCCGCGATCGCGGCGGCGCTGCTGCCCGCGGCCGGCGTTTCGGTGAAGTTCGCCATCGACACGATCGCCACCGAGTCTTTCACGCCGAGCGCCGGCGAACCCGTTTGACGAATCGAACCGCAGGCGCCGAGCACGAGCGCGGACGCCGCCACCACCGCGGACCATTTGACGAGGCCGCGCCATCTTTTCATGTTGTTCATCGAACCACTCCTCAGTAACGTCGTTATTCATCGCAGGCGCGGTCCGCCTGCGTCGCCAATAGAACGGAAAATCGAACGGAATCAGTAGTACCAGCTATAGCGCGCGCCCAGCACCGTGACCGGCGTGCCGATCTTCGACACGCGCTGGTGTTGCAGGAACACGGCCAGGTGATCGCCGCCGAACACGGTGCCCGCGATACCCACGTTGAACTGCGGCCCCCAGCCCTGTATCGAGTCGTGCAGCAGGCCGACGTCGAAGAAAGGCCGCCAGCGGTGCGTGTACTGTTCGAGCAGATCGTTGCCCGCGCCGAGGAAGAAGCCGTATTGCGTGTAGGTATCGGGCATGAAGTCGCGCGGCGTCGCCGGTTGCAAGGCGACGGGCAACAGCCGCGTGATCAGCGCGTCGGCCTGGCCGCTCGCGCCGTAGCCGCCGTGCGTGATGAGCGCGCGCAGCGTGTAATCCGGGTACTGCGTGCGGATCCGGTAACTCACCTCGCCCGTCGACAGCACGCCGCTGCCCAGATACGTGCGCGCCTGGCTGTAGAAACGATCCGCCTCCACGCTGCCCCTGAACGTGAGGCGCTGCGTCATCCGATACGTGAGGTCGCCGATCAGGTTGTCCTTCATGCCGCCGACCAGCAGCGCCTGGGTTTCGTCGGCGACCTGGTTGCGGCCCGCGCGCAGGCCGAGCGTGAGCGCCGAGTTGCGGCCCACCTCGCCCGCCAGGTCGAGCGTATAGAACGAGGCGGAGGCGACGCGCCGGCCGCCCGTGATCGTGAACGACGTATCGCGCGTGCGCCGCTCGCCGTAGATGTTGAGCCAGCGGTCCACCGAAGGCACGTTGACGAGCTGCGTGATGTCGGTCGAATGCTGGAAATGCTGGACCGCCGTCACGCCGACGAGATAACGCTCGGCGATCTTGCGGCTGCCCGCGAGCGTGGCCTCGACGTAATCGAGCGGATGCTCGACGTAGTTGGTGACGCTCGCGTCGAGCGATTGCGGCCAGTCGAGCGCGGTCTCCGTGACCCGCGTATGCAGTTCGGTGTCCTCGGGCGCGCCGCCGAGCGCGTCGAAGGCAAGCTGCTGCGCGCGGTCGGGATGATCGACGGCGATGGTCGCGTCGATGCGGTCGTAGATCGGCAAGCGCGAGCGTTCCTGGTCGAGCAGGCGCTCCATTTCACCGACATCGTTCTCGGCCAGCGCGATGGTCAGGCGCGCGTCGGCGGGACGCGACAGGCGCTCGGCATACTGCTGCGCGAGCCAGCGCTTCGCCAGCGGATTGCTTTCGTGCGACAGCGCCCATGCGATCGCCACATCCTTCGCGACCGCGCCGCGCAAGCGTGCGTTTTGCGGCAGATCGGCGCCTTGCATCGGCGCGCCGCCCGGCAGACCCTTCACGTGGCCGATCAGCGTGCGGCGCGTTTGCGCGAGGTCGGCGGGCGTCGCGTGCGCCGACATGAGGTCGTCGAGCAACGCGGCGGAGACGTCGCCGGTGGCGAATTCCGTCGACAAGGTCACGCGCCGGCCGCGCAGATCGGCCGCCGCTTCGGCGTCTCGTGCGAGGCGGCCGCGCGTTGATGTGCTCGGTGTGTTCGGTGTGCCCGATGCGTTCGATGCGTTCGACACGCTCGATGTGCTTGATGTGCTCGGTGTGCTTGACGCGTTCGACACCTTCGACACGCTCGTTGCGTTCAATGCGCCCGACACACCCGACTCATCGCGCTCTTCCACAAGCCTGGCCTGTTCGCTCTGCAATTGCAGCCACACCTTCTTGCGGATCGTCCACGCGAGCCCCGCGTGTCCCGACTGTTCCTGGGCGTCGGCATAGGTGAGCAGCCACAGCGGATCGCGCGACATCATGCCCGCCTGGCGGCGCAGATATTCGAGCGCGGCGACCGGCCGGTTCAGGCGCATTTCGGCCGCGGCGAACGGTCCCCACAACGCCGAGCTTTGCGCGGCGCTGCCGCGCCAGCGCTTGAGCGCCGCGCGCAGGTCGGCATCGCTGCCGTAGTCGACGAGCGTCCACAGATAGGCGGCGTTCACGTCGTCGCCCGCGCCCGGCAGATCGACCGCGCGCTTCAGATCGGCGAGCGCGTTTTGCGGTTGACCGATCAGGCGATAGTATTCGGCGCGCACGCCGAGCAAGGCGGGCGACGCTTCGGCGGTTTTGCGCTCGTCGGGCGTGAGGTTCGCGAGCAGTGTGGCGATGCGGTCCAGCGCCTGGGCGTCGAGGTAGTAATAGATCGCGTCGCGCAACGCACGCGCGCTGTGCTCGCGGTGAAAACGCAATTCGGCGATGCGGCCCGCGTCGATCGGATACGGATCGTAGAAGTCCGTCATTTCGCCGAGGTCCTCGCGCGTGGCCGCGCCGCTCGCGAGCAGGTGACGATACGCTTCGTTGGCGTCGCCGTCGCGTTGCAGCAGGCGCGCGAGTTCCGCGTAGTTGCGCCAGAAGATCGGCTCGCTGTCTTTCGCGCCGGCGCGCGCGGCGCTCAACGCGGCCAGCGATGCGCGATAGTCGCCCTGCCGATACAGCACGCTCGCGGTGCGCAATGCCGCCGTTGCGTCGTTCGGATGACGCGCCTGCACCGCGCGGTAGATGGCGAGCGCCTGGTCGTCGTGGCCCGCGCGTTCGGCGAGGCCGCCTATGCGCTGATCGATCGCGTCGCCGTTCGCGCCGTTCGTATCATTCACGCCGTTCGTGCCATTCACGCCGCGCGGCAGCGAGCGCAGGAAGGCGAGACCGTCGTCGGGACGGCCGAGGCGTTCATAGGTCGCGGTGACGCTATCGACCAGCTTCATATCGCCGGGCGTGGCGCGCGCCTGATGAACCAGCGCGACCAGATACGCTTCGTCGTCGTTGAGCATCGGCGCGATGCGCAGCACGTTGCGCCAGCCGACCGGATCGTTCGACACCTGCGCGTATTCGAGCCACGACTTCAGCGCCAGCGTGGGCTCGCGGTTCCATTCGGCCACCTGCGCGAGACGCTTGACCCACAGCGCGGAACGCGGATCGCGCTGCACCTGTTGCGCGGCGATTTTCTGCGCATTCGGCAAATCGCCGGATTCGACGAACGCCTGGAATACGGTGTCGGCGATGGCGAGGGTTTGGGGGATCGCCGCGCTGGATGTGCTACCTGCGCTTGCTTTGTTGCCTGCGATTGCTGCGCTAGCTATGCTTGCTGTGTTAGCTCCGCTTGCTTTGTCGGCCAGGCTGGCCGCGTTAGTTAAGCTGGCTCCGCTAGCTGCGCTGCCTACACCCGCCACCTCCCCCACAGCCGCGACACGAACCACACCCGCCGCGCCCCGCCCCCGCACATCACCGCGCATCGCCGCGCGCAGACTCGCGAGCGCGAAGCCACCACCCTGCGCCACAGGACCATCCCGATACGCGTACTGCGCAAGCTGCTGCCGCGGCGCGAAATCCCTCGCCCCATCGCGCGGCCCGAGCGACGCATAACGCGCCAGCATCTTCGCGTAGCGATCGACGGCTTGCGGACGATTCGCCGCGCGCGCCAGATTCAGCAACACCACCAGCGTGGCCGGGTCGTCGGCGAGCCTGGCGCCATGCGCGTCCGCCGCCGCGAGCGCTTCGTCCAGCAGATTGCCCGACTGCAATGCGCGCACGCCGGCCACGAAACAACGGCGCTGCTCGTCGCGCGTGCGCGCCGCCGCTTGCTCACGGAACCAGGCGTCCGCGGCCGCGCGATAGTCGCCCACTTGCAGCGCGTAACGCGTGATCTGCGTGTCCCACTTCGCGCGGCCATCGGGATCGTGCGCCGACAGCCGCGCGTAAAGCTGCATCGCGAGATCGGGCAAGCCGACGCCGGCCGCGCGCTGCGCGAGCCATTCGAGATCCTTCGGCGCCCATTGCAGCCTGGCCGCCTCTTGCAGATGCGCGCGCAGATCGTTCAACTCGCGGGCGCGCCGCGGATCGTCCTCGGCGATCGCAAAGGTGCGCTGCTCGGCCGCCGAAAGACGCAGCATGGTCGCGCCGCGGCGCATGTCGTCGGTGCCGAGCGCATCCATGCGCGCGGCGATCCGCTCGGTGTCGGCGGTGCGGCCCAGATACGAATACTGCGCGCCGAGCAGGGACAGGAACTCTTCGTTGTCGGGCCGCACTTTCGACCAGGCTTCCAGATACGCGACGCTCAATTCGCTGGGCGCGCCGACCGACGCCACGCGCTGGCGCAAGCCG
Source organism: Paraburkholderia terricola (assembly GCF_900142195.1). Classification (GTDB taxonomy): domain Bacteria; phylum Pseudomonadota; class Gammaproteobacteria; order Burkholderiales; family Burkholderiaceae; genus Paraburkholderia; species Paraburkholderia terricola. The sequence goes on from NZ_FRAB01000001.1 coordinate 118,362, forward strand.
CCGCGCGGCGACACGCCGTAGATCGTCAGCAGCACGACGCCCGCCAGCAAACAGACGAGCCAGGTCGGTGCGATACGGGGACGTTTAGCGCTCACAGGCAATCTCGACGGGCTGATAGTTCACCTGCAAACCGGCGGAGGCCGGCGTATCGAAGCGCACGCCCGCGCCGTCGCGCGGGGTGGCGACCGCGTGTCCCGCGACGCTCACGCTGCAACCGCGCGCGTTGGCGAGCCTGACGAACGGCTGGTAGTAGCCGCCGAATTCGAACGACATGCCGTTGGCGTTGCGCCTGAAATTGCGCACGAAACCGTTGGCTTCGGCGATGTAGGGCAACGCGCCCGCCTTCGCATCGGCCGGCTTGAACGACACGCGCGCCGCGCCGTCCGCGATGTGGATATAGGTGCCGTCCGGACCCGCCGAATAGCCGGTGACGCCGGCCGACGCGCGCAGATCCGGCGCGCTCGACAGCGGCCAGTGCAGCTCGCGCACCTCGCCGTTGCCGCGCACGATCCAGTCGCCGCCCGCAGGCTTGCCGGCATCTGCGTTTGCATCTGCATCGGTCTCGCCACGCACCGCGCGCGCGACCGCGAACGAACGCCAGTCGAGCACCTTCTGCGTGTAGTCGGTCATCTGCACGGGCAGCACGGCTTGCTTGAGCACCGCCGTGAAGATCTGATCGAGCGCGCGCAGCGAGGCGACTTTCGTGCCGCTGTACATGTGGTAATACAGATCGATCGGCTTGAAGCGCAACGGCTTGTCCGTCATGTCGAAGGTTTCGAGCACGCGCGTGAAGCCGTAGAACGGGCCGAGCCAGTCGTTCGTGTAGACGTTCTCGTCCTGATTCGGCGCATACACCTGGTACGCGCCCGGCCCCTTGTCGACGCCGATCGGCGCGATGTTGGTCCAACTGCTCGCGCTCTTCGTGATGACGGTGTCGCCGCCGTTCACGTTCGCGACGCCCGCCGCATACACCTTGCGCACGACGAGCGCGGGCGGCTTGCAGTTGCCCGGCCATTGCAGGATGGCCGTCTTCTTGCCCGGCGGCGCGAGGCGCGTGTTGATGTAATCGATCGAGCCCGTCACTTCGCGGTCGATGTCGAACGTGTAGTTCGGAATGACCAGCGAAAACGCGGTGTCTCCGCCGCCGCGGTCCACGCGCTCGCCGGTCTTCGCGTCCACGCTGCCCCAGTCGAACGGATGCGAGTACGTGTGCGTGCCGATCGCGACATACGGCAGCGCGAACATCTTGCGCGCGATCTCTTCCAGACGCGGCGAGATCTTCGGATAGAGGCCGGTCGGCCCCACTTCACCCTCGATCACCGAGAGCGTCATCGGCACCTTGTAGCGCGTGAAAATCTGCTGATACAGCGCTTCGCCCGAGTAGTCCGCGCCGGGAAATTCGGCGCGCGACGCGAACCCGTCGCCGTCGACGTGCGACATGAAAAGACGCCGCCCGTTCTCCGTCGTCACGCTCGGCGACGGCATGCGCTGCAGGCGCAACGCGGCGGTGAGAAACGAGATCGGTTGAATCGCCCAGCGTTCCTGGTCGATGCCGTTGAGCGAGACGACCGTGTACGGGCTCATCGCGAAGCCGCCCCACGGCGTGATCGCGATCGGGTCGAGGGTCGCCTGGCCGCTCGTCACGCGCAGCAGCGGCCGGCTCGCCGCGCCGACCCGCACGCCCGTCAGATCGCGTGGGCCGAGCTTCGGATCGATCTCGAAGCCGACCATCGGATCGCGCGAGACCACCTCCACCTTGTCGCTGAACGGACCCGGCACCGCTTGCAGATCGAGCGCGCGTCCTTCGTCCTCGGCCGCGTCGAAACCGAACTGGCCGAGAAACGCGACGGGCACGTGCGACGCGATGCGCGCATCCACCCATGCGCGCCACACCGCGCTGTCCTGCGTGCCGCTGCCCTGCAACCACGCGACGACGCCGGCATAACGGTCGGGCGTGATGTCGCCGGGGAGCGTGTCGTTGACGTTCGCGTACTCGACGTCGTAGCCGAGATAGTTCAGCGGGGTCGCCAGATCGCGCACGCCGGGGGTTTCGTCGAGCAGCAGATCGTCGCCCGTGTCCTGCACGACGAGCACCTTGCGCGGCAGCACCTCGATCGCGCCGATGCCGACCACGCCGCGCGCCACGTCGGTCACGTAGGGCGTGACGCCGGTCGCCGCCACCTGCGCGGCCGTGTTGCGGGCGCAGGCGCGATCGTCCGCGGGGCAGTATTCGATCGACACCACCGGCACGCCGGTCTGCTGCATGAATGCTTGCGCGCCGGCGACGCGCGCCGCGCGCTCGTCCGCGGACACGACGGTCTGCAACGCGCCGTTCGCGCTCACGCCGCTGACGAGCGACGGACCGGCCACCGCGTACAGCGCGTTGGCATGCGGCATCGCGAGTTGCAGCGCGTCGGCGCCGCCGATCACGAGGCGCGCGTCGGGATGCGCCGCGCGTATCGCGTCGATGGCGGCAATGGCGTTCGGCGTGTCGAGCAGGAAGCCGCGAAAACCGCGCTGCCACAGCGGCTCGATCTGGCTCGCGACGAAGGCGGCCGGCGTGCCTGCGGCGGCATCCGCATGCGTGCGCGCGAGCCATGCGGTATGGCGCAACGGATGCGCGGACGGATCGAAACCGTGCGCGGGATCGACGACAACGGCGTCGAAGGCCTGCAACAGATCGACCGGCACGTTGGCGCCGTCGAAGAATGCGAGGTTGACGGACGGCGCGCGATGCGGTTCGGTCGCTTGCGGTTGCGGTTGCGGTTGCGGTTGCGGTTGCGGTTGCGGTTGCGGTTGCGGTTGCGGTTGCGCGGACAACGGCGCGGATTGCGGCTGCGGCTGCGCTTGTGCCGGCTGAGCGATCGCATTCGCGCCGCCCAAAGCGAGCACCGCGACAACCGCGCGGCTCAAGGCGCGCATCACGAAGCGTGGACGGGCCGTTTTCCGCTCTTGCCGCTCTTGCCGCTCTTGCCGCTCTTGCCGCGACGGCCCCGACATGTTCCGAGATGCATCGCAAAGCGCCGGCCGTGCTTCGAATATCGTTTGAATCCCCAAGGTCATGTGATTTCTTCTTCGGTTTTATTGCTTTTACCGATCCGCGTCGAACACGGCCGCCATCGCCCATCTACCCGTTAATGAGCGCCTTTCGTCCAGGCAGCGCATTCTAATAGCTCTTTTTTTCAAGCGCACCACTATTCTGTGGTTGAAAGCATGCCGTTGAGATCGTCAAAACCAGGCAAACTTTAATAACCTGCTGGCTATTTCCAGCAAACAGAACCTCGCAAACGTTTTACCGTTGCGAGCGGCAATGTTTAAGCAAGCCATGGATTTGACAAAAGTTAACGGAGCTGAAAGCATTTGAAATTTTTGGCGGGCGGTCGTGCAAAGCGTGCGGTGCGCAATCCAATTGCAAGGTTCGCGGATCGGCGAAAAAACGTGCATAAAAGCGAAACTCCCGCCGCCTGGGTGGGGCCGTTGACGGCACTTTCCGTCGCCTAGCAAGAGCGAAGCGCGGTGGGCTGTGGCTCGGCTATTCTTACCTCCCTCTATCGAGCAGAATCGTTTTCAGGCAATAATTGCCTGAAACCTGGACAATAAAGCGCGATTTTCCGTAGGCTCTAATGAGACATGGCGCGAGCCGATCGCCCCAATACTTTCTGATCCGCGTTCCTTCTAAAAGCTTTCCGCTTCATAAATTAATTTTGTTTTCGCGCACTGCGCCGGATCGCTTCGCTCTGCCCTTGGACTTCGCAAATTCTGGTGTTTTTCGAATGACGCGATAAAGTCCAAAAAACCTGATTACGGGGATAAACGTTAAATTTTGGCGGGATTTTCGCCGCTCCTCGGCCGACCGGCCAAACATAATAAAAAACCCGCAAAACGTTTGCGGGATTCCAAAACCAGCCCATCGTCATGCGATCGGACCACGCGAGCGGCACTAGCGGTTCGCGCCTCGGGCAAACTCGCCCCGCATCGATCGCGCTTCGGGAGCGAAAAACGGATAATGCATGTCAAGCCGCTTTCATTCGCCTGCCCTTCACCCGCAACCGAAAAATTCCCCATGCGTATCCCACCGCTCAAGGCGATCATCGCGTTCGAAAGCGTGGCCCGAACCAAAAGCGTGAATCGCGCGGCCGAGGAACTGGGCCTGACCGCTTCGGCGGTGAGCCATCAACTCAGCAATCTGGAGTCGATCATCGGCCAGCCGCTGTTTCAGCGGTCCGGGCGCGGCCTCGTGCTCACGCCGACCGGCGAGCGCTATCTCTCCGACGTAACGGGATCGCTGGCCGATCTCAGCCGCGCGACCGAACGTGCGTCCAGCCGCCAGGAAGTGGACATCCTGCGCGTGCATTCGAGCCCGAGCTTCGGCCTCATGTGGCTGCTTCCGCGGCTGTCGTCCTTTCAGGAGGCGAACGGCGACATCCAGCTCAATCTGGCCTGCTCGTACGAGAACGTGTCTTTCTCGAATGGCTACTACGACATCGACATCCGTCACGGCTATGGCAACTGGAGCAATCTGGAAGTGAAAACCATCCGGGGCGAGTTCATTGCCCCGCTGGCCGCGCCGAAGTATCTCGAACGGCATCCCGTGAACACGCCGGCGGATCTGCTGGCGCATCGTCTGATCTATTCGGAAACGCCGCTCGTCCAGTGGAAGCAATGGTTCGGCAGAACGGGCGTGTCCGCGCCTCAAAAGACGTTCGATTTTTCTTTCGACCGCTCGTACATGTCGATCGAAACGGCGGCGCTCGGCCTCGGCATCGCGCTCGAAAGCCTCATGCTCGCGTCGGTGAAAATCAGGGACGGCCTGCTCGTCCCAGTGTTCGACGATAGCTGCGCGGTCGAGGTCGGCGCGCACCACCTGGTTTACCCGAAGCAGAACGCGGAACTGCCGCGCGTCGAACGGTTTCTTGCGTGGATGGAGCGCGAGGCCGCCGCCTCTTCCGCGGCTCGGCGATAGTCGGAGCGCTTCGCGCCCGCCACAGTCGACACACCTGAATACCTGAATTTTTCTCAGCCATTGTTGAGCGTTTCCGCGTTGATGCCGCCGGCCCGCGAGCCGACACTTCAGGCATCAAATCAACACTCAGGAGACAAGCGATGTTGCTGGAGAACAAAATCATCATGGTGACGGGCGCGGCATCGCCCCGCGGTATCGGCAAGGCAACCGCGAAAGCGCTTGCCGCCCAGGGGGCGCAGGTGGTGATCCTCGATCTGCGCGAGGAGGACGCGCAGGCGGCGGCCGCCGACCTCGGCACGCAACACCTCGGACTCGCGTGCGACGTGACCGACAAGACCGCCTGCGTCGCGGCCGCGCGCGCCACGCTGGAGCGCTATGGCCGGATCGACGGGCTCGTCAACAATGCCGGCATCACGCAGCCGGTTCGCACGCTGGAGATCGGCGGCAAGGACTTCGACGCGATCGTCGACGTCAATCTGCGCGGCACGCTCTATATGTCGCAAGCCGTGATTCCCGCGATGAAGGAGCAGAACGGCGGCAGCATCGTCTGCATGTCGTCGGTGTCGGCGCAGCGCGGCGGCGGCATCTTCGGCGGCCCGCACTACAGCGCCGCGAAGGCCGGCGTCCTCGGACTCGCCAAGGCGATGGCGCGCGAGTTCGGTCCGAACCGCATTCGCGTCAATTCCATCACGCCGGGTCTGATTCAGACCGACATCACGGGCGACAAGCTCACGCCGGAGAGGCGCGTCGAGATCATCAAGGGCATTCCGCTCGGACGCCTCGGCGACGCCGCCGATGTCGCGAACGCTTGCCTGTTTCTGGTGAGCGACCTGTCGAGTTACCTGACGGGTGTCACACTCGATGTGAACGGCGGCATGCTGATTCACTAAATCACTAAATAGCGCCGCGTTTTTGCGCGGCTTGGGTTCGCGTGCACCTGGGACAACCCGGGGCCGTGGCAGCTTGGCATGGGATCGGAGTAAGCGCTGAAGCGCCAACTCTGGTCGACCGCGAAGCATGGGACCAGAGTAAGCGCTAAAGCGCCAACTCCGATCGACAGGAGACAACCATGAAATCCAGATACAGCGCGCCGCCCGTCACGGGCGATGCGATTTCCCGTAGCGACTCGCCGACGTTCGAAGCCAAAACCTACGCCAAGGTCAGCCGCCGGCTCATTCCGTTTCTGATGCTGTGCTATCTCGGCGCCTACCTCGATCGCGTCAACGTCGGCTTCGCGAAGCTGCAAATGCTGAGCGACCTGCGCTTCAGCGAAACGGTGTACGGCATGGGCGCCGGCATCTTCTTTCTCGGGTACTTCCTCTTCGAGGTGCCGAGCAATCTGATTCTTCACAAGGTCGGCGCGCGCCGCTGGCTCGCCCGCATCATGCTCACGTGGGCGGTGATTTCAGCGAGCTTCGTGTTCGTCAAATCGCCAACCGTCTTCTACGTGCTGCGCTTTCTTCTCGGCGTCGCCGAAGCGGGCTTCGCGCCCGGCGTCATCCTCTATATGACGTACTGGTTTCCCTCCGCGCGCCGCGCGAAAGCACTGTCGCTGTTCTTCATGGCGATTCCGCTCGCGGGCATCATCGGCGGCCCGCTGTCGGGCCTGATCATGCACTCGCTGCAAGGCGTCTATTCGATGGCGGGCTGGAAGTGGCTGTTCCTGCTCGAAGCACTGCCGTCGCTGGTACTCGGCGTGGCGATCCTGCTGTATCTCGACGACGGCATCGCCCACGCGAAATGGCTCACCGATACCGAGAAGGCGCTGCTCGCGCGCAATGTCGCCGGCGACAACGCGCACAAGACCGCGCATCTGTCGATCAAGGCCTTCATCGGCGACCGACGTTTGTGGCTGATGGCGGCGATCTACTTCTGCGTCGTGCTCGGTCAGTACGGACTGACGTTCTGGCTGCCCACCATCATTCGCAAGTCCGGCGTCGCGGACCCGCTGTGGGTCGGCATCTTCACCGCGATTCCGTATCTGTGCGCGATCGTCGCGCTGCCGCTGGTCGGCATGAGCGCGGACCGCTTTCACGAGCGCCGCCTGCATCTGGCGATTCCGATGCTGATCGCCGCCGCGGGTTTCGCCACGCTGCCGCTGCTCGGCAGTGTCGCGGCGTCGATCGTCTGCCTGAGCATCGCCGCGGCCGGCATCCTCGCGTCGTCGTCGCAGTTCTGGTCCCTGCCGACCGCGCTCCTCGGCGGCATCTCCGCCGCGGCGGGCATCGCGGCCGTGAACTGCTTCGCCAATCTGGCCGGGTTCTTCTCGCCCGCGATCGTCGGCTGGCTCAACGATCTGACGGGCAAGTCCACCGCCGGCCTCATCTTCATCTCGATCGCGGTGACGCTGGGCGCCCTGCTCGTGTTCCTCGTGCCGGCCAGGTCCGTCAACCGCTGAACGACCGGACATCTCTCGATATCAAAGGAGTCGTACATGGACAACGCAACCCTTACCGAGGACGCCACGCTCGCCGAGCGCGCGTACCGGATTCGCAGAAACGCGCTGCTGATGGGTGAAGTACAGGGCCAGGGCTATATCGGCCAGGCACTCGACATCGCGGACGTGCTGGCTGTCGCCTATTTCGGCGCGATGCGCTACCGCGCCGACGATCCCGCATGGGACGAACGCGACCGCTTCCTGCTGTCGAACGGGCATTACGCGATTGCGCTCTACGCCGCGCTCTTCGAAGCCGGCATTCTGCCCGCCGACGAACTCGAAACCTACGGCAGCGACGACAGCCGTCTGCCGATGTCGGGCATGGCGAGCTACACGCCCGGCATGGAAATGTCCGGCGGCTCGCTCGGCCAGGGCCTGACGATCGCGGTGGGCCGCTGCCTCGGTCTGAAGCATCGGGGCTCGGATGCGTTCGTCTACACGCTCTTCTCCGACGGCGAACTCGACGAAGGCGCGATCTGGGAAGGGCTGATGTCCGCCGCGCACTGGAAGCTCGACAACCTCATCGCCATCGTCGATGTGAACAACCAGCAGGCCGACGGCCCCTCGACGCAGGTCATGGCGTTCGAGCCGCTGGTCGACAAGCTCGAAGCGTTCGGCTGGTACACGCAGCGCGTGAACGGCAACGACATCGACGCAGTGAAGCGCGCGTTCGATAACGCCCGCCGTCACGACAAGCCGCAACCGCGCATCATCGTCTGCGATACGAAGATGGGCTGCGGCGTGCCGTTCCTCGAGGAACGCGAGAAGAACCATTTCATCCGCGTCGATGCGCACGAGTGGCAACTCGCGCTCGACGCACTCGAAGCCGGGAGACAAGCATGAGCACGATCCAGAACAAGCCGCGCCTGAAAACCTCCGCGATGATCGCGTCGATCGCGGGCGAAGGCCAGCTCACGCGCTCCGCTCCGTTCGGCCATGCGCTCGCCGAACTGGCGCGCACCAGAACGAACGTGATCGGCATGACGGCCGACCTCGGCAAGTACACCGACCTGCACATCTTCGCGAAGGAATTTCCGGCGCGCTACTACCAGATGGGCATGGCCGAGCAGTTGCTGATGGGCGCGGCGGCCGGCTTCGCGCATGAAGGCGCGCAACCGTTCGTCACGACGTATGCGGTGTTCGCGACGCGCCGCGCGTATGACTTCATCCATCAGGCGATCGCCGAGGACAACCTCGACGTGAAGATCGTCTGCGCGCTGCCGGGGCTCACGACAGGCTACGGCCCGAGCCACCAGGCCGCCGAGGACCTCGCGCTGATGCGCGCGATGCCGAACATGACCGTGATCGATCCGTGCGACGCGCTCGACATCGAGCAGATGGTGCCGGCGATCGCCGCGCACGACGGCCCCGTCTATGCGCGCCTGTTGCGCGGCAACGTGCCCGCCGTGCTCGACGAATACGACTATCGCTTCGAACTCGGCAAGGCGAAGCTGCTGCGCGACGGCAACGACGTGCTGCTGATCTCGTCCGGGATCATGACCATGCGCTCGCTGGAAGTCGCGAAGGCGCTCGAAGCGGACAACGTCGGCGTGGGCGTGCTGCACGTGCCGACCATCAAGCCGCTCGATACGGCGACGATCCTGCACGAAGCGAAACGCACGGGCCGCATGGTGGTCGTGGCCGAAAACCACACGGTGATCGGCGGGCTCGGCGAAGCCGTGGCGGGCACGCTGCTCGGCGCGGGCGTCACGCCCGCGTTCCGGCAGATCGCGCTGCCGGACGCGTTCCTCGCCGCCGGCGCGCTGCCCACGCTGCACGACCGCTATGGCATCTCGACCGGCACGATGGCCGCCACGATCAAAACGTGGCTGGCCTGAGCGAGCGAATCGCGGCGGGGGTCTCGCGCCGATGTCCATGACGGGCGCGAGCGAACCACGGCACGGTTCGCCGCCCCTCTCGCGACTTACGCGCCGGGCCTCACGCGCGCGCGCCGTCGAGACGGAAGAACGCCACCGCCTCGGTCAACTGGCGGCCCTGGTCCTCCAGCGAGGTCGACGCGGCCGCCGCTTCCTCGACGAGCGCGGCGTTCTGCTGCGTGACCGTGTCCATCTGCGTGATCGCCACGTTGACCTGCTCGATGCCGCGGCTTTGCTCGCCCGAGGCCGCGGCGATCTCGCCCATGATGTCGGTCACGCGCGCCACCGCCTGCGTGACTTCGGCCATCGTCTTGCCCGCCTCGCCCGCGAGCGTCGAGCCGTTGTGAATCTTCTGCACCGAGGCGTTGATCAGATCCTTGATCTCCTTGGCCGCGCTCGACGAACGCTGCGCGAGGCTTCTGACCTCGCTCGCCACCACCGCGAAGCCGCGGCCCTGCTCGCCGGCACGCGCGGCTTCCACCGCCGCGTTGAGCGCGAGGATGTTGGTCTGGAACGCGATGCCTTCGATGATCCCGGTGATATCCGCGACCTTGGTCGAACTCTCGCTGATGTCGGTCATCGTCTCCACGACCTGTCCGACCACGGCGCTGCCTTTCAGGGCGACTTCCGAGGCATTGGCGGCGAGCGTGCTCGCCTGCTGCGCGTTCTCCGCGTTCTGCTTCACCGTGGACGTGAGCTCTTCCATGCTCGACGCGGTTTCCTGCAGCGACGACGCCTGCTGTTCGGTGCGCGACGACAGGTCCTGGTTGCCCGAGGCGATCTGGCTGGACCCGGTGGCGATATTGTCCGCCGAGGTCCGCACCTGGGCGATCAGCTTCACGAGGCTCGCCTGCATCTCGCCCATCGAGGCGAGCACGCTGCCGCGCGGCGCGGCCTGCGCGCCCGGCACGGAGCCGAGATCGCCGCCGGCCACGCGCCGGGTCACCTCGCCCAGCGCAGCCGGCTCCGCGCCCAGTGCGCGCGTCACGCTACGGGTAATCAGGAATGCCGCGACGAGCGCCGCGCCGATTGCCGCGAGGCAGATGCCGATCAGCAGCATGCGCTGCGTCGCGTAGTGTTGGGCCGACACCTGCATCAGGGCCTGGGCCCGGTTGCGGGTGAATTCGCTATACGTATTGGTCGCCTTGACGAGCGCCGCGAGCAGCGGACGGCATTGCTCGTTCATCATGGCGATCGCCTCCTCGTGCCGCTTGTTCAACGCGGCGTCGACGATCGCGAGCGCGACCGGCCCGTACTGGGCCTCGACCCGGTCGATGTCGGCCACCAGGGCTCGCGCCGCCTCGTTCGCATCGCCGGCGTTCGCGATCATCTCCTTGAGTCGCTTGAGCCGAGCCTGCACGTCCGCGTGCGCCTGGTTCACGGCGGCCTTTTCGATTTCCAGATCCGCCGGCTTGGTCACGAGCACCAGATTGCGCGCGGCGATCGCACGCCGGTCGACCGCGGTGCGCACCTTCGCGGCCACCTCCGCGCGGGCGCTAATGCCGCTCACGTAATCCGAGAAGCGCTCGTTCGCATCGTTCAATGCAACGAGCGCGAGCACCGATACCCCCAGCACCATCGCCGCTAGCACGCTGAACGCCGTCGTGAGCTTCGCCCGTACGGTCATCTGTCTGGAATTCATGCTTCATACCTCCACCGTTCGCCGGTTTCGTCATATTCGCCGCCCTGCGCGGCCATCACCTGCTGCCCTGGTGCTTGTTGCTATGTCGGCTGCATCACGACGGTCCTTGAATGCCGATGCGCCCGCCAATCGTTTGCGTCAGGGTTCAGGAGCGATGGGGCTTACCCGGCGCCACCCCGCGCGACGGGGTGCGATCTGGCAATGCGGGTTCGTTGCGCTCCCGTATGCGCGGCCGTCTGGGAAAACCCCAGGACAACGATCGGGACCCCGCCGGCCCCGTCCTGTCGCGGTTTCAGCGCCCGGCTCGCCAGATCGTTACCCTTGGGATAACAGACGCGTCCCGAACGTGATTGAACCGGGATACCCCGCTCCCTAGACTCGCCTCATGTCCTGAGCGAGAGCGCACATGTCCGGTCAAAGTCAGTCCTCATCCCGTTGGGCCACCCGCCGCGCGGAAAAACATCGCCGGCTCGCGCGCGTCGCAGCGATCGCGGACGGCGCGGTTCTCCCCGCCGAGCGTATCGTCGACGTCCTGCAAGCCCTGATCGCCCCCGGCGACCGCGTGGTCGTCGAGGGCAACAACCAGAAGCAGGCCGATTTCCTGTCGCGCTCGCTGGCGAAAGTGGACCCCGAAGTCGTCCACGATCTGCATCTGATCATTCCGAGCGTGAGCCGCGCCGAGCATCTGGATCTGTTCGAGCGCGGCATCGCGAGGAAACTCGATTTCGCCTTCGCCGGCGCGCAAAGCCTGCGCATCTCGCAGTTCCTGCAGGACGGCATCCTCGAAATCGGCGCGATCCATACCTACATCGAACTGTATGGGCGGCTGTATGTCGATCTGACGCCGAACGTCGTGCTGGTCGCCGGCTACAAGGCGGATCGGCAAGGCAATCTCTACACGGGTCCGAGCACCGAGGACACGCCCGCCCTCGTCGAAGCCGCCGCGTTTCGCGACGGCATCGTGATCGCGCAGGTCAACGAGATCGTCGACGACCCGAAGGACCTGCCGCGCGTCGACATCCCCGGCTCGTGGATCGACTTCGTGGTGCAGTCGGACAAGCCGTTCTTCATCGAGCCGCTGTTCACGCGCGATCCGCGTCTCATCACGCCGGTTCAGGTGCTGATGGGGATGATGGCGATTCGCGGCATCTACGAGCGGCACCAGGTGCAGTCGCTCAATCACGGCATCGGCTTCAACACGGCCGCGATCGAACTGCTCCTGCCGACCTACGGCGAGAAGCTCGGCCTGAAGGGCAAGATCTGCAAGCACTGGACCCTGAACCCGCATCCGACGCTGATCCCCGCGATCGAAACCGGCTGGGTCGAGAGCGTGCATTGCTTCGGCGGCGAACTGGGCATGGAAGCCTACGTCGCGCAACGGCCGGACATCTTCTTCACCGGCCGCGACGGTTCGATGCGCTCCAATCGCGCGATGTGCCAGCTTGCCGGGCAATACGCGGTCGACATGTTCATCGGCTCGACCTTGCAGATGGACGGCGCCGGCAACTCGTCGACGGTCACGCATGGCCGCCTCACCGGCTTCGGCGGCGCGCCCAACATGGGCCACGATCCGCATGGCCGGCGCCATGCCACCCCGGCGTGGCTCGATCTACTGCAAACGGACAGTCCGCTGGAGCGCGGCCGCAAGCTCGTCGTGCAGATGGTCGAGACGTTCCAGGCGGGCGGGCAGCCCACCATCGTCGAATCGATCGATGCGGTCGACGTCGGCCGCGAGTCCGGCATGCCGCTCGCGCCGGTCATGATCTACGGCGACGACGTCACCCACGTGCTCACCGAGGAAGGCATCGCCTATCTGTACAAGGCGCGCTCGCTCGAACATCGCAAGGAGATGATCGCGGCGGTCGCGGGCGTGACGCCCATCGGCCTCACGAGCAGCGCCGACAAACTCGCGACGCTGCGCCGCGACGGCTTCGTCGCGTTGCCGGAGGACCTCGGCATTCAGCGCGGCGAAGCCACCCGTTCGCTGCTGGCCGCGAAGAGCATGGCCGATCTGGTCGACTGGTCGGACGGTTTGTATGAGCCGCCCGCGCGGTTCAGGAGCTGGTGATGCGCGAGACCCTCGCCATGCCAGTAGCGCGAGCGCCACGCGCGACACCGGATCTCGCCGAGCGTTTGGGCGAGCACGTGGTGGCGGCGCTGATCGAGGAAGCCACGCTCGCGCCGAAGCCGGGACTCGTCGACATCCGCGGCCGCGGCGCGCATCACGATCTCGACTGGGAACTGATGTGCGTGTCGGCGCTTGCATTGCAGCCGACCTTCACCGAACTGGCGCGCGCGGGCCAGGAGATGCAGCCGATGCAGCCGACGCAGTCGCTGCAACGTATGCAGTCGCTGCGCGAGCGCATCGGCGCGATCGGGCGCGACGGCGAAGCCCGCATGCTCGACGCGACGCAGGGCGTGAACACCCATCGCGGTGCGATCTGGGCGCTCGGGCTGCTCGTGACCGCCGCGGCGGCCGGCCCCGCCGACCCCGCCGACCCCGCCGACCATACGCCACACGCCATCGCCGCGCGCGCCGGAGCGCTCGCGCGTCTGCCCGATCGCCACGCGCCCGCGCTGACCGGCAACAAGGGCGAGCGGGCATGCCTCGACTACAACGTGGGCGGCGCGCGCGGCCAGGCGCAAGCCGGCTTTCCGCATGTCGTTGACGTGGCGCTGCCGGAACTCTCACGCTCGCGCCGGCGCGGCGACAGCGAGACGGCCGCACGCCTGAACGCGCTGCTCGCGATCATGGCGAGTCTCGACGATACCTGCGTGCTCGCACGCGGCGGGCCCGGCGCGCTCGTCGAGTTGCAGGACGGCGCGCGGCGCGTGCTGGCGCTCGGCGGCGCCGCGTCGCTTGCCGGCCGCCGTCATTTGAAGCTGCTGGACCGGCGGCTCGTCGAACTGCACGTGTCGCCCGGCGGCGCGGCCGATCTGCTCGCCGCCGCCCTCTTTCTCAACCGGCTTCACCGCGAAGCCGCTCCTACGACGAAGGCTTAGGAACGCATATGGAAACCATCGTCCTCGAATTCCCGGCGGGGCAACCCGCGCCAGGCCGCGCGCTGGCGGGCGTGGTCGCGTCGGGCGACCTCGAAGTGCTGCTCGAGGCGAACGGCTCGCCGCGCACCGTGGTGAACATCACGACTTCCGTCGATGGCATGGGCCGCGTCTGGGAAGCCGTGCTCGAACGCATCTTCGGCGACGGCACGCTGCCGGCCGCGAAGATCGAGATCAACGATTCCGGCGCGACGCCGGCCGTCGTGCGCATGCGCATCGGCCAGGTGCTGGAACAACTGGCGACAACCGGCGGAGCATGACGATCATGGACACACAGGCATTGCTGGAACGCCAGAGCTTCATCGAACTCGACGCGCGCAGCCGCGCGAAACACCTGCTCGACGCCGGCACCTTCAGCGAACTGCTCGATCCGTTCGAGCGTGTGCGTTCGCCGTGGCTCGCGCGGCAAGGCATCGTGACGCAGGCCGACGACGGCACCGTGGTCGCGCGAGGCGAGCTCGACGGACAGCCCGCGGTCGTGCTCGCCATCGACGCCGGCTTTCAGGGCGGCAGCATGGGCGAAGTGTCCGCGGCGAAAATCGCGGGCAGCCTCGAACTCGCCGCCGAGGACAACCGCAACGGCATTCCGATGCGCGCCGTGATTCTCTTCGAGACGGGCGGCGTGCGCTTGCAGGAAGCGAATCTCGGGCTCGCGGCGATCGCGGAGATTCACGCCGCCATCGTCGACTTGCGGCGCTATCAGCCGGTGATCGGCATCACGGCGGGGCCGATCGGCTGCTACGGCGGCATGTCGATCGCGGCGGGCCTGTGCAGCTACCTGATCGCCACCCGCGAAGCGCGCCTCGGACTCAACGGACCCACGGTCATCGAGCAGGAGGCCGGCATCGCCGAATTCGATTCGCGCGACCGTCCGATGATCTGGAGCTTCACGGGCGGCGAGCAACGCCATCGCACGGGGCTGGTCGACGTGTACGCCGCCGACGACGCCAGTGCGATCCGCGCCGCCGTCATCGAACGGTTTCGCGCGGGACGTCCCGAAGCGTGCCGCAGCGAATGCGTGGCCGGCTTTCTGCAACGGCTTGCCGAGGTCGATCCCGAAGCGCAAGCCACTCCGCAACAGGCGGCCGCCATCTACAGCAAGGGGTTCAGGTCATGAGCACACAGGAGCTTTCGAAGCGCGGCGCGGTATGGCTCGACGCGCTCACTTACAGCGCGCCGTTGCAGGCGGGCTATCCGCCTTCGGTGCGGGTCGTCGATGCGCGGCTCGGCGAGCATCCCGCGCGCTTCATCGCGGTGGTGCCCGACCCGGATAACGCGTTCCCGCGCGCACGCAGCGGCGAAGTCGGACTGATCGAGGGTTGGGAGATCGCGCGAGCGGTGCGCGAGGTGATCGACGCCGATGCCGGGCGCGAGGACCACGAGAAGCGCGCGATCGTCGCCGTGATCGACGTCGCGAGCCAGGCCTACGGACGGCGCGAGGAAGCCTACGGCATCCACCAGGCGCTCGCCGGCGCCGCCGATGCGTATGCGAGCGCGCGCCTCGCCGGTCATCCGGTGATCGGGCTGATCGTCGGACGGGCGATGTCGGGCGCGTTTCTCGCGCACGGCTATCAGGCCAACCGCCTGATCGCGCTCGCCGATTCGCAGGTCATGGTTCACGCGATGGGCAAGGAATCCGCCGCGCGGGTTACGCTACGCTCGGTAGCCGATCTGGAGGCGTTCACGGCACGCGTGCCGCCGATGGCCTACGACATCGACAACTATGCGTCGCTCGGGCTGCTGTGGAAGCTCCTGAGCGTGAGGAACGCCGATGCGCCCAACGGCGCGGATCAATCCGCTGTCGAAAAGGCGTTGCAGGAAGCTTTCGACGAGATTCGCGCCGACCCGTCGCGCGGCCTCGGCAGCCGGCTCGGCAGCGCGCATCGCGCGAGTTCGGTGACCGTGCGCCGCAAGCTGCGCGAGCAGTGGCGCTGAACCGCGCCGACCCCATCCCCGCCCATCCCGCTTCACGCACCGGCTCGTAAGAAGCCATTAAACGTATGACAGGAGACACGAAATGATCATCTATGGAACCGCGCTGCTTGCGTTCTGCCATCTGGCGGGACTCTTCCTCGGCGACCTGCTGGGGCTCGCGATCGGCGTCAAGACGAATGTCGGCGGCGTCGGCATTGCGATGCTGCTGCTGATTTTCCTGCGCCTTTATCTGCACGGACGCGGGCTGTTGCCGAAGGAAACCGAGGCGGGCGTGGGCTTCTGGGGTGCGATGTACATCCCCGTGGTGGTGGCGATGGCCGCCAATCAGAACGTGGTGGCCGCGCTCAAGGGCGGTCCGGTCGCGCTGCTGTCGGCATTGGGCGCGGTGGCTGTCTGCGCGTGCTGCATTGCCGTTCTTTCCCGCACCGGGAGCGACAGCACGTCGCTCGTCAGCGCGCCGAAACTCGAAGAAATCTGAGGCAGGAGACCATCATGTTGCATATGCTCGATAAAGTTCTGATCCAGAACGGCCTCGTGACTTCGTTCGCGCTGGTCGGCCTCATCATGTGGGTGTCGTCGCTGATCTCGCGCAAGCTGACCTTCGGGCGCGTGCACGGCTCGGCCATCGCGATCGTGATCGGCCTCGTGCTGGCCTATTTCGGCGGCGTCTTCACCGGCGGACAAAAAGGCCTCGCCGACCTGCCGCTCTTCACCGGCGTCGGCCTGATGGGCGGCGCGATGCTGCGCGACTTCGCCATCGTCGCGACCGCCTTCGAGGTGCAGGCCACCGAGGCGCGCAAGGCCGGGCTCATCGGCGTGGTGTCGCTGCTGCTCGGCACCGTGCTGCCGTTCATCGTCGGCGCGAGCATCGCCCACGCGTTCGGCTACACCGACGCGGTCAGCATGACGACCATCGGCGCGGGCGCGGTCACCTATATCGTCGGACCCGTCACCGGCGCGGCCATCGGCGCAAGCTCCGACGTGATCGCGCTCAGCATCGCGACGGGCTTGATCAAGGCGATCATCGTGATGGTCGGCACGCCGATCGCGGCGGGCTTCATGGGACTGAAGACGCCCCGCTCCGCGATGATCTTCGGCGGCCTCGCCGGCACCGTCAGCGGCGTGAGCGCGGGACTCGCCGCGACCGATCGGCGGCTCGTGCCGTATGGCGCGCTGATCGCGACGTTTCACACGGGCATCGGCTGCCTGCTCGGACCTTCGCTGCTGTTCTTCGCGACCCGAGCGCTGATGGCCGCGTGAAACGCGCGAGCGAGCGCGGCGTGCAGAGTGCGGCGTGCATGATGCGCCACGGAGAAGCCTCATGAGCGTGCTGTTCACCTTCCCCGGCCAGGGCTCGCAGCGAAGCGGCATGCTGCACGCGCTGCCGGATCACGTCGCGGCCACTCACGCGATGGAGGAGGCCAGCGACACGCTGAGCTACGACGTCCGCGCGCTCGACACCGCCGATGCGCTGCGCTCCACCACCGCGGTGCAGCTTTGCCTGCTGATCGCGGGCGTCGCGCAGGCGCGCGTGCTCGCCGCCCGCGGCCACGAGCCCGACCTCGTGACGGGCCTTTCGATCGGCGCCTATCCCGCCGCCGTGAGCGCCGGCGCGCTTCATTACGCCGACGCCGTGAGGCTCGTCGCCTTGCGCGGACAGTTGATGGAGCGCGCCTATCCGGGCGGCTACGGCATGACCGCGATCGTCGGCATGACACAGCGCGCGCTCGAACCTTTGATCGCGCGAGTCAACAGCGCGGCCATGCCGGTGTTTCTGGCGAACATCAACGCGCACACGCAGATGGTGGTGGCGGGCAGTCACGCCGCCATGCACGAACTCGCAACGCTGGCGGGCGAACACGGCGCGCAACGCTGCGAGCGTCTCGACGTGGCGGTGCCGTCCCATTGCGCGTTGCTCGACGAACCCGCGGCCGAACTCGCCGATGCGTTCGCCAGGGTAGCCGTGCAAGCGCCTCGCGTCGTGTATCTGAGCAGCAGCGTCGCGCGGCCGCTGTTCGACGGCCCGCGCATCGCGGCCGATCTTGCCGGCAACATGGCGCGGCCGGTGCGCTGGCACGACACGATCAGGCTCGCGTGGGAGCGAGGCGCGCGGCTCGCGGTCGAGATGCCGCCCGCCAACGTGCTGACGCGGCTCAGTTGCGCGATCTTCGGCGAAGGCATTGCGGTGAGTTGCAGCGAGACGGTGCTGCGTGACGTTGAAGCGCTGATCGAACGGGAACGGGCGCGCGAATGACGTGAAGCGTCGGGCGACGCCTCGGTTGCCGCCTCAGTTTTCTAACCTCAGATGACGCTTCTCGTGCGAAGCCGGCAAACGGCCATCAGCGCGAGCAGGTTCGGATCGCGTTCGCGCGCGCGCAGAAAGCTCACGCCGATGGTCTGACGCATCAAAAATTGCGGCTTGAGCGGAATGAACTGCACCTGGTCGCCGAACACGCCGCGCACGCGGCCCGGCAACAGCGTATAGCCGACTCCGCCGCTCACCAGGTTCATCAACGAAAAGATATCGCCGACTCGCATGGTCACGTTCGGCGTGAAGCCCGCGACGCGAAATGCCTCCAGAAAACCGCGATACGTGACGAAGCCCTCGCCCAGCGAAACGAAGGTCTCGTCGCGGCAGTCGCACAAATCGACGGCCTCCTGATTCGCATACGGTGACCCGGCCGGCGCCGCGAAAAAGATGTCGTCCTCGAAAAGCGGAATGGACTCGATTTCCGGATCGGCGTCGGGCAAGGCCATCAACGCCGCATCGATCGCACCCCGCTTGAGCTTGTCGAGCAGTTCCGCGTTCGAGCCGAGCGCGAGTTCGACCTGGAGTGTCGGCCGCCGCACCTTGATGTCGATGACGATGCCGGGCACGGCCCGGATGGTCAGCGAGTAAAGCGAGCCGATCTTCAGACGGTCCGACGAATAGCCCGCCGCCTCGCGCGTCGCGCGAATGCCGTCGGACATCGTGGTGAGCACTTCTTGCGCGACGTCGGCCAGCATCTGCGCCGCTTCGGTCGATTTCAGATTACGGCCTTCGTGCCGAAAGAGCGCGCATCGCACACCCTGTTCGAGCGAATGCAGCGCGCGATGAACACTGACGGTACTGACGTTCAACGCCTCGGCCGCCTTCGACAGGTTGCCCGTCTCCATGAAAGCGAGCAGGACTTCCAGCTTGCGAAAAGTGATCTCCTCGTCGATTCGGTCGCGCATCTCGATGCTTCGGCAGGTGGAAACAGGCCATTATCGGCTCGCGCCAGCGCTGCACAAATAGCGTTAACCCCGCATTCGCCCGCTCGCGCGAACACCGGATCGCGGCGTTCCCGGTTGATCCATCTCAATCCGATGACGATTGCGAAGCCCGCTAGTTCTTTCGAACTACGGCCAACCGTGACGGCATAGTTCCAATGCCTCGCGCGTGACCCCCACTCGACGGATATTCATCCGCACCCCCGCCGCCCACAATCGTGCTCAACCATTCGAGCGGCGTCACATCATGAATCCCTTGCCTAACCCGATTTTCGACCAGAGCTGGCCACTGCAGGACGCCGCCGTGCTGATGTTCTGCCTGTCGGTGGCGATCTGGCTCGCGTGCTTCGTGATGGACCTGCGACAGCACGCAACACGGCCGCGCCCGGACACCCCCGGGCGGGCCGACCGTCCAACAGGAGAATTGCAATGAACTCCCGGCCGATAGCATCGCGGCCAGGCCGCACGCTCGCGATCTGGTCCCCCGAAGACAAGGCGTTCTGGGAACGTGAAGGCGAAGCGATCGCGAGGCTCAACCTGTGGATCTCGGTCCCCGCGTTGTTCCTCGCGTTCGCCATCTGGCAGGTGTGGAGCGTCGTCGCGGTGAACCTGCCGACGCTCGGCTTCCGCTACTCGACCAACCAGTTGTTCTGGCTCGCGGCGGCGCCCGCGCTGAGCGGCGCGACGCTGCGCATCTTCTATTCGTTCATGGTGCCGCTCGTCGGCGGCCGTCGCTGGACGGCGATCTCGACGGCCTCGCTGTTGATCCCCGCCATCGGTATCGGTTTCGCGGTGCAGGACAACACCACCACCTATCCGACCATGCTCGGGCTCGCGTTGCTGTGCGGCCTGGGCGGCGGCAACTTCAGTTCGAGCATGGCGAACATCAGCTTCTTCTTTCCGAAGGAGCGCAAGGGCTCGGCGCTCGGCGTCAACGCGGGACTCGGCAACCTGGGGGTGTCGGTCGTGCAGTTTCTGAGTCCGCTCGTGGTCACCGCCGGCATCTTCGGCATCTTTGCCGGCGACCCGCAAAGCGTCGTCAAGGCCGGACAGACCACGCTCGTGTGGACGCAAAACGCCGCCTTCGTGTGGGTGCCGTGGATCGCCCTGGCGTCGCTCGCCGCATGGTTCGGCATGAACGATCTCGCCGAAGCGAAGGCGTCGTTCGCCGAACAGGCGGTGATCTTCCGGCGCAAGCACAACTGGCTGATGTGCGTGCTGTACCTCGGCACCTTCGGCTCGTTTATCGGCTATGCGGCGGGCTTTCCGCTGCTGATCAAGAGCCAGTTCCCCGGTGTGAATCCGCTCGCCTACGCGTGGCTGGGACCGCTCGTCGGCGCCGCGGTGCGCCCCTTCGGCGGCTGGCTCGCCGACAAGCTGGGCGGTGCGCGCGTCACGCTGTGGAACTTCGTCGTAATGGCATGCGCGGTGGGCGGCGTGCTGATGTTCCTGCCGAGCGGCGCCTCGGCGGGCAGCTTTGCGGGTTTCTTCGCCAGCTTTCTCGTGCTGTTCCTGACCACGGGCATCGGCAACGGCTCGACGTTCCGCATGATCCCGGTGATCTTTCTCACCTCGAAGCTGCGCGAGGTCGACCCGGCGAACCGCGAAGCGGTGCAGCGCGCGACGCGGGAAGGCAACACCGAGGCCGCGGCCACGCTGGGATTTTCCGCGGCGATGGCGGCCTACGGCGGCTTCTTCATCCCCAAGAGCTATGGCAGCGCCATCGCCCTCACCGGCGGCCCTCAAGCGGCGCTGTACGTGTTCATCGCCTTCTATCTCGTGTGCATCGCCGTGACGTGGTGGCACTACGCCCGCCGCAACGCGCCGATGCCCTGCTGAAACCGGAGCCTGTTCCATGAGCCATTTTCTCGACCGACTGACCCACTTCGCGCTCCCCAAAGAGCGGTTCGCGGACGGTCACGGCGTCACCACGGGCGAAGACCGCACGTGGGAAGACACTTACCGTAATCGCTGGGCCCACGACAAGATCGTGCGCAGCACGCACGGCGTGAACTGCACGGGCTCCTGTTCATGGAAGATCTATGTGAAGGGCGGCATCGTCACGTGGGAAACGCAGCAGACCGATTACCCGCGCACCCGCTGGGACATGCCCAATCATGAACCGCGCGGCTGCGCGCGCGGCGCGTCGTACTCGTGGTATCTGTACAGCGCGAACCGCGTGAAATACCCGATGGTGCGCGGACGCCTGCTCGAACGCTGGCGCGCCGCCTTGAAGGCGCAGGGCGATCCGGTCGCGGCGTGGGCCTCGATCGTCGAGAACGCCGAGGCGCGGCGCGATTATCAAAAGGTGCGCGGCATGGGCGGCTTCGTGCGCAGCAGTTGGGACGAAGTGAACCGGATCGTCGCCGCCGCCAATGTCTATACGATCAGGAAGCACGGCCCGGACCGCATCATCGGCTTTTCGCCGATTCCCGCGATGAGCATGGTCAGCTATGCGGCAGGCAGCCGCTACCTGAGCCTGATCGGCGGCGTCTGCATGAGCTTCTACGACTGGTATTGCGATCTGCCGCCGGCCAGTCCGCAAATCTGGGGCGAGCAGACCGACGTGCCGGAATCGGCGGACTGGTACAACTCGTCCTACATCATCGCGTGGGGCAGCAATGTTCCGCAAACGCGCACGCCCGATGCGCACTTCTTCACCGAGGTCCGCTACAAGGGCACGAAAACCGTCGCGGTGACGCCCGACTATAGCGAAGTGGCGAAGCTCTCCGATCTCTGGCTGCACCCGCGGCAGGGAACCGATGCGGCGCTCGCGATGGCGATGGGTCACGTCGCGCTCAACGAGTTCTACTTCAAGACGCGCAGCGAATACTTCGACGGCTACGCGCGGCGCTACACCGACCTGCCCATGCTCGTGATGCTCAAGACGCATACGTTGCCGGACGGGCGCGAGACCCTGGTGCCGGACCGCTATCTGCGCGCGAGCGACTTCAACGGCAAGCTCGGGCAATCGAACAATCCCGAATGGAAGACCGTCGCGTTCGACACGAACGGGCGTGCCGTGCTGCCCAACGGTTCGATCGGTTTTCGCTGGGGCGCGGAAGGCGGCGAGGACGCCGGCAAGTGGAATCTGGAGGACAAGGAAGCGCGTCACGGCGAGGCGGCCACGCTCAAGCTCTCGGTGCTGGAAGACGGCTCGCAGCCGTATGAGATCGTCGATATCGCCCTGCCCTACTTCGGCGGCGTTGCTTCACCGCATTTCACCGCCAATGAACTCGACGGACAGATCAATCACGTCAAGGCGCCGGCGGTGCGCCTGCGTCTCGGCAAGGAAGGCGACACGCGCGAAGCGCTGGTCGCCACCGTGTTCGATCTGCAAGCGGCGCAGTACGGCATCGACCGCGGCCTCGGCAGCGGCGCGGCCAGTTACGACGACAATGCCGCGTACACCCCGGCCTGGGCGGAGTCGATTACCGGCGTGCCGCGCGATCAGATCGTTACCGTGGCGCGCGAATTCGCCGCCAACGCGGACAAGACGCACGGCCGCTCGATGGTGATCATCGGCGCGGCGATGAATCACTGGTATCACGCCGACATGAATTACCGCGGCGTAATCAACCTGTTGATGATGTGCGGCTGCATCGGTCAGAGCGGCGGCGGCTGGGCGCACTACGTCGGCCAGGAAAAGCTGCGCCCGCAAACCGGCTGGACCGCGCTCGCCTTCGCGCTGGACTGGATTCGTCCGCCGAGGCAAATGAACGGCACGAGTTTCTTCTACGCGCACACCGACCAGTGGCGCTACGAAAAGCTGAACATGGAGGAAATCGCTTCGCCGCTCGCGGACAAGCGTCTCTATGGCGGCAGCATGATCGACTACAACGTGCGTGCGGAGCGCATGGGCTGGCTGCCCAGCGCACCGCAGTTGAAAACCAATCCCTTGCAGGTGGCGAAGCAGGCGGCCGAGCACGGCATGGAAGCGAAAGACTATGTCGTGCAGGGGCTGCGCGACGGCAGCTTGCAGATGAGCTGCGAAGATCCCGATGCGCCGCAAAACTGGCCGCGCAACATGTTCGTGTGGCGCTCGAATCTGCTCGGCTCGTCGGGCAAGGGCCATGAGTATTTTTGCAAGCATCTGCTCGGGACGGAAAACGGCGTGCAGGGCAAGGACCTGGGCCGCGACGACGCGCGCCCTGTCGAGGTCGAATGGCACGACGAGGCGCCGGAGGGCAAGCTGGATCTTCTGGTGACGCTGGACTTCCGCATGAGCACGACCTGCCTGTACTCGGACATCGTCCTGCCGACCGCCAGCTGGTACGAGAAAAACGACCTCAATACGAGCGACATGCACCCGTTCATTCACCCGCTCTCGGCGGCGGTCGATCCGGTTTGGCAGGCCCGTTCCGACTGGGAAATCTACAAGGGTTTCGCGAAGGCTTTCAGCGAGGTCTGCGTGGGCCATCTCGGCGTCGAGCGCGATGTCGTGCTGACGCCGTTGATGCACGATTCGCCGGCGGAACTCGCGCAACCCTTCGAGGTGAAGGAGTGGAAGAAAGGCGAATGCGATCTCATCCCCGGCAAGACGGCGCCGCAGATCGCCGTGGTGGAGCGCGACTACCCGAACGTCTTCAAGCGCTTCACCGCGCTCGGTCCGTTGATGAACAAGATCGGCAACGGCGGCAAGGGCATTGCGTGGAAAACCGAAACCGAGGTGACGCAACTCGGCCAGTTGAATGGCCTCACCCAGGACGACGGCCCGACCAAAGGCATGCCGCGCATCGTCACCGATATCGACGCCTGCGAAGTGATCCTGCAGCTTGCGCCTGAAACGAATGGTCATGTGGCGGTAAAAGCCTGGGAAGCGCTGTCGAAAGCCACCGGCCGCGAGCACAAGCATCTCGCGCTCTATCGCGAGGACGAGAAGATCCGCTATCGCGACGTGCAGGCGCAGCCCCGCAAGATCATCAGTTCGCCGACCTGGAGCGGCATCGAAAGCGAAACGGTCAGCTATAACGCCGGCTACACCAACGTTCACGAACTGATTCCATGGCGCACGCTGACCGGACGCCAGCAGTTCTACCAGGATCATCCGTGGATGATCGCGTTCGGCGAGGCCTTCTCGAGCTACCGTCCGCCGGTGGATCTGAAGGCGACGGGCGGCATGCATCACGTCAAGCCCAACGGTCACCCGGAGATCGTCCTGAACTTCATCACGCCGCACCAGAAGTGGGGCATTCACAGCACCTACAGCGACAACCTGCTGATGCTCACGCTGAATCGCGGCGGCCCCGTGATCTGGCTCAGCGAAGACGACGCGAAGCGCGCCGGTGTCGAGGACAACGACTGGGTCGAACTGTTCAACATCAACGGCGCGATTGCGGCGCGCGCGGTGGTCAGCCAACGGGTCAATTCCGGCATGGTGCTGATGTATCACGCACAGGAAAAGATCATCAATACGCCGGGTTCGGAGATCACCGGGGTACGCGGCGGCATTCACAACTCGGTCACCCGGATCGTGCTCAAGCCCACCCACATGATCGGCGGCTATGCGCAACTGAGCTACGGGTTCAACTACTACGGGACGATCGGCACCAACCGCGACGAATTCGTCGTGGTCCGCAAGATGAAAGACGTCGACTGGCTGGACACCCCACGCGGCGATGAGCTCGCGCGCGCCTATCAGTCCCAGGGCGAGAACCCCTGATCGATCGCCGGTCCTAAGGAGCCAAATCATGAAAATACGCGCACAGATCGGCATGGTGCTGAACCTGGACAAATGCATCGGCTGTCATACCTGCAGCGTGACCTGCAAGAACGTGTGGACGAGCCGGCCGGGCGTGGAATACGCCTGGTTCAACAATGTCGAAACGAAGCCGGGCATCGGCTACCCGAAAGAATGGGAGAACCAGGACAAATGGAACGGCGGCTGGGTGCGCCACGCCGATGGTTCGATCGCGCCGCGCCAGGGCGCGAAGTGGAAGCTGCTGATGCGCATCTTCGCCAATCCGAACCTGCCGCAGATCGACGACTACTACGAGCCCTTCACGTTCGACTACGACCATTTGCAGAGCGCGCCGGAAATGAAAGCGGCGCCGACCGCCAGGCCGCGCAGCCTGATTACCGGTCAGCGCATGGAGAAGATCGTCTGGGGGCCGAACTGGGAAGAAATTCTCGGCGGCGAGTTCAGCAAGCGCAGCAAGGACCGCAATTTCGACGACATCCAGAAGGACATCTACGGCCAGTTCGAAAACACCTTCATGATGTATCTGCCACGCCTGTGCGAGCACTGCCTGAACCCGGCATGCGTCGCATCGTGCCCGTCCGGCTCGATCTACAAGCGCGAGGAAGACGGCATCGTGCTGATCGATCAGGACAAGTGCCGCGGCTGGCGCATGTGCGTGAGCGGCTGTCCGTACAAGAAGATCTACTACAACTGGAAGAGCGGCAAGGCCGAGAAATGCATCTTCTGCTATCCGCGCATCGAGGCCGGACAGCCGACGGTGTGCTCGGAAACCTGCGTCGGACGCATCCGTTATCTCGGCGTGCTGCTGTACGACGCGGACCGCATCGAACAGGCCGCGAGCGTCGAGCACGACAAGGACTTGTATGAGGCGCAGCTCGGCATCTTTCTCGACCCGCACGATCCTGAAGTGATCGAACAGGCCCGCAAGGACGGCATACCGGAGAACTGGCTCGACGCCGCGCGCGCGAGCCCGGTCTACAAGATGGCGCTCGACTGGAAGGTGGCGTTGCCGTTGCACCCCGAATACCGCACGCTGCCGATGGTCTGGTATGTGCCGCCGCTCTCGCCGATCACCGCTGCCGCGAACGCGGGCCACGTCAGCGCGAACGGCGAAATCCCCGACGTGAACCAGTTGCGCATTCCGGTCAAATATCTCGCAAACCTGCTTACCGCGGGCGACACAAAACCCGTGGTGCGCGCGCTCGAACGGATGCTCGCCATGCGCGCCTATCAGCGCGGCAAACAGGTGGACGGCTGGGAAAACCACGCCGCGCTGCAACAGGTTGACCTAAGCACCCAGGAAGTGGAAGACATGTACCGCACGATGGCGATCGCCAATTACGAAGACCGTTTCGTGATTCCGACCACGCACCGCGAGTATGCGGAGAACGCCTTCAACGTGCGCGGCGGTTGCGGGTTCAGCTTCGGCAACGGCTGCTCCGATGGCGTGACGGAAACGAGCCTGTTCGGCAGCGAGAAGAAGCGCACCATTCCCATCAAGGCCGAGGTCTGAACGATGTCCACTCAAGCCCTTCATTCCGCCGCGCATGCCACGACGCTACGCGTGCTCGCGCATCTGCTCGACTATCCCGACGCGGCGCTGCGTGAACATCTACCCGACCTGCGCGCGGCCTTGCACGGACAGCGCACGCTGAGTGCCGCGCGGCTCGCCGAACTCGATGCGTTGATCGATCAGCTTCTGCACGCCACGGGCTTCGACGCCGAGGCCGCCTACGTCGACCTCTTCGACCGGGGACGCGGCACCGCGCTGCACCTGTTCGAGCACGTTCACGGCGATTCGCGCGACCGCGGCCCGGCGATGATCGATCTGCTCAAGACCTATGAGGAAGCGGGTCTGTATCTCGCCTCCGGCGAACTGCCCGACCACCTAACCGTGGTGCTGGAATACGCGTCGACGCAACCGCCGCTAGCGGCCGCCGATTTTCTGCGGGAGATCGCGCACATCCTGCGCAGCATCTTCAGCGCGTTGACGAGGCGCGAGAGCGCCTACGCCTGCGTGCTGGCCGCGCTGCTCGATCTGGCCGGCGAACCGACGAAGCTCGTCGAGGTGGCCGCCGAGCCCTTGCTCGATGAGACGTGGAGCGAGCCCGCCGCCTTTGGCGGCTGTTCATCCGAGGGGCAACGCAGTCCCGGCGAATCGCAACCCGTGCGTATCGTCAGAACGCCACGCCAGCCGCAACACGGTCAATCCGCGCATGGAGCGTCCACATGAACATCGCCGCGCACACCTTCTTCTTCAGCGTCTATCCGTACATTTGCCTCGCCGTGTTCCTGCTGGGCAGTCTCGCGCGCTTCGACCGTGATCAGTACACGTGGAAGAGCGATTCATCGCAGCTTCTGCGCGCCGGCCAATTGCGCTGGGGCAGCAACCTGTTTCACATCGGCATCCTGTTCCTGCTGTTCGGGCACACGGTGGGCCTGCTGACGCCGCATTTCCTCTACGAGCCGTTCATCAGCGCGCAGCACAAGCAACTGCTGGCGATCATCTCGGGCGGGACGGCCGGCCTGATCTGCTTCGCCGGTCTGAGCGTGCTGCTGCACCGGCGCATCTTCGATCCGCGCATCCGTCTCACGAGCCGGCGGACCGATCTGGCGATCCTCGTGATTCTCTGGGTGCAACTCTGCCTCGGCCTGTTCACGCTGCCCTACTCGTTCGCCGACCGGGGCGATGCGCATACCATGCTGGCGCTCGCCGACTGGGCGCAGCGCATCGTGACGTTCCGCCCCGACGCGAGCGTCCTGCTCGCGGTCGAGTGGCCGTTCAAGGTGCATATCGTGCTCGGCATGACGATCTTCCTGCTGTTCCCGTTCAGCCGGCTGGTCCATGTGTGGAGCGGCTTCGCATCGGTCGCGTACCTGGTGCGCCCTTATCAACTGGTGCGCTCGCGGCGCCTGAACGTGCCGGCCGGTCATCAACAGCCGCGTCGCCGAATCTGACTCGCAGGAGGATCGAAACATGCAAGAGAATCTGTCCGCCGTCGCAACCGTCAATGGGGTTGCGCTGCATGGCGGCAGCGACATGCTGTCCGCCGAGGATTTACGCCAGCGTGCGTGCATCGAACTGCTGCGCCAGTCCGCCATCGAGGCGGGTCTGCTCGCCGCGGACGACCCGCTGCCCACCGACGGCGCCATCAGCGTCGCCGCCTCCGAGGCGATCGACGCCTTGCTGGAGCGCGCATTGCAATTGCCTGAACCGACCGGGGACGCCTGCCGCCGCTACCATGCCGCGCATCGGAACCGCTACGCCGTCGGCGAGCGGGTGCGTGCGCGTCATGTGTTGTTCGCCGTCACGCCCGGCGTCGATATCGGCGCGCTGCGCAAGCGCGCCGAAGCGTGCCTGCTGGATCTGCGCTGCGACGATGCGGCAGCCGACGACCGCTTCGCTCGCGTGGCGCGGGATCTGTCGAACTGTCCGAGCGGCGGCGCGGGCGGAGACCTCGGATGGCTGCGCGCCGACGAATGCGCGCCCGAGTTCGCCAAAGAACTGTTCGGCCGACCGGACATCGGCGTATTGCCGCAACTCGTGCACAGCCGCTTCGGCCTGCACGTGGTCGAGATCATGGAGCGGGACGCCGGCGCCGTGCCCGCCTTCGAGGCGGTGCGCGAGGCGGTCGCGCAGGCGCTGCGCCAGCAGACCTTCGCCACGGCGCTGCGCCAGTACGTCAGCGTGCTCGCGGGCCGGGCCGCTATCGCGGGAGTGGCTCTCGATGCCGCGGCCACGCCCCTCGTCCAGTAGTCTTTTCAGTATCCGTCCGGCTGTCGCGGCTGTCGCGGTTATGGCGGTTGTGCCGGCTCTGCATTTCGCCGGAGGAGCGGCATGCCGTTGATCGACGTCTATTCGCTGCTTAAATTCAGCCATGTCTCGCTGGTGGGTTGCAGCGGCGCGTTTTTCGCGGTGCGCGGCGCGGCCGTGCTGACGCGCCGGGGCTGGCCGATGCGCAGTCACTGGCGAATTCTCAGCTATGTCATCGACTCGCTGTTGCTGGCCGCGGGCGTCACGCTGTGGCTCATGCTGCGCCTGAACCCCGCGCGCGACGTGTGGCTAGGCGCGAAGCTTCTGCTGCTCCTGCTATACATCGTGGCCGGTTCGCTCGCCGTCAAGCGCGGACACGCGATGGTCGTGCGCGGCGCCTTCTACGGAGGCGCGATCAGCCTGTACCTGCTGATCGCGTCGATTGCGCTCACGCACGATCCGCTCGGTTTGCCGGGGCGCTGGTAGTCGTGATTTCCTTTCCGGTTCTCCGCGCATCGCCCGGCGCGGGGTTTCGCAAAAGCATCGACGAAGGCGGCGCGGCGTCTCGCCATACCGGAACCGTGGAACACGCTTCGAATTGATCTGGATCAGTTCTTTCAGGTGCACCGCCGGTGACTATATCGCCTAAGCTTTCGGGCGCTGGGCGACCCGTTTCAACCGTCTGGAGCGATCCAGGAACCCACATGAGCAGATTCCGGACACTCGCCGCCAAGCTCGGCATCATCGGCGGCACGCTGCTGCTGGTGGCGTTCGCTTCCATCGGCTACACGCTCTGGGCAAGCTGGCAACTGGAGGGCGGCGCGGCCGCCGTCAACGAAGCGGGACGCATGCGCATGCAAACGTGGCGGCTCGCGCAGACGCTTGCGCGTGGCGACACGCTGTTGGCGAAGACGCAGGTCGACCAGTTCGAGCAAAGCGTCGCCCTGTTGCGCGACGGCGATCCATCGCGGCCCTTGCTCGTGCCGCGCGATGCGGGCTCGACGGCCGCCTTCGCCGACGTGCAGCGCACCTGGCAAATAGTACGGGCGGCATGGACCGCCTCGCCCGCGCCGGACCCGAGCGAGGCCGCGCAGCAGGCCGCGAAGCAGGCCGAGGCCTTTGTCGGACACATCGACGTGCTCGTCTCCGCGATCGAAGTGCGCCTCGCCTATCTGACCACCATCCTGAACCTGCTGCAGGTTCTCATGGTCGGTCTGACCATCGCCAGTGCGGTAACGCTGCTCTACTCGGCGTATCTGTTCGTCTTCAATCCGCTTGAGCGGCTCAGATCCGGCCTCACGCGCGTGCGCGAGGGCGATCTGTCGGCGCGGATCGCGGTGGAGTCGAGCGACGAGTTCGGCGCCGTCTCGGAAGGCTTCAACCAGATGACGGAAACCTTGCAGGAGCTCTATCAGAATCTCGAAGTCAAGGTCGAGGAGAAGACGGTGCGGCTCGCCGCACAGCATGCGCGATTGACCGCGCTGTACGAAGCGAGCGCGTTCGCGGCGCACGCCTCGACGCTCGATGAACTGGCCGATGGTTTCGCGAGGCAGGTGAGACGCGCCGCGAAGGCGGATGCATCGGCGATTCGCTGGTCCGACGAAGCGAACCTGCGCTATCTGCTGGTGGCGTCGGACGGCCTGCCCCGCCACGTGATCGACCGCGAACAGTGCATTCCGACGGGCGATTGCCATTGCGGCCAGGCCGTGGCCCACGCGGACACGCGCGTGATCCCGATCCGGCTTGACGCTGCGGGACTACTGCGCGACTGCGGACAAGCGGGCTTCACGACCGTCATCAGCGTTCCGGTGCAACTGCAGGACCGCATGATCGGCGAGATGGATCTGTTCTACCGCGCCCCCACCGCGCTCAGTGGCGAAGACCGCACGTTGCTGGAGACGATGGCGAGCCATCTCGCTGTCGCGATCGAAGGGCTCAGGGCCGGCGCGCTCGAACGCGAAGCCGCCGTTGCCGCGGAGCGAAGCCTGCTCGCGCGGGAAATGCACGACTCCATCGCGCAAAGCCTCGCCTTCATGAAAATCCAGACCGCCCTGCTGCGCGGCGCGCTCAAGGACGCCGACGCATCGCGCACGGAACGCACGATCGGTGAGCTCGAGGCCGGCATTCACGAAAGCCTCTCCGACGTGCGGGAATTGCTGATGCACTTCCGGACCCGCACCAACGCCGAGGACATCGTTCCCGCGCTGCAAACCACCCTGAAAAAGTTCGAGCACCAGACGGGGCTGGTTACGCATCTGTCAATCGAAGGTACGGGTGTTCCGTTGCCCGCCGACGTGCAAGTGCAGGTGTTGCATGTCGTGCAGGAAGCGCTGTCCAACGTGCGCAAGCATGCGCACGCGCGCGAGGTATGGCTGGACGTCCAGCAGACGCCGCAGTGGCGCGTGGAAGTCCGGGACGACGGCTGCGGCTTCGCGACGGAGGCCACCGCCCAGGACGAAACACATGTGGGCTTGCGCATCATGCACGAACGGGCCGAGCGCATCGGCGCCGGCGTCGACATTGCGTCGGTGCCGGGCTCGGGCACCTGCGTCGTGCTGACGCTACCCGAACGCAGGAGACTGGCAGCATGACCGAACATAAACAGATTCGCGTTCTCGTGGTCGACGACCACTCGCTTTTCCGGCGTGGCGTGATTGCGCTGCTGACGGTCGATTCGCGATTCGTCGTGGTGGCCGAGGCCGGCGATGCGGGTGAAGCCTATCGACGCGCCGCCGAGACGCAACCCGATGTCATTCTTCTCGACAATCATCTGCCGGGCGTGAATGGCGTGGACGCAATCGCGGGATTGAGGGAAGCGGCGCCGCGGGCTCAGGTGCTGATGCTGACTGTCAGCGAGGACGAACGCGATCTGGCTGCCGCGCTGCGCGGCGGCGCGCGCGGCTATCTGCTCAAGACGGTGGACAGCGACGGCATGGCCGCCGCGATCGTCAGAACGATGGCGGGCGAATCGGCGATCAGCCCCGAGATGACCGGCAAGCTGGTGACCGCGTTTCAGTCGCTGCAAAGCGCAGCAAAGGTGGATGAAGCTTCGGCCGAGCAGGACCCGATTCATAGCCTGTCCGCGCGCGAGGACGAAATTCTTGGCTATATCACGCGGGGTAAAACCAATAAGGAAATCGCACGAGCGCTGAACATTGCCGAAGCGACGGTGAAGATCCATGTGCAGCACATCCTGCGAAAGTTAAAGCTCAGTTCGCGCGTGCAAGCGGCAGCCTATGCGGTCGCTCGGGCAGCCTGATCGCGGCGCGTGTGGGACATGCTGACACGCGCGCGTTCCTCGGGAATTCGCGGCGATCTCATCACTTTCTGACGGCCTCCGAGCCATGCGGAAATCAGCGTCTACGACGCTTCGACGTGTCCACCTGAGTCATGTCAACAATCTCAGCGTGGGAACACGAAATCCGAACGGAACGCGCTTTAAGATCTGCGCAAGGTCTATCTTTGGAGAAGCATGATGAAGATCGGTGAACCCGCTTCATTGAATGCGTCGCGCGATGCCGACGTTCTGCCGGTTCTGCGGCTCGGCTTTCGGCCGTTCTATCTGGGCGGCGCCGGCTTTGGCGTCATCGCCGTCGTGCTGTGGCTGCTCGCGCTGCACGGCTATCCCGTCGCGGGCCGCTCGACCGTGATGAACGGGATGATGTGGCATGTCCACGAAATGATCTTCGGCTTCGTCGCCGCGATCGTCGTCGGCTTTCTGCTCACGGCGGTACGCGCGTGGACCTCGCTCGATACGCTGCGGGGGCCGTCGCTCGGATGGCTTTGGCTGCTGTGGGCCGGCGGCCGCGTGCTGATGTGGTTCGGCCCGCAGCCGCTCGCCGCGCTAATCGACACCGCCTTCTTGCCTGTTGCCGCCGTCGTGCTGCTGCGCGTGCTGCTCGCCGCCCGCAATCGCCGCAACCTGTTTCTGCCCGTGGCGCTGGCCGCGCTCGGCTTGCTGAATGGACTTTTCCACTGGTGGCTGTGGCACGGCCGCGCGGACCTCGCGTTGCGCGCCGCGTATGCGGCAACCGGACTCGCGATCATGTTCGTGACGGTCATCGCCGGACGCGTGATTCCGATGTTCACGATGAACGCGATGCCTGGATTCGCGGCGAAACGCTGGAAGTTCGTTGAAATGCTCGCCACGCCCACCGTCATCGTGGCGTTGCTCGCGGATGCCTTCGCCGCGCCCTCCGCGTTGATTGTCGCCAGCGCCGGCGTCGCCGCCGCGGTCCACGCGGCGAGAATCGCGGGCTGGCATTCGTGGCGAGTCCTTTCACGGCCGATTCTCTGGATTCTTCACGCAGCCTATGCATGGATTCCCGTCGGCCTCGTGATGCTCGCCCTGGCGGCAATGGGCGTCGTGCCGCACTCTCTTGCGATTCATGCGCTAACGGTCGGGGCTATGGGATGCGCGATCATCGCGATGATCACGCGCACGGCGCTCGGTCATACAGGGCGCATGCTCGTCGCGGGCCGCGCGGAGATCGCGAGCTACTGGCTGATGATCGCGGCCGCCCTTCTGCGTGTCTTTGGGCCGTGGTTAGCCAATAGTGCAACGGCCGCGTGGGTCGACGCAGCGGGCGTGTGCTGGGCCGCGGCGCTGGTCGTTTACCTGCTCAAATACGTGCCTTATCTGACTTCGCCGCGTGTGGATGGAAAGCCCGGTTGACATGCGTTCTCCGGCCATTGGCATGCGACAAAATGCACGTCGATCATCGGATCGAAACAACTACTATGAATATACGTTTATTGAAGCCGATGATCCCGGTTTCGGCCGGGTTCCAGTGGCGCTCGTCGACGGCGTGCCGATGCGCGCAGTCGAACACTGCCACGTTCGGCTTCAATGAGATTCCTTGTCTTCGAGGAGAAGTCCGTGCTCAGTCCGCATGAAGTTGCCGCGCTCATTCTGGTCGGCAGCGCAACCGATCACCATGATCTGAGTCACGCCGACCTCGAAGCACTACTCGAACGCCGGCTCGCCACGTTCGAACAGATCGCGCCGAACACGCGGCGCGTTCATTTGACCGAACATGGGCAAGCGATCCTGCAAGCGGTGGCGCGGTATGGACTCCATTGATCCGGATGGCCTGGCTCGCCACGGAGATCGATCCTGACAATGTCACACGATGCTGGTTCTCTAGATCAGCTTCGAATAGGACGACGCGGTCGGCTGGCCGAGATACCGGTCAAACACCATTCCAATGGCGCGCACGAACAGACGTCCTTTTGCCGTAACCGAGATTCCATGCGCATCCGTTTTCAACAGTCCGGCTTCCTCGTAGGGTTGCAGCCTCGCCAGTTCATGCGAAAAATACTGGGCAAAATCGATTCCGTGAACCCGATTGATCCGGTCGAAGTCTAGCGGCATGCTGCACATCAGCGTCATGATGACTTCCCGGCGCAGAAGATCGTCGGCGCTCAGCGCCCGTCCTTTTTCAACGGGCAATCGCCCTTCTTCCAGATGCTGATAGTACGTTTGCAGAGAGCGCGTCGACTGGCTGTAGGAACTGCCGACCTTCCCGATAGCGGATACGCCAAAACCGATCAGATCGCATTCCGCCCTGGTGGTATAGCCCTGGAAATTGCGATGCAAGCTCTTGTTTTGTAGCGCGCGACTCAGTTCGTCTTCCGGCTTTGCAAAATGATCGAGGCCGATGTAAACATATCCGGCCTCGAGGAGCCGCCGCGTGGACAGGGCGAATATGCCCAAACGCTCTTCCGCCGAGGGCAACTCGCTATCGACTATCAGCCGTTGCGCCTTGAACCGTTGTGGCAGGTGTGCATAGTTGTACAGCGCGATACGGTCCGGCGACAAACGAATGATATGGTCGAGCGTGCTATTGAAACTCGCAAGCGACTGTCGCGGCAGCCCATAGATGAGATCGACATTGACCGACTGGAAGCCCGCATCGCGGCTTGCGGCCAGCGCCTTCTCCACCATGCCGAGCGGCTGGATGCGATTCACCGCCTGCTGGACCGCAGGATCGAAATCCTGCACGCCGAAGCTCGTGCGGTTGAACCCCAGAGCGGCCAATGCGGACAGCGTGGCGCCATCCACGGTGCGGGGGTCGATTTCCACACCGAGTTCGGCCTCCGGTGCGAAATCGAAATGGCCTCGCAGCATATCCATTAGCTGCGCGAGTTCCGCGAGACTGAAAAACGTCGGTGTACCTCCGCCTAAATGCAATTGCTGCATGCGGCGGTCGCGGCCCAGATGCGGCACGACCAGATCCATCTCCCGGCCGAGAAAGCGCAGATATTCCGCCGCCCTGCCGTGGTCGCGGGTGATGATCTTGTTGCAGGCGCAGAAGTAACACAGCGACTCGCAAAACGGCAGGTGCACGTAGATCGACAGCGGCGGATTGCTGGCGGCCTCGGCTCGTTCGCCCAGGTACGTTCGGTAGGACCGTTCGTCGAAATCGCTCGTGAACCGGTCAGCCGTCGGGTAGGACGTGTAACGCGGACCCAGATTGTCAAACCGGCGAATCAGCGTTTCGGAGATCTCGATGTCGAGGGCGGAGCCGGCAAGGGGCAGCGGCGCGTTCACGGGAGCATTCCCCTCTCTGGAGGTTGTGGCATATCGATTCCTGTTGACGGGAACATATCCGCGCATACGGCATGTGCGGCAATCGTTGCCTGATTGTCCGGTCTGGAATCTGGACAGCCTTGATTTATGTCAGCGAAGGGCGGTTCCGGCAACGCTGCTGCTCTACTCGTCGTCGCCGCTGTCGTGTGGAAGCGCGAGGCGGACGAAGATATGGAACTGGCCTACTTTATAGGTACGTTATGCGACTTACAGACTCCACGGACTACAGCTTGCGTGCAAGCGTGCCGCCCGCGCGTACGTGGTGGATCCAAAAGGTTTAGCGGTTTGATTCCGCCGCGAAATGCGCGAGGACGTCTCGCAGCACGATGGCCTGGTTATGCTCCTCGTCCTTCGCGCCGTACACCAGCGTAATGGGTTGTCCCTTCGCATCAGCCAGGAGCGACCGCATGCGTCCTCGAAGTTCCTCAGCATCGAGTTCGTGCCGATAGCGTTGCTGGAAGACTTCCCATCGCTCCGGCTTGTGTCCGAACCATTCGCACAAGGCGGTGCTTGGCGCGATGTCGCGCGCCCATTGGTCGAGCGCCAATCTCTCCTTGCTGCGGCCGCGAGGCCAGAGCCGATCCACGAGGACGCGATAGCCATCACCCTGCGCCGCATCCTCATACGCCCTCTTGATGAAAATCCTCAACCCGTCGCGGTTCGAGTGCGGCATTCCTTGCTCCGTTCGAATAGGTGTGTCCATACAGATTACCCGGCTCGTCTCAGATCATGTTCGTATGAGTTGCGCGATCCTCTCGTGCAACATCGGAAGCACTTCGCTTTCGAACCACGCATGCCGTTGAAACCACGGCTGGTTGCGTGGCGACGGGTGCGGTAGCGGAACGAAGGCCGGCGCGTATTCGCGCCATGCCCTGACCGTTTCAGTCAGCGAAGCCTTGCGAGGCGCCGAGAAAATGCCGTTGCGCATACTGGCCGATGAGCAAGGTCAATTGAATGTCCGGCAGTTTTCCCAGCAGGCTGTCCAGCCAGAGTTGCGCACACTCGCGACGCGGCGGTTTGTCGCCGCCGTTGCCCCGTCCCGGATAACAGAATCCCATCGGAATGATCGCGAACCGCGACTCGTCGTGAAATGTGGCGGCGTCGATTCCGAGCCAGTTTCGAAGACGGTCGCCGCTCGCGTCATCCCACGGAATGCCCGATGCGTGCACGCGCGCGCCCGGCGCCTGTCCGACGATCAGAATGCGCGCGTCGGCCCCGGCTCGCACGATCGGGCGAGGACCGAGCGGCAAGTGCGGCGCACATGCCCGGCAGGCACGCACGTCAGCCAGAAGCGAATCGAGCGAGGAACACGAGTCTTTGTTCATTGTGCGGCCACGTCATTTCCAGATTGGCGTGATGCATGGTGTTTGCCACGCGTATTGCAGTAGCATACGCCGCGCGATGCTGCGGACTGGAGACGCCCGGTCACACCCGCTGATGCCGGGTCCGATCGCATATCGTCGAGCCCGCGGCCGTAAGTATTCGATATGGTCGATGCAACGATCAACATCGGGATCATTCATCGTGACGGGAATCGACTCCACTGTCGGCGTGGTCCGCGCCGGCATTCAACGGACCATCGCGAGATCCAGCGACGACAAAAAACCCGCGGAGCCAATAGCCACGCGGGTTTTAGAGTACTGCAGCGGATAGATCGCGACTTGGTCGGCGCGAATCGCGAAACGGTATGGTGGGTGCTGAGAGGCTCGAACTCCCGACCTACGCCTTGTAAGGGCGCCGCTCTACCAACTGAGCTAAGCACCCGCTTCGCTATTCATTACTTCCGTAGGCTGCCTGATTTTACAAAACCTCAAGCAGCGAGCCCGCTAGTTTAGCGCATCCTTCAGGGCTTTGCCAGGCCTAAATTTGGGAACCTTGGCTGCCTTTATCTTGATGGCGTCACCGGTGCGCGGATTGCGCCCTGTGCGCGCCGTACGCTTACCGACCGCGAAGGTGCCGAAACCGACCAACGTCACTGAACCGCCCTTCTTCAACGTACCTTTGACCCCACCGATCACCGCATCGAGCGCACGGCCTGCCGCAGCCTTCGAAATATCGGCCTGCTGTGCAATGTGATCGATCAATTCCGTTTTATTCATTCCAACCCCCGAGAATGTTCATGGCAATCGTGACGGCGCTCTACAGCGCCTGACATCACGCGGGCCGGCGGGCAACGCCGGGCGGACTCATTAGAATTGGCCGAAAGCCTTGTGTCAAGCGGGGTTGAGCCTGATTCGGGCGGTTCTCGAAGCTCACCGAATAAGCGGATTTTGCATTGGACCGATGCGTACGCAACCGTTGGAAGGCGCAACCTGTCGTTTGCCCAAAAGATGGGAAAGCGTGCGCTCATGAGCCGAGCCGCAGCCTGTTTGGGCAATAAAAAACCCGCGGACAAGTCCGCGGGTTTCTGCTCCACCAACCAGCCTTTCGCTGCTGGCTTTTGCCTTAGTGCTTCACGACTTCCGTCGCGCCGGCGTCTTTGCCGGGCTCCGCCGCAACCGGCGTAGCGGGCTTCGCCTCTTCTTCCGGCAATGCCTCCGGCACACGTTCGAGCGCCAACTCGAGCACCTTGTCGATCCAGCGGACCGGCACGATTTCGATCGCGTTCTTCACGTTGTCCGGAATCTCCGTCAAGTCCTTGACGTTTTCTTCCGGAATCAGCACCAGCTTGATGCCGCCGCGATGCGCCGCCAGCAGTTTTTCCTTCAAGCCGCCGATTGGCAGGACTTCGCCGCGCAACGTGATTTCGCCCGTCATCGCGACGTTGGCGCGCACCGGAATACCGGTCAACACCGACACCAGCGCGGTTGTCATCGCGATACCGGCGGACGGACCGTCCTTCGGCGTCGCGCCTTCCGGCACGTGGATGTGAATGTCCCGCTTCTCGAACGCCTCGTCCTTGACGCCCAGACGACGCGAGCGCGAGCGCACCACCGAGCGCGCGGCTTCGACGGATTCCTTCATCACGTCGCCGAGCGAACCCGTGCGGATCACATTGCCCTTGCCCGGCATCACCGCGGCTTCGATGGTCAGCAGATCGCCGCCCACTTCCGTCCACGCAAGACCCGTGACCTGGCCAACCTGGTTTTCCTTGGCGGCCAGACCGAAGTCGTACTTGCGCACGCCGAGGAAAGTGTCAAGGTTGCTGCCGTCGACCTTCACCGCGCCTTCCGCCTTCTTCAGCAGAAGCATCTTCACGACCTTGCGGCAGATCTTCGAAATTTCACGTTCGAGCGAACGCACGCCCGCTTCACGCGTGTAGTAACGAATGATGTCGCGGATCGCGGTTTCCGTTACATCGACCTCGCCTTCCTTGAGGCCGTTGTTCTTCTTCTGCTTGGGCAAAAGATAACGTTGCGCGATGCTGACCTTCTCGTCTTCCGTGTAGCCCGACAGACGGATCACTTCCATCCGGTCAAGCAACGGCGGCGGAATATTCAGCGAGTTCGATGTCGCCACGAACATCACGTCCGACAGATCGAAGTCGACTTCGACGTAGTGATCGGCGAACGTGTGGTTCTGTTCCGGATCGA
This sequence comes from Paraburkholderia terricola, assembly GCF_900142195.1. GTDB lineage: Bacteria > Pseudomonadota > Gammaproteobacteria > Burkholderiales > Burkholderiaceae > Paraburkholderia > Paraburkholderia terricola. The sequence continues at coordinate 157,108 of NZ_FRAB01000001.1, forward strand.
GCACTTCCAGCAAGGCCGACGACGGATCGCCGCGGAAATCCTGGCCCATCTTGTCGACTTCGTCGAGCAGGAAGAGCGGATTGCGCACGCCGACCTTGGTCAGGCTTTGCAGAATCTTGCCCGGCATCGAACCGATGTACGTGCGACGGTGACCGCGAATCTCGGCTTCGTCGCGCACGCCGCCGAGCGCCATACGCACGAACTTGCGATTCGTGGCGCGAGCGATCGACTGACCCAGCGACGTCTTACCGACACCCGGAGGCCCAACGAGGCACAGGATCGGCGCTTTCACCTTGTCGACGCGTTGCTGGACCGCGAGATACTCGAGAATGCGTTCCTTCACTTTCTCGAGACCGAAGTGGTCCTCGTCGAGCACGCGCTCCGCATTCGAGAGGTCATTGTTGACCTTGCTCTTCTTGCGCCACGGCAAGCCGATCAGCGTATCGATGTAGTTGCGCACGACGGTCGCCTCAGCCGACATCGGCGACATCAGCTTGAGCTTCTTCAGTTCGGCGTCGGCCTTCTTCTTGGCTTCCTTCGGCATGCGAGCAGCCGTGATGCGCTTCTCGAGTTCCTCGAGATCCGCACCTTCCTCGCCTTCGCCGAGTTCCTTCTGGATCGCCTTGACCTGTTCATTCAGGTAGTACTCGCGCTGGCTTTTTTCCATCTGGCGCTTCACACGCCCACGGATGCGCTTTTCCACCTGCAGGATGTCGATCTCGGCTTCGAGTTGCGCGAGCAGATGCTCGAGGCGCTCGATCACCGGGAACATTTCGAGGATGTGCTGCTTCTGGTCGAGCTTGAGCGGCAAATGCGCCGCGATGGTGTCGGCCAGACGCCCCGCCTCGTCGATACCCGACAGCGACGTCAGGATCTCGGGCGGGATTTTCTTGTTCAGCTTCACATACTGGTCGAACTGCGACACGATCGCGCGGCGCAGCGCTTCGGTTTCAGCGCTGTCGGCGTGGTCGGGTTCGAGCGGCATGACTTCGCACGAAAACTGCGTTTCCTGTTCTTCGATGGAAAGCGTCTTCGCGCGCTGCAAGCCCTCGACCAGCACCTTGACGGTGCCGTCGGGCAGCTTGAGCATTTGGAGGATGTTGGCAACACACCCTACTTCGTACATGTCCTTTTCGGTCGGCTCATCTTTCGCAGCCGTTTTTTGGGCGACGAGCATGATGTGCTTGCCGCCTTCCATCGCTGCTTCGAGAGCCTTGATCGACTTCGGGCGGCCTACGAAGAGCGGAATCACCATGTGCGGGAAGACGACTACGTCACGCAGCGGGAGCAGCGGGAGCGTAATGCGTTCCGGCGGAAGGAGTTGGGTTCCTGACATTTCATTTCCCCATGAGTGGAATCAGTTCGTTCGATAGGTGAGGCCGGCAGAAAATATTGCAAGCCTCCGCGTGTGGGAAAAGTTCAGTGACTCCGAAGGTTCAGTGACTCCATAGTGAAAACTAGCATCCTGACCACACGATAAACGAAAAAGCCGTTCACGTCGCCATGAACGGCTTTTTGCAGAACCCGAAGCCGATCAGTTCGAACCCGCCACTTTTGGCGCGTCTTCGTAGATCAGCAGCGGTTTGCCGTCACCGTCAATAACGTTGTCGTCGATGATAACCTTGCTAACACCTTTCATCTGCGGTAGATCGTACATGACGTCAAGCAACGCCTGTTCCAGGATGGAGCGAAGACCCCGCGCGCCCGTTTTGCGACGGATCGCTTTGCGGGCGACAGCCTGCAAAGCGGCCGGACGAATTTCCAGCTCGACGCGCTCCATATTGAACAGCTTGTGATACTGCTTCACCAGTGCGTTCTTGGGTTCGACCAGAATTTTCATCAGCGCCGTTTCATCGAGCTTGCCGAGCGTGGCGACCACCGGCAGGCGGCCAATCAGTTCCGGAATCAGACCGAACTTGATCAGATCTTCCGGCTCCACTTCGCGCAGCACTTCGCCCGCGTCACGGTCCTGCTTGCTCTTCACGCTTGCGCCGAAGCCGATCCCGGTTTTCTCGGTGCGATCGACGATGACCTTCTCGAGTCCGTCAAATGCGCCACCGCAAATAAACAGAATGTTGGTGGTGTCGACCTGGATGAAGTCCTGATTCGGATGCTTACGTCCGCCCTGCGGCGGCACCGACGCCATCGTGCCCTCGACCAGTTTGAGCAAAGCCTGCTGCACACCTTCGCCCGAAACGTCGCGGGTGATGGACGGGTTGTCCGACTTGCGGCTGATCTTGTCGATTTCGTCGATGTAGACAATGCCACGCTGAGCCTTGTCCACTTCGTAATTGCAGTTTTGCAGCAGCTTCTGGATGATGTTCTCGACGTCTTCGCCGACGTAGCCGGCTTCCGTCAGCGTCGTGGCATCGGCAATGACGAACGGGACGTTAAGAAGGCGCGCGAGCGTCTGCGCGAGCAGGGTCTTGCCGGAACCGGTCGGGCCGATCAGCAGGATGTTGCTCTTGGACAGCTCGATCTCATCCTTCTTGTCGAGATGCTTGAGGCGCTTGTAGTGGTTGTACACCGCCACCGCGAGGATCTTCTTCGCGCGCTCCTGACCGATCACGTACTGATCGAGGATTTCACGGATTTCCTGCGGACTCGGCAGATCGGACTTGGACAAGCCCGCTTCGATGCCGGCGCCTGCAGCTTCATCGCGGATGATTTCGTTGCACAGGTCGATACATTCATCGCAGATGAACACCGACGGGCCTGCAATCAGTTTTTTGACTTCATGCTGGCTCTTGCCGCAGAACGAGCAATACAACAGCTTCTCGCTGTTAGAACCTTTCTTGTCCGCCATAGATGTGTGAGCCTCCGGACACTCGATTACATGATACGCCGTTTGCCCCCGCCTCGCAGTTGGGCGCGGCAGGGCTAATGAGCCAGATGACGGCGTTTGCCGCAGGCGCTCGGACGAGTCTTGATTATTTCACAACCGGTCCGATGACGATTTTGCCCCATTTCGGGGCAAAATCGCACCGGTTCAAGGCCGCTTATGCGCCACCTGATCGACCAGACCGTAAGCTTGCGCGTCATCGCCGGACATGAAATTGTCACGGTCGGTGTCGCGCGCGATACGCTCGACCGGCTGGCCTGTGTGGTGCGCGAGCAGATGATTCAGCCGCTCCTTCAAATACAGAATTTCGCGCGCCTGGATTTCGATGTCCGACGCCTGACCACGCGCGCCGCCCAGCGGCTGGTGAATCATCACCCGCGAATTCGGCAGCGCGAAGCGCTTGCCCTTCGCACCCGCCGCCAGCAGGAACGCGCCCATGCTAGCCGCGAGTCCCATGCACAACGTAGACACGTCCGGCTTGATGAACTGCATCGTATCGTAAATCGCCATGCCGGCCGAAACCGAGCCGCCCGGACTGTTGATGTAGAAGCTGATGTCCTTGTCCGGATTCTCGCTTTCGAGAAACAGCATTTGGGCAACCACGAGGTTCGCCGTCTGGTCGTTCACTTCACCGACCAGAAACACGATGCGTTCCTTGAGCAGACGCGAATAGATGTCATACGAGCGCTCGCCCCGGCCGCTCGTTTCCACCACGATCGGCACCAGTCCGAGCGCCTGCGCTTCGAGATCCCGGGACGACTGGGAGGTCAACGTGTCCAGCATTTGGGCGCGAAAGGTCATGCAATGGATCCTTGTCTGGAAATATTCTAACTATGGATGCTAGACAGGTTGTGGTGAGTCAGCCCGTATTCAAGCATGCGGTCAGTGCAAGGCGAAGCGCACGCCAGTACAGACATCATGCAGGACGCAACGCACGTTCACAGCACGAAAAAACGGCGTGCGGGCCGTCGCTCCGACAGCCGGCACGCCGTTGCAGCGACGCTTACGCTTGCGCCGTTGCGCTTGCCAGTTCTTCGAAGCTCACTTCCTTGTCCGTCACCTTGGCCTTGCTGAGAACGAAATCGACGACGTTGGCTTCAACGACGTACGCTTCCATTTCGGCAAGACGTTGCTGGTTGGAATAATACCAGCGGACGACTTCCTTCGGGTCTTCATAGCTTTTCGCGAACTCGTCCACTTCGGCGCGAATCTGCTCCGGCTTGGCTTGCAGATCGTTGGCCTTGACCAGTTCGGCCAGCACGAGGCCCAGCTTGACGCGGCGCTCCGCCTGCTCCTTGAACATGGCAGCCGGGATCGGCGCATCTTTTGCGTTCGGCACGCCGCGCTGCTCCAGATCCTGACGCGCCATCGCGACGAGGCGTTCCTGATCCTGTTCGATCAGCGCGTTCGGCACCTCGAGTTCCGAAATCCTCAGCAGCGCGTCCATCACCTGGTTCTTGACGATCGCTTGCATGCGGCGCTTGGCTTCACGCTCCAGATTGTCCTTGATCTCAGCGCGCATCTTGGTCAGATCGCCGTCTTCAATACCGAGCGACTTCGCGAAGTCCGCGTCGATTTCCGGCAGATGCGGCCATTCGATCTTCTTCATCGTGATCGTGAATTGCGCCGTTTTGCCCGCCACTTCCTTGCCGTGGTAGTCGTCCGGGAACTTCAGGTCGAATTCGTTCGATGCGCCGACGGTCAAGCCCAGCGCCGCCTTTTCGAATTCCGGCAGCATGCGGCCCTCGCCCAGCACGAACGCGAAGTCTTCCGCGCTGCCGCCCTGGAACACTTCACCGTCGATCTTGCCGACGAAGTCGACCGTCACGCGATCGCCTTCCTTGGCCGCCGTATCCGCGCCGCCGTCGCCATGCTCGCCGGCTTCGCCGCGAGCGTGGAAATGCACGCGCTGCTTGCGCAGGATTTCCAGCGTGCGGTCGATTTCCGCTTCGCTGATGGTGGTGGTGGTGCGTTCGATTTCAGCCGTGGCGACGTCGCCCAACTTCACTTCCGGGTACACCTCGAAGGTCGCGTCGAACGCGTAGTCGCCTTCGGCGACGTCGGACTTCGGCGCAAAGCTCGGCTGGCCGGCCACACGCAGGTTCTCGGCGCGGCTGATGTCGAAGAATTCCTTGCCGACCTTGTCGCTCAGCACTTCGGCTTCCACCTGGCCCGAGTACTGTTGCGTCACCATCTTGAGCGGCACCTTGCCCGGGCGAAAACCCGGCATGCGCACGTTCTTCGCGAGTTGACGGATACGCGAGTCCACTTCCTTCTGCACGGCATCCTTCGGCAGGGAAATCGTTACGCGGCGTTCGAGCTTGCCGAGGTTTTCAACAACGTTAGCCATGGCTTCAATCGTCCTAAAATTATTCGAGCGAATCAGTTATCTTCTCCGTGCCGCTTTTCGACGTCGCTTCGCGTCGATTGCGCGCCTGCGCCGCGGGCTTGCAGGCCGCCGGCAGCACGGTTGGGTCCAAAGAGCCGAATATTTTAGCAAACTATTTGTGCGATCAACCGGGATTCGATGATTGCGCGCCTTTTTCTCGGTGTTCGGGCCGCTTTCCACGCTGTTTCGAGCCAGTTTTTATTTCGGCTCCAACTTGCCGCCGGCACCACGCGGCCATGCGAAAACAAGCCCGACAGGCGCCATGACAACCGCTTGCCGCGGCGATTCCGCCTATGCCTTTCGACATATTCAGTCGGCGCGCCCATGCTGATAAGCTTACGGACGCACTCGGGGTTCGCCTCCGGTTTCCGCCTGTTCCCCGTCTTCGCAACGATTCCAACCATTCAGAGACACCATGCCGAATTCGCCGTCCTCGCCTGTCGTCGTCATCGCTCCCGATTCCTTCAAAGGCTCGCTTGGCGCGGAGCAGGTCGCGCAGGCGATCGCGTCCGGCATCCTGCGCGCGCGTCTTGACGCCGACGTGCGCATCTGTCCGATGGCCGATGGCGGCGAAGGCACGCTCGACGCCATGCTCACGAGCGGCGGCGAACGCCGCAAGCTGAACGTGCGTGGCGCGGCCGGTCCGCTGCGCGAAGCGCTTGTCGGCCTGCTGACCGACGGCAGCGCGATCGTCGAAACGGCCGAGGTCGTCGGCATTACCGATCCCGTGGGCATGGGCGTGCCGGTCGAGGCGCGCAGCACGCGCGGCATGGGCGAAGCGATTCGCACGCTGCTGGACGCGGGCGTGCGGCGCTTTTTCGTCGCGCTCGGCGGCAGCAGCACGAACGACGGCGGCGCGGGCCTGCTAGCCGGCCTCGGCCTGAAACTGTTCGACGCCCAGGACAAGGAACTCGACGCCTCACCCGAACAGTTGGCGCGCGTCGCGCGCCTTGATGTCTCGCAGTTGGACGCACGACTCGCGGACACCGAGTTCGTGGCCATGTCGGACGTGGACAACCCGCTGACCGGTGCGCACGGCGCGACGGCTGTGTTCGGTCCGCAAAAGGGCGTGAAGCCGGAGCAGATTGCGCCGATCGACGCCGCCCTCGCTCATTTTGCCGATCTGCTGGAAGGGGCGCTCGGGCGATCGGCGCGCGATCAGCCAGGCGCGGGCGCGGCCGGCGGCCTCGGCTTCGCGCTGCATATGCTCGGCGCGCGGTTCGAGCCTGGCGCGGAAACCGTCGCGCGGCAAATCGGTCTGGACGCAGCGCTTGAAGGCGCGAACTGGCTGATCACCGGCGAGGGCCGCTCCGACGTCCAGACGCTGCACGGCAAGGCGCCCTTCATCGCCTGCCGTCATGCAAGGGCGGCGGGCGTGCCGGCCACGCTGCTCTCCGGCGCGGTCGACTCGGCGGCACTGCCCCGGCTTGCCGAGTACTTCAGCGGCTGCTTCTCGCCGGCGCCCGGCCCGATCACGCTCGAGGCCGCGATCAACGACGCGGCGCGTTTGCTCGCCGACGAAGCCGAACAGTTGACGCGCCTGAAGTACGGCGCGCGCTGAGTACGGTCCGCAGTGGCCGTCGGGCACGGTCGCCGCAACGATCAAGGCACACTGATCGAACGACTTGGGTCAGCCGAAGCACTCGCGCCACTCATTACGGGAAGACCATGAAGGACTCCGCCAAAGCCGGGCTCGAACAGTTCCTCACCTACCGTCTGCATGTGCTGAACAAGCTCGCCGAGCGCGGCATCAGCGAGCGCTACCAGCAGAAGCTCGGCGTGACCTTGCCCGAAGCGCGCGTGATTGCGTCGGTGGGCTCGTTCGGACCGTTTTCGATCATGGAACTGGCGCGGCACGCCAATCTCGACAAAAGTCAGGCGAGCCGCGCAGCCGAGGCGCTGATCAGGCAGGGGCTCGTGAAGCGCGAGCCGAGCGCGGACGACGGCCGCGTCGTGCTGGTGTCGTTGACCGCGGAGGGGCGTGCGCTATATCGGAAGGTGATGCCGATCGCGCGTAAATGGAACGACGACCTGTTCGACTGTCTCGGCGAGCAGGAAAAGATCGCGTTCGGCTACGCGCTGGATAAGGTCATCCATACGATGACGGCAAACGACGGGTGAGCGCCCGGTGCCGGTCGCACGCACTGATTCCTGGTGGCGCAATGCTGTAGTGGTTATGCGCTACCCGTACTGTGCGATCCATCTGCTGTGCGCGGCGCTCATCTTCCGTTGCGCACACCGCGTCTCTAGGTGTGGCGCGGTGTGCACAACGCCGCGCGTACCGCCTGGCACTGCGCGCGCCGAAGTCGGGCGACTTCGCGGTCCGCGCGATTCTTCGTCCCTGATTCCCGTGCCTGCGCTCATGCCTTGCCGTCAAGGTGACCGGGGACGTCGCTCGCGCTCGGCTCGCCAGGCGCAACGCTCGCCGCGCCGGACCCTCCGGGCGCCGCTTCACTGCCCCTACCGGCTGCCGCGCCCACCTGAGCCTGAGCCCGCGCTCCGCGCGCAAGCCGCCACGCAATCGCACCGAGCGACCCGACAGCCAGCAATAACGCCGCCCACAACAAATAGCGGCGCGACGCTTCCGGATGCTTGCCCGCGGATTGCGCATCGCGTTGCTCAGCGGACAACGCGCTGCCCACCCGCGCTGTCGCGGTAACCGAGGAGGCGCCCATTCCCAGCGCTTCCGTGCTCACCGCCGACGACACCTCCGCCGCGCTGCCCACCGCCAGCGCGTACGGCGCGCCCCCGCGCGCGGCGAAGGTCAGCGTCGCGGGACGCCAGCCCGCGGCGACAGTCAACGCGCCGCTACCCAGGCCGCCGCCGCGCGTATCGACCACCACGCGCCATTGACGATCCGTGTCGGACGCCAGCTCCAGCGGCGGATTGCTTTGCTCGACCGCCTCGTTATGCAGGCGATACAGCGTCGCGCTGGAAACCTGGCGCCAGGCCGACCCCAAACCCGCGCGCGAATAGACGACGACCGGCGCCACCGTATTAGGCTGCGGCAAATTCAGGCGCAAACGGTCGATGGGATAAGGGCCGCCCGTGTCGAAGAAATACTCGCCGGCTTTCGGGCCCGCGTGGGCGACGATGCCTTCGCGCCACATGCGCTGCGCGTTCGCGCGCCGCGCCTCGGCGGCGCCGCCCGCCTGCACTTCGATGTCGATCGATTCGACGTAAGGCGAGCCGTCGAGCCAGTGCAAACGCAGATAGCGCGCATGCTCGCTGTCCAGTTCGATACGGTCCTGGCTCAGCGTGCCGCCGTTGTAGCTGACCTTGAGGAGTTGCGCATCGCCGGCCGGTTGCCAGTTGCGCAAGTCCTCGCTCGATTCGACGGTGACGCGCCCCTGGTAATTGTCGTCCCGCACACGCACGACCAACGCGTCGACCCGCCCTGTGCGAGGCGCGTGTCCGGCATCGATCAGGTCCGTGTCGTGTTGCGCGCGGCCGGGCGGCGCCGCGGTCGCGCGCAGTGAGCCGTCGGACGCGATCGTGACGCCGAGCGGCGCGCCGGTGCTGCCTCGAGCGGCTGTCCGCAACGGAAACCAGCGCGCCGGACGCAACACGGGCGGTTTGCGGGCAGGCTCGCGCGGCGCGTCGAGCGCATACGGCACGGATTCGCCCGCTCCGTCGAGCACGCGCAGGTCGCCGAGATCATTACGCTGGCTGGCCGCGTAGACGGCGGCCGGCAGGGTCACGCTGTAATACGCGGCGCCCTCTTCGAGATCGAGCGCGAAATGCCGCGCAAAATGCTCCGCCGCGTTCGCTTGCGCGGGCGCGTACACGCACGCGATCGCAAGACACCAGCCCGTCAGGATCAAAACACGCTTCATTGCTCGGTTTCCAGAACCACGGCATTGGGCGGCATCGGCAAGAGACAGCCGATCGGCAGCCACGTCAAGCCAATGCCGATAAACGATACGATCCGCTCGACTCCCCGCCAGAGGCGACAATTCGAACAGAAACAGTTTGACGGCGACCGCCGTAAGCAGCGCGTCGCCCGGATCATTATGCCGGGTGCGCAGGCTGTTGACAGTATCGATACCGAAGCTTGCGTGAGCGTCGCGTTCGACATGACATCGGACCGGTACGGCAGATGCGCTTACTTGATAGCCAGCCATCTATCGCTCGCCGGATCGAGCAGCCGGAAAACCCTCGCCACCATCTCGAACGCCGCAAGCACGGGAACCTGCCACGTTCGCGGCAACCGGCCAGGCATGTCAAAATTCCGGAACCGGCCCCCGAGCCCTTCAATCTCCCATCTTCATCCAAGGAAGTTTTCAGTGGACATCAACAAACAGGTCGCCGCCCTCACCGCTTCGGAACTCCAGACCGCGGGCGCGAGCCAGGCCGCGGCGATTGCCGTGAGCGTATTGCTGCGTCATTTGCGCTCGCCCGAACTGGCGAAACTACTGTCGTCGGCGTTCGAAAACCATCAGGCGGTCATGCTGCAAACGCCGTGGCCGGAGCCGATGCTGCAGGCGTTCGAATCGACGCGCCGTTTCCTCGAAGGCGCGGCGCAGGCTGAGTTGCCGGGCACGCAAGCACAGCCGCCGGGCGTCTGAGCGGCGCGCAAAGCGCACGTAAAAACAAAAAACCCCGCCGGTCCAAAGACTCGACGGGGTTCTCCGCTACATCCGCTTCACATACCTGGTGCGAGGGAGGGGACTCGAACCCCTACACCCTTGCGGGCGTCAGGACCTAAACCTGGTGCGTCTACCAATTTCGCCACCCTCGCAGCCGGACAAGCCGCTGTGCGCCCTGCCCGATGTCCTGCATGCTCTGTGCGCATAAAAACACGCGCCCAAAAGCGTAAGCGCGAGATTCTAACCGATTGATTCGCGCTTGTCTGCATCTGGCCGGCCGTCCGCATGAAGGGCGCCGATGCTACAATTTTTGGCTTGGCGCGCGCACGCCGTGCTCCAGTCGCATCCCCCTTCGCCCGCTCTTCCCCACATTCCAATCCAGTGAATTTCGACGAATATTGCCAGCAAAAAGCGGCGCCGCCCGGATCGAGCACTTACTATGCGCTTCGGCAGGGGCCCGCCACAAGCCAGCCGCTTTTGACCGCGCTGTTCGCGCTGCGCCGCGAGTTCGAGGAAACGGTGAAAGAGGTAAGCGATCCCGCCATCGGCCGCACCAAGCTCGCATGGTGGCAAAACGAAATCGCCGCGCTGGCTTCGGGCGCGCCGTCGCATCCGGTGTCCAAGGCGCTCGCGGCCTATCTGCCCGACGTGGAGAACGAGTCCCGCGCGTTGCAGGCGCTGCTTGCCGGTTTCGAAATGGACCTCGACCAGGCACGCTACCTCGACTACCCGAACCTGCGACGCTATGTACAAGGCGTCGGCGGCACCTTCGCGTCGCTGGTGGCGCGGGCCACGGCGAAAGACGCCGCGCAGGCGTCGACGTGGTCGGCTCCGCTCGGCGAGGCGCTCCTGCTCGCGCAGTTGGTGGTCGAAACAGGCAATGACGCACGCCACGGCCGCATCTACATTCCGATCGACGAAATGCAGCGCTTTAACGTCACCGCCGCCGATCTGATCAACCGAAAGTATTCCGACGCGTTCACCGGGTTGATGCGCTTCCAGACGAAGCGCGCCCGCGATGCGTTGCATGCCGCACTCGCCGCGGTGCCCACCGGCGAGCGCCGCTCGCAGCGCACGCTGCTCGCGCAAGCGGCGCTCGCGTTGGCGCTGCTGGATGAAATCGAACGCGACGGCTATCACGTGCTGCATCAACGTATCGCACTGACGCCGATTCGCAAGCTATGGATCGCGTGGCGCGCCAGATAGCTTGAACCTTGCAACGGCCGCGGGTTGAATCCGATCAAGCGCGTCCGTCATCGTCAGACGCGCAGCAAGGGCAGCGGCTCGAAACGCTGCTGCAGAATCGCCGACGCGTCGAGCCCCCACCACGACCCGAGCACGGTCGCGTAAAGCTGTCGAAAATCGACGCCGACCGGCAAATTACCATTGCCGTCGAGCCGCCCGAGTTCCGGCGGTACACCGTATAGACCGCCCCGCACTCGTCCGCCCGTGACGAAATGCGGCGCCACGGTGCCGTGGTCCGTGCCGTTGCTCTGATTCTCGCGCGGACGGCGGCCGAACTCGGCATAGGTCATCACCAGCGTATCGTCCCAACGGCCCAGTTCGACGAGTGCCGACTTCATCGAAGCGAATCCCTCCGCGAGTTGTTTGAGCAGCGCCGCCTGTTGAGCCGGCTGGTTCTGATGCGTATCGAAACCGTTGAGCGTCAGGCGGATCACCGCGACGCCCTGCCCGTTGCCGGGCTGTCCTTGCCGCGTGCCGCCAAAGGCGGCTTCCTTCGGGGCGCCCGCGGCGGCGAGCACCTGCATCGCCGCTTTGATCGAACTGCCGAACGCGCCGCCTGGGAACGCGGTCTTCATGGCCGCCAGGCCTTGAGTGGGACGCAGGCGGTCGGCGGCTTTCACGATGTCGTTCTCGACCTCGAGAATGTGCGCCAGTTCGGGATTGCGCTCGTGCAGCGATACCGGCGTGGCGAGACGCGAGGCCTTCACGAACTGCGCCGGATTGACGAGCGCGATGGCGCGCGCGCCATTCGCGAGCGGTCCCATTTCGGCGCTGCCGATGACCACGCCGTCGGCGGCAAAACCCGCGGGCACCGGCGTCCGCGCGAATGCACGCGTGAGCCAGCCCTCGCGCAGATATTGGTCGGAACGCGACGCGGTGTCCCAGATCTCGATCGAGCGGAAATGCGAGAGGTTCGGCTGCGCATAGCTGACGCCTTGCACGATCGCCAGTTGCCGGCTCTGCCAAAGCGGCATCAGCGGCTGCAACGACGGGTGCAGCGCGGTGCGCTCGTCGAGTTGAATCGCCTGCTCGCGTTTGATGCCGATGTTCTTGCGCAACTGATAGTAAGTGGAATCGGCGAACGGAATCACGGTGTTCAAACCATCGTTGCCGCCCTTCAGCTCGACGAGGATCAACAGGTTGCCGTAGCCGCGATAGGGCGACGCGTCCGGCGCGGCCATTTGCGCGCCGAATGCGCTCGGCAGCCAGAGCGACGCGCCGGCGGTTGCGGCCATCGAGAGAAAGCTGCGTCGTTTCATACTGCACCTCGTTCGATTGTCACGGCGCGTCACACTCTCGCCGCCGGACCGTTCATTTCAGCGGTTCGCGCTCACTTGAGCTGATACGTCGGGTCCATCAGCAGCGCTTCCAGATAAGCGCTCGCGGTGGAATCGGTGTCGATCGCGTTCACCGGCGCAAGCGGCAAGACCGCGTGCTGAAGTTGTAGCTCGGCCGATAGCCCCGGTTTCGCCGTCGGCGCGGTGTTGTACTGTGCGAGCCACCTATCGATGTCGAAGCGCACGCCGCCCCTGGCATCCCGAGCGCCTCGCGCCGTCGCGCGCTGCATCGGCGGATTCGTCCGCATGTCGCGCGGCGCGGCGCTGCCGCTCGCCTCGCCGTTTGCGTTCATCGAATCGCTCATGCGCCGCGGACCGGCGGTTTCAGTGGCGCGAAACAGTTGCTCGACGAATTGCTTGCGCGCGAGCAGCGTCGAACTGTTGATCCATGTCGCGCCGCCGGGCCATCCCTTGACGTTCGGCGGGTATAACAGGTTTTCGCCGAGCGTGCGGATCTGGGCGGCGAACGGCGCGGTGTTGTCGTAACCGATGTCGAACGCGCGCAGCGTGCCGACCACGAATTCCGCCGGCGACTTCACGAGCACGCCGCGATCGCCCTCGTCCCAGAAAGCGTCGCTCATGAAGAGACCGCGCAACGCCACCTTAACCTCGTAATGACTCGCGCGGAACTGCGCGGCGATTGGCGCGATAAGCGCCGGATCCGGCGTATCGGAGACGAATTCACGCCACAGCCCGGTCGCGACGAACGTGGCGGTTTCCGGCCGTGCGAGCAGAATGTCGAGCACCTGATCGCCGTCGAAAGAACCGGTTTGGCCGAGCACGGTCTTCTCGCCGTCGTCGTGCTGGCTGGCGCGCCACAGATACGCCTGCGTGTCGGGATCGAGGCTCCATCCCGTGTAGGCGCGCGCCGCTTCCGAAACGTCGCGCTGCGTGTAATGCCCTTCGCCGAGCGTGAATAGCTCCATCACTTCGCGGGCGAAATTTTCGTTGGGCTTGCCCTTGCGATTGCTGGCGCCGTCCAGATACTGCAGCATCGCCGGGTCTTTCGCGACCTCGTGCAGCAGCGTGCCGAAGTTGCCGAGCGCCTCCCGGCGCAGCAGCAGGTTCTGCCGCGCCATCAGTTGTGGAAACTGAACCTTGTCCTGGCCCGACGTGAAATGGTTGTGCCAGAAGAGCGTCATGCGTTCGGTCAGCGGCGACGGCGTGACCAGCATCTCGCGCACCCACCATGCCCGCAATGTTTCGTAACGCTGCCGACGCAAGCGCTGCTCGTCGCGACGCTGCTCGGCGGTCCACGCCTTGCGCGCTTCACGTGTCGGGACCGGTTCGAAGACCCACTCAGGCAACGGCGTGACAGCTTCGGTTCGTGCTGTTGCGAGCACCTTGTCGACGGCCTGGGCTCGCGTGAGTCCGACGTATTGCGCGAGTTCAGCGCTGTCCGGCGCGAAGCCGACGCGCGTCAGAAAGAAGCGCGCGTCGTCCACAGCAAGGATGTTTTGTTCAATGCCGGACGCTGCGGAGGCCTGGGCCGGCGTGCGATGTTTGACGTGCGAGACACGAGGCGGGCTCTGCTGCGCGACGGCTACCGTCTGCAAACCGTACGTCGCCGCCAGCGTGATGACGGCGATGGCAAACCATCCGCGGCGATTTCCACCTGTGAGTAATTGGGTCATCGGTCATCCGGGTTGGCGGAATGTCAAGTAGCAGCAATCGCGCAGGCAGTCAGGTGCCGCGTCCTCGCCACTCAACGGTAGAACGGATGACAAAGTTGACGAGAGAAGTGCAACGAAATTTTTCGCGCGGGCCAAGGGCTGGAGAACCCCGACGTGAAAGCCGCGCGGCAGCCAGGCGGCGACCGTCACATAAACTGACTAACGCTTATACAGCTCGCGCACGGCGTCTTCGATATGCTGCCGTAGGAGGCGCCGCTCGTCGGGCGTCATATGGCCGTCGCGGCGATGTTGATCGAGATCGGAAGGAATCGCGGTGCGCAACATCGCGTCTGAGGCGGGGCGTTCGGCGTTACTCGCGTTGCGGCGGTTTGCCCGCGGATTGGCGGGTCTGGACGCGTGCTCACTCGCAGCTCTGTCGGCGGAAGGCTGGGCATGGGCGAGCGTTGGTGCCAGTGAGCCTGCAATCGTACCGGCTACCGCCAGTGCAATCACCCGTAGACGCACATTCGGCCAAACCCCTCCCTTCATGTTGTTCCCTTCGTGGCGCGGCAACCGGCTACCTCAATGCGTATACAACCCGGTAACGAGCCGGGCGCGTGAGTTTTAGTCGAGTGAAGTATCCACCGAACAGCCGCATTCAGTAAAGGAGTCTAACTGTCGATGCTTTACGTCGTGCCACATGGCGGGTAAATTTTGTAACTGACTGTAACCCGATAAATGATGCAACCGCGCACCACTTTCTAATCGCGCTAAGATGCCGACCATGGAAACCAAAAACCCTTCGAAAATCCTCGTCGTCGACGACGATCCACGCCTGCGCGATCTGCTGCGCCGTTACCTCGGTGAACAGGGCTTCAACGTCTATGTTGCCGAGAACGCGCCATCCATGAACAAGCTGTGGGTGCGTGAGCGCTTCGATCTGCTGGTGCTGGATCTGATGCTGCCCGGCGAGGACGGCCTGTCGATCTGCCGCCGCCTACGCGGCAGCAACGACCGCACGCCGATCATCATGCTGACGGCCAAGGGTGAAGACGTCGATCGTATCGTCGGTCTCGAGATGGGCGCCGACGACTATCTCCCCAAGCCCTTCAATCCGCGCGAACTGGTCGCACGGATTCATGCGGTGCTACGCCGCCAGTCGCCGTCGGAGTTGCCGGGCGCACCGTCCGAAACCACCGAAGTGTTCGAATTCGGCGAGTTCGCGCTGAATCTCGCCACCCGTACGCTCACCAAGGCGGGCCAGGAAATTCCGCTGACCACCGGCGAGTTCTCCGTGCTGAAAGTGTTTGCGCGCCACCCGCGTCAGCCGCTCTCGCGTGAGAAGTTGATGGAACTCGCGCGCGGCCGCGAATATGAAGTGTTCGACCGCAGCCTCGACGTGCAGATTTCGCGTCTGCGCAAGCTGATCGAACCCGATCCGGGGAGCCCGCGTTTCATCCAGACCGTCTGGGGTCTCGGCTACGTGTTCATTCCCGACGGTGCAGCCTGAGTTTGTTCTCGCCTCCCGTGTCGACTGGAGTTGGCGCTTTAGCGCTTACTCTGGTCCCATGCAAGATAGTTCCAGATAAGAAGGGCCCATGCGGATCGACCGGCGCCTCCTGACGCTCGCGTTCGGCGGCCTTTTCTGGCGGACCTTTCTGTTGATCGCGCTGTTGATCGCGGTCAGTCTCGCCGCCTGGTTTCAGAGCTTTCGCGTGATCGAACGCGAACCGCGCGCGCAGCGCGTGGCGTTGCAACTGGTCGCGATCGTCAAGCTCACGCGCACCGCGCTCCTCTATTCCGATCCCGACCTGCGGCGCGCGTTGCTGCAGGATCTGGAAAGCAATGAAGGGGTCCGCGTGTATCCGCGCGAAACCACGGACAAGTACAAGCTCCAGCCCGACGAGTCGCTAAACCGGCTGATCGAACACGACATTCGCGGGCGCCTGGGCGACGACACCATCATTGCCCAGAGCGTGAACGACATCCCCGGCGTGTGGATCAGCTTCAAGATCGACGACGACGATTACTGGGTCGCGCTCGACCGCGACCAGCTCGACAACGCAACGGGCCTGCAATGGGCCGGCTGGGGCGTGTTCGCGCTCGCGCTGTCGCTGTTCGGCGCGGCGTTCATCACGAGTCTCGTGAACCGGCCGTTCGCCAGGCTGGCCATGGCCGCACGCAAGGTCGGCTCCGGCCAATCGCCCGAGCCGTTGCCGGAGCGCGGCATGGGCGTCGCCGCCGAAACCAATCGCAGTTTCAACCAGATGGTGCAGGACCTCGAACAGCTCGAGGCCGACCGCGCGTTGATGCTCGCCGGCATCTCGCACGATCTGCGCACCCCGCTCGCGCGGCTGCGGCTGGAAACCGAAATGAGCCCGTCCGACCAGGCGACCAAGGACGCGATGGTCGACGACATCGAGCAGATGGACATGATCATCGGCCGCTTCCTCGATTACGCGCGCCCGGTGCAGCGGGTGCCCGAACCGGTCGACCTGTCCGTGATCGCGGGAGAACTGGCCGCGCGGATGCAAAGCGAGGACAGCATGCGGCTGATCACGCGCCTCGCGCCCTCGGCGGTGATCGAAGCCGACGAAACCGATATGCGGCGCGTGGTCGGCAATCTGCTGGAGAACGCGCGCAAGTACGGTTTGAGCGACGGCGACGGCATTCCGCACGTGATTCTGGAAACGCGGGTGTCGCACTCGCGGGTCGAACTTTCGGTGGTCGACGAAGGTCCAGGTATTCCGGAGGACCAGCTAGCGCTTGTCACACGGCCGTTCTATCGTGTGAATTCCGCGCGCACCCAGGCGAACGGCACCGGCCTTGGCATGGCAATCGTGCAACGCCTGGTGGGCCGCTACCGCGGCGCGCTGCGGCTGCGCAATCGCACGCCAGGACCGGGGCTCGAGGTGACGATCGAGTTCCCGCTCGCGAAAGGCGTTTGACCCCGTCAAGCCAAGCGCGCTGCCGGAACCGCCGGTCATCCGCGTTGAATAATAACTATCCGGGTTGTTAGCGAAAAACTACTGAACGGATAGTTCAATAGAGCTATAGTTGAAAACCTTGCAACGCGCTCGCGATGACGAGCTGATAGCCTCAAACATGCTGTTTTTTCCAACACACGAAGGAGCATTCGCATGAAAACTGTTGGCGACAAACTCGAAGCGTTCACCGTCACGGCTGCCAAGCCGGGCTTCAACAACCACGAAGAAAACGGCATCTCGGCGTTCGAAGAGATCACGGAGCAGTCGTTTCCGGGCAAGTGGAAGATCCTCTATTTCTATCCGAAGGATTTCACGTTCGTCTGTCCGACGGAAATCGTCGAGTTCGGCAAGCTGGCCAAGGACTTCGAGGAGCGCGACGCGGTGTTGCTGGGCGGCAGCGTCGACAACGAGTTCGTGAAGCTGGCATGGCGCCGCGAGCACAAAGACCTGAGCAAGCTGAACCACTATTCGTTTGGCGACGTCAAGGGCGAACTGATCGACCAACTCGGCGTGCGCGACAAGGAAGCCGGTGTCGCGCTGCGCGCCACGTTCATCGTCGATCCGGACAACACGATCCAGCACGTTTCGGTCAACAACCTGAACGTCGGCCGCAACCCGGAAGAAGTGCTGCGGATTCTCGACGGCCTGCAAACGGACGAACTCTGCCCGTGCAACCGCGCGGTCGGCGGCGCAACGCTGTAAGCCGTGGCGCCGGAAGCCCGCCAAGCTTGGAAAAAGCCGCGGGCTTTTTTATCGACAACTTGATAGGAGATGTCAATGGAATTCTTATCTTCGATTAAGGCGCTCGTGCCCGACTACGCCAAGGACATTCGGCTGAATCTGGACGGGACGATTGCGCGCTCTTCGCTGGAAGGCAACGACGCGGTCGGCGTGGCGCTCGCGGCGGCGTTCGCCGCGAAGAGCACGGTCATCGTGAATGCGATTCGCAACGCCGGGGTTTTATCTCCGGAAGAAACGAATGGCGCGCTGACCGCCGCGGCGTTGATGGGAATGAATAACGTCTGGTATCCGTATGTGGAAATGACGGATAACGCGGATTTGAAATCGCAGCCGGCGCAATTACGGATGAATGCCTATGCGTCGCATGGCGGGGTCGATAAGCGGCGGTTTGAAATGTATGCGCTGGCCGCGTCGATTATCGGCAAATGCCATTTCTGCGTGAAATCGCATTTCGACACACTGGTGGCCGAAGGCATGAGCACCACTCAATTGCGCGACGTGGGGCGTATTGCGGCGGTGATCAATGCCGCGGCGCAGTGCATTGCCGCGGAATAAAAACACGTTGACGACGCGCGGCGCGGCGATTACTTTCGCCGCCGCGCGCCTTCGTTTGAAGGTCTGCCCGGCGGCTCAATTCTTGAGCAACAGAACCACGGCCTGCGCCTCGATCCCCTCGCCTCGCCCGAGATAACCCAGCTTCTCATTGGTCTTGGCCTTGACGTTGACCCGCTCGACAGGCAAGCCAAGGTCAGCCGCGATATTGGCCCGCATGCCTTCGATATGAGGCGCGAGCTTCGGCGCCTGAGCCACCACGCTGCTGTCGACGTTGGCAATGGAAAATCCGGCGGCCGTCACGCGGGCAAAACATTCGCGCAGCAAAACCCGGCTGTCCGCGCCGGCAAACTTCGCGTCGGTGTCGGAGAAATGCCGGCCGATATCGCCCATAGCGGCCGCGCCGAAAATAGCGTCGGTAATCGCATGCAACAGCACGTCAGCATCCGAATGCCCGAGCAATCCGCGCTCATAAGGAATCGTCACGCCGCCGATTATCAGCGGACGCCCCGGCACCAGCGCATGCACGTCATAGCCCTGCCCAATTCTGAAATCCATCTGCGTCGAGTCCGGTAATTGAAATTTGAAGTCGTCGAATCAGGAAGCCGATGCGGGCCGGCAGAGAATCGCCTCGGCCAGATCGAAGTCTTCCGGATAAGTCACCTTGAAGTTGCGCAAGCTGCCCTGCACGAGTTTCGGCGCATGGCCCAGCCATTCGATCGCGCTTGCTTCGTCGGTCAGATCGTGACCGTCCGCGTGCGCGCGCAAAATCGCCTCGCGCAACATGCCGATGCGGAACATTTGCGGCGTCTGCGCCTGCCACAAGCCGTCACGCGCCTCGGTGCGGGCGATCCGCCCGTCGGTCGAGGCGGCGTCGATCCGCTTCAGGGTGTCCGCCACCGGCAAGGCCATGATGCCGCCGACCGCATCGTCCTTCAGCGCGCCGATCAGCGTGCGGATCAGCGAGGGCGTGATGCCCGGCCGCGCGGCGTCATGCACCAGCGCCCAGTCGTCGTCGCGCGCGCCGAATTCCGCGAGCGCATGCAGCCCGTTCAGCACCGACGCCTGGCGCGACGCCCCGCCGCAACGGCGCACCGCGAAGCGCAAGCCGCCGAAGCGGCGGGCGTCGAAGTGCTGGTCGTCGGCGGCGATCACGACCAGCGTTTGCGCAAACTCGCTGCACGCGTCGAACGCCGCCAGCGAAAAATGCAGCATGTCGCGGCCGGCGACGGTGCGATATTGCTTGGGCATCGCGGCGCCGGAACGGCTGCCGGTGCCGGCGCACGGAATCAGGGCAAATAGACGGGAAGTCACGAGTGCGGATGCCGCGAAGTGAAAGTAAAGGACGGATTTTATAATAGGTCCTTCGCATCCACGCCCCGACACGCGTAAACTTGCCGGTCACGTGTGAGCCCAAGGCCGCCTTTTCTCTTCTATGCCAGACATCGCCGCATCATCGCAATACTCCCCGCCCGTCGCGCTCGTCAAGGCCGGCCAGCGTTTCGTCTTCGACGGCACGCACGGCTCGTCCGACGCGCTGCTGATCGCCCGCTACCATCTCGCCTATCGCGAGAAGGTGCCGCTCCTGGCGGTGGTGTGCGAAAGCGCGGTCGACGCGCAGCGTCTGTCGCAGGAAATCGGCTTTTTCGCACCCGAGGCCCGCGTGCGCTTGCTGCCCGACTGGGAAACGCTGCCTTACGACAGCTTTTCGCCGCACCAGGATCTGGTCTCCGAGCGCCTCGCCACGTTGCACGATCTCGGCGAGGGCCGCTGCGACATCCTGCTCGTGCCCGCCACCACGGCGCTCTACCGGATGCCGCCGGCGTCGTTCATGGCGGGCTACACGTTCGCGTTCTCGCAAGGCGAGCGTCTGGACGAAGCGAGGCTGAAGGCGCAATTGACGCTCGCCGGCTACGAGCACGTGAGCCAGGTGGTGCGCCCGGGCGAGTACTGCGTGCGCGGCTCGCTGCTCGATCTGTTCCCGATGGGCTCGCCCTTGCCGTACCGCATCGACCTGTTCGACGATCAGGTCGACTCGATCCGCGCCTTCGACCCCGACACGCAGCGCAGCCTCTATCCGGTGAAGGACGTGCGCCTCCTGCCCGGCCGCGAATTCCCGTTCGACGAAGCCGCGCGCACCGCATTCCGCAGCCGCTGGCGCGAAACCTTCGAGGGCGATCCGAGCCGTGCGTCGATCTACAAGGACATCGGCAACGGCGTGCCGTCCGCGGGCATCGAATACTATCTGCCGCTGTTCTTCGACGAAACCGCGACGCTGTTCCACTACCTGCCCGAAGGCGCGCAACTGGCGTTCGTCGGCGATCTGGACGCCGCGATCCGGCGCTTCACCAACGACACGAAGCAGCGCTACAACTTCCTCTCGCACGATCGCGACCGGCCGATTCTGGAGCCGCAGCGTCTCTTTCTGTCGGATGAGGACTTCTTCACGTTCGCCAAGCCGTTCGCGCGGCTCGCGCTGCCCGGCAACGCCGGCGGCGGCTGGTCGCTGCCGCTGCCGGATCTGGCGATCGACCGTCACGCCGACGATCCGGTCGCGGCCTTGCGCGCCTATCTGGAGACCACGCCGAACCGCGTGCTGTTCGCCGCGGAATCGGCGGGCCGTCGCGAAACGCTGCTGCAACTGCTGGTCGACAATCATCTGAAACCCGTTTCGAGCGACAGCTTCCAGGACTGGCTCACCGGCGACGAGCGTTTCTCGCTGGGCGTCGCGCCGCTCGCGAACGGTTTTGCCGTGCCGCTCGACGGCATCGCGATCATCACCGAGACGGAGCTATACGGCCTGCTCGCGCGCCGCGCGGGACGCCGCCGCCAGGAACAGGCGAGCAACGTCGATTCGATGGTGCGCGATCTGTCCGAGTTGAAGGTGGGCGACCCGGTCGTGCATTCGCAGCACGGCATCGGCCGCTATATGGGTCTCGTCACGATGGATCTCGGCGAAGGCGAAACCGAGTTCCTGCACCTCGAATACGCGGGCGACAGCAAGCTCTACGTGCCGGTCGCGCAACTCCATGTGATCTCGCGCTACAGCGGCGCCGATCCGGAAAGCGCGCCGCTGCACTCGCTCGGCTCCGGCCAGTGGGAAAAGGCCAAGCGCAAGGCGGCGCAACAGATTCGCGACACCGCGGCCGAACTGCTGAACCTGTACGCGCGCCGCGCCGCCCGCGAGGGCCATGCGTTCGCGCTCGAACCGAAGGATTACGTGAAGTTCGCCGAGAGCTTCGGCTTCGAGGAAACGCCCGATCAGGCCGCGGCGATTGCCGCCGTGATCGGCGACATGACGAGCGGCAAGCCGATGGACCGGCTCGTGTGCGGCGACGTCGGCTTCGGCAAGACCGAGGTGGCGTTGCGCGCGGCCTTCATCGCGGTGATGGGCGGCAAGCAGGTGGCGCTGCTCTCGCCCACCACGCTGCTCGCCGAACAGCACACGCAAACCTTCTCCGACCGTTTCTCCGACTGGCCGGTGCGCATCGCCGAACTGTCGCGTTTCAAGTCGACCAAGGAAGTCAACGCGGCCATCCAGCAGATCAACGAAGGCAGCGTCGACATCGTGATCGGCACGCACAAGCTGCTCTCCTCCGATGTGCAGTTCAAGCGGCTCGGGCTCGTGATCATCGACGAGGAGCACCGTTTCGGCGTGCGTCAGAAAGAAGCATTGAAGGCGCTCAGAGCGGAAGTCGACGTGCTCACGCTCACCGCCACGCCGATCCCCCGCACGCTCGGCATGGCGCTCGAAGGTCTGCGCGATTTCTCGGTGATCGCCACCGCGCCGCAAAAGCGCCTCGCGATCAAAACCTTCGTGCGCCGCGAGGAAGACAGCGTGATCCGCGAGGCCATGCTGCGCGAGTTGAAGCGCGGCGGCCAGGTCTACTTCCTGCACAACGAAGTCGAGACGATCGAGAATCGCCGGCAAATGCTCGAAGCCCTGGTGCCCGAAGCGCGCCTCGCGGTCGCGCACGGGCAGATGCACGAACGCGAGCTGGAGCGCGTGATGCGCGACTTCGTCGCGCAGCGCGCCAACGTGCTGCTGTGCACGACGATCATCGAAACCGGCATCGACGTGCCCACCGCCAACACCATCCTGATTCACCGCGCCGACAAGTTCGGTCTCGCGCAGTTGCATCAGTTGCGTGGCCGGGTGGGCCGCTCGCATCACCAGGCGTATTCGTATCTGCTGGTGCACGATCCGCAAGGTCTGACCAAGCAGGCGCAACGCCGGCTCGAGGCAATCCAGCAGATGGAGGAACTCGGCTCGGGCTTCTATCTCGCCATGCACGACCTGGAGATTCGCGGCACCGGCGAAGTGCTCGGCGACAAGCAGTCGGGCGAGATTCACGAGATCGGTTTCCAGCTTTACACCGACATGCTGAACGACGCCGTGAAGGCGCTCAAGGAAGGCAAGGAGCCGGACCTCACCGCGCCGCTCGCCGCGACCACCGAGATCAATCTGCACGCGCCGGCGATTCTGCCCGCGGACTATTGCGGCGACGTGCAGGAGCGTCTGTCGCTGTACAAGCGCCTCGCCAACTGCGAACACAACGATTCGATCGACGGCATTCAGGAAGAACTGATCGACCGCTTCGGCAAGTTGCCGCCGCAAGCGCACGCGCTGGTGGAGACGCATCGTCTGCGGCTCGCGGCGAAGCCGTTGGGCATTTCGAAGATCGACGCGGGCGAAGCCGTGATTGGTTTGCAGTTCATCCCCAACCCGCCGGTCGACGCGATGCGGATCATCGAGATGGTGCAGAAACACAAGCACATCAAGCTCGCGGGCCAGGACAAGCTGCGTATCGAAACGCGCAGCCCCGATCTGGCGGTACGCGTCGCGACGGTGAAGGAAACGCTGCGCGCGCTCGGCGCGCCGAGCCGCGGCACCGCGGCCCCGGTCGCCGCGCGCTGACGTCCGCTTTCGGCGCCGATCGCTCGAAGTTCGGGAATACGCGCCACGTCCCGCGTTTTTGCTCATGTTGCAACGCGCAAACGCGCGCCGCGGCGCACGAAAGGGGCATATTTTGGGATATGATCGAAAGACTCAAATGCCGGAGTCCGTCATGTCCCATGTCGCTGAATCAGCGCAGCCCTCTTCCCTATCCGCTTCCGCACAGAACGCTTCGTCGCCGGTTTCGCTTCCCTGGGTCACCCGTCTCGTGTCGATGGACACGGTCAGCCGCAACCCGAATCTCGGCCTGATCGAAACCGTGCGCGACGAACTGCGCGCGGCCGGCATCGAAGCCACGCTCACGCACGACGCGAGCGGCAAATGGGCCAACCTGTTCGCGACGATCCCCGCGCACGACGGCGAAACCAACGGCGGCGTGGTGCTCTCGGGTCATACGGACGTGGTGCCGGTGGACGGCCAGCAATGGGACAGCGATCCGTTCAAGCCGGAAATTCGCGGCGACAAACTGTATGGCCGCGGCACGTGCGACATGAAGGGTTTCATCGGCGCGGCGCTGGCGCTCGTGCCCGACATGCAGCGCGCGAAGCTCGCAAGGCCGATCCACCTCGCCCTCTCGTTCGATGAGGAAGTGGGCTGCGCCGGCGCGCCGCTCATGATTCAGGACCTGATGAAGCGCGGCGTGAAGCCGGACGGCTGCATCGTCGGCGAACCGACCAGCATGCGCCCGATCGTCGCGCACAAGGGCATCAACGCTTACCAGTGCTGCGTGCGCGGCCAGGCCGCGCATTCGTCGCTCACGCCGAAGGGCTTGAACGCGATCGAGTACGCCGCGCGCCTGATCTGCTACATCCGCGACATGGCCGATCAGTTCCGCGAGCAAGGTCCGTTCGACGAACTGTACGACGTGCCCTTCACCACCGCGCAGACCAGCACGATCGTCGGCGGCAATGCGATCAACACCGTGCCGGCCGAATGCAAATTCCAGTTCGAATTCCGCAACCTGCCCACGCTCGATCCCGAACCGATCTTCGCGCGCATCGATCAGTACGCGCGCGAAACGCTGCTGCCGAAGATGCTGCGCGAGCATCCGTCGGCGGCCATCGAGATCACCAGGATCGCCGCGGCGCCGGGGCTCGATTCATCGGAACAGGCGGCGATCACGCAACTCGTGCGCGCCCTGACCGCCGATCAGGACAAACGCAAGGTCGCGTACGGCACCGAAGCCGGTCTGTTTTCGCTGGCGGGCATTCCGAGCATCGTATGCGGCCCCGGCGACATCCAGCAGGCGCACAAGGCCAACGAATTCGTCGCGCTCGATCAGCTCGTGGCATGCGAGCGCTTCCTGCACAAGTTCATTCACAGCATGTCGGTCGAGGCGCACGCACACTGAAACCGTCCGCCGCCACGCACCGTTTCACCCATACCAAACGAACGAGCGCCCCCGCCATGTCCACCGCCACGCCACTGCATACCGACCACACGATCGACGGCGAGCCGATCCCCACGCTCGACGACATCGCGACGCAACACTTCGCGTTGACGCCGTGGGTCGCGCGAACGCCGGTGTTCGACAGGCTCGACTTTCCGTCGATGGAAGGCACGGTGGTGAACTTCAAGTTCGAGCTGCTGCAAGCGGGCGGCAGCTTCAAGGCGCGCGGCGCGTTCACCAACCTGCTGGCACTCGACGAAGCGCAACGCAGCGCGGGCGTGACCTGCGTGTCGGGCGGCAATCACGCGGTGGCGGTGGCGTATGCGGCCATGCGTCTTGGCATCGGCGCGAAGGTCGTGCTGTTTCGCGCGGCGAACCCGGCGCGCGTGGCATTGTGCCGGCAGTATCGCGCCGAGATCGTGTTCGCGGAAAACATCGCCGAGGCGTTCGAACTGGTGCGCCGTATCGAGGCCGAGGAAGGCCGCTATTTCGTGCATCCGTTCAACGGTTATCGCACCGTGCTGGGCTCGGCCACGCTCGGCTATGAATGGGTCACGCAAACGCCCGACCTCGAAGCGGTGATCCTGCCGATCGGCGGCGGCGGTCTCGCCGCGGGCGTCGCCACGGCCATGCGGCTCGCGAATCCGCGCGTGCATGTGTACGGCGTCGAACCCGAGGGCGCGGATGTGATGGGCAGGAGTTTTGCGGCCAATCACACGGTCAAGATGGGCCAGATGCACGGCATCGCCGATTCGCTGATGTCGCCGCATACCGAGGAATACAGCTACGAGTTGTGCCGCCGTCATATCGACGATCTCGTCACCGTTTCCGACGACCAGTTGCGCGCGGCCATGCTGACCTTGTTCGGTCAACTCAAGCTGGCTGTGGAGCCCGCCTGCGCCGCCGCCACGGCGGGCTTGCTCGGACCGCTACGCGAAAAGCTGCAAGGCAAACGGGTGGGCGTGCTGCTGTGCGGCACCAACACCGATCCGGTCAGTTTTGCCGCGCATATCGAACGCGCCCGCCACGGCGAGTCACAGTTTCCGGGCTAAAGACCGCGCCTCGTTTTCCCTGCCCGAAGCACTCGCCTATTCGTCCGACGTTGGTATGATTCGTTTATCGATTCTCGGGAGGAACCTCAATGAGCATGGTCAAGGAATTCAAAGAATTCGCCCTCAAGGGCAACGTGGTGGATCTGGCAGTCGGCGTGATCATCGGCGGCGCGTTTTCCACCATCGTCAATTCCGTTGTTAAAGACCTGATCATGCCGGTTGTCGGCGTCGCCACCGGCGGCCTCGATTTCTCCAACAAGTTCATTCGCCTCGGCGATATTCCGCCCAGCTTCAAGGGCAGCCCCGAGTCGTATAAAGATCTGCAGACGGCAGGCGTCGCGGTGTTCGGCTACGGCTCGTTCATTACCGTGGCCATCAACTTCGTCATTCTCGCGTTCATCATTTTCCTGATGGTCAAGTTCATCAACAATCTGCGCAGGCCGGCCGAGGACGCAGCGGCAGAGCCGCCGCCCCCGCCGGAAGACGTGCTGCTGCTGCGTGAAATCCGCGATTCACTGAAGAACTCGCCGCGCTAGGCCGCGAACCCGCGGATCGGGCGGCGCCAATAAAAAGGCCTGTTGCGATTTGTCGCAACAGGCCTTTTTTCACGCTGTCCACTTTCATGCCGGGCGCTACGCGCAACCCCTAAGCGCCTTGCTGCGCCTTTCGGTTCACCGCGCCCTCGATCATCGTCTCCAACTGGCCGAAATTAACGGGCTTCGTCAGATGGGAAGTGAAGCCGGCGCTCAAGCAACGACGCACGTCTTCATCCGTGCCGAAGCCGGTCAACGCGACCGCCGGCGCATCCGAATGCTCGCGGAACGCCTTGATGAAATCGAGGCCGGTGCCGTCGGGCAAGCCCACGTCGCTGACAACCAGATCGAAGCGCTGCAACTGTGTGGCGGCCAACGCATCGTCCACGCGGCCGACCGTCGTGACTTCGTGGCCGAGGCTGCGAATCAGTTGCGCCATCACCTCGGCGGTATCCACGTGGTCCTCGATCAGCAAGATGTTCAGCAGGCCGGCCGCATGCACTTCGTCAGGCACGGCGACGGACGGCGTGCCGGCCGGCGCAGCGGCGGTCGGCAGCGTGATCGTGAAGGTCGCGCCGCAATGCGCGCCGGGGCTCTGCGCGGTGACGGTGCCGCCGTGCACATCGGTCAACGCCTTCGTGATCGCGAGACCGAGGCCCAGGCCGCCGAATTGCCGTGTCATGTTCTGGTCGCCCTGCTCGAACGCGTTGAAGAGCTTGCCGATCTGTTCCGGCTCGATGCCGATGCCCGTGTCTTCGACCGATATCTGCACCTGCATGCGTTCGTCGCGCGTGCGCACGTAAATGTGGCCGCCATCGGGCGTGAACTTGGCGGCGTTGCGGATCAGGTTCCATAGCATCTGCTGCAAGCGCGCGCGATCGGCCAGCACGTAATGGTGCTTCGCGTTCTTGTGCACGTGCACGTCCTGCTGCTTGACCTGGATCTCGCTGCGGAAAAGTTCGAGCACGCTGTCCATCACGTCGTGCACGTCGACGGTTTCCAGCGACAGACGCAGCTTGCCGTTCGCCACGCGCGTGAGATCGAGCAGGTCGTCGATCAGCCGCGCCTCCAGCTCGACGTTGCGGCGAATCATGCGCACGCTCGCACGCGCCTGATCGGGCAGATCGGGAATCATCTCCAGCACGCTCGCGCCCGCCAATACCGGCGTGAGCGGCGTGCGCAACTCATGCGAGAGCATCGCCAGAAAACGGTCCTTGGCGCGGTTCGCTTCCTCGGCGATCTGACGGGCAGCCTGCTCCGAGGCAAGCAGGCGTTCGCGCTCCTCGATCGCCTCGCGCTGCGAATGAATGTCCGTGCAACTGCCGAACCATTTGCTGACCTTGCCCTCGGCGTCGCGCATCGCCACCACGCGCGCGTCGAACCAGCGGTATTCGCCGTCGTGGCGGCGGATCCGCAGTTCGTGCTGGTAGTCGCCCGCGTTGTTCGCCACCGTGTTGAGCCACGTGCGGCGGATTTCCTCGCGGTCGTCCGGATGCACGGCATCCAGCCACGCGAGGCCGTGTGAGCTGTTGTCGGGCAAGCCGGTGTAGTCGAACCACTGCTTCGAGAGAAAGTCGCAGTCGCCCGTGGCGTTGCAGGTCAGCACCAGATGCGGCAGCGTCTCCGACAAGGTGCGGTAATGCTGTTCGCGGTCGCGCAACAGCAAGGCTTCGTCCGACGCTTTTTGCAAACGCACTTGCGACAGCACGCGCTCGACCGCCTCGGGCAGGTAATTGAGGTATTCGCCGGATTTGGGCACGACGTCGGAGACGCCCGCGCGCAGCGCTTCGATCACGCGCGATTCGTCGGTGAAGCCGGTCACCAGAATGGCGGGAATCCGCACGCCTTCGGCGCGCAAGCGGCGAAAGAAGTCGAGTCCGGTTTCCGGTCCGCTGAGCTGATAGTCGAGCACCAGCAAATCGGGGCCGCCCGCGCCGAGCCGCTCGTGGGCCGCCTCGACGCTGGCGCAGATCGCTACCCGGCAGCCGGCGCGCTCCAGCGACTTGCGCGCGAGCCGCAAAATGCCTTCGTCGTCGTCGACGACCAGCACATAGGCGGCGGGCAGCGTGGACACGTCTTCGATCATGCGAATCTTCTTTTAGGCTAGGTCTGGTGGTTATGTTGTCACGAGCGACTTTCGGGTGACTTTCAGGTGACTTCCAGCGGCGGCTGTGCGGCTTCACATGAACGTTACCTCAAGGCACCGCGAAACGATGGCCCGGCGGCAGCTTGACGACCTGCAGGAAGAAGCCGAGCCGGCGCACGGCTTCGATGAACGCGTCATATTCGACCGGCTTGGTGATGTACACGTTGCAGCCCAGCTCGTAGCACCTGGCGATTTCGCGCGGGTCGTCGGTGGTGGTCAGGACGATCACCGGCACCGCGGCGGTCCGCGGCGACTCTTTCAGACGCCGCAAGACTTCGAAGCCGTCCACTCGCGGCATCTTCAGGTCGAGCAGCACGACGAAATTCGTCAGATCGTCGCGCGACGGATAAGCGCTCGCCGCGGGCTCGGAGGCGCCGCCGCCCGCGCCGCTGGCAGCGGCCTCGGCCGGCGCGGGGCCGAAAAAGTAATCGAGTGCCTGCTGGCCGTCGCGAAAGCGCAGGAATCCGTTCGAAACGCCGGCACGGCGCAGATTGCGCTCGACGAGCGTGGCATGGCCGTCGTCATCCTCGATCAGCACGATGCCGACCGTTTCCCCGTGACTCATACGCCCTCCGTGCTAACGATCCGTATCTATGTTCATGGCGTTTCCGCGGTGTGTCCCGTTGCCGCGACCCGTCTCGCATCAGGCGCGCGCGGGCTGCTCGGGCAACACGACGAAGAAGGTCGACCCCGCGCCTTCCGCCGACTCCACCCACACGCGCCCGCCGTGCCGCTCCACCATGCGCCGCACCACCGCGAGACCGATGCCGTCGCCGTTCGCGACGTCGCCGTGCAGACGCTGAAACGCGCGGAACACCTTCGACATATACGCGGCCGGAATGCCGAGGCCGTTATCGCGCACGTAGTAAGTGCGCATGCGCACCGCGCGCGGGTCGGTCGCATCGACCGGATCGGGCTCCAGCGCACCGATCTCGATGCGCCCGGTGCGCGCCGGGTCGAGGTAGTTGAGCGCGTTGCCGATCAGGTTGCTGAATATCTGTTCGATCGCCGTCGGGTCGCCCCACACGGGCGGCAACTCGCGCACGGTGACCGACGCCGCGCGCTGACCGATCGCGCCTTCCAGCGCATCCACCACCCGGCCCACCACGCGGCCGACGCTCACCCGCTGCCAATGGTATTCGAGCCGGCCGGCGCGCGAAATCCGCAACAGCGCGTCGATGATCGCCGCGGCCCGCGTCACCGCGGTGCGCAGATATTGCAAGGACTCGCGCACGTCCCCTTTCAGAGTATGCGCCATGCGCCGATGCTCGGCTTCCGGCAAGCCGGCGGCATCGACGATGCTGTCCAGCTCGTCGCACGACACCTGAAGTTCCTTCGAAAAGCCTTGCAGATTCACCAGCGGCGAGCGCAGATCGTGCGACACGCTGTAGATGAACATTTCGTTGTCTTGCGTCTCCTGGCGCAATTCCTCGTTGACCACCGCAAGTTCCTTCGCGCGCGCCTCGAGCCGCGCCTTCAGCGTGGCCTGTTGCACGTCGGCCTCGGCGAGACGCGCGCCTGTCTCGTGCAGCACCGTGTCGAGCGCGGCGATTTCGTCGTTGCCCGACAGCGGCGCGGCGAGCGGCCGCCCGTTGCCCAGACGCTCGGCGTTATCGGTCAACACTTCCAGCCGCCGGCCGATGTTGCGCGCGAACACCACCGCCGTGGCCGCCCAGATCAGCATCGAACCCAGCACCGCCGCGATCAGCGCGTATTGCTGGCGCTCGCGCCGCCGCGCGAGCGCCGCGCCGCGTTCGGCGTCGAGCCGCGACGCCTCGTTGCCGAACGCGGCAAGCTCGTCGCGAAACACCGCGACCTGGCGCGGCAGCGCGCCGGTTTCGAGCGCCGCGAACGAAGCCACGCCGCGCCCCTCGTGCAGCGCCTGCGAGATCATCACGGCCTGGGCGCGATAGGCGTCGACCGCCTGCCGCATCTTGCGTACTCGCTCGACCTGCTGCGGCGTGCCGCCGACCAGCGCGTCGAGTTTCTGAAGACGGTCGCCGAGATCGATCCATACCGTATGCCGGTCGATGAACGACGGATCGCCGACCGCCATGCCGGTGCGCACGCGCGCGGCCTGACGCAGCAACGGATCGACGAGGGCCGACGACTGATAAAGGATCTGCTTGCTGTTGGCGACCCATCGCGCGGCCTGCGCCGTCTCTTCCTGGGTATCGAAGACGAAGCCGAGAAGCGCCAGTTCGACCACGCTCGGCACCGCAATCAGCAGCAGCCCCTTGGTGAATAGTTTCATGTTCGCCCGAAGGGTCGCGAAGGGTCATTCAAGCCGCGGCAACTCAGGAGGACCGGTCGCGCCCGCCAGAGCGGCGAGTGCGACGCGGCCGGACGGGCCATTATCGGCGTGATTTAGAGATATTTCAACGTAGCCGCAAGAGGCGCCCGGCCCACACAAAAACGACTTTTTTATTGGTGTGAGATGTTTTTTCGGCGCCTCGTGCGTCTATGATGGAAACAGATGTGCTGGGAAGCGAAAGCGCGCGGCGAGGCGGTTCGGCATGATTCGTGCGGGAGAAGGTGATACGGCGCAGACGTCGAATCATCGTGAATCCAGCCTTGTCGTATGCTATAAAAGATCGACGTGCGGCGCGCGAAGCCGGGAGTTGTCGCATGAGGACGCTGCGTTTCTTGCAATTCTTTTTCAGGCGAATTTTTATGTCCTTCCCGAAAAAGCGTAGACGCGCGAAGGTGGACGGCGATGAGTCGTTCCTCGCGGTACTACGGCATTTCAAGCCGTTCGGCCAGCTCGACACCAAGATTGCGCGTGCTCGCGCGCAAGACGAACCGGTGCTCTATGCACACGTGCTGCCCGGACTCGATGTGCTCCTGTGCAGCGTGCGCGGTGCGCAACCGCCTTATCCCGCGCCGGCCGAGTTGCGGCGGCGCTGTATCGAATCCATCACCAACGCGTTGGAACAACCGCTCGACGGACTGGAGAACGGCGGCTACTGGTACGAGGCCGACGGCTTCGGCTTCCTGGTGTTTGCCAGCCGGGCTCGCGGCAAGATCCTGACGGAGTTCGGCGCCACTCGCATCGGTGCCCGTCGCGGGGTTCGTCGGCAAGATGCCGCTGGAGACGCCGCTCCGCGCTCGCTGAGATAGCCGAGGCAGGTTCTTCATACAGGCCTCTTACAGGCCTGTTCCCGAGGCCTTTTTCACATCGACCCGCTCGTCCTTGGCAACGCCGCTGTCGGTTCGCAAGCGGCGTGGGTCTCAGCTTCCCTTGTATTCAACCGCGCTCGCCGGCGCCGTGACCGCCGGCTGCTTCTTGCCGGTCGCGGCAGGCGACGAAGCTTCCCCTGATGATTTATTCACCGGCGCGCCCTCGAGCGAAATGGCGGCCTTGGGCTTCTGCTTGACCCCGGGCGGCGGCGCCGTCGGCGCCTGACGCACCTGCGCGAGCAAGCGCGCACAAGGCAGCGGCTTGTTGTTGCTGGGCGCCAGCAGCGGAATCAGCGCCGCGAACGGATTGACGAGACCGAGCCCGACCGCCGCGCCGCCTCGCAGCGCCAGCGCGGCCGGATTCACGCCCACGTGCGGGTCCTTGAAGGTCCCCTTCACATAGAGGGGCGAGCGCAACGAAAACACCCGGAACCCCTTGGTATGCGGATGCACGCCGAGGTCCATCGACTCGTCGCGCAGATTCACCTTGCCGTCGATGTCAATCACCGCGTCGCCCGTATCGAGCGCGAACACGCGCGAATCGAGCACGCCGTTGGTGGCGACGAAATCGGCGGCCGCGCAATTGATCTTCACGTCGCGATTGCCGAACAGCTTTTCATACACGACGTTCGCCACGTTCAGGCCCGCCGCTTCCATCAGGAGGCGGCTCACGGTGCCGTCGGTGACGAGCGCCTTCACCTCGCCGTTCGAGGTCGCCGCTAGCGCGGCCGGTGAATTGCCGGTCGCGGTCAAGGCGGCGTCGCCGTTGATTTCGCCGAGCGCGTTCTGCATCGTCTTGAAGTTCGGCAGCAACTGCTTGAGCTTCAGATGCCGCGCCGACGTCGACACGCGGCCCTTGAGCGGCATCGCGCTGCCGTCCAGATGAATGTCGGAGGCCAGCGAGCCGCCCGCCACGCCGAACTTGAGCGGTTCAAGCGAGAGCACGCCATTGGTCATCACGATATGGGTGTACAGGTCCGTGATCGGCAGGTCCACGTTCTTGATGATGCGCCGGCCCGAGAACTTCACGTCGGCGTCGATCGCCTTCCAGCGGTCGGTGTGGAATTCCTCGACCGGAAGCGCCTTGTTTGCCGGCTGCATCTTCGCATCGCCGCGCCTGGCCTTGCTCGCGTTCGAGTCCGCGCCGATCACCGGCGCGAGATCCGAGAATTGCAGCAGATGCGACACCACTTCGCCCTGCAACAGCGGACGCGGCTCGCGCGCCGTATAGATCAGCGACCCGTTCAGATCGCTGCCGCCCACCCGGCCTGTAAAGTTTTCATACTTGAAGACGTTACCGCTTTGCTTGAACTGCCCGATGAGACGCCCCTCGGTCGCATAAGGCGGCGTGTCGGGCAAGGTCACGCCGGTCAGCGAATAGAGCCGCGACATGCTGTTGCCTTGCAGCCAGAGGCGCAGATCGACCGCGGCGAGATGCGCCGGATCGGTGACCGTGCCCACCAGACCGATATGCAGATCGCCCGCCTTCACGTCGGCCTGCACCGGGAACGGCCGGTTCGCGTCCTGCAACGCGAGCACGCCGCCCACCTTGCCGCTGCCCGCCACCGGCGTCTTGTTGTAGGTGCCCTTGACGGTCCAGCCGATCGCATACGACGGCATCTGCGGTTTCGCGCCGCCCGCGTCGCCGGCTTCACTGGCGCTCGAGGCCGGCACGGAGGCCGCCGCGGCGGCGCTGGTTTCCGCGCTAGCGCTAGCGCTAGCGCCGACGCCGACGCTCGCGCTCGCCGCCTGGCTCGCGCCCTTCGAACCGCCCGCGATCAACGCGCCCGAAGCGCCCGTGGCCGCCGTCGCGCCCGACGCCTTGATGTCGGTCGACGCAGCCCCCGACGCGGCCGCCGCCGCGGCCGCCGAAGCCTCGGACGCCGCCTGAGCATTGGCCTGCGCGGACAGCTTGTTCGCGCCCGACTTGCCGACCGCCTCGGCCGACGCACGGCGCGACGCCGCTTCCTGCTGCCGGATCGCCTCGCCGAGCGGAATCGGCTGACCGAGCGTATCGACGACCGTCTGCACGTCGATCTTCTTCTGCTGGTCGGACAGTGCGATGTTGCCCTTCTCAAACGCGATATCGTGCAGATCGAGCTTCCACTCGGAAGGCTCGCGCGGCTTCAGTTTGAAGGTCCAGTTGTTGCGCCCGTCGAGCAGGCGTTCCAGATCGACGGAAGGATTCACCAGATTGATCGCCGGAATCACGATGTCGCGGGTGAGCAGCGGCAGCACCTTGACCTGGAAGTCGATCTCGTCGAGCGTGGCGAAATGCGGCTGTTTGGCCCAGTCGGGATTGGCCACCGTGATGTTCGTCGCCGAAAAGCGCGGCCAGGGCACCCAGCCGCGCCAGCCGGTCTCGCCGACCGGATGCCGCCAGCCCACTTTCAGATCGCCGTTGATGACGAACGGCCGGCCGATCGCCTGCGTGACCTTGTCGTTGACGTAAGGCCGCGCGTGGTTCCAGTCGAACGTCAGGAGAAAAACTGTCAGCGCGACAATCAGAATGACGATGATCGCCAGCAGCCATGCGATGATTTTCCCGATCCGTCTTCCGGTCGTGCTCCACGCTGCCATCGAGGGGGCTCCGCTATTTTTTCTGCGTTGCCCTTCGCCCAGCACGTAGTGTGCCCGAACGACGGCCTTCGACATGACGCCCACTCTCCACCCTACGACTCATGACCGATGTTCCGTTCGTGCTCGCCGACGGCATCGTCCGGCGCGACGCCTTGCGCGGCCAGACGCTGCTGCAGCCCACCATCTTCGCGTTGCATGCGGGCGACCGCGTCGCGATCACGGGGCCGTCGGGCTCCGGCAAGAGCGTGTTGCTGCGCGCCCTCGCCCTGCTCGATCCGCTCGATGCGGGGCGCATCGTGTGGCATGGCAGGCCGGTCGAACGCGCGGCGATTCCGCGCTACCGGCGCAACGTCGCCTATATTCGCCAGCGGCCCGCGCTGCTCGACGGCAGCGTTGAAGACAATCTGCGCTACCCGTTCGAGTTGCGCACCTATCGCGACGTGCGCTTCGATCGCGCGCGAGCGGCAAGTCTCGTGGCAGC
The DNA here is from genome assembly GCF_900142195.1 of Paraburkholderia terricola. Classification (GTDB taxonomy): domain Bacteria; phylum Pseudomonadota; class Gammaproteobacteria; order Burkholderiales; family Burkholderiaceae; genus Paraburkholderia; species Paraburkholderia terricola. Next base: position 191,722 of record NZ_FRAB01000001.1, read on the forward strand.
GGCCGGCCGCGGCGACGATTTTCTCGACAAACGCGCGAGCGAACTGTCCGGCGGCGAGGCGCAGATCGTCGCGCTGATTCGCGTGTTGCAGCTTGCGCCGGAAGTGCTGCTGCTCGACGAGCCCACCGCGTCGCTCGACCCGGAGTCGTCGCATGCGATCGAGGGTTTGGTGCGCGCCTGGTTCGATGCCGATCCCGGCCGGCATGCGTCGATCTGGGTATCGCACGATCCGGCCCAGGCCGCGCGCATGAGCGAGCGGCGTCTGACAATGCGCGCCGGCATGCTCGACGAACCCACGGTCACGCCCGCGCAGGAGGCGTTCCGCCAATGACCTTGCAAACCCTGAGTCTCTGGGACCTCGCGATCGCGGCCTTGCTGATCGTCGTGAACGGCGCGGTGTCGGTGGCGCTCAAGCTCGATCTCGAACGCAAGCTCGCGTGGGCGGCGCTGCGCACCGTCGTGCAGTTGGTCGCGATCGGCTACGTGCTCGGCTGGGTGTTCCGCTACAGCCACTGGTTCGTGGTGTTGCCGCTGATGATCGTGATGACGCTGATCGCCGGCTTCGCGGGCGCGCAGCGCGGCAGCCGCTCCTATGCCGGACAGCGCGCGGATAGCGTGCTGTCGATCGGGTTCAGTTCGTGGCTCGTCGCCGCGATCGGCCTCTTCGTCGTGATCCGCATTCATCCGTGGTACGAGCCGCAGTATGCGATTCCGATTCTCGGCATGATCCTCGGCAATACGCTGACCGGGGTCTCGCTCGGCATCGAACGGATGACCGAGGAATTGACCGCGCGGCGCGACCGCGTCGAGATGGCGCTCGCGCTCGGCGCGACGCGCTGGGAAGCGGCGCGGGCGCCGGCGAGCCAGGCGGTGCGCGCGGGCATGATGCCGACGCTGAACCAGATGGCCGTGGTCGGCGTGGTGAGCCTGCCCGGCATGATGACGGGCCAGGTGCTGGCCGGCCAGTCGCCGTTGCAGGCGGTGCGTTATCAGATCGTGATCATGTTTCTGATCGCCGCCGCGTCGGCGCTCGGGACGGTCGGCGCGGTGCTGCTCACGTACCGGCGGCTCTTTTCGGCGGAGCACCGGTTTCTGTCGTCGCGGCTGGTGGAGCGCGCCGCGGCGCCGCGCTGAATGCCGGCTCGCCGCGGACGGGGCTTCAACGCTTCGCGCTGACCGTCACTTCGGTGCCGTCGGCCAGCGTGAGCTTCTTCGTGCTGCCGTTGGTCGGCATCGTAAAGCGCAGAATCTGGCTGACGGCCACGTCGTTCGGACATTGGAGCGTCTTGCCGCCGCTCGTCACCGACTTCACGCCGCGCGGCGTGCGCGCCTGGAAGCTCAGTTGCACGGTTGCGGTGCCGTCGCTGGCCACCACCGGCGCGAAGCGGATCTGCGTCTGACGGATCATCGCGCCGTTGGTGTCGAGTGGCAGCGACGAATAGCTCGGGCACGCATCGCTCACCGGAACCGGCCCGCCCGGCGGTACGGTTTTCCACGTGAAGTCGTCCGATTCGCCGGAGCGGATCGTGCGGGTTTCCTGTGAATTGCCGAACTGTTTCGACGTGACGCGAACCGTGTAGCGGATCGGACCGTCGGGCGCGGACTGCGACGTCACCGTGATCGGCGTGGCCGCGTGGGCCGCCGGCACGAACGCGCAAGCGAGAGAAGCGACAACTGAAACGGCGGAGAGTTTGAAGCGGTAGCTCATACTGTCACCTCGTTGTTGTGCCGCTGCGCGCTCGCGTGAGTGCTGCGTGGGTGCTACCGCCTGAGCGAAGCATCGTGGCTGCGCAGGTTCATGCCGGGTCGATGGGTGCTTGCGCATTCACCAGCCGGGCCGCGAGACACGCAACTGTTTTTGCATGATGCCCCGCCAGTCTAACGCCAAGCGACGCCGCGCGCGCTGCGCGCGGATCGGGTGTTAACCCCCTTGCGGCAAGCCGTTTTTTGCCGGCCGATCGCGACGCTTCAGAAGCCCGTCAGCACCAGCTTGCCGATCGCGCGGCCTTCTTCCAGCAGTCGATGCGCGCGGCGCAGATTCTGCGCGTCGATCTTGCCGAGCTGCTGGCCGACGGTGGTGCGCAACGTCCCGGCATCGACGAGACGCGCCACTTCCGTCAACAGCTTGTGCTGCTCGATCATGTCGGGCGTGCCGAACATCGAACGCGTGAACATGAACTCCCAATGGAATGCGGCGCTCTTCGCCTTCAACAGTTCGACCGGCACCGGCCGGCTGTTTTCGACGATCGTGCAAATGCCGCCCTGCGGCGCGACGACCTCGGCCGCGGCGGGGAAATGGCGGTCGGTGTCGTTGAATATCAGCACGTAATCGACCTGCCCGATGCCGAGCTGTTTCAACTGCGCGGGCATGTCGCCGAAGTGATCGACGATGTGATCCGCGCCCAGCTCCGTCGCCCACTTCGCCGACTCGGGACGCGAGGCCGTCGCGATCACCTTCAGCTTCGCCAGTTGTTTGGCCAATTGAATGCCGATCGAGCCGACTCCCCCCGCGCCGCCGACGATCAACACCGTGCGGCCTTCATCCGCGCCTTGCGGCGATACGCCGAGGCGATCGAACAGCGCTTCCCATGCGGTGATCGCGGTCAGGGGCAGCGCCGCCGCGTGCGTGAAATCGAGCGACGCCGGCTTGCGCCCGACGATGCGCTCGTCGACCAGATGGAACTCGCTGTTCGCGCCCGGCCGCGTGATGCTGCCGGCGTAGAACACGGGATCGCCGACCTTGAACAGCGTGACTTCCGGTCCGACCGCGACCACGGTGCCGGCGGCGTCCCAGCCGAGAATGCGCGGCGCCGTTTCGACCGTGTCTTTCGGCGCGCGCACCTTGGTGTCGACCGGATTGACGGAGATCGCCTCGACCTTCACGAGCAGGTCGCGGCCGGTGGCTTGAGGTTGCGGGATCTCGACATCGACCAGCGCTTCGGCTTGATCGATCGGCAAGTAGCGATAGAGACCTACGGCTTTCATAAGAAGCTCCTGTTGGTTCGGATGAAGATGCGCTTGAGAATCGGGGACGGCGACGGCAACCGATCCCATCGGCGTCATCCTAGGCGCCTTCTTATTTTTATAAAACCGTCATAATGACTGAAACATCTTTTTGAATTTCAGAAGAATGAATCGTCCTGCTCCATCCGCCCATGCACCTTCCACTGAACGCGAACGGCTCGATCTGCTCGACGTCGCGTTGTTCGTGCGCGCCGCCCTGCTCGCCAATGTGTCGGCGGCGGGCCGTGAGTTCGGTTTGTCGGCGGCGGTCGCGAGTTCGCGCATCGCGCAACTGGAAAAGCTGCTGGGCGCGCGGCTTTTGCACCGGACCACCCGCCGCATCAGTCTCACGCAGGACGGCGAAGTGTTCATGACGCGCGCCGAGGCGCTGCTCGACGCGGCCGCCGCCGCGCGCGCCTCGGTGGGCCGCGCGCAGGCCGAACCGCAGGGGCGCGTGCGAGTGTCGATGCCGTCCTCGTTCGGGCGGCAGCACGTGTCGCCGGTAATCAGCGAATTTCTGCGCCGCTATCCCGGCGTGAGCGTCGATTTGCGGCTGACCGATCACCTGGTCGATCTGGTCGACGCGGGAATCGACGTGGCGATCCGCGTCGGCGTGCTCAAGGATTCATCGCTGGTGGCGCGGCGCCTGGCGGTCAACCGCCGGGTGCTGTGCGCGGCGCCCGCTTATCTGGCCGCGCGTGGCGCGCCGCATCATCCGTCGGATCTCGCGCGGCACGAATGCATGATCCTGTCGGACCAGCGCGACTGGGCGTTCATGACGCCCGCCGGCCCGCTCGACGTGCGCGTGAGCGGTCGGCTCGTCACTGATAACGGCGAGGTGATTCGCGACGCGCTATTGGCCGGTTTCGGCATCGCGCTCAAATCGACCTGGGACGTGGCGCCCTATCTGCGCAGCGGCGAACTGGTGCGCGTGCTCGACGCGTATCCGCTCGCCGAGGAAGTGGCGATCTGGGCGGTGTATCCGAGCCGCGCGTTCGTGCCGCCGAAGACGCTCGCGTTCATCGAATTCCTCGCGGCGCATTTCGGCGATCCGCCGTATTGGGACGCCGAGCCGAGCGGCGGGGCTCGCTGAAGGATTACCGCTGCGCTCACTGCTGTGATCACTGCGGCGATCACCGCTTGCCGCGCCCGCCGCCTCCCGCCTTGCCCTCGGAGTTCACATCGGCGTGCGCGTCGTTCTGCGTCTTTTGCTGATAGTCGCCGCCGCGGCGGTCGGTATCCCGCAGTCCCCGTTCGATGTCGCGATGCGCCTGCTTGCCGACACGCCGCGGATCGTCCTCGTGCTGCGATTCCGGGCTCTGATCGGTTTCATGCGGCAGCGGCGCGGCCACGTCCTCCAACGAACGCGGATGCTTTCGGGCATGCGGATCGGCTTGCTTGTCGCCGTCCGACGATTGCGGTGCGGTCTTCATGGCTTGCTCCTTTGCGTATGCGTTGAGAACGGCGGCAGCGCGCTCACTTCGCGCCGTCCAGACGTTTTTTCATCGCCGCGGTAATCCGCTGACGCGTCGTCGGGTAGTCCGCCCAGGGGTCGCCTGCGAGGTCGGCGAGCCGCTCGTGCAGGTTCTCGATATTCCATTGATCGCCGGCCGTGGTGCTGGCGACTTCGTCCCACGACAGCGGCACGGACACGCCCATGCCCGGCCGCGCGCGCGCCGAGAACGCGACGATCGTGCTCGACCCGCGGTTGTTGCGCAGATAGTCGACGAAAATTTTCTGCTTGCGATTCTGCGCGCCCATCTTCGCGCTGAAGTACTTCGGCAGCGTGGCCGCCATATGCTGCGCGACGGCTTGCGAAAAGCCCTTCACTTCATCCCAACCCGCCTGCCTGGCGAGCGGCACCACCACATGCAGTCCCTTGCCGCCGCTCGTCTTGCAGAACGACGTGAGACCGAGCTCCTCCAGCAGCGAGCGCGTGAGCTGCGCGGCCTCGATCATCCGCTCCCAGCCGAGCGACGCGTCGGGGTCGAGATCGAACACCATGCGATCGGGCTTCTCGATGTTCGACGCCACCGCATTCCAGGTATGAAACTCGACGGTGCCCATTTGCGCGGCGCCCACCAGCGCCCCGATCGTTTCGACGGTGATCAGCGGCGGATGGCCGGGGTCGAGCCCGGGATGCTGCGTGATGTTCGGGATCGACAGCTTCTGGCTGTGCTTCTGGAAAAACAGCTCGCCGCCGATGTCCTCGGGCGCGCGCACCAGCGATACCGGCCTGTCCCGCAGATACGGCAGCATCCAGTCGGCCACCGATTCGTAGTACCGCACGAGGTCGATCTTGCGCGTGCCGGTGCTTTTGTCGATCACGCGATCGGGGTGAGAGACGCGCACGCCGGCGACTTCGGAGGCAGTCGAGGCGGCTTTCGACTTCGCCGTGGCGGTTTTGGCGGCTGCGGTTTTGGCGGCTGCGGTTTTGGCGGCTGCGGTTTTGGCGGCTGCGGTTTTGGCGGCCGAGGTTTTGGCGCCGGAGGTTTTTCCTGCCTGCTTCGCACGCGTGTCATCCGGCTCGGACACGGCGTTTGCTTCGGCCCGTCGCGCCGCGCGTTTCTTCGGCGCGGCGGCGGACGCGGTATCGGTTTGCTGTTGCACGTCGGCTCCTTTGCGGGGTGCTTCCTTGACGATCTGGCTCGCCGGCTTGTCGTTGCGCAGACTCACGAACGACGCCTGGCGCACGATGCCGTCGCTCGTCCACTCGGCGAAGTTGCATTCGGCGACGAGCACGGGTTCGACCCAATGCACCGGCGTGCGACTGCGCTCGCGCGGCGGGGCCGCGAACGGCATGCGTTGGGTTTCGTGCGCGTCGAGCTCCTTCTTCACCGAACGCAGCAACGCGGCGTCGAAGCCCGTGCCGACGCGCCCGGCGTATTGCAGCTTGCCCTTGCTGTCGTGAACGCCGAGCAGCAGCGCGCCGAACGCCGCGCGGCTGCCGGACGGTTCCGAATAGCCGCCGATCACGAACTCCTGGCGACGCCGGCACTTCAGCTTGATCCACGCGGACGAGCGTCCCGACATATAACCGCTGTCGCGCCGCTTGCCGATGATGCCTTCGAGCGCCATGTCGCATGCGCTCTTGAGCAGGTCCTCGGCGCTGAATTCGAAATCGTTCGAGAAGCGCAGCACGTTGTCGTCGACGCCTTCCAGCAACGCGCGCAGGATCGCGCGGCGCTGTCGCAGCGGCACGCCGCGCAAGTCGTAACCGTTCAGAAAAGGCACGTCGAACAGATAGATGGTGATGTCCTGCGGACGGTTCGAATCGAACGCGTTCTGCAGCGCCTGGAAACTCGGCACGCCGTTCTCGTCCAGCACCACCGCCTCGCCGTCGAGCCATGCGGTTTCGAGGTCGATCTGTTCGAGCGCCTTGACCTGCTTGCTGAACTTCGTGGTCCAATCGTTGCCCGCGCGCGTGAATACCTTCACCGCGCCGCCCTTCGTGCCGTGGTCGATGCGCGCCAGCACGCGGTAGCCGTCGAACTTGATCTCATACGACCATTGATCGCCGGGCGGCGCGCTGTCGACCAGCGTTGCCAGTTGAGGCTTGAAGGTGGCGGGCAGCTTCGCCTCGACCGCGCCTTCGATCGACGGCGACACGGCGAGCTCACGCAGCGACTGCGCGCTGCGCGTCGCCACGATGTCGGGTCGTTTCGGATCGCCGCGGCTCGCGCGGTTCGATGAAGCGGTCCTGGCGGCGGCGCTCCTGCCGGTCCGGCTCGTGCTCGTCGCTTCCTTCGCCGCGGACGCGCGTTTCGCCGTCTTCGCGCCCTTCTGCGCCGGCGCGCTTCCATCGAGCACGCTGCCGGGTCGCTCCTTCAGAATGTCGTACTCGCTTTCATCGCGCGCTTCGTCGTCGCGTTCCTTGATCAGCAGCCACTGCTCCTTGTCGCCGCTGCCGCGCATGTGGCTGCGCACCAGCGTCCAGCCGCCGTGCAGCTTGTCGCCGTGCAGGATGAATTTGAGCTTGCCGGCCGCGTAGGTTTTGGCCGCCTGCGCCGCGCCGCCGACCGGCTCCCAGGTGCCGCGGTCCCACACGATCACGGTGCCCGCCCCGTAGTTGCCAGGCGGAATCTCGCCTTCGAACGAGCCATACTCGACCGGATGATCCTCGACATGCACGGCGAGCCGCTTCACCGACGGGTCCAGACATGGCCCCTTGGGCACCGCCCACGACAGCAGCGTGCCGTTCAGTTCGAGCCGGAAGTCGTAGTGAAGCCGCCGTGCGTGATGCTCCTGAATCACGTAGGACAGCGCCTCGTTCGACTCGCGCGCACTCGTCTTGCGGCCGGCGCGCTTGCGTGCGCTCGTGCCCGCGGGCTCCGGCGTTTCGTCGAAGCGGCGCTTGCGGTTGTAGAGATCGAGCCTGTCGTTCATGGGGATGACGTCATCGCGGGTTGGGTGGCGCGGTTCATCTCACTGTTCCTCTCACTGTTCCTCTCGCGGTTCCTCTCGCGGTTCCTCTTTCTAACCTCCAGGATCGGGCGCTCCGTGCTCACGCGGCCGCGCGGCGTTTGCGGGCCGCCGGCGCGGTCTTGGCGCTGGAACGGCCGCCGGCGCGAGTGCCGCCGCCGCGCGTCGCGCGCGTCGTCTTCGGCTTCTTGCGAGCGGGCGTGGCGCTGGCATCGGTATCCTCGTCGGCCTCTTCGTCGTTGGCCTCAGCTTCCTCATCGTCCGCGGCACGCTTGCGTCCACCGGACGCCGGCTTGCCCTTGCCGCGCCCCAGGCTGCGCTTGAGCAGATCGGACAGATCGAGAATGTCCGCCGATTGACGCGACTCGCGCGGCGTTTCGACCTCCGTGATTTCCTCGGTCTTGCCCGCGCGAATCTTGCGATCGACGAGCGCCATGATGTCGTCGCGGAAGGTGTCGTGGTACTGCGACGGATCCCACTTGTCGCTCATGTCGTCGATCAGTTTTTTCGCCATGTCGAGTTCGCGCGCGCTGACGCCCGCCGCCTTCACGCCTTCGACCGGCAGCTTGAACTGGTCGAAGTCGCGCACTTCGGCGGCCCAGCGCAGCGTGTTCAGCGCGAGGACCGGACCGAGCGGAATCAGCGCGGCGAGATGCTGCTTGTTGTGCAGCACGACGCTCGCCACGCCGACCTTGCCCGACGCCTTCATCGCTTCGCGCAGCAACGCGTAGACCTTTTCGCCTTTGCGATCGGGCGTGAGGAAGTACGGCGTGTCGAGAAAGAGGAACGAGATGTCGGCGGCGTCGACGAACGCAAGGATGTCCACCGTCTGCGTCGACTCGGGATTCGCCGCGCGAATCTCCTCGTCCGAGAGCACGACGTACTTGTCCTTTTCGTACTCGAAGCCGCGCACGATGTTATCGCGCGTCACATCCTTGCCGGTGCGCTTGTTGATCTGCTTGTAGCCGACCGGGTCGATCGTGCGCTTATCCAGCAGATTGAAGCCGACCTTCTCCGGCTGCGTTGCCGGGTACAACTGCACCGGCACGTGAACGAGGCCGAAGCTGATTGCGCCCTTCCAGATCATGTGTGCCATCGTGCGCTCCCCAAGGCCCAGGTCTTTACGTGAAGCAGCAAGCGTGCCACGGGTTTTGCGCTGACGCGGGACGCCGCGATGCCGGGCGCGCCGCGCATCGGCTGTAAGTCTTGCGCCGCGTCGGCAAAAGCTACGGCGTTCGGCGTGCCGCCGGGTCGAGTTCCACCGGCACTTCGGCGAAGCCGCGAAACCGCACGCGACCGCCGCGCGTCGGCTCGCCGTGCAGCCGATAGGCCGGAAAGCGCTGCACGAAGCGTCCGATGGCAATGCGCGCCTCGAGCCGCGCGAGCGACAGCCCGGCGCACTGATGAATGCCGAAGCCGAACGCCAGATGCCGGTTCGGAGCGCGGCGGATATCGAAGCGGTCCGGCTCCGCGAATTGCTCCGGGTCGCGATTGGCGGCGCCGATGCACAGCGTGACGGGCGTGCCGCGCGCCACGGGAACGCCGCCGATTTCGGCGTCGAGCGCCGCCATGCGGTTGCCGAGCTGATTCGAACTCTCGAAACGCAAACATTCCTCGACCGCCGATTCGATCAGCGACGGCTCGCGCAGCAACGCGGCGCGCTGTTCAGGCCACTCGGCGAGCGTGACGAGGCCGTTGCCGATCAGATTGGTCGTCGTCTCATGCCCCGCGTTCAGAATGAAGATGCAGTTTTGCAGCAATTCGGCTTCGGACAATTGCTCGCCGCCCTCCTCGCCCTGGATCAGACGCGTGAGCACGTCGTGCAGCGGGTCGCCCGGCTCGCGCCGACGTTGCGCCACCAAGCGGCGCAGATAGTCGACGAATTCGCTCACCGCGCGATTGCCGCGTTCGAGTTGCGCGTCGCTGAGCGACGGTTCGAGCGCGCCGAGTATCGCCAGCGACCAGTCGCGCAACGGCGCGCGCTCGGCATGCGGCACGTCGAGCAGATTGCCGATGATCTCCACCGGAATCGCCGACGCGAATTCGCCGATCAGATCGATGCGGCCGCGTTCGGCGGCGGCGTCGAGCAAGCCGTCGACGAGACGTACGAGCCCCGGCTCCATCGCGGCGATCGCGCGCGCCGTCAACGCGCCGGCGATCAGCTTGCGCACCCGCGTATGACGCGGCGGATCGTTGAACACCAGACTCGTCGTGTGATGCGCGTAAAGCGGCGAGTCGCCGTACTTCGGCCTGAATTCGACGGTCTTGTCGGAACTGAAGGTTTTCGCATCGCGGTAGACCGCTTGAACGTCGCGAAAGCGCGTCAGAAACAGCGAACCGTCGGGCATGCGCTTGACCGGCTCATGCGTGCGCAGCGCGTGGTAGACCGGATAGGGGTTTGTGTAGAACTCGGGACTGAGCCGGCGCAAATCGAAGTCGCGCGCGAGGGCGGCTGCGTCGCTGGTGGTCGCGGGGGGCATGCGTTGTCTCCGTGCTTGTCGTGGTTTTGATTTTGCGCCTGGTTTGCGCAACGCTACTCGCGCCGCTGTCTGCCCTGCGCAACTTACCGCGCGCGATGCGCGGCGACAGACAGGCTCGACGCGTCCAGGCGCTGCGGGCATGGTTGGCTGCGTTGGCTGCGTTGGCTGCGTTGGCTGCGTTGGCTGCGTTGGCTGCGTTGGCTGCGTTGGCTGCGTTGGCTGCGTTGGCTGCATTGGCTCGTCAGTATGAACCGGCTGCCGAGGGATTGCATAGGCGGGCCGCCGTGGCGCACCTCGTCGAACCGTTACAATAGCGGGATTTTCCGCGCGCGCCGCGCGCCCGTCCTGTCCTGCGTCACTCGCGTCGCCAATGAACCTCGTCATCCAAAGTCCCGCGCCTCTTTCCGCCGATCATCACAAAACGCTCGTCGCGCTCGCGCGCGGTACGCATGCCGCCGCCATCGACGCGAACGCGATCCGCATCGCCGGCGCAAGCGAAGCGCAGCGCGCCGACCTCGACGTGTATTGCGGCACGCATCAACTGGACTACGCGTTCGTCGAAGCGGGCCGCAAGTTGCAAGACTTCGGGCTGGTCGCGATGGACATGGATTCGACGCTGATCACGATCGAATGCGTCGACGAAATCGCCGATTTCTGCGGACTGAAAGCGGAAGTGTCCGCGATCACCGAGGCCGCGATGCGCGGCGAGATCAAGGACTTCAACGAAAGCCTGACGCGCCGCGTGGCGCTGCTCAAGGGCCTCGACGCAAGCGCGCTCGAGCGCGTTTACGAAGAACGGCTGCAACTCTCGCCGGGTGCGCTGCAGATGCTTGCAGGCGCGAAGGCCGCCGGTTTGAAAACGCTGCTGGTGTCGGGCGGGTTCACGTTCTTCACCGAAAAGCTGAAGGCCCGTCTCGGCCTCGACTTCACGCGTGCGAACACGCTCGAAATCGTGGACGGCAAGCTGACCGGCAAGGTAATCGGCGAGATCGTCAATGCAGACGTGAAAGCAGCGATGTTGCGCGAGACCTGTGCCCAACTGGGCATCGAGCCGACCCGCGCAATCGCGATGGGCGACGGCTCGAACGATCTGAAGATGATGGCCGCAGCGGGACTTTCCGTTGCATTCCGCGCGAAGCCCGTGGTGCGCGAAGCGGCCAGCGTGGCCTTCAATTTCGTGGGACTGGACGGGCTGCTGCGCCTGTTCTAATGCCGATGTGCTGCGCTGGCCGTGGCGATGACGGCCAGCATCAGAAGCGCATCCAGAAGAAAAGTTTCATCGAAGCTCACCATCGTGCCGCAACCGTTAGTCGGGATGCGCACCATCGTAGCGGCGTGATGGAAGGTTGAACATTCAGCCGAACGGCCAGGCTCGATGGCTATATCGACAAAGAAAAAACCCCATCGGGAACACGTCTCGACGGGGTTGCTCGACGACCGGCCGAGAGCGTCGGAAGTCTACCCAAGCGCCGTCAGACAACGTTCGATATCCGCGCGCAAATCCGCTTCTTCCTCCAGGCCGATGTAGAAACGCACCAGCGTGCCGCGGTGCGGCCACTGCCCTTCGGCGCGCATCGACGCGACCTCGTAAGGCATCGCGAGACTGTGCGCGCCGCCCCAGCTCCAGCCGAGCGAAAAGAGTTCGAGCGACTCACAGAAGGTATCGATTTGCGCCGCGCTATACCGGCCGTCGAACACCACGGAGAACAAGCCGCCCGCGCCCGTGAAATCGCGCTTGAAAAACTCGTGTCCCGGACAGTCGGAGAGCGCCGGATGCAACACGGCGGCGATCTCGGGCCGAGTCTTCAGCCAGTTGGCGAGGCCGAGCGCCGCGCGGTCATGCTGTGCGAAGCGCAGTTGCATGGTCGGCAGGCTGCGCAGAATCAGCGAGCAATCGTCCGACGACACGCCGATGCCCATGCGCATGCGAGCCGCCTTCAGCTTCAGGTGCAAGTCGCGCTCGACGGTGATCGTCGCGCCCATCAGCACGTCGCCGCCGCCCGATTGATACTTGGTGAGCGCCTGCACCGAAATGTCGACGCCGTGCTCGAACGGCTTGAAGCCGAGCCCGGCCGACCACGTATTGTCGATGGCGGTGACGACGTTGCGCGCACGCGCCACGGCGGTGATGGCGGGCACGTCGGCCACTTCCATCGTCACCGAGCCGGGGGCTTCGAGCCAGATCAGGCGCGTGTTCGGCTGGATCAGAGCGGCGATGCCCGCTCCTATCATCGGGTCGTAGTAGCGCACCGTCACGCCGAAATCGCGCGCCAGCCAATCGCCGTGATCGCGGTTCGGCGAGTAGACGTTATCGGGAATCAGCACGTCGTCGCCGGCCTTGCAGAGACCGAAATACACATTCGAAATCGCCGACAGACCCGAGGGCTGCAGCAGCGCGTGATTGCCGCCTTCGATCGTGGCGAGACGCTGCGCCAGCGCGAGCGAGGTCGGCGTGGCGTGCAGGCCGTAGCGCCACTGCGCGTCGTTTTTCCAGTCGAGCGCGCGCATGGTGGCGAGGTCGGGGAACACGACCGTCGAGGCCCGCGTAACTGGCATCGAGAACGACTCGAAGCCCGGCGTGAGCTGGTCCTCGGCATGCACGATGCGGGTTTGCAGAGCGCGTTTGAGTTTGGATTGCGTCATGGTGAGATCGAATTAGAAGCTGACAAAAATGATGGAGGCGCGCCGCGTCGGGCCGCGCGCGCCGTACCCGCAAGAGTAGACGAGCCGGCGGCATGTCGCCTGAGCTTGAGCGCGCGAGCCGTCCGGCTCGCGCGGCAGTGGCTTCACTCGCCGGTTTGCAGGTTGCTGACGCCGCCCACGGGGTGACCGCCGGCTGCAGCCGCCGAAGCGCCATGGGGGGGAGCCACAGCGCCGCCGACCGGGTCTCGCGGCGCCGCGACGGCCTTCTTCGCTGTGATCGCCGCGATCGCCGGCGCGCCGGCAGCCGGCACCGCCTGCCCCGCTGCCAGCCGCTTCAGATCGAACGGCTGCGGATCGGAATCGTCGACGTTCATCCGCTCGCCCGCCACCGAGCCGTCGGCGGCGAACCTGCCGACCCAATTGCCGGTGATATGCGTGCCGTCGTTCGACTCCTCGACTTCGAGGGTGTCGCCGTCGCGATCGCCCGCGATCAGGATCACTTCGCCGCTATCGGTGTACTGATACTCGCCGTGCACGCCGGACGGATCGTCGGTTTTCGCGCCGAGCCGCAGCACGATCTGACGCGCGCCCAGCATGCCGGCGTAGCGCGGAAATCTGGCGAATTCAGGGCTCGGCTTGAGCGGCAACTGAATCGGCGCAGGCGCCGCCAGTTCCTTGACGGCGTCGCTTTCCGCCCATGCCTGCGCGGGCACCCAAGCCACCGCGCCCGCACACAGCAAGGCGGCGGCACCGAGCACGCGCCGAAGAAAGTGCCCTTGTGCGGCCGTCCAACCGCGCCGACGCACCGCGCGCGACATCGCTTCCAATTCCCGCATCCGTTTCTTCCTTATTGCTGACTTATTGCTGACACTGCCCGATACCTGTGACGGCATGCGTTCCGCGCATTCCCGACGAGCCTCAGATTCTTTCGAAGATCGCCGCGATGCCCTGCCCGCCGCCGATGCACATCGTGACGAGCGCGTAACGGCCGCCCACCCGTTGCAATTCGTAGAGCGCCTTGACGGTGATCAGCGCGCCGGTCGCGCCGATCGGATGGCCGAGCGAAATGCCCGAGCCGTTCGGATTGACCTTGGCCGGATCGAAGCCGAGTTCCTTGCTGACCGCGCACGCCTGAGCGGCAAACGCTTCGTTCGCCTCGATCACGTCGAGGTCGGCGACCGTCAGCCCGGCTCGCTCCAGCGCCTTGCGGGTGGCCGGCACCGGGCCGATGCCCATATAAGCCGGATCGACGCCGGCATGCGCATACGACACCAGGCGCGCCAACGGCTTGATGCCGCGCTGCTCGGCCACGCCGCGTTCCATCAGCACGACGGCGGCCGCGGCGTCGTTGATGCCGGATGCGTTGCCGGCCGTGACCGTGCCGTTTTCCTTCGCGAACACCGGCTTGAGCTTCGAGAAGTCTTCGGGCGTGGCGTTCATGCGCGCGTGCTCGTCCGTGTCGAACACGACGTCGCCCTTCCTCGACGCAATCGTGATCGGCAGGATCTGTTCCTTGAAGTAGCCGCTCGTGATCGCATTGGCCGCGCGGCGATGCGATTCGAGCGCGAGCGCGTCTTGCGCCTCGCGCGAAATGTCGTACTTGCGCGCGACGTTTTCGGCGGTCACGCCCATATGGATCGACTGGAACGGATCGTTCAGCGCGCCCACCATCATGTCGACGAGGCGCGCGTCGCCCATGCGCTGACCGAAGCGCGCGGCGGGCATCGAATAAGGCGCGCGGCTCATGTTTTCCGCGCCGCCGCCGATCGCGATGTCGGCGTCGCCGAGCAGCACGCTTTGCGCGGCCGACACGATCGCCTGCAAGCCCGAACCGCACAGGCGGTTCACCGTCAACGCGGGCGCGTGCTGCGCGACACCGCCGTTGATCGCGGCCACGCGCGCCAGATACATGTCTTTCGCTTCGGTATGCACGACGTTGCCGAACACCACGTGACCGACTTCGTCGCCCGAAACGTTCGCGCGCGCCAGCGCTTCACGCACGACGCGTGCGCCGAGATCGGTCGGCGGAAAATCCTTCAGGCTGCCGCCAAAACCGCCGATTGCGGTACGCACACCGCTCACCACCACTACGTCCCGTTGCATCGCTCGCTCCTCTTCAGTCTCCGAGATGAATGTGCCTTGGCGGGCCGCACGTCGCGGTACGTTGCGATCAGCCCGCCAGGATGTGTTCGACCGTGGCCCGCGAAGGAATCGGCGCAACCGCGCCATAACCTTGCGTCGACAGCGCGGCGGCGACGTTCGCGTAACGCGCCGCTTCAAAGGGATCGTCGCCCGCGACGAGGCGCGCGATGAACGCGCCGCCGAAGCAGTCGCCCGCGCCGGTTGCGTCGACCGCGTTGACGAGGTGGCCCGGCACCACACGCCGTTCGTCGGGCGTCGCGATGTACGAGCCTTCCTTGCCGAGCTTGAGCGCGACCACGCGCGGACCGTGCGACAGCAGGTAATCGACGATCTCGTCGCGCCCGGTCAAGCCGGTGAGTTCGGTGACGTCGTCCCAGCTCGGCAGGCAGATGTCGGTCTGACGGATCGCTTCGAGCATCACCGCACGCGCTCTCGCGAGCGGCCACAGCTTCAGACGCAGGTTCGTATCGAAGCTCACGCGCACGCCGTTCGCGCGCGCATGCGCGATCGCTTCCAGCACCGCGTCGCAAGCGCTCAGGCTGATCGCAAGGCTGATGCCGGAAAGATGGACGACCTTGGCCGCGGCGATCGCCTCGAGCGGCAGATCGTGCGGCGCGTAGCGGCTCGCGGCGGAGCCGGCGCGCAGATAGTCGAACGCATGGCCGTTGGGACCGTGCGAGACGAAATACACGCCGGTCGACGCGCGTTCATCGACGCGCACGAGCGATGTGTCCACCTGCTCGCGCTCCCACAGATCGATCAGCAAACGCCCGAAATGATCGCTGCCGACCGCGGACACGAAGCCGGTCCGCGCGCCCTGCCGTGCGGCCGCGATACAGAAGTTCGACGTATCGCCGCCGAAGCCTTGCAGATAGTTCGGCTGGTCTTTCGCCGACTGGTTGAATTCGATCATCGCCTCGCCGAGCGCGAGGATGTCCGGGGTATGGGTTCCCGGCATATGAAGGCTTGCCGTCATCGCTTATACCTCGCCCCACAGATCGTGGCCGTCGGCGCCGGTGATCTTCACCGAGACGAAATCGCCCACCTTGTAGCGCTTCGACGCCTTCGTGGTCGGCGCGATATACACGACGCCGTCGATCTCCGGCGCATCCGCCGCGGTGCGGCCAATGCCGCCGTCGGCGTTGATCTCGTCGACCAGCACCTTCAGCGTCTTGCCGACCTTCCTTGCGATGCGCTTCGCCGACACTTCCTCGGCGACTTCCATGAAGCGCGCGCGGCGCGCTTCACGCACTTCGTCGGGCAACGCGCCGTCGAGTTCGTTGGCGGTGGCGCCTTCGACCGGCGAATAGGCGAAGCAGCCGACCCGATCCAGTTCGGCCTCGCGGATGAAATCGAGCAGCGTTTCGAACTGCTCCTCGGTCTCGCCCGGAAAGCCGGCGATGAACGTGCTGCGGATCGTCAGGTCGGGACATGCCGCGCGCCAGGCCTTCACGCGCTCCATCACTTTTTCGGCATTGGCCGGACGCTTCATGCGCTTGAGCACTTCGGGATGCGCGTGCTGGAACGGCACGTCGAGATACGGCAGGACGTGGCCCTTATACGGGCCTTCGGCCATCATCGGAATGACTTCGTCGACGCTCGGATACGGATACACATAATGCAGGCGCACCCACGCGCCGTATTGCGCGGCGAGTTCGCCGAGCGCGCCGACCAGATCGGTCATGCGCGTCTTGATCGGCTTGCCGTTCCAGAAACCGGTGCGGTATTTCACGTCGACGCCATAGGCGCTCGTGTCCTGCGAAATCACCAGCAGTTCCTTCACGCCCGACTTGAACAGATTCTCCGCTTCGAGCATGACCTCGGCGACCGGGCGCGACACGAGGTCGCCGCGCATCGACGGGATGATGCAGAACGTGCAGCGGTGGTTGCAGCCTTCGGAAATTTTCAGGTACGCGTAGTGGCGCGGCGTGAGCTTCACGCCCGCGGCCGGCACCAGATCGACGAACGGATCGTGCGGCTTCGGCAAATGGTTGTGCACCGCCTGCATCACCTCGCCCACCGCGTGCGGGCCGGTCACGGCCAGCACCTTCGGATGCACTTCCTCGATCAGGCCTGAGCCGCTCGCGCTTTTCTTCGCGCCGAGGCAGCCGGTGACGATCACCTTGCCGTTTTCGCTGAGCGCCTCGCCGATCGCGTCGAGGCTTTCCTGCACTGCTTCGTCGATGAAGCCACACGTGTTGACGACCACGAGGTCGGCACCGTCGTAAGTGCCGGAAATTTCGTAACCTTCGGCGCGCAACTGCGTGATGATCTGCTCGGAGTCGACCAAAGCTTTAGGGCAGCCGAGGCTGACGAATCCGACCTTCGGAACGGAAGGCGTCGGCGTGGCGGGGGAACGGGTTTGCGACATAGGTGGGGTCCGGCGTATAGCGGTGGCGATGGCGACAATGGGGACGGCGCGTCGAGGCAAGCGAGGTTCAAGGGTCACGAGCGACCCACCTGCGAGAAACACTCCGCGACGCCCCGCGCAATCAACCCGCTATTGTACCGTGCCGATGGCCGCGCAATCGCGCGGCGCGGCTGGGCGCGCTGCGCGCAATCGACGCCCGCCGGCCGCCGATTGGTCCGGCTCACGCCCTTACTTGTTCTCCGGCTCCGGATTGTTTTGCGGATTGGCCGGCGCGCCCGGCGCGGCAGCCGCATTGCCCGGCCCGCCCGGCGGAAACGGGAACGTGGCGAACATCGTCTTCGCCTGGTTCTGCATCTGCTCCTGCATCTGCACGAACATATTCTTCGACTGCTCGATGTAGCTGGTCATCATGCCCTGCATCATCGGCGCCTGCATGTTCATGAACTGCGACCAGACCTCGGGATTCATCGCCTTGCCTTCGTACAGATTCTTCGACTGGTCGGCGAGCTTCGCCTGAATGTCGATGAAGGCCTGGATGTTCTTCTCCAGATAGGTGCCCATCATGCCCTGCATCGCATGACCGTAGAAACGGATGATTTGCGAGAGCATCGACGACGAGAACATCGGCAAGCCGCCGCTCTCCTCTTCCAGAATGATCTGCAACAGGATGGCGCGCGTCAGGTCCTCGTTGCTCTTGGCATCGATGACCTTGAAATCCTCCTGATCGAGCACGAGCTGTTTGACGTCCGTCAGCGTGATGTACGTGCTTGTCTCGGTATCGTAGAGCCGACGATTCGGATATTTCTTGATCAGTCGTTCGGCTGTTTTCTTTGTAGTAGTAGTCATGTAACGCCTTTGAGCGCGAGTTGCGCGCGAAAACGGCGTCTTGCCGGCTGCGCAATCGGGTCATTGCGCAGGCGAGACGCCGCCGGAACCATCCGAGCCGAAGCGCGCTGCCTTGTGAGCGGCGCGCCGTGACTCAGCCCATATGCAAACCGCCGTTCAGCGAAAAATCCGCGCCCGTGGAGAAACCCGATTCGTCCGAGGCGAGCCACGCAACGATGGAGCCGATTTCGTCCGGCTGACCGAGACGGCGCACCGGAATCGTCGCGACGATCTTTTCCAGCACGTCCGGGCGGATCGACTTGACCATGTCGGTGCCGATGTAGCCGGGCGACACGGTGTTGACCGTCACGCCCTTGGTGGCCACTTCCTGCGCCAACGACATCGTGAAGCCGTGAATGCCGGCTTTCGCGGTCGAGTAGTTGGTCTGGCCGAACTGGCCCTTCTGCCCGTTCACCGACGAAATGTTGATGACGCGGCCCCAGCCGCGCTCCACCATGCCGTCGATCACCTGCTTGGTGACGTTGAAGAGGCTCGTGAGGTTGGTGTCGATCACCGCCGTCCAGTCTTCATGCGTCATCTTGCGGAACACCACGTCGCGCGTGATGCCGGCGTTGTTCACCAGCACGTCGATCTCGCCGACTTCGGCCTTGACCTTGTCGAACGCGGCCTTGGTGGACTCCCAGTCGCCGACGTTGCCTTCGGACGCGATGAAATCGTAGCCCAGCGCCTTCTGCTCCTCGAGCCACTTCACGCGGCGCGGCGAGTTCGGGCCGCAACCCGCGACGACCTTGAAGCCCTCTTTGTGCAGCCGTTGGCAAATGCTCGTGCCGATGCCGCCCATCCCGCCCGTTACGTACGCAATTCGCTGTGTCATAACCTACACTCCATTATCGTTTTCGAGGCGCCGACCGGCTGCCTCTTCCCTCGTCCTTGCTTCATCTCCGCTGCCGCCGGGCGACCGGCCGACGAGGCCACTGCTGAACGCGCGCCACCTGCTGCAATGCCACCGGCTGCAATGTGACGCGCGGCAACGCTCATGCTCGATGCCGGCTTACGGCGCTTACCGCGCCACGTCCGGCATCTATGGACGTGCCTCTCAGGCGCGCTCGACCGCCAGCGCCACGCCCATGCCGCCGCCGATGCACAGCGACGCGAGACCCTTCTTCGCGTCGCGCTTCTGCATTTCGTGCAGCAGCGTGACGAGAATCCGGCAACCGGACGCGCCGATCGGATGACCGATCGCAATCGCGCCGCCGTTCACGTTGACCTTCGACGTGTCCCAGCCCATCTGCTGATGCACGGCGAGCGCCTGCGCGGCAAACGCCTCGTTGATTTCCATCAGGTCGAGGTCGGCCGGCGACCAGCCCGCGCGCTCGAGGCAACGGCGCGACGCCGGCACCGGGCCCATGCCCATCACCTTCGGATCGACGCCCGCGTTCGCATAAGCCTTGATGCGCGCGAGCGGCGTGAGGCCCAGTGCTTCCGCCTTCTTCGCCGACATGACGAGCACCGCCGCGGCGCCGTCGTTCAGGCCCGACGCATTGGCCGCCGTGACCGTGCCTTCCTTCGAGAAGGCCGGCTTCAGGCTCGCCAGCGACTCGGCCGTCACGCCGTGACGCACGAACTCGTCCGTCGCGAAACGCAGCGGCTCGCCCTTGCGTTGCGGGATCTCGATCGGCACGATTTCGTCGTTGAAACGGCCGGACTTTTGCGCGGCCTCCGCCTTGTTCTGCGACAGCGCCGCGAACGCGTCCTGCTGCTCACGGGTGATGCCGTGTTCCTTGGCGACGTTTTCCGCCGTCACGCCCATGTGATACTGGTTGTAGACGTCCCACAAGCCGTCGACGATCATCGAGTCGACCAGCTTCGCGTCGCCCATGCGGAAACCGTCGCGCGAGCCCGGCAGCACGTGCGGCGCCGCGCTCATGTTTTCCTGACCGCCGGCGATCACGATGTCCGCGTCGCCCGCGATGATCGCGTTGGCTGCGAGCATCACGGCCTTCAGGCCCGAGCCGCACACCTTGTTGATCGTCATGCCGGGCACGGCCGAGGGCAGCCCCGCCTTGATCAGCGACTGACGCGCCGGGTTCTGGCCCGAGCCCGCCGTCAACACCTGACCGAGGATGACCTCGCTGACCTGCTCGGGCTTCAGACCGGCCCGCTCGAGCACGGCGCGAATCACCGCGGCGCCCAGATCGGGCGCGGCGATCTTCGCCAGCGACCCACCGAATTTGCCTACTGCCGTACGAGCGGCCGATACGATCACAACATCAGTCATTTCCATGTCCTCCGGGCACGTCGGCCGAATGCGCCGCAGCCCGTCAAGTTAAAAATCTGGTTGTTCCCACGCCCTTGCCGATTCGAACCGACGCTCCTCGCACCGCGAAAAGCGCCGGGCGGGCGCGCCAAGCCCGCGCAAAAGCCCTACTCCCGCTGCCGCACATAACGCCCAGGCGCCGGCTCGATTACCGGAAACTCAGCTGAGCCGAGGCTGGCGCGCGGCTTCACCTTCTTGCCGCCATACTGATCGAGCCACGTGGTCCATTCGGGCCACCAGCTGCCGGGGACCTCGGTAGCCGCGTCGAACCATTCGTCCGGGCTTTCGGGAAGGGTCTTCACGTCGCCTTCCAGCGTCCAGTAATTGCGCTTTTTCTTCGCCGGCGGATTGATGACGCCCGCGATGTGACCGGACGCGCCGAGCACGAATTTCATCGGCCCGCTCAGGAGCGGCACCGATGCATAGGCGGTTTGCCACGGCACGATGTGGTCGTCGCGTGAACCGTAGATGAAGGTGGGCACGTCGATCTTCGAGAGGTCGATCGGCTCGCCGCAGGTGGTCAACGCACCCGGCTCGCGCAGACGATTCTCGTGATACGTATTGCGCAGATACCAGACGTACATCGGACCCGGCAAGCTGGTCGAATCGCTGTTCCAGTAGAGCAGGTCGAACGGCACCGGCGTGCGCCCCTTGAGGTAATTGTCGACCACGTAGTTCCACACCAGATCGTTCGGGCGCAGGAACGAAAACGTATTGGCGAATTCGATGCCGCGCATCAGCCCCGGCGGCGCGCCGTTCTTGCCGCCGATGGTTTGCTCGCGCATCTGCACGTGCGCCTCGTCGACGAATACGTCGAGCACGCCCGTGTCGGAGAAATCGAGCATGGCGGTGAGCAGCGTCATGGACGCGGCCGGATGTTCGCCGCGTGCCGCGGCGACCGCCAGTGCCGCGGCGAGCATCGTGCCGCCCACGCAGAAACCGAGCGTGTTGATCTGCTCGCGGCCGCTGATCTGGCTGACCGTGCCGATCGCGGTGAGCACGCCCTCGCCGATATAGTCGTCCCACGTCTTATGCGCGATGGAGGCGTCCGCATTGCGCCACGAAATCAGAAACACCTGGTGCCCCGAATCCAGCGCGTGAGCGACCAGCGAGTTTTCCGGCTGCAGATCGAGAATGTAGAACTTGTTGATGCAAGGCGGCACGATCAGGAGCGGCCGCTCGCGCACGGTGGCCGTGCGCGGCTTGTACTGGATCAACTGCATCAGCTCGTTTTCGAACACCACGGAACCTTCGGTGTTCGCGAGATTTTCGCCGACCACGAAACGCGATTCGTCGGTCTGCGAGATCTTGCCGCGCTGCATGTCGTTGAGCAGATTCATCACGCCCTGCCGCAAGCTCTCGCCCTGGCTTTCCAGCAGGGTTTTCTGCGCCTCGGGATTGAGTGCGAAGAAGTTGCTCGGCGACGCCGCGGCGGTCCATTGCTGAACGGCGAAACGGATGCGCTCGCGCACCTTCGGATCGGCTTCGAGCGCGTCGACCATTTCCTGCAGATAACGCGCGTTCAACAGATACCAGGCGGCCGTGAATGCATAGGCCGGCGTGGAACTCCATGCGTCGGAACTGAAACGGCGGTCCTTGAGTTCCGGAGCCTTGCTGGTGGAAGTGGCGGCCTGCTGAAGCAGCTCCATCGCTTCACGCGAATAGTCGGCTTGCAGTTTCTGCAGACGCTCCGAGGGAATCGCGGCGCTCGGTATGTTGAGACCGGCGAATGAAGGCATTGACGGCATCGTTCCCGCCGCCAGCTTGCTGAAGTCGGGCATGCCCGGAAAGGACGGCATCTGCGGCATGGACGGCATTGGCGGCACCGCGAAAGGCGTGCCGTTCGCGCCGGGGGCCGCGCCGAGCGAACGCCATGCGTTCATCCAGGCGTTGAATAATTGCTGCATGCCGGCGGCCGGCGCAGCGCCGCTCGTACCGGCCTGCTGCGTTTTCTCCTTCGGGGAGTCCGTGCTGGGGGAAGCTGAGGAATGTGATGCTGCCATACCTGCTTTTGACCGGTAAGTCCTTGCGGACGGGTTGAGAGGCAGGTTCATGCGCACGTGGGCGATTGCTCGCGACCTCGTCACGCCCTGTCCTATGTACGAGGAGCTCGTGAGGAACATTCTTGCTCCCCATCGCAAGGCATGTCAATGCTTGTTCCCGATTTTGCCGCAGTGCGATAGTTTTTTAATTATCGTTTTCCCTGTGTAGCAGATCGCGCTTTTGCGTCATGAATCAACGAGCATGGCCGCAAGCGAAAAAACCTCCTATGTCGCATGAGTTTATGGGCATTTATCCATTCGCCCGAACCAACTTTCAGCGGCGGATTTGCGCAGTGCGGCGAATTCCGGCAGCGCAGCAAAAAAGCGCGCCGCGCGTCGGAACAAACCCGCATATGCATGCTGCCAGGGACGGTGGGAGAGCCGCGCAGAGGTCGCTGGCGGCACGGCTTCATGATCGTGCTCAACGTCCGAAACGCCATTCGATGCCACGGTTCGCGCCTCAGCAGTTGAATAACCGAGGCGCCTCGCATGCCACGCGTGGACGCGGGACTTCGGTCGCGTTGCCCTGGCAGCGAGCGTGCCAGTCGCGCTCATGCGCAGGGCTAGTCGGCGATCGTCTGCGCCTCACCGTCGAGCCAGATGAGCGCCGCCATGCGGCCCGTCTCGCGATCGCGGCGATACGAGTAGAAACGTTCGCGTTGCGTGACCGTGCAAAGGTCACCGCCGACGATCCGTGTCACCCCGAGCCGCTGCAGCCGCAAGCGCGCGAGCGCCGCGAGATCGGCCAGATATTTGCCCGCGTTTTGCGGATGCTCGACGAACGCGTTCGCGGTGGCCTCGCGTTGCGTGCCGTCGACGCCGTTCATGAAGGCGTCACGCACATCAGGGCCGACCTCGAACGCATCGGGTCCGATCGCCGGACCGAGGTATGCGTGCAATGCACCGGCGTGCACACCAGCCAGCTCCGCCACGCGCCGCGCGGTCTGTTCGACGATGCCCGCCGCCAGCCCGCGCCAACCCGCGTGCGCCGCGCCCACCGCGCGCCCCGCTTCGTCGCACAACAGCACCGGCATGCAATCGGCGACCATGACTACGCAGACCGTGCCCGCGCGATCGGTGACGCTGGCGTCGGCCCGCGTCGGCGTGCCGCTCGCATGAGCCTGCGCGAGCGCGTCTTCGGCGCGCACGATGTCGGCGCCGTGAATCTGCTGGAGCCACGCGGCCTCGCTGACGCCAACGAGGCGCAGCAGCCGCTCGCGATTGGCGGCGACCGCGGCCGGATCGTCACCGGATTTCAGGCCCAGATTCAGGCCGCCTGGCTGGTCGGCGCCGTTGCGCCAGCGGCCGAACGGCGGTCGACTCACGCCGCCGTCGCGCGTGGTGACGAGCGCGCGCACGCGCGGCGACACATTCCATGCGGGTTGCACAACGTCGTCAAAGCTCAGCGCAGGCAAGCTCATGCGTGACCGTCCTCGTCGTGTTCGTCGGTGTCGTGATCGAGTTCGCCGTTTTCGTCGGCATCCTCGTCGAGCGACGCTTCATAGCCCTCTTCCTCATAGTACGTCCCGTCGAATTCGCCTGCATCGTCGCGGCCGAGACCGAGCGCCGCCGACAGCGCCGCCATGTCTTCCGGCACGTCGGCGCGCCACTGCATCGTGCGGCCGGTTCGCGGATGAACCAGACCGAGCCGCCATGCATGCAGCGCCTGGCGCGCGAAGCCGTCCGGCAGCGGCGTGACCGAACGCTTGCCGCGTGCGCGCCCATACACCGGATCGCCGAGCAGCGGATGGCCGATATGCGCGCAATGCACGCGAATCTGATGAGTGCGGCCGGTTTCGAGGTCGCAGTGAATCGCGGTAACCGGCTGCCGCTGCCAGATCGCCGTATCGACGCGCCGGAAATGCGTGCGTGCCGGTTTGCCAGATGCGCCCGTCACGACCGCCATGCGCGTGCGTTCGCGCGGGTCGCGGCCGATCGGCGCGTCGATCGTGCCCTCTTCCGGCATGTTGCCCCACACCAGCGCGAGGTAACGGCGCTTCACCGTGCGCGCCTGCAACTGGCGCACGAGGTCGGTCTGCGCCTCCAGCGTGCGCGCGACCACCATCAGCCCGGAGGTTTCCTTGTCGAGGCGATGCACGATGCCCGCGCGCGGCAAGCCCGCGGCCGCGTCGCCATAGCGGTACAAAAGACCATTCAGCAGCGTGCCGCCCCAATTGCCGGCCGCCGGGTGCACCACCATGCCGGCGGGCTTGTTGATGACCACGAGCGTGTCGTCCTCGTACACGATGTCGAGCGGCACCGGCTCGGGCGTGAACGCGAGTTGCTCGGGCAGCAGATCCGGCACCAGTTCGATGGTGGCGCCGAGCGGCACCGGCTGGCGAATCTTCGCCGGCTTGCCGTCGATACGCACCCGCTCGGCTTCGATCCAGCTTTGCAGGCGGTTGCGGGAAAACTCGGGAAATACCCGCGCCAGCACCTTGTCGAGGCGTTCGCCGGCCAGTTCGTCCGGCACCACGACGCTGCGCGGCGACTCGTCCGCCACGGGGCTCGCCACGGTCGGCACCAAGCTTTGCGCGCCGGCGGCGGCAAGCGCATCGGTGCCCAGATCGTCGTCGAGGGAATCGACGCCCAACGCGTCGGAGGGGTCAGCGCTTACGCTATAATCTTCGTTGCTATTCCCGGCGCCGGTTGCGGCGCCTGGAGTATTTGAGCGGGTCATTGAGTCTGGGTCACCTGGACGTAAAGCTAGACTGGAAAATGCGAGCCTTGAACACCATCACTAAAGCGGCGATCAATTTGGCGGCCATCAAGAAGGCGGCCCGGAAAGTGGCCGGATACATTGCGTGTGCCGCGGCGGTCGTCGTTGTCGCGGCTTGTCACGGCCTGCCGGAAAAGACCGACGAAACGGCAACGTGGAACAACAACAAATTATATACGGAGGCGAACGACGCCTTGACCGGTGGTGACTACGGCAAGTGCGCGAAGTACTTCGAAATGCTCCAGGGCCGCGATCCGTTCGGCCACTTCGCACAGCAAGCACAGATCAACGTTGCGTATTGCAACTGGAAAGACAACGAAAACGCCGCCGCCGACCAGGCGATCGACCGCTTCATCCAGTTGCACCCGGATCATCCGGACATCGCTTACGCGTACTACCTGAAGGGCATGATCCACTTCAACGACGACCTGGGTCTGTTCGGCCGCTTCTCCGGCCAGGACATGAGCGAGCGCGATCCCAAGTCGCTGCGTCAGTCGTATGACGCGTTCAAGGTCGTCGTGGACCATTATCCGAACAGCAAGTATGCGCCGGACGCCGCGCAACGCATGCGCTATATCGTGAACGCGCTGGCGTCGCACGAAGTTCACGCGGCGGATTACTACTACCGCCGCGGCGCCTATGTCGCCGCGATCAACCGCGCGCAACTGGCGTTGACGGAATACAAGAACGCACCGGCTATCGAAGACGCGCTGCACATCATGATGCTCTCGTACCAGAGGTTGAACCAGCCGCAACTGGCCGACGACACCAAACGCATTCTCGCCGGCACCTTCCCGGACAGCCCGTACATCACGGGCCATGCAAGGCCGGGTAAGGAAAAATCGTGGTGGCAGTTCTAAGCCGCACGACACCCGGAATTTAGCGGGAAACAAAAACGCCACGACTTCGGTCGTGGCGTTTTTGTTTGTGCTGGCGCAAAGACCGCCGCCCGGCTTGCATCCAGCGCGGGCCGGCAACGAACTCGCTCAATTCCGCTCGAACAACGCAATCGACTCCACATGCGACGTGTGCGGGAACATGTTCACCACGCCCGCGCCCACCAGCCGATAGCCGGCTTCATGCACGAGCAGGCCGGCGTCGCGCGCGAGCGTCGCCGGATTGCACGATACATAGACGATGCGACCCGGCAGCGGCCCATTGCCGCTCTGCGCGATTTCCGCGAGCGCCTTGGCGACCGCCAGCGCGCCTTCGCGCGGCGGGTCGACGAGGAACTTGTCGAAGTGGCCGAGCGCGCGCATGTCGTCGGCGGTGACTTCGAACAGATTGCGGCAGGCGAACGACGTATGCCCCGCCACGCCGTTCAATTCCGCATTGGCGAGCGCACGCGAAGTCAGCACCTCGCTGCCTTCGATACCCACGACTTCCTTCGAAATCCGCGCGAGCGGCAGCGTGAAGTTGCCGATTCCGCAGAACAGATCGAGCACGCGGTCGGTACGCGCCGGCGCCAACAGCCGCAGCGCCCGGCTCACCAGCACGCGGTTGATCGCGTGATTCACCTGAGTGAAGTCGGTCGGCTTGAACGGCATGCGGATGCCGTATTCCGGCAGCGTGTAGTCGAGCTGCGCGTCGAGCGGATAAAACGGCGTGACCGTGTCCGGCCCCTTCGGCTGCAGCCACCACTGCACCTTGTGCTCGTCGGCGAAATCGCGCAGCACCTGTTCGTCCGCGGCGGTGAGCGGCTCGAGATTGCGCAGTACCAGCGCGGTGACCGATGAGCCGACCGCGACCTCGATCTGCGGCATGCGGTCGTAGATGGACAGCTTGCGGACCATGAAGCGCAGCGGCATGAGCATGGCGGAGACGTGCGGCGGCAGCACCTCGCAGGTCTTCATGTCGGCGATGTAGCTGCTCTTCTTCTCGTGAAAACCGATGCGCATGCCGCCTTTTTCCGGCAGATAACGCACGGCCAGACGCGCGCGATAGCGATAACCCCAGGACGGTCCGTGAATCGGCCGGAACACCGTTTCCGGGCGCACCTTCGCGAGATGTTGAAGATTGTCCTCGAGCACGCGCTGCTTGACGGCGATCTGGGCGCGAATATCCAGATGCTGCATCGAACAGCCGCCGCAGATATCGAAGTAGCGGCATTTCGGCGTCGTGCGGATCACGCTTTCGCGGAACACCTGCACCACTTCCGCCTGCTCGAACTTCGGCTTGCTGCGATGCGTGGCATAGCTGACGCGTTCGCCGGGCAACGCGCCTTCGACGAAAATCACCTTGCCGGGCGTGCCGTCCTCGCTTTCGACGCGGCCGACGCCGCGCGCTTCCATATCGAGCGAGACGATTTCGATGATCGGCTCGTGACCGGTAATGACGGGCGCCGGCGCCGAAGCGGGGGCCTTGTGGTACTTGGACGGGCGCTTGGGCGAGCGACGATGGGGGGCAGTTCGGGACACCTGCGACTTCCTGACAAACTTTGGGGAAAGGCGAGATTGTAGACGAAGCGCCGCGGTTGCCAACCGCGGTTGCGGCGGCCCGGCACGGCAAGGACGGGCATGACGCGCGCCAGGCGCTTCTATTGTGATTAGCGTGCGCCGAACCGCTTCGTCACCTGCCCGAAAGCGGATTACTGTTCGAATGCCGCCAGATACTCGGCCCATTGCGGCGCCGTTTCCAGCGCCAGCGCATTTTTGACCAGATTGATTTCGTCAGCATACTCTTCAGCCGAAAACGCGCCGCGAATCAACTGGAAGCGGCAATAGAGCAAGTACGTATTGACGACGTCGGTCTCGCAATAATTACGGATTTCCTCGACGCGGCCTTGCTGGTACGCATGCCACACCTGGCTGCCGTCCATGCCCATCTTGCCGGGGAAGCCGCACATCTTGGCGAGCGCGTCGAGCGGTGCGTTGGCGCGCGCCTGATACATCGCGAGCACGTCCATCAGATCCGTGTGGCGCGCGTGGTAGCGGCTGATGTAGTTGTTCCACTTGAACTCGCGGTCGTCCTCGCCGAGATCCCAGAAACGGTAGGCGGGAATACCGTTCACGAGCGCCCGGTAATTCAGCACCGGCAAGTCGAACCCGCCGCCGTTCCACGACACGAGTTGCGGCGTGTACTTCTCGATCACGCGATAAAACGACTGCACCAGCGCCGCCTCGCCGTCCGCGAGCGTACCGAGCGAGCGCACCCGGAAACCGTTGTTGTCGCGGAACACGCAGGAAATCGCCGCGATCCTTTGCAGATGATGCGGCAGGAAATCGCTGCCGGTCTTTTCGCGGCGCGCGGCGAACGCGTGCTCGGCGACTTCGGCGTCGCTCATCGTGGCGGGCAGATCTTCGAGGCGGCGGATGCCGGCGACATCGGGAATCGTCTCGATGTCGAAAACAAGAATCGGTGTCATCAGGTTAGAGAACGGCGTCCTTGCGAACGCCGTTGGAGGCGAAGAAGCGCTTTAACCGCACGAGCGCTTCCTGTTGGATCTGGCGCACACGTTCGCGCGTGAGGCCCATTTCGTCGGCCAGTTCCTCGAGCGTGGCGGGTTCGATGTGATTGAGCCCGAAGCGGCGCTCGATCACATGACGATGCTTGTCCGACAAGCGCGCGAGCCATGCGCGCGTGAGGGTTTCCAGTTCGCGATGCTGCACTTCGGCGTCCGGCGACTGGCTTTGGTCGTCGGACAGCAGATCGAGCAGGCTGCTCGCCGGATCGAGGTCGAGCGGCGCATCCAGCGACGCGGTGTGCTCGTTGAGCGCGAGAATGTCGGTGACTTCGTCGGTGGTTTTGCCGGTCAGATAGGCAATGTCGTCGATGCTGGCGTCGCGGCGCTCGGCCGCCTCGCCCGAATTCATCGAATTCTTTTCGAGATGGCGCTTGGCGCGCAGCACCTGATTGAGTTCACGAATCACGTGAACCGGCAAACGCACGGTGCGCGCCTGGTTCATGATCGCGCGCTCGATGCTCTGACGGATCCACCACGTGGCGTAAGTGGAAAATCGGAAGCCGCGCGTGGGGTCGAATTTCTCGATGGCGTGCATCAAGCCGAGGTTGCCCTCTTCGATCAGATCGAGCAGCGGCACGCCGCGGTTCAGATAACCCTTCGCAATGCTGACGACGAGCCGCAAATTGCGCTCGATCATCACTTGCCGGGCGTCGAACTCGCCCGCCTTCGCGAGCCGCGAATACTTCTGCTCTTCCTCGACGGTGAGGAGCGGCTTGACGCTGATCCGGTTCAGGTAATGCTGGATCGTGTCGGCCGTCAACTCGGCTTGCAGGAGCGCGCGGAAATCGTCGGCGTCGGGCACGACCTCGCTCGCACCTTCGCGGGCGTCGACGGCTTCCTCCGCGCCGCCCTGGCGATCGTCGAGTTCGCGCTCTTCCGCGATCTCGTCTTCCGCTTCCGAAGCGCTGCTTTCCTCCACCGAAGCGGACGTGGCACGGCTGATCGTCTCAGATTCGGCTTGCGGCAGGCGGCGCTTCGATTTCGGCATGGTCGTATCGCTCTATTGCGGCGGCAAATACTTCAGTGGGTCGACCGGCTTACCCTGCCGGCGAACTTCGAAATGCAACATCACACGGTCGGAATCGCTATTCCCCATCTCAGCGATCTTCTGCCCCTTCGTCACCGCGTCCCCCTCTTTTACCATCAAAGAGCGGTTGTGTGCATATGCGGTGAGATAAGTTGCGTCATGCTTGATGATAATGAGATTGCCGTAACCACGCAGCCCATTTCCTGCATAAACCACACGTCCGTCCGCCGATGCCTTGACAGCGTCGCCGGCAGCGCCGCCGATGTTGACGCCCTTGTTGGTCGAATCGTTGAACGTGCCGAGGAGCGGCCCGCGCACCGGCCAGGAGAATGCGACGTTGCCGCTTGCGCCGGCCGTCGAGTCGCTGGCCGCGCCGGGCGTGGCCGGCGGCGTGAGCGCCGCGTTATTCGCGCTGGAACCATAGATCGGCGGCGCCGCGGCAGCGCTCGACGGCGGCGTGCTGCTGAGCGGCGCGGTCTGCACGGCGCCGCTGTTGCCGATCGGCGCGGTGGCAACGCCCGGCGTCAAGGCCGCGGTATTCGCACCAGGCGGCACCACGCGCAGCAACTGATCGACTTCGATCTGATTCGGGTTGGTGAGATTGTTCCACGCCGAAATATCGCGGTAGTTCTGACCGTTCTCCAGCGCGATCCGGTACAGCGTATCGCCAGGCTTCACGCGGTAGTAACCCGGAGGCGGCGGACCGAGCGGCACGGCCGGCTGCGCTGCCTGCGTGCCGAGCACGCCGCCACCGGAGCGGTCGACGACCGGCGCCTGATCGAGCCGGGATGCACAGGCCGTCATCAACAGGGACAAGGCGAGCACGCACACGCTACGCTGGGTTACGGTCATGGGGACATTCAGTGTGGTTCTTTGCATCGCGCGCAACATACTCATCGGTGTCAAATCACTCCGGATTTTAAGGGTACAAAGAAAACGCGATCAAGCCGCGACTCGCGCCACTGCGCGGGTCCGAGGCGCTCGACGAGAGTCAGCACCTGGCTGTGCCCCTCCTGCGAGCCGACCGGCGCGACCAGACGGCCGCCGATCGCGAGTTGTTCAAGCAAGGCCTGCGGTACGTCGAGTCCCGCCGCCGCGATCACGATCGCGTCGAACGGCGCCGCCGACGGCAAGCCCAATCGTCCGTCGCCGTAGTGCAGCCGAATGTTCGGAATGCGCAGCGGACGCAAGTTTATCTTCGCGCGCTCGGACAACGGCTTGATGCGCTCGATCGAATACACCTCGCGCGCGACCTGGCTCAGCACCGCCGCCTGATAGCCGCAACCAGTGCCGATTTCCAGCACGTTGTTCAACGCGCGGCCGGCTGCCGCGAGTTCGATCATGCGCGCGACGACCGAGGGCTTCGAGATGGTCTGATGGTGGCCGATCGGCAGCGCGGCATCTTCATACGCCTGGGCCGCGAGCCCCGGATCGACGAACATGTGGCGCGGCACCACCGACATCGCGTTCAACACGCGCGGATGGGTGACCCCGTTCGCTCGCAGGCGTTCGACCATCCGTTCGCGAACCCGTTCCGAAGTCAGCGCCAGGGCGCCGTTCAGGGCGACGCTCGGCGCGGCGGCGCGGTCGCTGAGTTTGGCGGCGGGCTTACTCGACGGCGCGCCGTTGGGCGCGGTGCGCGGTGCGAGGATTTGCGCGGCGGCTTTCGCCAGGGGTTTGGGTTGCGATTGAAGCTGCGGCTTGGACTGAGGTTTGACCGCGGTGTGGGCCGGCCCCCTTGCTTGAGGCTGAGCTGGCGGCCTGGCCTGCGCCTTGACCTCCGACTTCGCCTGGGCCGGAGCTTGCGCCTCGGGCGTCCTGGCTTGAACTGGCTTGGCCTGAACCGGCTTGGTGTGAGCGCCTTTCACCGACGAAGCGGATGACGCGTTTTTCGCCGACGGCTTGCGAGCGTTGAGCGCCGCGCTCGCGGCGAATGCCGCCGCGCGGATTTCTCCCGGACGGCCTTCGGGCCGGCGCGGTTCGCGCACCAGGTCCTCGAGGCCGAGCGGAAAGCGCTTCGCGCGCTCGTTCGTCATGAAGCGCTGCTGCCGGCGCGCGCCCAGTCGCGCGCGGCGGGCAGCATTTGCGTGTGGGTCAGATCGAGCTGCAACGGCGTGATCGACACATGGCCGTTGGCGACCGCATGAAAATCCGTGCCTTCGCTCGCGTCGCGCGCGCTGCCCGACGGCCCGATCCAGTAGATCGGCTCGCCGCGCGGGTTGGTCTGGCGGATCACCGGCTGCGACGGATGCCGCTTGCCCAGACGCGTGATCTGCCAGTCACGCAATTGCTCATACGGCAGATTCGGAATGTTGACGTTCAACAGCGGATGCCCCGGCAGCGGCTGCGCGAGGTAATGCGCGACGATCTCGGCGGCGACGCGCACCGCGTCTTCGAGATGCACCCAGTCCTTGTCGACCAGCGAGAACGCGATGGCCGGCACGCCGAACATGATGCCCTCGGTGGCGGCGGCGACGGTGCCCGAATAAAGCGTGTCCTCGCCCATGTTCTGGCCGTTGTTGATGCCCGAAACGACGAGGTCCGGCGTATGGTCGAGCATGCCCGTGAGCGCAATATGCACCGAGTCCGTAGGCGTGCCGTTCACGTAGTAAAAACCGTTCGCCGAACGCAGCACCGAGAGCGGGCGTGACAGCGTCAAGGAATTCGACGCGCCGCTGCAGTTCTGTTCGGGGGCCATCACGGTGACATCCGCGATCGGCTTGAGCGCTTCATGAAGCGCGGCAAGACCAGGCGCCAGATAACCGTCGTCATTGCTGAGTAGGATTCGCATGCGGCGATTGTAACCGAGGAAAGAAGACGCGCGAACGACACCGCGCCCGGTCTGCAATGCACGGGCGGATTGTCCGGGGTGGGCGGTCTCGGGTCGGGTTTAAACCAGGTTTGAGCCGGCTCGGATCGCGTTGCGAGCGCGTGCGCGGCGCCACAACCGTACGGTCGTGCGGATTGTTTTACACTCGATAGGATTGCAACGCCCCGAAGCAAGTCCCCGTGCGGGACGCTGATCGATACGGAGACACGATGCGCGCGATTCGCTGTAAGCAATACGGGCCACCGGAAAGCCTGGTGGTCGAAGATCTGCCGGACCTCCAGCCGCCGCCCGGCCACGTCGTGATCGACGTCAAAGCCGCGGCCGTCAATTTTCCCGATGTGCTGATCATCGAAAACAAATACCAGTTCAAACCACCTCTGCCCTTTACGCCCGGCTCGGAAGTCGCGGGAATCGTGCGGGCGGTCGGCGCCGATGTCACGCGGTTCAAGCCGGGCTCGCGCGTGGTGGCGTTCACCGGTTCGGGCGGCTTCGCCGAGCAGGCGCTGGCGCCGGTCGACGCGTGCGTGCCGCTCGCGGACGATGTCGATCTGGAACTGGCCGCCGCGTTCACGCTGGCCTACGGCACGTCGCATCACGCGGTGGTCGATCGTGGCGCGTTGCAGGCGGGTGAAACGATGCTGGTGCTGGGCGCGGCCGGTGGCGTCGGGCTGGCGGCGGTCGAGATCGGCAAGGCGCTCGGCGCGCGCGTGATCGCGGCGGCGTCGAGCGACGAGAAACTCGCCGTCTGCGTGAAGCATGGCGCGGACGCCGCCATCAATTACGGCACCGAGGACCTGCGCGAGTGCATCAAGGCGCTCACCGACGGCAAAGGCCCGGACGTGATCTACGACCCGGTCGGCGGTGTCTATGCGGAGCCGGCATTTCGCAGCATCGGCTGGCGCGGGCGTTATCTCGTGGTCGGCTTTGCGAACGGCGAGATTCCGAAGCTGCCGCTCAACCTGACGCTGCTCAAGGGCGCGAGCGTGGTCGGCGTATTCTGGGGCGACTTCGCGAGGCGCGAGCCGCAGCGCAATCACGCCGCGTTCGAGCAGATGACCGGCTGGATCCGCGAGGGCAAGCTCAAGCCGTACGTGTCGGCGCGCTATTCGCTCGAGGATACCGGCCGTGCATTGCGCGATATGGCCGAGCGTCGCGTGATCGGCAAGGTGGTGATTACGCCGTAGGTGTCGGGTGGTTGAGCGGTGTTTCGTTCGGCGGCCGTCCAGGCGGCAAAGGAAAACGGCGTGCGGCTCGCGAACCGCGCGCCGTTTTTTGTGGCTTGCACTTGTTCAGCCGCGCGCTGGTTGAATGCGATGCTCGTCGAGGCCGGCGCGCCTGTCAGCGCCCCGCCCTCGAACGCTTACAACTTCTCCGTATCGCCCGTCTTCGGTTGCCACTTCATCAGGCGCCGCTCGCCGATGCCGACAAGCGCATCGAGAATCAGCGCGAACGCGGTCAACACGAGAATCCCCGCGAACACGGTATTGATATCGAAGGTGCCTTCGGCCTGCAGAATCAGGTAGCCGACGCCGCGCGCCGAGCCGAGATACTCGCCCACCACCGAACCGACGAACGCCAGTCCCACCGAGGTGTGCAAGCTGGAAAACACCCAGCTCATCGCGCTCGGCAGATAGACGAAGCGCAGCAACTGCTTGCGGTTCGCGCCGAGCATGCGCGCGTTGGCGAGCACGACCGGGCTCACTTCCTTCACGCCTTGATAGACGTTGAAGAACACGATGAAGAACACCAGCGTGACGCCGAGCGCCACCTTCGACCAGATGCCGAGGCCGAACCACACCCCGAAGATCGGCGCGAGAATCACGCGCGGCATCGAATTGGCGGCTTTGATGTACGGATCGAACAGCGCGCTCGCGAGCGGCGAGAGCGCGAGCCACAAGCCGACGCCGAGCCCGAACGCGGTGCCGAGCGCGAACGCGAGCACCGTCTCGACGAGCGTGATCCACAGATGCAGATAGATCTCACCCCCCGTGAACCATTCCCAGATCCGCTGCAACACCTTTTGCGGCTCGCCGAAGAAGAACGCGGCCTTGTTCGGGTCGTCGAAATAGAACGCCGGCAGCAGCGTCGGGCTGGTCAGCACGTACCAGAGCGCGAAGCACAGCACGAGCAGCAGCCATTGCCAGATCACCAGATTCGCCCGGTTCGGGCGCAACGTCTTCCACATGTCTCGATTTGCCTTGGACGATTGATTAGCGATAAGCGCAAATGCCGAACGCGACGACCGAACGCAACGGCGCGAAGCGCTGAACGCGCGGTTAAACCGCGGTCAGTTGCTGCTGGTAACCCTTGAGGACCTCATCGCGCAGCACGCTCCAGATCTGCGCGTGCAATTCGACGAAGCGCGGATGCGCGCGAATCTCGGCAACGTCGCGCGGACGCGGCAGATCGATCGTGAATTCGCCGATCGGATGCGTGCCCGGCCCGGCCGAGAGCACCACCACGCGGTCCGACATCGAGATTGCCTCGTCGAGATCGTGCGTGATGAACAGCACGGCTTTGCGTTTGGCCGCCCACAGATCGAGCAGCTCGTTTTCCATTAGCTGGCGCGTCTGGATATCGAGCGCCGAAAACGGCTCGTCCATCAGGATGATGTCGGGATCGAGAATCAGCGTCTGCGCCATCGCCACGCGCTTGCGCATGCCGCCCGACAGTTGATGCGGATAGCGGTCGCCGAAACCGCCGAGGCCGACGCGCTTGAGCCACTCGTCCGCCTTGCCGCGCGCTTCGGCCGGCGGCACGCCCTGGAACGCGAGGCCCGCCATGACGTTGTCGATAGCGGAGCGCCACGGCATCAGCGCGTCCGCCTGGAACATGTAGCCGGCGCGCCGGTTGATGCCCTTGAGCGGCTCGCCGAACACGCTGACCGTGCCCGACGACGGCCCCAGCAAGCCCGCGCCGACGTTCAGCAGCGTGGACTTGCCGCAGCCGGTCGGGCCCACCACGGAGACGAACTCGCCCGGCGCGATGCGCAGCGTGGTGTCCTTCACGGCCGTATAGCGCTGCGCGCGGTTGTCGCGCGCGGCGAACGTGCAGGTGATGTTTTCGAGCGCCAGGGCGGCAACGGTCATCGTTCGGCTCGCTTCGAGGATCGGTTTCGGTTTGTGACGTCGACAGTCAGGGGCCGCTTGCTCGGGACGAACGCGGCGCGTGTCGCGCTCGTCCCTCCCTGCCCCTGGTTTATGCCTTGACGGTGGCCAACGCCTTCTTGACGAAGTCGTTGGTCCAGGTTCTCGACAGATCGATGGGCTTGCCTTGCACGTTCGGGTCGAACGCCTGCAAGGTTTTCAGCGCGGTCGCCGGGCCGTCCGTGGGCATCAGCCCGTCCGGCGACATGGCTTCCTTCACGTGCTGCCACGCGTCCAGATACACCGCGCGGTCGCCGAGCAGGTAGCCTTCCGGCACCGTGTTGATCAACTCGGTGCCGGTTGCCGTTTGCAGCCATTTGAGCGCGCGCACCATCGCATTGGTGAGCGCCTGCGTGGTGTTCGGGTTCTTCGTGATGAAGCTTTGCGACGCGTACAGGCACCCTGCCGGCATGTCGCCGCCGAATACGCTGCGCGTGTCGGCGAGCGTGCGCGTGTCCGACACGACGCGAATCTCGCCGGTGCGCTCGAGCTTGGTCATCACCGGATCGAGATTGGCGAGTGCGTCGATCTGGCCGGACTGCAACGCGGCGATCGCGCCGGCGCCCGCACCGACGCCAATGAACGCGACGTCTTTCGCGGTGAGCCCCGCCTTACCGAGCACGAAGCTCGCCATGATCGAAGTCGACGAACCCGGCGCGGTCACGCCGATTTTCTTGCCCTTCAGATCAGCGATCGATTTGTAGTTCGGCATCGTCTTCTTCGACACCGCGAGCACGATCTGCGGCGCGCGCCCTTGCAGCACGAATTCGCGGAACGACTGCTTTTGCGCCTGCAGCAGCAAGGTGTGCTCGAACGCGCCGGACACCACGTCCGCGCTGCCGCCGACCGCTGCCTTCAACGCTTGTGACCCGCCGGCGAAATCGGAGATTTCGACGTCGAGCCCTGCTTCCTTGAAGTAGTTGCGGCGCTCCGCAATGGTGAGCGGCAAGTAATAGAACAGGTTCTTGCCGCCGACGGCGATCGCCACCTTGGTGGTTTCAGGTTTGCCCTGCGCGAAAGCGAGCGGCGCGGTGGTGGCGAGCGTGGCGCCAGCGAGCGCGGCGGTTCCGGCGAGGAAGGTTCTGCGTTGCATGTCGAGTAGTCTCCAGCTTTCGTTGTTCAGCTTTTTTCTCTTCTTGCCGCGGCGTTCGTGGGCGCCATGCCCGCGTTCGGGTTCGCGTCACCGCGTGCGGCAAGTTGCGCACGCCGTCGCTGGTCACGCGCGGCGGGCCTTGCCGGGCACGCGCTCATTCAAACGATCTGTTGCGCGTGCAAGCTTGCAATGTGGTCAGCATCATAACCTAGCGACTGTAGGACTTCATCGGTATGTTCACCCAGTTCGGGACCGAGCCAGCGCGTTTCGCCGGGGGTTTCCGAGAGCTTCGGCGTGACCGACGGCAGCGTGATGTCCTGGCCGTCCTGCCATTTGAAGCGCTGGATCATCTGGCGCGCCATGTACTGCGGATCGGTGAACATGTCCGCGACACTGTAGATGCGGCCGGCCGGCACGTCGGCCGCATTCAGCACCGCGAGCGCTTCGTCGATGGTGCGCGTCGCGAGCCATGCGGCAATCGCGCCGTCGATCTCCTGGGTGCGCGGCACGCGGCCGTCGTTGTGCGCGAGCGCCGGATCATTCGCGAGATCGTCGCGCTCGATCGCCACCATCAGCCGCTTGAAGATCGGATCGCTGTTGCCGCCGATCACGATGCTGCCGTCGCGGCACGGATACGTATTCGACGGCACGATACCGGGCAACGATGCGCCGGTGCGCTCGCGCACCATGCCGTACACGCCGTACTCGGGCACCACGCTTTCCATCATGTTGAAGACGGCCTCGTACAACGCGACGTCGACCACTTGCCCCTTGCCGCCGTTCACCTGCTTGTGATGCAGCGCCATTAGCGCGCCGATCACGCCGTGCAGCGCGGCGATCGAATCGCCGATCGAAATGCCGATGCGCGGCGGCGGCAAATCCGGATAGCCGGTAATGTGACGCAAGCCGCCCATCGATTCGGCGATCGCGCCGAAGCCGGGCCGGTCGCGATACGGCCCGGTCTGGCCGTAGCCGGATAGACGCACCATCACGAGGCCGGGATTTTCCGCGGATAGCACGTCGTAACCGAGCCCGAGTTTCTCCAGCAAGCCCGGCCGGAAATTCTCGACAACGATATCCGCTTCTTTCGCGAGGCGCCGCACGATCTCCTTGCCCTCTTCGGCCTTCAGATTGATCGTGACGGATTTCTTGTTGCGCGCCTGCACCGCCCACCACAGCGACGTACCGCCCACCTCGGGATAGAGCTTGCGCCACTTGCGCAGCGGATCGCCGCCTTTGGGATCCTCGATCTTGATGACGTCCGCGCCAAATTCGCCGAGAAAGCGCGCGGCGAACGGGCCGGCGATCAGCGTGCCGAGTTCCAGCACCTTGACGCCGGCAAGCGGGCCGGGTCGGGTGGCTTGATCGGGTTGACCTTCATGCGCGGCGCTCGTGTCTGATTCAGGGGTGACGCTCATGTGTCTCCTTTCTTCTGTCTTCGAGGTGTGCAGTGGTGGAGCGCATCAGGCGGCGATGCCTCGCCTCGCTGAAGCTGCGTGCGGCGGCGGAAGCCTCGTGCTACATCGAACGACGGTCGAGCATCGCGCGGGCGATCGTGCCGGCGTCCACATATTCGAGTTCACCGCCCACCGGCACGCCGCGCGCGAGGCGCGTGACGGCAAGACCGCGCGCCTTGAGCGTCTGCCCGAGGTAGTGCGCGGTGGCTTCGCCTTCGTTCGTGAAATTGGTCGCGAGCACGACTTCCTTGACCACGCCGTCGGACGCGCGTTTGACCAGCCGGTCGAAATGGATCTCCTTCGGGCCGATGCCGTCGAGCGGGCTCAAGCGTCCCATCAGCACGAAATAGAGACCGCGATAGGTCATCGTCTGTTCGAGCATGATCTGGTCGGCGGGTGTTTCGACGACGCACAGCAGTGTGGGATCGCGTGCGGCATCAAGGCAGACCTCGCAGATTTGCGCCTCGGTGAACGTGTTGCACTTCTCGCAGTGCTGCAGATGCTCGGTCGCGAACAGCAGCGAGCGGCCGAGCTTTTCGGCGCCCTCGCGGTCGTGCTGCATCAGGTGGTACGCCATGCGTTGCGCGGACTTCGGCCCGACACCGGGCAGCGCGCGCAGCGCTTCGACGAGCGCCGACAAGGCGGAAGGTTGTTTCATGCGGAATCGGCGTCGAAGTGGGTGTTACGCGGTATGCGGTTGACTCGGTGAGGGTCTGGTTTGCTTGCGTTGCCTAAGCTGCCTGGGTTGCTTCTACTGCTTTCGTTTCTGCGTCCGCTGCGTCGAGATTCCTGACTGCGTGCCGGACAGGCGCGCGGGATCGCCCCGAGCGCGCCGGCGCGCATGGCAAGCGCGCGCGGCTCGCGTTCAGCTTACGCAGCGGCGCGGCATGACCGCAGCCACGCGCGCCGCGTCGAGCGCCGCGGGTTCAGAACGGCAGCTTGAAGCCCGGCGGCAGCGGCAGGCCCGAGGTCATGCCGCCCATTTTTTCCTGAGCAGTGGCTTCGGCCTTGCGCACGGCGTCGTTGAATGCAGCGGCGACGAGGTCTTCCAGCATGTCCTTGTCGTCGGCGAGCAGGCTCGGGTCGATCGACACGCGGCGCACGTCGTTCTTGCAGGTCATCGTCACCTTCACGAGACCGGCGCCCGACTGCCCCTCGACTTCGATCTGCGCGAGTTGCTCCTGCATCTTCTTCATGTTTTCCTGCATCTGCTGGGCTTGTTTCATCAGCCCGGCGAGTTGGCCTTTCATCATGGACGTGCTCCTTCGTGATAGCGTGAAATTCGGTGAATCGGGCGCGCTCGGGCGCTTCAGTGTTATTGGGCGAGGCGAATCAGTGGGCCGGCGGCGCGCCGTTCTGACCCGCGTCCGGCGTGATCGGACGGATCGAGCCGGGCACGATGCTCGCGCCGAACTCGCGGATCAGCGACTGCACGAACGGATCGGCGCCGATCTCGCGCTCCGCTTCCCGCTGACGCTGCGCGCGCATGGCGGCGTCGTGCGCGGCCGCTGTGCGGCGCGCCGCGCCGACCTCGACCAGCACGTCGACATTGTGGCCGAGCTTTTCGGCGAGCGCCGCTTTCAGTTTAGCGACCTGCGAGGCTTCCGCGTACTGCGGCACCGGCACGTTGAGTTTGAGCGTGTTGCCTTCGAGCGCCATCAGTTCGCTATTGAACGCGAGCTGATACGAAATGCCCTTGAGCGGCAGGTCGACGGCGAGCGCCGGCCAGTCGCCCTTGAAGCCCAGCGGATCGAGCGGCACGGCGGGCGGCAGCGGACGTTCATCGACCTCCGGCGCCGGTGCGGGTGCGGCGTTCACGCGGACGTCGTCGGGGCCGCTGTCGAATACCGGCATGTAATCGTCGTCAGGCAATCCGTAATAGCCTTCGTCCGCTGCCGTGAGCGGCAGGTAATCGTCGGGAGGCATGTCGTCCCACGGCGGCATCGGCGAGCCGTTCCGCTCGACGCCGTTCTGTCCGGTGCCGTTGCGCTGGGCCGGCACCGCTGACGACGGCGCGCGTGCAGCCGGCGCGGCATCTTGCGGCGCGCGACGCGCGGCGCCGGGCGTCGGCACGGGAACGACCACGCGCGGCGCGGCGGGTTTGGGCGCGGCTGAAGCGGTGGGCTTCGCGGACGCTGCGGGGGTGGCGCGGCCACGGTCCGACGATACTTTCAGACCCGCGCTGCGCAAGACATCGAGTGCGGCGCTCGCACCGCCCGCGCGGCGCGGTGGCGCATCGGCTGCGGTTTGTGGTTCCCGTTCTCGCGACGCCGCTACCGCCGCGACTTGCTCCGTGCCTCCGGCGGCGGCTGCGGCCGGTGCGGTGAGCGCGGACGCAGGCGTCGGGTCATCGGGGCCGGCTGCTCGAGGCGGTTGGTTGACTGCCGGCTCGGCAGGCGCGTCTTCCCACGGAGCCAACGCTCGCGCTGCGGTGGGCTGAGTGGGCGTGGATGCCTGGGCCGCGGGTGTCGCGTCAGCCGCTGGCGCCGCTCTGGCGCCGGTTGCCATGGGTGCGGGCGCAGCAGGCGCGATTTCGGACACCGGCGCATCGGTTGGCATGGGGGTCGATGCCGTTGGCGTCACCTCGGGCACCGGCACAACGTTTGCCACCGAACTGGCGTCATTTGCCGTCGGTGTCGATG
Organism: Paraburkholderia terricola; assembly: GCF_900142195.1. Classification (GTDB taxonomy): domain Bacteria; phylum Pseudomonadota; class Gammaproteobacteria; order Burkholderiales; family Burkholderiaceae; genus Paraburkholderia; species Paraburkholderia terricola. The sequence continues at coordinate 232,365 of NZ_FRAB01000001.1, forward strand.
CGGTGGGTATCCCCTCGGGCAACGGCGCAACTGCCGCCGAACTGGCGCCGGTTGCCATCGGTGCCGACGCCGCGGGTGTTACGTCGGCCGCCGCTGCCGCTGACTCGGCATTCGCGCCGTCCGCTATAGGCGCTGGCGCTGAGTTCACTGGATCACAAACCGGCGCCGACTCATCGACGTCAGTCGCTTCGGCAATATTTTTCGGTTCTGGCGCCGTTACAGTGCCTTCGGCGGAATTCGCATGCACGGGTCGCGCGCCGCCCACCGCAGCTTGCGCCTGAACGGCACCGGTGGTTTCCTCGGCAGGCGCCGCACTTTTAGTGGACACGCCAGAGACGGCGCCCTTCTCCGTCATCGCACCCGAAACCTGCGAGTCACGGACCGCCGCGCCAGCGCTGGCCGTTTCCCGCGCGTCCGGCTGCGCGACCGCTGCGGCAGCCGTTGCCGGCAAACCTGCCGCGCCGCGCTGCGCGGCCACTGCCGGCGTGCCGGCGCGCTGCGCGCCGCCCGCGCCCGCCTGACCCGCCTGACGCGCGGCACCGCCCACGCCGCCACCGCCGCCCGTAGGCGCCGGCTCGAACGCCAGCATGCGCAGCAGCGTCATCGTGAAGCCGGCGTATTCGTCGGGCGCGAGCCCCAGTTCGCTTCGGCCGATCGTCGCGATCTGATAGAACAATTGCACCCGCTCCGCGCTCAACGCTTCGGCGAAACGGCGCAAATCGCCTGCTTCAGGCCATTCGTCCAGCACCGACGCCGGCGCGAACTGCGCCCACGCGATACGGTGCAGCAGGCTCGCCAGATCCTGCAGCGCCGTCGAAAACGACAGGCTGCGCAGCGCCATCTCGTCGGCCACCGACAATACCGCGGCGCCGTCGCCGTCCGCCAGCGCGTCGAGCAGGCGTATCAGATAGCTTTGATCGAGCGCGCCGAGCATGCCGCGCACGGCTTCTTCATTGACCTGATTGGCCGAGTAGGCAATCGCCTGATCGGTCAGCGAGAGCGCGTCGCGCATGGAGCCGTCGGCCGCGCGCGCGAGCAGGCGCAGCGCCTGGGCGTCGTACGGCACCTTCTCTTCGCCGAGAATGCGCTCGAGATGCGAGACGATATGGCCGGCCGGCATCTGCTTCAGATTGAACTGCAAGCAGCGCGACAGCACGGTAACGGGAATCTTCTGCGGATCGGTTGTGGCGAGAATGAACTTGACGTGCGACGGCGGTTCTTCCAGCGTCTTCAGCATCGCGTTGAACGCGTGGTTGGTCAGCATGTGCACTTCGTCGATCATGTAGACCTTGAAGCGCGCATCGACCGGCGCGTACACCGCGCGCTCCAGCAACGCCGCCATTTCGTCGACGCCGCGATTGCTCGCCGCGTCCATTTCCACGTAATCGACAAAGCGCCCTTCGTCGATCTCGCGGCACGCGCGGCACACGCCGCACGGTGTGGAGGTCACGCCGGTTTCGCAATTCAGCGCCTTGGCGAAGATGCGCGACAGCGTGGTTTTGCCGACGCCGCGCGTACCGGTAAACAGATAGGCATGGTGCAAACGGCCACCGTCGAGCGCGTGCGTGAGCGCGCGCACCACGTGCTCCTGTCCGACGAGCGAAGCGAAATCCTTCGGCCGCCATTTGCGTGCGAGAACTTGATAGGTCATCTGGAAATTGTATCAGTAACGATGCCGTGCAAAACCGAATCAGACGGCATGCGAACGCACGTTGCCGCCGCATTGAAAGTGGCTAACGGACCGATAGAAAAAAATAGATGAAGTGCGCGGACGACGCTACCACGGCATGACGGCATGCAATTCGCACAGCGGAAACGCTGGGACAAAACCGGAGTTGGGGGTAAGGCAGAGGAAGACAGAAAAAGGAAGGTGACGAGCCCGACCCTCGGCACTGGTGGAAAACGGCTGTGGCTGCTTCGTTCCCGACCTGACCAGGTTGACCATCCCTCCATGCGAGGAGGCCCGTCACGAAACATTCTATCACCGCTTGGATCGTCGCGCGACTGTTAATACGGCCAAAGCCGCATTGGCACGTCGAATCGCGAGCTTTGCATCACGTATCGCTCTGCCCACGACGGGCGTCGACGCCACTTGATGTTTGCCGCAAGCGTCACCAGATGGGGGATGTCGTGGCTAGTGAAAGAGGGTGGCACTTCATCGGCAGCCGTCGTCGGCCCCACTGCCCCTGACGAGTACTATCGCCCCCGGCAACGCATAGCGAATTAAGCTAAACTGCTATTCGGATGACCCGCAACCGCGCGCCTTCCGCACATTCGGGAACCGGGTCTTCGCGTTTTCCGGGCTGTGTCGGCAAGGCTCCGATTGCGGCAAAGCGAACAGAAGTTTCCTTGGGTTTTGACGTATCGTGGCGAGCAATTCAGGCGGGCCTCGAACCGATAGAGGTATTCATACAATGAGCGAACAAATCAAGCATATTAGCGACGCATCGTTCGAACAGGACGTCGTGAAATCCGATAAACCCGTGCTGCTCGATTTCTGGGCTGAATGGTGCGGTCCGTGCAAGATGATCGCGCCGATCCTCGACGAAGTCGCGAAGGATTACGCCGATCGCCTGCAAATCGCCAAGATCAACGTCGACGAACATCAATCGACGCCGGTCAAGTTCGGCGTGCGCGGCATTCCCACGCTGATCCTCTTTAAGAATGGCGCAGTCGCCGCGCAGAAGGTCGGCGCATTGTCGAAGTCGCAGCTCACCGCGTTCCTCGACGGCAACCTGTAAAGCGGCGCGCATCGGCACGCGGCAAGTCTCTCCAGACCGCCCCGCGCCGGTATTGAGCGTGTTGTCTACCGACAACACGCTCAACGAGAAAGATGCCATGTCGTCGCGCTGACGGCAGTTGGCGTGTGCTATGCTAGAATCCGCAAAACGTCGTGAAGACGTGTAAGTCCTTGAGCGGTTCCGCTCACTCTCCTCCCAGATTTCATTTCGTCGCACCTTCTCCTGCGGGTTCTCCGTATGCATTTATCCGAGCTTAAGACTCTGCACGTGTCCGAATTGATCGAGATGGCCAATGGCCTCGAGATCGAAAGTGCGAACCGCCTGCGCAAACAGGAATTGATGTTTGCCATTCTAAAAAAACGAGCCAAAACGGGCGACACGATCTTCGGCGACGGCACGCTCGAAGTGCTGCCGGACGGCTTCGGCTTCCTGCGTTCACCGGAAACCTCGTATCTCGCCAGCACGGACGATATCTATATCAGCCCGTCGCAAATCCGCCGCTTCAACCTGCATACGGGCGACACGATCGAAGGTGAAGTGCGCACGCCGAAAGACGGCGAGCGCTATTTCGCGCTGGTGAAGGTGGACAAGGTCAACGGCCAGCCGCCGGAAGCCTCGAAGCACAAGATCATGTTCGAGAACCTCACGCCGCTGCATCCGAACAAGGTGCTGCTGCTCGAACGTGAAATGCGTGGCGAGGAAAACGTCACGGGCCGCATCATCGACATGATCGCGCCGATCGGCAAGGGCCAACGCGGCCTGCTGGTAGCTTCGCCGAAGTCCGGCAAGACCGTGATGCTGCAGCACATCGCGCATGCGATCAAACAGAATCATCCTGACGTCGTGCTGTTCGTGCTTTTGATCGACGAACGCCCCGAAGAAGTGACGGAAATGCAGCGTTCGGTGGCCGGCGAAGTGATCGCCTCCACGTTCGACGAGCCCGCCGCGCGTCACGTGCAGGTCGCCGAAATGGTGATCGAAAAAGCCAAGCGCCTCGTCGAAATGAAGAACGACGTGGTGATTCTGCTCGACTCGATCACGCGTCTCGCGCGTGCATACAACACGGTCGTGCCGGCCTCGGGCAAGGTGCTGACAGGCGGTGTCGACGCGAATGCGCTGCAGCGTCCGAAGCGCTTCTTCGGCGCCGCGCGCAATATCGAGGAAGGCGGCTCGCTCACCATCATCGGCACCGCGCTGATCGAAACCGGCAGCCGCATGGACGACGTGATCTACGAAGAGTTCAAGGGCACCGGCAACATGGAAGTGCACCTCGAGCGCCGTCTTGCTGAAAAGCGCGTCTACCCGTCGATCAACCTGAACAAGTCCGGCACGCGCCGCGAGGAACTGCTGATCAAGCCCGAGGTTCTGCAAAAGATCTGGGTGCTGCGCAAGTTCATTCACGACATGGACGAAGTCGAGTCGATGGAATTCCTGCTCGACAAGATTCGCCAGACCAAGAGCAACTCCGAATTCTTCGACATGATGCGGCGCGGCGGCGGCAGCTAAAGCCTCGCGCAGCAACAGTCGCGGCAGACATGCCGCCTCCTTCAGAAAGCCGCTCGTCGAAAAACGAGCGGCTTTTTTTTCGTCCGCGCTCAAAAGGACGTGCAGCCCGGCAACCTGCACGTGAACGTACACGTTGCAGTACAATACGAGCACCCCGTTACGTTCATTCAAGCGTATGCCGAAGGATTCATCCGCCCTGCTCACCGTGCGCGAAGCCGCCGAACGCCTCGGCGTCACGCCGCGCACGCTGAAGTACTACGAGGAACGCGGCCTCGTCTCGCCCACCCGCAGCGGGGGCCGCTACCGGCTGTACGACGACGAAGACCTGAAGCGCTTCGGCCGCATTCTGCGTCTGCGCTCCCTCGGCTTCTCGCTGCACGGCATCACTGAAATGCTGAAGCGCCCGCTCGAACCCGTCGAGGGCGGCCACCGTTTTTCGACCGAATCACTCCAGCAGATTCGCGACGCCATCGCACAGCAGGTCGCGGCGCTCGACGCGCGCATCGAAACCATGCGCCGCGACCTCAAGGAAGCGCAGAAGCTGCGCGCCGAACTGAGCCCTGACCTCGACTATCTGGAACGGCGCCTCGCCGGCGAAAATGCGGACGCGCTCCTCGAACAACGCCGCAGCGCCCGCGCCAAATCCTCGGATGCGCTGCTTGCGAAGCCCAAGCGCGCGCGCAAGTCCGGCGGACAATCGTGAGTTCGGCATCGCCCCGCGCGCCGCTGTTCAGCGTCGACAAGCTGCGCGGCGATTTCTTTCCTTGGGTGCTGGCCGTCGTCACCGGCCTCGACTACTTCGACAATGCGATCTTTTCGTTTTTCACGAGCTATATCGCGGGCGGCATCAACGCCTCGCCCGACGAGCTCGTGTGGGCGTCGAGCGCCTATGCGATCGCGGCCGTGCTCGGCATCCTCCAGCAGCAATGGTGGGTCGAGCGCTTCGGCTATCGTCGCTACGTGGCCGGTTGCATGCTGCTCTATGCCGCCGGAGCACTCGCCGCGACGCTGTGCGAATCGTCGATCGAACTCGCATTGGTGCGCGGTGTTCAGGGCTACTTCATCGGCCCGATGATGGGCACGTGCCGCATCCTCATTCAGATGAGCTTCACGCCGCGGCAGCGGCCCGCGGCTACCCGCGCGTTTCTTATATTGATCGTCCTGAGCAGCGCGCTCGCGCCGCTGATCGGCGGCCAGTTGATCGCGCATTTCGGCTGGCGCGCGCTCTTTGCATGCACCGCGCCGGTGGGCCTGCTGTTCGCCGTGCTGGCTTTGCTCGCGCTGCCCGACTCCGGCAACCGCCTGCCGGACGAACGCGGTTCAGCGCATTTCTGGCCGTACATCGTATTCGCATTCGCGCAGGGCGCGCTGCAGATCGTGATGCAGCAAGTGCGCTTCCAGTTGTTCAGCGCGTCGCCCGAACTGATCCTGCTGACGGTCGCGGGCCTGGTCGCACTCGGCTGGTTCGCGTATCACCAGTGGCACCACCCCTCGCCGCTCGTGCGACTGCACGCGCTGCGCGAAAAGGTGTTCCAGGCCGGACTCGTGCTGTACATGTTCTATTACTACATCTCGACGGTGCTGGGCTATCTGATCTCGCGCTTCCTCGAGGGCGGACTCGGCTATCCCGTCGACAACACCGGTCAACTCGTCGGCGTGACCTCGCTGATTTCCGCGAGCGCGCTGTTCGTCTATCTGCGTTATGCGAAGCTGTTGCCGCACAAAAAGTGGATCATCGTGTCGGGGTTCGCGGTAGCCGCGCTGACCGCGGCATGGATGACGCGCATGTCGCCGGCCGTCGGCGAGTCGGCGCTGTTCGCACCGCTCCTGCTACGCGGCCTGCTGTTGCTGTTCATCGTGCTGCCGGTCGCCAATCTGACGTTTAGAATCTTCGCTATCGAAGAATTCACGCACGGCTACCGGTTGAAAAACATCGTCCGCCAGTTGACGATCTCGTTCGCGACGGCCTCGGCGATCATCGTCGAACAGCATCGGCAGGCGCTGCATCAAGCTCGCCTCGCGGAGTTCGTGAATCCGTACAATCCGGTGTTCCAGAATTCGCTTGCCGCGTTGACGAGAAGTTTCGCCGCCGCCGGCCGCCCGGCGTCCGAGGCGCACTCGCTTGCATTGGTTGAGATCAGCCGGAGCGTCGCGCGGCAGGCCAGCTTCCTGGCCTCGCTGGACGGCTTCTACTTCCTGATCGGCGTGGCGATATGCGGCGGCCTCTTTGCCGCATGGCAAAGACAGATCGACTAAAGGTTCATCAGGCCATGCTTTCGAAACTCACTCAATGGCTGGGCGCGCGCCGCCGCCACCGCGCGCTGCGCGACTACGCGATCGACGACGCGCTGTGGCAAGCCACGCTCGACGGCTTGCCGTTTCTCGCACACCTGGAGGCGCCCGACCTCGCGCGTCTGCGTGAGCTCACGAGCCTCTTCATCGCGCAAAAGGAGTTTTCGACCGCGCACGAGCTCGAACTCACCGACGCGATGACCGTCTCGATCGCCGCGCAAGCCTGTTTGCCGGTGCTGAACCTGAGCCTCGATCTGTACCGCGGCTGGGTCGGCGTGATCGTCTATCCAGGCGAGTTCGTGATCCGCAAGACCGTCGAGGACGAAGACGGCGTGGTGCACGAAGTCGAACAGGACGCCAGCGGGGAAGCATGGGAAGGCGGACCGGTGGTGCTGTCGTGGGAAGACGCGCAGATGACGGACGGCGCGGAGGCCTATAACGTCGTGATCCACGAATTCGCGCACAAGATCGACATGCTGACCGGCGAGGCGGACGGCCACCCGCCGCTCATGCGCCGTTGGCACGCGCCGCTCGATTCGGAGGCATGGGCGGACGTGTTCGACCATGCTTACGACCAGTTCTGCGCCAAAGTCGACGCGGTGCCGGAGCGCCGATGGGCGCGTTTCGAGCGCGATTGCCTGATCGATCCGTATGCGGCGGATCATCCATCGGAATTCTTCGCCGTTTGCAGCGAGGCGCTGTTCGTGAAGCCGCAGGCCTTCGAGGCGGAATATCCGGAGCTCTACCGGCTGCTCGCGCGCTATTACCGGCAGGACCCGGCGCGCGTCGGCGTGACGTTCGGTCCCGCTTGAGCGCTTCTCACTGCCGGCGAAAAGCTGCGGGAAAGTCGTCAAGCGACTGATTTTCTGGCATAATCGCCGTTTTTCGACCATAGGCAAGTGGCTCGCGCCTAGATGCGGTCCGCGCTCATAGCGGCTGCACGCGGGTTGGCTACCGCCAGATCAAAGGAAAGACCATGAAAGAAGGCATTCACCCCGATTACCGCGAAGTCCTGTTCATCGACATGTCGAACGACTTCAAGTTTGTGACGCGCTCCACCATCCAGACGCGTGAAACCGCCGAGTTCAACGGCAAGACCTACCCGCTCGCCAAGATCGAAGTGTCGTCGGAATCGCATCCGTTCTACACCGGCCAGCAAAAGATCATGGACACGGCAGGCCGCGTCGAGAAGTTCAACAAGAAGTTCGGCACGCGCGCTACCGGCAAGGCAGCAGCAAAGTAATACCGCCTCGTCGCCGGCTGTTTGCCGGCCACGCAGCAGCAAAAAAGGGCAGCGCGAGCTGCCCTTTTTTGTCGCCGGAGCTGTTGCTCTACCCAGGGTGCATGTTCGTCACGTCCCGGCTCTTCCGTGCCGGTGTTGTTACAGCTTACCCACCCACGTTGCGAGCCGTTACCGGCCGTGACGCGCATCGCACGGCACGACTACAATGCCGGATGCTCCAAATTGGCCATTCCAGCCGGACATTCCGTCCGGTCCCGGCTGCACCGCTTACCCGTTACCCACACACCGCATGAGACCTGTCGTTCGCCTCACTGCCTCCGCGACCAGTGCGTTGCCGCGCTGGCTGCTGCTCACCATTTGTATCGTCTATGCGTCGTTCGGTCTGTTCGGCCGCGATCCGTGGAAGAACGAGGACGCAGCCGGCTTCGGCGTCATGTGGACGATGGCCAACGGCGGTGTCCACGACTGGCTGCTGCCGAATCTGGTCGGCAAGTACCTGACGGAAGACGGTCCGCTCGGTTACTGGCTCGGCGCCAGCGCGATCCGCGCGCTCGCGCCGTGGGTCGACGCGAGCAACGCGTCGCGTGTGTTCACGGGTCTGCTGTTTTGCGCGGGCTGCGCGTTCGTCTGGTATGCCGCCTATCTGCTCGGTCGGCGCGCCGAGGTGCAGCCGTTCAAATATGCGTTCGGCGGCGAGCCGGAACCGCGCGACTACGGCCGCACGCTCGCCGACGGCGCGCTGCTGATCCTGCTCGCCTGCTTCGGCCTCGCCGAACGTGGCCACGAAACCACGCCGCAACTGGCGCAGTTCGTCGGCATCGCGATGCTCGTGTACGGACTGGTGCGCATGATCGACAAGCCGATTCAAGGCGCGCTGATCTGGGGCCTCGCGCTCGGTCTCGTCACGTTGGCGAGCAGCCCGGTGCTGGTCGGCGCGCTGCTGCTCGGCACGCTCTCGATGACCTTGATCGTGCGCGAGGCGCGCTCGCGCTGGCTGCTGCTGGCCGGCTTGCCGGTGGCGCTCGCCTTGTCGATCGCGTGGCCGATCGCCGCGCTCGCCGCGTTTCCCGAGGACGCCGTCTGGTATCTGCATCAATGGTTGCACGTCAGCCTGAACGCGTTCGCCGGGCCGCCCGGCTCGGTGACCGCGTACGCGCTGAAGAACCTGCCGCTCTTCACGTGGCCCGCCTGGCCGCTGGCGCTGTGGGCATGGTTCAGCTGGTCCGGCCTGCGGCGCGCGCCGCACGTGGCCATTCCGCTCTCGGTCATCGGACCGCTGCTGGTGCTGGTCGTGCTGCAAAGCCATCAGTCGAACCGGCTCTACATGCTGCTGCTGCCGGCGCTGGCGGTTCTCGCCACCTTCGCATTGCCCACGCTCAAACGCGGCGCGATCAACGCGATCGACTGGTTCGCGCTTCTGAGCTTCACGATCCTCGGCAGCTTCGTGTGGCTGGTGTACATCGCCGGGCTGACCGGCTTTCCGTATCCGCTCGCGCGCAACCTCGCGCGCCTCGCGCCGGGTTTCGCGCCGCAGTTCAAGATCCTGTCGTTCGTGTGCGCCGTCGCCGTGACGGTCTGCTGGTTCGTGCTGGTGCAATGGCGCCTCGCACGTCATCCGAAAGTCTTGTGGCGCAGCGTGGTGCTCTCGAGCGCCGGCACGACGCTGATGTGGGTCCTGCTGATGACGCTGTGGCTGCCGGTCGTCAACTACAGCCGGACCTATAAGGATGTCGCCCAGCAGATCGCGAGCCATCTGCCCGAGGACTACACCTGCATCTCGCCGGTGCGTCTGGGCAATGCGCAGATTGCGACCTTCGCCTACTTCGGCGACATGCACTTCTCGTTCGACCAGGACTGTGACGTGATCCTGCGCCAGGACACGCAGGACTTCGGCGAGCCGAGCGCGATGTCGAACTTCGTCTGGAAGCTGGTGTGGCAAGGCCGCCGCGTGGCCGACCGCGACGAACGCTTTCGCCTTTACGTGCGTATCGACCGCCCGAAACCGCCGGTCGTCAAACGCCGCGGCTGGCGCAAGAATCCCGGCTGAGCATGTTCGCCGACGTACGGAAAATCGCCGAGCTCGCATGGCCCGTGCTGATCGGCCAACTGGCGATCATCGCGTTCGGCGTGATCGACACGGCGATGGTCGGCCGTTATTCGGCCGTCGATCTGGCCGCGCTCGGCCTCGGCTCGTCGATCTACATTTCCGTCTATATCGGCTTGACCGGCATTCTGACCGCGCTCCAGCCGATTGCCGCGCAGTTGTACGGCGCGCGCCGCTACGCGGAAATCGGCGAGGAAGTGCGCCAGGCGCTGTGGCTCGCGCTTGCGTTGACCGTGCTCGGTTTTCTGATTCTCTATTTTCCGGGGCCGATGCTGCGTCTCGCGCGGGTGCCCGAAGCGCTGCACGAGCGCACGATCGCGTACCTGCGGATCCTGTCGTTCGGCTTGCCGGCGAGCCTTGCGTTTCGCGTCTACAGTTCGCTGACCAATAGCGTCGGCAAGCCGCGGCTCGTGATGATCCTGCAAATCGGCGCGCTGCTGCTCAAGGTTCCGCTCAATACGTGGTTCATCTTCGGCGGGCTCGGCGTGCCGGCGATGGGCGGTCCCGGCTGCGCGCTCGCCAGCACCGCGATCAACTGGGGACTTGCCGCCGTCGGCATGCTGGTGTTGACGCGCGTCGACGTGTTCACGCCATTCGGGATCTTCGAGCGCTTCTGCTGGCCGGTGTGGCGGCGCCAGGCGGCGCAGTTGCGTCTCGGCATTCCGATGGGCCTGTCGTATCTGATCGAAGTCACCTCGTACACCTTCATGGCGCTCTTCATCGCGCGTTTCGGCACGACGACGCTCGCGGGCCATCAGATCGCCGGCAACATCGGCGCGGTGCTGTACATGACGCCGCTCGCGATCGGCATTGCTTCGTCGACGCTGGTCGCCCAGGCGCTTGGCGCGCATCGCCCGGAAGCGGCGCGCACGCTGTCGCGGCACGGCATCATCATGGCCGTCGCGATCGCCAGTTGTTACGGCGCGATCGTGCTGGTGTTGCGGCCGTACATCATCGAAGGCTATACGACGAATAAGCAGGTCGCGGCGGCGGCGTTGCCGCTGGTGTTGATCGTCGTGGGCTATCACCTGTTCGACGCCTTGCAGATCACCACCGCGTTCGTGCTGCGCGCCTATCAGGTGGCGGTCGTGCCGACCGTCATCTATGCGCTCGCGTTGTGGGGCGTGGGACTCGGCGGCGGCTATCTGCTCGGCTTCAACGTGGGCGGCTTCACGCCGTCATGGCTGACCGGCGCGCGCGGTTTCTGGGTGGCGAATACGGCGAGCCTGGCGATTGCGGGCATCGGCCTGCTGATGTACTGGCGAGCGGTGAGCCGGCGATAAAAAGCGGCGGTCTGAAGCGGCTACATGAAGCGGCTACATGAAGCGGCTACCTGAAGCGGCTATCTGAAGCGGCTACATGAAGCAGCCGCCCGCTCATCCGGCAATCCAAAGCGGCGCGCTGCCTCGGCCACGCGCCCGCCCACGCGGCAATCTCAAGCGGCGCGCGCCTCCTCCGCCACTCGCGTTCCTTCCGGCAATTCCGCCCCGTTCGCCCGATCGTGACGCTCGAAAATCTCGCGCGCCGCGAACAGCGCATTGAGCGCCGCCGGAAAACCCGCATACAGCGCCATCTGCATGAACACCTCGACGATCTCCTCGCGCGTGCAGCCGACGTTCAGCGCCGCCTCGATATGCACCTTCAACTGCGGTTGCGCACAGCCGAGCGTGGCCAGCGACGCGATCGTTGCAATTTCCCGCGCGCGCAGATCGAGTTGCGGCCGGCTGTAGATGTCGCCGAAGCCGAACTCCAGCAGCAGACGTCCGAAATCCGGCGCGATCGGCGCGAGCGCGGCGATCACCTGTTCGCCGGCCGAGCCGTCGATTTCCTTGAGTTTGTTCCAGCCTCGGGTGTAGCGGTCGTTTTCTGCGTGTTCCATGGCGAGTCCTTTTCCGAATGTGAAGGCGATTGAGTTGCGTCGGTCTGTCGTGTCGGATCGCACCCGGTGGACGCCTGCGCGGCGGCATCGATCGCGGCCTCGTAGTAGGCGATCTTGTCGACGATCGCGCCGAGGTTGCTCTGCAACTCGTCGATCCGCGCCAAAACCGCGTCCCGGTGCGCCGCCAGCATCTGGCGGCGGGCGTCCATCGTAGGCTGGCCTTCCGCGCGCAACGCCGCGAAGGCCTGCATCCCGGCGATCGGCATGCCGGTCGCTTTCAGACGCATCACGAACTTCAGCCAGTCGAGGTCGGCCGGCGAATACAGGCGATGCCCCGCCCGCGTTCGCCCAACCGCCCGTATCAGGCCGGCCTGTTCGTAGTAGCGCAGCGTATGGGTGGAGACGCCGATGGTCTGTGCGACCTGCCCGATGGTGAGTGCTTTTGACATGACGGTACTCAGGTTAGGACTTCGAGTGCACTTTAAGTCAAGCGCGCGACGCTGTCATTTGTCGGCGCCGGCATATTTTCTTTTCGATGTATTTGATCGATAAGCTCACAAGAGCCTAATCGGTAGGCAAAAGGTTTAAAGATTGTCCGCACTGATTTACTTGTCACGAATCGATCGGTATAACTCGTCGGCGTTCGCAAATAAGGGCGCGCATTTGTCCTATGCTTAAGCGCGGCGCCCGCTAACAGCATGCGCCGCCCGTTCCCCGGTTGACTTTTCTGCCCTCAATGGAGTGCTTGCCATGCTGAAGAAGCTTTTGATGCTTTGCGTTGCGTTGGCGTTGTCGCTATCGGCCGGATTCGCGGCGGCCGTCGAGGTAAATTCCGCCGACCAGGCGGCGCTCGAATCGGTCAAGGGTATCGGCCCGGCGCATGCGAAGGCGATCATCGAGGAACGCTCCAAAAACGGTCCGTTCAAGGACGCCGACGATCTCGCCGCGCGCGTCAAGGGCATCGGCAGCAAATCGGTGGTCAATCTCGAAGGGGCCGGTCTGACCATCAACGGCTCCTCCGCGCCGCCTACCGGCGCGAAGCCAGCCACGAAGTCGAGCGGCGCCGCGAGCACCAAGGCGGCGCCGGCAGCCACTACCGCCGCGCCGGCCACGGCCGCGAGCACCACGCCGGCTACGCCTGCCGAGGCATCCGGCGCGAAACCGTCGAAGTCGAAGAAGAAGAGCAAGGCCGCGGCGTCCGAAGCCGCGGCCGCGTCCGCGCCGGCAGCCGCGGCTAGCGCGCCGGACGACGCATCCGGCGCCAAGACCTCCAAAAAGAAGGCGAGGAAGAGCAAGGCTGCATCGGCCGCGGCAGCCTCCGGCGGCGCGTAACGCCCCCAACGGCGCCGCGCAACCGCGCGGCGTTTTCACCCGCCGACCCGTCGAGCACGCGTCGGCATTCAAGAGAGACCGTCATGAGCCTACTCGACACCATCGGTTCCCTGATGGGTAAATCGCCCGAAGGCGGCGGCCAGCAAGCGCTGGTCGCAGCCGCACTCGAATTCGTCAACAACCAGCCGGGCGGCCTGAACGGCCTGATCGAGCGATTCCGGGAGAAGGGCCTCGGCGACATCGTGTCGTCGTGGGTCAGCAACGGCGAGAACCAGCCGATCGCCGCCGAGGCGCTGCAAGGCGTGCTCGGCTCTGAAACCGTCACCAACCTCGCGGCGAAAGCCGGCGTGCAGCCCGATCAGGTCAGCGGCCTGCTCTCACAGATCCTGCCGCACGTCGTCAATGCGGCCACGCCTGACGGCGAAGTGCCGGCCGAGGGCAAGCTGAACGCCACCACCGTACTCGGCGCGCTTGGCGGCCTGACGGCGCTGTTCGGCAAGGGCACCGCCTAAGCGCTTTTACCCTGCTGTTCACCTCACGCCTCGCACTGTCTGAGCAGCAAGAGCGTGGCAAATAAAAAAGCGGCAACGAAGTCACCTTCGTTGCCGTTTTTTTTAATGTCGCGCCGGCTGGAAACGGCTCGAATCGGCGCCGATTTGCCGCCGTTTCGCAGCCGTTCCCCCGCGCACTCGCGTCGCTCAATGCACGACGCGTTCGAACACCAGCTCGCCGTTTTCCAGTTCGACCGGAATCACGTCCTTCGGACCGAACTTGCCGGCGAGAATCAGCTTCGCGACCGGGTTCTCGATCTCCTGCTGGATCGCGCGCTTCAACGGCCGCGCACCGAACAGCGGATCGTAGCCGACCTTGCCGACGTGTTCGAGCGCCGCGTCCGACACCACCAGTTGCATGTCGAGCTTGGCAAGCCGTTCATGCAGACGCTGCAGTTGAATCCGCGCGATCGACTGGATGTTCGAGCGGTCGAGCGCATGGAACACCACGACGTCGTCGATCCGGTTCAGGAACTCGGGCCGGAAGTGCAGCTTCACTTCTTCCCAGACCGCGTCCTTCACCGCTTCCTGCGATTCGCCGACCATCGACTGGATCACCTGCGAACCGAGGTTCGAGGTCATCACGATCACCGTGTTCTTGAAGTCCACGGTGCGGCCCTGGCCGTCGGTCATGCGGCCGTCGTCGAGCACTTGCAGCAGCACGTTGAACACGTCGGGATGCGCCTTCTCGATCTCGTCGAGCAGGATCACGCTGTACGGCTTGCGGCGCACCGCTTCGGTCAGATAACCGCCCTCCTCGTAGCCGACGTAGCCCGGCGGCGCGCCGATCAGGCGAGCGACACTGTGCTTCTCCATGAACTCGCTCATGTCGATGCGGATCAGATGATCTTCCGAATCGAACAGGAACGCCGCCAGCGCCTTGCACAGCTCGGTCTTGCCCACACCGGTCGGCCCGAGGAACAGGAATGAACCATACGGCCGGTTCGGGTCCGCGAGACCCGCGCGCGAGCGGCGGATCGCATCGGCCACCGCGCTGATCGCCTCATCCTGACCGACCACGCGGTCGTGCAGTTTTTCCTCGATCTGCAGCAGCTTTTCGCGCTCACCCTGCATCATGCGCGACACCGGAATGCCGGTTGAGCGCGACACGACTTCGGCGATTTCCTCCGCGCCGACCTGCGTGCGCAACAACCGCGGACGGGTCGGGTTGTTCTGCTCCTTCGCTTCGGCCTGGGTCACTTCCTTCAATTGCGCCTCGAGACCCGGCAGCTTGCCGTACTGCAATTCAGCGACCTTCTCCAGCTTGCCTTCACGTTGCAGGCGCGTGATTTCCGCACGCGTGCGGTCGATCTCTTCCTTCAGTTGCGCGCTGCCCTGCACCGCGGCCTTTTCCGCCGTCCAGATTTCCTCGAGATCGGAATATTCGCGATCGAGCCGCTCGATTTCTTCCTCGATCAGTTGCAGACGCTTTTGCGACGCTTCGTCCTTTTCCTTCTTGACGGCTTCGCGTTCGATCTTCAACTGGATCAAGCGACGGTCGAGCCGGTCCATCTCTTCCGGCTTCGAGTCGATTTCCATCTTGATCTTCGACGCGGCTTCGTCGATCAGATCGATCGCCTTGTCGGGCAGGAAACGGTCCGTGATGTAGCGATGCGACAGTTCGGCCGCCGCGACGATCGCCGGATCGGTGATATCGACGCCGTGATGCAGCTCGTACTTCTCCTGCAAACCGCGCAGGATCGCGATGGTGGCTTCCACCGTCGGCTCGTCGACGAGCACCTTCTGGAAGCGGCGCTCCAGCGCGGCGTCCTTCTCGATGTACTTGCGATACTCGTCGAGCGTGGTGGCGCCCACGCAATGCAGTTCGCCGCGCGAGAGCGCCGGCTTGAGCATGTTGCCCGCGTCCATCGCGCCCTCGGCCTTGCCCGCGCCGACCATCGTGTGGATTTCGTCGATGAAGACGATGGTCTGCCCTTCGTCTTTCGCGATGTCGTTCAGCACGGCCTTCAGCCGCTCCTCGAACTCGCCGCGATACTTGGCGCCCGCCAGCAACGCGGCCATATCGAGCGACAGCACGCGCTTGCCCTTGAGCGTCTCGGGCACTTCGCCGTTGACGATACGCTGCGCGAGACCTTCGACGATCGCGGTCTTGCCCACGCCCGGCTCGCCGATCAGCACCGGATTGTTCTTGGTGCGGCGCTGCAGGATCTGGATCGAGCGACGAATTTCATCGTCGCGGCCGATCACCGGATCGAGCTTGCCGGCCCGCGCGCGCTCGGTCAGGTCGATGGTGTATTTCTTCAGCGCTTCACGCTGGCTTTCGGCGTCCTGGCTGTGCACTTGCGAGCCGCCGCGCACCGCGGCGATCGCGCTTTCCAGCGACTTGCGCGACAAGCCGTGCTGACGCGCGAGGCGGCCGGCCTCGCCCTTGTCGTCGGCGATCGCGAGCAGGAACATCTCGCTCGCGATGAACGTGTCGTTGAGCTTTTGCGCTTCCTTGTCGGCCTGGTTCAGCAGACCGGTGAGTTCGCGGCCGATCTGCACGTTGCCGTCGGTGCCCTGCACTTGCGGCAGCCGCGTGATGGCATCGGCGAGCGCCGTTTGCAGCGCCTGTACGTGCACGCCGGCACGCGAGAGCAGCGAGCGCGCCGAACCGTCCTGCTGCGCGACGAGCGCCGCCAGAACGTGAACCGGTTCGATGTATTGATTGTCGTGGCCGACGGCCAGGCTCTGCGCATCCGCCAGCGCTTCCTGGAATTTAGTGGTGAGTTTGTCGATTCTCATCAAGAGACCTCCAATTTCGATTACCACCAAAATGAGGCGTTTTAGGCAGGTTTCAAGCGGGTTTCTGCATTCAGCGGCAACTATTTAACGCTCGATGCGACGGAAAATCGCCCCGCCGGCTTCACGTCAGCGGCGTGGGGCTCTCTTCCGTCGGCGCGGCGGGCACGATCGGAATGATGTTGCTCAGGCCGAGCAGCGC
Organism: Paraburkholderia terricola; assembly: GCF_900142195.1. GTDB lineage: Bacteria > Pseudomonadota > Gammaproteobacteria > Burkholderiales > Burkholderiaceae > Paraburkholderia > Paraburkholderia terricola. Next base: position 248,957 of record NZ_FRAB01000001.1, read on the forward strand.
GGCGAGCGCGCCGTGCGGCTGCGCCATGTCGCCGATGGTATGGCGGTCGAGTTCCGCGAGGAAGGCGTTGCGCGCCGCTTCGAGCGCGCCTCGCAGCCGGCACTGCGCTGTAATGACACAGTCGCGGCGCTCGCCGTGCTGATCCGGCAGGCAGCCGACCAGCGCGAAGTCGCTTTCGGTGGCGCGCACGACCTCGCCCACGCTCAGCCCGATGGAGCGCTCGGCGAGCCGCAGGCCGCCGTTGCGTCCGCGCACGGTCTCGACCCAGCCGAGCTCGCCGAGTTGCTGCACGACCTTCATCAAATGGTTCTTGGAGATTCCGTACGCATTCGAAATGTCCTGAATCGTCGATAGTCCCTCGCGACGGACGGCGAGATACAGCAGGACGCGCAGGGAGTAATCCGTATAGTCGGTGAGTCTCATAAGTGCAGGTGCCGCGGTGAGCGCAAGCCGCGATCCGGGGATAACCGCGTGGATGCAAGGGTTGCCGGTGCCGTCGCCTGGTCATAACATGCAGGCGCTACGCATAGTTTGTTATTCTGCGCTGACGGCGCGGAGTTTGTCGTTCGGCAGTAATGGTAGCGTTTTCCGCATAAGCCGTTCGCCCGATAAGCGGAAATTGCCGATTTACTTTGTTTCGTCTGACTACGCCGCGAGCGATTCTCCGCCATTCGACGGCGCGTATGGCGGGCCGCGACGAAGCACCGCATTTTCTGGAAACCAGCATGAACCCGTCTTTCCCCGCCGCGCCGGTTGTCGAGCGCGCCGCCGAACCCACTGACGCGAATATTCGCGAACTCGTCTACGGCTTTTACGACCGCGTGCGCGCCGATCCGCTGCTGGGTCCGGTGTTCGAAGCGACGCTGGCGGGCCGCTGGGACGACCATCTGCCGAAAATGTGCACGTTCTGGGCGAGCCTCGTGCTGGGCGCGAAGCAGTACCGCGGCAACGTGCAGCAGGCGCATCAGCCGCTCGAGGGCGTCGAGCCCGAGCACTTCAGCCGCTGGCTGTATCTGTTTCTGGATACGGTCGAGTCGCGCTACCAGCCGGCCGCGGCGGTCCGCTTCATGGAACCGGCGCTGCGCATCGCGCAGAGCCTGCAACTGAGCCGCTTCGGCTGGGACTACCAGATTCCGGCGGAACAACAGGCGTTGCTGGACCGAGTGGCGCCGAAGCGTCCTCGCGACGATGGCGACGACCACGCCGCCCGCCCGCGCGGCGAGCCATTTCCCACGCGGATCATTGGCCGGGGGCGCGACGAGGGGCCCGACGAGGGGCGCGACGAATGACGCGCGCGGGCTAAGGGTTCAATCCTCGGCCTGATTGCCCGATTCGAGGCCCCAGCGGGCCAGCGCGGCGTCGTCGGTCACGCGGGCGTCGACCCAGCGCTCGCCGGCCTCGGTCTTCTCTTTCTTCCAGAACGGCGCCTGGGTCTTCAGATAGTCCATCACGAATTCGCACGACGCGAAGGCGTCCCCGCGATGCGCGGCGGTGGTCGCCACCAGCACGATCTGATCGAGCGGATAAAGCTTGCCGACGCGATGCACGATCAGCACCTCGATGCCCGGCCAACGCTCGCGTGCGCTCACGACGATCGCTTCCAGCGACTTCTCCGTCATGCCGGGGTAATGCTCCAGTTCCATCGTTTCGACCGCGCTGCCGTCGTTCAGATCGCGCACCGTGCCGACGAAACATGCGACCGCGCCGACCTTCGGATTGCGCGCGCGCAACGCGGCGACCTCGGCGCTGAGGTCGAAATCTTCCGTCTGGACTCGAACGGGCATCTCTGGCTCCTATGCGGTGAGCGGCGTTCCGGCGCGTCAGCCGCCGGTGACGGGCGGAAAGAACGCGACTTCGCAGCCCTCGGTGATACGCGTGGCGGCGCCGGTCATCACGTGGTTGCAGGCCATTCGCAGCGCGCGGCCTTCGGCGAGCGTGTCGGCCCAGATGCCGCCGCGCGCGCGCAACCACGCGCGCACGTCGCCGACGGTCGCGATGCCGTCGGGCACATCGACCGTTTCGTCGGCCGTGTCGAGCGCTTCGCGCACGCTCGCAAAATAGCGGAGTTGAATCTTCATCGGATACCGCCGGCTTTTTGCCGGCCTCAGTTCAGCAATTCGGAAAAGGGGATGAAGCGCACGGTCTCGCCGGCGCTGATCGCGTGGTTCGGCGGATTGTCGATCAGGCCGTCGCCCCAGACGGTCGAAGTCAGCACGGCCGAGCTTTGATTCGGAAACAGATCGAGGCCGCCGGCTTGATTGATGCGGGCCCGCAGGAACTCGTTGCGGCGGTCGGCCTTGCTCTGCGTGAAATCGGCGCGCAATGTCAGCGCTCGTGGCGTGACCGTCCGCACGCCGGCCAGATGCAGGATGAACGGCCGCACGAACAGCAGGAACGTGACGAAGCTGGAGACCGGGTTGCCGGGCAAGCCGATGAAAAAGGTTTCCGCTGAAGCCGATGCCGGCGTTTGCGCCGAAGCCGAAGCTGAAGCCGAAGCGGAAACCGAAGCCTGAGTCCGAGCCAACCCGCCCGCATTCTCCGGCGCCTGTCCCGCCACCCGGCGCACCGCGCCGAACGCGAGCGGCTTGCCCGGCTTCATCGCGATCTGCCACATCGCAAGGCGCCCTTCCGCCTCGACAGCCGGCTTCACGTGATCTTCCTCGCCGACCGACACGCCGCCGCAGGTCAGAATGAGGTCGTGCGCCTGCGCGGCTTCGCGCAGCGTGGCCCGCGTGGCGTCGAGCCGATCCGCGACGATGCCGTAGTCGGTCACTTCACAGCCTAGCTTTTCCAGCAACGCGCGCAGCGTGAAGCGATTCGAGTTGTAGATCGCGCCCGGCTTGAGCGGCTCGCCCGGCATGGTGAGCTCGTCGCCGGTGAAAAAAACAGCGACCTTCACGCGGCGGCGCACCTGGAGTTCGGCGCAGCCTACCGACGCCGCGAGCCCCAAGGCCTGCGGCGTGAGCCGCGTGCCTGCCGGGAGAATGATGGAACCGCTGCGGATGTCCGCGCCTTGAGCCGTGATCCATTCGCCGGGTTGGGGGCTGTGCAGGAGCGTGACTTCCTCGCCGGCGGCTTCAGCCTGTTCCTGCATCACGATGGCGTCGGCGCCCGGCGGCACCGTTGCGCCCGTGAAGATGCGCGCCGCCGTGCCCTGTTTTAACGGCTGTGGCGCGTGCCCGGCCGGGATGCGTTGGGACACCGGCAAGCGGCGGTTGCCGTGCGCCGTCAGATCCGCGGCATGGACCGCGTAGCCGTCCATTGCGCTGGTGTTCATCGGCGGCACGTCCAGCGGCGAGGTGACGTCGGCGGACAGCACGCGGTTGAGCGCTTCGAGCGTGGGGATCGTCTCGGTGCCCGCGATCGGGCTGGCGGCGCCAAGCAAGGTCGCCAACGCTTCGGCGGTGGCGAGCATCGGCGCGCGGGGCGTGGTGGTGGACATCGGTGGTTTCGAAGCCGCGGGTGAAAAGAATATTGTAGCGGTCGATGGCGGCGGCATGGGCGCCTTGGCGCGATGGCGGGGTTGTTCGGTGGTCGGCGTCCGCCGCGACGATTCGCGACGAGCGCCGTGCCTGCATCGGACGAAGCTGCGTGAGCCGCGAAGCTCACGCTCGCCGGTGCTTACTCGCCCGTGTTCGCCACGATGTAGTCCTTCACGCGCTGCGCGTCCGCCGGCAACACCTCGAAACGCTGCGGCAGCGCCTCCAGACCCGAGAACGCGGCCGGACGCTCCGGCTCGCGCAGCAGCGCTTCGCGGATCGTCTCGCCGAACTTGATCGGCTGCGCGGTTTCCAGCACGATCATAGGAATGCCCGGCTGCAAATGCTCGCGCGCCACCTTCAGGCCGTCGGCCGTGTGGGTGTCGATCATCGTGTCGTAACGCTCGAACACGTCGCGGATCGCTTCCACGCGATCGTCGTGGCTGCTGCGGCCGGAGACGAACCCGAATTCCTTCACGCGCGCGAAGTCGCCGCTCGCCGCGAGGTCGAAACCACCCTTCTCCTCGACGTCGCGGAACAGTTGCAGCACGCGCGCCGGATCGCGGCCCAGCAGATCGAACACGAAGCGCTCGAAGTTCGACGCCTTCGAAATATCCATGCTCGGACTGCTGGTGTGATACGTCTCCACCGCCTTGCGCACGCGGTAGATACCGGTGCGGAAGAATTCGTCGAGCACGTCGTTTTCGTTCGTGGCGACCACCAGCTTTTCGATCGGCAAACCCATCATGCGCGCGATGTGACCCGCGCAGACGTTGCCGAAATTGCCCGACGGCACCGTGAACGACACGCGTTCGTCGTTCGACTTCGTCGCGGCAAAGTAGCCCTTGAAGTAGTACACGACTTGCGCGACGACGCGCGCCCAGTTGATCGAGTTGACCGTGCCGATCTTGTACTTCGCCTTGAACGCATGATCGTTCGAGACCGCTTTCACGATGTCCTGGCAATCGTCGAACACGCCTTCGACCGCGAGGTTGAAGATGTTCGGGTCTTGCAGGCTGTACATCTGCGCGGTCTGGAACGCGCTCATTTTCTTATGCGGCGACAGCATGAACACGCGAATGCCCTGCTTGCCGCGCATCGCGTATTCAGCGGCGCTGCCGGTGTCGCCCGAGGTCGCGCCGAGAATGTTCAGCGTCTCGCCGTGCTTCGCCAACGCGTACTCGAACAGGTTGCCGATCAACTGCATCGCCATGTCCTTGAACGCGAGCGTCGGACCGTTCGACAGTTCCAGCAGCGACAGCGGCGCACCGTTCTCAACGCCGAGCGTCTTCAACGGCGTGATCTGCGCGGCGCTTTCGTCGTCACGCACGTGGCAGTACGTTTCGCCCGTGTACGTCTTGCGCGTGAGCGCGCGCAGGTCTTCGGCGGGAATGTCGTCGCTGAATTTCGACAGGATCTCGAACGCGAGATCGGCATACGGCAGCGTACGCCAGCGCGTGAGTTCGTCGCCGGTCACGCGCGGGTATTCGGCGGGCAGGTACAGGCCGCCGTCTTTCGCGAGACCGCCCAGCAGGATGTCGGAAAAGGTATGGCGCTCGCCGGCTCCGGCGCCGCGCGTAGAGAGGTAGTTCATAGTTCGGCCTAGTTCAGCGCTTCCATGCGCAGCTTCGTGACTTGGGAGACGACGGTCTTCAACGCTTCGATGGTCTTGATCGCGGCGTTGACGTTCTTTTCGACCGTCTCGTGCGTGATCAGGATGATGTCGGTTTCGCCCTTGCCGTTCGCGTCGACCTGCTCCGATTCCTTCTGCAGCAGCGCGTCGATCGAAATGCCCGTGTCGGCGAGAATGCGCGTGATGTCGGCCAGCACGCCGGTCACGTCCGCGACCCGCAGGCGCAGGTAGTAGCCGCTCGTCACTTCGTCGATCGGCAGGATCGGGGTGCTCGACAGGCTGTCCGGCTGGAACGCCAGATGCGGCACGCGATGCTCGGGGTCCGCCGTGTGCAGGCGCGTCACGTCGACCAGATCGGCAACCACCGCGGACGCCGTCGGCTCCGCGCCCGCGCCCTTGCCGTAATAGAGCGTCGCGCCGACCGCATCGCCATGCACGACGACCGCGTTCATCGCGCCCTCCACATTCGCCAGCAGACGCTTCTCGGGAATCAGCGTGGGATGCACGCGCAATTCGATGCCTTTATCCGTGCGGCGCGCGATGCCGAGCAGCTTGATGCGGTAGCCGAGTTCCTCGGCGTATTTGATGTCGATCGCGGCGAGCTTGCTGATGCCTTCCACATAAGCCTTGTCGAACTGCACGGGCACGCCGAACGCGATCGCGCTCATGATCGTCGCCTTGTGCGCGGCGTCCACGCCTTCGATGTCGAAGGTCGGATCGGCTTCGGCATAGCCCAGTTCCTGCGCGGCCTTCAGCGCGGTCGCGAAGTCGAGGCCGCGGTCGCGCATTTCCGAGAGGATGTAATTCGTCGTGCCGTTGATGATGCCCGCGATGTATTGGATGCGATTGGCCGTGAGCCCTTCGCGCAGCGCCTTGATGATCGGAATGCCGCCCGCCACCGCCGCCTCGAACGCCACCATCACGCCGTTGGCGCGCGCCGCCTCGAAAATCTCCGTGCCGTGCACCGCGAGCAGCGCCTTGTTGGCCGTGACCACGTGCTTGCCGTTGTTGATCGCGCGCAGCACGAGGTCGCGCGCGACGCCCGTGCCGCCGATCATTTCCGCCACGATGGCGATCGAGGGATCGTCCACCACCGCGTTGAAGTCGTCGGTCAACGCCACCGTGCCGGCCGCGCCGCCGAGCGCCGCGCTCGCCTTGGCGGGATTGCGCACGGCAATGCGCGCGATCTCGATGCCGCGGCCCGCGCGGCGTTTGATTTCTTCCTGATTGCGGCGCAGTACCGTGAAGGTGCCGCTGCCTACCGTGCCGAAGCCCAGCAGTCCAACTTTGATCGGTTCCATGCAGCGTGTGTTTTCGAGTAGGTGATTAAAAGGAAACGGGTGCCGGCGCGGCGCGCCATGCGCATTATTGTGCGCTAGGCCGTGTGACGTTTGCGGTAACCGTCGAGAAAGCGCGCGATCCGGTTGATCGAGTCCGCGAGATCGTCGACGTTCGGCAGGAACACGACGCGGAAGTGATCCGGCGTTTTCCAGTTGAAGCCGGTGCCCTGCACGAGCAGCACGCGCTCTTCCAGCAGAAGATCGAGGATGAACTGCTGGTCGTCCTGGATCGGATAGATCTTCGGGTCGAGGCGCGGGAACATGTACAGCGCGGCTTCGGGCTTTACGCAGCTCACGCCGGGAATCGCCGTCAACATGTCATACGCGAGTTGGCGCTGTTTGTACAGGCGCCCGCTCGGCACGATCAGGTCGTTGATGCTCTGATAGCCGCCGAGCGCGGTCTGGATCGCGTACTGGCCGGGCACGTTCGGGCACAGGCGCATGGACGCGAGAATGCCGAGCCCTTCGAAGTAGTCTTTCGCGTGGCGGCGGTTCTCGCCGGTCAGGCCCGAGATGAACATCCAGCCGGCGCGGTAGCCGCAGGAGCGGTAGCTCTTCGAGAGGCTGTTGAACGTGACGGTGAGCACGTCTTCGGAGAGCGCCGCGACCGACGTATGCACCTTGCCGTCGTAGACGATCTTGTCGTAGACCTCGTCGGCGAAGATGACGAGGCCGTGCTGGCGGGCGATCTCGATCAGGCCGAGCAGCAGTTCGTCCGAATACAGCGCGCCGGTGGGGTTGTTCGGGTTGATGACGACGAGCGCGCGCGTGTTCGGCGTGATCTTCGCGCGGATGTCGTCGAGGTCGGGCATCCAGCCGTTCGACTCGTCGCAGATGTAATGCACCGGCGTGCCGCCCGACAGGCTCACGCCGGCGGTCCACAGCGGATAGTCGGGCGCGGGCAGCAGCACTTCGTCGCCGTCGTTCAGCAGCCCCTGCAGCGCCATCACGATCAGTTCGGAGGCGCCGTTGCCGATGTAGATGTCGTCCAGCTCGACGCCGTGCACGCCCTTTTGCTGCGTGTAATGCATGATCGCCTTGCGCGCGGCGAACACACCCTTGGAGTCCGAATAGCCGGACGAGCCCGGCAGGTTCAGGATCATGTCCTGAATGATTTCATCGGGCGCCTCGAAGCCGAACGGCGCGAGATTGCCGATGTTCAGCTTGATGATGCGGTGGCCCTCTTCTTCGAGCCGCTTCGCATGTTCGAGGACGGGCCCGCGAATGTCGTAGCAGACATTCAACAACTTGTTGGATTTGAGAATCGGTTTCACGGCGGGCACTTCATCCTGGTTAATGAGCCTGGGGGCGAACAAGCGGAGGCGGCGACGCCGGGCCGGGCAAGTTCGCCGATATGGGACGTCGGGCGCGGCGCGCCCGGCGACGACCGTCAGACGCGGATCGGCCGCCTTTTCGGCCGGGTGGCGCCCGCGGGGGTTGCGCCGATGCGCCGGCAAAACACCGGCAAAACACCGGCAAACAGACGAGAACCCGACGAAATACGGACGAACAGCGGAGCAAAAACCGAGGCAGGTAGCCGGTTGGCCGCGCCCGTGTGCTCAGCGCAGCTTGTGACGGCGCCTGAGACGGCACTTGAGCGGGGGCGCCGCCAGGCGGCTAAAAAGTTATAATTTAGCGGATTTGGGCCGACTTCCGCAATGCGCCAGGCGCAACGGCAAGGCTTTTCGGCCGCTTCTGTCACGTTCGCATCTTCCATTCGCGTCGACTCGCCCTCGCCCGGCTGCGTCCGGTCAGGCCGCTAACACGCATGATGTCTCACGACGACTTCGGAAAACCGATTTGAAATTACATCAGGACGCAAGCGGCGCCCTCAACACCGTCACCGGTTACGGCGCCGACTATGTCGAAATCAATCTGGTGCGCCATTCGGGCAGCCTTCTCGTGCTGCCGAAGGCGCCTGTCATCCCCTGGCCCGTGTCCTCGTTCGACCAGTTGAGCGCCGAGCACTTCGCCATGCTGGTGGATTCCGCGCCCGAAGTGGTGGTGTTCGGCAGCGGCGAGCGGCTGCGCTTCCCGCATCCGCGCCTGACCGCCGCGCTGACCGCCAAACGCATCGGCGTGGAAACGATGGACTTCAAGGCCGCCTGCCGCACCTACAACATCCTGATGGCCGAAGGCCGCAAAGTCGCGGCGGCGTTGCTGATCGAAGCTTAGCGACGCCTGCGTCAGCGCCTCGTCGTTCGTGGCATCGTGATGCCGGCACGCGCCGCCATGCGCGATATCCAACGCGTTCCGGGCGGCCGAACGGCCTCGTCGCCCTGGCCGCGTCACGGCCGATAACGTACACTGCTGCGCCATCGGTGGCGTGCCGGCGCCCAGAGCAGGGCCCTGACCCGCGTGAGCGCCGTGCACTGGCACAGCCGATGAGGCGCTGACCGCCGCGGGAACCCAGCGCTTCTCCGGTAGCCGGCGAGCCGCCCAGGCGGCCCGCGGCGCTTCATGCAGCCGCTCCCGCAGCCGTCTCGCGGACAGTCGGCCCCGGCATCGCCGATCGCCATTTCCAAACAACATCGCGTCGCCGCGCATGCGGCGTCGCCAAAAAGGTTGAGATTCCATGAACGATACGCCGTCGAGGCTAGCGCTCAATCGCACCACGATCCTGCTGCTGGTGCTGACCCTCGCCGTGATCTGGTTCGTGCCGCTCGGCTGGCGCCATCTGCTGCCGAGCGACGAAGGCCGCTACGCCGAAATGGCGCGCGAGATGTTCGTCACCGGCGACTGGATCACGCCGCGCTACAACGGCTACAAATACTTCGAGAAGCCGCCGCTGCAAACCTGGATGAACGCGCTCACGTTCGCGTGGTTCGGCGTCGGCGAATGGCAGGCGCGGCTCTATACCGCGCTGACCGGCTTCGCCGGCGTGCTGCTGATCGGCTTCACCGGCGCGCGGGTGTTCAACGCGGCGACCGGCGTGTTCGCGGCGATCGTGCTGGCGACTTCGCCGTACTGGAACCTGATGGGCCACTTCAACACGCTCGACATGGGCCTGTCGTTCTGGATGGAGCTGACGCTGTGCGCGCTGCTGCTCGCGCAGCGCCCCAATCTGCCGACCGCCCACACGCGGGCATGGATGTGGGTCTGCTGGGGCGCGATGGCGCTCGCCGTGCTCTCCAAGGGTCTTGTCGGCGTGATCCTGCCGGGCGCGGTGCTCGTGCTGTATACGCTGATCGCCCGCGACTGGGCGATGTGGAAGCGCCTGCACCTGATCGGCGGCCTGATCGTGTTCTTCGCGATCGTCGCGCCGTGGTTCGTGCTGGTGCAGCAGCGCAATCCGGAATTCCTCAACTTCTTTTTCATCGTTCAGCAGTTCAGGCGCTACCTGACGCCCGAACAGAACCGCCCCGGAGCCTTCTACTACTTCGTGCCGGTGCTGCTGGTGGGCTTCCTGCCGTGGCTTTCGATCACGGTGCAGAGCGTGCGCCACGCATGGCGCCTGCCGCGCCAGCCGAACGGCTTCGCCCCGGTGACGATGATGCTGGTGTGGACAGCGTTCATCTTCCTGTTTTTCAGCGCGTCGCATTCCAAACTGCTGTCCTACACGCTGCCGATCGCCCCGCCGATCGCGCTGGTGATCGGCATGTACCTGCCGCTCGTCACGCGTGACCAGTTGCGCCGCCATCTGGCCGGCTATGCGCTCTTTCTTGTGGCGGCCGCGTTTGCCGCGCTGTTTTTGTCGCGCTTCGGCAGCGAGCGCAATCCGGCCGAGCTGTACGCCGAATACCGCGGCTGGGTGCTGGCGGCGCTCGCCGTCGCGTTCGTGCTGACGCTCGCCGCGCTGTGGCTGAACCGCCGCAGCCGGGCCGGCAGCCTTGGCACGATCGTGACCTTTGCCACGGCGTGGCTGTTGCTCGGCACGATCGCCGGCACCGGTCACGACGTGTTCGGCCGGCTGAGTTCCGGCGCGCAGCTCGCGCCCGCGATCAAGGCCGAGATGGCGAAGTTGCCGGCGGATACGCCGTTCTATTCGGTCGGCGTGCTCGATCACACGTTGCCGTTCTACATCGGGCACACCACGATCATGGTCGAGCATCCCGACGAACTGGCGTTCGGGATATCCGTCGAGCCGCACAAGTGGCTGCCGTCGATCGACGCCTGGGTCGAGCGCTGGAAGGCCGAGCGCTACGCGCTCGCGCTGATCCCGCCGCCGATCTACGACCGGCTTCTGAAGCAAGGCCTGCCGATGCAGGTGATCGCCCGCGATTCGCGCCGGGTGGTGGTGGCGAAGCCGCCGGCGGCGTCCGCTGGAGCGGCGCCCACCCCGGCGCCGAATGCCGCGGCGCCGGTGGAAAAACCGCAACAATGACCCCATATCAGGATCAGACCGTTCGATGAACCCGATTTCCCTCTTTTGCATCCTTGCCGGCGTGACGTTGAACGCCGGCGCGCAATTGCTGCTCAAAGCCGGAACCAATGCCGTTGGACACTTCGAATTCAGCCGTGCGAACATCCTGCCCATCGCCTTTCGTCTCGCGACCCAGCCGCCGATCATCGGCGGGCTCGCCTGCTATGTGATCAGCGTGGTCGTGTGGGTGGTGGGACTGTCGCGGGTGGACGTGTCGATCGCCTATCCGATGCTGTCGCTCGGCTACGTCGTCAACGCGTTCGCGGCGTGGTATCTGTTCGGCGAGGTGATGTCGGTGCAAAAGCTGGTGGGCATCGGCATCATTCTGATCGGTGTGGTGGTGCTGGCGCGCAGCTAGGTTGCCGGCAACGCGGCCCGGCCGGGCTCCGCGAACTCGCGGCGCTGCCGTGGCGGGAATGCGTGGCACAAAATACCGTAAGCCGGGCGTCACGCCGGCCAAGAAAAATGTAAGGTTGACCGCGTTATGCTGTGCGGTTACCGCCCTTTTAGCCGCCACCCTGGATTTGCGCAGTCGTGCTTTTCGCGTTTTCAGGCTGCGCCCTTTCATCGAGCGATGCATTCATGACCCAGTCAACACTCCCGTTCCTGCCGTTCGTCAAACCCGAGATCGATGAAGAAACGATCCAGGGCGTCGCCGACGTGCTCCGCTCCGGCTGGATCACCACCGGTCCGCAGAATCAGAAGTTCGAGGCGGCGCTTTCGGAATTTTGCGGCGGCCGTCCGGTGCGCACGTTCAATTCGGGCACGGCGACGCTCGAAATCGGGCTGCGCATCGCCGGCGTGGGCGAAGGCGACGAAGTCATCACCACGCCCGCCTCGTGGGTCTCGACCAGCAACGTCATCTACGAAACCGGCGCGACGCCGGTGTTCGCCGACATCGATCCGATCACGCGCAACATCGACCTCGATCTGCTGGAAAAGGCCATCACGCCGCGCACCAAGGCGATCATTCCGGTGTATCTGTCGGGCCTGCCGGTCGACATGGACCGCCTCTACGGCATCGCGCGCGCCCACAAGCTGCGCGTGGTCGAGGACGCCGCCCAGGCGTTCGGCTCGACGTGGAAAGGCGAGCGCATCGGCAAGCTCGGCGACATGGTCTCGTTCAGCTTTCACGCGAACAAGAACCTGACCACCATCGAAGGCGGCGCGCTCGTGCTGAACAACGAGGAAGAAGCGGTCCTCGCGCAAAAGTACCGTCTGCAAGGCATCACCCGCACCGGCTTCGACGGCATGGATTGCGACGTGCTGGGCGGCAAGTACAACCTGACCGACGTCGCCGCGCGCGTCGGCCTCGGGCAGTTGCCGCATCTGGAGCGCTTCCTCGCGCAGCGCCGCAAACTCGTCCGCGCGTATTTCGCCGGGTTCGAAGGCGGCGCGGCGGTCAAGCTCGGCGTCGGCCTGCCGTTCGCGGACTTCGAGAACAGCAACTGGCACATGTTCCAGATCACGCTGCCGCTCGACCAGCTCTCGATCGACCGCGCCGGTTTCATGGGACAGTTGAAGGAGCGCGGCATCGGCTCGGGCGTGCACTATCCGGCGATCCACCTGTTCTCGCTGTACCGGGCGCGCGGCTTCAAGGAAGGGATGTTCCCGCACGCGGAGCGCTTCGGCGCCACCAACGTCACGCTGCCGCTCTTCACGCTGATGAACGAAGGCGACGTGGCGCGGGTCTGCCGCGCGGTCAATGAAATTTGCGAACAATACGGAAAATAAGCGGAAATGATTTATACGGAACAACGCGCCGTCACGCCGGAAGTGTCGATCATCATTCCGGTGTACAACGAGGAAGCCGGGCTGGCCGCGCTGTTCGCGCGCCTCTACCCGGCGCTCGATGCGCTCGGCACGTCGTATGAAGTGATCTTCATCAACGACGGCAGCCGCGACAAATCCGCTGCTCTCCTCGCCGAGCAGTTCCGCGCGCGGCCCGACACGAGCCGCGTGATCCTGCTGAACGGCAACTACGGTCAGCACATGGCGATTCTGGCGGGCTTCGAGCAGTCGCGCGGCGAGATCGTCATCACGCTCGACGCCGACTTGCAAAACCCGCCCGAGGAAATCGGCAAGCTGGTCAACAAGATGCGCGAAGGCTTCGACTACGTCGGCACGATTCGCCTGCAACGCCAGGACAGCTTGTGGCGCCGCAAGGCCTCGCGCGCGATGAATCGCCTGCGCGAGCGCATCACGCGCATCAAGATGACCGACCAGGGCTGCATGCTGCGCGCGTACAGCCGTCACATCATCGACACGATCAATCGCTGCGGCGAGATCAACACGTTCATTCCGGCGCTCGCGTATACCTTCGCGCAGAATCCGGTGGAAATCGAAGTCGCGCACGAAGAGCGTTTCGCCGGCGAATCGAAGTACTCGCTGTATTCGCTGATCCGCCTGAATTTCGACCTCGTCACCGGCTTTTCGGTGGTGCCGCTGCAGTGGCTGTCGTTCATCGGCGTGATTCTGTCGCTCGGGTCCGCGGCGCTCTTCGTGCTGCTGCTGATTCGCCGCTTCATCATCGGCGCGGAAGTGCAAGGTGTGTTCACGCTGTTCGCCATCACCTTCTTCCTGCTCGGCGTGATCATCTTCGCGCTGGGGCTGCTCGGCGAATACATCGGCCGGATCTATCAGCAGGTGCGCGCGCGTCCGCGCTATCTGGTGCAGACCATTCTCGAGCAACGCGACGGCGCCGCCGTGAGCGAGGCGCCGCGTCAAACGGTCGTGCAGGCCGTGCAATCGGCGCCAGTCAATCAGGGACCCAATCCATGAAACCGCGCGCCGTCGTATTCGCGTATCACAACGTCGGCGTGCGCTGCCTGCAGGTGCTGCTCGCGCGCGGCGTCGAGGTGGCGCTGGTCGTCACGCACGAAGACAGCCCGAGCGAAAACATCTGGTTCGGCAGCGTCGCAACGGTGGCGGCCGAGCACGGCATTCCGGTCGTGACGCCGGCGGATCCGAAGAGCCCGGAACTGCGCGCCGCGGTGAGCGCCGCGCGGCCGGACTTCATCTTCTCGTTCTACTATCGCCACATGTTGCCGGTCGACCTGCTCGCGCTCGCCGCGCGCGGCGCCTACAACATGCACGGCTCGCTGTTGCCGAAATACCGCGGCCGCGTGCCGACCAACTGGGCGGTGATCCACGGTGAAACCGAGACCGGCGCGACGCTGCATGAAATGGCCGCGAAGCCCGACGCCGGCGCGATCATTGCGCAAACGCCGGTGCCGATCCTGCCCGACGACACCGCCGCGCAAGTGTTCGACAAGGTCACGGTCGCCGCCGAGCAAACGCTGTGGCGTGTGCTGCCGGCGCTGCTGGCGGGGGAAGCGCCGCATCTGCCGAACGATCTGTCGCAAGGCAGTTATTACGGCGGACGCAAGCCGGAAGACGGCCGCATCGACTGGACGCAGCCCGCGCAGCAGGTCTACAACCTGATCCGCGCGGTCGCGCCGCCCTATCCCGGCGCTTTCGCCGATCTCGGCGGGCGGCGTTTCATCGTCGCTCGCGCGCGTCTGGCCGTGCCGGGCGCGCTCCGCTCGGATTTGCCCCCTGGCCTGCACGTAAGCGATAATGCCGTTTTCGCGATATGCGGCGACGGTCGCGCAATCGCCATCCACGAATTGCGGCACCAGCACGACGGCCACGAAACCGTTCTCACGCCAGCCGAATTCGCCCAGCTCATCCAAACTCCCCGTCACTCATGAAAACCGAAGGTTTCGCCAAAAAAGTCCTGATTCTGGGTGTGAACGGCTTCATCGGCCATCACCTGTCCAAACGCATTCTCGAAACCACCGATTGGGAAGTCTTCGGGATGGACATGCAAACCGAGCGTCTGGGCGACCTCCTCAATCATGAGCGGATGCACTTCTTCGAAGGCGACATCACGATCAACAAGGAGTGGGTCGAGTATCACATCAAGAAGTGCGATGTGATCCTGCCGCTGGTCGCGATCGCCACGCCCGCCACCTACGTGAAGCAGCCGCTGCGCGTGTTCGAACTCGATTTCGAGGCGAACCTGCCGATCGTGCGTTCGGCCGTCAAGTACGGCAAGCACCTCGTGTTTCCGTCCACGTCCGAGGTCTACGGCATGTGCGCGGACGAGCAGTTCGATCCCGAAGAATCGCAACTGTCGTATGGCCCGATCAACAAGCCGCGCTGGATCTACGCGTGCTCGAAGCAGTTGATGGACCGCGTGATCTGGGGCTACGGCATGGAGGGCCTCAACTTCACGCTGTTCCGTCCGTTCAACTGGATCGGCCCGGGCCTCGACTCGATCTACACGCCGAAGGAAGGCAGCTCGCGCGTGGTCACGCAGTTCCTCGGCCATATCGTGCGCGGCGAGAACATCAGTCTCGTGGACGGCGGCGCGCAAAAGCGCGCGTTCACGGATATCGACGACGGCATCGGCGCGCTGATGAAGATCATCGAGAACAAGAACCGGGTGGCGACGGGCAAGATCTACAACATCGGCAACCCGACCAACAACTTCTCCGTGCGCGAGCTCGCGCACAAGATGCTGACGCTGGCCGCCGAATTCCCGGAGTACGCCGAGACCGCGAAGAAAGTGCAACTGGTCGAGACGTCGTCGGGCGCGTACTACGGCGCGGGCTACCAGGACGTGCAGAACCGCGTGCCGAAGATCGACAACACGATGCAGGAACTCAACTGGGCGCCCAAGTCGACCTTCGACGAAGCGCTGCGCAAGATTTTCGAAGCGTATCGCGGTCACGTCGCGGAAGCGCGCGCGCTCGTCGAACAGCAATAAGGCCGATCCTTGGCTCGTATCGTCCTGAAGATCGACGTCGACACGCTGCGCGGCACTCGCGAAGGCGTGCCGAATCTCGCGCGCATCTTCGACCGCTTCAAGGCGCGCGCCACGTTCCTCTTCAGCCTCGGGCCCGATCACACCGGTTGGGCGATGCGCCGCGTGTTGCGGCCGGGCTTTCTGAAGAAGGTGTCGCGCACCTCGGTGGTCGAGCACTACGGCATCCGGCAACTGATGTACGGGGTGCTGCTGCCCGGTCCCGACATCGGCGCGCGGGCGTCGGCGGAAATGCGCGCGATTCATGAAGCCGGCTTCGAATGCGGCATTCATACGTGGGATCACGTGTACTGGCAGGACAACGTGCGTTCGAAAGACCGCGCGTGGACCGCGGCGCAAATGCAGAAAAGCCACGACCGTTTCATCGAGGTGTTCGGCACGCCGCCCGTCACGCACGGCGCGGCCGGCTGGCAGATGAACGGCCACGCGTTCGAACAGATCGACGCCTGGGGCATGCGCTACGCGTCCGACGGTCGCGGCCATTCGCCGTATCTGCCGGTGGTGGGCGGCAAGACGCTTGCGCACGTGCAGATGCCCACCACGCTGCCCACGCTCGACGAAGTGCTCGGCGTGGACGGCGTCGACGAGCACAACGTCGCCGCATGGATGTTGAAGCACACCGAGAACAATCCGCACGATCAGGTGTTCACGCTGCACGCGGAACTCGAAGGGCAAAAGCTCGCCCCGATCTTCGAACAGTTGCTGGACGGCTGGCGCGCGCAAGGCCATACCTTTGCGACCATGGGTGATTACCACGCCACGCTGGACCGCGGCACGCTGCCCACGTACCCTGTCACGTGGGGCGAAATTCCAGGCCGCTCCGGCGAGTTGATCGTCCAGCCTTCCTGACTGGCCGTCCGACAGCCGGCTCCGACGATCCTGAGCGCCGCGCGAAAACCTGCCCGCGCCGCGGTTCACTTTCCCCCACAAGCATCGATGCCAGGCCGACGCCGCCAGCACTCATCCATTCGGCGCCGGCCATAACAACCGGAGAACCTCGTGCCCATCGCAGTCGACCAACCCATCCCCGACTTCACCGCCCCCGCTACCGGCGGCGAGATCACGCTGTCCAAGCTGCGGGGCAAGAAGGTGGTGCTGTATTTTTATCCGAAGGACAACACGCCGGGCTGCACGACCGAAGGTCTGCAATTCCGCGATCTGTATCCGAAGTTCAAGAAGGCCGGCGCCGAAATTCTCGGCGTGTCGCGCGACAGCCTGCGCTCGCATGACAACTTCAAGGCCAAGCTCGAACTGCCCTTCCCGCTGATCTCGGACCCTGAAGAAACGCTGTGCGCGCTCTTCAACGTCATCAAAATGAAGAAAATGTATGGCAAGGAAGTACGGGGAATCGAGCGCTCGACGTTCCTGATCGACGCTGAAGGCGTGCTCCGCCAGGAGTGGCGCGGCGTGAAGGTGCCAGGGCATGTCGACGACATTCTGGAAGCTGTACAAGCGCTGTGAGGCGCGTTATATTGGGCCGCAATGAGTGCCTGTCCACCCCATTCCTTCCGCGGCTGTGCCGGACTTGACAGTGGTCTTGTCGAAGTCGTGAGGCGCAACGCGATGACCGTAGGCGAGCCGCTTGCCCCGTACGCCGGGGCGGCGGCTTTTTTAATTGCGCGCAGCCGTTCGTTCACTCGGCCGCGCGTTTCCGTTAAGGAGCCGATCGAAGACCAGGCGAACCGGCATCTCTAGACCGAATGCGCGCCTCCGGGCGCAAACTGCGTGCGCACTCACGCGCACCGGCAGAATGCGACAGGCGGCGCACGATATGTGACCCGACTTTTTCGAGGGAAACCATGCCTTTGCCTACCCCCCCCAGCAAGCTCGGCAATCTCCTGCCGCCTGACGAATACAAGGCCAAGGCCGCCACGCCGGCGCGCTCCGCCGCGAAGAAACAGGCTGGCGACGGGGACAACGCGGAGCCGGCCGATTACGGCCGCGCCAATGTCGCCACGCCGATGGCGCATGCCGCCAATGCCGCGACCACCTTGCGGCCCGTGCCGGCGTCGTCGGCTTCCCCTGCTTCGTCCGCCGCAGCCGCGCAAGCCGCGCCGGCGCCCGGCCGGAAATCGCGGCAGAAAGCCGCGTTGCTGCAACCGGTTCCCGCCGCTCGTCCGCAGGCGGAGCCGGCTGCGCCCGCGGCCGAAGCACAGCCGGTCGTCGCGCGCGCGCCGAGCGCGAAACAGCCTGCCGCGAGCGCGCCCGCCGTCACGGCGCCAGGCACGCGCGGCACCGGCAAGAAGCGCGGCGCCGCCACCGGCACGCTCGAAATGCAGAAGCTCTTCGTGCTCGACACGAACGTGCTGATGCACGATCCAAGCTGCCTGTTCCGTTTCGAGGAACACGACGTCTATCTGCCGATGATGACGTTGGAAGAGCTCGACAACCACAAGAAAGGCATGTCGGAAGTCGCGCGCAACGCTCGCCAGGTGAGCCGCACGCTGGACGCGCTGGTGGCGAACGCCGGCAATATGTCCGACGGCATTTCGCTGGCGCGTCTGGGCAGCCGCGAGGCGTCCGGGCGTCTGTATTTCCAGACCAAGCTCACCGCCATCGAGCCGGTCGAAGGCCTGCCGGAAGGCAAGGCCGACAATCAGATTCTCGGCGTCGTGCGCGCATTGCAGCGCGACCGGATGGACCGTCAGGTCGTGCTGGTGTCGAAAGACATCAACATGCGCATCAAGGCGCATGCGCTCGGCCTGCCCGCCGAGGATTACTTCAACGACCAGGTGCTCGAGGACAGCGACCTGCTGTACTCCGGCATCCGTGCGCTGCCGCAGGATTTCTGGACCAGGCACGCGAAGGGCATGGAGAGCTGGCAGGACACGAAAACCGGCACCACCTATTACCGTGTGACGGGGCCGCTGTGCGCCTCGATGCTGGTCAACGAGTTCGTTTATCTGGAACCGCAGAACGGCGAGCCGACGTTTCATGCGCTGGTGCGCGAACTGAACGGCAAGACGGCGCTGCTGCAGACCCTGCGCGATTACGGTCATCATAAGAACAACGTGTGGGGCATCACCGCGCGCAACCGCGAGCAGAACTTCGCACTCAACCTGTTGATGAATCCGGAAATCGACTTCGTCACACTGCTGGGTCAGGCAGGCACCGGCAAGACGCTGGTCGCGCTCGCGGCCGGTCTCGCGCAGGTGCTCGACGACAAGCGCTACAACGAGATCATCGTGACGCGCGCGACGGTGCCGGTCGGTGAAGACATCGGCTTTCTGCCGGGTACGGAAGAGGAAAAGATGCAGCCGTGGATGGGCGCATTCGACGACAACCTCGAAGTCCTGCAGAAAACCGACGATGCCGCCGGCGAATGGGGCCGCGCCGCGACTCAGGAACTGATCCGCTCGCGCCTGAAGGTCAAGAGCATGAATTTCATGCGCGGCCGCACGTTCGTGGACAAGTATCTGATCATCGACGAGGCGCAGAACCTGACGCCGAAGCAGATGAAGACGCTGGTCACGCGCGCGGGTCCGGGCACCAAGATCATCTGTCTCGGCAATATCGCGCAGATCGACACGCCTTACCTGACGGAAGGCAGTTCGGGGTTGACCTACGTGGTGGACCGCTTCAAGGGTTGGGCGCACAGCGGCCACGTGACGCTGGCGCGCGGCGAACGCTCCCGTCTCGCCGACTACGCGTCGGAAATTCTTTAAGTTTCAGCGCATTGGCGTTACATCCAAGCCGCGTCCGGAGCATTCCGGACGCGGCTTTTTCATGCGCCGCGCGTTCGGTTCTGGCCACACTTAGCGCACGAACTTCAAGTAATTTATCAGGAATTCTTGCCGCAGCCATGCAGTGCGGGCTACCATCCCGACATCGTTTGCCATTAAACGAGCGTTTACCGCTCGGTCGTCCTCATGCGCCGACTCGCCTTTTCGCTGCTGACCGTTGTGCTGCTCGCCGCCTGTGCCGGCGCGCCGCAGAAGACGTCGCGCGGGTCGGGTTCGTCGGTGGCGGTCGCGAATGGCGCTTACCGCGCGCCGCCCCCGGGCTTTCCGAATTTCGTCGATCACAGCGTGGGCCGCGAGGAAATCTCGATCCAGGCGATGAGTCTCGTCGGCATCCCCTACCGTTGGGGCGGCAATACGCCGGATAGCGGCTTCGATTGCAGCGGCCTGGTTCGCTACGTGGTCGCGCGCGCCGCATCGGTGAATCTGCCGCGGACCACCGCCGACATGAGCGGGCGCGGCGAATCGATCGAGCCGGACGGAATCGCGCCGGGGGACCTGATTTTCTTCAATACGACGGGGCGCGCGCACTCGCACGTCGGCATCTACGTCGGCAAGCTGCGCTTCGTCAATGCGCCGTCGACGGGCGGCACCGTGCGGCTCGATTACCTGACCAATCCGTATTGGGCCAAGCGCTTCGACGGTATTCGTCGCGTGGCCGCGCCGGCCGCGAAACCGACCCCGTTCGATACGCCGAACTATCAAGCCTCGGCGCCGCAGCCCGAGCGCGTCGTGCCGGGCGAGTCGATGGCGTCGACGGGCCCGGCGGCCGCGCCGGCGAAGGCAACGCAGACTTCACCGGCTTACGCGGCCGGCGCCACCGCGCCGCAACAGGCGAGCCGCATCGCGACGGCGTCTCGTGCTCCATCGAGCGCGGGCGCTCAATCGGCCGCCGCAGTCGTGACAGCAGCGCCAGCGCCGCAAGCTGACGCGTTCGAACCGCCGCCGCCCGGCATGAGCGCCGCGCAGATCCAGGCGCGAGCGGCAGGCGCGGTATCCCCGGCGGCTGTTCCCGCGGCTCAAGCCGGTGTCTACGACGCCGCCGGGGGCTCCGCGACTCAATCGGCGACCACCGCAAGCACTGGCCAGCAGACATCGGGCAGCCGGACGCCTGACCCGATCGACGCCGCCGCCGATGCGTTCGAACCGCCGCCGCCCGCTTCGGTGGCCGCCCGCCAGGCCCAGCAAGCGGGTGCCGATGGCGGCGACGTACAGATCATGCGCGCCTCGACGGCCTCGCGCGGCACCCCCGCTCCTTCGCAAACCAACGACGACCCCATCGCCCGTTTCGCTAACGGCAACTTCTAAGGGGCTGCTCAGTTCGGCTGTGCGTCCCGCAATCGGAGGAGAGCCGAGCACCATGCACAGCGCGCCGCACCACGAGCCAACGCATCACGCCCCGCGCGCCGATCTGCTATCGTCACCGATATTTCTTCCGACAGCGGGTGGTAACAATGGACCTCGGGCTCAAAGACAAGGTGGTGTTGATCACGGGCGGCAGCAAGGGAATCGGGCTTGCCTGCGCCCGTGCATTCGCGCTGGAGGGCGCCAGAGTCGCGATCGTCTCGCGCGACCCCGCCAATCTGGCGCGCGCTTACGAGCAGTTGAAACAGGAGGGTCTGCACGTGCACCGCACCCGCGCCGATCTGCACGAGCCGCACAGCGCCGCCGATATCGTCGAGGAAGTCAGCGCCGCGGTTGGCCCGATCGACGTACTGATCAACAGCGCGGGCGCCGCCCGCCGCTATGACCCGGAAACGCTCGACGCCGACGCGTTCCGCGCCACCATGGAAGCGAAGTATTTCCCCTACATCTATCCGCAGCAGGAAGTGTTGCGCCGCATGGCCGAGCGCGTGAAAACCGGCAGCGGCGCGGCGCCCGGCACGATCGTCAACATCATCGGCATGGGCGGCAAGGTTCCCAGCGATATCCATATCGCCGGCGGCGCCGCGAATGCCGCGCTGATGCTCGCGACTGTCGGCCTCGCTCACTATTACGCGCGCTACGGCATCCGCATCAACGCGATCAACCCCGGCTCCACGCTGACCGAACGCGTCGAGGAAGCGGTCAACCTGGAGGCGACGCAGCAGGGCATCGAGAACACGGAGGCGCTCGCGCGCGGCCAGGCGAAAGTGCCGCTCGGACGCTTTGCGAAGCCGGAAGAAATCGCCGACGTCGCGCTGTTTCTGGCGAGCCGCCGCGCGAGCTATGTGACAGGCGCGATCGTCCCGATGGACGGAGCCAGCGCGCCGCTGATCTGAACGGCGCGCTTCAAAGCGCTGTATGTGAATTGCGCGGAAGGCGGCGAGACCGCCCCGCGCTTACAGAAAGTGGTGGCCGAGCCACCAGCCGGCTGCGGCAAGGGCAGCGGAAGCCGGAATCGTCAAGATCCACGCCCAGACGATGTTGCCGGCCACGCCCCAACGCACCGCGCTCAGCTTCTGCGTGGCGCCGACACCGACGATCGCGCCGGTGATCGTATGCGTGGTGGACACCGGAATGCCGAGTGCCGAGGCGGTAAACAGCGTGATCGCCCCACCCGCCTCCGCGCAAAACCCGCCGACCGGCTTGAGCTTGGTGATCTTCTGGCCCATTGTGCGGACGATCCGCCAGCCGCCGAACAGCGTGCCGAGGCCCATCGACAGATAACAGCCGCCGATCACCCATAGCGGCGGCGCTTCCGCGATCGACGACGCATAGCCGGTTGCAATCAGCAGCATCCAGATGATGCCGATGGTTTTCTGCGCGTCGTTGCCGCCGTGGCCGAGGCTGTATAAGCCCGCGGACAGCAGTTGCAGACGCCTGAAACGCCGGTCGACCTTGCTCGGCGGCGTGCGGAAATACAGCCACGACACCGCCAGCATGAAGAACGATCCCAGCACGAAACCGAGCAGCGGCGAGATAAAGATGAAAGTCACCGTCTTCATCAGGCCGTCGAAATTGAGCGAGTCCCAGCCCGACTTGGCGAGCGCCGCGCCCACCAGCCCGCCGATCAGCGCATGCGAGGAACTCGACGGAATGCCGTAATGCCAGGTGATGACGTTCCAGCCGATCGCGCCGACCAGCGCGCCGAAAATCACGTAATGGTCGACGATATTCGGATCGATCGTGCCCTTGCCGACGGTCGCCGCCACTTTGAGATGGAACACGAAATACGCGACGACGTTGAATGCCGCCGCGAAGGCCACCGCCTGCTGCGGCTTCAGCACGCCGGTGGAGACGACCGTGGCGATCGAATTCGCCGCGTCGTGAAAGCCGTTCATGAAGTCGAAAATCAGTGCGACGGCGACCAGGCCGGCGACGACCCAGATAGCGAGTTGTATCGATTGCATTATGCGTTTTCCAGCACGATGCCTTCGATGATGTTCGCTACGTCCTCACACTTGTCCGTGATCGTTTCGAGCAATTCGTAAATCGCTTTCAGCTTGATCAGGGTCTTGACGTTGTCTTCTTCGCGGAAGAGTTTCGACATGGCCGAGCGCAGCACGCGGTCGGCTTCCGATTCCAGACGGTCGATTTCCTCGCACGCCTTCAGGATCTGGCTCGCCTGCTTCATGTCCGACAGCAGGCTGACGGCGAACTGCACGCGCTCGGAGGTCGCCGTGCAAATGTGCGCCAGCTGGCTCGCTTCCGAGGTCACCGCCTGCACGTCGTACAGCGAAATGGCGGTGGCGACGTCCTCCATCAGATCGAGGATGTCGTCCATCGTGGTGATCAGCTTGTGGATCTCGTCGCGGTCGAGCGGCGTGATGAAGGTCTTGTGCAGCAGGTCGATGGTTTCGTGCGTGAGCTTGTCGGCAGCCTTCTCGGCTTTCTGCACGTTTTGCTTATGGGTTTCGGCGTCTTGCAGATTGTCGATCAGCAGCTCGAGTTCGTGGCTCGCCGAGACGATGCACTTTGCGTGCGCATTGAAAATTTCAAAGAACTTGCCCTCGGTGGGCATGAATCGACCGAACATTGGGATCCCGGAAATTGGTCACGTAATGGCTGACATAAAACCGCCATATTGTACCGTTCCGGGGTGGATGCCGCACTTGTGAAAGCGCCGTTACAACAGGCGCGTGAGTTGTCGCTTTACTTCCTGGGCGTCACTCGCCGTAGAAATTTTGCGCACCCGCAAAGTTATCGAACTTCGTATATTGGCCGTGGAACGTGAGGCGCACCGGACCGATCGGACCGTTCCGCTGCTTGCCGATGATGATCTCGGCCGTGCCTTTGTCGGGACTGTCGGGGTTGTAAACCTCGTCCCGGTAAATGAACAGGATCACGTCCGCGTCCTGCTCGATAGCGCCGGATTCGCGCAGGTCCGACATGATCGGCCGCTTGTTCGGGCGCTGCTCGAGACCGCGGTTGAGCTGCGACAGTGCGATCACGGGCACGTCGAGTTCCTTGGCGAGACTCTTGAGCGAACGCGAGATTTCGGAAATCTCGGTCGCGCGGTTTTCGCCGGTCGAAGAGCCGCTCATCAGTTGCAAATAGTCGATGATGATCAGGCCGAGTTTGCCGCATTGGCGCGACAGCCGGCGCGCGCGCGAACGCAGTTCCATCGGGTTCAGGCCGCCGGTTTCGTCGATGAAAATCTGCGCCTCGCTCATTTTCTGCACGGCGTGCGTGAGCTTCGGCCAATCCTCGTCGGTCAGGCGCCCGGTTCGCATGCGGTGCTGATCCAGCCGGCCGACCGAACCCAGCATCCGCATGGTGAGTTGCGAGCCCGGCATTTCCATCGAGAACACCGCGACCGGCAAGCCGTATTCGACCGCCACGTATTCGCCGATATTCATCGAAAACGCCGTTTTACCCATCGACGGACGACCCGCGACGATGATCAGCTCACCGCCGTGCATGCCCGAGGTCATGCGGTCCAGGTCGACGAAGCCGGTTGGCGTGCCGGTCACGTCGCTCGGATTGGCGGTGTGATAGAGCGTGTCGATCCGCTCGACCACCTGCGTCAGCAGCGGCCCGATTTCGAGGAAACCCTGCGTGCCGCGCGCGCCGTCCTCGGCGATCGAAAACACCTTCGATTCGGCCTCGTCCAGCAATTGCCGGACTTCCTTACCCTGGGGGTTGAATGCGTCGGCCGAGATTTCGTCGGCCACCGATACGAGCCGGCGCAGCACGGCGCGATCGCGCACGATTTCCGCGTAACGGCGAATATTGGCCGCGCTCGGCGTGTTCTGCGCCAACGCGTTCAGGTACGCGAGACCGCCGACCTCCTCGGCTTTACCCGCGGTGCCGAGCGCTTCATAGACGGTAATCACGTCGGCCGGCCGCGTCGCTGCGATCAGCTTGCCGATGTGCTCGAAAATGAGGCGGTGGTCGTAGCGGTAAAAATCACTCTGCGACAAGAAATCGGCGATGCGGTCCCAAGCCGCGTTGTCGAGCAGCAGGCCGCCCAGCACCGATTGCTCGGCCTCGATCGAATGCGGCGGGACTTTCAGCGACTCGAGTTGGGGATCTTTGGACGGTGCGTTCATGGAGAGGAATTATCGGGTAAATGCGTGCCGAGGGAAATCTAAAAACCGATACTTCGAGACATCGAAAACGGGCATAAAAAAGGCAGGGGCCGGTCACCCGGCCCCTGCCTCCTATCCCATTTGCCAGCACAACGTCCTGGCAGATGTCAGACGATGCTTAGACGTGCTCGCCCAGAACCGACACCGTCACATCGACGACAACGTCGGTGTGCAGCGAGATCTGGACCGGATGGTCGCCGACCATCTTCAGCGGGCCTTCCGGCAGACGCACTTGCGCCTTTTCCACCGCGAAGCCTTGCTTGCCGAGCGCCTCGGCGATGTCCGCGTTCGTCACCGAGCCGAACAGACGGCCGTCCACGCCGGCTTTCTGGCCGATCTGGATCGTCGAGCCTGCCAGCTTTTCGCCTTGAGCCTGAGCGGCAGCCAGCTTTTCAGCGGCGGTCTTTTCGAGTTCGGCGCGGCGCACTTCGAATTCGGCCAAAGCTTCCTTCGTTGCACGGCGAGCTTGCTTGTTCGGGATCAGGAAGTTACGTGCGTAACCGTCCTTGACCTTCACGATATCGCCCAGGTTGCCCAGATTGACGACTTTTTCCAGAAGAATGATTTGCATGCGGATGCTCCTTATCGCGTCGTCGGGTTAGGCCTTGTGCTGGTCGGTGTACGGCACCAGCGCGAGAAAACGTGCGCGCTTGATTGCCGTGTCCAGCTGGCGTTGATAGTGCGACTTCGTACCCGTGAGACGCGCCGGCGTGATCTTGCCGTTTTCGCCGATGAAGTCCTTCAGCGTTTCGAGGTCCTTGTAGTCGATGTGATCGACACCGGCTGCCGTGAAACGGCAGAACTTCTTGCGCTTGAAGAGCGGATTTTGTTGCTGACGACGTTTGTCGAATTTCTTACCAGTCGGGCGGGCCATGTTCAGTCCTTTCCAATGTCCTGCAATGCTGTGATGTGAAATACCAGAGTTCTTGCGTTGCGGTGCTTTTTCGCCAGAAAGCCTGTGAAGAGCGTTTCCACGCCCATCTGGCAGCTTTCCAGCTTACCGCTCGCCTCACCCGCGGCTACCGCCTGCATGGTCAGTTCGACTTGCCGGGTGATGCCGGCTTCGACGACTTCCGCGCGGTGGTGCAACGTGCAGCCTGCAATCGGAACGCCGGCGGGGGTGTACCGCACCGGTTCGCGTTCGACGACGCTGGCCGTGAGTTGCAGCCGGTTCATGAGCCCTTTGACGAGAGCGACGCTTGTTCTGGTAGCTTAAATAGTGTGTCTTAAGCCTGCGCTTCGGACGGTTGCGTGGCAGCCGACTTCTTGGCTTCTTCGCGCTGCACTTCCTTCATCATCGGCGACGGGCCGGTTTCGGCCTTCTTCATCTTGACGATCAGGTGACGCAGAACGGCGTCGTTGAACTTGAATGCGTGCTCCAGCTCGTCGAGCGTGGTTTGGTCGCATTCGATGTTCATGCAGACGTAGTGAGCCTTCGCGAGTTTCTCGATCATGTAGGCCAGTTGGCGACGGCCCCAGTCTTCGATACGGTGGATCTGGCCACCGTGCGAGGTGATCGTGGTCTTGTAGCGCTCGATCATGGCGGGCACTTGCTCGCTCTGATCGGGGTGCACGATAAAGACGATTTCATAATGACGCATACACACTCCTGTGGACTTGTGGATTAAAGCCACCCGGGCGTCGGAACCGGTGTGGCAAGTGAGAAGCCGAAGAGTGTAACCCGAATGGGGCCGGGCTGCAAGATATCCCGTTATTGCGGCGCGCGAATCAGGTGTGTTTTCAACGGTTTAGCGCCGCAAACCCGAGGCTGGAGCCATCCGTCAATAGGCCGGACGGTTCCAGTAATCCTCGCTCGCGTACACCTCTTTCAGATAATCGATGAAATAGCGCACCCTCGCCGGCACGTAACGCTGCTGCGGATACACCGCGAGGATGTCGTAATCGGGCAGCGCGAATTCGTCCAGCACGGTTTCCAGTTCGCCGCGCGCGAGTTGCTGCTGGATCTCCCACGTCGAGCGCCAGCCGAGCCCGAGCCCTTCCGAGACCCAGCGATGCAGCAGCTCGCCGTCGTTGCAGTCGAGCGAGCCGCCTACCCGCACGGTCACCAGCTTGCCGTTGCGGCGAAAGTACCAGCCGCGGTTTTGTCCCCCTTGCAGATTGAAGGCGAGGCAATTGTGGCGCGGCAGATCCTCGAGCGTTTTCGGCTTGCCGTGCTGGCGGAAATATTCCGGCGTGCCGCACACCACGCGCCGGTTCGACGCCAGCTTCACCGCGACGAAGTTCGGATCCACCGCCCCGCCGATCCGGATCGACAGGTCGTAGCCCTCGCGCACCAGATCCACGACACGGTCGGTCAGATTGAACGACACCTGCAATTCCGGCTTGTCGACGATAAAGGCCGGGGCGAGCGGCGCGACGTGCTTGCGCCCGAACGCGGCCGGCGCCGACACGATCAGATGGCCGTTCACCGCGCGCCGTCCGGCGCTCAGCTCGTTTTCCGCCTGGTCCCATTCGGTGAGAAGGCCGCGGCAGCGCTCCAGAAACGCGGCGCCTTCCTCGCTGACCACCAGACGGCGCGTCGAGCGGTACATCAGCTTCACGCCGAGGCGCTTTTCCAGCGCATCGATCCGGCGGCCGAGAATCACCGGCGACACGCCCTCTTCCAGCGCGGCGGCGGCCAGGCTGCCCGCATCTGCCACGCGCACGAAGGTTTCGATCTGCTTGAAGCGGTCCATGTCTGTCTCCTGCCGGCCTCGTGCCATTCCATACTTTTTGTTTCGAAATAAGCGACCCGAACTGATCTTATCAAACCTTTAGGTCAGGCCTAAAGTGCATTCGACAACGCTTGATTCGCAAATTCGTTGCAGCTTCATCCGCGGATTGCGCCCGCCACAGACCACAGACATTCAGGAGACATTCATGGCCAAGATGAGAGCCGTCGACGCAGCCGTGCTGGTGCTCGAAAAAGAAGGCATCGACACCGCATTCGGCGTTCCGGGCGCTGCGATCAACCCGTTCTACTCGGCCATGCGCAAGGCAGGCAATATCAGCCACGTGCTGGCGCGTCACGTCGAAGGCGCGTCGCACATGGCCGAGGGCTATACGCGCGCCCAGCCCGGCAACATCGGCGTGTGCATCGGCACGTCGGGCCCCGCCGGCACCGACATGATCACCGGTTTGTACTCCGCTCAGGCCGACTCCATTCCTATCCTGGCCATCACCGGCCAGGCGCCGCGCGCGCGTCTGTACAAGGAAGATTTTCAGGCCGTCGACATCGAATCAATCGCCAAGCCCGTCACCAAATGGGCCGTCACCGTGCGCGAGCCCGCGCTGGTGCCCCGCGTGTTCCAGCAGGCGTTTCACCTGATGCGCTCGGGCCGTCCCGGCCCGGTGCTGGTCGATCTGCCGATCGACGTGCAGCTCGCCGAAATCGAATTCGACATCGACACCTACGAGCCGCTGCCCGTCTACAAGCCCAAGGCGACGCGCAAGCAGATCGAAGCCGCCCTCACCTTGCTGAACGATTCGGACAAGCCGCTGATCGTCTCGGGCGGCGGCGTGCTGAACGCGGCCGCCGAGGATCTGCTGGTCGAGTTCGCCGAAACCATCGGCGTGCCGGTGATCCCCACGCTGATGTCGTGGGGCGCGATACCCGACGATCATCCGCTGATGGCCGGCATGGTCGGCCTGCAAACCTCGCACCGCTACGGCAACGCGACCATGCTCGCCTCCGACTTCGTGCTCGGCATCGGCAACCGCTGGGCGAATCGTCACACCGGCAGCATCGAGGTCTATACGAAAGGCCGCAAGTTCGTGCACGTGGATATCGAGCCGACGCAGATCGGCCGCGTATTCGGCCCGGACCTCGGCATCGTGTCGGACGCGAAGGCCGCGCTCGAACTGTTCGTCGAAGTCGCGAAGGAATGGAAGGCGGCCGGCAAACTGAAGGACCGCGGCGCATGGGTTGCCGATTGCCAGCAACGCAAGCGCACGATGCATCGCAAGACCCACTTCGACAACGTGCCGATGAAACCACAGCGCGTGTACGAAGAGATGAACCAGGTGTTCGGCCGCGACACCTGCTACGTGAGCACGATCGGTTTGTCGCAGATTGCGGGCGCGCAATTCCTGCACGTCTACAAGGCGCGCAACTGGATCAACTGCGGCCAGGCCGGCCCGCTCGGCTGGACGATTCCGGCCGCGCTCGGCGTGCGCGCGGCGGACCCGCAACGTCCGATCGTCGCGCTCTCGGGCGACTACGACTTCCAGTTCATGATCGAGGAACTGGCCGCCGGCGCGCAATTCAATCTGCCCTATGTACACGTGGTGGTGAACAACTCCTACCTCGGCCTGATCCGCCAGGCGCAGCGCGCATTCGACATGGATTTCTGCGTGCAGCTCGGTTTCGAGAACATCAATTCGCCGGAGACCAACGGCTACGGCGTGGACCACGTCGCGGTGGCCGAAGGCCTGGGTTGCAAGGCGATCCGCGTGTTCAAGCCCGAAGAACTGAAGCCCGCCTTGCAAAGGGCCCAGGCGATGCTCTCCGAGTTCAACGTGCCGGTGATCGTCGAAGTGATTCTGGAACGCGTGACCAACATTTCGATGGGCACCGAGATCGACGCGATCAACGAGTTCGAGGAACTGGCCGCGACGCGCGAGGACGCACCGACCGCGATCAGCATCGCCGACTGAGTTTCCCGACTTTGCATCACATGAGGGCTTTCGCAGCGTAGCGACCCGACGCTGTGAAAGCGCCTCACGAAGTCATTCCACTGACCGACCAGCGAGACCCCCGCATCATGCCGAAATTCGCAGCGAATCTAACCATGCTCTTCAACGAAGTACCGTTCCTCGACCGCTTCGCGGCCGCCGCGGACGCGGGCTTCGACGCCGTCGAATTCCTGTTCCCCTATCCGTATCAGATCGCTGAGCTGAGCGAGCGTCTGCAGCAGAACCGCCTGAAACTCGTCTTGCACAACCTGCCCGCGGGCAACTGGGAAGCCGGCGAACGCGGCATTGCGTGTCTGCCGGATCGGGTGAGCGAGTTCCAGGAAGGCGTCGGCCGCGCGATCGAATACGCACGTGCCTTGAAGGTGCCGCAACTGAACTGCCTCGTCGGCATTCCGAGCGCCGGCGTGGACGCGGACAAGGCGCGCTCGACCATCGTCGAGAACCTGCGCTTTGCCGCGGGTGAATTGAAGAAGGCCGGCATCAGACTGCTGGTCGAGCCGTGCAATTCCTACGACATCCCCGGCTTCGCGTTGAACCGTTCGGCCGAAGGCCTCGATGTGATCCACGCCGTGGCTTCGGACAATCTGTTCCTGCAATACGACATCTATCACATGCAACGGATGGAAGGCGAACTCGCGGCGACGATCACGAAGAACCTGGCGCGCATCGCGCACATCCAGCTCGCCGACAACCCGGGGCGCAACGAACCGGGCACCGGCGAAATCAACTACCCGTTCCTGTTCGATCTGCTCGATTCGCTCGGCTACGACGGCTACGTCGGTTGCGAGTACAAGCCGCGCACCACCACGACGGCCGGCCTCGGCTGGTTGCGCAGCATGGCCGGGCAGGCGCGCGGCGCGGCCCACGCCGCTGTCTGATCGAACGATCAGGCGCGTCGCGCCCGGAAGGAAGTCCCTCGGGCGCCCCAACAACACTGGAGATTCAGACACATGGCAAAGATCGGTTTCATCGGCCTCGGCATCATGGGCGCGCACATGGCGCGCAACCTCATCAAGGGCGGTCATTCGCTGTTCGTGAACGGCGCGTACCCGGTGCCGGAAGATCTGGGCAAAACGACCACCGTGGTCGCCGATTCGACCGCTGTCGCGCAAGCCGCCGACATCGTCATCATCATGGTGCCGGACACGCCTGACGTCGCCAACGTGCTATTCGCCGACGACGGCGTCGCCGCCGGTCTCACGAAGGGCAAGCTGGTGATCGACATGAGTTCGATCTCCCCGCTCGATACGCAGGCATTCGCGAAGAAGATCAATGCGCTCGGCGTCGATTACCTCGACGCGCCGGTGTCCGGCGGCGAAGTCGGCGCGCGCGAAGCAACGCTGACGATCATGGTCGGCGGTCCGGAACAAGCGTTCGCGCAGGCCAAGCCCTTGTTCGAACTGATGGGCAAGAACATTTCGCTGATCGGCGAGAACGGCGCGGGTCAAACCTGCAAGGTCGCCAATCAGATCATCGTCGCGCTGAACATCGAAGCGGTGGCCGAAGCGCTGCTGTTCGCATCGCGCTCGGGCGCCGATCCCGAACGCGTGCGCAAGGCGTTGATGGGCGGCTTCGCTTCGTCGCGCATTCTCGAAGTGCATGGCGAGCGCATGACCAAACGCACGTTCAATCCCGGCTTTCGTATCGAACTGCATCAGAAGGACTTGAACCTCGCGCTCGACGGCGCGCGCAAGCTCGGCATCGCCTTGCCGCATACGGCGAGCGCGCAGCAACTCTTCAGCGTGTGCGCGGCGAACGGCGGCAAGGCATGGGATCACTCGGCGATGGTGCGCGCTCTGGAAATCATGGCGAACTACGAAGTCGCGCAAGCGCCGGATAGCGCGGCGAAGGCTGCTTGAGTCGTCATGCGGGTTGCCTTGACCGCGGCTTCGTCGGCTCGGTCTTCGTCGTCACGGCAATCGCAGGTGGGGCGTCCGTTGCGTCGCGCGACATGCGCGGCGCAGCGGACAAAGCGTGTCGCTCTGGGCTGAGAGCGGCACAGTGGGGTCCGCAGCGGCACCCGGCGGCGCCGGGGAAGCCTTGGTCGGTCAGACGTCGTCGTCGGGTGTCCGGCTGTCGGATCATCGTCATGCTTTTTCCGCCAATGTCTCGCGGCGGGGTGCATCATGCACGCCGCTTGCTGCACCTCCGCTTGCGCGTTCGCTTGGGCATTCGCTTGCACGCTTGCTTGCATTTGCTTGCAACTGCAAGCACCCCGGCGCACCTTTTTTGACACATCGCTTCGCGCTTTTCTCCTACACTCCTTGAGTCCGCCTGCTTGCGTTTCAGGCATCCCGTGCCGCTCTTCGCAGCGCGCGTCTTTCGCTTCATTCGCCCGATTCGCAACCAGTGCACAACCCGTGCGCAAAGTATTCTTGCGCCGCCACGTTAGGAGTGTGATCCATGGGTATTCTCAGTTTCATCAAGGAAGCCGGCGAAAAACTGTTCGGCGCCGCCTCGACCTCGGCACAAGCCGCGCCTGCCGCGCCCGACCTTGCCGCGTTGAATAAAACAGCGGGCGACGCGATCGCCGCATATATCCGCACCCAGGGTCTGGACGCCACCAATCTGCAAGTCGCATACGACGGCACGAGCCACACCGTCACCGTGTCCGGCGAGGCGGCCGATCAGCCGACCAAGGACAAGATTCTCGTCGCGGCCGGCAACGTGCAGAACGTCGACAAGGTGGACGATCAACTGACCGTCACCACGCCCGCGGCTGCGCCCACTCAGTTTCATACCGTCGTGCCCGGCGACAATCTGTGGAAGATCGCGGAGAAGTACTACGGCAGCGGCGCGAAGAACGACGTGATCTTCCAGGCCAACACGCCGATGCTGAAGAGCCCGGACAAGATTTATCCGGGTCAGGTATTGGTGATTCCGCCGCAGTAACCCGCGGTTGCGGTAAGCATTGCAGCAAGCGGTAATAACAGCGGTAAAAGCAGCGGTAAAAACGAAAAACGCGGCGCTCGAGTCATCAACTCGAGCGCCGCGTTTTCATTGCGCGATCATGCGTGTGGCCGTGACCGTTACCGCATCAATACGTATCGAAGACCTTTTGCAGCGCAACCGGCCCCGTGCCACCCGCGGCCAATGCCAGCATCAGCAGCACACGGGCCTTGTACGGATTCAGCGAGCCCGCGCTGACGAAACCAAGCGCGTCATCGGCGGCGGCGCCGTTGCGCATCACGTGCCCCGAACCCACGCGCGAGGAGCGCACCACCGCGACGCCTTGCGAGACCGCATCGGCCAACGCCTGTTGCAGCGACGCGTGGATCGAGCCGTTGCCCGTGCCGGCCACCACGATGCCGCGCACGCCGGCGGCAACGAGCGCATCCACGGCAATCCGTGAGACGCCGGCATAGCTCGCGACGACCTCCACATGCGGCCACTTCGCGCCGATCACGAACTCGGTCGCGAGCGTATGCGGACGCACCACGCCGCGCTGGAATTCGACCCGCCCGTCCTGCACCCAGCCGAGCGCGCCGATCTCCGGCGAGTGGAATGCGTCGACGGCATACGTGCTCGTCTTCACCACGTCGCGCGCGCTGTGAATCTTGTTGTTGAAGGCCACCAGCACACCCTGCCCGCGCGAGCCCGCGTGCGCCGCGACCGTCACGGCGTTCAGCAGATTCAGCGGACCATCGGCGGAGAGCGCGGACGCCGGACGCATCGCCGCGCTCAGCACGACCGGCTTGTCCGACTTGACGGTCAGATGCAGCAGATAGGCGGTTTCCTCGAGTGTGTCGGTGCCGTGCGTGACGACTACGCCGTCGATGTCGTCTTCGGCGAGGAGCGCGTTGATGCGTTGCGCGAGCGTGGTCCAGAGCGGCAGCGCCATGTCCTTGCTGTCGATGCTGGCAATCTGCTCGGGCGCGATGCGCGCCACCGTGGACAAAGCCGGCACCGCCGCCAGCAATTGATCGACGCCGACCACGCCCGCCTGGTAGCCGGAGGTGTTGGCGGCGTCCGCCGCGGTCCCGGCGATCGTGCCGCCGGTGGCGAGCACGGCGATGCGCGGCAGCGTCGGTGTGACGCCCTGGTTTGAAGGCGTCGCGGAAGAGGAAGTCGGAGTATTCATGGCGGCGATTGTAAGCGATGCGCCGCGCGCCGCGATGCGTGAAAAAACGGATGGCCGTTCGTTTTGGATTAGCGATGCTGGGCGCCAACGCTCGCGCATCGCCCGCGAACGATTCAGCGCCACTTCGCGCCGGACCTCAAGGATCCGGCGCCAACCTCACACCGCCTCGCGCAATTGCGCGGCGATCTCCGCTTCGTTCAACTGCGGCGCGAACATCTCGATCAGCCGATACGCATACGCGCGCAGGAACGCGCCCTTGCGCAGACCGACCCGCGTCGTGCTCGCCTCGAACAGATGCTGCGTATCCAGCGCCACCAGTTCGGTATCGCGCCTGGGATCGTAGGCCATCGCCGCCACCACGCCGATGCCCATGCCGAGTTCGACGTAGGTCTTGATCACGTCCGCGTCGATCGCGGTCAGCACGACGTCGGGCAACGCGCCTGCCTTGGCGAACGCCTGGTCGATGTGCGAGCGGCCCGTGAAGTCCTGGTCATACGTGACGATCGGGAATTCGGCGATTTCGTCGAGCGTCAGATTTTCACGGCCCACGAGCGGATGATCCTTCGGCACGACCACCACGTGATGCCACGAGTAGCACGGAAACGTGACGATGTCCGGAAAGCGGTCGAGCGCCTCGGTCGAGATGCCGATATCCGCCTCGCCGTTGATGATCATCTGCGCGATCTGCTGCGGGCTGCCCTGGCGCAGCGCCAGGTGCACTTTCGGGAACACCTCGGTGAATTGACGGATCACCTTCGGCAACGCATAGCGCGCCTGCGTGTGCGTGGTCGCCACCACCAGGTGGCCGCTGTCCTGATCGGCGAACTGGCGCGCGACGCGGCGCAGATTCTCCGCGTCGAGCAACATCCGCTCGATCAGTTGATGCACAGCCTTGCCCGGCTCCGTGAGCCCCGTCAGACGCTTGCCGCGCCGAATGAAAATGTCGACGCCGAGTTCGTCCTCGAGATCCTTGATCTGTTTCGATACGCCCGACTGCGACGTGTACAACACGTTCGCCACCTCGGTCAGATTCATGTTCTGGCGCACGGCCTCGCGCACGAAGCGCAATTGCTGGAAGTTCATCTGTATGTCTCCGGTTCAGCCAGAGTGAGTTATTTGAGTTCGATCGAAACGCCGGGGGTCGTTGCCCGCTTCACTGCGGGCTTCACGACGTCATTCATTGCGCCGGAAACACGCGCAATGCGCGCGGCACGGCGGTCACGCCATCGCCGACCGCCAGTTGCAGATCGCGCCACGCTTCGCGATCGAGTTCGGCTTCGAGCAGGTTGCCTTCGCGGCCCGCGAGTTCGACCCGCACCGAGCCGCCCAGCGTCACCACGCGCCGCACGTCGACGACGATGCCTTCGCGATGACCGGCCGCCTGCGGGTACAACTGCAGATCGTGCGGACGCACATAAGCGAAGGCCGGCCCGCTGAATCCCGCGGTGATCGCGACCGGCAGCGCCGCGCCGTCGACCACGAAGCCGCTCGAATCGACGTTGCCGTGCAGGCGGTTCGCCGCGCCGAGAAACTCGTAGACGAACGAGGTTTGCGGATGGTCGTACACGTCCTGCGGACTGCCCACCTGCTCCACGTGCCCGCGATTGAGCACGACGATGCGGTCGGCCACTTCGAGCGCCTCTTCCTGATCGTGCGTGACGAAGATCGTCGAGATATGCAGATCGTCATGCAGACGCCGCAGCCAGCTACGCAATTCCTTGCGCACCTTCGCGTCGAGCGCGCCGAACGGTTCGTCCAGCAGCAGCACCTTCGGCTCGACGGCCAACGCGCGCGCCAGCGCGATCCGCTGCCGCTGGCCGCCCGACAGCTCCGACGGATACCGTTGCGCGAGCCAGTCGAGTTGCACGAGCTTCAGCAGTTCGTGCACCTTCTCGCGAATCACCGCTTCCGAGGGACGCTCCTTGCGCGGTTTCACACGCAGACCGAACGCGACGTTCTCGAACACCGTCATGTGACGGAACAGCGCGTAATGCTGGAATACGAAGCCGACTTCGCGTTCGCGCGCGCCGACCGTCGCGACGTCCTGGCCTTGCAGCACGACCTGGCCGCCGTCCGCGTATTCGAGCCCGGCGATCACCCGCAACAAGGTCGTCTTGCCGCAACCCGAGGGCCCGAGCAGCGCAACCAGTTCGCCCGGCGGGAAATCGAGCGAGACGTTATCGAGCGCGACGAAATCGCCGAAGCGCTTCTGCAGGTTACGAACGGTGATACCCATTACAGCTCTCCTTGCTTGAGCGGGTGTGGCTGCGATGCATTGACGGATTGCGAGGTGGTCTGTGAAGCGGTCCGCGAGCCAGGCTCAGAACCAGGCTGCGAACCAGGCTGTGAACCAGGCTGTGAAGCCGGCGCCGGCGTGACGGGCCCGGCATACGCGGGCACGTCGCGCGCCGCCGACAGTTCCGCCGACATATGCCGCTCGGCGAGCAGCTTGAGCGCCAGCGTGACGAGCGCGAGCAACGCGAGCACCGACGCCACCGCGAACGCCGCCGAGAAGTTGTACTCGTTGTAGAGAATTTCGACGTGCAGCGGCATCGTGTCGGTCTGGCCGCGAATATGGCCCGACACCACCGACACCGCGCCGAACTCGCCCATCGCCCGCGCGTTGCACAGGATCACGCCGTACAGCAGGCCCCACTTGACGTTCGGCAGCGTGACGCGGCGGAAAATCTGCCAGCCCGAGGCGCCGAGCACGTGAGCGGCTTCTTCCTCGTCGTTGCCTTGCGCCTGCATCAGCGGAATCAGTTCGCGCGCGACGAACGGGAACGTGACGAAGATCGTCGCCAGCACGATGCCCGGCACCGCGAAGATGATCTGCACGTCATGGGCTTGCAGCCACGGGCCGAACCAGCCTTGCGCGCCGAACAGCAGCACGTAGATCAAGCCCGAGATCACCGGCGAAACCGAGAACGGCAGATCGATCAGCGTGGTCAACAGCGCCTTGCCGCGGAATTCGAACTTGGCGATGCACCAGGAAGCCGCGAGACCGAACACGAGGTTCAGCGGCACGGCAATCGCCGCGGTGCTCACGGTGAGCTTGATCGCCGACAGCGCATCGGGATCGGCGAGCGATTCCAGATAGAAGCCGAGCCCCTTGTTCAACGCCTGATAGAACACGGCGACGAGCGGCACGACGAGAAACAGCGCGAGAAACAGCAACGCGACCCCGGTCAGGATCCAGCGCACCACCGGCGGTTCGGTCACCGGATCGGGCCGGCGCGCGACGTTGAGCGGCGCGCGCGGCGCGACGGCGACGGCGGCCCGATCCGTCCCATCCGCGCGATTCACACGATGCGCGCCGTCGGCGGAATGGCGGCTCATCGCACACCTCCGCCGATCGCCGCGACGCTTGCCGGGGCCGGCGCCGGGCCCGCGCCGCCGCGCCCGGTGCGGCGCTGCAAGTACCACTGCAAGGTATTGATGAACAGCAGCATCAGGAAGGACACGACCAGCATCACCACGGCCAATGCCGTGGCGCCCGCGTAGTCGTATTGCTCGAGCTTGGTGATGATCAGCAGCGAGGTGATTTCAGACTTCATCGGCACATTGCCGGCGATGAAAATCACCGAGCCGTATTCGCCGAGCGCGCGCGCGAACGCCAGCGCGAAGCCCGTCAGCAGGGCCGGAAACACCGACGGCAACACCACGCGGCGAAACGTCAGCCAGCGCGACGCACCGAGGCACGCGGCCGCCTCCTCCTGTTCGCGCTCGAACTCCTCGAGCACTGGCTGCACGGTCCGCACGACGAACGGCAAGCCGATGAACGTCAGCGCAACCAGCACACCCGCCGGCGTGAATGCGATCTTGATGCCGAGCGGTTCGAGAAACTGCCCGATCCAGCCGTTGCCCGCGTACACGGCCGCGAGCGAAATGCCGGCCACGGAGGTCGGCAAAGCGAACGGCAGATCGACCACCGCATCGACGATGCGCTTGAACGGAAACGTGTAGCGCACCAGCACCCACGCCACCAGAAAGCCGAACACCGCGTTGATCAGCGCGCCGCCCAACGCCGAGAAGAACGTCAGGCGATACGACGCGAGCACGCGCGGCGAACTCACCGCGCGCACGAACTGCGCCCAGTCGAGCGTCGCGGTCTTGAGGAAGGTTGCGGCAAGCGGAATCAGCACCACGAGGCTCAGATAAGCCACCGTGATGCCGAGTGTCAGGCCAAAACCGGGCAAGGCGCTCGGTTTTCGGAAGGTCAACGTCGTCATGCTCAATGCTCTTTCAGGGTTCACGCCTGCGTGTTCTGGCCGCCGGGCCCTGGCTGGCCAAAGCGCGCCACTGGGGCGCGCCCGGATTGGACGCGTTGCCGCGTCGCTCGGTCGATGCCGTTGCCGGCACCGGCGGTCTTACTGCGGCTGATAGATCGAATCGAATACGCCGCCGTCCGCGAAGTGCGTTTTCTGCGCGTTCGTCCAGCCGCCGAACGAGTCGTCCACCGTGTACAGCTTCAGCTTCGGAAACTTCGAGGTCAACTCCGCCGGCACCTTGTTCGAACGCGGCCGGTAGAAGTTCTTCGCGGCGATCTCCTGGCCCTGCTCGCTGTACAGGAAGTTCAGATACGCCTCGGCCAGCTTGCGCGTGCCGCGCTTGTCGACGACTTTGTCGACCACGGCAACCGGCGGCTCGGCCAGGATGCTCACGGACGGCACGACGATTTCGAACTTGTCCGTGCCGAACTCCTTCAGCGACAGGAACGCTTCGTTTTCCCACGCGATCAGCACGTCGCCGATGCCGCGTTGCACGAAGCTGGTGGTCGCGCCGCGCGCGCCCGAATCGAGCACGCCGGCATTCTTATAGAGCTTGCCGACGAACTCCTTCGCCTTCTGGTCGTTGCCGCCCGGCTGATGCGCGGCATACGACCACGCCGCGAGGTAGTTCCAGCGCGCGCCGCCCGAGGTTTTCGGGTTCGGCGTGACGATCGACACGCCCGGTTTGATCAGATCGTCCCAGTCCTTGATGTGCTTCGGGTTGCCCTTGCGCACCAGAAACACGATCGTCGACGTGTACGGCGATGCGTTGTCGGGCAGACGCTTTTGCCAGCCCTTGTCGAGCAGGCCCTTGTTAGCGAGGGCGTCGATGTCGTAGGCGAGCGCGAGAGTCACGACGTCCGCCTGCAGGCCGTCGAGCACGGAGCGCGCCTGCGCGCCCGAGCCGCCGTGCGACTGCTTGAAGGTGATCGTTTCGCCGGTTTTTGCCTTCCACTCCTTGCCGAACGCCTGGTTGACGTCCTGGTAGAGCTCGCGCGTCGGGTCGTAGGACACGTTCAGCAGCGTCGTGTCGGCGGCGTGCGCCTGCCCCGCGACGCCGAGCGCGGCTGCCGCGCCGAAGGCGAGCGCCGCGATCAGTTTCTTCGTCTTGCCTGCCAGCCCCGTGTGTCGATGGTTCATGCCAACTTTCTCCGCGTTGTGGTCCGTTGAAACGGCGTGTGATGTTGTTTTGCGTCGTCTGCGTGCGGCCACGCGTGCGTGGCGCCAACTGGAGGCCAGTCTATCGAAGGGCTTTCATCATTAAAAATAATGTTTCTTCATTCTTTAATACGCAAAAGTGGTAATGACAGCCAGATAAGGCGTTGCGGCACGAAAACGGGTGTTGGAGCGTCCGGTTCGGACGTTTCCACGACTCCACTTCGTCGCCTGCCCGCACGAACTTAAAGTAAAGCTTGAATTGCGCCGGATACTGTATAAAAATACAGCCACCTGTTCATACATACAGTGGCGCCATGACAAAACTCACCGCACGACAGCAGCAGGTTTTCGATCTGATCCGCCGGGCCATCGAACGCACCGGTTTTCCGCCCACCCGCGCGGAGATCGCCGCCGAACTGGGCTTCAGCTCGGCCAACTCGGCAGAAGAACATCTGCGCGCGCTCGCTCGCAAGGGTGTCATCGAACTGGCGGCCGGCGCATCGCGCGGCATACGCCTTCTCACCAGCCCCGAAGACTCGCCGCACCAGTTCACGCTGCCGCACGCGAGCATCATGCAACTGTCGTTGCCGCTGATCGGCCGGGTCGCCGCGGGTAGCCCGATACTCGCGCAGGAACATATCTCGCAGCATTACGCATGCGACCCGGCGCTCTTCTCGAGCAAGCCCGATTACCTGCTGAAAGTGCGCGGGCTGTCCATGCGCGACGCCGGCATCTTCGACGGCGACCTGCTCGCGGTGCAAAAGCGCAGCGAGGCGAAAGACGGCCAGATCATCATCGCCCGGCTCGGCGACGACGTCACGGTCAAGCGCCTGAAGCGCCGGCCAAACGGTATCGAGCTGATCGCCGAGAACCCCGATTACGACAACATCTTCGTTGAAACCGGCAGCGCGGATTTCGCGCTGGAGGGTATCGCCGTGGGGCTGATCCGCCCCGGAGAGTTTTAACCCGCCCGCTCGCCGGTTCGCCGGATCGCAGCCGCCCCAACGTTGAATCGCCTGGAGAGACTCATGGAACGCCTTGCCCGCCTGCTGCCCTTTCGCCAGTTCGGTCGTCTGCGCCGTCTGCGCAAGCTGGTGCCCTGCTCAGTGAGCGGAGCGCCCGCGGTCAGCACGCCATCGCTGTTCGACTCGCCCGACGGGGTATCGAGCTTGCCGTCGTCGTTGCCCGCCTTTGCCCGCGTGTCGTTGAATGCCGGGTTGAATATGGCGGAGCCGGAGCGGCGCGCACCGGTTCGGGTTTATCACGGGCCGTCGCGGCTCATCATGGTCGGCACCATGGAGGCCGTATGCCGCATGATCGATCGCTGCATCGCTGACGAGGCCAACGTGCACGGCGCCGTATTCGAGTCCTGATCGGCTTTCAGATACCGTTGTCGCGTGGGATCGTTTTTGCGTGGCCACGGTCCACGCTAGATCAAACGCGATGGAGAGTCCCACCCGATGGCAGTTTCGACACGCACGAAGCGCGGCGCCAACCGGCCCTTGATCGTCACTCTAGTTGTGATTGTGGTGATCGCCGCGCTGGGGTTCGTCTACGCGTCGCCGTATATCGCGCTGAATAATCTCAAGCGCGCGGCGGACGCGCGCGACGCGCAAACCGTCAATCAATACGTCGACTTTCCCGCGTTGCGCGAGAGCCTGAAGCAGGAGGTCACAGGCTTGCTGACACGCCGGCTCGACGCGCAGGGCAACGGCAATCCATTAGCCGCGATCGGCGCGATGATCGGCGTGGCATTGATCGGTCCGCTGGTGAACGCTTATGCGACGCCGGACGGCGTGGCGGCATTGCTGAACGGCATGCCGCCGCGCGGCAATCCTGGCGAGCGGCCGCCTGCTCCGCCCGCGGCCAACAATCCGCCCGCAACACCCGCGCCGGCGCCCGTGCCTGCATCGCCCACCGCGGGAGGCTCGGCCAACAGCGCGGCAAACAAGAACGCCGCGCCGCCGCAGCCGCCGGAAACCACGGCGGGCTATCGCGGCCTCAACCAGTTCGTCGTTACTTACCGGCATGGCGCCGGCGACGCACGTTATTCGGCGATCTTCCAGCGTGAAGGCCTGCTCACCTGGAAGCTGAGCGCTGTCAATTTGAATGAGTGATTGTCTGTTCGCATGAACGGAGCTGGAAGAGCAACCGTTTTCCTGTCAGGACCGCACTCGGCCACGCGCCACACTTGCCACACTTCCCGCGCATCAAGCCGCCGCTTGCTGCTGCTCCTGCGCGGAGGAACACGCCACCAGGATGCTGCACGATACGCGGTCGAGCAACGGCGTATTGCCCGCGCCCATCCACCATCGCGACAAACCGGTGCGGCAACGGTGACCGACCACCACGAGGTCCACGTTCAACTCGTTGGCGAGATTCGCGATCTCGTCGATTGGATGGCCGAACGCAAAGTGCCCTTGCGCGGTCACGCCACGCTCGGTGAGCCAGTCCACCCCTTCCTGCAGAATGTCGCGGGCGGTCTTCTCGAAACTGCCGCAGGCCACATCGGTCAGCAGGCCCGCGCTTTGCGCAATGCTCGAACGCATGTCGACCACGGACAACAGATGCGTTTCCGCCTTCAGATCCAACGCCAGGTCGGCGCCGCAACGCAACGCCTTGCGGCCTTCGCGCGAGCCGTCGTAGCACAGCAGGATTTTCTTGTAGCTCGCCATGATTTTCTCCCTACCCGCGAAAAGCGCGGTCTTCATGAATCATGGTGCGCCGCAATTCAGCTTGCAAGGGATGGAAAACGCTAAGTGCGCACCGATCCGGAGCGTGCGGGGTTTTGATCGGGATCGAGGCTGTCTTGCGAGGTTTGCGGCAGTGCAAGAAACGCGCTCGGAACGGCTGCGGGCTCGCCGACGGCAACTCGCCGATGCCCTAGAATAGACGGCCTTCCCGGCCCTTAGCACCATCGGCGAGTTTTTCCCGGAACCTCCATCGATCCCATGCCCGAAGCCCCCATTGAATTCCAGCAGGTCAAGAAAAGCTACGGCGACAAAACAGTCGTCGACGGGCTCTCGTTTCACGTCGATGCCGGCGAATGCTTCGGCTTGCTCGGCCCCAACGGCGCGGGCAAGACCACCACGCTGCGCATGCTGCTCGGCATCGCCGCACCGGATGCCGGCGTGATCCGCCTGTGCGGCGAGCCGATTCCGCGCCGCGCGCGGGTGGCGCGGGCGCGCGTCGGCGTGGTGCCGCAGTTCGACAATCTCGATCCCGACTTCACGGTGCGCGAGAACCTGCTGGTGTTCGGCCGTTACTTCGGACTGAGCGCCGCGCAATGCCGCGCGATGGTGCCGTCGCTGCTCGAATTCGCGCGCCTCGAAAGCAAGGCGGATGCGCGCGTGAGCGAGCTATCGGGCGGCATGAAGCGGCGCCTGACGCTCGCGCGGGCGCTCGTCAACGACCCCGACGTGCTGATCATGGACGAACCGACCACCGGCCTCGACCCCCAGGCGCGGCATCTGATCTGGGAGCGGCTGCGCTCGTTGCTCGCGCGCGGCAAGACGATCCTGCTGACCACGCATTTCATGGAAGAAGCCGAGCGGCTCTGCAACCGGCTGTGCGTGATCGAGGAAGGACGCAAGATCGCCGAGGGCGCGCCGAGCACGTTGATCGCGTCGGAGATCGGCTGCGACGTGATCGAGATCTTCGGTCCCGACCCGGTTGCGTTGCGCGACGAACTGGCGCCGCTTGTCGAGCGAACCGAGATCAGCGGTGAGACGCTCTTCTGCTATGTGAACGACGCGCAGCCGGTGCATGCGCGGCTCAAGCAACGCGCCGACCTGCGCTATCTGCATCGTCCGGCGAATCTGGAAGATGTGTTCCTGCGGCTCACCGGCCGCGAGATGCAGGACTGACGCCGGGCAAATCTGTTACGGCTACAACGACACCGCACGAGACACGCAATGGACGCACGCACTTACGAAACACACGGCAACGGCGACGCACCGTCGAGGCAGGAACCGTTCGCCGCGTTGCCCGCGAACGCCGTGAACTGGATTGCGGTGTGGCGCCGCAACTATCTGGTGTGGAGAAAGCTCGCGATCGCCTCGATGTTCGGCAATCTCGCCGATCCGATGATCTATCTGTTCGGGCTCGGCTTCGGGCCCGGCCTGATGGTCGGACACGTCGACGGCGTGTCGTATATCGCGTTTCTGGCGGCCGGCACGGTCGCGTCGAGCGTGATGATGTCCGCGAGTTTCGAGTCGATGTACTCGGGCTTCTCGCGCATGCACGTGCAGCGCACCTGGGAGGCGATCATGCACACGCCGCTCACGCTCGGCGACATCGTGCTCGGTGAAGTGATCTGGGCGGGCAGTAAGTCGGTGCTGTCCGGCACGGCGATCATGCTGGTGGCCGGCGCGCTCGGCTACGCGAACTTTCCGTCGATGCTGCTGGCGTTGCCGGTCATCGTGCTGACCGGGCTCGCGTTCGCCAGTATCGCGATGGTGGTGACGGCACTCGCGCCATCGTATGACTTCTTTATGTTTTATCAGACGCTGGTGTTGACGCCGATGCTGTTGCTCTCCGGCGTGTTCTTTCCCGCTTCGCAACTGCCCGCCGCCGCGCGTGCCGCGACCCAGGTGTTGCCCCTCGCGCACGCCGTCGATCTGATTCGCCCGGCAATGCTCGGGCGGCCCGTCGAGGACGCGGTTTTGCACGTCGCGGTGCTGGCGGTGTATGCGGTGGGTGGGTTCGTCGTCTCGGCGGTGCTGTTCCGGCGCCGGATGATGAAGTAGCGCGGGGTTATTTCCAACACGGCGGCGGACGGCGCGCTCCTGTCGCCCGCCGCGAATGGACTGTTCTCAGTCCTCGTCGTCCGTCCACGGAATATCCACGTCGGAGATGAACGCGACCGTCGCGAACGGCCCGCCATCCTGGCGGCCGATCTTGCCGTCGGCGCGCTGCCATTCAACGCGAAACACCGTGCCTGGGTCGTCGGCGATCAGCCTGACCGTGCGAAGCTCATCGGGATCCGCCTCTTCGACAGGACCGTCGAGCGAGATCAGCAATTCCTGCGGCCATAGTCCGTCGGCGGGATCGTAAATCTTGTCGCCGTCGGGTATCAGCGTGAACGCCTCCACGCCGATCGTCGCGGAAGCGTCGACGATCATCTTGGCCAATGCACGCAGCAATGCGGTCGCGCGCGCCGAGTTCGCCTGACGAATTGCAAGGTCCCCGCGCGTCAGCGCCTGCTCGAGTTTTGGGTTTGTTTTTTGT
Source organism: Paraburkholderia terricola (assembly GCF_900142195.1). Classification (GTDB taxonomy): domain Bacteria; phylum Pseudomonadota; class Gammaproteobacteria; order Burkholderiales; family Burkholderiaceae; genus Paraburkholderia; species Paraburkholderia terricola. The sequence goes on from NZ_FRAB01000001.1 coordinate 293,290, forward strand.
TGCGCCATTCGATGTCCTGAGTCCTATCGCTCTGTTGTAGGCGGCACGCCGCATTGATCCGCCGCCGCTCGCCGTTTTTCGGGCTGAATCCTACCATTGGCGTGCATCCCGGCATGGCGATCCGCGCGGCCCGGTCCGACAGCCCGCCCCGTCCACCACAGTTTAGGTCGTGATTCGTGTTCCGGCTTGGGAGATTTGGTTTTGAAGCGCCGGTCGAGCGCGGCGCCTGCAGCAATTCCGATGGTTTGCCGCATGCTTCGCATCGTTTGAAACGGTGCTGGCGAGCTTGATTGCCGCCGTCTGTCCGAAGCCGTGTGCGGTGGCGCGCGAAGCGAAAGATTCGCCGAACGCGATGGCGTTGAAGCAAGGCGCAACCAACCCACGCAACCCCACGCCACATCACTATCCCGGCAACGAGGCCGGGGCACGTTCCGACGACGTTCAGGCGCGTCGCTCGAATCGATCACGAGGCAACGCGCCCAGGCCACTCCATCAAGGCGCCGGGTTCGGCTGCAACTCGTGCAGCGCATCGATTTCCGCGAGCGCCTCAACCGGAAGCTTGACGTCCGCGCTCGCGATGTTTTCCCTCAGCTGATCGAGCGACGTGGCGCCGATCAGATTGCTGGTCAAAAACGGCCGGCTGTTGACGAACGCGAGCGCGAATTGCGCGGGCGACAAGCCGTGACGTTTCGCCAGTTCCACATAACGCGTGGTCGCCTGGATCGATTGCGGCTTGCTGTAGCGTTGAAAGCGCTCGAACAGCGAGATGCGGGCGCCCGCCGGCCGCGCGCCGCCTTCATACTTGCCCGACAGCCAGCCGAAGGCCAGCGGCGAATAAGCGAGCAAGCCGATGTTGTCGCGATGCGCGTATTCGGAGAGCCCCACTTCGTAGGTGCGATTGAGCAGGCTGTACGGATTCTGGATGCTGACGATGCGCGGCAAGCCGAGCTTTTCGGCCGCGCGCAGAAACTGCGCGACGCCCCACGGCGTTTCATTCGACACGCCGATGTGCCGCACCTTGCCCGCCTTCACGAACTCGGCGAGCACCGACAACGTCTCTTCGATCGGCACCGTGTACGCGTCGTCGACCCAAGGGTACGCCGTGCGGCCGAACGTCATCGTGCTGCGATCCGGCCAGTGCAATTGATACAGATCGACGTAATCCGTTTGCAAGCGCGTGAGGCTGTCGTTCAGCGCTTCCGTCAGATTCTTACGGTCGAACTGATTGCCTTCGCCGCGAATATGTCGCGGGTTGTGCGGTTGACGCGCGGGGCCGGCGATCTTGGTGGCGAGCACGATCTTCTCGCGCGCGCCGCGATGCCGCCCGAGCCACGTGCCGATGAAGCGCTCCGTCGAGCCTTGCGTTTCGGCGCGCGGCGGCACCGGGTACATTTCAGCGGTGTCGATCAGGTTGACGCCGTGGTCGAGCGCATAGTCGATCTGCGCATGCGCTTCCTGCTCGGTGTTCTGCTCGCCCCATGTCATGGTGCCGAGGCCGATCAGGCTGACCTGCACGTCGGAGTCGCCGAGTCTGCGGTATTCCATCGAACTTGTCCTGTTGATTTGTATGAACGGAAAGCGCTGACGTTACCACGCCGGCGTCATGCGTGCAGCACGGCTAAAATGCCGTTCGAACAGCGCCAACCGGCTCTGTCGACTCAGCCGCGCTCAATAATTTTTGCGTCGATCTCCCCACGATGAATCCCGAACACCTCGAACTGCTGGTCACGCGCGTGATGCCTTACGGGAAGTACAAAGGCCGTGTGATCGCGGACCTGCCCGGCCACTATCTGAACTGGTTCGCGAGCCAGGGCTTTCCGCCGGGCGAAATCGGCCGGCTGCTCGCCTTGATGCACGAGATCGATCACAACGGTTTGTCGTCCCTCATCGAGCCTTTGCGCAAGCGCTGAGGCGAAGCTTTCGTCTGATGGGAACGTGACAGCGCGCCTAGGGTTGCGGCTCGAAAAATTTAACTAACTGTTACGACGCGGAGAACCGCTGAGGCGCGAAAAGTTCGCGGCCTTGCCTTGCTGTCATGGCGTTGAACCGGGGTGCAGCGATAGTGCACGCCCAATGACGCGCGACGGCGGTAACTTGCGGACACAACCGCCGCTGAACTCTCTTACGCACGATCTTTCTGATCCTTATCCACGAAGGAGAAGATCGTGAGCAAGCTGATTGCATCGACGGCTCTATTGGCTGTAGTGGCGAGTCTCGCGGGATGCGCGGTCGCGCCGGGATATGACTACGCCTACGGTCAATCCTATTACCCCGGCTACGGTTACGCATACGGGCCGCCGTACCAACCGGTGTACGGCACGATAGGCATCTGGGGCGGCTCGTCCTGCTGTTATTACCGCGGCGACGGTGGGCGCTGGCATGGCGGCCACGGTGGTGGCGGCTGGCACGGTGGGAACGGCTGGCACGGCGGTGGATATGGCGGCTCCCACGGCGGAAGTTCATGGAGCGGCGGCGGGCGTGGGGGTCGTTGGCATTGACGCGGCTGGGTCGCGCATTCCGGGTCGCGCATCTGGGTCGCTCCGCCAGCGCGATAAACGGATCGGTAAGCGAGCCAGGACATCGGGTGCCTTGCGGTAAAATCGCATTTTGATTCAAGCCGCCTGGCCGCCATGTCTTCAGTTCAAACTCCCAGTCCGCGCCGCGTTTCGGTCGCACCCATGATGGACTGGACGGATCGTCACTGCCGCTCGCTGCATCGCATGATTTCGCGCCATACGTGGCTTTACACGGAGATGGTCACGACCGGTGCGCTGCTCCACGGCGACGTGCCGCGTCATCTAGCGTTTGCGCCGGAAGAAGCGCCGGTCGCGTTGCAACTCGGCGGCAGCGAGCCTGACGACCTCGCCCGTTCGGCCAAGCTGGGCGAGCAATGGGGCTACGACGAGATCAATCTGAACTGCGGCTGTCCGTCCGAGCGCGTGCAGCGCGGTGCGTTCGGCGCGTGTCTGATGAACGAGCCGCAACTCGTCGCCGACTGCGTGAAGGCAATGCGCGATGCCGTGTCGGTGCCGGTAACGGTCAAGCACCGGATCGGCGTCGACGCGGTCGAGGAGTATGGCTTCGTGCGCGATTTCGTCGGCACGATCGCGGACGCCGGCTGCAACGTCTTTGTCGTGCATGCGCGCAACGCGATTCTCAAGGGCTTGAGCCCGAAGGAGAACCGCGAGATCCCGCCGCTCAAATACGACTACGCGTATCGACTGAAGCGCGATTTCCCGCAGCTGGAGATCATCATCAACGGCGGCATCAAGACGCTCGACGAAGTAGAAACGCATCTTCAACACGTCGACGGCGTGATGCTTGGACGCGAGGCTTATCACAATCCCTATGTGCTGGCCGACGTCGATGCACGCTTTTATGGCTCGGCGCAAACGCCGCTCACGCGCGAGCAGGTCGAAGCGAAGCTGATCGACTATTGCGCGGCTGAAATGGCGCGCGGCACGTATCTCGGTGCAATCACGCGCCACGCGCTCGGCCTCTATCGCGGCGAGGCGGGCGCACGCGGATGGCGTCGTGTGTTATCCGACAGCAAACGGCTGGCTGCACGCGACCTGTCGATTTTCGACGAGGCAAGACAGCAACTGCGCGAGCCAGTCGAAATTTTTGAATAAAGGACTAGGCAAGTCGGATTCTTGTTCGTATAATCTCGTTTCTTCGTCGGCGAGCCATGTTTTTTAGGCAAGCCAAGCAGATGTCAGTGGTGGCTGTAGCTCAGTTGGTAGAGTCCAGGATTGTGATTCCTGTTGTCGTGGGTTCGAGCCCCATCAGCCACCCCAAAGAATTCAGACGCTTCAAAAGTTAGGCATTCAAAAGCCGTTCCGGAATATTCGGAACGGCTTTTTGTTTTCGGAAATCTACTCCGGGGCTTTTGTGTTTCTGGTTTCGCCCGGCTCGCGAAGTGGCCTACCCTCACGTGTCGCCGGATACATCGTTTCGCGTCATATGTGAGGAGCGGGTGGCATGCGCCCACCCTAACGGATCACGGCTATATGCCCATTCGGCACTGATGCCGTGGTCGAGATCCAATGGTTCCACGGTAGTTTTCATCGCGCGGATTTCGTCCATCGTATAAGTGCAGTTCGCGGGGTCTCGCTTTTGAGGCGTGGCATCTCTGCACGCGTGCGTTGCGGAATCCGGCATGTCTTTCGCCATCTCAGCCATGCGTCGCCATGACCTGGCAATAAGACGCCGGTCACTTGACGGGCGCAGCGATACAAAGAACTCGAACGTGTACTTCTCCGTGTCGTGGAAGCGGTCGCACGCAAAATCGAGCAATCCGACATCCGCCATTTGCGCCATTAAACCGCCGAACGATTTTGGCGTAAAGACCCAACAGTGCACGTCATGGTATGTACCGTTATCGAGGACGTCCCGCGCGATCTTTACTGCATTCTCGAACGTCTGAAATTTTACGAGTTCGCCAGTTTCAATTTTCCCGTCCCATGCGGCGGCGCAGTCTAGCCGAACTGCGTTCAACAGGAAGTCCAGCACGGAATGAGGCTGCGGAACACGGGCTCGCAACAGGAAGCTGTTCACGACATCCGCGAAGCGCGTTTCCTCGCGCAAATAATCGAACGTGAACCGTCTGTCTGGGATCATCAGACGGACTTCGCCGGTGTCTTTCAGAATGCTGCGAAGTTCGGCGAGCCACGTAATGAGGTCGGGCACGTGCTCAATGACGTGCGAGGCGATCACATAATCAACTTTTCGATGATCGACGGCGTCAGCCAGGGTGTTTTCGCCCCATATCGCGTCAACGCGGACGATATTTTCGACATTAACGTTGGGGTCCTGCCTGTATTTTTCGACGAGGCCCTCACGGTCGGTATAGTCGACGTAGAGGATATTCCCGTCATTTCGCTGGATGAACGGTTTGTCGAGCGCGCCGATTTCAATGCCCACCAATTTCGAAACATCGAGATTAAAAAGCAGTTTCTCCCGCCTCTGCATGCCCGATCCCCTTAGATTTTGTTCTAGCGGCAAGTCTAGTTCACTGCGCGAAACCGCGCGCGACAAATGATGAGCGATTTCCGACTTCCCAGGCATCCACCAGGAAAATGGCGAAAAGCAGTGCGGCACATGAGTTGTGATTTTTTGTTTTTTATTGAGCGTTGCACCTGTTTAATCGTTTGTCACCGTCGCGCCGAAAAACGCAAACAGCGGAAATTCGCGAACGGCACTGTGAAAACCCGTCGACCCATTTTTATTGTTAGGTGATCCGGAACGACAGCCCGATATATGTCTTGGGCATCAGTAACGTTGACGCGAAGTCCTCCGATAAACCGCGCTCCCAATCTGGTTTTTCAGTTACGAAAAGCCTTGCCAACCGGGGTCGAAACGCCGCGCAGGCTTGTCGCCTCTGCGTCTGACAGATTATTCCAGTATCGAGAATAGTAATTTCAGATTATCGGCACAAATCTTCGATAGTAGGGGTATACACTGCTTCACATCGACGTTGCAGACACACCTCCCGGCCTCTGTCGCGACGTCTTCCTGAACTGAAGTCGAAACGTTATCGGAGTCATACCATGAAGACCAAGCTCATCGCCGCCCTGTTGGTTGCTGTTTCCGCCTCGATCGCCGCCCCCGCTTTCGCGAGCGGCTACGGCCCGGCGCCGTTCTACCGTCCGTCGGTCGGCGCACCGGCCTCGCAACAAGGCCAGAACGCGCAGACCGTTGCGGCTGAACGCGCTAACGCTGAATCCAATGCTTACGGCGGCGTGCAAAACGTGTCGTCGCAATCGGGTACGCGTGAACCGGTGTCGGGCCCGCAATCGGTTTTCTTCGGCCACTAAGCACGCCTGGCCGATCACTGCCCGCCACGGGCAGTGATTGAAGCGGGCGCCGCGCATGATGAATGCCGGCGCCCGCTTCCGTTTACGCGGCATTGCGCCCGCAATACCGGCGAGCGGCATCGTTACTACGCAGCCTGATTCCGCTCGTGGCTGTGTTGGCTACTCGCAGAACCTGATCCGGTTACCGAACGGATCGACCGTCTCCAGCACCCTTCCCCACGGCAGCGCCTCGACGCCCGGTTTCGCGTACTTGTAGTTCTTGCCCTGAAGTTCCGCGTGCAACGCGTCGATGTCCTGCACGGGAACGAAAATCGTCGAACCCGGCGTCGCGTCGCCATGATGCTCGCTCAGATGCAGAACCAGGTCGGAGCGGCGCACCTGGGCATAGAGCGGAAAATTGTCTTCGAACCGATGTTCCCATTCGACGGTGAAGCCGAGAAAGTCCACATAGAACTCTCTCGCTTTTGCCTCGGAGAAGATACGAATGATCGGGATGGCACGCGCGAGATGCACAGCGCTCTCCTGCAAATGACGACGAGACAGCCAGCTTAATCGAACGCGCCCGCGATTTCACGCACCCGTGCTCAGGTCGCGAGGCCCGCGTCGATCACTTCGCGCGCGGCCTGGAAACCCGCTTCGGCGGCGGCGTGCTCGGTGGACCATAGGCTGTCGATATGGACGAGCCGCCAGTCGACCACCACCGCGTCGCCCCGCAGCACCCTGAAATGCGCCTTGACACCGGTGAGCACCTGCTCGACCGCGACCTCGATGTCGTAGTCCTGATAGCGCTCCTGGTAATCGCCCATGTCGATGCCTTTCGGCTCCATGCCCGCCTCCTTGTGATTGCAGGCGACGTGACGGCGGCCAAGCCCGTCCAGCCGGCGAGCGCACGGCTCGCGACTTGCACCGGCCCGCGTCCGCTTATCGCCGACGGATCAATCGCAATCGCCTGACAGATACTGCCGGCCGTTGCAGGTGATCTCGACCTCGTCGTCGCCCGCCTCGGCGACCAGGCCGCTTGCCAGCAATTCCGCCTTGACCGACTGCGCGAACTTCGGCGCGTGCTGTCCGACGCCGACGTCGTTCAGGCGCCGCAACGCTTCGACCGCTTCAGGACTCAATGACTTCGACATGGCCGTCTCCGTCGACTTGTTCAATTCATCCTAGCAAGTTTCGAGGGCGTATGCAGGTGCGGATGCGTCGACGCAGCGCGATGGGCATACGCATTGCGTGCCTGTTATCGCTTGGCCGGCGACGCGCTCCACGACGTGTGTCCGGCGTTACGCCCCGCGTTTGAAGCCGTGGGCGCATGAAAACCGCAACGCGATGCGGCCCGCGCGAATTTTCCTCGCGAGCGCGAGTCGCACGAACGTGGCCGCGTCAAATCCAGCAGGCGGCATGGCAATGGAGGACGAAATGGAGCGAAGCAGATTGACAGCGCTGACCGCGGGCGTCGCGCTCGCGGTGTTCGTAGCGAGCGGCACGACGGCGTTCGCGCAAACGACACAATCAAAGCAACCGACGCAACCAAAGCAACCGACGCAGAGCGACACCGCCTCGATGGTGAAGCCGCCTGAATCGGCCTCGGGGTCGGGCGGTTCGAGCAATCCGGACAATATGCCGATCAAGCGCCCGCGCCATCCGACCAACGACAAAATGATGCACGAGCCGCCCGCCAGCGGCGCAAACGCGAAGTAGCGCCGGCGCGCGGGAGCGGCTTTCGTCAGCGGTTCTACAAACGTGCGATCGACACCTCCGTCGACTTCACCAGCGCGACCACTTCCGAGCCGACCTTGAGTTCGAGTTCGTCGATCGAGCGGGTGGTGATGACCGAGGTGACGATACCGAACGGCGTATCCACATCGACTTCGGACACCACCGGTCCGCGGATGATTTCCTTGACCTTGCCTTTGAACTGATTGCGTACGTTGATAGCGGAAATGCTCATATCGAGTGACTCCAGGAAAGCGATCGAAACGGTCGATCAAGGAAGGTCAGACGGCCCAACGGACGTCTGTCGGCCGCGTGAGACGGCCTTCGTTAACTGCGTCGTACGCACGATAAGACAGCGCGTCGTCGTTCGGCGCGGTCTTCAATACCCGTTGCAACACATGGTCTTCGAGCGCGGCGAAGCCCGCCGATGCGCTCGCCCGCGGACGCGCGAGCGGCACCGGCTGATCGAGCGCGATGCGCCCGTCCTCGATCAGCAAAATCCGGTCGCCGAGCGCCACCGCTTCATGCACGTCATGCGTCACCAGCAGCGCGGTGAATCGATGCTCACGCCACAAGCGTTCGATCAGCGCGTGCATTTCGATGCGCGTCAACGCGTCGAGCGCTCCGAGCGGCTCGTCGAGCAGCAGCAATTGCGGCCGATGCACGAGCGCCCGCGCCAACGCCACGCGCTGCCGCTGGCCGCCCGAAAGCCGCGCGGGCCAATCGTCGGCGCGTTCGAGCAAGCCGACTTCGGCGAGCACAGCGCGCGCATCCTCACGCGCGCCGCGGCCGAGGCCGAGCATCACGTTTTGCAGCACGGTCTTCCAGGGCAACAGGCGCGCGTCCTGGAACATGATGCGCGTGTCGAGCGGACGGCCATCTTCAGTGCGCTTTTCCAGCACGCCCGAGGTGGACTTTTCCAGACCGGCGACGAGCCGCAGCAAGGTCGATTTTCCGCAGCCGCTGCGGCCGACGATCGCGACGAAACTGCCGCGCTCGATCGACAGATCCAGATCGGACAACACCTTGCGCTCGCCATACTGCTTGCCGACGCCGCGCAATTGCACTGAATAGTCGGCGCGACGGCGCGCGTCGTCGCGGGCGAGCGCGCCCGCCGGGGGCAGCCGGCCCGCGTGCTCGCGACCCTGCTTGAGATCGCGCACCTGATCCGCGCGCTCGAAGCCCGCGGCTTCGCCGGCGTCGTGATCGACGGTGCGCGGCTGTTCCAGTTCGGCTTCCAGATCACTGCCCGCGATGCCGCCGAACGACGCCGACAATGTCGTTGCGCTCATACTTTCGCTCCTCGTTGATAAGCCGGGTGCCAGCGCAGCGAGACGCGCTCGAGGCTCTTCGCCAGCACGTCGGCGAGCTTGCCGAGCGCCGCGTACAGCAGAATGCCGACCACCACCACATCGGTTTGCAGGAATTCGCGCGCGTTCATCGTCATGTAGCCGATGCCCGACTGCGCGGAGATGGTTTCCGCGACGATCAGCGTGACCCACATGAGCCCGAACGCGAAGCGCACGCCAACCAGAATCGACGGCAACGCGCCCGGCAGAATCACGTGCCGGTACAGCGCGAAACCTCTCACGCCGTAACTGCGCGCCATTTCGATCAGATTGGCGTCCACCGAGCGGATGCCGTGAAAGGTATTCACGTAGATCGGAAAGAACACGCCGAGCGCAACCAGGAACAGCTTGGCTTCTTCCTCGATGCCGAACCACAGAATCACGAGCGGAATCATCGCGAGCGCGGGGATGTTGCGCACCATCTGCACGGTCGAATCGAGCGCGATCTCGGCGGGCTTGAAGAGCCCCGTTGCGAGGCCGAGCACGAGTCCGATTCCGCCGCCGACCGCGAAGCCCGATACCGCGCGCCACGTGCTGACCTTCACGTCGGCCCACATTTCACCTGACTGAACCAACGACCACGCGGCCTTCACGACCGCGAGCGGTTCGGGCAGAACGCGTGTCGACAGAATCCCGCTGCGCGCGGCGAATTCCCACGCGAGCAGAATCGCGAGCGGCGCGAGCCAGGGCGCGAGATGCGCGCCGGCGCGGCGCAAGACGTCGAGAATCCCGCGGGCATTCGCGGCCGAGCTTGGGTCCGCATTGGCACGCGCATTCGCGCCAACGCCGCCGCCTGCATCGGCATTCAAACTGGATTGAGCCATGATCACTTTCCTCATTGCTTATCGATGAGCATCGCCGCCGTCGGCGGCACGCGCGCTCAACTGGAACTCGCCGCCTTCGGCAGATAGTTGTTGCCGACGATCTCGCCGAACGGCCCCGACAGCGGTCCATTCGAAGTCTTGCTCTGCCGGTTCGGCAGCAGCGGAAACACCAGCTCGGCGAAGCGATACGACTCTTCCAGATGCGGATAGCCGGACAGAATGAACGTCTCGATGCCGAGGTCCGCGTATTCCTTCATGCGCGCGGCCACCTGCTCGGGATTGCCGACCAGCGCCGTGCCCGCGCCGCCGCGCACCAGCCCCACGCCCGCCCACAGATTCGGATACACCTCGAGCTCGGCGCGCCCGCCGCGCTTGCCGCCGTGCAACGCGGCCATGCGGCGCTGTCCTTCGGAATCCATCTTCGAGAACGAGGCCTGCGCGCGTGCGATGGTGTCGTCGTCGAGCTTGCTGATCAGTTGGTCCGCGGCGGCCCATGCTTCTTCCTCGGTCTCGCGCACGATCACGTGCAGACGAATCCCGAACCGGATCGTGCGGCCGCGTGCCGCGGCGCGCGCGCGAATGTCGGCGATTTTCCTCGCGACGGCCGCGGGCGGTTCGCCCCACGTCAGATAGGTGTCGATATGGTCGCCCGCGATGTCGTGCGCCGCCGCCGACGAACCGCCGAACCACAGCGGCGGATGCGGCTTCTGCACCGGCGGATACAACGCCTTGCCGCCCTTCGAACTCAGATGCTTGCCGTCGAACGCGATCGCGTCGTTGGTATGCGAAGCGGCGAGCAGCTTGCGCCAGATGTGCAGGAATTCGTCGGTGATTTCATAGCGCGTGTCGTGATCGACGAACACGCCGTCGCCTTCCAGTTCCGCCGCATCGCCGCCGGTCACGACGTTGATCAGCAGACGCCCGTTCGACAACCGGTCGAAGGTCGCCGCCATGCGCGCGGCGAGACCCGGCGACGAAAGGCCCGGACGGATCGCCACCAGGAACTTCAGGCGTTGGGTCGCGGCGATCAGGCTCGACGCGACGACCCATGCGTCCTCGCACGAGCGGCCCGTCGGCAGCAGCACGCCTTCGTAGCCGAGCGTATCGGCGGCGATCGCGATCTGCCGGAAGTAGTCGTAATCGGCTGCGCGTGCGCCTTGGGACGTACCGAGATAGCGACTGTCGCCGTGAGTCGGAATGAACCAGAACACATTCATTTGCTGCTCCTGCCTGTTCGAAACTGCGTTGATTGGAGACGGTGCGTGAAGCGCCCGCGCACACGCCGGCCGCGCGCATCCCGCCGGCGCGCGGCCGGGTGAAGCAGGCGCAAGGGAGACGGAAGTGCCGCGCCTGGCGCGGCTTGGCGGCTTGGCGGCTTGGTATTGCGGCTTAGTATCGGCGGCGCGACCGCGAACGCGCGTGCGCCGTGGCGCGGCTGAAGATCGGCATCAGACAGGACATCGCGACGGCTTCCCTCGACAGAGACGTGCGCGTCATGCGCGCGATTAAACGGGCGACGGCGGCAAACGCCGTCTGCATGGAGAAACAGTCTATGGATCGGGCCGCGGCTTTTGAACGATTTTTTTTAGCTTAGGTTTTCCACTTCCGTGATTAGCCCGACGCTAAAGCATACGGATGTTGCGCTCGATGCACGCGGGAAAGCGGGTACCCATAGATATAATGGCGCACGTTTCCAATAATCCGGTACAGGCCATGCGAACCGCACCGCTTGTACCCTGGCGGTGCAATGCATGCAAAAACTCATCCTGCCGTTCGTCGCCGGTTTTCTGGCATCCCTCTTCTTTCATGAATCGACGCTGGCGCTGCTGCACGCAGCCGGGCTGATCGATCCGACCGGGTTTTCGACCGCGCCGTTTTTGCCGCTCGGTTTGCCCGAATTCATCGCCAACGCGATCTGGAGCGCGTTCTGGGCCGTGCTGATGGCGTGGCTCTTGCGCATCGCGCCGGAGAGGCGCGCGCCGTGGGTGCCGGCCTTCGTGTTCGGCGGCGTCGCGCTGACGGCGGCGAGCGTGTTCGTGGTCGATCCGCTGCGCGGCATCTGGCCGAGCGGCAACATGCTGCCGCGCCTCGCGGTGGGTTTCGCGGCGAATGCGATGTGGGGCTGGGGCGCGCTGGTGTTCATGCGCGCGTTCATGGCAAGCGAGTACGACGACTGAGCGGGCCGAGCGGACCGAACGTCAATGTCGAAATAACGCCGAAATAACGCCGAAACCTAACCGCGCAATTCGCGCAGCGGATGTTCGTTGGCCGGCCACGGGCTTTCGAACATTTTCTCCACCTCGACGGCGCTCACGTCTTCGATGCGATCGAAACGCCAACGCGGCGCGTTGTCCTTGTCGATGATGCGCGCGCGAATCCCTTCGATCGTATCGCCATGCAAGAAGCATGAGCGCGTCAGATCGAGATCGCCGCGCAGCACGTCGGCCATCGAGCCCTCGGCGCGCGTCACCACTTCCAGCGATACCGCCATCGACAACGGCGAGCGTTCGCGCAACACGGCGATCGTTTGCTCGGCCCATTCGGCGGCATCGGGATCGGCGTCGCCATCGCGCGCCCGTTCGAGCGAAGCGAGAATCCGCGCGAGTTCGGGCAACGCGAAATGCCGGTCGATCAACGCGCGCGCGTTGGCGAGCGGCGACGCGTCGGGCTCCGGCACGACCCGATGCGCGGCCGTCTCACGCTCGACGCACGCCACCACGTCCGCGCCTCGCTCGAACAGTTCGCCGCGCAAGGTGTCGACTAGCGCGGGCAACGCCGCGTCCTCGATGTAGGTGTCGGCGAGACCCGCGTAAAGCGCGTCGGCCGCGCCGATCGCCTCGCCGGTTACCGCGAGATAACGGCCGATCGCACCCGGCGTGCGGGCCAGAAACCAGCTCGCGCCGACATCGGGAAAGAGCCCGATGCGGGTCTCGGGCATCGCCATCTTCGTCGAATCGGTGACGACGCGCAGGCCGCCCGTGCGGTGCGCGCCTTGCGAAATGCCCATGCCGCCGCCCATCACGACGCCGTTCATCAACGCGATATACGGCTTCGGATACGTGAAAATCGCGTGATTCAGGCGGTATTCCTCGATGAAAAACGTGTCGCGCGGGTCCTGCTCGCCGCGCTGCGCCGACTCGTACAGGAAGCGCACGTCGCCGCCCGCGCAGAACGCGCGCGGGTGCTGGCTGCGCACCACCACGGCGAGCACGTCGGGATCCTCGCGCCATTGGTCGAGCGCCGCGTGCATCGCGCGAATCATGCCGGTGGAGAGCGCGTTGAGCGCCTTCGGCCTCTCCAGTTCGATGAAGCCGATGCGGTTGGCTACGTAAGTCGCGATTTCGTCGCTGACGGCGGGCGAGGTGGAAATGGACATGGAGTGCTAGGCGGGCTGGCGCGAAGTGAATTGGGATTGAACGTTATCACGCACTCGATGATTTGACCTTGGCGGCGGGTTCGGCGGCTCGGCGGTTATGCAGGTATGCCGCGCTGCATCCGTCCCGATGTCGGTTCTTGCCGGCCTTCCACGCGGACTTTGGATCGACGGCTGGGTCAGCGGAGTTGTTGCCCGTGCGCCGCCCGTTTGCTCGGCCGACATGCTTGCCGCCAACGACCTGCCAACAACGTCCCACCAGGCGTTCGATGCGACGCATGAAATCGCATCGGGCCCGCTCAACCCGCCGCGTTACCCGGTGGAAAGTGGCCGCTCTTGAGCAGCACGGGCGTGCCGTTGCTGATCTGCAAGTGCTCGCGCGCCACTGCCTCGATGCGCCGACGCCCGGCGTCGAACGCACGCATCCAGCCTTCGGGATCCTCGGAGTAGGCGCCGAAGTGATCTTCGAGCGCTTCGACCGAAATGGCGCACGGCACCGTTTCGCCGTCCACCAGCGCGGGAAACACAACGGTCAGATTGGAGTCGCGGTAAGCAGGTGCGTCCGCGGGAAACCGAATTTCCATGGTCGCCTCATCAGAAGTATCCGGCAGGAAACCGGCGCCGGCGAGAACCGGCCGGCTCCGGACAACCCCGATATGGTACTCGCGCGGCCGGACCTCGGTCCAGCCTGGCGGGGCGTCCTGCTCGACCTCACGCGCCGCCATCAATGGCCTCCGAGCAGACGGTCGACGTAATCGCGCGCGGCCTGTTCGACGAACGCAAGCGCTTCTTCCTCGCTGCCGAAGCGCTGTGCGTCGCCGAGTTCGAGCAGGGTTTCGATGCGATGCGGATCGTCCGGACCGAGTTCGGCGAGACTCACCGTGCCGACGTAGGTGCCGCTCCTGGCGGTGCCCTTTGCGTCAACGCCGACGCCGGCGCCCGTGGCCGGCGCGTCGGCCGCGGGCACGAGACGCGCGGCGGCGCTGATGTAGTAGCCGCGATAAGGGCCACTGACCCGTTCAGCCATGTTCGCTCTCCTCGTTGTGTGTATCGCTTTGTGTGTGATAAGCGGACGCTGCCGCCGTAGCGCATCGAGCCCGCGTGAATCTGAACGGGCCGTTGCATGCATGCGCTCGCGGCAGGTCAATCAGTAAGGCGCGCCTCAAGGCGATAAGTTCTGCGGCCTGCATGCGGTGACGGCGTCAGCAAGCCGATGACCCGTTGCGGGCGGCGCGAGACGCCGATTCGCACTTGTTCGGCATGCGCCGGTCGAACGGACTGTCGGCATGGTCCATGCTGAAGCAGTCACCCGGTTTCGAGTCCAGCGAGCGCAATATGGGAAAATATTTTCCGCGGAACTACGAATTACCGGAGCAGGAGGCGGCGAACGCATGGTTTGCTTATGCGGAAAGCCACGGCATCGACATGTCGAAAGCCATCGGCATCTGCGAAGACGCCGCCACCGAAAACGGCACGTAAAGCCGCCGGCTGGTCGGCGCGGCGGGCACCACGATCGACATGCCCTAGCCGGGCAGGCGCACTCTCTGTGTACCTGGCGGGCCGCGATCTCTCTTTGAAAGGAAAACATCACGATGCATTTCATGACGCACTTGGGCCTCGTTGTCCGCGCCGGCCGCTTGCAGCGACTGCGAGCCAGCGTAGCGCTCGCTCGGGTCCGCCGGGCGTCCCGGTTCGCCGCCCTGCCCGCCGCTGTATTGCTGGCAACGGGGCTTGGCGGCTGCGCATCGTCGAACACCACTTCGCTGATCAACCTGCCGAACGGCCAGACAGGATTCGCCGTGAACTGCAGCGGCGCCGACGCCGCTTCCAGTTGGGCCTCGTGCTACGTGCAAGCCGGCAACGCCTGCGGCGCGACCGGCTACGACATCGTGTCGAAAGACAACGACGAAGGCGGCATGGCGGGCGGCAGCATCACTAACGTCGTCTCGGCCAACGTGAAGAACCGTTCGATGATCGTGCGCTGCAAATAACGCCGGGCGCGTTCATGCAGGCTCATGCAGGCGACGATTCAATGCGCCTGCATCTTTGAAAACATGTTCAGCACCGCGACGCCCGAAATGATCAGTCCGAGTCCGATCACGGCCGGCACGTCGGGCACCTGGCGATACAGCAGCAGCGCGACCAGCGTGATCAGCACGATGCCGGCGCCCGACCACACCGCGTAGACGATGCCGACCGGAATGCTCTTGAGCGTGAGCGACAGGCAATAGAACGCGACGCCGTAGCCGAGCACGACCACCGCCGACGGCACGAACCGCGAGAAACCCTCCGACGCCCGCATCGCCGAGGTGGCAATCACTTCGGCAACGATGGCGATGCCGAGCAACGCATAAGGAGGCACGCGCATCGCCTCAGGCCTTTGCAAGCGCGAGCTTGCCGTAGTCGACGCCGAGGTGCGCGCACAACGCTTCCACGACCAGTTCGTGATCGGCGCGCTGCGGCAGGCCGGACACCGTGATCGAGCCGATCACGCCGGCGCCCGCCACCGTCAAGGGAAACGCGCCGCCGTGCGACGCGTATTCGGCGGCCGGCAAGCCGTGCTTGTCGGCGAGCGTGCTGCCCGCCAGCTGCATCTTCAGGCCGATCGCGTACGAACTGCGCCGGAAATGCGCAACCGTATTGCCCTTGCGGCGCGCCCAGTCGACGTTGTCCGGCGTCGCGCCCTCGAGCAGACTGAAGAACAGCGGCTGACCGAAGGTGCGCACGTCGATGGCGGCCGCGATGCCGCGCGCCTTGGCGACTTCGTGCAGATAGGCGCCGACCTGCCATGCCCGGTCGGCGTCGAATCGTGGGAACACCAGCGCGTGTTCCTGAGCGGTAATCACCTGCAGATCGTGAGCGATGTCCATGAGGTTCGAGCAAGGAAAGAGTTGGAGCGTGCGCCGGCGATGAAGGCCTGGGCGGCGCCGCGCGAAAGAGAACCCGATTCTAGCGCAGCCCCTTGCGACGGCCTGCCCGCATGCGACGCCACCCGTGCGCACCGCGACTTCGAAGCGCGCCACAGACTGGCCGCCAGCGGCGCGCACGCACGATTGAAGCCGGCTCTTAAATAGCTATTGCACGGCCATCCGCATTGTTCTATAATCTTTTCTTCGACGGACGCGGGGTGGAGCAGTCTGGCAGCTCGTCGGGCTCATAACCCGAAGGTCGTAGGTTCAAATCCTACCCCCGCAACCAAGTGTCTCGAAACGTCGAAAACAACATTGAAGGCTTGCCCAACCGGCAGGCCTTTTTTGTTTTCCCCCGCCACTTCGTCGCGTTTCGTCCCGATGTTTCTTCACGGTGCCGCGCTCGGCACCGCATCGCCAACCCGGCCATCGCCGAGGTCAGAAAACCCCCGTCCCGGTGATAAACTCCTATCACCCTTTCTCGTCCCCTTCCTATGAAATTCTGTTCTGTCTGCGGCCAGGGCGTCAGCCTGAGCATTCCGCCGGGCGACAACCGCGAGCGCTTCGTCTGCGGCAGTTGCGGCACGGTGCACTATCAGAATCCGCGCAACGTGGTCGGCACCGTCCCGGTGTGGGACGACAAGGTGCTGCTGTGCCGTCGCGCGATCGAACCGCGCTACGGCTACTGGACGCTGCCGGCAGGCTTCATGGAAATGGGTGAAACCACGGCCGAGGCCGCCTCGCGCGAAACGCTGGAAGAAGCCGGCGCGCGCGTCGAGGTGCAGAACCTGTTCTCGCTGCTGAACGTGCCGCACGTGCATCAGGTGCATCTGTTCTACATGGCGCGGCTGCTCGACCTCGACATCGCCGCCGGCGAGGAAAGTCTCGAAGTGCAACTCTTCGAGGAACACGAAATTCCGTGGGACGAGATCGCCTTTCCCACCGTCGGCCAGACCCTGCGTTTCTTCTTCGCCGACCGCGCCGCCGGCAGCTTCGGCCTGCACACGGGCGACATCTTCCGCTCGCTGCGCGAAGGTTGAGCGGCGCGCATGGTTCCCTGGCTCGGACCTGACGATCCGTTCCCGCCCGTCGAGCGCGCGCTCGGCGCGTCGAGCGGCGCACCGGGCCTGCTTGCCGCGAGCGGCGACCTGCTGCCGTCGCGCCTCATCGACGCCTACCGGCGCGGCATCTTCCCTTGGTACTCCGACGGTCAACCCGTGTTGTGGTGGAGCCCCGATCCCCGCATGGTGCTCGTCCCCGCCGAATTCAAGGTATCGCCGTCGCTGCGCAAGACGCTCAAGCGGGTGTTGCGCGACGACGCCTGGGAGATTCGCGTCGACCATGATTTCGCCGCCGTCATGCGCGCGTGCGCGCAGGCGCCGCGACGCGGACAGCGCGGCACCTGGATCACCGCGGACGTGGTCGAGGCGTATTCGTCGCTGCATCGGATCGGTGATGCGCACAGCATCGAAACGTGGTTCGAGGGCAAGCGCGTGGGTGGTTTGTACGGCGTGTCGTTCGGCAAGATGTTCTTCGGCGAATCGATGTTCGCGGACGTCACCGATGCGTCGAAAATGGCGCTGGCCGCGCTTGTCGGGCACTTGCGCCGTCACGAAATAGAAATGATAGACTGCCAGCAGAACACGTCGCATCTGGCGTCGCTCGGCGGTCGCGAGATAGCGCGCAAGGCGTTCATCGCGCATGTTCGCGCGGCTGTTGAGGCACCGCCGATTCCATGGCGTTTCGACAAGACCGCGCTGCTCGATGTGCTCGCGCGAGCGGCGTAGGAAGATCAGGCCGAATCCGGATTCGCCGCCCATCGAGCCGCGGGTCACGAGCCGCGGGTCGTCAACCGCAAGGCGCCGGGTTTGCATCACAGAGACGCTTCGAGAGCTGCCAACGTGACTCATCCCAACGAGCTGCCTCTTTCCCCGCTTTCGGCGCTGCAATTTTATGCAACGGCGCCTTATCCCTGCAGTTATCTGGATGGGCGCATCGCGCGCTCGCAAGTCGCCACGCCCAGTCACCTGATCAACTCCGACGTCTACACCGACCTCGTCAAGGCGGGCTTCCGGCGCTCGGGCGTGTTCACCTACCGCCCCTATTGCGACGGTTGCCGCGCATGCGTGCCGGTGCGCGTGCCGGTCGACCGGTTCGAGCCGAACCGCACGCAACGGCGGGTCTGGAAAAAGCATGGCGAGATGGTCGCCACCGTCGCGCCGCTCCATTACGACGAAGAGCATTACGCGCTCTATATGCGCTATCAGTCGGCGCGGCATGCGGGCGGCGGCATGGATCGCGACAGCCGCGATCAATACGAGCAGTTCCTGCTGCAAAGCCGGATCAACTCGCGGCTGGTCGAATTCCGCGAGCCGCTGCCGAATCAACCGGACGCGCCCGGCATCCTGCGCATGATCAGCATGATCGACATTCTCGGCGACGGACTCTCGTCCGTGTACACGTTCTTCGAGCCGGGACTGCCGCACACCAGCTTCGGCACCTACAACATCTACTGGCAGATCGAGCAGGCGCGCAGCCTGAAGCTGCCCTACGTGTACCTCGGCTACTGGATTCGCGAGAGTCCGAAGATGGCGTACAAAGCGAATTTCCGGCCGCTCGAAGGCTTGATCGACGGCGCGTGGCGAGTGCTCGACCCGAACGGCGTCGATCTGCCGCCGGTCGATCTGGCGATTCACGGCAGGCGCGGCGGACCGCTCAGGCCTTGACCGTCTGGTGGCACGCCGGGCTCGCGAATACGTTCGCAAGCCGCCCGGCCCCTGCGCCATGCGAGCGACGGCTACCGCACTACTTTCGCCACCCACCGGCCAGGCAATGAAACGGCGCGCGCCCGCTTTCCAACGCGTCTCCCTGAAACCCCAAAGCCGGTAAAATAGCGGGTTCCCATTTTCCGGCCGCCCGGCTTCGTCCCGTGTTCAGTTCCCTCTACCCGCTCGTACGCGCCCAACTCTTTCGCATGGACGCGGAAGACGCACATCACCTCACCTTGCGTATGCTCGGCGCGGCCGGCCGCGCCGGCCTCGCCGGCGTCCTCGCGCCGCACGTGCCGGATGCGCCGCGCACCGTGATGGGCCTGACGTTCCGCAATCCGGTCGGGCTCGCCGCGGGGCTCGACAAGGACGGCGCGTGCATCGACGGCCTGGCCGCGCTCGGCTTCGGCTTCATCGAGGTCGGCACGGTGACGCCGCGCGCGCAGCCGGGCAATCCGCGTCCGCGCATGTTTCGTCTGCCGCAGGCGAACGCCGTGATCAACCGGATGGGTTTCAACAACGCGGGCGTCGACCAGTTCGTGAAGAACGTGCAGGCCGCGCGCTATCGCGGCATTCTCGGGCTGAACATCGGCAAGAACGCCGACACGCCGATCGAGCGCGCCGCCGACGACTATCTGTACTGCCTCGAACGCGTGTACCCGTTCGCGAGCTACGTGACGGTCAACATCTCGTCGCCGAACACGAAGAACCTGCGCCAGTTGCAAGGCGCGGGCGAACTCGACGCGCTGCTCGCGGCGCTCAAGGACAAGCAGCAGCGTCTCGCCGACATGCACGGCAAGCTCGTGCCGCTCGCGCTGAAGATCGCGCCGGACCTCGACGACGAACAGGTGAAGTCGATCGCCGACACGCTCTTGCGCCACCGCTTCGAAGGCGTGATCGCGACCAACACCACGCTCTCGCGCACGGCGGTCGCCGGCATGCAATACGGCGACGAGGCCGGCGGCCTGTCGGGCAAGCCGGTGTTCGACGCGTCGAATGAAGTGATCCGCAAGCTGCGCGCCGAACTCGGCGAGACCGTGCCGATCATCGGCGTCGGCGGAATTTTCTCGGGCGACGACGCGCGCGCGAAGATCGCGGCGGGAGCCTCGCTGGTGCAGCTCTATACCGGCTTCATCTATCGCGGGCCGGCGCTGGTGGGCGAATGCGTGCGTGCGCTGCGTCAGTAATATAGGCATGAACAAACGGTATTTTGGTTTCGATAGTCTGCTTTGTTAAGCTTTCGTCTGCTAAAACGCCAGGCGAACAAAAAAGGAACACGATGAAATTTGGCTTGCTGAAAAAGGTTGTCGTCGCCGGTCTGATCGGCGCGTCGTTCACCGCCGTTACTTCCGTCACCGCGCACGCGGAGGATCTGTTCGATCAGGTCAAGCAACGCGGCACGCTGCGCGTCGGTCTCGAGGGCACCTTCCCGCCGTTCAATTCAAAGGCGCCGTCGGGCGAACTGGTCGGCTACGACGTCGACATCGCCAGGGCGGTGGCGGCGAAACTCGGCGTGAAACCGGAATTCGTCACGACCGAATGGAGCGGCATCATCGCCGGTCTGCAGGCGGGCAAGTTCGACGTGATCGTCAACCAGGTCGGCATTACCGACCCGCGCAAGCAGGCGCTCGACTTTTCGCCGGCCTACACGTACTCGGCCGCGCAACTGATCCAGCGCAAGGACGACTCGCGCCAGTTCAAATCGCTCGACGAACTGAAGGGCAAGAAGCTCGGCGTCGGTCTGGGCACCAACTACATGGACATGGCGAAGTCGGTGCCGGGCATCGACGTGAAGACGTATCCGGGCGCGCCCGAATACCTGCGTGATCTGGCCGCCGGCCGGCTGGACGCGGCGCTCAACGACCGCCTGATGCTCGCGTATCTGCTGAAGAACTCGCAACTGCCGCTGCGCACGGGCGCAACCGTCGGCGCGGGCAACCCGTCGGGCATTCCGTTCAAAAAGGGCAATCCGAAGTTCGCCAAGGCGATCGACGAAGCAATGATCCAGCTCGAAGCGGACGGCACGTTCTCGAAGATCTCGGACAAGTGGTTCGGCATCGACGTCAGCAAGCCGATCAAGTAACGGGCGCGAGGTAAACCGAAGGGCGGCATCGGCGATGGTGCCGCCCTTCGCTTTTGTGTCGCGCGGTTTTGCTTGCGGTCCACGTTGCGCGTCAACGGCGCTTCGCTCTCCGCCCCGCCCTCCGCCCCGCCCCCCGCTCAAGTTTATGATGTGCGCTTTGCGCGCCAACCCGACTTCCGCTCATGTCCATCACTTCCCTG
Organism: Paraburkholderia terricola; assembly: GCF_900142195.1. Lineage (GTDB taxonomy): Bacteria > Pseudomonadota > Gammaproteobacteria > Burkholderiales > Burkholderiaceae > Paraburkholderia > Paraburkholderia terricola. The sequence continues at coordinate 314,325 of NZ_FRAB01000001.1, forward strand.
CTGGTCCAATCGCTTCCCGTGCTCGCGCAGGGCGCTGTCCTGACGGTCAAGTTCGCGGTTCTGTCGATGTTCTTCGGCCTGCTTGCCGGCGCCGTGCTCGCCTTGATGGGCGTGAGCCACAACCGCGTGCTCAACTGGCTCGCGCGCCTCTACGTGAGCGTGATGCGCGGCACGCCGCTGCTCGTGCAGATCTTCGTGATCTATTACGGCTTGCCGAGTTTCGGCATTTCACTCGACCCCACGCCGGCCGGCGTGATCGCATTGTCGGCGAACGTGGCGGCGTATCTGTCGGAGAGCATGCGCGGCGCGATCCTCGGCATTCACAACGGCCAGTGGCTCGCCGCCTACAGCCTCGGACTCTCGCGCCGTCAGACGCTGCGCTATGTGGTCGCGCCGCAAGCCTTGCGCATTGCCGTGCCGAGTTTGTCGAACAGCTTGATCAGCCTGATCAAGGACACCTCGCTGGTATCGGTGATTACCGTGACCGAACTGCTGCGCAGCGCGCAGGAAATCATTGCGTCGACCTATCAGCCGCTGCCGCTGTATCTCGCGGCCGCCGCGATTTATTGGGTGTTGTGCCAGCTGCTCGAATGGGTGCAGCGCTGGTACGAGCGGCGCCTCGCGCTGCCCTCGCGCCACTGAGCAACGCTGGCGTCGGCTAGCGGCTCACTCATGCTTCGCTAACGGCTCGCCATGGGCGACACCGGGTCCAGCGGCGCGCCGAAGCGCTCGAAGCGCGGCGCGTAGTAGCGATCCGGGTCGAGCGAGAACGCCACGCGGCGCGTGCGGCCCATCAACTCCTTGCGCGGAAAGAAACCGAAGTAACGCGAATCGGCGCTGTTGTCGCGATTGTCGCCGAGCATCAGATATTCGCCCGGCGGCACGATCACCGGCCCGAACGAGTCACGCGGACTCGGCGCATTCGGCGCGAGCCGCACGGTATGCGCGACGCCCTCGAAGCGTTCGGTCAGATAGTCGCCGGGCGAAGCGGTGTCGCCAGGCAGCGGCTTTAGTTTCAGCGGCTGATAATCGGCGCGCACGCCGTTCACATACAGCACGTTGTCGCGCATCGCGACGCTGTCGCCGGGCAAGCCGATCAGCCGCTTGACGATCAAGTCATGCGCCACCGACGAATCGATCGTGACGATATCGCCGCGCTGCGGCTCGTGCAGATGCGCGATCGCGATATGCGTGAGCGGCACGCGCAGATCGTAGGCCATCTTGTCGACGAAGATCCGGTCGCCTTCGCGGATCGTCGGCAGCATCGAGCCGCTCGGCACGCTATTCCAGTCGGCCACGGCGCTGCGAAACAGCACCATCAGGAAGAGAAACGCGACAGGACTCTTGTTGTCGCGCCAAAGTTTTCCGAGCATGCGCATCGTGGACGGCTCCCATGGAAGAGGTTCGAAAGCTGCGGACATGCGGACGATTCTTGCGCCTTGCATGCGCGCGCAAATCGTACCACCGCTAACCTTCACTTGCCCTTCACTTGCCCTTAACGCGCCCCTCACTCTCCCGCGAACCTGAGCCCCAGCGCGGCGCGCGCGGCATCGGCCATGGCGATCATCCGCAGCGAGGTGGCATGCGGCATCACCGGACTCTCCAGTTGCCCGGCACGAATCAGCTCGCAGAAATGCGCGGTCTCATAGTTCAGGCCGCCGCCTTCGAACGGCTCGTCGAGTTCGACCACATGAGCGTCGGCGTAACGGATCGTCGCGCGCGACGGATTCCACCAGGGCTCGTGAATCGTCACATGCCCGCCTTTCGCCATCAACAGCGCATCGCCCTTGCCGTGCAGATCGAGGCCGCAGAACAGTTGCGCGATGCCGCGCTCATGCCGGCTGTTCAGGCTCGCGAACGTATCGACGCCGGTCGGGCCGAGCCGTCCGAGCGTCTGCACCTCATGAGGCACGCCGAGCCAGTCGACGGCGAGAAACATTTCGTAGACGCCGATGTCGAGCAGCGCGCCGCCCGCATGCTCGAACGACAGCGACGGATGATCGTCCGGCACGCCCGGCACCGAACAGCCGGCGCGCACGAGCCCCACCTCGCCGATCGGTTCGGCGGCGAGCTGCGCGCGCAGCTTTTGGTAGAGCGGATAGAACGGCGGCTTCATGGCTTCCATGAAGAGCCGTTGCGCGGCGCGCGCGGCATCGAGCACGCGCTCGAGTTGCGGCTGATTGATGGCGGCGGGTTTCTCGCACAGCACATGCAGGCCCGCTTCGAGCGCGGCGACCGCGTAGTCGGCGTGGCTGTCCTGGATGGTGGCGATATAGAGCGCGTCGATACCGCTCGCGAGCAGCGCGTCGAAACTCGCGCACGCCTCGCCGCCGAATTCCGCGGCGAAGGCCGCGGCCGGTTCGGCGCGGCGCGACCACAGCGCGGTGAGCGACGCCTGCGGCACATGAGCGAGGCTTTGAGCAAAACGGCGGGCAATGCGGCCCGTGCCGACGATTCCCCAGCGAATCACGTCGTTCGCGAGGGTTTCCTGCGGTGGGTTTGTCATCGTTCCTTCGAATCCGTGCAGTTCAGAACAGGCGCTATTGTCGCGCACGTCGCCCACGTCGCGCACTTTCGCGCGCGCCCATGAGCGCACCGTCCGTCATGCAAGGTCTCTTAGGAAAGAAGCCGGCGTGCCGCGGCGTTCAGCCACGCACCGGCGGTGGTTCGGAAAGCGTGCTGCCCATCTCTTCCGCGGTGTGGTCGATCATGGCGAGCGACGCGGCTTCCGCTGCTTTGGGATCGCGCCGTTCGATCGCCTCGACCACGCGTTGACGCGCACTCACCGCGCCTTCCCATGCGCCTTCCTTCTGGTTGACGATCGGATTGACCGTCGACAGCGCGCCGCGAATGATCGCGGCCATCTGCTTGAAGAACTGATTGCCGCTCGCGATCACGATGCGGGTGTGGAACAGCTCGTCGGCTTCCTGATAGCCGGGCTCGTTCGGGCGGATCGCGCGGAACGCCTCGAACGCCTCGCGCAGCGCCGCGATGTCCGCCGCGCTGCCGCGCGCGGCCGCCTGCGCCGACGCACGCGGTTCGATCAGGCTGCGAAACTCGATCACGTCGCGCACGAACAGCGGATCGGGCTTCGCGCGAAAACGCCAGCTCACGACGTCCTCGTCGATCATGCGCCAGTCGCTCATCGGCCGGATGCGCGTGCCGATCTTCGGCCGCACGTCCAGCATGTCGCGCGCGAGCAGCATCGACAGCGCCTCGCGCATGACGGTGCGGCTGACGTCGAACTCTTTCGACAGCACATCCTGCGGCGGCAGAATGGCGCCGTATTTCTCCTCGACGATCCCTGTGACGAGTCCATCCATCACCTTGCTGACCAACGATCGATCCTTGTTTGCCTGATCCATGACGACTCTCCCCGAAGCGGTGTTGATCCCCGCGTAGCCTGTTGATAAAACGGCCCTTATGTTTCTTCTATATCGACATCGTTATGCTCTTTCGATACGTTGCTAGCTTCAAAACGGTTGCGCCAGTTGGGGGACTTCCTGACAGGGTTATCCCTCTGAAGAATTGTTTCTTCTGTGTAACGCCGGACCTTTTGACGGACCTTAAGCTTGCGTATCAAGCGTGCCTGCTTCGAACTACTTGCATCGTGCGAAGACGCACGCAATCGGATGAATTGTCTGACCCATGAGCGAATGGCGGCTAGGGGCAGGCCGAAAAAGACTTACGGATCGGACAGCGCGCGGCGCTGAGTTCTGTCGATCCCCATGATTCAGATCGTGTGGTGGAAGGTGTGATCGGCCTTCGCCCCATCACAACAGTTCGACGGTGTCGATGTCCGCCGCGCCGCCGCGCTCGCGCGGCCGCGTGCCGAAGCGCAGCGGGTTGCCGCGCAACTGGCGCGTCAGAACGATGAACGGCACGCCATGCGCGAGGTACGGCCCCTCGGTCTTGCGAAAGCCGAATTGCTCATAGAAGTCGCGCAAGCCGAGCGGCGCCTTCACGCGCGCGGCGTGGCCGGGCCAACGCTCGGCGATCGTCTGCAGCACGCGCTCCATCAGCCGTTCGGCGGTGCCGTCGCCACGCCGCAGCGGGCTCGTCAGTACTTTGTCGATGGTGATGTCCGGATCTTCGGCGTCGCCTGGTTGCAGGCGTGCATAGGCGAGGATCGGCATGGATCGCGTCATGTCGTCCGCCGCGAACACATGCAACGCGTGTTCGTCACGAGCGTCGGCGTCGAGACAAACGTGCGCCTGTTCGACGACGAACACCGCGCTACGCGCCCGCAGGATGAGATACAACTCGCGTGCCGAAAGCTGCTCGAATTCCAGCGTTTTCCAGTTCATCACGTTCCCTTGCGGTCAATGAGTTCAGCGACACGGGCCTTCGCGCGTCGGTCCGTTGTCATGGCTACACGGTACGTCCGCCATAGGCGTGTTTCCGTGCGGCATCGCACCGACGTTCGGCTTCGACACTTCGTCTAATACAAGGCATCGTGCGCGGCCTCGCGACAGCCTCGGCACCGGACTCCACGCACAGCAAAACGCGGCGACGAGGCGCGCCTTGTCCGAGCGATGCGCAGTAATGGCGTCAGCCGCCTCGATAAGCACCCATGCACGCCCAGGCGTCAGAAACGATCCGATGTGTTCGTTAGACGCCTGCCCGATTCGAGGCCGTTGAAAACGACACGGGCCACCCGCCATGAATAACGCATCGCGACGCATCCTTTTCGAACCGGCCGGTTTATCCTCGCTCGCGACGGCGCCCGCTCAACGCGGCACGCCCGCGCCTGAAACCCGGCCGCGCCAGCACGCGCCGCACGCATTGCATCAAGGCGAGCGCGTATGGCAGGAGACCCATTGCTACGTCGATTTGTGGATCGAACTGCTGCACGGCTTCGGACTCGAGCCGCGCGCGGCGTTCGGCTTCACCGTCACGCAGGATTTCGAAGGCGACCAGTTCACGTTCATCAAATTTCCGCTCGATGATCTCGACCGGCTCTACGGCACCCAGGTACAGGAGCTGGCCATCTACGATTCGCTCGAGGCGCGCGTGCTCGCGCAAACCTCGCGCGGCCATACGGTGCTCGTGGACGTGGACGGCTACTACCTGCCGAACACGCGCGCCACGTCGTACCGGCGCGAGCATTCGAAAACCATCGTGGGCATCGATTTCGTCGACCCCGCCGCGCGCCGCCTCGGCTATTTTCACAACACCGGCTATCACCGGCTGGACGGCGACGACTACGACGGCGTGTTCCGCAAGCTGCCGCAATTCGCGCAGCAGCCCGATCTGCTGCTTCCTTATGTGGAGTTCGCCAAGCAGGCGCGCCCCGCACTGGAAGGCACCGCGCTCGCGGACGCGTCGGCGAAATCGTTGTGCGCCCATCTGCGCCGCCGGCCGCTCGCCAATCCGATTTCGCAATGGCGTGCCGCGTTTCCCGCGCATCTCGAGACGTTGCTCGAACGCGGCGAGGCGTTCTTCCATCCGTACTCGTTCAATCTGACGCGACAACTCGGCGCGAACTTCGAGTTTCTCTCGAAGTATCTGCTGTGGCTGACCGCACAGGGCTTCGACATTCCGGCATCGATTCCGGCGGCGGCGCAGAGCATCGCGTCGGAGTCGATGGCGATGCAGTTCCGGCTCCTGCGCGCGATCGCACGCGCACGCCGCGACCTGTGCGAGGACTGCTTCGACGAACTAGAAAGCGCGTATGAAAAGACGCTGCCGCCGCTCGCCGCGCTGGTGTTGTGACGCGCCGTCTCGCGCTCGGGGCTTGAGCGATGCCACAGGGCCGACTTGGAAGCGCGCGGCACGGCCTCGCGCGAGCGCGGCAACCCATCCAGGCCATTCGGGCCGTCGATGGCCTCAACGCCCTCGATATTCGTCTGCTCGACAGGCGCGCGCAAACGTTTCACGCGCGGTTCGAACCCGTCTGTCTACGCGACGGCGGCGTGGAGTGTCCGGCGCCGAATCGCTCCTGCGTCGTGCCGTTTGTTTCCTCCATTTCCTCTCGTTCCCGAACGATTCATTGCGCACGCAACCGACCGCGCGTTTAACGCGGACGCAACATGCGCGGCGCCCCCGGCGAAGTGCGCGCGGTCAATGCGTTATCCGCCACGCTTCAGGGTTAAATGTCCGACGCATCCGGGTATGCGGTCGCGACCTGCCTAATACCTGGCGCCACACGCAGCCCCCTGTCTGGACTGCGGAGTCACTGTTGGTTTTTTCACGACTTCCGAGCCGTCAAAAAGACGATCCGTACGACAGCGCACGCAGTGTACTGAACACATCTGAATCAATTCCGGCACATCCCGGACGCGCCTTCACCACGCCCATCCAGAGGCCATTGCCGCCGCGAGACGGCTCGCTTGAAGCCGCGCCCGAGCGCATCTAAGCCAGTCCGATCAAGGACTTGGCTCGAAGAACCCCGCCCCGCGAGGCGTCGGCGCGCGAGGTCGGCGCTGTACAGAATTGAAACAAAAAGACACGTTTGGCTTCGCGCATCGCTAAGGCTATGTTCGTTGTGCCGCACCAGCACTCACTTTTCCGATCATTGGCACGCTCCTCGCTAAGAACAAAGCGCAACACAGCATGCCGCGAACGACAACAACTGCGGCTGCGTATCAGGCCAAGACGGGGCCGATCCTGTTCATCCTCTTCGTTGCTCGCGGGGCAGCGCTGTTTTAAAGGATGCAGGCGTCGGATCAAAAAACAAGGAAGCCGCGGCACGCGGCTTCCACGCGAGGACCGATCATGTTGACACTCCAATCAGATCTGCACGGCAACCATTTGCTCGGTGCATTACCGTCGCACGAATGGCAAGCGCTGGCTCCGCATCTCGAACTGGTTCATCTGCGTACGGAGCAACTGCTGTGCGACTCCGGTCAACGCATTCATCACGTCTACTTCCCCACCACCGCGATCATCTCCATGCTCTCGACGATGGAAGACGGCAGCTCGGTGGAAATCGCCGCAGTCGGCCGCGAGGGCATGACCGGCGTACCGGTGCTCACGGGCGGCGAAACCATGCCGAACCGCGTGCAGGTGCAATGCGCCGGCTTCGCGTATCGCATGAACGCGCAGGCGCTCAAGCAGCAATTTGCCCGCTCCGATTTTCTGCGCCGCCTGATGCTGCTGTACATGCACGCGCTGCTCACGCAAGTCGCGCAGACCGCGGCCTGCAATCGCCACCATGCGCTGAACAAACAGTTGTGCCGCTGGCTGCTGATCGAAGTGGACCGGGTGGCGTCGAACGATCTGACGGTCACGCAGCAACTGATCGCCGACATGCTCGGCGTACGCCGCGAGGGCATCACCGAAGCGGCCGGCAAGTTGCACGACGAAGGGCTGATCCATCACAGCCGCGGCCATATCAAGGTGCTCGACCGCAAGGGACTCGAAGCGCGCGCATGCGAATGCTATGGCCTCGTCAAGCGCGAATTCGACCGCCTTTTGCCGCGCTTGCGCCAGGCCGAGGCCGTCGAGTAAGCGTTGAATCATTCGACTCCCGCGCTGGGTCGACCAGGTTCAGGAATACCGCGCGATGCCTCGACGCGCGCTTCGTGGTCGCGCGAGGCGGGTTCGCTCCCACGATGCGCATTGCGAGGCCCGCCACCCTGTGCGGCGGCTTTGCCGGCCACAACGCATTCCGACCATGCCACTACGCGAACCGCTGGTGAAAGTCTCCGTGATCGTGCCGACGTACCGGCGCACCGCCGACCTCGCGCGCTGCCTCGCGGCGCTCGACGCGCAGGAGCGCCGCGCCGACGAGGTGATCGTGGTCGTGCGTCACGACGATTACGCGACGCTCGACTGGCTGCGCACGCGTGACGCGACGCGCCCCGACCCGCGCCGCTGGATCGTGCTGGTGCGCAACCCGGGCGTGGTCGCCGCGTACAACCTCGGCATCGAGAGCGCGAGCAGCGACGTGCTCTGCTTCACCGACGATGACGCCGCACCGCATCCCGACTGGGTCGCGCGCATCGCACGCGCCTTCGAAAACGATCCGGCGCTGGGCGGCCTCGGCGGACGCGACATCGTGCATGAACGCAACGGCATTCCGCAGGGGCAGAAGCCCTGCGTGGGCCTCGTGCGCTGGTATGGCCGGACCATCGGCAATCACCATATCGGCCACGGCAAGGCGCGCAAGGTTCAGGTGCTCAAGGGCGTGAACATGGCGTTTCGCCGCGAGGCGATCGGCGCGCTGCGCTTCGACTCGCGCTTGCGCGGCACCGGCGCGCAGGCTCACTGCGAGATGGCCTTCAGTCTGGACGTGCAGCGGCGCGGCTGGACGCTGATCTACGACCCGTCGCTGCTGGTCGAGCATTTTCCCGCGCAGCGCAGCGATGAAGATCAGCACTTCACATTCAACGACGCGGCTTTCTATAACGCGTCATTCAATCTCCGGCTCATCATGTGCGAATACCTGACGCCGCACGGCAGATGGGCCTTCGTCGTTTACTCGACGCTGATCGGCGATCGCGCGGACCCGGGGTTCCTGCGCGCATTGTCGTTGGCATTCGAGCGCGGCGGAGTGGCGCTTGCGCTTCGCAAATGGCGAGTGGGCCTACGCGCAATGCGCGGGGCATGGCAGGAGGCGGCGCGCTGAGCGAACCGACGCGCGGCCTCATACGCGGCCTCACAAAAAGAGGCAAGGCCGCTGCGCGTATGTGGACGCCTATCCCACCGGCGACCGGTTCGATACGCCCATGCCGCGATAAAACGCGTCAACGCATCACGACGACATGCCGCGCAAAAAAGGGGCTGCGCCGTAACCAGGCGCCGCTCTCTTTTCCGTCGACACTGCGCGCGGCGCAAGGCTCGCGCGGCGCCGCTTTTACAGAAACGCGCTGACGTCGGTACGGAAACGCTGCGCCAACGCCTTCGCCACCTTTTTGCTGATGGCGCGCCGGCCTGCGAGAATGTCGCTCACCACGGTGGGCGACGCGATGCCGATCAGGTCCTTCTGCTTGAGGCCATGCGTTTCCAGCAGATGCCGCAACACCTCGCGCGGCTCCGCTTTCGGAATCGTCACGTTGTGCGCTTCCCAGCTTTCGATCAGGTCGGTGACGATCGCGAACAGATCGGCAAGCGGATCCTCTTCGTTGCCGTTCAGATGGTCGGCCAGCGAGTTGGCGAGCCGCACCATCTTCTGGTAGTCCTCTTCGTTGCGAATGGGCGTGATCGGCAACTGGGTTTGCAGCGCAGTCCAGGTTTGCGCGATGTCGGGAAAAGCTCCCGGGAGGCGATCGGCGTTCATGAGTTTAGATTCTTCCTCGTCCAAAGGTCGTATTCCGCATGCGTCAGTACATGACGAACGAATAACGACTGCCTGTTGTAGTGAATCGCCGCGACGATGCGGAACCGGTTGCCGCCTACGTTAAAAACCGTGTATTGCGGCGGCACGTAATCCACGCCGGCGAACGTCTGCTTCAGGTCGTTATAGCCATACGCGAGACAAGCCTGCGCCAGTGAGTACCACGTCAATAGCGCACCGCGCGCCCCCGGATGTCTGTTTATAAAGTCCAGCAACGCTTTCTTCGAAATGACCCGCATCGTATTTCCTCGCACGTATTCGCGCACTGAACATGCGCGATCTGCCTGCAAGGCTAAACGCAGCGGAGGGGTGCCGATAGCTAGCCGGATGGCATAGCCAAGGCACCCGGATACGACCTACAGCGGTATGACGAAAACCATTTTATTCGCAAACTGCGAAGTTCGCAACCCGCGAATAAAGAGACGAACTCCCTCTTCTTCTTTTGATGCCAAACCACGCGAGACCGCAGTCGAGCGCGTCAACGTCCCCAACTGCTTTCCCGCGCCGGCTCGCCTGGCCAGGCAATATCCCCGATGGCCACCGGTTCGATGCGCTCCACGAGGTCGATCCGCCGACGCCGGCCGCGCGCCGCGATCGTGCGCGTGACTTCCGCCATGAAGGCGCGGCGAAACACCGCCGGCGAAAAGCGCTCGGCATTCGCGCGGCAGGCCGCCGGTGTGATCTGTTCGCGCAGCCGTTCGAAGCGCCCGATTGCATCGAGCATCGACACGACCGTTTGGCGCGCGAAATAGACGCCCGTGGGATGCGCGTCGCCCACCGGCACTACCGTTTCGAGCGCCCCGCCCTTGCCGAATGCGATGACCGGCGTGCCGCATGCCTGCGCTTGCAGCGCGAGGAGGTCGAAGTCTTCCTCGGCGGCCAGCACGAAGGCTCGCGCGCGTTGCAGATAATCCTTGAGAACGTCGAACGGCTGATGGCCGAGGATCGTCACGTTCGGAGCGGCCCTGGCACGAATCGCCGCCATCTCCGGGCCCTCGCCGATCACGATCAACGAACGGTGCGGCGTCGCGTTGAAGGCCTCGACGATCAGTTCGATGCGTTGATACGGCACGTTCCGCGAGGCGGCCAGATAGAAGTCTTCCTTGTGCGTGCACAGTTCGAATTCGCCTGCGTCGACGGGCGGCGGAATCACGGCCGCATCGCGCCGGTAAGTTTTCATCATGCACCGCGCGACGAAATGCGAGTTCGCGATCAGACGGTCGACGCTGTTCGCCGAATTCGCGTCCCAGCCGCGCAGATAATGAAGCAGCATGCGCGCGACCCAGGACTTCGGTCCGCGCGTCAGATTGGCCTCGCGCAGATACTGATGTTGCAGATCCCACGCGTAGCGCATCGGCGAATGCACGTAGCTCACGTGCGTCTGATGCGGGCGAACCCGCACACCCTTGGCGACCGCATGGGAACTCGTGATGATGAGATCGTAGCCGGACAAATCGAACTGTTCGACCGCGAGCGGCATCAACGGTAAATACGCGCGATAACGGCGCCGCGCAAACGGCAGGCGTTGGATGAAGGAGGTCGTGACAGCTTTGCCGCCGAGCGGCCGGCGGTCTTCGAGGAAATCGACGAGAGTGAAAAGATCCGCGTCGGGAAAGCACTCGATGATCTGTTCGAGGACCTTCTCCGCGCCGCCTGGTGCGACCAGCCAGTCGTGCACGATCGCCACTCTCATGACATCCCACCTTTAGATAAGCGCCCCATGGCCATTGCAACGAGTGTATGGGGCACACCGTTTGCTGTGCGTGCGCGTGCCCACATTCAACGCACGACAGCACGCGAATAATGAAGACCCGCGCTTAGCCTCTTGCGAACCTGCATCCCACTCCTCGCGTTCCTATGCGGCCGATGATCGATGCCTCGTCATTTGCCCGCTCGTCGCTGATGGTTCGGCGGGCGCTGATTGATCCAACGCGGCCTTTCCTTCGCCGATCTCCAGCGCAACAGCGCCGACGCGCGCATGCGCTGCCGTGTCTGAGCCGTTCAGGCGAATGATCGTCGAAGGAATGGCGGCGGCACGCCCGGTGATCGCCGCCGCCAGAGGCGTGACCGGGATTGCGCGGCGGCGGAGCAATGGCTGGCTGGTGAAACCGGAGATGGGGTCGCGCTGGCCGACGCGATCGGCGCATTGCGCGCCGCGCAGGCGCTTGCGGACGCGCAAACGGAATTTTCGGTGGATCGGTGTTTGCAACGGATGATGCAAGCGATCGGACTGGCCGCGAGCTAATGCGAGTCGTTGCAACGGGGTGCGGGTAGAACTCTTGCGGGTAGAACTCTTAAAGCGGCTCTTGAAGCGGCTTCAAAAGCCGCTCGTTGAAGCGGGCCTGCCGAAACCGGCCCGCATGCGGCGACAAGAGACGAGCGCGTACGCTCAGGTCCTGCTGAACTCGATCGTCTCGACGCCGCTATCGGAGCCGAGCAGGCACAGATTCGCGCCACGGCCCGCGAAGAGCCCCACCGTCACCACGCCGGGCCATGCGTTCACATGCATTTCCAGCGTGCGCGGATCGCTGATGCGCAATCCCTTCACGTCGATGATCTCGTTGCCGTTGTCGGTAATGAACGGCACGCCCTCTTTCGTGACGCGCACGATCGGCACGCCGCCGAGCGCCGTGACGCGGCGGCCGATGGAGGTCCGCGCCATCGGCACCACTTCGATCGGCAGCGGAAAATTGCCGAGCGTCTCGACGAGCTTGCTTGCGTCCGCGATGCAGACGAACACGTCCGACACCGAGGCGACGATTTTCTCGCGCGTCAGCGCGCCGCCGCCGCCCTTGATCATCGCGCCGCTGTGGTCGATTTCGTCGGCGCCGTCCACGTAGACCGGCAGCGAGTCGATTTCGTTGAGATCGAGCACCTTGATGCCGTGCGATTGCAAGCGCGCGGTGGTGGCGAGCGAACTCGACACCGCGCCGCGATAGCGTGCCTTGCTGGCGGCCAGCGCGTCGATGAAACAGTTCGCGGTGGAGCCGGTGCCGACGCCGATCACCGCGCCTTCGGGCACGTTGGCGTTCACATAATCGGCGGCGGCCTGGCCGACCAGTTGCTTGAGTTCGTCTTGGGTCATGGGGAATGCTGGCGAGCAGTAAAAACGGCTAGTTTACCGGAGCGGCACATGAGCGCCGCCTGCAATCACTTCTTCACCGACCGCTGCCGCACCGCTTCGAACAGGCACACGCCGCTCGCGACGGAGACGTTCAGGCTTTCGACGGTGCCCGCCATCGGAATCTGCATCACCACATCGCAGGTATCGCGCGTGAGGCGGCGCATGCCCTCGCCTTCGGCGCCCATCACCAGAGCCACCGGACCGTCGAACTCGGTGTCGTAGAGACTCCTGGTGGCCTCGCCGGCCGTGCCGACGATCCACACGCCCGCGTCCTTCAATTCACGCAGCGCGCGCGCCAGGTTCGTGACGGTGATGTACGGCACGGTGTCGGCCGCTCCGCTCGCCACCTTGGCGGCCGTTGCGTTCAAACCCACCGCGCGGTCGCGCGGCGCGATCACCGCGTGCGCGCCGGCCGCGTCGGCGACCCGCAGGCACGCGCCGAGATTGTGCGGATCGGTCACGCCGTCCAGCACCAGCAGCAACGGCGAACCGTTGATGCCGTCGAGCAGTTCGGCCAGGTTCTGCGCGAGCGGCATGTCGCTCGCGCGCGCGACCACGCCCTGGTGGCGCTCGGTATGCGAGAGCCCCCACAGACGCGTTTCGTCGGCGGCGATCAGACGCACGCCGGCTTCTTTCGCCGCGTGCAGGAATTCGGTCATGCGACGGTCCTTGCGCGTCGCGTCGAAATAGACATCCTCGACTGTCGACGCATCGTGCCGGATGCGCGCGGTCACTGCGTGAAAACCGTATAGAACCTTGAGACGTGCCATGACTGATACAACCTTTGATTGAACGCGCCTTCAATACGCGCTGCTGTGATGAATACGAGTTGCGTGCCGCGCTTGCTGCCCGGCCACGATGAAATGCAGACCGCGCGCAACCGGTGCGTCTTGACGCACCCGATGCGCGCGGTGTCAGCCGTGATGCGGCTTCAGCGCTTCTTGCGCGTCTGCGGTTTCGATGCCGGCTTGGCCGTGGCGCCGTGCTTCTTCGCCGCGCCGCGCGCGGCGCGCGCTTCCTGCACCGCCGCGGACTGCGCGGGCGCCGCCTTCTTGCGCCGCCCGACCGGCGCCGGCACGGCGCCTTCGATCGGCGGCAGCACGCGCACGCGTGCGCCGCCGTTTTCACCGGACGACTTGTCGGCGAGCGGCGTACGATTCACCGGCGGCTTGATCGGCGTATCGCGCACGAGACGGAAATCGATCTTGCGCGCGTCGAGATCGACGCGGCTCACCTGCACGCGCACGCGATCCGACAGGCGATAACGAATGCCGGTGCGCTCGCCGCGCAACTCGTTCTTGATCTCGTCGTACTGGAAGTAGTCGGAGCCGAGTTCGGTGACATGCACGAGGCCCTCGATAAAGAGCGAATCGAGCTGCACGAAGATGCCGAACGACGTCACGCCGTTCACCATGCCGCCGTACTCCTCGCCGAGCTTGTCGCGCATGAAATAGCACTTCAGCCACGCTTCGACGTCGCGCGAGGCTTCGTCGGCGCGGCGTTCGTTGGCCGAGCAATGCAGGCCGAGCTCTTCCCAGATCGCCACGTTGTTGCCGCGCACGCGGCCGCGCTTTTCGTCGTCGGCCTTTTGCATGGCGCGGGCACGCGGCGAGAGCGCCGTGTTCAATTCGATGCCTTGCGCCGGTTCGGGCTGGTACTTGCGGCCCTGCAGGATCGCGTAGATCGCGCGGTGCGTGAGCAGGTCGGGATAACGGCGAATCGGACTCGTGAAGTGCGCATACGCCTCATACGCGAGGCCGAAGTGACCGATGTTCTCCGGGCTGTAGACGGCCTGCTGCATCGAGCGCAGCAACATGGTTTGCAGCATGGGCGCGTCCGGCCGCTCGCGGATTTGCGCCATCAGCGCGGCGTAGTCGCTGGCGTGCGGCGTCTCGCCGCCGGCGAGCGTGAGGCCCATGCCGCGCAGGAAGGTGCGCAGGTTCTCGAGCTTCTCGGCGGTCGGGCCGGCGTGCACGCGGAACAGCCCCGGATGCTTGTTGCGCTTCAGGAAGTCGGCCGCGCAAACGTTCGCGGCCAGCATGCATTCCTCGATCAGCTTGTGCGCCTCGTTGCGGGTGCGCGGCACGATCTGCTCGATCTTGCCCTGCGCATTGCAGACGATGTAGGTCTCGGTCGTATCGAAGTCGATCGCGCCGCGTTTCTGGCGCGCCGCGAACAGCGACTTGTATACGCCGTAAAGATTCTGCAGTTGCGGCAGCAAGGCGGCCCGGCGCGCGGCCTCGGGACCCTTGGTGTTTTTCAGCACCGCGGCGACTTCGGTGTACGTGAGTCGCGCGGCCGAATGCATCACGCCGGGGTAGAACTGATACGCCTTCACTTCGCCGCGCGCGGTGACGATCATGTCGCACACCAGCACGCAACGGTCGACGTTCGGATTCAGCGAGCACAGGCCGTTGGAGAGCTTCTCCGGCAGCATCGGGATCACGCGGCGCGGGAAATACACCGAGGTGCTGCGTTCGATCGCGTCGGCGTCGAGCCCGCTTTTCGGGTGCACGTAGTGCGAGACGTCCGCGATCGCGACGATCAGGCGAAAGCCCTCGCCGCGGCCGACCTGAACCGGCTCGCAGTACACCGCGTCGTCGAAGTCGCGGGCGTCCTCGCCGTCGATCGTGACGAGCGGCACGTCGCGCAGATCGATGCGATGACGCGCGTCGACCGGACGGACTTCGTCGGGCAGCTTCGATGCTTCGTCGAGCGCGGCCTGGCTGAACTCGTGCGGCACGCCGTATTTGCGCACCGCGATTTCGATTTCCATGCCGGGGTCGTCGATATCGCCGAGCACTTCCGCCACGCGGCCGAGCGGCTGCGAATGGCGGCTCGGGAAATCGGTCAGCTCGACCACCACCACCTGGCCGACCTTGGCCTTCTTGGTGTTCTGCGTGATCAGAATGTCGTGGCCGATACGTTTGTCTTCGGGCGCGACGATCAGCGCGCCGTTCTCGTTCAGCAGACGGCCGATCACGCGCTTGTTTGCGCGGTCGGTCACCTCGACGATGTGCCCTTCCGGACGCCCGCGCCGGTCGTAGCCGACGATGCGCGCAAGCACGCGGTCGTTGTGCATGACCTTCTGCATTTCGCCGGTGGGCAGGAACAGATCGTCCTGGCCGTCGTCGCGAATCAGGAAGCCGTAACCGTCGCGATGGCCTTGCACGCGGCCCGCCACGAAGTTCGACGGATGGGTCAACTGATAGAGATTGCGCTGATCGAGCCGGATCTGGCCGTCGCGCTCCATCGCGCCTAAGCGCTTGAAAAATCCCTCGCGCTCCTGGCGCTTGATCGACAATGCTTCGGCGATCTCGTTCGCGGCAAGCGGCGCTTCGCTCGTGCGCAGGACGCCCAGGATTTCTTCGCGGCTTGGGATCGGATACGGAAATTTGCTCAAGGGCTTGTCGATGGTTTTTTCTCGTTGCATGGACGTCGGTCGGCGATATGGCTCGGCTTAAGAAGCGTTGAAATTGCGCTTAAGTTGCACTTGCAATTGCACTGGAAAGACTGCTCGGGTCCGGCTCGTTCAAGGCTGAGTCCGACGGGCGTGTGCACCGTGCCAACGAACTATGCGAGGCATTCTAACACCCGTCTCGCGCGCCTTGCGGCCCGTCAATAGTCGCTGCGGGGCGCATGCGGACGCACGGTCGCGTCGTTTAAGCGACTTTTGAGAAACACTTGACAGGGGTGAATCTGTCGCTATAATGGCGTTCTTTGCTGTTCATCACCTGCCCAGGTGGCGAAATTGGTAGACGCACTAGGTTCAGGTCCTAGCGGTGGCAACACTGTGGAGGTTCGAGTCCTCTCTTGGGCACCAATAGTTGTTCCGGCGCAAGCCGGAGAAGTCCGAGGAACCCCGTAAGATCAATGTCTTACGGGGTTTTTTGTTCTCTACAGTTCTCTTGCGTTCCACTGACATCGACCATTTTTGCGTATACTGTTGCGTATACCAGATTCGGGGGCAAACCCATGCCCAGACGCGTCGAACCGAAGTCAGAGTTAGTGTTCCGTGCCGCCAAACCGGGCGCCCGTTCCTACCTTCTCGCGGATGGAAACGGACTCGCCCTGAGGGTCCAGCCGAACGGCACCAAAACCTGGCTGTTCCGCTATCGACGACCGGGCACAGGCAAGGAGAACTTCCACAGCCTCGGCCCCTACCCGGATATCACGCTCGCTGATGCCCGACGGTCGGCCGCTATCGCACGCAATCTCGTACGCGAAGGCATCGATCCGGTTGCATATCGCCAGGCCGAGTTCATCGCCCGCAAACGCGTGGCCGAAGGCGCCTTCCATCTCGTGGCCCAGCGCTGGCTCGACTTCAAACGCAAGGAGTGGGCGGACGAAACCTATCGGAAGGCGGAGTTTGTCGTGCGCGAATACCTGACTCCCGCACTCCGCAACAAGCCCATTTCGACGCTTGCCACGCCAGAGGTCAAGCCCGTACTTGAAGCGATTGCAGCTCATGCGCCTAACCTCGCGACCAAAGCACGGCAGTACGTCGGTGGAATCGTGACCTACGCCGTCCAGAACGGGCTGCGCGAAGATGGCGCAGCCTTGATACTGCGTGGCGTTGTGCCTCGCCACAGGAAAGGTCACATACCAGCGATCACCAGGCCTGCGGACATCGCTCCGCTCGTTCTTGCTATCGATGCTTACAAGTCGCCCATCACCCGCGCCGCCCTCAAGCTCACCATGTTGACCGGCCTTCGCCCCGGCGTCGTTGCAGCGGTGCCGTGGACCGAGGTGAACCTCGAGACAGCTGAATGGCACGTTGCAGCCGAGCGAATGAAAATGCGGCACGATCACATCGTGCCATTGCCAAAGCAGGCCATCGCCGTCCTGAACGAATTGCAGTCACTCACCGGCAAGGGGCACTACGTCTTTCCCTCCCCTGCCCGCCAAAAGACTCCTCATTTGCATCGAGATGCATTGAGCAAAGCACTGCGAGAGATGGGCTTTCAAGGAAAGCACGCAACGCACGGTTTCCGGGGCATGCTTCGTACGGTCGGACGAGAACGGCTCGGTATGGATATCGATGTACTGGAAGCGCAACTGGCACACGCCAAACGTGGCGATGTGCAAAAGGCCTACGATAGAACAACGTTTGACGATGATCGTCGCAGGGTCATGCAGGAGTGGGCCGACTATATCGATCGGCTAAGCATGCCAACGACGGAAGCAGGATCGAGCAAGCGGACCTGAGCGGCATACCCACTCGATTGTCAATCCAACGGCTGGAGCCTCGTGTAGACGGCCTCTCCGTTTTTTGCCATTGCAACGATACCGCCAGCGATACCGAAAAATCTCGTCAGCACTTCTCGGCTTCCGGTGGAATGCAATAGAAGACAACGCCTCTTTTCTCACTCACCTGTGGGGGAAAGGATACGTCAAAGCATTGGACAAACGTGATGCCGTTGCGAGTACCGTCAGGCTACTTCCGACGCGGCCCGCTCAAAGCCAACAGATGCCGTGATATTCAAGGTCACGCACTTCCAACGTGCACCGTCATAGTGAGGAGAAGCATAGCGTATCGACACGTTCGCTGATTCGGCTGTCAACTGCCGCGCGTCAATCAAGATGAGAACTCTCATCCAGATCGTCGCGCCATAGTCAACCGCGGTTCGGACACGAGATCACGGGCGGCCGGCGGCGGCCCAATGCAGTCTACCGTAGCCGCCCCATAACTGCCCCTCGATCCTCTATCGCGGCTTCCACGGTAGTACGGCCGTTCGAGCAATCGTGTCGGTCTCGATGTCCGGCTTAGACTTGCCGCCGACACCGCCGTGCGCAACGCTGCCGCCGGTTCGGAGTGGTGGCGCATCTGCCCTGGCCCGCCACACAGGACGCCGACTATACTCGCGCAAAAGCAGTGGTGGGCCCGACGGCGGCCTTGATAGGATTGATCTTGCGCGATGACCGGGTCGAAGTTGGAGCCGTCAGCAAATGGAGGAAGTAGGTCCGCTCTACTGCCGTCCGATGTCGAACTGCCACGTAGGCCAAAACCTTATAATTCTCGTCTGTCTACGAATTAGCAATTCGCTACGAGAAATGATGAATCCGATGTTGCCGAGCAGGGAACAGTTTTTCCAAGATCCGGGAGGCTACAGCCGTTCGGGGTGGATGCGTTGGGCGATGATTGCGTCCATAAATGGCGCTGAGCTTGATCCTTCCAAACAGCCGACCAGTGAATACTTGAAGAATCCGCTGTTATGGCTGACACAGGCAGAAGCTATGTCGCAAGCCGCGCTCGTTTTAATTCGAACCGAGCCGTCCTTCGACAACTTACCAGCAGAAATGCGAGGCATTTGCGACAGTCAGTATTGTGCCGTTGCTCTCATGCTGGTTGGCTACAGTCTAGAGATATGCCTGAAGGCAATGATCATCGTTAAAGAAGGCGTTAAGGCGTATTCGGAAGCAGAGCGAAAGTATCTAAGCCATGACCTGAAGAAGCTCGCAACGTTCATTGTCGATCTCGACGTGAAGGATCTGGCAACTCTCGAACTGTTGACTCACTTCGTCGCGTGGGCCGGGCGATACCCTGATCCCGGAAGCCGGTATATTGACAAACACGACATCGTCTTCGAGCTCGCCGAACAGAATCAAATCTCGGGACATGACCTCTTTAAGCTTGCCGCAAAGGTGATGGGCCACGTACGGAATCTTACGGAGCCACAGGGTTGACCTTAAAGCGCAGTGAGCGTGTTCGTGCCCGACGAGGCAGCGGACCGCGCTATTCGGCAGGCTTGATTAGTTGGCATGCCAGTTTGGCGATCTCGCTTGCATCGAATTTGGATAGGTGATCAATAAGCGCAATCTTTTTCCCGATCCCATTTAAGGAGGTTCCCATAACTATGCCAACGCTATTTGCCGCATCTATCCAAAAACGATCATGGAATTCATCGGTAACAACGTCCTTGATCGAAATCTTTGGCGCAACGGCCTTCAGAACCGAATGCATAGGTGATCTCTTGCTCGCCTTACTACCGTTTGTGAAGAATGTCACAGAGCTAAGCTGCTCAGAGAGCGCAGACATCATTTTCCCAAAAAGGGCGACGCAATCAGGATCATCCGAATAAAAATAGGGGTCTATAATGAAAAGATCTTTTACGCCATTCAGCTTTTTTACAAATTCAAGAACGATGTCCGCGATTTCATCTACATGAATCCCACCATGCATTACCGCATCGCAAGTCAGCGAAAAATTGAACAACGAGGAAATCCCGTTCTCAACAATATATTCACGAAAGTAATTGCGAGCGTTGATCGCATCAAACCTCGTGACGAGAAAATTCGAGAACTCTGGATGTCTGTATACCTCTTTGAGAAAATCCACAACATCTAAACCTTCCTTGTAGCTTTTAACATAAACAATGCCGGAGTCCATAGTCCCTTCTTTATATTGTTGGTGTCGAAGTTTCAGTCTCTTGACAAGCCTCGGTGCGTAGAAAGCTCGAAGGCTCGATCCTTCAGTCGTCCGCGAGTAACGATCCAGTGAAGTTTCTGATGCGAGCCCTAGCGCTCAACTTTAGCGGCACGAGTTCCAACTCGGTCTATGAGACAACTACTTCACCCAATTCGCAAAAGAGTCGTAGCCATCGTCAGTTGACCAGCAGTAGGTCTTGTAGCCTAGAGAAGACAGCGATACGGTCTTGCCCCAATGCCGCTCCGGCGCTTCCTGTTTGAGCTTGTATGCTCCAAACTCCGCAAACGGGATCCACTTGCTATCTTTCGCCTCCATCGGCTCGACGGACTTTCCGTCTGCACTATATTTCAACGCAAGATAGTCAAAGGGATTTGGCCCGTTTGCCTTGATCTTCCCATCTTTCCCTTTAATCTGGTTGATGTGTACACCAAACACGTGATTTCCACGCCAGATGCTATAGAAGATTTCATAGCGAACCCAAGGACGAGCGTACGTCTGCGACCCGATTAGCACGCAGGTATTCGTCGTGTTTTCGAGGCCGTCGTGAATCAACTTTTTGAGCGAAGCGGTCCCCTTCTTCTTGCTCTCCTCCCAGATCGACGCATCGAAGAAACCTGCGTCCTCCCGGTCATCCTTTGCCACCCAATGATTACGGATGACGTTCGCGCGAAAGTCGATTACATCCTGATAGTGAAAGCTGAAAAATACTCTCTTTGCCATGAATTTCCCCGTAGATTCGATAACGTACATATCCACCAACGCAGACCAGAAGGTGGTCGACTTCGGTGGCGCCGCGCATTATAGAAACGCGCGCTCTGCGGCGTGGAGTCACCCGTATCTACATCGACGCCGCCGAAACACTCCTGCCCTTTTTGGGTGCACCTGCTTCATGCTTCCAACCGTGGCTGCTTGATTTTTTCTGAAACATCAAAACCGAAATTACATGAACGCGGCCACCACGATTTGTCCAATCCGGGCTGATCAGTATCTTTTCCAGTCGGGCGCATGCATGCCATCCAGAAACCGGGATCGAACGGATGCAAACGAGTCCTTGCCTGCTTCGTTTCCCCTGGCTGCCATCTCGGCGATCGCCTCGGCATCATCGAGTTTGACCTCCATCGGAGTTTGCTGATTAACCCGGAGATGGCGCGTCGGCCCCAGAAAGCTCTCCGCCAGGAGTAATGCGCCATGTTGCTGGGCGGCGAAGAAAAGGTCTGCGCCGTGCGACGCCCAACCCAACTTCCCTTTTCCGTACGAGTCTGTGAAGTCGGATTCGCTACTCAACGTACCGATACTCAGAACATCAATCCGGTCCATCGGAATTTTCAGATATCGCACGGATTCGGCCAGTGCCGGCAGAATCGGATTGTTTGCCCAAACACCGCCGTCCAGAAAAGCTTCGGGCACAATCGGTCCATTCCATTGCGAATCATCAAAATAGGTAGGCGCAGCTGACGAAGCCAGCGCGGCATCGACCGACGAAATATCCCGAAACGCAGTGCGGTCGGGACTGTGCGGCGTAACGAGGGCCTCGGCCTGACCATGTTTTGCCCTTACTGTCGGGATGACGAGCCTGCAGGAAGACTCCGACATCTTTCGATCTTTATAGACTTCCTGCAGCAATCCACGCAGTGTCGAGGACTCGTGTTTCGAACGTAACCAGTGCCTCAGCGCTCTGTCTTTTGGGAAAATCTGCGGCCCCTTTTCCCGGTAAAAGCCCAGTATGTCGGCTGGCCTGATCCCCAACCCAAGACCAATGGCAAGAATGGCGCCGGTTGACGTTCCGGCCACCAGGTCGAAGTGGGACACCAGACTATTACCACCGCCGCTGCCGAGCATGTCATCCCACTTCGCCAGAACGGCTGCGGTAAACGTTCCGCGCAATCCGCCCCCGTCGAGCGCAAGGATTCTGAAATTGCGTCCCCTCTCGACGCTGCGCCGCACCAGGGGCAGGCGCTTTAACTGGTTGACAATTGAACCGACGATGCTCTCAACGGAAGTTTCATGCGCAATCTTCCTGTTTTCTTCGTCGGGCAGCCCGTTTTGCAGGCTCGACAGCAATCCCGGATTGTCGTTTAGGTAGCTCGAGATGGCGCCGCCAAAGCCAGCGACGACAAAGCCGGGCTTGCCGAGATCAAGCATCGCATCGAGCTCGGTCGGAACGCCGGCCTTGGCCTTGTTTGTATCCCACCATCTTCCACCCACGCAGACCACGACGTCGGATCGCTCCGCCATCCAGTCGCGCATCGGAGTCAGCTCGCCGCCATGCTCGCCCTCCGCCTCGGCAGGCACCACCTGGACCACAGCGAATTGCCGCTGCCCTTCTATCTCCTCAATCTGCTCAGGGGTCTGGGCAAACTTCTGCGCGCGCACAAGCGTCAAGGCGCCGACTTCTCCGCCGGCGTCAATAAACGCCCGCGCGGCTTCTTCCAATGGTTTGGTAAAGCTCGGATGACTGCCGTGAATAACGGCGCCTCCCTCATTGAATATCGTCGTACATAGCCGTTTGACGAATAGACATATTTCCTCATTGTGCGTGTCCGGGACAGATCCCGAAAGATGAACACGTACGCCTGCAAGAGGTTGCCTGGAAGCCATTGTGATGTCCTGTTGATGAGCGGTTGGTTTGACGAACCGGTCGCCGCAGCGCTGCCGACGACAACCACGCAGTCGTGTCGGGGGGACGGCGAGGCCAGGTCGTCATCGATTGCAGGGAAAGCTGCAACATGGACGCGAGCTTCGTCTGTCGAGCAACCCCGTATTCGGCAAGGGAAGTAACGGGTCAAAACAGTGAGTCCGCCCTCGCCGAATGCCCATACAGTTCGGCGATCTGCTGCTGAAACTGCGTCTGCCCTCCATAGCTGGGATGTCTCACGCAGATCACGGGTACGGAACCGGTAATGCGATTCGCCGCGGCTGCGGCGTCGTTGCCGATGGCAACGATCCGGGCCGGCCGTAACAGGACGATGAGTTGCTGCAGCAGTTCTTCTCCGGCACGTCTTTCACGGGCGTTGTGTTGCCGGTTGGAGAAAGGATCGCCCGCATCATGCGGATGAAGCGGGAAGACATTCCACAGGAAAATGCGGGCATCAATGTGCTCCAGCATGTTCCATATCACCGCGGCAGTCCGTTCCGACACCGCGCTGCCTTTCGTCGGGCGCTCTTCGGAAAGCTCAAGATTCCATCGTCTGGCATGCTGAGTGATATGAACGTCGTCAGTCAGCGCCAGCCCTGTCCGACGCCCTCCCCGGTATCCGAGGTCCCGCCCGATCCAGATTGCGTCCACCGGTTCCTGCACCGCACACCGCACCATGGCGGAAAGCGCGGCTGCGCGGCGACGCGGCGCGTCGCGCCGGTCATGCACTTCGCAACGATCCGAATAGGGATTGAAACAGTCTTCAAACTGCAGAGAGGCCACTGCCTCAACAAACGGATGGATCTTCATTCCCTTGACTCAAGTGGCAGATAGGCAATGGTGCGTTGTTCCCGGTTACCAACGATCCAGCCACCTTCATTTTCTTTCATTTGACGGAATACCGCATAACCGTCCAGGATTGCCCGCTCCCAAAGCTTGAGCGGGCATTTTTCGACTTCGTAGCCACTCACGAATTCAGCGATGGTCTTCAGGATCCCAAGAGAAACCTTCTTCTGGTTCTCGAAGAAATTGAGTTCCTTGGCCTTCGAGAAAATCCAGGCCGTAAGCCCTTCTTCAACAACGATCGCCCGGCCGCCATCCTGCTCTTCATCGTACCTCGAATTGCTCTTTCGCTTGTGCTTGATCAACGCGCGTATCACGGGCGACCAGTGCAATATCGCCGCATACGCGAAATGGAAGACGTCGTGAAACCGGTAACCATCACGGTCCGCGATGTTGTCGGTCAGAGGATCCCCGATGAAAACGTCGTTCCACTGAAGGTAGCTCTTGCCGCTGCCGCGCTGGTTGACCCTGATCCGGAATTCCCTGGGCAGCTGCTCTTCGCGTCCGAACGCCCTGTCGAAATCAAGACTGGCCAGATCGGCCGTCCCGGGCTCCAGAAACGCCCCGCGCGCTTTCCGGATATTGCCACGCGCCACGTCCGAGAAAGCGAGTTTTGCCGCATGCATCGCATCCAGATAGGCCCGGGCAAATGCGACCAGACCGGCGCGATCCGGCGCGACCGATCCGAGCAGGGCTGCGGCCGACTGCCCCAATCGCACCAGCGTCGTGTCAAGCGGAACGGGAACGGCGACCGGCACCGCGATGTAGGCCATCGCGCCTTCCATGACGTCGCTCGCCGCTCCCACATTCCTGAAGTTGCCGTGATTCGCCGCCTCGGCGAACACTTCTTCAAGCGGGACGTCGAGACGTCGGCAGATGGCAGCCAGGTACCACAGTGTATCGCCGAATTCTTCTTCCGCGGCCTTCCGGAAACCCGGGAAAGCGGATTGCTCGCGCACGTGCTTCTTGGCCGTCGTCATGATCCCGCCGACCTCGCCATACAGCCCTTGGAGCACGGGGCTGAAATCGCTTCGGCCAAGAACGTCCGTGGGTGCAATCTGCGCCGCGTAGTCGGACAGCAATAGGGTGCCTTCCTTCTTCATCGATCACCTGCGAAGCGTCAACCATTCGAACGGCGCACCCTGATACCCCGTCGCCCCCAGACTGCGAATCCACTGTTCAAGCCCGGCGACCAGCTGTGGATCGTCGAACGTCGTCAAGCCGATCCCCGACTTGCACAGCAGACGACCTTGCTGGTCCTTCAGGTCTTCGGGAAAGGCGGGCCCCTCGCCGCCAAAATAGATAAAGTCGTCACTGACCAGCACCCGGTTTACACCCGTGTCCCTAGACACGTGATCCGGATTGAGCGAGCCGTCGGGCAGCGAGTGGAACGAATCGCGCTGTTCCCATGGTGCCTGCGGCCCGTCCCTGAAGTAGATGTTGTCGCCACAACTTTGCTTGCGGCTTCCGTGACGAAACGGCTTCTTCGGGCCGAAACGCGGATCTGCGCCATATTCATCGAATGTGAGCGTGTCCGTGACCCGCATCGCGTACACCAGATGCCCGCCACGACGCACGCTTCGATCGTTGCTGCCGCTGCCAACCACCCAGTCGCCAACGGATGCGCTGCGCCGGATCGAGGGCTTGCAGGTGGCGAGTGTGCAGTAGCCGTAGAAGGGATTGGGTGCGAAGCCGCTGTCGTAGCGCACCACGTAAGAGTGAACGCGGGCCATCAGCAGGGATGCCGCTTGAGGGGAACCGGATCGCAGGGACCGCCATCCGGCTTTTCCCACGTGTCCTTGCCGTTGATCGCATCGATGATGGCATCGCCATTCCAGCCCACCATCGCATCGGCATACTGCTTCAACGCCTCGGGAAGATCGCATTCCTTCTCGCCATGCTCCCAGACACCGACGATACGCTTCCCCTGCTTGGCCGCATATTCGATCTCCCAGTTCACCCATTCACTGTCCTTCGTGAGCGGGGAGACGTAGCAGACGAACACGCCGGCCCAGTTGATCGCAGGCGCGAGGATCTGCGTCTTGATGTAATGCTCGTCGGTCGCGTTGTTGAATTTCCCCGTGTGGATCGAGGAATCCCGGACGTCAACGCCTTTTGGCGCCAGCAGATCCTTGAACTTCTGGAGCCCCGCATCGTCCTCATGGACGTGACTGATAAATACGTTTCTTTGTTCTGCCACTTCCCGCCCCCGTAGACGTATGACAAACATCAACGATCGTCACCGATTTGCACGATCGACTGCATTTTGGAAAACTGTTCTCAATCTGATCAAAAAATGGCCGCCATCGGCCGCTCCCCGAAACACAGACTACTTGATCCGGACCAGCGCGACGACTGTCATCAGCCGCCACTTCCCGCACGGTCGCTGCCATCCATCAGGAGTCCTGCTTCCTGTGAGGTGTCCAGAAACGATCCTGCACCGTATCGGGCTGCATCTCAGGCGTGGGATAGCGCTCCTCCTTTACCGATATGTCAAGATGCCGATGGAACAGCGCGACATAGTCGTGATCATTCGACAGGTCCGCCGGCAGGTGCCCGATGCGTTCAGCCAGCCGCAGTGCCGCACCGCCCGTTGAGAGCACCGGGATCACGCTGGCGTGCGGCTGATGTTGCCGGAACAGTTCATACTCTTCCAAGATCCCGCCCATACCGCCGATAAACACGGCCGCCTTGAACTGGTTTTCGGAAAACATGCGCTCACGCATCAGGAGCAGGCTTTTGTCACGGTCCGCCTCCACGGCGTCGGTGAACGTGACGTTCTGGAATCGCGCGTTCTCTTGGGGAAACTCATCCGTGAAGAAGCTCGACTGATAGAGCCGGACCCATTTCTCGTACTGGACGCCAATATCCTGCGCGACGACCCAGATCATCGGCGTGATGGCGGGGTGACCGCCCCAGACCAGCGCCCGGCGACCGAGGACCACATGCACGAGCGCAGAAACGGCAGCTGCGATCGCCACGCTGTCGGCAGTCGCCGCATAGTCGGCCCCCCTGCGCGGATCTGGGACCCCGGCCGAAAGGAAGATGGCGTCGTTCATGATCAGTCTCCCCACGCAGCAAGTGTCCACCCCGCCTCGGAGACCTTGATCGCACGAACCGCGCGGATATGCTCGTCAAGCCAGCGCAGGTGCGAAGTCCAGGCATCGCGGATCCCGATGTGGTCATAGACGAGCACGGGGGCTTCGCGCTGCGCTGCACGCTGCGCCTTGTCTGCGACATCATGAAGCGTCTCCGCAGTGGGAATCCCCACGATCGGGTAGGCCCAGATCTTCCGGTCATCAAGCAGGCGTAGCGCGATGGCCCTGTGCGCGCCAATCGCTTCTATCGAGCCACCGATTTTTTCGACATCCGCCCGCAGCTTTCCGGTGATCGACATGTACCGCGAAGCGATGCTGCGACTGCGCAATCGCTCGACCCGTAATACGATGGAATCGGCAGCAACGCGCGTGATCGGGCCATCAGCACCTTCGAGATCGCCGGCTTCGAGATACACGGTTTCTGAAAGGTCAGTCAACTTCGTCGGAACATGCTCCGGCCAGATAACTCGGAGCACCTGAATTTCCTTGGCCCTTGCCCGCCCGATTTCCTGACGGGTCCAGCGGCTGTCGAAATACTCGGGCGTATCGAGCATGACCATGACGTCCGAGTCGACGAGTCGATGCCAGAGCACATCCTGGAACGGATCGCCGGGCCGGATGTCGTGCGTGTCGAGAAACACGTCGAAGCCTCGCGATGACAGCAGGTCATGCAGCTGCAGGGCCGCCGCCCGGGACTCGGTCCGGCGATAGCTGACGAAGACACGTCGCTGGCGACGCAGCAGCCCAACACATTCCAGCAGCGCCGAGGCAAGCGCAGTCATCTCGGGGTCGTCATCGCGGCGCGTCAGGCCATTCGCCGACTGAAGGAAATCCGGGATCACTGCACCAAACTGCTGACCGGGCACAACTGTCGGAATAACGGGCGCACTTGCGACGACCAGCGCCCGCGCCGGTTCGACATCACTCAACGGGGCGCCGCCAAAATAGGCTGCGGCAAATGCGGCACGGACATCACGGGTGTGTGTTGACGCCGCGTCGTGAATGATCACGTCCGCCCCGAGCGTCATGCCAAAATCACCGATCATGGCTTCGATCGTTGCGCACAGTCGATGCCGGTCGACAGCAGTGGCGCTGCCTAGAATGGCCAGTTCATACAGGCTCATAAGTTCGGTAACCCGCAGCTTTCGTCGCGGCCTCGATCCGTGAGGAAATATTGTTATACCGACGCTGACTCGGCATTTGTGGCCCGACGGCAGCAGCCCCCTACGCAAAACCATTCGAGTTGCATTGGTTCATCTCGTGCAGCGGTCGAGGTAAGTGGCAAAAATGATAGACGATCTGCTGCGAAAAAGGAAAGAAGTGCTTGTTCTGTTACCGATCTATGCGTAGCGCATAAACCGGCCGATGGTCCTGCGTCCGAAGGGCCGCGCGAAAAAAAAAAGCGAACTTGGGAAAATGCCCTAACTCAACTTACGCTCTGACCGACGCGATTCCATAGTTTCGCCCCCGGTCTTGATAGAGCAACGCCCCGCATCAGCGAAGGTCGTGAAGAACAGAGCATATTAGTGGCCGTAACTCGCTTGCGAGCGGCACGTCGAGATGCATCCCCGCTTCTCCACCACCGAGCATTCGATACCTAGCGCCGCAGTGCAACCCGCGCCCATCTTGTAGTCACTGTCCGGTCAACCCGCGGCACGGCATGCACCCGACTCCCAGGTTCCCGCCCTTGACCCCCGACCGTAGCCGATAGCGGGCAGGCATCAAGGGGCGAGGGACCGTGTTGCCCGCACCCCTCCCTCGCCTTTTCCCTTGACGCCTGCCCGCTATCGGCTCCTCCAGTCGCACGGGCGGGAACCCGGGAGCCTGGCGGCAGCAAAGCCAACCCCGAGTTCCACCGGGAGGTGTCCAGCCGCAACGGCAAGTCACATCCCCTCGCCCGGTTCAGGTCCTCAACCTTGACTGTGGAGATTGCCATGCAACTCGCTTCCTCTTTCCGTTACGGCTCCCCGATGCTGCGCGCTGACTCGCCCCTCTCAGACAATCAGATTCGCCGCGTAGCCCCCTCCATCTTCGCGGACAGCAAGCACGAAAGCCGCTCCGACCGCTACACCTACATTCCCACCATCGAGGTGCTGCGTGGACTACGTAACGAAGGGTTTCAGCCGTTCATGATTTGTCAGACCCGCGTGCGCGATGAGGGCAAGCGGGAATTCACCAAGCATATGCTCCGGCTGCGCCATGCCGACCAGATCACCGGCGAGGAAGCCGATGAAATCGTGATGCTGAACTCGCACGATGGCACGAGCAGTTACCAAATGCTCGCAGGCACATTCCGGTTTGTGTGCCAAAACGGCATGGTCGCTGGCGACAATATTGCCGATATCCGTGTGCCGCATAAGGGCAACGTCGTCCAGAACGTGATCAATGGTGCGTTCGACGTGCTCGACGGCTTCGACCTAATTCGTGAGCAAAAGGACGGCATGCGCGCTGTGACGCTCGACCGCGACGAACAACACGCGTTCGCCCGCTCCGCCCTTGCGTTGCGCTATGACCCGACCGACGCCGAAGCACCCGCCCCCATCACCGACAGCCAACTGCTCGCCCCACGCCGCTTCGAGGATCGCCGCGACGACCTTTGGACCGTCTTCAACCGCGTGCAGGAAAACCTCACGAAGGGCGGGCTGCATGGACGCTCGCGCTCGGGCCGCTCCATGTCAACGCGTCCCATCACCAGCATCGACCAGAACGTGAAGCTCAACCGCGCCCTGTGGATGCTCGCCGACGCTATGCGCCAGATGAAGGCGTAGCGACTTTGGGGCAGCGCACCCACGCCGCCCCGGCTCTCGGCCTTTGCGCCAGAACGCCCGTCGGGCCGCGCTCTGACGCATTCGCACCGCAGTGGCCCGGCACCTTCTTTCCAACTTTCTGGAGTCGATCATGCAAGCCCAAAATATGGAAACCGTCAGCGCCGCCGTTGACGCCACCGAATCCCCAGCCATCCTCGAAACGGACTTCGGCGATGAGCAGCCAGTCGTGACCCTGCCTTATTCGAGCTTACGGCGCTCGCCGCTGAACGTCCGCACGAAACCTCTCGCAGGCATCGCAGGACTCGCCGCCAACATCCGCGCGAAAGGGTTGCTGCAAAACCTCGTGGTCCACGAAATCAAGGGCTCGCGCGGGAAACACCGCAAATATGGCGTTTGCGCAGGCCAGCGCCGGGAAGCTGCACTCGACCTGCTGTTCGAGCAAAAGCATATCGGCGCGGACTATCCGGTGCCCGTGCGGATCGTAAGCGAAGGCGAAGCCCTTGCGATTTCTCTGATCGAGAACAGTGAACGCGAGGGATTGGATCCCTTCGACGTGCTGCGTGCCTACCGGATTCTGGCCGAGGAAGGCCGCAGCGTCGATTACATCGCCGCACTGTTTTCAGCCTCGCCCATCACTGTCAAACGGCGCATGAAACTCGCCAACGTATCGCCCAAGCTGCTCGCGCTGCTGCGCGAGGATGCGATCACGCTCGACCAACTAGCAGCGCTCGCCCTCGCGGACGACCAGGAAACCCAGGAACGTCTCTGGTTTGAGGCAAACGAGTGGCAGCGTCAGCCGCACTATTTGCGACAGGCAATCACGCGTGCCGAGATCGACGCGAGCCGAAGCCGTCTCGTGCGTTTCGTTGGCCTCGCCGCCTACGAGGCAGCGGGTGGCTATGTGCGTCGCGACCTGTTTAGCGACGATGAAAACGCGGGCTACATTGCCGACGCCGACCTACTGCAACGGCTGGTCGCGCAGAAGCTTTATGCAGCCGCCGAGGAAGTGCGCGCCGAAGGCTGGGGCTGGGTTGAAACTCGTGTCGAGCGCGACCTGCTGGAACTGAACCGCTACGGCAAACTGCAACCGGTCCGGCGCCCGTACACCGAGGACGAGCAGTGCGACATCGACGCGCTTACGGCGCAGCGCGATGAACTCGCCGAAAAACTCGACGCACTGTCGGAAGACGATGAAAACGCCTACGAAGAAGCCGAGCGCCTCGACCTGGAAATCGAGCGGACGAATGCCGCAGTCACGGCGATCGAAAGCCGCGCCGTCCTGTGGGATACATCGCAGATGGCCGAGGCTGGCGCATATGTGATCGTCGGCCCACAGGGTGAACTCACCGTCGAGCGGGGCCTCGTGCGGCGCGAGAATGGCGCGGCGCTAGGCGCGGCAGGCGCGACCGTCACGGGTATGCCTGCAGCCGACGCCCCCAACAGTGCGGACACACGGGCTCCGAAGGTCAAACCCGTCCACAGCTCGAAACTGTGTCAGCGGCTGACCGCGCACCGCGCCGCCGCCATCCATGCCGAATTGGTCGCGCAGCCCACCGTTGCGCTCGCAGCGCTGCTGCGACATCTGATCCCGCAAGCGCTGCCCGAGCACTTTGGCTATACGTCCGCGCCGGACTATCTGACGCTGTCCGGACAAAACAATCATGACCGTCTGCTGCAGGCGGCAGACGACCTGCCCGGGAGTCAAGCATGGAACGCTATTGAAGCGCAGCGCGCACGGTGGATCGAGGAACTGCCGGCAAAACGATCCGACCTGCTCCCGTGGCTGATCCAGCAAGACCCCGGCACGACGCTGCTCGATCTGCTCGCGTTCTGTACCGGTACGGTGCTCGACGGCATTGCGGGCGAGGAAAAGCCGCTTGCCATCAATGCGCTCGCGGATGCGCTGAACCTCGATATGACCACGTACTGGAAGCCAACTCGCGCCACGTATTTCGATCATGTCAGCAAGGCTCGCGTCGCCGAAGTCGTGTCCGCCGCCGTGTCACCGAAGGTGGCCGCCGATCTCACAAAGATGAAAAAGGCCGACGCCGCAGCCGCCGCCGAACTGCGCCTTGCCAACGTCGCATGGCTCCCGGAAATCCTCACCGACCGCGAGACACCGGCTATGCCGTCGTGGGCTGTCTGCGAGGGCAACGAGGATGAGGACGACGCCGGTACCGGGGAAGATGGCAATGTTGCAGAGAGCGACGAGGATGCCGATGCTGAGCCGGATACTGGAAACGGCGAAAAGCACGTTAACAACACGCCTCGCGACCCCGAAGCGCCTTCCGCTACCCGCACCGAGCAGCCGCCGTGGCCCTTCCCGACAACCACTACGCTGAACTCGGCGAAAGCCGACTCGCGGACCGCGTAGCATAGCCAGCGTGCCTCAGAGCCGCGACAGAGCGGACGGCAGCGCCCTTTACGGCCTGCCGTCTGCCTGCCGGAACTGCACCGCACGACAGTCCGCGCCTGCCGCGTGGGACCCAATCCACCAACCTGCGCCCCCGCCGACAACCAGTAGCAGACAGAATGCGGTACCGCCAAACACGAATAACCGATGCATCGAGCGCGCGAAACCCTTTTCCATTCGAGTCGCCATTGCCTCCACCCGCGCCGCCGACGCCTCCACCGTCCGATCAAAGGTGGTAATGGTGTCGTCCAATCGCTCACGTTGCTCGCGTGCCGAAGTCGCCGCCGCACCGATCAGCCGATTTCCAGCCACGCGCGAAACCCGATTCGCCATGCGTTCGGTCAAGGCCGTCATCGCCGCCTCATTCATGCTCGCCAGCGCTGCTCGATACCGCGCTTCATGTTCCTGTATCAAGTTTTCCGCCAATTGGATCGTCGCCTTGCATCGCTCTAGCGCATCCTGATGCTGCTGCATCAATGCATCAGTCGCGCCGCCGACCTCCCGACGAGCGGCTTCCAGGCTTCCCTCGCTTGCCCATCGGATACGTTCGGGCATCGCCTCATACAGCCGTGCGTAGTATTCGAGCACGGCAATCATCGCCCATAGCGCGTCGTTGTCACGTAGATTCAGAGCACCGGACACCCGGCGCATGCGGGCCAGGCTGGCTTCGTCCGGAACATCGCCCGACACCTCGCGAAATAGGCGGATGAGCGGATCGACGGGCCTTGACCGCCTATTGCTCACGATCTGGCCCGTCGGTTCCGATCACCTTGGAGAACATGGCGTCGCACAACTCACGCCAGCGGAACAGCTCCGCGCGCTGCCCGATTTGCATCGTCTCGGCCGCCTTGCGAATCGAGATACGTTGACTGCGCAACTCGTCGGCCACCCGATCCGCAAGGTCAGGAAAATCAAGCGATCGGCCCTTCGTCTCGATCGACTTGCGAAGCTGCGACTCCTGATACAGAGCGAACTTGTCGGGCGTGCCGAAGTAACCGTTGCGAACGACGTGCGTCACTGTATCGGGGAACGTCTGCCCGAAAATGTGCAGCAACTCCAAACTGTCACGCTGCCTGTTGATCACCCAGAACACGACGAGGTGTCGCTCCAGTTCTTCGAGCGTCCGGGCCAGTGTTCCGCCATATCGGGTCACTCCCGTCTGATTGCGCGCCGCCGTATTGACGATCACGGCAGCGCCTCTGTGCGTATCGCAGAAGTTGACGAAGCCGATCCAGCCATCCGCGTCGTCGAGGTCATACGCTGCGCATTTCATTTCATCCCGAAGCGCTTTCATGACATCGGGATTGGACGTGTCCGTTTCTACCAGAACGGCGTGGATGTCTCGCCGCTGCAGGTGCTCTGCGAGTGCGAGCGTCACCATGCTTTTGCCAACACCGCCCTTGCTGCCGCCGACCAGATAAATGGGTTGGGTCGTATCCAAGCTCAACCTCCTACAGGTTTTCGATATCAGGTCTGATCTCAAACGAGAACGCGTCCTGAATCTGCATCGATCCCGGCTGACTTACGCCCCTTTCCCTTTGTTGTCGCGCGTCGTCGCGCGTATTTCCTGCTCGCTTTTCGGCCTTCTTTCGAGCCGACGGCGGTTGCCCGCTACCCCTGCCCCGCGTATTGGTTACCTCGGAGTTCGCATCGGCAGGCGCTTGGCGATACAGCGCATATTTGATCGCGCCGACGCTGACGTCGATCCCTTTCCGCTCGGCCTCCTGGACGATCTCTTCGAGCGTATAGCCCTTCGCCTGCGTCGCAGCGATCTGCGCTCGCTTCTCTTTCATCGCATCACTGACCGTGACACGTTGCTTGTTCCGGGGTTTCTCGGGCAACGCTTCGAGCGCACTGAAAAAGTCGTCCCACTCCGCTCGCGTATAGCTCTTTGCGCCCCGCACGATTCGCTCCCATACGTCACCTTCGAGATCATCATGCGAATCAACAAAGGGCTCGTCAATACCCCCTCCGGCGCGCAATCAGCACTTTCGGAAGCGCTTGGAAGACGTCGGAAGTAGACGGAGCAGAAAAATATTTTTGTTGACCTTTGCGAGCGAACAACTTCGAAGATCGAGGCGCGCAGAATGGACCGGGCGACTCCACAATCCACCGCAGGGTGGTCGGCAAACCACAGGCGCCGCCAGCCGCGAACTACGGTCGCCGAACATGCAACCGCGACGGACGAAGCCGACAAACTCAAGCGTCCGCACTGACAGGCTTTACGGAGCACAGACACCGACTAGTTAACGGCACATTGCAAACCGAGCTTATGGAGTGAGCCGACATCTGCTGGCAACCATTCAGACTGCGAGTACCGATTGGAGCGACGAACGGGAGCGCCCTTCTCAAATTCGCGGCCCACAACTCACGAACTGCGGCGTCGAACGAAACAAACTCGCCGTGCCGATCTCACGATCTTAGCTGGCGCGACCATCAGCACAGCCCGGAGATGCGAGCAGACTTTATGCAGAAGACTAACGGAATCGCGTGAACGACCTCGTAGACTCGATCGGCAAACCTCACGGAAAGCCTCGAACTAAGCGACGGAAAAACGACATTGCAAAAGTGATGGCAGGATTGGCTTGCGCCGGTTTTGGGCGCCATGCGCATCGCAAACTCGGTCCGACAACCACCTATGCGCCCACGCCACGTTTCACGTCGAATTACGGCACAGGATGCATGGTTCACCGTGCACGGGGATCATGGCGACGATCAGAAATCGCCACCGTTTATTGCACTGGAAACGAACTAGCGATGGAGAGAACGCTTACTATATGTCACGATCGCGCCGGGGGCATTCGGCCGGATGCGCATGCAGCTGTCCCGGGCGGAGCACCAGCGCTGTGTTGTATCCGGATCTCGCGGGTCGTTCATATGGCATTGGTGTATCGGTCCCTGCGAGGCAGTTGGCGGGCGCGTTGCCGACGTTCGCACCGCCGTAACCTCGAATGGCGGGTCTCATCCTTTGTCTTTGAAAGCGAAGCTCGCTTAGTGGCCAGCAAATAATTCATTTTCCATTGAGCCACAGAATTGACTGCCACAAGCCCACAAGAATGGTAATGAACGTCGCGAATAGCCCCACCGCTTTCGCTATTCGGCTTTCAAAGAGCTTATCGAGTGCTATGCCAAAGCCTTTTGACGCAGTATTGAGCTTACCACTGACCAGCTTGCGCATCGCGGAACTAAAGAATCCAATTTTTGAAAGCGTCGAATTGTGCATGCGCAAAAATTCTTTGTTCGAAAACGCCGCAGCTTCCTCCTTTCCCTCAAGAAAATCTCTATGCCTGCCGCCGTTTTTCTCCATTAGCATTAGCATTTTCGGATGCTTAGCATAGTCTGCGCCATAACGGTCGGCTATCAGGTCATTCAAATTCAATCTTTGCTCCACGGCGATGACGCACGCATCCCTTCCGCCTAGCGCACGATAGCGGTGCTCCAAATGTTCAAACCCAAAGGTAAGATTCCGCATGTTCCAGTGTACCCAGTATTTATCACGGCGGTCTCGAATGAACTTGTAGAACTGGCCCAACAACTCAAGCTCAACTTCGTCAAATCTTTGAAGCACTTCATCACGTGGAATCCGCAATTCCTCTGCAATCGAGTGCGTCGAATAGCTAACCGATTGGCCAGTAGCGTAGTGGTTTATCGCGATAGAAGTTATGCGGGGCGACAGCGCTTCATTTTCGTCATTGAGATTTTGGCATGAGTAATGAATAAGAAAAAAATTTTCTGGTTTTAATTTGACTGATTTTATAAATTGACGGCTGTCAGCAATACTCACTGCGAACTCCAAAATATTTAAATTGCACTCTCCCGCAAACCCGCTAACTGGCGATTCCCTGAACTCGTCAAAGCTATAACGCGACCGAGCCTAAACTCATAAGGATTTTGGTTGACGAGCTACTTTCCGCCCCCGTTGATTAAGTCCTTGAAAGCCTTGCCGGCCGTAAACTTGACAGTCTTCGCAGCGGGAATATCGATTGTCTCTCCCGTCGACGGGTGTCGGCCAGTTCGAGCCGCACGTGCGCCGTGACTGAAAGAACCGAAGCCAACGAGTTGCACGGTATCGCCTTGGGCGACCGCTTTCGAAATGGCTCCGATCACAGCATCAATCGATTCCCCAGCGATTGCCTTGCTCAAGCCAGTAGCCGATGCCACCGCATCAATCAGTTCCTGCTTATTCATGGGTTTGCCTTCCTCTTGCCGAATATCGCGACGTCGATGGGCGGCTCCGAGCCAAACCGACTGGACGCTCCCGCATAACCTACCCCGAAGTACGCATCCGACACAAGCCCCAACCACCGCGGCCATAGTCTGCGCCGGCGCTCGCAACAAGTAGCGCGGTTACGTTCCCGCCTCAAGGCTCCGTGCATGCAACAGCAGATCCGCTCTTTTCCGCTTTGAAAGCCGGCCAAAAGCCAAAATCAAGCTCGCGAGCTCGGAATCGTCCGCATAGAGGAACGCCACCGGGACCCGGAGCACCGTCGCGAGGCGAATCGCAAGCGTGTAATCCACCTTGTGAACACCCAGTTCATACCGGTTAATGCGGGTACTTGCGACGAAAGGATCCAGGCCCGCCTCGATCCCGAGCTGCTTTTGCGACAGCCCGGCTTCCAGGCGAGCCTCCTTCAGTCGCGTTCCAAAAACAGAAGCCGGCGCGGCAGACATTCACTGGTAGCTCGTTACAAACGAAGCTACGAATATCGTTGCAAAGCGCCCGTCTAGATACTACGATTATCGTAGCATCCGACAAGTACGCGTCCGATTTATGAACACCTTCGTCGCAGCCTTTGTAAGGCGGCGCTTGGAATGTGGCTTGCCCCGGCCTTTGTCGCTCAACCGGCTTCATCTCCCGCAAAGCCCACCGAGACCCATCAAGGGGGTACTGGATGGAAAAAATACCGGACAAGCAACCGCCGTCCGGCCACCTCACTGACGTCCACGAGTTCGAAAAGAATCGGCTCTCAACGCTCAACGAGCAACTGGTGCAGGCTGAACAGTGGATCGACCGGCGTAGCCGTGAAATGGTAGCGGCCTACGGTCTTGCCGCCGCACAGGCTCGCCATGGCGAACGAATCGAAGAGGACTTGGAACTCGTCGCTACCGTGCTGTTCCTACTGAGAGAGGATCATCCCGATTTTCTTCACGGACAGCATAACGTTGTGACGCGAATCGACATTCCGATCCTGCCGGCAACCAGGGGCGCGGAAAACGTGGGGCATGCCGACGTACGAACAGCATCGCCGTTTCCGGATCTTTCCGTGAAATGCTGTTCACTGTTTGTGAACCTGTACGAGCGCGCGCTGCAAGGGGACACGGCTAAACTGCTGAGCATCGGCGCGTTGTGCATCAACGTCGTACTCGCTCAGCAGCAACTGCGCTCCTGGTAGGAGCCCTATACCGGCCGGCGCGCCAACAGGCGAATCGATGCGTCCAGATCGATCGCGCGGCGGCACAACGATCCACGTCTGCGACCATCGTTGCATTCGTGACTAGACTTCCTATATTGGATAGCAGATAGCAAAACCGATTGAGCGGCTGTGCGCTTTCCTCCCTACTGGAATTGCTCACGGTCTTGCTTCACCTCGAAGGAGAAACTCACATGGCCTCGCTCAAACTCGCCATGGTCGTGGGAATCCTGCTTGTCGTTGCCAAAGGAATCCAGCAACTTAGTCGCCACTGCCGACACAGATTCGGCTACAGCATTTTCAGTATGCGCGGCTTCTGGCTCGCCGCCATCGCGATCAATCTCGTTTGGTGGGGATATTACGCATGGGCGACTGCCCCGCTACATCATGCGCCGGCGCACGGAGGAATTGTCCTGGCGGCGCTCGGCATCGCAGCGGTCGTGAAACTGATACACGACAACGTCCGCGAAACGAACGTCATGTACGGCATCGGCGGCTCGTTGCTTCAGCTCGTGCTGTTTATCCCCGTCGCGCTCTACGGCCTACCGCTCCTCGCCATCGCCTTGCTTTTCCTGCTCTTCGCGACGTACAAGGGTGCGCCCGCGTGGCTCATCGACCCATGAACACTTCGCAGTGGGGGTTTTCATTGAACGCTCGTGGGCGCATACACGACAGTGGACCGGGAGATGCGGCCTCGCCGCGGTCCCGGCAGACGCCACCATGTCCGCCATGTCGCGACGCCGTCGCACGGCAATCAAGACCGCGCGCCACATAGATGCCCCGCGATAGAGGCCACCTAGCCGAAGAATGCACGGACGCGTGCAGCAACGCCTTGACATCGATTAAACGCCGAGGCCCGTTGATCTATCCACTCCACTCTTCTTTCTCGATCAACGCTCGATGTCGGAGTCCGGGCCGCCACGTTGATTGTTGTGTTCAGGTACTGACCGATCTTCGCGCGTCGGTGCCGCTTCTGGGCGGATCTCGGGAACGGGAGCGTGCTGCTGCACTGGCATGGCGCGCACGAAGTCTACAATGCTCGCTGCCAATGCACGATCTGCCTTGACGGAGGATGCCGCCATCGACAGTGCCACCTCCCGCCACGCCGCAAATACGCCAGCGTGTGCCTTCCATCCTGCCTCTCTCTGCTCTTCGGTCGCGACGGCGCGCCAGTACATGGGCACTTCACCGCGCGAGAGCATATGCGTAACGCCCTGACCGGGGTATCTTTTTGTCACGCCACGTGTGCGCCGAAGCGTGGCGTTTGCATCGACACCATGCTCGCGAAGCTGTTCCGCGAATCGCTCGCGCCAGCGCCGCAGATCCTGCCTGCGTGGATTGAGCCGGCGCCCGTCCGGTCCCCTCACCTGCACGCTCAGATGCACGTGTGGATGGGCCTCGTCATCGTGCGCGGCGAAGACATACGCACGGCCATCGCCAAACTCGATCGCCGCAAAATCCCGAGCAGCATCCCGCACGGCCTGCCGGTTCGTACCCGGCGGCATCGACAGTAGGATATTGAAAACCTCACGACGGTGACTCGTCTCGGGTATCCCCCATCCACCCAACTGCCATGTCCGTGCGAGATCGCGCACGGCCTCAGCGCCCGCGATCTTGTCTCCGTTCTGGTCCTCGAGCTCAACCCGCCCATTTCGCGAGATGTAGCGAAGGTGCCGTCGCACTGCGCCCATGCCCTGCGCACTCGACGCCTTGTTGGTGATCTTCACCATGACTTCAGGCGTGCGCCGAAGCGTTCGCGCAATCTGTTCGCGCATGCGTGCGGCCTCGCTGCGCAATCCGGCGCGAGAAAGCCGCGGCGCGCGGGCATGTCGAAACGGTTCCTGTAACAGCCGATCGCCCCAGTTCAGGAGCATGGCGTCGATGTAAATCTTCGGATAGGCCATTCTCACCGGCTCCATCGATCAAGATTGGCACGAATCACCGCCGTCACGGCGCGCAGATGTGCATCGATCAGTTGTCGAACCGCCCCGAGGTTTGGCTCCCTGTCGGGCGGCAAGCGTCCCGCCGATGCATCACGGGCAAGCTGCGCGAGCCAGCGGCTGACCGTGGCAAGTTGCCGATTCGAGTCAGACAGCAATCTCATCTCGATTTGTCCCAACTGCGGCTCGCGGGTCAACTGCGCGCGGATGAGCGCCAGGATCCAGCGGTTACAGGTCAAACCCGACGCAACGGCCCGCTTGTCGACCGCCTCAAGTTCCGATTGGATCAGCCTGATTTCGACACGCGCGCGCGGCTCATCGACAGCGGTTGATCGCGTCGCGGTTTCGACAGGCACATCACGGTCGGCGTCTTCAGCGTCGAGCGCAGCCGTGATCAACTGCCTCACGCCCTCAGCAGTTGTCACTCCGCGACGCGCGCACCAGGCTTCCCAATCCGGACGCAATGCCGCCAGCTCGACACACAATCGCTCACGGACGCGCATTCCCAGACGCCCATTTATCGCGCCGGTAACGACGGTTCGGCAGGCGTGAGCTCAAGCTCGCGAGTCCGCGTGCGCTCGGGCGCTGGACGCGCGCGGCGCTCGCGTTCGGATGGCGCCTGCGGGTCGAAGACGCGCGGCCGGGGTACCGGGATCCCGTCCCTGCCGAATGCATCGAGCATGGCTTCGGCACGCTGTCGCACCCGCGAAATCGAGCGTGC
The DNA here is from genome assembly GCF_900142195.1 of Paraburkholderia terricola. Taxonomy (GTDB): domain Bacteria; phylum Pseudomonadota; class Gammaproteobacteria; order Burkholderiales; family Burkholderiaceae; genus Paraburkholderia; species Paraburkholderia terricola. The sequence continues at coordinate 353,987 of NZ_FRAB01000001.1, forward strand.
ACTGAATCCCTGCTCACGCATCGCACCGGTCAGCACGGCCAGATGCAACACTTTGTCTTCGTCCGACACCGTCGAGCGCGGCGGTTCGCGCCTATCCGTACGCACCCCTTCGGTCGGTATCGCGGCGCCATGCGGTGCCTGTTGCGAGCGTGCCTCGGATACGGACGCAGACCGATGCCGGCCAACGAGTTCAACCTGCCAGGTGTTCCGGTATACGTCCTTCTCTTCCTCCCCAACCATGACGCCCAGACCGTCGAAGATCGGCGCCTTGATAGTCACCAGCCGACGGCCCTGGTTTTCCAGGACAACCCTGTCTCCCGGCTCGGCCTGCGACTCTTGAACTGCGCGCTCGAGATCCACGCCCCAAACGACCTGATCAGTGCTCGCAGCATCGCGAAACACCACGTAATACGAGTCGCTTCGAGCGGGATTGTTCTGATACGGCGCGTGGCCGTGCTCTCGCAGCTCTCCTGCGTACCGGCGGGGAGCTTCGGGTTCATCACTCGTAACTGGCAGCCGCGCGTCCGAATGCTCCCGAGCCCGGTCCTGGTACGGAGCAGCCGGGCGCAACCCGTCGGAAGCGACAACGGCCATAGCCGGCGCCTCATCACGCGACGTCGACACTGGCGCCGGTGCGATGCTTTTATTCGACTTAGCAGGCTCACCGGCCGCGCCCACCGATGCATCCGCCTCAATCCGATTGTTCAGCCGCGCCTGCCGGGAATCGGCCAGACGAGCGAGATCCGCTGGCTTCGGCTCATAGCCGCTCACGTCGATCCCAAGCACCGTAGCCTGAAGCCACACTTCACTGCGGAACGCTTCGTGCCCCGAGACGCGAATGCGCCGCCACGACTTGGCGGCCGCCATGTCGACCATCGACTCCACCACGTCTGGCCGATTGTGCTCGGTGACTAGGTAGGGACCCAGATCCTCGAATGCCAGTTGATACGGCGCATCCTTTAAGAAATATTGGTTGCTCGCGCGCAGATAACGCTTGCGCACACGCTCGGGCGGCTGCTCCAGCGGTACCCGTGCTGTCCCGGCCATTTCCGCTGGCTCGTTCACGACTGCGCGCGAGTCGGGGTCCAGCCTTCGTCCTTCGTCTCGGGTCGCCTGCTTAATCGCTTGGTCATGCAGGCGTGCGCGAGCCGCATCGAATTCGCGACGGCGTCGGGCCGCCACGGCGCCCATCGCTTCAGCGTCGAGCCGGTGGCTACGCTCTTCGCCACTCGACTGCACTTCAGCGCTCGGGCGGCCGAAGATATCTTGCTCGATCACGTTGATGACCGGATCAGCAGAGGAAGAGATTTCAATCATCGTGCGACTCCGTTGTGATATGCCGTGATTGGTGACTTGCTGTCTGCTAGCGATCAGGCCCGGGCGGATCCTGCGGCGCAGCCCGCTCCTTCGACTGCTCCAGCGCCGCCGCGCGGGCCTCACGCACGCGAGCCCACGATCGCGTCTGCAGCTGATCGAGCATCACCTCGAGGTTCGGGCTGAAATTCAGTTCGCGCGCCGACTTCTTGAGGGACCCCACCGTGCGCTCAAGCAGCTCGCGCGCGCGGTCCCACGGATAAACTTTCGGCCGGTCGCCGTCGTATCCGACCTGTAGTTCCGCGCCGTTCAACCGCGCGTTCTCGTCCATCCATCGCAGTCGCTCGGACATAAACACCATCTGCGCCTTTGGATGGAAGACCACGCTGCGCGTCGCGACCTCCTGGATCAGGTAGTGCTCGCTATTGAAGACCTCACCGCGATACGGCCCGCCGTTCTCGCGCGGCGTCGCCATCCGCAGGGGTGAGCCGAAGCGATGCTCGGCCAGCGCCCTGATGTCGCTCGGCACGTCCGTCACGGCAAACAGTGGCTCGCCCACTGGCGGACGCGGCGGTGCGAACTGCCGCGCGGGGACCGCGGGCGAGTCATCGGCAGGCGTCGCGGCAGCAGGCTCGGACGTCCCCGATGCAGCCAATGGCGCGGACGATTCAGTCGGCGTTACCTGCTCCGGCCCACTGCGCTTCGAGCCACGACGCCGCGTCGGCTCCTGCGCTTCGGTCAGCAGCTTTTCCTTTACGTTACTCATCACTTCCTCCTTCTGTTCGCCCGACACCGTTCCCATTTCCCAATCCGCCGCGGGCGTGGGGGTTGCCGCCAACGGCTCTTCGTGCCGATACACAATCTCTCGAAGGCGATCGCCCACGCTCGCGAAGCCCGACAGCACCGCCATGTCATTGAAGTCAGTCGGCACCTGGTCATCGATCCGCTCCTCCTTCGCAAATACCGGTAGGGCGAGATGGGCACACGTCGCCTGCGCAGCCTCCCGCGCCTTGGATTCGCCGGGCCCAAGGTCCGCCAGCACCACGAGTTCGGTGCCGGCGAATCGCGCTCGCAAAATGGCGGCGGCCTCAGGCAGCGTCCCGCTCGATAGACTCGCTAGCGCCACCCAGCCGGTCGCGCGGTGGGCAGACAGCACCGTCGCCATCCCTTCGCCGATCAGAATCGGAGCAGCCGATTCGGCGTCGTTCGGGGCCTCGCCGGCAAACCAGTAGCCGCCTCGCTTGAGCCCTCCGGCGAGCGACGACTTGCGACCGCTCTCGTCAATGAGCTCCAGGGTCGAGATCGCCTCGCCGATCCAGAACGGCACGACGAGCACGCGTCCCGTTAGCGGCACGTCCTCGCTCGCTGGGGCATAGCCCAGCAGCGCGCGCAATTCGGGCGCTTCGAGCTCGCGCAGTGTCGGCACTGGCTCGAGCTGCTTGCGCGCGAGATACGGATGCTCGGGACCAACCGGTCGAGCCCATTCCCAAATCGCCTGCGCCTCGCGAGCCACGGCTGCATACCGGGCGCGCTGTCGCGCTTCTTCACGCGCGCGCTGCTCCCGCACCTCGGCGCGTGGCGCAAGTGCGGTCGCCATCTGATCCGGGTATTGCGCGCGCTTCAGATCGAAACCGTGCTGCCGGGCAAGCCAGAAGAGCGACGCGAGCGTCTTGCCACCCGTTTCCTTGGCCGAGCGCCAAGTCGTGCGCGCCGCACGCTCGTTGTAGTTGGCCGCGGTCCGACTCCACTCATCCCAGACCTCGAAACCGGCATTACCCAGGCCGTTCTTGAGCGCAAAGGCCATGTCGACCCACGTGCCATAGTCGTCGGCGGGGATCACCGCCAGCGCAGCCCGCACGCGCGCCGTCTCGTCCACGTAGGGCTGACTCATTGCCGTGCTCCCGCGCTCGGCACAACGTTCGACGCGCCGCGCGCTGTCGATCTGCGCTTCGGTTCCGTCGATCGGACAGGCCGCAAATTGGCAACGTCAAGGTCCGTAACCGATAGCTGCCGCGTCACTCGCGTGACCCGTTCAGCGGGCACCCCGAGCAGCACAAAATGCCGCTCGACGTAGGTGGTCACCTCTTCCTCATTCATGTCTGAGAGGCTCGGCGGCAAGTCGCGGGGATCCCACGCCTGCAGAACTTCCAGATACGCGGTGGGCAGATGGATATCGCCTGCGCCCTCGACATCGACGTCCTCAAGCTGAACCTCACGCAGACGCCGCTCCACCTGTGCCGTAAAGCGCGCGAGATTCAGGGCCGGCACCGACGGGGCGGCGACTATGCGCGCGGCGAACTCCGGATCGCGCCAGTAGCGGATCTTGTCCGCAAGGATCGGCTTGGTGTTTTCGAGGACGATGATTTCCTTCTCGCGCCCGAGTTCTTTCAACTCCTGCGGCAACAGCAAGGGGCGCCGTTGTTCGGACAGGCTCTCGCTCGAGCCGCCGCGACCACCGAACATCGAACTGGGGCGGCTGACGCTTCGCGACTGCTCGGTGAACGTCCCGAGCATCTCCGAGTAGTCGTTCGCGTCCTTTTGCTCACGTGGGGCGTAAAGGATCTGCATCGCGTGGTTCGTGATGAACGTGCGCGCATCGGCGCGTCCGTAGACAGATTCCAACTGCGCGATCGACTGGACAATGGAAAGCAGCCGCAGGTTGTAACCAGCCATATAGGCGACCGCCCGCGCGATGATGTGAATCTTGCCGATGGCCGTCATCTCATCGAGCAGCAGCAGGCACTGAAAGCGCAACGTCGGATCGGCTTCTGGCAACTGCTTCGTGTTCAGGTTGACGAGTTGCGAAAACAGCAGGTTGACGACCAATGCGGCTTCGGACAGGTGGTCCGGCGTAATGCCGATATAGACGGACATGCGACGACGACGCACATCGCGCAGATCAAAGTCGTTGCTACTGGTCGCCGCATCGACAATCGGATTCGCCCAGATTGTGAGCGGCGCATGGAACGTCGCGAGAATGCTCGCGAGCACCTTGTCATCGTTCGACAGGAAGCGGTTGAGTGCATCGACGCATGGGCCGCTTAGCAGAGCGCGATGCTGGACGAGCGCGCGTTGCAAGTACGACTTGACCGGCATGCCATGGCCCGACGACTGCCGCAGCACCTCGCCCATCGTGACGGGATAGTCCGGTATCGAGGCACCCTTACCTGCCCGCCGCGCATCACGCCACTCGCAGAGCAACAGCACGATGCCGAGGAACAGATTGCGCGCCTGGTCCTTCCAGAAATCATCATGGCCGCCGGCCGGATACAGCGCGTAGCCGATCGCGAGGATGTCACCCACACGAAAGAGTCCATCCGAGATTGCCGACAGCGGGTTGTACCGGTGCGTACGGGCATCCTCCGCGAACGGGTCGAACAGATACACGTCTTGCCCGTGCGCCCGCCGGAAACCTGCGGTGAGCGCATAGTTTTCGCGCTTGATGTCGAGCACAACGACCGAATCGGGGTAGCTCAGCAGATTCGGGATCACGATACCGACGCCTTTGCCCGAGCGCGCGGGGGCGGCCAGTAGCACGAACTGCTGTCCGTGAAACCGCAGGTAGCGCCCGCGCCAGATGCCAACGACCAGGGCGGGTGCATTGGCGTTGGGTGGCGCGTTCATAGCAGCCCCGCCGCACGGATTTCCGCCTCGCTGGCAAACCGCGCACTGCCATATAGACGCCGCCGCCCGGTACTTTCCCACAGGGTGTACAAGCCGGTCGCGGGACCGCCCACCGCGGCGAGCACGCCCAGCAGCGCCGCGCCGGCCAGTCGCCGTCCGGCGTTCGGCATCTGACCGTGCCGCCACGCGAGTAGCACGTCCGGCCAGCCCCACAGGCCAGCATGCAGAGGGTTCATCCGCAGGCTGGCATAGAGGAAGAATGACGCGGCCCACAGCGAGGCGAGCACACCGATGGTGACAATCGCCAGCACGGCGAACGCAACCAGGACCGACCGCACGTGAAAAGCCGCAGCGCTGGCGCCGTTCACAATTGTTAAGGATTTGCCGTTCGCGTTCATACCGGCCTCACGCGAACGTCGTGCGCACCTTGCGCACCGGATCGAACCAGATTTCCGTCATGCCCCAACGCTTGCCGATCTGCTCGCCGACGTTGTTGTAGAGCGGGTGGGCCTGCATGTGCGCTACCACGTCGATCGTCAGGAACAGCAGCCTCTTGAGCGCGCCATCGTCATAGGCCGCGGCTTCTGGATGCTCCTTGGCCATCAGCGCAAAGCGCTCGACCGCGACCGTGGCGTTCGGCGCGTGATAGCTCGTGATCGAGCCCGCGTGACCGGTCGTTAGCAGTTTCAGGAAATCGTAGGCTTCGGCACCCCGCAGTTCGGCCAGCAGTACCCGGTCGGGACGCATGCGCATCGCACTGGCGATCAGGTCCGCCGGTGTCACACGTGCCTGACCGTGCCCGCCCTTGCTGTACGTCAGGTGCACACAATTCTCAATGTGCGGCAGAAACAGTTCCCGGACGTCCTGGATCGTCACAATCCGTTCGGTTTGCCCGATGGACCGGCACAGCGTCTTCATAAAGCTGGTTTTGCCGGAACCGGTGTTGCCAACGATGACGATGTTCAGACACCCGGCAACCGCCTGCTCGAAAAACGCGCCGTGGTCGCGCGCTTCGAGGCAATCGACGAGCCCGCGAGCCGGGGGAGGCAGCATCGGCAGTACAGCGTCGAGGCCATCCGGTCGGTGCCACACCGTATCGTCGAAGAGACCTTCGTCCCGGTAAGCATCGAGCGTCTTCTCGCGCGAAGAGGGTCGCCGGATCGTGATTGAAACGGTGCGTGATGGGACCACGGGCGGCATCACAATCTGGATGCGCGCATCCCCCGGCAGCAATGCCGAGAGCACGGGATGCTGGGCCGACACCTCCTGGCTTGTCAGCGTGGCCACGGCCACCGCAAACGACATCAGACGCTCGTAATCGAGCTCGGGGCAGTCATAACCGCGCCAGCCACGATGTGTCTCGGTCAGGACGCGCTGCGGCTGATTGATCACGAGCTCCGTGACGTCCGCATCGTCGAGCAACGGGGCAAACGGCCGCATCAACTCGCGCACTGATGCGTCGTCGGGAAGCCGCGCGAGCGCCCTGTCGTCGGCCTGTTTCGAAGTACCAGTGCACGGGCTCATCGCGATCCCTCCGGCTCGAGGGCATACACCGATCCAAAGTCGAGGTCCCGCGCCACCACGATCGTGAACTCGGTGCCCTGGTTTTGCGTGAGCGTCGGCGGGATACTGATCGTCCGGTCGAGCACGCGCGAAGCCATGTCATTGCCTTGCTGTTCGGTGTTCTGATACACGACGGAGCTATTGCTATTGCCGCCGCGTGTGGCCAGATACCCGATCGCGTCCTGCGTCATGCCGAGCAGTAGCGCGGCACCGATACGCTGCCCCCAGTGGTTGTCCACGTAGCCGTCGATTCCCATGCGGCCAAGCGCGTCGGCCGCCGGCGAATCGAGCTGGACGGTCACTCCATCGGGCGTCTTGATCCGCGCGGCGAGGATGAAGGCACGCTTTTGCCCGGGCGCGAGGTTCGAGCGATACTCACTGTTGATCTGTGAGCCGCGCTCGATCAACACCACCTTCCCGTCGTCGGAATAGACGTTCTTCGTCACCGTGCAGGTGGAGATTCCCGCCTCGGTCGAATCAAACGCCGTGTCGCCCGCACAGTCGATCTTCGCGCCCTGAGCGAGAATCAGGCTCCGGTCACCGAGCATGCTCGCGCGTACTCGCGGCGTGGCAGTTGGCGTCAAAGCCTGCGCAAGCGGTCCGCTCCCGCTCTGCCCCGAGGCACCGGTTGCACGACCGAGAAGGCGCGCCCCCACCGACGAGGCTGCAGAGGCGACACCGCCCGAAATACCTTCTGTGGCCAGCCCGCCTCCCTCGCGACTATTGGCCTCGGGCGCCGAGCCCGTGACCAGAAGCGGTGCGTCGTAGTAGCTCCGCACAGGCGGCGTCGGCCTCGCCGACACCGGTGCTCGACTCACGACAGGCGCGGAAGCTGCCGGCTCGACACTCGCAGCCTTCGGTGCAGAAGCGGCACTCGTCGCCGACGCCGGCATGTCCTTGAATACCCGCCCGCCCGGCACGGCTTCCGCTATCGCGTCGCGACGCGCTTTCGCCTGCGCATCGTGACGGGCAAGCAACGTATGCACCGTCCAGACTGCGCCAGCGCCTGCGACGAGGACGACGAGGAGCGGCGTCAGCCACCAGGCCCTTGGTCGCGCGCTTCGGTACTGACCGAGCGCAGGCATGCCGCGATCCCCAAACCCGCCAGCCGGGGCATCGGCATCGCGATCGCGCGCATGCGATGCCTGGTCGACAGGCTGATCCGGCTCGATCGTATTGCGAGGCCGACGATCGCTTAGCGGGTCATTCATCATCGTGACTCCGCAAAACACGCCTCACGCCGTCGACGGTCGTGCCGTCGCGTGGCGGTACACCATCCATGTCGTAGGCGTCGTTCCAGATGCCCACGACCTCCTCGCCCAGACGAAGCACGAAGCGTCTCGCCACCTCGTGAACCACGATCGTGTCGCCATCCATGTGCTTGTCGACCGTGCTCTCGGTGCCGTTGTCCGCCACGCGAAAGATCGCCGGGATGCGCCGGTTGGCCGGGATGCGAATGTAGGTGAATCGCCCGTCGTCCCACGCCGCGGTCGGCGCGATGTCGTCCGAGTGGGGCATGACCTGCATCGAGTACCGGGTGTTACGCACGGCGGGCGGCTGCGCCAGGCGCCGACTCACCAGCGCAACATCGCTTTGGGCTTGTGCCAGTGCCTTCGCTTGATCCGGATAGACGAAGGTCACGCGGTACATCTCGTCGTCGTTGCCGAACTTGGTCTTCATAGGCAGCACCACCAGGTCGAAGCTGTAGCTGCGCCTGTCGGTACGGATTTCCATGTTCGAGTCGTGCGCCGCCAGTTGCGGCTTGAGGTACACGTCGTGGTCGCCCTTACTCGCGACGACCTGCCAGCCATCGCGATCACCCGGCGCCACGACCTGAATGTGCTCTTGCGGATCGAGCGCAATGTGCGTCGCGAAGCCGCGCTGCGCTTCAATCCGTACGACCGCATCGGGCCGATAGACAACCTGCCGCACCCGAGAATCGTCGGACCAGCCCGGCACGGTATAGGCACGCGCGACGGGACTCGCCGCCAGCAGACCGCCGAGCCAAAACGCTATCAGAGCAACTCCTTTCCAGTCGTATCTCATGGCACCACTCCGATGGCGGACGCCGACGACGCAGGCGGCGTATATTCCGGATCGCAGCTGTAAGCGGTGACCTTGAACCCAAAGGGATTGGCGATCGCTACGCTTTCACGCGTGAAGACCTGCGGCCGATACGTGTAGGCGAGCGTGATCACGAAACGCTGGGGCGGCTGCGCATTGGCTTCGCCGTTCTTGAAGATCGTGCGCTCGATGTGGACGACGGCGTGACCGGGTTCGTCGGGTGGCAGCGTGGTTGAGAGAATCCGCACTCGCCGCTCGACGTTCGGTCCAAGCTGCCGGTCGAGCGCGTCCGGGCCGCCGTAGATCGAGCGGTAGTCGCGCGCGACCACGTCATCGCTCATGGCGAGTACGTCGTCGTAATCCATCTGCAGGAGGCCCCAGTCATAGCGTTCCCGCTCACGCACGTATGCCTCGACCCAGTGCTTATCCTGGATTTCCTTCGTGTGGACGTGCCGGGCATCCAGCACGTCGATCACCTGCGCCTCGCCGGTCAGGCGGTCGACCTCGATCGGCAGCGGAACGACGCGATAGAACGGAACCATGACCGCAAGCGCCGCCACGCTCAGCACGGCTACGCCCACTGCACCGTACGCGACATGCCACGCCCGCCGTTCGGACCGCTCCTGCAGGTGCGTGAGCGACGCCTCGACGTCGAGCACGTGCCTGTAGTCGTGAGGGCTATTCATCGTCCACCTCCCGCGACTGGTGCGTCTGGCAATGCGGACGTCCCCGACTTTGCCGGAACAGGTGAAACAGGGTTGATCAGTACGCGATGCAAACCATCCGGCAAAACCGGCTTCGGTGGCCCGAAATGGCATGCACCCGTTAGTAGTGCTAAGCTAATAGGGAGCGACAGTCGGAGAACGCCGCGCATCGTCGTCTCCTCAGTTTCCGAACGAAGCTGGCATCATCTGGTCCTGCAATCGGGCGGTATTGCCCGCCCGACTCAGTATCAGTTCGCTCTGCTGCTCGGCGAGGAGCTTGTCCTCCGTATCGGCGAGCATCTTGAAGAGCTGCAGCTTCGTCATCTCGTCGCCAACCGCTGTCGTCTCGGTCTGGACGCGCGTCTGCAGTTCCGCAATGCCTTTCGGATCCTGTGTAACATCGATGTGCTGCATCAGGCTCTGAATCTGGTTCAGCTCCTGGAGCTCCGTCTGGTACGCCTGCATACCAAACGCCTTGTCCTGGAATGGCTTGTTCAGCGCGCGCTGGCACACCTGCTGATCGATGCCGGCCTGATCTTGGCAGTCGTAGATTTCACTTGCCGAACGCAAGGCCTGAGCGCTACCCGTGAGCCCCGCATAACCTCCGTGCTGTACGGCCGTATAAACGCTCTGCCAATTCGACGGCAGGGAATTCGCGAGCACGGGGTTACTGAGCAGTGCACCGAAGCCACGGGTACCGACCGTTGACTGATAGATCTGGATCTCCTGCTGCACTTCCTGCTCGAGCTGTCCCACCGTTGCAATGGCCTGGAGTACGTTTTGAGCATCGAAGACCGGAATGCCCTGAGCGTAGCTAGAACAACACAGCGCGAGCCATACGATTGCAGTTCCCACTCTCTTGAATCGTCCTGTCATGATGACCACCTCGCGTTCAAATGCTTTGTCCCAGATTGGCGCGTGCGACCCGTTGATAGGCCGGCAACGTGCCACCGCCCGAACTTCCCGGTCCACCACCGCCTGAGCCCGTCCTGTCGCGGATCCTGCCGCCGGGGCGCGGCCCATTCCCGCCACGGGTGAGTGCTCTCCCAATCAAGCTGGCAAGGCGCCGAGACGCAACACCCGCGATGAACGCGCCAAAGCCCGATAACGTCGCACCGCCTGAGAGACCGGACGCCACCGCCGGCAATTGCCAGCCGACCATGGCCAGAAAAATGGCCGTTGCAAACATGCCGAGCGCGGCGCCCCACGCGGCCGACGCCTCGAGCGCGGCCTGGCCGGCAGCGACGAGTGAGCCCGCGTTTGAACCTGGCGGTGCAGTCGTCACCTGGAACGGCGCGAGCTCAGTTGAGAACGCTGTCAGGGCCATGCCCAGAAAAGCCGCCACCAGGACCTGCAGCAGCGCGTAGTTCGCCACTTTCGCGGTCCACGCCTCGAAAAAGCGGGCGGTCGGCGCAAACGCCGCGCACGCGATGAAAACGGGCCCAATGCCGAGCACGAGATCGAGCAGCATCCTCGCCATGACCACTTCGAACGCGAGCACAATGAGGAAGATGGAACCACCGAGGGCCGCTATGAACCCGCACACGATGTCGCCGATGCCCGCGACGATGCCGGTGAGGCTCAGCCCCTCATGGGTCGCCTTCATGGAGTAGGCGTCCAGCACCAGGTCGACCTGCTGGTCATAGCAGTCGAGCGTTTGATAGATACTGGTGGCGCTCGCCGCCGTCACCGCGCTGCCGCTGGCCGAGCCGCAGCCGGGATTGCCCCCGCCTGTGGTGTTGGCCGCGTTCTGGATCGTCTGGGCGAGTCCGGCAGTGGCTCCATTGATGGCCGTTACCACCTGCTGCTGATAAAGACCACTGCCGAGCGCAAACGCGAGAATGGCTGCAACCTTGAGCCCTCGCCACGCAAAAGCCGGCACGGGCTCCTGCGCCTCGCCCCGCACGATGGCAAGGCCATACGCGAGCACCCAGATTGTGACGGCGGTCGTCGCAACGGGCACGAGTGCGCTTGATAGCGCCGACGACACGCTCGTCACATAGGTCGACATGCCGTTCTCGAGCGTGCCGCCGATTGCGGTAAAGAGGCCGCTCATCGCAACCCTCCCGCCTGCGGCGCTCTACGCCTTGCCAACTGCTCACGGAAAACCGGCAGCCAGACGTCAGGGTCGTCACCCACGCGTGCGCGGATCGCGTCGAGCAGCTCGACGTTGTCCGTGGTGCCGGACAATACATCGAGTACGTCGCCGAGCCCCTTGAGATCCAGCCGGCCGATGGCCGACTGATGCCCCTGTTTGACCAGGAACATGCGGCTGTTCTCGCCCAGGTTGCGCACGATGTTAAATTCGGCCTCGGTAAGCTTGAAGCCGTGAACATAATCGTCGTAATCGGCACGTGGATTGGGCAGGAAAAAGAACGTCCCGCTTTGCTCGATGAGCGCGCGCGCGATATCGCTTTGCAATACGTCTGCAGGAGACTGCGTGTCAAAGATGCCGAGCCCGTTCTGCTTGCGAATGGTTTTCTGTTTGTTCTTCGCAAAATCAGTGAAGACGGGATCGTCGAGCCGCTTCCAGAACTCCGTCATCACGTAGATGAAGCGCCGGCCATCGATCAGGCTTTCCGTCCGATGTAGCAGGTACATCGTCACGGGCGTGGAGACCTCGCCGTCGTCGAGAAGCTCCGTGTCGTCGAAGCCGAACAAGCCCGACTGCGCCAATTCGATGCGGTCGGTGGGATTGTCGAGCACCCAGCCAAGCCGCCCACCCGTGCACCACTTGGTCAGACGCGCATGCAGGCTGTTCTCTCCCACATTCGGCAGAAGTTGCCGCACCATCGACAGGCGACGGAGCGGCTGCTCCATGCGCGCGACCTCACGAACTGCCCGTGAGACATCGAGTTCGTCCTTTGCGGACAACGGCGTGCCACCATCGACGAGCTTGCGTACCAGTCGCCCCCAGAAGTCGAGCACGAACTCGGTCGGCTCCATCTGGAATGGATTCAAACCGGTCGGCTCACCGCGGCGGAAGACCGTATAGACGCCGCCCATTGCCCGGATCGCAATCTCGGTACCACGGTCCTTGTCGTAAAGCACCACTGTGATGCCATACTTCATCGCCATGGCGAGCAGGAAGAGTTCGAGCACCGTCTTGCCCGAGCCGGCCTGCCCGATGATCTGGGTGTTCGCGAGCGCCTTCTCGTCAGAGGAGTCCTGCTTCTCGGCCGTCACGTGGAAATTCAGATACAGCGGCTGGCCGCTCGGCGTCTTGACGATCGTGATCGCCTCGCCCCACGGATTGCCTTCGCGCTTGCCGGTGGAGAAGTTGTGCAGGCTGGACAGTCCGCAGAAATTGCGCGAGGTGAGCTTCGCCTCGCGCGCCCGGTAGCGCCAGTTTCCAGGCAGTTGCGCGAACCATGCCGCATCGGCAACGAGGTCGATGAGGGCCGTCTGGAAGCCAGCGTCGGCGAGCTGCGTACGCGCCTTTGCGACGTTTCGAGAGAGCGCGTGTAGTGTGTCGCCGAGCACTGCGAGCGAGTAGTGATATTCGCCGAGGACGAAATCGCCGTTGATCAGGTCGTTGAGCGCCTGATCCATTGCTTCGACCTGCGACACGGCCACGTCCTCGCCCGCAATCAGTTGGTTGCGCTGCCGCTCGAGCGCCTCCTTGGCGCTGGGCTTGTCGAGAATCGTGAAGCTTTGCGTCTCGATGTACTCGAAGTCGCCATACAGCAGGCCGTTGAGCATCCCCGGTTCGGTGTCTTCCGGGTAGTCTTTCAGATCGAGCATCGCGGCGAAACGCGTCTCGCCGGGCATGCGGAACTCGAGCTTTTCGGCACCGACAAAGAGGCGTGACGTCGGCAACGCTTCACGGATCGTCCCGGACGGGAGCGGCTGGGTTTCCCACGCTGCATTGACGAGATAGCCGAGCAGTTCCAGCGCAGACGAATACCGGCGCGGGCGTCTCGCGTACGGACTAGGTTTGCGAAAAACCCCGAGCGCCACCGGGTCGTAAGGCGTGAGGCCCGCCTCGACCTGCGCGGCGAGCTCGTTCATCACCTTGAGCGCTTCGCGTTGGTCGCCCCGGACATCGTCGAGCGTGCGGCGCGCGGCGCGGCTAAACAGGCGGCCCAGTCTCGTGCGGTCGGGACGGTAGACGAGCGTCAGATACAGCTCGTTGGCCATCATGCGGTAGCCGGCGAAGCTCGCGTAGTAACGTATGGCGAGTTCCTGGCAGAACCGGTTCGCGTACGGCGTGGCGAAGTGATCCCGGACGCGCCGGCGCAGCCGATGCGTCCAGAGCGCGACGTGGCCGCCAGGCAGCGCGCGCACGAGCTGATTGAATCCGTCGTGCCGCACAGCGATGTCAGCCGGATCCGCAGCCTCGAAAGGAATTCCTTCGATCTTCCAGATCTGCAGATAGTCGCCTTCACGCGTCTTGATGACGTGATCGGTCACGTGCGTCGAGTACGGGATCATGTCGGCCAGCGGCACTTCCCGATTGGCGACAGCCACGAATTGAGGAGCGACGCGCATATCACGCCCTCCTCTTGAGCCGCACCGGCGTGTAAGCGTGGGTGCCCCAAAACCGCCGGTTTGCTTGCTGAGAACGCATCCGAAGACGCAGTGCATACTGAGCAAGGCGCTGGTCGTCGTGGCGCGTCACCATGCGCATGACCACGAACACGGGGATCTTCAGGAAAAGGATCGCGACGCCCAGTTGGGGACTGGCAAGCAGCGCCCAGATAGCCGGAATCAGCATGCCGCCGCCGGTGATTAGGGCCGGCACCAGCGGCACATCCCACAGCATGGCGGGACGCGTGCAGCCCTTGAAAACTGGATCTTTGAGAGAGTTCATGATTCGTCGCTCGAAGATCAGCCGCCCGTTGGGATCAGCATGCCGGCGATCACGGTCGCACAGCCGACGAAGAGCCCGCCAATGAAGACGTTCGCGATGTCGCCAAAGCGCGCGTGTTGAAACATCATCCGGAAGCCGGCCCAGATGATCGAGATCGAGCAGATCACGCCACCGACGCCAAGTAACGTCGTCTGAATCGTGCTCAGCAGCGTATTCACTTGCGACAACTGAGCCCAGGCCGGGGACGCTCCGAACAACATCGCAATCGTCAAGGAGACGGTTCTTGCCACCTGTCGATCCAGGCTCGTCCGACGCGTCGATCCGTGTCCAATCCATGCTTTGATTCGCGCTCGCAGTTTCATAGCTTGCTCCCGTCTACTTCCCCGACATCAATTACCCCCAATCCATCCGGTCAGCGCTCTAGAACACCACTGCGCTCTGAACCAGCTCACCGCTCTGCTCCGGCGGCGGCACTTCGCTCCGATCAGGGCTCGGCGGCGGATCGGTTGTGCGCTTGCGTCGAATGCGGCTGGGAGACAAATCGGTCTTTATGGGTACAACAGGGATCGGCGCGATGGCTGGAACGACCACCGGCGGAGTCGGCACGGCTTGCCGCGCGTCATTCACGACGCGCTGGACGTAACCGCTGCGAAAGCCTGTCCAGAAATTGCCGCTCGCGTAACAGGACAGACTCGTGCGAAGCGCCTCCTGCTCATCCGAATGCGCATGACGGGCCAGCTCGAAGCACCCTTGCAAAATCGCAGCACCAGCAGCCAAGTTGCGGCAGGGATCGAACGCGGTTTGCTCGTTTAGGCCGTACCGCGACCAGTTGGAACGGTTGACCTGCGCCAGCCCCACACTGAAGCGCCAACCCCTAGCGCTTAGCGAGCGCGCCGTTGCGATGGCTTCCGCCTCGCTGGACGGTTGCCGCATCAGTCGTCCGTGCACAACGCCAATCGCGTACGGATTGAACCCGGACTCGGTCTGCACCACTGCCGCCATCGTGGTCGGCGAGATCTGCGGGGCGCACTGCTGAGTGAGAGTGAGGAAGTCGAGCGGCATAGTTAGTGCCCTCCGTCCGACCCGCTGTCCTGCTCCATCTGTTGCAGGAAAAGCGTCGCAGACTGTGTGGGGTCGTACGGCACCTGCGTACTGCCGGCGCCGTAGAACTCTGTAACGGTGGCGCCCGCCCCTCCCTCGTCCCACCAGACGCGGGTGTAGAGTTGGTTATCGATGTCGACGTCTATCGCGCCGAAGGCTCGGCACAGCAATTCACTTTGCTCTGGGCCGCCCCAGTACAGGAGGTCCTCACGGCAATATCCGCCGCTCGCGAATGTATTGGTCGCAGACGTGCCTTTCGATCCACCCGCGCCAAAGTCACAAGTCGGAAACGGATCGCCGTGACGCAGCGCGCGCCACAGTCGCTCAATCGGCGGCACGCATTCGCTGTACTGCTCGGGGCCACCCGGGTTCGACAGGCAAAGGATGACCTGGCAACCCCAGTCGTCCGCACGTGCGACGCCCGGAACAAAAACCGCGGCGCCGGCGAGTAAAGCAAGGCCCAGCGACCAGCCTTGGATTGCTCCGTGCATCGCGGTCGAACGACGATCCTTCCATGCTATGAGACACGTCTTCATGATCCGTCTTCCATCGATTTGCACCGATGCACCTAGACGGATGGGCGAAAAAGGAACCCGCGGCGCCGGGGAGGCTTACCGCGAGCTCAAGGGGGATCGAATTGCAGCACGAATCGATACGGCCAGCACACTGAGTTGCCGACCTCCATAAATGGAAGCCGCCCTGCCTACGCTTACACGTCGGTACATCGGGGCCGCTTACGCGTACTCGGTCGTGCACTCGCACGTTGACCGGGATAGGTTGTCGACTTGCTTCAGCTACTTGTTGCCGCTGCCAGTTGATTGACGAGAGCGAGCTTTGCCGTGGCGAGCTCAAGCTCGTACGAGTGCCATGGACGTCGCGGAATCTTGAGCCGCCGGCAAATCACCTCGCGGCCTGCGTGCCACTGATACGCCATACGAAGCAGCTCTTTGTGGCGAGGGGCCAACCGCCGCCAGGCGTGGTCGACGAGCGCGGCATCAGCCGCGTCGTATCGGCCGCGCGCCGAGCTTGCCCAATTATCGAGCCGCGTTTCGATCGAGAGGACAGTCGGCTGCTCAATCATCGCAGGCCTCCTCGTCCGATGGCAGTGCGCGATATCCGGCCGGGTCTTCGAGAAACCGCTCGATGTCCACAGCGCGCCAGCCAACGGCACGCTCGCCGAGTCGTATCGGACGTGGAAACGTCCCTTCCTGAATTCGCTGGTAGATGGTTGAGCGCTTCAGGCCAACTTCGATTTCAACCTGTTTGCGCCTCAAGATGGCACCTGCGGCCCGCAACTGCGCTGGCATTTTCAACCTCCGACTGCCTGGTCCCTATGAGCTGCTGCATGGGTCACATTAAAGCAGTCGGTCGTCCTGACGGGCAATTCCGTCATGCCGTCAGAATGTTCCGTCAGAGAATGAACGTCAGCGGTGACGGCCGTCCAATTCGTTGACCGAATCGGGCCTCAGTGCGGCGGCGAATGTCTGAGCGCTGCGCGACGCTTCGCCGTTGGACTGAGGTTTCAGGCCCAGTTTCTCGTCGATGGCGCGTGCAACGGTGGAAGATTTCGGTGGGTGATCGAAGTCCCAATCCGACCACTGCTCGCGCATCACGTCGAACAGCGCTTCGAGCGTGCGGGTGAGATGCGGAAGATGCACGACTACGCCGCCGGTCGAATCGTCCGCGGCGGGAGCGGCCGAGCGTGTTCCTCCCGAGAGTCCTTGCAAGTTCGGTTGCGCTGATGTGCCGGAGGCAGATGACCGCTCAAGTTTGCGCTCAAGATGCGATGTCCAGACATGATGCATCAGCGCCGTCCGGGCGAGCGCGGTTTCGAGCAATGCAATGCGGCGGTCACGCTTTCGCACGCGCTCGGTCAAGCGCGAAATGAGCGCCCAGGCTTCTTCACTTTGCCGATGCCAATCACCGAGGCTCGGTTGCGCACCGGCCTCCAAGTTTGGCTGCGGAAGATTGTCGGTCGATTCGGACATGCTATCTGCTCTCTAGCTACGGGCGGTGTCACTCGATATCGATGAGCAGGCCTCGATGCGACCGGCCAGATACCTCCAACACTCGCTCCCGATGTTTACTCACCTCTCGCCTTTTGAAATCTCAATTCTTTTGGAATCTCAATTTATTCAACGTACCGTGGCCGAGCAAGCGATGATGTTCGACCTCGAAACTATTTTTCCGCCGTCAATAAAAATTCATCTGTCAGGGCACGTCGCGATGCGCTCCCTTCCCGAGACATGCACAAGCGATCATTCGTCGGATAAGTCAGCGATTTCCCGCAGCGACGCCATTGCGTTGTCCGCCCTCTCGACGGGCACAAGAATGTGATCGTGGTAGTAACCGGCGATCACATTGCACGGAATACCCGCATCGGCAAGCTTGCGACTGATGACCGCCATAAACCCTACAGCTTCGAGGCTCGAGTGCACGGACAGGGTAATGAGACGGGCGTCGAACGTATAGGGCAAACTCAGGCGCTGCGCGTCTTCACGCTGAACGACAGCCGTCAGTCCCTCTCGTTCGCTGATGGTACAGACCGTCGGCAATCCTATCGGCAAAACGAAGTCCGCAAACGAGCAATATACATACACAGAGTCAGCCATCACAGGACTGAGCGTCGCACATAGTTTGACCAGGTCTCTTTCGCTCAATGTCTCGGCTCCTTAAAAGACGATTACGTTATGCCATAGATGGAATCGCTGACGCAAACGCATTTAAAAATTCTTCACGCCGTATCGTCGTTTTAATCGGCGCTCCTTTTAGTCTGCTGGCCGCCTATGCTCTCAACACAATCTCGATCAACCCACGAACGGATCCCAGAGTCCGGACAGTCGGGGGACCTCTTGCTATCTAAAGGAGCCTGCGATGCGTTCGACCACATCGTCCTTGGTCGCTGCCGACCTGGCAGCCATTCATTCCTCCATTGCCGTCTCAGATCAAGTCTTGCCCTCGCTGCAGCCCCGCACATGGCAAGTGCTGGTGGATGTCGCCGTAGATTGGACTATCATATGGCTCGCCGTTTGGAGTGCGTTCACAATAGGCAAATGGGCCGCGCTCATCGCCGTCTTCGTGATCGGCAATCGGCAACGCGCGCTCGGCAACCTGCTTCACGATGCGGCACACCGAAACCTGAGTAGTCGCCCCAGCGTGAACGATAGGATAGCTTACCTCTTCCTTGCCCCGCCACTCTTCAATAGCCTTGCGCTCTATCGTCATCAGCACGCGAAGCATCACGCCTGGCTAGGCGATCCCGCGCGCGATCCAGATTTCATTCCACGTGTCGTCAAAAATGGAGACCGCTGGTTTCACGCCTACGCGCGCGTGTTGAAGGATCGTGCGGCGTGGGCAGGATCGCTCTTTGGACACCTACTATCAAGACAGCTCGCCGCGCGCGGTCGGTTCGGCGTCTTACTTTGGTGGGCGACATACGAGGCGCTTCTGACGGCAGCAGTTGGCATCCGTCTCGCACTTGTGTTCGCTTTGCTGTGGATGATCGCTAGAGCCACCGTGTTCCATGCGATCACCACATTCCGCGAAATGACTGACCACTACGGGCTAGACCCGCGCGGAATCTTTCGCTACACCCGCGACATCCCCGATCGCCGGCCGGTTTCGATGCTGCTTCATCCGCATCACAACGGTTACCACCTAACGCATCACCTATTTCCGCACATCGCGTACTACCATCTTCCTGAGGTACACGCACGCCTGCAGCAGCTTCCTCCTTTCGCACGGCAAGCAATCGTTTGCCAGGCGTATCTCGGCGGGACGCGCGCTGCCGTCAACGGTTGGGGAGCACGACATGCGTGAGCAAACGCTAAACGCCATGCAAGTTGGCGCGATGCTGGTTTCCACGAGCTGTGGCGTTGGGTTTCTTCTCGGAACAGGCGAACTGGCGATGGTTGAGGGAATGGCCGGATGCCTTTACGCCGTCGCAACAGGACTGGGGCTGACATTGCTCGGCGTATGCGCGCACAGTCTTTGGCGCACGGGCCAGCCTATCTGGACTCGTTTTGACGAGTGCTATGGGCCGACCGTCGGCCGCAATGTAGCTTTGCTATCGCTGGTCTGGATGACAGGCGTACTCGCAGCCCAAATTCGCGGAGGTTCAGCAGTGCTGGCGTTGACGGGGCTATCCACAACTGCCGCCGAATTCCTGATCGTTGTGTTGTTCGTGGCACTATCTGTAGTCAGGCTATCATGGCTTTCTGCAGGCCTCGCACTCAGCATGGTCGCATGCAACCTATTGCTCCTGCGCTCTCTGGTCGTGCTGGGAAAAATCGATATTTGGCTGCGGGCGCCTGCGACTTTCGCAGAAGCCATTCAGCAAAGCGCTTCGGCTCACACAGGATTTGTTTTAGTATCCGTCGCCGTGATGGTCGTATGCGGCGCCGACTATCAACAGTTTGTGCTCGCGGCCCGCAAGCCTTCCAGCGCTAGCGGGGGAAGCCTGATCGCTGCAGCAGTCGTGCTCGCCATGGGGTTCTTGCTCGCCTCCGCAGTCGTTGCAGCCGGTCCATATGAACATCGGCATCATGCGAGCGATCCTATACAAGTTGTGCCACTCTTGCTCATGCACAGCCTCCCAGGTGGCGCGATAACTGCAGCACAAAACTTTGTCACAACGCTGCTGGTCACAACCGCTCTAGGCTCCGCGAGCTCGATCCTGCGAGCGATGTCGGATGCGGCTTCGATGTTCGGTCAACCTTCAGTCATGCGCCCGGTGTGGTCGCGAACTCTGGCAGTGCTGCTCGGCGTCGTAGTGGCGTCGCGTTCGCAGAGCCTCGTCGATATGATGGTGGAACTCAATCTCGTCTACATCGCTGCGGTCGGACCGTTGTTGGCGCTGAGCATGTTGCGCATCCGCGTCTGCGACCGCGCAGCGAATGCCGCAATGACGCTAGCATGCACTATATCACTTGCAGGTTACGTGATTCGCTGGCAAGTCAACTCCGCACTACCGGAAGCAGTGCCGCTGATCGCGTCGATCACGGTTGCACTTCTCACTGCGGTTTCGTATCGACTTGGCGTCGCGTCCATTTCGAACGCCCCCCTGCCCAAAGCGGTTAGGACACGCACGCGCTCCCACGTTCAATCATCGACGGCAGACCCATCTAACTGTGCTGGCGACGCAGATGGGGGTTGAATCAACGCTTGACGCGCCTGGCGCATGACTACGTCGCTAATAGTCTGTGCGTTAGGTGGCGCCTTCAGCCAATGGTGCCAATATAAATCCACTGAGATCTTGTTACGCGGCGCCAGCGCCACAAGGTCGCCTGAAACAATAAGCGGCTGCACTTGCATGGCAGGTACCAGGCCGTAACCAATTCCAGAATGGATGGCGAATAATAGCGCCTGCGGTGAGGGAAAGTAGTGCACCGGATAGCCATTGATGGGGAAACCGAGGAGTTGCGTGATAAATGTCGCGTGCAAGCCATCCTTCCGATTGAACAACACTGCCGGTACGGCAAGGATATCTCGCAGATTGAGACCTTGCATAAAATTCGACTGAGCAAAGGAAGGTGTCGCCACACATTCATATTCCATCGCACCGATCGGTTCTGCAACAAAGCCCGTCGGCGCGGTATGTGCTGTTGAGACACATCCCATAGCCTCGCCGCGTGCCAATACGGCGAGCGTATGATCCTGATCGTCCACGATCAGTTCGAGAGAAACATTTTCTTTCGCGATGGCACACGCGACCGGGCCAAACCAGGTCGCCAGAGAATCCGCGTTAACCGCGATAGCAACCTTGGTTCGGCTGCTGGCATCAGGTTTTATCCGACCGATCGTGTCTGCCTCAAGCGTCTTGAGGGCCTGGATGTGGTGAAGAAGCATTTCGCCCGACGGCGTTGGTGTAACACCTTCACGCACAAGCAGCAGAGCTCCCACATGCTCTTCCAGAGAATTGATCCTTTGAAAAACGGCACTTTTCGTTAAGTTCAATACACGCGCCGCCTCGCGAAAACTGCCCGTCTGCAGGACGACTGAAAATGTTTCAAGTTGCTGACGATCGAAGTACATGACACTGGAATCGATGGATAACGCCGATCCGCAAAAAGATGGACGAACGTTCTAACGTGGAAAATCTAACGACAGTCCTCCGGTTGAACAAGCATGCGGCATCGATTGCCCCTATGAACATAGTTCATAAATGCCGGCCGGTGAGCGTCTCGGATAGCGCGTCAATCGTCTTCTCTCCTATCTCCATCGCTACCTGGCGGAGCGCGTCGCTCGGCGAACGACACGTGCCACCAAGTGGCAAGACAGGACGATCGACCGCCGCACGTTGGACCATGCCGTACACACATCGAACGCAAGACTTCGGTGGATATTCCGTCAAGACCGGTGAACCAGGCCGGACGGCGATCGCCGATGGACAGCTAAATGGCGCCAGCGAGCGCCCTAGCGGTCCATCGGCGTGCAACTCCCACATGCGATCACATATGGAGCCGCTCAAGGGTCCGAAAACTCATCGCACGCCCCGAGGTCGCCGCGTCACCTACCATTGCGGTACACAACTCGAGACGTTCGCCTTTGTGACAGGAGGCGTGTCGACCTCAACGAATTTCCCCTTCGGCGTTTCCGGCTTCATAACTGCAGCATACAGTGCCTTGAACGCGAGTCGCCCCATCTTCTCCGGCTCGACGCAGACTGTGCCATCGACATCACCCGCTTTAATGGCATTGATTCCGAGATGCGATCCCCCCCAACCAACCAATTTGGCGTGCGAACCGGCCGCGCGCACTGCCTTTGCACATCCGATCACCAGATCGTCCGCCTGGTTGTAAAAGAGATCGACATCGGGGTGCGCCGTCAGGATATTCTGGCAAACCGACTCGCCTTGCTCGGGTGTCAGGTCGGTGGGCTGCGACGCAACAATTCGGTACTTCGCGCCTGATTCGTCGAGACCCGCCTTGAACCCCTTAGTACGTTGCCAATTTTGTGCCATGCCGGGCGCGCCACGCTCGCGTAATGCGTACTGGCGTTTCGTACTCTCGGTGTTCTCGAAGACCTGGCGCAGTGACGATTGCCGCACGTAAAGGAAGGCATCACGCCGCAAGTGGTCGGGCGTGACTTTCTGATACAGCTCAGTAGACATGGGCGAGCTCCGAATGGGTGCGCAGAACGAGATTGGCCAACAGACGTACCAATTCGTCGCTGGCGGGGAGTGCGCCCACGCATTTCTCTCTGCGAGATGCGGGAGCGTCGCTGGCCGCAGGGGCCGTCATCGCAAGCATGGAAAGCCCATGCAGCATGCCGTGATAACGAATCGCCGCCACACCCTCGGGGCACGGGGCACCTTCTATTACCACGTCGCGTAGTGCCTCGTAGGCAGCAGTCAAGGCTTGCTCGAGGGGATGGGCGGCGACGGATGGCTCTACGGTTTTTTTTTGCGCGCAATCGCGCGTTCGATGCTGCGGGGGTGGACCGAGATGCCAAGCTCGGATTCCAGTTGCTCGGCTAGTGCGCGGGCGTGAATGGAGCCGTCGCCTTCGAGATGTCGTTCGACGAAGGCCATTGCCTCGAGATTGAGTTTGTGTGCGCCCTTGGGTCCACGCGGTTTCGGCATGAGTCCGGCCAGTCCATCGCGCGCAAATGCTGCCTCGGCCTGATAAAAAGTCGGGCGGGACACGCCGAACAGCTCTGCAGCGTCGGCCTTCGAGGCGCCATCGACGCTGACGTGGCGCAGCATCTCGTACTTGACCTGGATCAGATCGCGGGCATCGAAGAAATCGTTCGATTGAAACCAGGGAGCCCGCACCCGCTCGGGATGAGGGTTCAGCACGCCGAGGCGCCTGAGGCGGTCCTGCTTCGAATCGAGCTTGGTCAAGGTCGCTGCGCCGGCTTGAGATGTGTAATTTAAAATATGCCGCTAATACTGCAATGTCAAGGCCAGACCAGACACAGCAGCTCAACCATTCCCGCGACACAGCCATATGACCGTCACAATCGTCAAATGTCTGCGCGACTGTCACGGCGTTATTTAGCTTACACAGACGGCGTAATTTACTTGACACGACCGAGGACCTCCGGCCTCAGGTCGTCGATCAGCGCGCGCAGCCTTCGAAGGTCCTCGGCACGAAACTCGGAGCGTCCCGCTGCGGTCTGAGCGAACGCGTCCGGTTCGTCCACATCAGTCCATGACGCCAGTATCGATACCAGCCGGCCAAGTTCGTCATAGAACATAACACGATCCTCGCCCCAGTTCTGGCGGCGAGTAGCCAGCTGGATTCGGGTACCGCGCAGGGGATGAAATGGATGGGTGATCTCGACCGTTACGGTCGCGCAACCGTCATCACGACAAGCAGTTGCTGACTTACGATAACGGCATGGCCGAGAGCTTCGTCAAAACGATAAAGCGTGATTAAGTCTCGTGGATGCCCAAGCCTGACGCCAGGACGGCGCTGCAAAACCTGGCCATCGCGTTCGACCACTACAACGAATCGCATCCGCACAGCGCCCTGAAATACCGCTCGCCACGCGAGTTTCGACTGCAAGAAAATTCACCAACCTAAGCGTGACCGTGTGTCCGGTTACGCAGGGGCAAGTCCAGTCACCAACAGTCCGTGGCGGTTGCCCCCTGTGGAAAGTACGCGATCATCCGCGGGGACCAGTCCACCATTGCCCAGGTCGACATGTCGAAGGCTTATGATGAACTCGTCAAGAGCAAGTCGTGTATCAACGTCGTCTATGACACGCTCACACCTGGATGGGACACTGCTGCCGCTCAGCGGGAAGCCGAGGCCGCGCTCCAGAAAAATCCGGACATCCAGGCGTTCCTGGTGATGTGGGACAACGGCGCCCAGGCGGTCGTTCAAGCTCTGAAGTCGGCCGGCAAGCAGCAGGGCCAGGTCTGGGTGACGGGCTCCGACGCGTCGACTCCGAGCCTGGCGTATATCGCCCAGGGCTGGCAGTCGCAGACGACCTGGACGCCGATCGACAAAATGGCCCGCGACGCCGCGAACATTGCCCATGACCTCGGGACCGGGAAGGAGCCTCCGGCACCCAGTGCAGTCGTGAACGGCGTTCGCACCGACTATGTCAAATGGTGACAGCGTTCGATGGAACGCCAACACTGAACACGTGAAGGAGCTGCGACAGCGTCCGGTAGTAGCCGACAAGAATGGTGAGTTGACCTTGCCCCTGTTTCGCGAATCCCATAGCTGAGAGATTTATGCGGCTCGTCCCTGTTGAGCGGCGAACCAGTTTTTCTCGAACGTCATGGGGCTGACGTAATCGAGCGTCGAGTGTAGCCGGCGAGAATTATAAAAGCCAAGCCAGTCGACGATTTCATCCATTGCCGCACGCCGGGTCGCGAAGTGCCGGCCATGCAGGCGTGCAACTTTTAACGAACCCCACAGGCTTTCGGTCGGTGCATTGACCCAGCAGTCGCCGCGCCGACTCATCGACGAGCGCATGCCGTAGGCCTTCAGCGTGTCCTGGAACAGCCCGCTGCAATACTGGCTACCCCTGTCGCTATGTACGATGACGCCTGCCTCTGGACGGCGCCGGAACCACGCCATACGCAGCGCATCCGTGACCAGTTCCGCTTTCATGTGTGGCTGCATCGACCAGCCCACCACCTGCCTGCTGAACAGGTCGATGATGACCGCCAGATAAACCCAGCCTTCCGCCGTCGCACAGTACGTGATGTCGCTCGTCCAGACCTGGTTCGGCGCTGTTGCTGTGAAGTTACGCCCCAACAAGTTCGGCGCCACCGGCAGGTTGTGATTCGAGTTCGTCGTCGCGATGTACTTGCGCTTGTGCCGGGCACGGATGCCATGCTGCGCCATCAGCTTGCGAACACGCTCCTTGCCCACGCGCACGCCGCGCGCAACGAGCTCTTTCCACATGCGTGGCCAACCATATTCGCCCTTGACCTGCACGTGAATCGCCTTGATGTGCGCGAGCAGGGCATCGTTGCTGATACGGCATCTGTTCGGCTTGTCATCGCCGCTGCGCTGCTGACGCTGATGATATCCGCTGGGACTGATTTCCAGTGCTTCGCACAGCATTGAGACTGGCCAGCGGTGTCGATTCCGGTCAACGAACGCGCACTTCACATCAATTCCTTCGCGAAGTACGCCGCCGCTTTTTTTGTGATGTCGAGCTCCATCTTCAGGCGAGACACTTCCGCTCTTAACCGTGCCAGCTCCATCTGCTCTGGACTGACCGGCTTCGCTCCGGCTCCGGCCAGTTTGCCTTCCCTGTCCGCCTTGACCCAGTTGTGAAGAGTCTGCTGCACCACGCCCAGCGTCGCCGACACCGCAGCCAGACTCTGCCCGTTTTTCACCAACCGGACTGCTTCCAGTTTGAATTCGAGCGTGTACTGCGCCCGCTTTGCCTTGACCGTCATCGTTTCTTCTCCTTGCTGGAGTTTACACACTCAGCAAGGGATTCGTTTTTTGGGGGCAAGGTCAATCTTATATTAGCCCAGAAAATGTATCTTAAGCGGACTGGTTTGGCATGAAGGAAAGGAGAACAAACAATGGAAATTGGTTTAAGAAGTTCAGACGGTATTAACTCGCCAATGGCGCACATGCTCGTGTTCGGCCAGGGCGAAGTGCGCCAGCGCAATGCGAGCTGCACGCTATGAAGCGCATCCAATATCACCGCTACGGCGGCCACGATCAGATGCGGCTCGAAGAGTTCACGCTTGAAGAGCCCGGAACAGGTCAGGTCGTCGTTCGCGTCAAGGCTGCGTCAGTCAATCCCGTAGACTGGAAGGTCAGAAACGGGGTAATGAAGTTCATGACGGGGCGTCGCTTCCCGCGCGCTATGGGCAGCGACTTCTCAGGTGTCGTCGAGGCAGTTGGCCAGTCCGTCTTGCGACTTAAGGTCGGCGACGAAGTCCTGGGCACGGCGCCCATTAAGGCCGGGGGAGCTTTCGCAGACAAACTGGTGGTGGATGAATTCGTCGTCGCGAAACCGCACGCATTGTCCTTCGAACAGGCCGCTACCCTGCCAATCGTCGGCGTAACAGCCTGGTGCGGCCTGGTCGATAAGGCGCAATTGAAGCAAGGCCAGTCCGTCTTTGTCCACGGTTGCCTAGTGTTCCGTTCTGTTGTTAACTAATCTATGTTCACGTAGCATGCTTGTATCGATGGAACGGGAGATACCAGCATGCCCATGGGACGACCGAAGGCCGAACTGGTGTTGAGTGAAGATGAGCGCTCGCAACTGACTTCGATAGCGCGTTCGCGCTCGATTTCGGCGGCGCTGGTGACGCGTGCGCGCATCGTGCTGGCTGCTGCTGCCGGGGAGCCCAACAGCGCAATTGCCCAGCGTCTTCAACTCACGCGCGCCACAGTGGGCAAGTGGCGTATCCGGTTCCTGGAGCATCGCATCAACGGGCTGTATGAC
>NZ_FRAB01000006.1 GCF_900142195.1 Paraburkholderia terricola
GGGTCACATGGTGCCGTCGTCGTATGTGGAACTCGGGCGTTTTCCGCTGACGCCGAACGGCAAGCTCGACCGTCGCGCGTTGCCCGCGCCTGAAGTCGTGGCGAAGGCCACGCTGGCCGTCGCGCCGTCGACGCCCGCCGAGGGCACGTTGCTCGCTGTGTGGCGCGCCGTGCTGCGACGTGACGACATCGGCGTGACCGATAACTTTTTCGTGATCGGCGGCGACTCGATCCTGAGTCTGCAAATCGTCTCGAAGGCGCGCGATGCCGGCCTGCAAGTCACGCCGCGCATGGTGTTCGAAGCGCCGACCGTGCAGCAGCTCGCGCGCGCGGCGCGACCGGTATCGGCATCCACATCGTCCGCCGTGACGGAACCGCTAACGGAGACGAGCGGCCCCGCATCGTCGGATCTGTGGCGCGCGCTCGGTCTCACGCCCGAGCATATCGAGGACGTTTATCCCGCGACGCCGCTGCAAGGCGGCCTGCTCTATCACACGCTCGCCGAACCGGGGCAGGGCGCGTATCTCAACCAGATGCGCGCGACGCTGTTCGGTTCGCTCGACGTCGCCGCGATGCAAGCCGCGTGGCAGGCCGCGCTCGAACGTCACGCGATTCTGCGCACGGGGTTCGCGTGGCAGCACGGCGGCGCGGTGATGCAGATCGTCCATCGCAAGATCGCGTTGCCGTTCCAGACACACGACTGGTCCGCCGCACCCGATTACGACGCGCGTCTCGCCGACTGGCGCGCGCGCGATCTCGCCGACGGCATCGCGCCCGACGCCGCGCCGCTGATGCGCATCGCGCTCTTCATTCGCGATGCGCGGACGGCCGATCTCGTGTGGACGCACCACCATCTTTTGCTCGACGGCTGGAGCGTGTCGCTGCTGTTCGCCGAAATTCTGCGCGACTACCGGGCGCGCACGCGCGGCGCCGCCGCGACGTTCGAAGCGGCGCCGCCGTATCGCGGTTACGTCGACTGGATTCGCGAGGCGGCTGACGATCCCGCGACGCAAGCATGGTGGCGCGCGTGGGCCGCGCGCGTCGACGATCCGGCGACGCTGACCGCGAGCCTCGGCGCACCGCGCGCCGCGGAGCCCGGCGCGCATGCGCGCCGCCGCGCGCTCGACGACACGCTCGTCGCGCGCTTGCAGGCGACGGCGCGCCGTCACGAGATCACGCTCAATACGCTGATGCAGGGCGCGTGGGCCGTGCTGCTCGCGCGCTATGGACATCGGCGCGGCGTCGCCTACGGCACGACGGTCGCGGGACGGCCGGCGCATCTGCCGGGCGTCGAGCGGATGCTGGGGCTGTTCATCAATACGCTGCCGGTGTGTGTCGACGTGGACGCGAGCGCGGATCTCGGCGCATGGCTGCGCAAGCTGCAAGGCGAGCTGACCGAACTGCGGCAGTACGAGCACACGCCGCTCGCGCGCGTGCAGCAGTGGACCGGGCGCAGCGGCGACGCGCTGTTCGACAGCATCGTCGTGTTCGAAAACTATCCCGTCGAAGCCGCGCGCGACGGCGATGCGAGCCTGAAGGTCGAGGCGATCGACTCGGTGGACCCGACGCATTACCCGCTCGCGCTCGCGATCATTCCGCGCAGGCAGACGGTCGCGCTCGAGTGGGCGTGGGACGGCGAGCGGATCGATCGCGAGACGGTGGAGCGGATCGCGTCGCAGTATGAAGCGGTGCTCGCGCAGATGGCGGAGGGTATCGAGCGGCGGGTTGGGTCGCTGACCTTGCCGGCGGGATATGCCGAGGTGGCGTTGCGGCGGTATCCGTTCGAGTCGCTCGGCGCGGCGCTGGCGGCGCAGGCGCGGCGCACGCCGGAGGCGGTGGCGCTGCGCTGCGAGGACGCGTCGCTGACCTATGCGCAACTGGATGCGTGGTCGGCGGCGCTGGCCGCGAAGCTGGTCGCGCGTGGCGTGGGCGCGGAGCGGCGCGTGGGCTTGTGCGTGACGCGCGGGCCGGCGCTGGTCGCGGCGCTGCTGGGCATCATCCGCTCGGGCGGGGCGTTCGTGCCGCTGGATCCGGGGTATCCGGTGGCGCGCCTGACGCAGATGATCGGGGATGCGGGGATCACCGAGGTGGTGGCGGATCGGGCGAGTGCGGAGCAGGTTGGGGAGGTGCTCGCGGGGTGTGAGGTGGTTGAGGTGGGTTCGGTGCCGCTGGCTGTCGCGGATGGGGCGGATCAGGGCGACGCAGCACACCACAACAACCTCACCGCCCACATCGACGCCCCGCTGCACCCGGACCAGCTCGCCTACGTGCTGTACACCTCCGGCTCGACGGGTCGCCCGAAAGGCGTCGGCGTGAGCCACGGCGCGCTGTGGACCCATCTTCAGGACTTCCTCGCGACCTACGCCATCGACGGCCACGACACGGTGCTGCACTCGTCGACGATCAGCTTCGACGTCGCGCTGCACGAGACGCTGCCCGCGCTGCTGCGCGGCGCGACGGTGGAGATGCGCGGCGTGCAGCCGTGGGACCTGCAGAGCCTGAGCGAGCGCCTCGTGAACCGGCGCGTGACGTTCGCGCGCATTCCGACCGCGCTGTGGCAGCAGTGGCAGCATCACGCGCCGCCGCGCGCGCGGCTCGCGCTGCGTCAGGTGACGGTGGGCGGCGAGGCGCTGCCGGGCGACGCGCTCGCGCGCTGGCGCGCGGGGCCGCTCGCGGACATCCGGCTGGACAACCTGTACGGGCCGACCGAGACGACGGTGGCGGCGCTGTACCGCCGCACCGAGGCGGACGACGCACGGCAGGTGACGGTGCCGATCGGCCATCCGTATCCGGGGCGCACCGCGCGCGTGCTCGACGCGTTCGGCGACGAGGCGCCGGTGGGCGGGCTGGGCGAGCTGTGCATCGGCGGGCCGACGGTGGCGCGCGGGTATCTGGGGCGGCCGGGCCTGACGGCGGAGCGGTTCGTGCCGGACCCGTCGGGTGCGCCGGGCGCGCGGATGTACCGCAGCGGCGACCTGTGCCGGATGCGCGGGGACGGCACGGTGGAGTTCCTCGGCCGGCTGGACCAGCAGGTGAAGCTGCGCGGCCAGCGCATCGAGCTGGGCGAGATCGAGGCGGTGCTGCGGCAGTGCGGGGGCGTGCGCGAGGCGGCGGTGATCGTGGTGGGCGAGGGACAGAAGCAGCGGCTCGCGGCGTATGTATCAGGTGATGTGCTCGCTGCTGTATCCGGTGAAATGACGGGGAATGTTTCTGGCGATGCGCTGGGTCGCGTGTCAGGCGACAGCGTGTCAGGCGACATATCGGCTAATGCATCCCGCAACCAGTCGGGGAATGACGACGGCGTATCCGGCGATGTGTCCGGCGAGCTGAAAGGCCGGGCGTCTCGTGATCAATCACGCGAGGCACCAGGCGATGTGCCGCGCGATCGGTCACGCGATGAACGAGGCAACCTTCCTCGCCCGGCGCCCGGCACCACGCAAACCACCCTCGACGCCGCGCATCTGCAGCGCGAACTGGAGCAGAAGTTGCCGGGCTACATGGTGCCGTCGTCGGTGACGGTGCTCGCGCGGCTGCCGTGGATGCCCAACGGCAAGCTCGACCGCGCGTCGCTGCCGGCACCGCAGGCGGGCGCGCGCGAACGGGTGGCGGCGTCGGGCGAGGTGGAGTCGGCGTTGCTGTCGATCTGGACGGCGGTGCTCGGGCGCGACGATCTGGGCGTGACGGACAACTTCTTCGAGGCGGGAGGCGACTCGATCCAGAGCCTGCAGATCATCGCGCGGGCACGCGAGGCGGGGTGGCGGCTGACGCCGAGACAGGTGTTCGAGCATCCGACGGTGGCGGGCCTGGCGCAACGCGCGCAGCGGCTCGAAGCAGGCGGTGCGGAAGAGGTCGACGATGGCGCGGCGCTGGCGCTGACGCCGATCCAGCGGCTGTTCTTCGAGCGCTATCCGCAGGGCGAGTCGCACTGGAACCAGGCGGTGCTGCTGAAGGTGCGCGGGCGTCTGGAACCCGCGGCGCTGGAGCGCGCGGCGCGGGCGCTGGAGGCGCGGCACGACGCGTTGCGGCTGCGGTTCGTGAAGGAGACGGGGGGATGGAAGCAGGTGGCGGTGAAGGCGGCAGGGGCGGTTGAAGTGGCTGACGCGGCACACGTGACGCAAGCATTGGCGGGCTCGCACGCAACGCAGGCAACGCAGCCAACACAGCCAACACAGCCAACACAGGCAACACAGGCAACACAGGCAACACAGGCAACCATCGTCCACCACGAACACCTGTCCTCACTGTCAGCGCTCACCGCAGCCTGCGAGCGCATCCAGTCGAGCCTCGACATCGGGCACGGCCCGCTATGGCGCATCGGTCACTTCGAGACCCCGGACGAAACGCGCCTGCTGATCGCGATCCACCATCTGTCGGTGGACGGCGTCTCCTGGCGCGTGCTGCTGGAGGAACTGCAAACCGCCTACGCCCAGGCTGAGCAGGACGAGCCCATCGCGCTGCCACCGCCGTCGATGTCCTGGCGCGCCTGGGTGCGCGCGCTGCATCAATACGCGGAATCATCGGACCGCATCGCCGAACTGGCGTGGTGGCAAACCACGCTCGACGTCCCCGCGCTGCGCGCCGGTCCACTCTTCCCGGCACGCAGTCCGCATCCCGAGCCGCAAAAGACCCTGCTGAAAAAACTCTCGCCCGAACTGACCGCCGTTCTCCTGCGCGAAGCGCCGCGCGCGTACCGGATGCGCGTCGACGAAGTGCTGCTTGCGGCGCTGGCGCTCGCCGTCGGCGAGGCGGTCTCGCGCGACGAAGTGCTGATCGAACTCGAAGGCCACGGCCGCGAGGACGTGATCGACGGCGCGGACCTGAGCCGCACGGTCGGCTGGTTCACGACGCAATACCCGCTCGCGCTGCCGCGCGGCACGACGCCCGCCGACGCGCTGCTGCGCGTGCGCGAGCGGCTCGCGGACGTGCCGCTGCGCGGCCTCGGCTGGGGACTGCTCGCCTGCTGCGCGGACGCGGCGAGCCGCTCGACGATGCGCGCGCTGCCGGTGCCCGAGATCGGCTTCAACTACCTGGGCCGCTTCGACCAGACGTTCGACGACGCCAGCCGCTTCGGCTTCGCGAGCGAGTCGTCGGGCGACGCGATCGCGCCTCGCGCGCGGCTTCCCGATCGCGCGCTGGACATCAACGGCTGGATTGCCGGCGACTCGCTGACGTTCAACTGGGGCTACGCGCCGCAGTGCGTGCCCGATGCGCTGGCCGACAATCTCGCCGCGTCGTTCGAGCGTGCGCTCGTCGAGTTGCTCGAGCATCTGCGTGCCGCCGCGCCGCTGCCCGACGCTCCGGCGCGGTTGCGGTCCGTGCCTGAATCGCTCGAAACCTTGGCCCGGCACGATGCTGTCGCCGCAAGCTGGACCGCGCGCGCCGCCTACGAGGCAAGCCTGCCGGTGCCGCCTTCCGACGCGCTCCTGAGCTGGTTCGCGCGGCGCCGGCCGCGTGGCGCAAGCGCTTGCGCCGGTGATGCGCGGTCGCGTGCCGCGCTGTTGCCGGCCGTGCCGTTGAACGCGCTTGGGACGGCCGCCACGCTGTTCTGTCTGCATCCGGGCTACGGCATGGTCGGCGAGTATCGGACGCTCGCGCAGGCGCTCAACGGCCGCGTCAGCGTGATCGCGATACAGGCGCCCGCGGTGCGGGGCGAGTCGTGGCAAGGCGACACCTTCGAGGCGCTCGCCGCGCACTACGCGCAGTGCATCGAGACGCTTCAACCGGACGGAGACTATGCGCTGCTCGGCTGGTCGTTCGGCGGCCGGCTCGCCATCGCCATCGCGGATTATTTCGAGCGGCGCGGCAAGCGCGTGTCGTTCGTCGGCATCGTCGACACGGCGACGCATCGCGAGGACGGCCCCGAACCGGTGGCCGAAAATGCGGACACCGCGGCGCCCCAGTTGACGTTGCTCGAGCAGGCGGAGCCGTCGCTGCTTCGCCAGGCGCTCGCCGCCGACTCGCTGCACGCGGCGCTGATGGCGCGGCATACGCTGCCGCGCATCGTCGCCGATCTGCACGTGTGGCGCGCGCTGCGTATCGCCGACCCGCGACGCAGGATGGCCTGGGCCCATCACACGCTTGGGCGGCTGCACGCGTTCGAGGTCGACGCGAGTCACTCCAGCATCGTCCACCATCCGGCTCTCGCTAGGCAGCTCGGGGAGTTGCTCGCTCGACCCGTCGTCGACATGGCCGAGCCGTTGCTGTTCAAGTCGTGACCATCGTTCATCTTCGATATCCGTTTCGGGCGCGTTCTGCGCGCGCCCGAGCGGAGCTTTCTGTTCCGTGGGCCGAGCAATTCAGTCATTGAATGCGATTGATTATTGTTTACATTAATATCGCGTCTTGAGAGAATCAGCGGGCACCAAGGCTGGCGCCCGATCGCCGGCCTTGACTCGGGGATACAAGAAAGGGGAACAAGAAGAATGAAGGTTGAGCAAGCAGGGAAGCGCAGTTCTCTGCAGGAGCGCGGCTTGCCGCACCTGCGTCCGATTTACGTCGCGTTGATGCTAGGTTTGGCCGGCTTCGGCGCGCACGCGCAAGAGTCGCCGGCACCCGCCTCCGGCGCTGATGCCGCGAAGGAATTGCCTGCGGTCCAGGTGCGCAGCGCCGCTGAAGATCCGCTTGGACCTGGCGTCGGTTACGTCGCGAAACGGTCGATGACCGGCACCAAGACGGATTCCGCGTTGCTCACGAATCCGCAGAGCGTGTCCGTCGTCACGCGTCAGCAGATGGACGACCAGGGCGCGCAGACTGTCGACCAGGCGTTGCGCTACTCGTCCGGCGTCTATTCGCAGGACGGCACCGACATCCGTTTCGATCAGCTCTACGGCCGCGGCTTCCCGCTCGACTCCTATCTGGACGGCCTGCATCTGTACCAGTCGCCGCGCTTCGCGACGCCGCGCATCGATCCGTATTTCATGGAGCGGATGGAAGTGCTGCATGGTCCGGCCTCGGTGCTCTACGGACAAGGCAGCCCTGGCGGCCTCGTCAACTACGTGAGCAAGCTGCCGATGGAGCAGCCGTACCACGAAGTGATGATGCAGATCGGCAACCACAACAACTATCAGCTGGGCTTCGACCTGAGCGGCCCCGTCGACAAGAACGGCACCGTGCTCTACCGGCTGACGGGCGTGGCCCGCACCGCCGAGACGCAGGTCAGCGAGATCAAGGACCAGCGGCTCGCCATCGCGCCATCGGTCACGATTCGCCCGAACCGCGATACGACCTTCACGCTGCAAGGCAGCTTCCAGCGCGATCCGAACGGCGGCATGTTCAATCCCGTGCCGGCCGGCGCGACGCTGTTCGCCAATCCGAACGGCCAGCTCGGCCCCGACAAATACTTCGGCGATCCGGACCGCGACGGCATGCACCGCACCCAGTACTGGTTCGGTTATCAGTTCGATCACGCGATCAACGACAAGGTCAGCATCTCGCAGAACCTGCGCTACCTGCATATCGACCAGCATTACTACCAGACCTCGGTGACGAGCGCGCTCGGCACCGATAAGCGCACGGTGTCGATGTGGGGCAACGTCGACAACGAGCACTACTCGCAGTTCCAGGTCGATACCCATGCGCAGGCCAAGGTGACGACGGGCTCCGTCCAGCACACCTTGCTGTTCGGTTTCGACTATCAGCGCTCGATGCTCGGCGACACGGAAGGCAACTCCGTCCTCGGCACGGTCGATCTTTACAACCCGAACTTCTCGTCGCTGCCCACGCAGCGGGCCAACACGCGTCTCGACTATTCGTTGAGCACGGTCGGCGTGTATGCGCAGGACGAGGCGCGCTGGCGCAACTGGGTGCTGACGTTCGGCGTTCGCGAGGACTGGACGGGCGGCAACCAGCAGACCAGATCGCTCACCACGGGAAGCAGCACGACCTACCATTCGAACGACCACGCGTTCACCTGGCGCGCCGGCCTCGCCTATGAGTTCGACAACGGCATCGCGCCGTATATCGGCTATTCGCGTTCGTTCCAGCCCGTGCTCGGCGCATCGTACTCGGGCGCCGCGTTCTCGCCGACCAGGGGCAAGCAGGTCGAAGCCGGCGTGCGCTATCAGCCGAAGTGGTTCGACGGCTTCTTCTCGCTCGCCGCGTTCAGCCTGACGCAGGACAACGTCTCCGTGACCGAC
This sequence comes from Paraburkholderia terricola, assembly GCF_900142195.1. Lineage (GTDB taxonomy): Bacteria > Pseudomonadota > Gammaproteobacteria > Burkholderiales > Burkholderiaceae > Paraburkholderia > Paraburkholderia terricola. The sequence goes on from NZ_FRAB01000006.1 coordinate 8,135, forward strand.
CCGCAACACCTGGGCTATGCGATCCAGACCGGCCAGGTCCGCTCGCGCGGCGTCGAACTGGAAGCGCATGCGAACGTGAGCGAGAACGTGAAGCTGATCGCGTCGTACACGTTCGTCAACCAGGAGGTGACGCGGAACACGGCGTCCAGTAGCCTCGGCAAGCGGCCGACCATCGCGCCGCGCAACTCCGCGTCGTTGTGGGCGGATTACACGTTCCACCGCGGACCGCTGCGCAATTTCGGCATGGGTTCGGGCGTGCGCTACATGAGCAGCTCGGCGGGCGACGCGGCCAACACGTTCACGGTGCCGGGGCGCGTCCTCGTCGATCTCGGCGCGCATTACGACATCCAGAACTGGCGCCTGTCGCTCAACGTGAACAACCTGTTCAACCGCGAGTACATCTCGTACTGCACGACGGCGGCCGTTTGCTACTGGGGCGCGACGCGTACGGTGCTCGGGACGGCACGCTACCAATGGTGATGCGGATGAGGAAGGGCCGGGCGGATGGCACGCGGCAGGCATCGTCATGACGGCAGGCACGCGGTTTAGCAACAGGCGGCGTCTCGCGCTCGCCGGTTTGAGCACGGCGGCGCTCGCGGCATCGGGTGCTTCGTTGGCCCGCCCGGCGTTCGCCGCCGCGCCGCTCGCGGACCCGGCGGCGGGGCGCGCCGCGGCTTCGCTCGCGCGCGTCGTCGTGCTCGACTGGCCGCTGACCGAAGTCGTACTGTCGCTCGGCGTGGCGCCCGTCGGCGTGTCGCGTCCCTCGTGGTATGCGAAGCTCGACGGCGATCCGCCGCTGCCGCCTTCGGTCGTCGACACGGGCCTGCTGTACCAGCCGAACTTCGAGGTGCTGGCGGCGCTCAAGCCCGATCTCATCGTCATCACGCCGTGGCACGCGCCGCTGCGCGCCTTGCTCGAACGGATCGCGCCGACATTGACGGTGCAACTGTTCGGCCCTGGTATCGACGTCTATCCGGCGGTTCACGCCGCCACCCGCAAGCTGGCCGACACGCTCGACCGCGGCCCCGCGGCCGATGCGCTGTTCGCGCGCGCGAACGCGCGGCTGGCCGACGCGTCCGCGCGTCTCGCGGGCTTTCGCGCGACACGGCGTCCTGTCTATCTGCTTCGCCCGATCGACGACCGGCACATCGCGGTATTCGGCAGAAACAGCCTGTTCGGCGGCGTGCTGAACGCGCTCGGAATTGACAACGCGTGGCAGGACTACGCCGATCCGCAAGGCATGACGGAAGCGGACCTCGGCGCGCTCGCGAAACATGCCGACGCGCAAGTCGTCACGATCGGCGTGCCGCCCGCCGTGGCCACGCAACTCGCGCGAAGCCCGTTGTGGCGCGCGCTGCCGTTCGTCAGGCAGAACCGCGTGCAGCACATCGGTCCGCTGCCGCCGCTCGGCGGCGTCGTCGCGTCGATGCGCTTCGCCGACCATCTCGCGCAGGCGCTGCAAGGAGTCACCGCATGAACCGCTCGACGGCGACCGTCGCCGCCACCGCCGCGCCGCGCGCCTGGCGGCTACCCGCGCTGCTGCTGATGCTGGCCGCGTGGCTCGTTTATCACACGCTGTCGGCGCGGCTGCCGGTCGCGCAATGGCCCGGCGTCGTGCTGTCGGGCGCCGACGCGACGCTGCCGCAACTGGTCGTGCGTTATGGCTGGCTGCCGCGCGTCGCGATCGCGCTGATCGCCGGCGCGGCGTTGTCGCTCGCCGGCGTCGTGTTCCAGCAGGTGCTGCGCAATCCGCTCGCGGAACCGCTCACGCTCGGCGTGTCGGCGGGCGCGTATCTCGCGCTGACGATCGCCGCGGTGGTCGCGCCCGCGCTCGTCGCCGACATGCGCTTCACGGTCGCGCTGGCCGGCGCCGCGCTGGCGATGCTCGCCACGCTGGCGATGACCTGGCGCAAGGGCTTCGCCGCCGTCTCCATCGTGCTGGCCGGCATGATCGTGAATCTGTATTGCGGCGCGCTGTCCGTGCTGCTGACGATCGTCTTCGAGCGCTCGCTCACGTCCGTGTTCATCTGGGGCGGCGGCTCGCTGGTGCAGAACGGCTGGGCGAGCGTCGTCTGGCTGCTGCCGCGCGTGCTCGCGTGCGGCGTCGCCGCGGCGCTGCTGGTGCGCCCGCTCACGCTGTTTTCGCTCGACGACGGCAGCGCGAGCCAGCTCGGCGTGTCGCTCGCATGGACGCGGCCCGTCGCGCTCGGCATCGCGGTGATCCTGAGCGCGTTCGTGGCGAGCGCGGTCGGCGTGATCGGCTTCATCGGGCTCGGCGGCCCGGTGCTCGCGCGCCTGATGGGCGCGCGCCGGCTGAAGGATCAGTTGCTGTGGGCGCCGCTCGTCGGCGCGCTCCTGCTCGCGATCGCGGACCAGGCCGTGCAGAGCTTGCCCGGCGTGCTGGGCGAGCTTCTGCCGACGGGCGCCGCGGTGGCGCTCTGCGGCGGTCCGCTGCTGCTGTGGATGCTGCGCCGCATGCATATCGAGGCGCCGCGTCCGGCGTCGGCGGAAAGCGCGCCGCCGCGCCGCGCGCTGGCCGTGCCGGCGCTGCTGCTCGGCGGTTTGCTTGTCGTCGGCGTCGTCGTATCGCTGCGCTTTTCTGTCACGCTGCACGGCTGGCAATGGACCAACGCCGCGCAATGGAACGACGTGTGGTTCTGGCGCGTGCCGCGGCTCGTCGCGTCGCTGGGCGCCGGCGTGATGGTCGCGCTCGCCGGGACGATCCTGCAACGCGTGACGGGCAATCCGATGGCCAGCCCCGATCTGCTCGGCGTGAGCGGCGGGGCGATGCTCGGCATGCTGGCCGCGGCCGTCGTCGCAAGCGCGCCTTCGACGCCCGTGTTGCTCGCGGGCTCGTCGGCGGGCGCGCTGGCGTGTCTGCTGATGATCGTCGCGCTCGGTCGCCGCAGCGGTTTCGCGCCGGACCACGTGCTGCTCGCGGGCATCGCGATCAGCGCGTTCTCGCAGGCGGTCGTCATGCTCGCGACGTCGAGCGGCGGCGCCTACGGCAACTTGCTGCGCCCGCTGCTGTACGGCTCGACCTACATGATCCTGCCCGCGACGGCGATCGCCGTCGCACTCTGCACGGTCGCCGCCGTGTTCGTCGCCGGTCTCGGCGCGCGCTGGCTGGAGATCCTGCCGCTCGGCGCGAACGTGGCGAATGCGCTCGGCGTCGGCGCGCAACGCGCGCGGCTCATGCTGCTCGTGGTGGCGGCGATCCTGACGGCGGGCGCCACGGTCGTGATCGGCCCGATGTCGTTCGTCGGGCTGATGGCGCCGCACCTCGCGCGTCTCGTCGGGTTCCCGCGCGCGCGTTCGCAGATGCTCGTCGCGGCGCTCATCGGCGGCTTGCTGATGATGCTGTCGGACTGGCTCGGACGGAACATGATCTTTCCGCAGCAGATGCCGGCCGGCGTGATCGCGACGCTCGTCGGCGGGCCGTATCTGATGTGGCTGCTGCGCCGCCAATAATCCCCGGTCAGGTTCTTTGAGAGGTAAACCCTGGCTGACCTCGCGCAATGGTATCGCTACCATCGCATCCATTGAGAAAGTTACCGACGGCCCGAACGCTCGGGCCGGCATGGTAGCGCTACCACGGAGACGTCAGTGTCATCGAACCGCAAAACACCCGAAGAGCTTCGCAGCTATCGCTGGTATGGCGTGAACGACCTGCGTTCGTTCGGCCATCGTTCGCGCACCGCGCAAATGGGCTATCACGCGTCGGATTACATGGGCAAGCCGGTCATCGCGGTTGTCAACACGTGGAGCGAGATCAACTCGTGCCATACGCACTTCAAGCAGCGCGTGGAGGAAGTGAAGCGGGGCATCTGGCAGGCCGGCGGTTTTCCGGTCGAGATGCCGGTGATGACGCTGGCCGAGCCTTTCCAGAAACCAACCACCATGCTGTACCGCAACTTCCTCGCGATGGAAACGGAGGAACTGCTCAAGTCGTATCCGTTCGACGGCTGCGTGCTGATGGGCGGTTGCGACAAGACCACGCCCGGTTTGCTGATGGGCGCGATCAGCATGAATCTGCCGGCGATCTATCTGCCGGCGGGCCCGATGCTGCGCGGCAACTGGAACGGCCGCACGCTCGGCAGCGGGTCGGACACGTGGAAATACTGGGCCGAATTGCGCGCGGGCAAGATCACGGAAGAGGAGTGGAAGGGCATTGAAAGCGGCATCGCGCGCTCGCCCGGCCATTGCATGACGATGGGCACCGCCTCGACGATGACGAGCGCCGCCGAAGCGCTCGGCCTCACGTTGCCCGGCTTTTCGTCGATTCCCGCGGTGGACTCGCGGCATGCGCAGTTCGCGTCGCTGACCGGCCAGCGCATCGTCGAGATGGTGTGGACCGATCTCAAGCCGCTGGACATCCTGAGCGCGAAGTCCTTCGATAACGCGGTGACCACCGTGCTGGCGATGTCCGGCTCGACCAACGCGATCGTCCACCTCGTGGCGGTGGCGCGGCGCGCCGGCATCGATCTGACGACCGCGCGCTTCGACGAACTCGCGCGCATCACGCCGGTGCTCGGCAATCTGCGTCCGGCCGGCCAATATCTGATGGAAGATTTTTTCTACGCGGGTGGCCTGCGCGCGTTGCTGCTCGAACTGGGCGAACTGATCGACGGTTCGCAGTTGACGGTCAACGGCTCGACCCTCGGCGAGAACATCGCCGGCGCGGAGATTTTCAACGACGACGTGATCCGCCGACGCGGCAATCCGCTTGTCGCCGGCGACGGGCTTGCGGTCCTCACCGGCAATCTCGCGCCGGACGGCGCCGTGATCAAGCCGGCCGCCATGGAAGCGCATCTGCTCAAGCATCGCGGTCCGGCCGTCGTCTTCAAGGATTACGCGGACATGGCCGCGCGCATCGACAGCGAGGCACTGAACGTCACCGCCGATTCGGTGATCGTGCTGCAGCACGCCGGTCCCGTCGGCGCGCCCGGCATGCCCGAGTGGGGCCAGTTGCCGATTCCGCAAAAGCTGCTGAAGCAGGGCGTGCGCGACATGGTGCGGATTTCCGACGCGCGCATGAGCGGCACCAGCTACGGCGCCTGCGTGCTGCACGTCGCGCCGGAGTCGTTTGTCGGCGGCCCGCTCGCGCTGGTGAAGGACGGCGACCTGATCGAACTGGACGTGCCCGCGCGCCGTCTGCATCTCGACGTCAGCGACACGGAACTCGGCGCGCGCAAGGCCGCGTGGCAAGCGCCGAAGCTTCCGTTCGAGCGCGGCTTCGGCGTGATGCATCAATTGCACGTCACGCAGGCGAACAAGGGCTGCGACTTCGATTTCCTCGAAGAGCCGCTGAACCAGGCCGTGCAACAGCAGAATCAAACACCAGTCACGCCGGGCGGCCAAGCGCCGGACGGCGCGCCGCTCACGCCGCGCAGCGAGCCCGAGATCCACTAACTCAACCAGAGCCCTGTCATGACCGCATCCGAAATCAGCGTCAGCGAAGCGACACTCGAACAACTCCGCCACGTCAGCACGGCGACGCTGACCACGCAACTCTTCAAGCGCGGCCTGCGCAATGTCTTTCTGCAAGGCGTCGCGCCGCTCGTCAAACCCGTGCCGGGCGCACCCAATGTCGTCGGTCCGGCGTTCACGCTGCGCAATATTCCGGCGCGCGAGGACCTCGATCACGTGGGCGTGTTCCAGGACCCGGACCATCCGCAGCGTAAAGCCGTCGAGACGGCGCCGCCTGGCAGCGTGCTGGTGCAGGACTGCCGCGGCGAGCGCGCGGTCGCATCGGTCGGCTCGATCCTCGCGCTGCGTCTCGCGAAACGCCGCGTGGCCGGCATGGTGTCGGATGGTCCCGTGCGCGACAGCGGCACGATCGCGGAACTGGGCTTGCCGATCTGGTGCGCCGGCGCGAGCGCGCCGCTGAATCTGGCGAAACACCATGCGGTCGATATGAACGTGCCGATCGCGTGCGGCGGCGTGCCGGTCTATCCGGGCGACATCGTCGTCGCCGATGTCGACGGCGTCGTGATCGTGCCGCGCGAGATGGCGGAAGAGGTCGCGCGCGACGCCGCCGAGCAGGAACAGCTCGAAGCGTTCATCACGCAGCGTATCGAGGAAGGCCGTCCGTTGCGCGGCACCTATCCGCCGAACGAGGAAACCCTGGCGGCTTACGCGCAGTGGCGCGCACAAAAACAATAATGCGCTGAAGCGGTTTCGATCCATCGCACACCCACAGCTCGCGCATTCGACGCGAGCGCAGGAGACACCGTGACCATCACCACACCAGGTACGACACCAGCGACGCCCCCCGCGATCGACGAATCGCGTCTGATCAACCGCCTCGCCCTGCGCCTGATGCCGCTGCTCGGGCTGCTCTATCTGGTCGCCTACATCGACCGCTCGAATATCAGTTTCGCCAAGCTGCAGATGCTCGGCAGCCTCGGTTTGTCCGAGGTCGCTTATGGGCTGGGCGCCTCGCTGTTCTTCATCGGCTACCTGATTTTCGAAGTGCCGAGCAACGTGCTGCTGCACAAGTACGGCGCGCCGCGCTGGATAGCGCGCATCATGTTCACGTGGGGCGTGGTCACGGTGCTGCTTGCTTTCACGCAGAACGCGACGACGTTCTACGTGCTGCGTTTCCTGCTCGGCGCATCGGAAGCGGGTTTGTATCCCGGTGTGATCTATTACCTGACCTTGTGGTTTCCGTCCCGGCACCGCGTGCGCATGCTCGGCTATTTCACGCTCGGCAGCAGTCTCGGCAACATGCTCGGCGCGCCGATCTGCGGGTGGCTGCTCGACAAGGGCGGACTCGCCGGTCTGGAGGGCTGGCAACTGGTGTTCATCGTGACCGGGCTGCCGTCGATTCTGCTGACCGTCGTCGTATTGTTCCTGCTGCCCGCGTCGCCGAAACAGGCGCGCTTCCTGTCCGCCGACGAGAAAAGCTGGCTCACGCACACGCTCGACGCCGAACGCGCGCGGATTCAGTCCAGCGTCGGCGCGCATTCGTCGTTGCTGCGCGTGCTCACCGAGCCGCGCGTGATCGGCATGGCGCTCTACTACATGATGCTGTCGATGTCCGTCTACGGCGTGAGCTACTGGCTGCCGACGCTGGTGAAAGGCTTCGGCGTCAGCAATACGACGAACGGTTTGCTCAACATCGTTCCGTGGCTGATGGCGACGCTCGTGCTGGCATGGCTGCCCTCGAAGCTGCGCGGCGGCAATCGCGCGCTTGTCGCGATGCTGGTGGCCGCCTTGCTCGGCGTCGCGTGTTTTCTCAGCGCCGTGTTCCTGCCGACCAACACGCTGCGTTTCATCGCGCTGTGTTTCGGTGCGCCGTGCATGTATTTGCTGCTACCTTGTTTCTGGACGCTGCCGCCGAAGTTCCTCGTCGGCGCGCGTGCCGCGGCGGGCATTGCGGCGATCAATTCGCTCGGCAACATCGGCGGATTCATCGCGCAGAATCTGGTGCCGTGGGTCCGTCAAACCTCCGGCAGCGTGAAGGCGCCGATGCTGATTCCGGCGACCTGTCTGCTGATTTTCGCCACCGTCACGTTGCTGCTCCTGCGTCGCGAGCGGGGCGCTCGCGTCGCGTCGAGCCGCGTGCCGGTGACCGAATGAAGCGCCATTGGCGCGCGAACCGCCGGTGTTCCGGCCGCGCTCGTGACGAGGCCCAGACTACAATGAGCGCGATACGTTACTTCCCTGACTGAACCATGCCGAATGACGAGCCGAGCGCCGCCGCGAGCCCCGAGGCGCCGGAAGCGGCCGCGCCCGCGAGGCGCATGCGCGGCGGCCCCAAAGGCTTGCGCATCACCGACGTCGCCGCGCTGGCGGGCGTCGCGCCGATCACGGTGTCGCGCGTATTCAATAGCCCCGAGACGGTCGCGCCGGAAACGCTCGAACGCGTGCGGCAAGTCGTGCAGAAGCTCGGCTATGTGCCCAATCGTCTCGCAGGCGGCCTGTCGTCGTCACGCTCGCGCTTGATCGCGGCGATCGTGCCGACCATCGCGCATTCGCTTTTCTCCGAAACGGTCCAGGTGTTCAGCGAGACCATGTCGCGCGCCGGTTATCAGGTGTTGCTGGCATTGAGCGGCTACAGCGATTCGAACGAAGAGACGCTGCTCGACGCGGTGCTGAGCCGCCGCCCGGAAGGCGTGCTGCTCACGGGCGTCGCGCACACGGAATCCTTGCGTGAGCGCTTGCGCAACGTCGGCATGCCGATCGTCGAAACGTGGGACATGACCGCGACGCCGATCGACATGCTGGTGGGCTTTTCGCATCATCAAATCGGCGCGGCGGTGGCCGAGCATTTTCTGCGGCGCAAGGTGCGCGCGCCGGGTCTCGTGTCCGCGAACGACGACCGCGCGCTCGCGCGCCGCGACGGCTTTCGCGAGCGGCTCGCGCAGGCGGGCATCCGCGAGATCGCCGAGGTGCTCGTCGCGCCGCCGAGTTCGGTGGCCGTCGGCAAGGCCGCGTTGCCGACGCTGATCGAGCAGGCGCCCGCTCTCGACGCGGTGTTCTGCGGCTCCGACCTGCTCGCGATCGGCGTGCTCGGCGCGGCCAAACGCATGGGCCTCGCCGTGCCGTCGCAGTTGGCGATCTGCGGTTTCGGCGACCTCGAGTTCGCGACGGAAACCACGCCGCAACTGACCACCGTGCGCGTCGACGGCACGCGCATCGGCCTGAGCGCCGCGCGCTGCCTGCTGGACCGGCTGGCCGGCATCGACAAGGCGAGGGTGACCGACGTGGGTTTTCATCTCGTCGAGCGTGAGACGGGCTGATGCCGGGCCTGGTTAGTTAACGGATCGTTTATTTCCGGCCCGGAAAAATCCTTAAAAAACATGGCTGGAATCGCGTAAACCCCCTTAAAGCGCGCCTCGCGAAAAGCCGTAAACACCGGCAGAGGCGACAGATATCGGACCGGATATCCAGGCCGCTCGCCATGCGGGCGCGCACGCCTCGTCGACATGAATCGTTCCGGCAGTCAGCCGGCGGGTTCATCGGTATGAATTCCAGAGGCAGCAGGCCAAGCGTGGTGACTATGATCAAACTTTCAAATTTCCGGTTGACGACCCGGATCACGGCCGGCTTCGCGGTCATGGTGACGCTGGTGATCGCGGTGGGCGCCGTTGCCATCTGGGCCATGCGCAGTTCGGTCGACGTTCACGCATCGCCGGAATTGCGCGCGTGGATCGACAGGATGGTGTGGTCCGTGGGCGCCGCGTCGGCGGTCGCGGCGGCGATCGGCATCGTGCTGGGCTGGGCGATCCGGCGCAGCATCAAATTGCCGGTGGAGCGCGTCGTGGCGTCGGTCGGACGCATTGCCGGCGGTGATCTGGCGAGCAAGATCGAATCGCATGGCCGCGACGAAATCGCGTGGCTGAACTACGAGCTCAATCAGATGCGCAAGCAACTGCAGACGACCATCTCGAACGTGCGGCAGTCGGCGGAGATGGTCGCGCAGGCATCGAGCGAAATCGCGTCCGGCAACAACGACCTCAGCGTGCGCACCGAACAGCAGGCGATCAGCCTGCAGCGCACGTCGCATTCGATGGACTCGCTGACCAACACCGTCAAGCACAACGCCGACCACGCGCACGAAGCCAACCGCCTGGCGGCGAAGGCCAGCGACGTCGCGGTCAAGGGCGGCCAGGTGATGAACGAAGTCGTCACGACGATGAGCGAGATCAACGGCAGCGCGAGCAAGATCGTCGACATCATCGGCGTGATCGACAGCATCGCTTTTCAGACCAACATCCTCGCGCTGAACGCGGCGGTGGAAGCCGCCCGCGCGGGCGAGCAGGGACGAGGCTTCGCGGTGGTGGCGACCGAGGTGCGCGGACTCGCGCAGCGCAGCGCGGCAGCCGCCAAGGAAATCAAGGCGCTGATCAGCCAGTCGGTGACGAAAGTGGAAACCGGCGTGCGGCTCGTCGACGTGGCCGGCAGCACGATGGACGAAATTCTCAAAAGCGTCGAGCAGGTCACGCACATCATGGGCGAGATCAGCACGGCCAGCGCCGATCAACGCGCCGGCATCGAGCAGGTTCATGAGGCCATCGCGCAGATCGACAGCGTCACCCAGCAGAACGCGGCGCTGGTGGAGCAGGCATCCGCGGCGGCGGGCTCGTTGCAGGAACAGTCGCAGACGCTCGCGAACGCCGTGAAGATCTTCAATGTCGTGAAGCGTTGATGCGAGAGCAGGCGTCGTCATGCATCGAGGAACGGGAAACCGCCCAATGCGCCGCGCAATGCGGTTTCCGATGCTGATGGTGATTAGACGCGAATCGAAAATGGCGGGCGTCACCCGTCTTCGTCAAGAAAGAAAAACGTAATAAACAACCCGCGGGTGGCGCAGCACCCCGCGGTGTTCGTCTCCTCCCGGCCACGCCCATCTTGTCTCGTGGTCTCAGCACCCGCCAGAAACGCCCCTCCCGCGACGCTTCGCAATTTTCGACGGTCGAGCACTCAAGATTCCCAAATCGTGGCCGACATATCGTATGAAGATTGGCGCGCGCCCGCGTACGCAAAGGTTTGCGAGGGCTCTACGTCTGCCAGGTTCAAGTGGCGATGGTCGTGAAGCGACGTGCCGCCTCGAGAAAGGCAGGCGCGCCGAGCGGTGTGGTTGCCTGACGCACAGCGCGTGGTCGCCCGCTTCACGACAGCTTTTTACTGCGGCGTTGATACACAGGAATTGCAAAACATGAAGATTTCCAACTTGCGAATCGGGGTTCGTCTCGGTTCCGCGTTCGCCCTGGTCGTGGCGCTATTGATCGGCACCGCCGTGGTGGGCATCCGCCACCTCGACTCCAGCAACGCGAAAATGGATCAGATCGTCAGCGAGCGCTATACGCTGATCGCGCTGAGCAACACGATCAAGGGTAACGGCTACAAGGCGAACGGGATTCTCAGCAATCTGCTGCTGGCCACTTCGCCCGATGAAGCGGCGAAGTACATGAGCGACTACACGGCGATCCGCAAGCTCAACGCAGACGCCTACGCGCAACTCGAAAAGCATCTGCTGAACGAGCAGAGCAAGGCGCTCTTCAAGGAACAGTTCGATGCGCGCGCCGCGTACGGCGTGAGCGTCAGGAAATTCTTCGAACTGGTCAAGACGGATCAGCAGCAGGCGCGCGCGCTCTATCAGGGCGACATGGCGCGCTTGCAGGACAGCTACTACGTGCTGGTCGACAAGATGGTCGACTATCAGGCCGCGCAAATGGAGCGCGATGTCGCCGACGCCGTCGGCGAAGCGCACTACGCGAAGATCCAGATGATCGTGCTCGCCTTCTGCGCGGCATTGATCGCGATTGCCACGGGCCTGTTCATTACCCGCACCATCACGCGGCCGATCAATCGCGCGGTGAGTCTCGCGGAAGCGGTCGCGAGCGGCAACCTCACGCATCGTCTGGAAGTGGACACGACCGACGAAGTCGGCCGGCTGCTGACCGCGTTGAAACGCATGATCGAAAACCTGCATGGCATCGTCGCGCAGGTACGGCAGGGCACGGACACGATCACTCACGCGTCGCGCGAGGTGGCGAGCGGCAACATGGACCTGTCGAGCCGCACCGAACACCAGGCGAGCTCGCTCGAAGAAACCGCGGCCGCGATGGAGCAGTTGACCTCCACGGTGAAACAGAACGCGGATAACGCGCGCGAAGCCAACCAGCTTGCGTCGAACGCGTCGATGGTCGCTTCGAGAGGCGGCGAGGCGGTCAATCAGGTCGTCAGCACGATGAACGCGATCAATGTCTCGTCGCGCAAGATCGTCGACATCATCGGCGTGATCGACGGCATCGCATTCCAGACCAACATTCTCGCGCTGAACGCGGCGGTGGAAGCCGCGCGCGCCGGCGAGCACGGCCGCGGCTTCGCGGTGGTGGCGAGCGAAGTGCGCGGTCTCGCGCAGCGCAGCGCGGTCGCCGCGAAGGAGATCAAGGAGCTGATCGCCGACTCCGTCAATCAGGTCGGCACCGGCGGCAAGATGGTCGAGGAAGCCGGGCAGATCATCGGCCAGGTGGTGCAGAGCATCAAGCACGTGACCGACATCGTGGCTGAAATCAGTTCGTCGAGCCAGGAGCAGAGCGAAGGCATCGAGCAGATCAACCAGGCCGTCACGCAGATGGACAAGGTCACGCAGGAAAACGCCGCGCTCGTCGAGCAAAGCGCCGCGGCGGCCCAGGCGCTGCAGGATCAGGCACGCCAGCTCACGGAAACGGTCAGCGCATTCACGCTGCACGGCGACGTGTCGCAGGAACAGCGCGGCAGCGTGCGCGAAACGCACGCGCGCCACACCGGCGACATGAGCGCGCAAGGTGCCTGGGTGGCCGCCTAGCCGCCCCGCATCTATCGACCCGACAACAAGAGGTGAAGCAGCAAACGGACGGAGACACGAGCCTGCCGACAGGCCGGCTCGATGAAACAAAACGCGGCATGCAATGCAAGCCCGTACCGCATTGCGTTGCTTCCTGTCTCGCCGTCTGCCGCCAGATCGTGGCACATCGTCGTACTGCCGTTGCAGGGGCCACGCTCGCGCATCGGAATGCGGACTGCGAGATCCGATTGACGGTTTCTCCCCGGATGCCTAATCAACATGTCACACGCCTACTCCGAGCCGATTACCCTTTCTCGCCAGCCCTTTAGCGCACCTCTCGAGCCGGCTGCCCATGCGCCGACGACAGCGGGCTCCCTGCGGATCAAGCATTTCATCGAGGCGTACCGCCTGCATGGTCATCGTCAGGCGCAGCTCGACCCGCTGCATCTGACGCCGCTGCCCGAGGTGCCGCAGTTGCAGCCGCAGTTTCACGGCCTCGAGCCGACGCAGCAGATCGCCGCCGATAACGCATTGCTGCCGCCATCGGCCACCGTGCACGAACTGGAACGGCAACTGCGGCACGTCTACTGCGGGGCGATCGGGCTCGACGTGACGGGCATCCGCGACGAGGCGCCGCGCGCCTGGTTATGCGCGCGCCTGAAGTCAGCGCAACTCGCGCCGCTGCCGGCCCACGATCAGCGGCACAAGGTGTTGCAGCGCCTGCTGGCCGCGGAAATGTGGGAGCGCCACGTCGCCGCGCGTTTCGAGCATGCGAAGCGTTTTTCGCTGGAAGGTTGCGAGAGCCTGATACCGCTGATCGAAGCCATCGTCGAGCAGGCCGGCCAGCATGGCGTGCGGCAGATTTTCGCCGGCATGCCGCATCGCGGCCGGCTGAACATGCTCGTCAACGTGATGGGTTTCGATCCCGCGCAAATCGTGGACTGCCTCGACCAGCAATCGCGGTTCTCGGCGCTTCAGCGCGACCTGCCGTATCACTTCGGCGGCGCGGTGGTGAAGGAGACGCCGGACGGCGACGTGGCGCTCGTGCTTGCGCACAATCCCTCGCATCTGCAGAGCGTTCATCCCGTGGTCAGCGGCATGGCGCGCGCTTACCAGGACGAGCATCCCGACATCCGCTGCCTGCCTCTCGTCATGCACGGCGACGCGGCATTCGCCGGCCAGGGCATCGTGATGGAGACGCTCAACCTCACGCGCAAGGAGGGCTATGCGCTGGGCGGCACGATCCACGTGATCGTGAACAATCAGATCGGCTTCACGACGCCGAACCGGATGGACGTCGAAGCGAATGCGTACTGCACCGACATCGCGCGGATGATCGACGCGCCCGTGATCCGCGTCAACGCGGATCACCCCGACGCGGTCGTGCGGGCCGCGAAAATCGCCTTCGAATACCGGATGAAATACGGTGCGGATGTCGTCATCGACCTGATCGGCTACCGGCGTCTCGGTCACTCGGAGCATGACGTGCCCGCCATCACGCAGCCGTTTCAGCAAGCGACGATCGCCTCGCACCCGACGGTCACCGAGATGTATCACGCGGCGCTCGCGGACGAGACGCCGCTTGCGGAATTGCGCGCCCAGGCGCTGAAGCATCTGCAAACGCGTGCCAAGCCCACGCCGACGCCGAGGCCACACCGCGCGGTCACGGCAAGGCCCGGCCGGCCGTTGTCGCTCGCGCGCTTGCAGTCGCTGACGGCGGCGCTGACGCGCACGCCGGCGGGCTTGCAGGTGCACGATTTCGTCCGCGGCCTGATCGCGAAATGGCGGGCGGCGGTGGCCGACGAACGCCAAACGGTCGACTGGTGTTTCGCCGAGAATCTCGCCTATGCGAGCCTGCTCGACGACGGCGGCAGCGTGCGGATTTCGGGCATGGACGTCGGCCGCGGCACGTTCATGCATCGGCATGCCGTATGGCATTCGCAGACCGACACGGCGGATCCGGGCGAGCGCTACGTGCCGCTGCAAAACATCGGGGCGCATCAAGGGGACTTCGACATCGTCAACTCGCCGCTCACCGAGGAAGCCGTGCTCGGCTTCGAATACGGCTACAGCGTGCAGTCGACGACACGGCTCACGATCTGGGAAGCGCAGTTCGGCGACTTCGTGAACGGCGCGCAGGTCTTCATCGATCAGTACATCGCGGCGGGCCATGACAAATGGGGCTATCCGTCCGCGCTGACGCTGCTCTTGCCGCACGGTCACGAAGGCTTCGGCCCCGAGCATTCGAGCGCCTACCTCGGGCGTTTCCTGCAACTGTGCGCCGACGGCAACATGAAGGTCGTGATGCCTTCCACGTCGTCGCAGTGGTTTCACATGCTGCGCGAGCAGGCGCTGAGCGACGATCCCAAACCGCTCGTCGTGATGTCGCCGAAAGGGCAACTGCACGGCAATCCGCGTTCGCACGCCGCGCTGGACGAATTGAACGGCGGCTCGTTCGCGCCGTTGCTGCGCGATGCCGGGATCGCGTCGGCGGATGCGGTGAGCCGCGTCGTACTGTGCAGCGGCAAGTTCTTTTACGACTTGCAGGCCGCGCGCGACGCGTCCGGCGATAGGCGCACGGCGCTGATCCGCATCGAACAGTTGTATCCGTTCCCGACGCGGGAACTCGCGGATGCGCTGGCCGGATTCCCGAACGTCGCGGAAGTGGTCTGGGCCCAGGAAGAGGAAAAGAACCACGGCGCGTGGCACTTCGTGCGGGACGAGATCGACGAAGCGATGCCGGCGCGTTGCCGGCTCGGCAATGTGTGCAGGAACGCGACGGCATCGGGCGCGCATTCGTCGATGCAGGCTCACTTGCAGGAGCAGCAACGGTTGGTGGCGCAGGCTTTGGCGCGGACGTAGCGATTCGTCGGCAGGGCGGGGCGGCGGCGTGGCGGTGGGTTGCGCGCGCCGCTGCCGCGCTCGCTTCGAGAAGGCTTCTTGGGATCGGGAACGTGGCGTTACGCGTTGGTCCGAGCTGGATAAGCGGGCTATGATCACGCTTCCATTTCACCAACCCATCGACATTCCTGATGAATGATTCCGATCGACTGATTTCGCATGTTTCGCACGATAGCCGTCCCGACCTCTCGCACGAACACACCGTCGAGACCGCGAAAGCGCGGCTGCGCGCCGGCGCCGATCTTCCCGGCGCGACGATCGAGCAGCAGGTCGCGCTCGTCGATCAGTTGTCCGCGTTCGAGCTTGGCCGCTTCCTGCTCGCCAATCGCGGACTCGATGCGTACTGGACGCACCGCCTCGTGACCTATGAGCCGGGCACCTTGCAGCGTGGCGCGGTGTCCGAACTCGAATATCGGGTCTTCGAGGAGATGCCGGCCGTGCTTGCCACGCGCGAGCGCTTCGGGCTGTTTCGTCGCGAAGTGCAGGCGCGGCTCAAGCCCGGTTTCGTGCTTGCATCGGTGCCGTGCGGATTGATGGGCGATTTGCTGCTGCTCGATTACACCGCGTGTGCCGATGTCAGGCTGGTCGGCGTCGATCTCGATCAGCGGGCTCTGGACGGCGCGCGTGCGCTCGCGGCCGAGCGTGGGTTGACCGAGCGGCTGTCGCTTCGCCAGGCCGACGCATGGGCGATGGATCTGAATGCCGAGGCGGACGTGCTGACGAGCAACGGCCTCAATATCTACGAGCCCGACGATGAGCGCGTGGTCGCGCTCTATCGCAAGTTCCTCGATGCGTTGAAACCGGGCGGGCAATTGGTGACGAGCTTTCTGACGCCGCCGCCGGTGCTGTCGCCCGAGTCGCCGTGGGATATGAGCGCGGTGTCCACGGCTGCGCTCGCGCTTCAGCATGTGCTGTTCGTGCGGGTGATCGAGGCGAAGTGGAGTGCTTTCCGTACCCACGCGCAAACGCGCGAGCAACTCGAGCGCGCGGGCTTCACGGACATCACGTTCGTCGACGATCGCGCCCGCATGTTTCCGACTGTCGTGGCGCGCAAGCCGGACTGAAAGATGTCGGCGTCGGGGTAGTCGAAACTGGCGGGCCCGCGCGTTGCTGACCTATGTGTTGGCACATGATCTGACGGAGGCCGAGCGATGAACCCCGACGACGATCTGGACAGCGACGATCTCGACGACGAGCTTGATCGGACCGGCGAAGTCGCCAACAGAAGCAACGGCAAGACCGGCACCAACACCGAGGCGGAGCCCGATCGCGGCAAGGCGCGCACATCGAGTCCCAATGCGCAACTGCGTCGCGAGAACGTCGCAGCCGATGAGCCCGGCCGACGCGATTCGGATCCGCGGCAAGCGGGAATTCGCAAGGGCAGCGGGCCTGCGCACCCGTCATAGACGATACCGTTCGCGCCGCCGCCGCGCTGTCGCAGTGACAAGGCAGTGACACGGCAACGAGGCAGCGCAGTGATAGAAAATTCTTGCGCGCTGCGAAGAGGCGTGCGTATAATTTCGTTCTTCGCTGCTGGGCGCTTCGGCGCAGGTTCAAGAAGCTGTTTTATGAGCCAGATATGCTGAAGCCGAGTAGCCAGGTGAAGTCGTTCTGAAGCTTGGAACTTGTAGCAAAAAAGACTTCACAAACAGTTGCGACGTAGTTAAAATAGCGGACTTCGCAGTTGATGAAACGAATAACTAGCAAGTTATCGTGAGTTGGCAGCGAGTCAGACATGATTTGAAAAGATTATGTCCCCTTCGTCTAGAGGCCTAGGACATCACCCTTTCACGGTGAGTACAGGGGTTCGAATCCCCTAGGGGACGCCAAACATCAGCGTCGCTTTAGTGTTCGAAGTAACACAGTAAAGCAATGCGGCTTGCAGAGAAATAACCGACGCTCGCAAGCTAGGGTGTAAAGACTGGAGTGGTAGTTCAGTCGGTTAGAATACCGGCCTGTCACGCCGGGGGTCGCGGGTTCGAGTCCCGTCCACTCCGCCAGACAAAGCCCGTTCATGCAAACTTGAACGGGCTTTTTCATTAAAGGTGTAAGCAGTACGTTGTCCCCTTCGTCTAGAGGCCTAGGACATCACCCTTTCACGGTGAGTACAGGGGTTCGAATCCCCTAGGGGACGCCAAGTCATCGGCGTCGTTCGGTTGGAAATCTGAACGGTGCGGAAATCTGGAGCGGTAGTTCAGTTGGTTAGAATACCGGCCTGTCACGCCGGGGGTCGCGGGTTCGAGTCCCGTCCGCTCCGCCAGATTCAGGAAAGCCCACTTCGCAAGAAGTGGGCTTTTTTTATTTCCGCTGCCTGGCCTGGGTATGCTCGGGACAAACAGCCATTGCCAGCGCGCGCGGCCTGTTTTACCGTTGACCCGACTCCTCTTCGTCGTTCCGCCATGTTCGATCCCACCGAAGCTCCGTCGCCGTTTCATTTGCGCCAGGCCAGCATCGACGATTTCGAGTTCGCCGAGGCGCTGACGCGCAACAACATGGGCGGCTACTATCGCCGTCATCATCTTGTCTGGCGTGGCGATCTGTTTCTGGGCAGTTGGCGCGAATCGGAGAATTTCATTCTCGAAGTGGACGGTACGCCGATCGGCGTGCTGCGCATCACGCAAGAAGGCGATTCGCTGCATATCCGCGACGTGCAGATCGCCGAAGGGCATCGGCGGCTCGGTGCCGGCACCTATCTGCTCGATATGTCACATCAATGGGCGCGCGAGCGAGGCTTGCGCGAGTTGCAGCTGCGCGTGTTCGTCGACAATCCCGCTGCGCGGCTCTATCAGCGCAAGGGCTACAAGCTGACCGGGCCGCGTCTCGCGCAACTCGGCGCCATCCGTCATCTGGCGCGGCGGGTTTAAGGCAGATGATTCCACGCCTGTGCTCAGCGGCCGAAACCGTTTGACGCATCCGCGCGGTCTTGCGCGGCCTCGTCGTCTTCTTCCGCTTCGTCGTGCTCGCCATTTTTCAAGCGATGCTCCGAGCCACGCTCGATGAACGCGCGCGGACTCGCGCCGAACGCGCGCCGGAACATCGCCGAAAACGCGCTCTGGCTTTGGTAGCCCAACTCCAGCGCGACATGCGAGAGCGGCCGCCCCTGGCTCAGCAGCGGAATCGCCCGCGCCAGGATCGCCTGCTGACGCCACTGCGAAAAGCTCACGCCGAGTTCCTGGCGAAACAGCCGCGCAATCGTGCGCGTACTCGCGCCCACGCTGGACGCCCAATACTCGAGCGATTCGCCATGAGTCGGGTCTGCGATCACCGCCTCGCACAGCGCACGCAGACGCTTTTCGTTGGGCATCGGCACGGAAAGCGGCAGCGGCTCCGAACGCGTCAGCTCGTCCAGAGCGAGGGCGCCGAGCAACTGCTCGCGCGTTGCCGAAATATCGGGCGCGTCGAGCGCGGCAATCACTTCACGCAGCAGATTCGACACTTCCACCACGCGCGGCGTGTCGAGCCCGGCCGGCACCGTGCTGTCGGTGATATAGAGCGTGCGCAAGAAGGCGTCTTCGACGGCGACGACTTCATGGGTCACGTGCGGCGGCACCCAGATGGCCCGCGAGGGCGGCACCATCCATGTCGTGCCGGTCGTCGCGACCCGCAGCACGCCGCGCGACGCATAGGCCACCTGTGCCCACGCATGCGTATGACGCGCGAAGCGCGAGCCCGCGGGCATCAGCCGCGAGCGCACGCGGATCGGATGCGTTGGCGTCGGCTGGAATTCGGGCGGAATGTCGGCGAAGTGCACGAGGCTCGACGGACCAGAGTCGGCGGACGAAGTCATGACAAAGATCGATCCAGATGACGAAACTCAAGAAGCGCGAAACCAGCAAGCGCGACACCCATCGAAGCGTGAGCGCATGAAAACCCGGAACCGTGCGAGCTTCTCATTGTAGGTGTTGCTCGCGGTCCGCCGTTGCATAATGTGCCGATTGCATGGGTCGCCGCCCAACGCAAACCACCCGAACACCATTCAAGGAGAGCACACGACGATGCAGACTGTCTTCGTATACGGCACGTTGCGGGCCGGTGAAGTGAACGACATCCGCGCCGCCGCCGCGCGTAACGACATTGCCGAGCCGAATCTGCTCGGCAGCGCCACGGTCCGCGGCCATCTGTTCGACTTTGGTTTGTATCCCGGCCTCGTCGTCGACGAAGCGGGCGTGGAGGTCAAGGGCGACGTCTACGAAATCGACGATGAGCTCATCGCCGTGCTCGACGAAATCGAAGCGGTCTATCCCGGTGTGGAAGAGCGTTTCGTCGCGCGCGACGTGATGGTGAAAGTGGACGGCAACGTGGTGAACTGCCGCTTCTATCCGGTCGCGCCCAATGCGGTGAAGGGGCTTCCCGAAATCAGATCGGGTGATTGGGTCGAGTACCGCAACACGCGATAGCGCGGGCGCACGACGCGTGCATGGCAAGTTAAAAAAACGGCCCGACAGGCATGCGCCTGGCGGGCCGTCGGCGGGTCGGTCTTGCGGCTCAAGCCGCTTTCATGTCGTACCCGATGGCGAAAGCGGGCTTACTGCCGAGCTTCGAGAGCCGCCTCAAATTTCCTCGTACAACGGCAGCGTCAGGAAGTCGGTGAACTGTTCCGACGTCGACATCTGCTCGAAGATCTGCGCGGCGCGTTCGTAGGGCTTCGTGTCGCCGCCCACCGCCTGCTTCACCTTGTCGAGCTCCTCAGCCGACAGCTCACGCACCAGTTCGACCGTCACCTTGCGGCCGTCGTCGAGCTTGCCCTTCGGCGAGCGAATCCATTGCCATACCTGCGAGCGCGAGATTTCCGCGGTGGCGGCGTCTTCCATCAGATTGTGAATCGGCACGCAGCCATTGCCCGCGAGCCACGAGCCCAGGTAGTGAATGCCGACATTGATGTTGTTGCGCAGACCGCCTTCGGTGATCGGCGCTTCGGGACGGAAGTCCATCAGGTCGGTCGCCGTGACGAGCACGTCGTCGCGTTGCTTGCCGATCTGATTGGGCTTGTCGCCGAGCACCTTGACGAATTCCTCCATCGCGATCGGCACGAGACCCGGATGCGCGACCCAGCCGCCGTCGTAACCGTCGCCGGCGTCGCGCGCCTTGTCGGAGCGCACGCCGGCCATGGCCTTGTCGTTCGCCGCCGGATCGTTCTTGATCGGGATCAGCGCGCTCATGCCGCCGATGGCCGGCGCATTGCGGCGATGGCAGGTCTTCAGCAACAGCAGCGCATACGCACGCATGAACGGCGCGGTCATCGTGATCCGCGAGCGGTCGGCGAGGCAGAAGTCCTTGTCGCTTCTGAACTTCTTGATCGCCGAGAAGATGTAGTCCCAGCGCCCGGCGTTCAGCCCCGAGCTATGCTCGCGCAATTCGTACAGGATCTCGTCCATTTCGAACGCGGCGAGGATCGTTTCGATCAGCACGGTCGCGCGGATCGTGCCGCGCGGCACGCCGACCGCTTCCTGCGCCGCGACGAAGATGTCGTTCCACAGACGCGCTTCCAGATGGCTTTCCATCTTCGGCAGATAGAAGTAGGGGCCCGAGCCGCGCGCGATCAGTTCCTTCGCGTTGTGCACCATGAACAGCGCGAAATCGAAGATGCCGCCCGATACGCGCTTGCCGTCCACCTTCACGTGCTTCTCGTCCAGATGCCAGCCGCGCGGACGCACGATCAACGTGGCGACCTTGTCGTTCAGCCTGTATGACTTGCCGTTCTGTTCGAGCGAGATCGTGCGGCGCACCGCATCCCGCAGATTGATGTGACCGGTGATCTGGTTATCCCAGCTCGGCGCATTCGAATCCTCGAAATCGGTCATGTATGAATCGGCGCCCGAGTTCAGCGCGTTGATGATCATCTTGCGCTCCACCGGCCCGGTGATTTCCACGCGCCGGCATTGCAGGTCTTGCGGCAGCGGCGCGATGGTCCAGTCGCCGTCGCGCACGCTTCGGGTTTCGGCGAGGAAGTCGGGACGCTCGCCGGCGTCGAGCCGCTTGGTGCGCTCCGCGCGCGCCTGCAACAACTGCTGGCGGCGCGGTTCGAACGTGCGATGCAGCGCGGCGACGAGTTCGAGCGCCTCGCGCGTGAGAATCGCTTCATAGCCCGGCTCGATTTCAGCCGTGATTTCCATGCCCTGGGGCAGCGACAACGATGACAGCGGATTCGCCATGATTTCTCCTTGGTCGGTCAGATTGCAAAAATGCGGATGTTCAGATGCGGTTGCGTGCGTTTGAAATGCGGGTGTCGTGGGTCCGGGTGGCGGCCGTCATGCGCCAGGGCCGTGGCGCGTGCGGTTGCCGCCGGGGTTGCCACTGCCGCTCGTGCGAGCGGGCGGCGCGAGCGTCGCCAGAAAAGCGAGCAGATCGTTCATGCCCGCGCCGACGCCATGCGGCGCGACGCCCAACTCCTCAGCGGGCGCATTCTGGCGGTTGAGCCAGAAAGCGGTGAAGCCGAACCACGCCGCGCCCGCCACGTCCCACCCGTTCGACGATACGAAGACGATCTCGCGCGGCTGCGCGCCGAACGCTTGCGTGGCAAGGCCATAAGCGGCGGGCGAGGGTTTGTAGGCGCGCACGGCGTCGACGGAAAGAACGTGATCGAACAAGCCCGTCATGCCGGCGCTCTTCAACGCGATGTCGAGCATTTGCGGGTTGCCGTTCGAAAGGATCGCGAGCCCGGCGCGTGAGCCGGCTTGCGCGCCCGGGGTCGGCGGCGATGCGGATGCAGAAGCCGCGTCGCGCAACAGACGCAACGCGGGCATCGCATCGGGGAAGGCGGACAGGCACGTATATTCGTCCATCAGACGCTTTTCGGCCGCGCGCCCCAGCGTGAGCTGAAGCTTGCGCGCGGAAAAGCGCAACGCATCGAGCGTGATGTCCCAGAACGGCCGGTAGTGCGCACCGGGTGCGTCGGCCGGAGCGGCCAGCGTGCGCAACTGCGTGTATTCGATCTGCTTTTGTCGCCACAACTGCGAAAGCGCGTCGCCGTGGCCGGGGAATAGTTGCTCCGCGGCGGCGATCACCGAATGCACGTCGAAAAGCGTGCCGTAGGCGTCGAAAATCACTGCTTTTGGGGAGAGTGTCGTTGTGGCCGACATTGCCGTGCACTCCTGTCAGAGGTCGAGACGGATTGTATTAGTGATGCCTTACGCTAAAAAAGAGGCTGAATATCACTTGATCTTTTACTTTCACCCACCTAATCTCACGCGCATCGACCACTTTCCACACCGCTGCGCCCAGCCCTCATGGATCGTTTCAAGCAGATCGAGACTTTCGCCGCCGTCGCGGCCAAGGGCAGCCTCTCCGCCGCGGCGTCCGCCGAAGGCGTCGCGCCGGCGATCATCGGCCGCCGCATCGACGCGCTCGAAGAGCGCCTCGGCGTCAAATTGCTGGTGCGCACCACCCGCAAGATCACGCTGACCTTCGAAGGCTCCGCCTTTCTCGAGGACTGCCAGCGCATCATTCACGATATGCAGAACGCCGAGGCGAGCGTGTCGGCGGGCGGGGTGAAGGCGAGCGGCCATTTGCGGCTGTCGGCGCCGGCCGGGTTCGGGCGCAAGCACGTGGCGCCGCTGGTGCCGGCTTTCACCGTCGCGCATCCCGACGTCTCGATCACGCTCGATCTCTCCGACCGGCTGGTGGATCTCGTCAACGAGGGTTTCGATTGCGCGGTGCGTCTGGGCGAATTGCCGGATTCGTCGCTGGTGTCGCTCAAGTTGGGTGAAAACCGCCGCGTCTGTGTGGCTTCGCCGTCGTATCTGAGCCGGCGCGGCGCGCCGCACACACTGGCCGATCTCGCGCATCACAACTGTCTCGCGCTCGGCGCGAGCGCCAATCAGCAGCGCGGCTGGATGTTCCAGCAGGGCGACAAGGTGGTGTCGATCAAGGTGTCCGGCACGATGGAATGCTCGGACGGCGCGGTGCTGCACGACTGGTGCCTCGAAGGCCATGGGCTCGCGTGGCGTTCGTGGTGGGAGGTCGGCACCGACATCGCCGCCGGGCGCCTCGTGAGCGTGCTCGACGAATTCGCCGCACCGCCGATCGGCATCCACGCGGTGTTTCCGCAGCGTCGCCATCTGCCGCTGCGGGTCAGGCTGTTTCTGGATTTTCTCAAGCATACATACGGCCATCCCGATTACTGGGGCTGACGCCGGGCGGCGTGTCGCGCGCCTCGCATACCCGCGCAGGGGTTTCCGATATGCGAACAGACCCTGAACCCAACGCGTGTGTGCGTTTCCGCGCACTACAATCGATTGAAGCGGTTCGTCTGCCGCGCTTCGTTTGGCGCTGACGCCGCGCTGCGCGCAGCCGGCGACGGAGGGCATCATGTTCAGGCACATCCTGGTTCCGACCGATGGTTCCGACCTGTCACGCAAGGCGATCGACGGCGCGATCGATCTCGCGCAGGCGGTCGGCGCGCGCATCACGGCCTACGCGTGTCTGCCGCAATATCCGTACTCGCCTTTCGCCGATGTGGTGGTCGAGCCGCCGTCCGAGTTCCTGCAGCGCAGCGAGCGCGAAGCGCAGGCGCATTTGCGCGAGGTGGAACTGGCGGCGCGGCGGGTCGGCGTCGCATTCGACAGCCGCACCAGCGTGCACCCGGCGCCGTACCTCGGCATCATCGAGGCGGCCGAGCAGGGCCGCTGCGACGTGATTTTCATGGCGTCGCACGGGCGTCGCGGACTCGGCAGTCTGCTGATCGGCAGCGAAACACAGCGGGTGCTCACGCATACCAAGATTCCGGTGATCGTGTATCGCTGAATGGCTTGGGCGAGGTCCGCTTTCCGCGGCCTGAAGGAAACGCGCCGGCCGTCCAGGCCGGCGCGCCCCTGGTCGCCGCACGATGCGCCGTGCCGGCTTGGTCTCCGCTCTTCCCAACGTTCCCAGATTTCAGTCACAAGGCGCGATCCGTTTACGCCTCGTGGCTTCTCCTCCCTGACGGCGGCCCTCTGACGGGGCCGCTTTTTCGTCTTTGCCTTGCCGTTGCCGCGATCAGACGCGGTGTCCGATTACGCGACTTTCTTGTCGAAGAACTGCTCGTCTTCGGTCGAGCCGTGCAGCGCGGTGGTCGAGGCATCGCGTTCGACCGTTTGCGTGACCGCGTCGAAGTAGCCGGTGCCGACTTCCCGCTGATGCTTGACGGCGGTGAAGCCCTTTTCGGCCGCGGCGAATTCGGCCTGCTGCATTTCGACGAACGCGGTCATCTGGTTGCGGGCATACCCGTGCGCGAGGTTGAACATCGAGTAATTCAGCGCGTGGAAGCCGGCCAGCGTGATGAACTGGAACTTGTAGCCCATCGCGCCGAGCTCGCGCTGGAATTTGGCGATGGTGGCGTCGTCGAGATTCTTCTTCCAGTTGAACGACGGCGAGCAGTTGTACGACAGGAGCTGGTCCGGAAACTCCTTGTGGATCGCGTCGGCGAATTTCTTCGCGAATTCGAGGTCGGGCTTGCCGGTTTCGCACCAGATCATGTCGGCAAACGGCGCGTAGGCGAGGCCACGCGAAATCGCCTGTTCGAGACCCGGCTTGGTGCGGTAGAAACCTTCGACCGTGCGCTCGCCGGTCAGGAACGGCTTGTCGTTTTCATCGACGTCCGAGGTGATCAGATCGGCGGCTTCCGCGTCGGTGCGCGCGAGCAGCACCGTCGGCACGCCGGAGACGTCGGCGGCGAGACGCGCGGCGGTCAGCTTGGCGATGTTCTCGCGAGTCGGCACGAGCACCTTGCCGCCCATGTGGCCGCACTTCTTGACCGACGCGAGCTGGTCCTCGAAGTGCACGCCTGCGGCGCCCGCTTCGATCATCGCCTTCATCAGTTCGAAGGCGTTGAGCACGCCGCCGAAACCGGCTTCAGCGTCGGCCACGATCGGCGCGAAGTAGTCGATGTAGCCTTCGTCGCCCGGATTCTTGCCTTCCGACCACTGGATCTGGTCGGCGCGCGTCAAGGTATTGTTGATGCGCTTCACGACGAGCGGCACCGAGTTCGCCGGATACAGCGACTGGTCCGGGTACATTTCGCCGGCGACGTTCGCGTCGCCCGCCACTTGCCAGCCCGACAGATAAATTGCCTTCAGGCCCGCCTTGACCTGCTGCATCGCCTGGTTGCCGGTCAGCGCGCCGAGCGAGTTCACGAACGGCTCGTTAATGACGCTTTCCCACAGCTTTTCCGCGCCGCGCTTGGCAAGCGTGTGCTCCACTTGAACCGAACCGCGCAGGCGGACCACGTCTTCGGCGGCGTAGGTGCGCTTGACGCCCTTCCAGCGCGGATCGGTGGCCCATTGCTGTTGAAGTTGCCTGGCTTGTTCTTCACGGGACATGGTGTGCTCCTTGGTTGCCTGTAATGGATGGGTGATTCTGTCTTCTCGAAGCGGCTGGCCGGAGGCGGGGACTTTCCGGCGTTTCGTTTCGTGAAGTCTTATATAAGAGTCTAGGCAAACCGCTGGTCGCGCGACAGTCGCGGTGAAGTGTTTTTGGAATATTTGTTTATGTTTAAAATCAACGGCTTGCACGAATCTTTCCGCATTAAGAAACGTCTTTTTCCATCTTGCAATAGCCTGTCTTGTGCTTTGCAGCACGATTTTTTACGACGCAAAAAAATTTTCCACATCGTGAAATATGGGCGCCCACCCAAACGCGGACGAAAAAAAACCGGCGCCTGAGCACCGGTTTCTTTTGACTCCTCGGAAGGCGCGGGGCCGTCCGGGTTTTTTCATGCTGACTTTCGTGCTGCTTTCCGCACGAGCCATGCAATGGCCGGTTGCCCGAAGGCGCCCGGCCTCATGCCGTTAGCTGCCGCGACGCGCCGTGCGCGGGCCGTCGCTGCGGCGTGCGCCGAAGCCGCCGTCACGCGAACCGCCGTAGCCTTCACGCGAACCGCCGCCAGCCGACTTGCCGGCCCAGCCGCCGCCGTTGCCGCTACCGCTGCGTGCACCGCCGCCGTTGCCGGCCGGCTTGCCCGCGCCGCTGCCGCTACCGAAGCGACGGCCGCCGCCGTTGCCGCCGCCCGGACGGCCGCGGCCGCCAAAGCCAGGACGACCCGTGCCCGACGGAGCCGACTTGCGCGGCTCGAAACCCTCGACGACGTTGACCGCCAGCGGAGTGCGCACGAAGCGCTCGATGCGCTTCAACGCGCCCTGTTCCGCGTGATGCACGAGGCTCACCGCGATACCCGAGCGGCCCGCACGGCCGGTACGGCCGATACGGTGCACGTAGTCTTCAGCGAACTTCGGCAGATCGTAGTTGAACACGTGCGTGATGCCCGGAATGTCGATGCCGCGAGCGGCGACGTCCGTTGCCACCAGCACGCGCACCCGGCGCTCGCGCAGTGCGCGGATCGTGCGGTTGCGTGCGCCTTGCGGCAGGTCGCCGTGCAGCGCGGCCGATTCGAAACCGGCGTCGGCCAGGCGGCCGGCCAACTGGTCGGCGTCCATCTTGGTTGCCGTGAAGACGATAGCCTGATCGAGGCCGGCGTCGCGCAGCAGATGGTCCAGCAGGCGATCCTTGTGATCGCGGTCATCCACGTAGTGGACGGTTTGCGCGATGTTGGTGCGCTGTTCGAGGCGCTGAACGATCTCGATACGCTCCGGATCTTTCAGCAGGCGGCCGGTCAGCGAGCCGATCTTGCCGTCGAGCGTGGCCGAGAACAACATGGTTTGACGCGTGGCCGGCGTGGCCGCGACGATCGTTTCGATGTCTTCGATGAAGCCCATGTCGAGCATGCGGTCGGCTTCGTCGAGCACGAGGATCTGCAGTTGCGACAGATCGATGCGACCGCGCTCCAGGTGGTCGATCAGACGGCCCGGCGTGGCGACCAGGATTTCCGGGTTCTTCGCCAGCAGCATCAACTGTTGGCCGTAAGCGACGCCGCCCAGAATGCTGACGGTGCGCAGACGCTTGAGGTGCTTGCCGTACGTGGCGGCGGCGGTCGTGACCTGCATCGCCAGTTCGCGAGTCGGCGTCAGCACCAGCATGGTCGGACGGGCAACCGGTTGCGGACGGCGCGTGCGGGCGCCGTCAGCCGGACGCGGTTCGCGCGGCTGGCTGGCTTGCGCCTTTTGCAGTTGCGAGAAACGCTCGATGGCGGGCAGCATGAACGCGGCGGTCTTGCCCGAACCGGTCGGGCTCGAGACCATCAGGTCGCGGCCGGCGATAGCGGCCGGGATGGCGCGTTGCTGAACCGGCGTCGGGTTCTGATAGCCAGCGGCGGTCAGCGCGGAGACGACGTCCGCGGACAGACCGAGCGACGCGAACGTCGGGCCGGTGGGCTCAGCCGCGACAGCCGCGACGGCTTCCGGAGCGGCAGCAGCGGCTGCGGCTTGCACGGGTGCGTCGGCGAGACCGAGGGCTTGATCGGCGATGGCGTTCAACGGGCTGCTGGAGGTATTGCTCGAAGTCATGTGAATCCTTAAAACACAGGGAATTAAAACGTCGGCGCCAATCGGCATACCCAAGTCGTCGGATTCAGCGAGCAAAGAAGCAGCGAGCAAATCGAAAAACGGGGGCAGCTCGCAGCAATGAAGGCGAGCTTTTCGTTAGAAGCTGTATCGGATGCGACATGCCAACACGGCGTGCCGCCAGCCTGGGACATGATCGCCCGTAGGGGGCTAGGCAGGAGGGGACAGGTTCTAAACTGGATTGGAGCTAAACGCTACGAGGCGCTGCGCCGCAAGGGCCGCTAGGAGAAAGCCGGGCAAAGCAGTGAAGCGCAGGCGGCATTGTATCGACTTTTGTTGCACCGCGCCACTGTTAGGACGTTTCTTACTGAAAAAGTTTGCTCGGGCTGCTAGCGGGTTGCCGCCTGACGCCGATTGGCTGGCGAATCGGCCCGTCAGAGCGGGCTGATCACACGACGCCGTTATGTCGATGCGGCCGGCTTACGCCGATGCGCCGCTTTTGAGCGATTCGACGAGTTCCACGTATTGCTGCTTCGCGGCGTCCCGATCGGTGCCCTTGAGCGTCGCCCAGGCGTCGTACTTGTATTTGCCGACGATATCGGTAAAGCCCGGTTTGTCGCCGTGCACGTCGCCTTCGGTGGCCTGCTTGAAGAGTGCATAGAGACGCAGCAGAGTGAGATTGCCAGGACGCTCGGGCAGTTGCTTGACGTCTTCCTGGGCTTGAGTGAATTGCGCGTTGATGTCGGTCATTGTTGTTTTGCCTCCGGGCGGGTTGGGGTGGGTTGGGCTGACGATCATAACAACTGGATACCGCCGCGTGCCCGAGGGCGCACTCCAAACACCGGCCGATGCCAGGCGCGCGTGGGCGTCCCAAAACCGCATCCGCGTGCGCGGTGCCGATTACAATACCGTCCATGACTCAAACTGTGCTCCTCGCCCTCGATACCTCGACCGAATTCTGCTCGGTGGCGCTGTTATCGGCCGCGGCCGGCGCGCCGGGCCACTCGTCCGCGCAGCCTCATATCTGGTTGCGCCATGAGCAGACCGGCGCGGTCTCGAGCACGCGTCTGCTGCCCGCCATCCGCGAACTGTTCGACGAAGCGGGCCTTAAGCTGGCCGATTGCCACGCCATTGCGTTCGGCTCCGGTCCCGGCTCGTTCACGGGTTTGCGCACGGCGACCGGCGTCGCTCAAGGTCTCGCGTTCGGCCTGAACCTGCCGGTGGTGCCGATCAGCACGCTGCTGGCCTGCGCGGAGAGCGCCAGGCTGCGCGACCCGTCGGCCACGCGCGTGCTGGCCGCCCTCGACGCCCGCATGGACGAAATCTATTGGGCCGACTACGCGTGGGACGACGCGCAAGGCGAATGGCGCACGCTCCAGGCGGCTTCGCTGGATACGCCGGACCGGCTGGTCTTGCCCGACGTCCCCTTCACGCTCGCGGGCAATGCCGCGGCGGCCTTCGGCGCGCGGCTACCCGCCGTTGCCGCCGCGCGAACCGTCGACGGCGAAGCACTGCCGCACGCCGTGCCTCTGGCGCACGCGGCGCTGCGCGCGTTGCGCGCCGGCCGCACGGTGCCCGCGGATCAGGCCGCGCCGGAATACGTGCGCGACAAGGTCGCGCAAACCACGGCGGAGCGCGTCGCCGATAAAGCGGCCAAGG
Source organism: Paraburkholderia terricola (assembly GCF_900142195.1). GTDB lineage: Bacteria > Pseudomonadota > Gammaproteobacteria > Burkholderiales > Burkholderiaceae > Paraburkholderia > Paraburkholderia terricola. The sequence goes on from NZ_FRAB01000006.1 coordinate 37,346, forward strand.
CCGGGCAAGCCGCGAGGCTCGCGCACGAAGCGCGGCAGGGCGAGGCCGGGCAATGAGCGGCGTGTTGCTGGCGGACCGCTATATGTCGCCGATGACCGAGGGCGATCTCGACGAGGTCGCGGCCATCGAAAAGCTTGCTTATGAATTCCCCTGGAGCCGCGGTAATTTCGGCGATTCGCTGCGCAACGGCTATTTCGGCGTCTGTCTGCGGCACGTCACGGGTACGCTGATCGGCTATTGCGTATTGATGCCGGTGGTCGATGAAATGCATCTGCTCAACTTATGTGTGACGCCCGCCGCGCAGGGCGCCGGCGCCGGGCTCGCGCTGCTGCGCGAGGCGGTGCGCATCACGCGCGCCGAGAAACTCGAAGGCCTGCTGCTCGAAGTGCGACCGTCGAATCATCGGGCGATCCGGCTTTACGAACGTTTTGGCTTTGCGTCGATCGGCCGGCGCAAGAATTATTATCCGGCGCGGCATCGCAGCCGGGAGGACGCCATCGTGATGCGTTACTCGTTTGCCACGGAGGGCGCAGATGGCGCTGCATGAATCGGTACTGGAAGAGTTTGGGCTGACGCCGCTGTGGGTGCGGCGCGGAATGGCGGCGGCGCGGGAAGCGGTCGCCGAGGCCGGCGTCGAGCCGGATGCCGCGGCGTTAGCGGAGCACGGCGCGCGCGGTGACGATCAACGCTTCGCGGCGCGCGAGCCGGCTTCGGTTGGGCGCGAGCAGGGCGGCAGCCAGTCCGCTCGCACGGAGAGCGCCGAGCGGCCCGCGATGCGCGCGGGCGAAACCCGGCCCGTCGGCTCCGCGCAAGCGGAGGTCGAGCGGCGTGGGGCGAATCGTGCGGAGCCGTCGTCACAGTCGGGCGAACCGCGCGGTCGGTTCGACCGCGAGGCTTCGGCACGCACAAGCGAGTCGGCGCCGCCGACGCAGGCTGGCGGGCAGGCCGAGCGTCGCGCGCCGTTGGCGGAACCGCGTCAGCCGCAATCACCGCGGTCCGGCGCTGCCGAGCGGGCGCAATTCGACGCGCCGCCCGACGACGATTTCGCGTGGTTCGACGATCTGCCCACCGACGCGCACGTCGCCGCCGAAGCCCGCCATGAAACCCCCGAACCGCCCGCGATCCACACGCTCGACTGGGACTCGTTGAGCGAGCGCGTCGCCGGCTGTCAACGCTGCCGGCTGTGCGAGAAGCGCACGAACACGGTGTTCGGTGTCGGCGATCGCAACGCCGACTGGATGCTGATCGGCGAAGCGCCCGGTGAAAACGAAGACCGTCTCGGTGAGCCGTTCGTCGGCCAGGCCGGCAAGCTGCTCGACAACATGCTGCGATCGCTCACGCTCGCGCGCGACGCCAACGTCTATATCGCGAATGTGATCAAGTGCCGCCCGCCCGGCAACCGCAATCCCGAGCCGGACGAGGTCGCGCGTTGCGAGCCGTATCTGCAACGCCAGGTGGCGCTGGTCAAGCCGAAGCTGATCGTCGCGCTGGGCCGCTTTGCCGCGCAAAGTCTGCTGAAAACCGACGCGAGCATTTCGTCGCTGCGCGGCCGCGTGCACGAATACGAGGGCGTGCCGGTCATCGTCACCTATCACCCGGCGTATCTGCTGCGCAGCCTGCCCGACAAGGCGAAGGCGTGGGCCGACCTGTGCCTCGCGCGCGATACGTGGCGCGCGGCCGGCGGCGCGTCGTCGAACGTGGCGCAGTGATGGCCTCGGACGGGCCGACGGCGGCCCCCGCCGCCGCGCCCGGCGCTTATGCCGCGCTGCTGGATCCATTGCTCGCTTCGTTGCGTGATGCGGCGGTGCGCGATCTCGCGTGGCTGCTGCTGAGCGCCGATCTGTTGCGCGCGCAGCCGCCAGTGGGCGCGCTCGCGAATCCTTTCGAAACGCCGCTCGAAGCCGCCGCCACCGTCGACTGGCTGCGCGCGCTCGACGCCGCGCCAGAACCCTTGCATCGCGATCTCGCGGCGACGCGCGTCACGCGTCTGGGCCGCTACGCCGAACGTCTGCTCGCGTGGTTTTTGCAGCATGGACCGGCGGCGCGGCTGGTCGCGGCGAGTGTGCCGCTGCGGCGCGCGGGCGTCACGCTCGGCGAATGCGATTTCCTCGTGCAGACGCAACAGGGCGCGCGGCAGCATTGGGAACTGGCCGTGAAGTGCTATCTGCACGCCGGCGAAGGGCGCGCGCGCCTCGCGGATTACGTCGGCCCGAATCTGAAAGACCGCTTCGATCTGAAGCTGGCGCATGTGCTCAATCATCAGTTGCCGCTGAGCGCGCGCGAAGAGTTCGCGTCGGTCGGCCACGAAGGGCCGTGGGCGCCGCGCATGTTCATCAAAGGCTGGCTGTTTTACCGGCATGGCGAGACGCCGTCCGATCCCGTGGAGCTCGATCCGGCGCATGGACGCGGCTGGTGGGTGACACGCGGCGATTGGCCGGCTTTCGCGGCCGCGCATGGACAAAGCTGGCGTGTGTTGCCCCGGCTCGAATGGCTCGCGCCGCGGCATCACGAACGAGATGAGGCGCGGTCCGCGGGTGGTGCTTTCGTCGACGCCGAATCACTCGCGGCGCAAATCTCGCATCAGCCTGGACCGACGATGGTCGCCGCGTTTGTCTCCGACGGCACGGGCGCGTCGATCGAGCGCTCGCGTGGATTCATCGTGCCGGACGAGTGGCCGGAGCAGGCGCGGAACTACGCGCGGCAATAGCGATAGCGACAGCAACGGTAACGGCAACCGCGCAAGGCGCGCCATGTCGCCAGTCGCGTTACCACCACCGATAAAAATGATGCACCGGCCCGACGCCGCTGCCGACGTCGAGCTGATCGCTCGCCTGCAACGCGCCTGTCAGATACTGCTTGGCGTCGGCCACGGCGCTCGCCAGGTCGCCGCGTTGCGGAATCAGCGCCGCGATCGCCGACGACAGCGTGCAGCCCGTGCCGTGCGTGTTCTTCACCGGCACGCGTGGGCCGCCAAGACGCAGCGAGCCGTGCTCCTCGATGAGCCAGTCGGGACTATCCGCCGCGCTCAGATGACCGCCCTTCATCAGCACCGCGCGCGCCCCGAGCGCGCGCAGCGCTTCGCCTTGCGCGACCATGCCGGCTTCGTCGGCCGCGGGCTGCACGCCGAGCAAGGCGGCGGCTTCCGGCAGATTGGGCGTGAGCAGGTCGGCGAGCGGCAGCAGTTCGTCGCGCACCACCGCGACCGCATCGGGCAGCAGCAGCGCGTGATTGCTCTTCGAGATCATCACCGTGTCCAGCACGATGTGCTTCGGCTTGTGCCGGCGCAGCGCATCGGCGACCACGCGCGCGATCGGCGCATTCGCGAGCATGCCGATCTTCACGGCGTCGATACGGATATCGTCGAACACCGCGTCGAGTTGCGCGGTAACGAACGCGGGGTCCGGCGCGTGAATCGCCGTGACGCCGCGCGTGTTCTGCGCGGTGAGCGCGGTGATCACGCTCGCGCCGTAGGCGCCGAGCGCCGAGAAGGTCTTCAGATCGGCCTGAATGCCGGCGCCGCCGCCGGAATCGGAACCGGCGATCGTCAGCACATTCGGAATCGGTTGAGTCATGGCAAGGCGGGAAGGTGGAGGGCGCGGACATGACGGGAGCGGGGCCCCCGCCGCGGGTCAATGCTTGACTTCGCCGATCAGCGCGACGGAGTCGAACGCGCGCTGATTCGCCTGGTGACGGCGCATCACGACCCACATCATCAGGCAGACGAAGGTGCCGAACAGCACGATCACCGCCGCGACCGGCACGTCGAGCCACACCAGCACCGCGTACAGGCACAGCATGACGAGCACCGAGAGATTTTCGTTGAAGTTCTGCACGGCGATGGAGTGACCCGCCGACAACAGCACATGGCCGCGATGCTGCAGCAGCGCATTCATCGGCACGACAAAAAAGCCCGAGAGGCCGCCGACGATCATCAGGAAGATGTACGCGACAATCAGGTAGCCCGGCACGTGCACGCGGCCGAAATACAGCCCCCAATGCGCGGGGAACAGATCGCGCGTATAGAACGCCATCAGCATCACGGCGGCGCCCATGATGATGCCGACCGGCAGCACCGAGAGCGACTTCTTCAACGGCACGCGCGAGGCCGCGAAGATCGCGCCGGCCGCCACGCCGACGGCGACCACCGCCTGCAGGACCGCCGCTTCCGAGAGCGACATGTTGAGCGACACTTCGGCCCACTTCAGCACGATGAATTGCAGCGTTGCGCCCGCGCCCCAGAACAGCGTCGTCACGGCGAGCGAAATCTGGCCGAGCTTGTCACGCCACAGCACGACGAAACAGTCGGCGAAATCGGTGACCAGTTTGATCGGGCCGCGTTCCTGTTTCGGATAACGCGCGCCGGTGTCGGGAATGCGCAGATTGAACAGCGCGGCGATCACGTAGATTCCCATGATGATCAGCATGGCCGCTTCGGCTGGCGTGTTGACGGTGGGAATGTGGTGCCTGAGGATCGGTGCTGCAATGTGCGGGCTGATCAGCGCGCCGCCGAGCACGGTGCCGAGAATGATCGAGCCGACCGTGGTGCCTTCGATCCAGCCGTTCGCGGCGACCAGCCGGTCAGGCGGCAGCAGTTCGGTGAGAATGCCGTACTTGGCCGGCGAATAGGCCGCCGCGCCAAAGCCGACGATGCCATACGCGAGCAGCGGATGCGCGCCCGCCAGCATCGTGAGGCAACCGACCACCTTGATGGTGTTGGTGATGAACATCACGTGCCCTTTGGGACGCGAGTCGGCGAAGGCGCCCACGAAAGCGGCAAGAACGACGTACGACAGCACGAAGAACAGCTTGAGCAGCGGCGTCATCCAGTTCGGAGCGTGGAGATCTTTCAGCAGTGCGATAGCGGCGATCAGAAGCGCATTGTCGGCCAGCGACGAGAAAAACTGCGCGGCCATGATGGTGTAAAAACCTTTTTTCATCTGATGCGATGCTGTCCTCGCTGCGGCCTGTCCGCCCCGGCCGCGTGCAAGGCGTCCGGGCTTATGCCGTTCGAAATGGGTTGTGCGCACGGCTTTATATCATGAAAATAGATGGATTCGGACTAGCAGAATCCTTGATCGCACCGCCCAGCGGCGGACTGGCATTGAAAACGCCCTGTAAGCCGCTGATTCGCAAGCGTCTTTACGAAAATATCCCATGCCGCGCCCCCTCTCAGCCACGATTCATACCTCCGCACTCGCCAATAACCTCGCCGTCGCCCGGCGCTACGCGCCAAAGTCGAAGATCTGGGCCGTCGTGAAGGCGAACGCTTACGGGCACGGCCTCGCGCGCGCTTTTCCGGGCCTGCGCGCAACCGACGGCTTCGGGTTGCTGGACCTCGAAGAAGCCGTGAAGTTGCGTGAATTAGGGTGGGCCGGCCCAATTTTATTGCTCGAAGGCTTTTTTCGTCCGACCGATATCGACGTGATCGACCGCTACAGCCTGACCACGGCGCTGCACTCGGACGAACAGTTGCGCATGCTTGAAATGGCGCGCCTCTCCAAGCCCGTCAACATCCAGTTGAAGATGAACAGCGGCATGAACCGCCTCGGCTACACGCCGGAAAAATTCCGCGCCGCATGGGAGCGCGCGCGCGCCTGCCAGGGCGTCGGCCAGATCACGTTGATGACCCACTTCGCGGACGCCGACGGCGAACGCGGCGTCGCGCATCAGATGGACGCCTTCGAGCGCGGCGCGCAAGGCATCGCCGGCGCGCGCAGCCTCGCCAATTCGGCGGCCACGCTGTGGCATCCCGAAACGCACTTCGACTGGGTGCGTCCGGGCATCATTCTGTACGGCGCGTCGCCCTCGGGCGTGACGGCCGCGATCGCGGGCACCGGGCTGCAGCCGGCCATGACGCTCAGTTCGGAATTGATCGCCGTGCAAACCATCGGCGAAGGCCAGACGGTCGGCTACGGCTCCTTGTTCAAGGCGCGCGCGCCGATGCGCATCGGCGTGGTGGCCTGCGGCTACGCGGACGGCTATCCGCGCATCGCCCCGGAAGGCACGCCGGTGATCGTCGACGGCGTGCGCACGCGGGTCGTCGGGCGCGTCTCGATGGACATGCTCACGGTCGACCTGACGCCGATCCCGACCGCCAACGTCGGCTCGCGCGTCGAGTTGTGGGGCGCCTCGCTGCCGATCGACGACGTCGCGCAGGCATGCGGCACGATCGGCTACGAGCTGATGTGCGCGGTGGCGCCGCGCGTGCAGGTGCGCGCCGAGTAGGCGGTTTCTTCCGGTAGCGCGTGCGGCGTTTGCACACCGACGGGCGAGCCGCCAATGGCGGTCCGCGTATATCGGCTCGGTGGCCGCATGGGTTGCCGACCAATCACTCGCCGAACTCTCCTCACCGAGCCCACCCTCCCAAGAACAGCAATACAGGCAATCGCGCGTGGCTAAACCGAAGACGTTGTACATCTGCAGTGAATGCGGCGGGCAATCGCCGAAATGGGCCGGTCAATGCCCGTCATGCAATGCATGGAACACGCTGGTGGAATCGGTCGCGGAAACGCCGTCCACCCACCGCTTCCAGTCGCTCGCGAAGAGCGCGCCCGTGCGGCGTCTCGCCGACATCGAGGCGTCCGACGTGCCGCGCTTTTCCACTGGCGTGAGCGAATTCGACCGCGTGCTGGGCGGCGGCCTGGTGCCGGGCGGCGTGGTGTTGATCGGCGGCGATCCGGGCATCGGCAAATCGACGCTGCTGCTCCAATCGCTCGCGGAAATCGCTGCGCACAAACGCGCGCTGTATATCAGCGGCGAGGAATCGGCCGCGCAGATCGCGTTGCGCGCGCAGCGGCTTTCGTTGCTGGAGCCCGGCTCGAAGGCGAGCGAGCTGCAACTGCTCGCGGAAATCCAGCTCGAAAAAATCCAGGCGACGATCGCCGAGCAACGGCCCGACGTCGCCGTGATCGATTCGATTCAGACCGTTTATTCCGATGCGCTGACTTCCGCGCCCGGCTCGGTCGCACAGGTTCGCGAATGCGCGGCGCAATTGACGCGGATCGCCAAGCAGACGGGCACCACGATCATCATGGTCGGCCACGTGACCAAGGAAGGCGCGCTCGCGGGGCCGCGCGTGCTCGAACATATCGTCGACACGGTGCTGTACTTCGAGGGCGACACGCATTCGTCGTACCGGCTGGTGCGCGCGATCAAGAACCGCTTCGGCGCGGTCAACGAACTGGGCGTGTTCGCGATGACCGAGCGCGGCCTGCGCGGCGTCGCCAATCCGTCGGCGCTGTTTCTGTCGCAGCATGAGCAGTCGGTGCCGGGTTCGTGCGTGCTGGTCACGCAGGAGGGCACGCGGCCGTTGCTGGTCGAGGTGCAGGCGCTGGTGGATTCGGCCAACGCGCCGAACCCGCGGCGGCTCGCGGTGGGCCTCGAGCAGAACCGGCTCGCAATGCTGCTGGCCGTGCTGCATCGGCACGCCGGCATTGCCTGTTTCGATCAGGATGTGTTCCTCAACGCGGTGGGCGGCGTGAAGATCAGCGAGCCCGCCGCCGACCTGGCCGTGCTGTTCTCGATTCATTCGTCGATGCGCAACAAACCGCTGCCCAAGGGACTCGTCGTATTCGGGGAAGTGGGGCTGGCCGGCGAGATCCGGCCGTCGCCGCGCGGTCAGGAGCGGCTGAAGGAAGCCGCCAAACTGGGCTTCTCCGTCGCGGTCATTCCGAAGGCCAATGCGCCGAAGCAGCCGATCGAAGGCTTACAGGTCGTTGCGGTCGAGCGTATCGAACAGGCTATCGACCGGGTTCGCACGCTCGAATAGACGGGGCTTGCGCGCCCGTGCGCGCTGGCGCGACCCGTAATGCGCGGTAAATATCTCCATATTGGTTGTAACCCATCGGACATTCCTTTTTCCTAAGCTGCGGGGATATTGCATCCCTTCTGATGCCCGAAAAAGGATCGCGCCTTGAAACAGTCATATGAAACCGTGGCCGAGCGGCCGATGCAGGTGCGCGGTTGCCGCGTCTCCGAGCCTATTCGCCAGCCTTGGGGCGGTGCTTGCCGGATCGTCGAATGGATCGATACGGCGGGGCAGATTTCGCGGGGCGTGGTCGCCGAGCACGCCACGGCCGCCGAGGTGCGAGCCACGATCAATCGTCACGTGGAAGGCCGCAAGCATCTGCTGTACGACGATGAAAAGACACCGCGTCAGACCTTGCCGCGGCAGACGCCGGCACGGCGCTGATGGTTCGGGGCAGCGGCGTTTGCCTGAACTGCGCGGTGGTAAGCGCTGCATGACTGCCGAGCCGGTCGACCTGGCTTTTGCCTCACGCCGGTCGAACGCTCCGTTCAACCGATAAACCGGTCGTCGGCTTCCGCTTCGTTTTCGCCGCCGCTCGCCGCCGCGAGAGCTTGCGGATCGAACAGCGGGTGCCGCGCGGCTTCCGCCGGCGTCAGCACCGGCGACACGCAGCAGCCGAGCGGCTCCAGCAACCGCACCCATTCCTCCAGCGCACGCTTGCCGATCATGTCGGCGAGTTCCTGCGTTAGCGCGGCGGCGTCCGGGCCGCCGATCGCCTGGCCGAGACTCCAGTGGCGCGTCGCCCATTCGGGCCGGTCGAGCGCCATGCACAGCGTTTCCCAGAACTTCAGTTCGAGCGCGCCGACCGCGAGCCAGCGGTTATCGAGCGTGCGGTACAGGTTGTAGCAGGGCACCCCGCCATTCAGCAGACCGCCGCCGGCTGCCGGCGCGGCGCCGTCATTGACGAGCCCGACTTGCGCGACGATGTTATGCGCATGCGTGACGTGCGCCATCGATACGTCGATGAAGCGGCCCGCGCCGCCGCGCGACACGTGCCATAACGCGGCGAGAATCTGCGTGACCGCGCTCAGCGCGCCGCCGAGCAGATCCGCGATCTGGAAATTCGGCAGGATCGGCGTGCCGTCGCGGCTCGCCAGTTGATCGAGCACGCCCGCATAGCCGATGTAGTTCAGGTCGTGGCCGGGATGGTCGACGAATGGGCCGCTCGTGCCATACCCGCTGATCGCGCAGTAGACGAGCCGGGGATTGGCCGCGCGCAGCGTTTCATAGCCGACGCCGAGGCGCTCCATCACGCCTGGCCGAAAACTCTCGATCAGCACGTCGGCTTCGGCGGCGAGCGCGCGCAACACGTTGCGTCCCGCCTCTGATTTGAGGTCGAGGCGCGTTTCGCGCTTGCCGCGATTCACCAGCCGGTAAAACGCGCCGGGCCGTCCGGCCACGCGGTCGCTCGACGACTGCATCATCGCGCGGGTGGGGTCGCCGGCGCCGGGCGCCTCGATCTTCAGCACGTCCGCGCCGAGTTCGGCAAGCCGCAACGCGGCGACCGGACCGGGCAGCAGGCGCGTCAGGTCGAGCACGCGCAAGCCTTGCAGCGCGGGCGGCACCGATGACGGCCCGGACGACACCCCGGATGATGTCGCAGATGACAAAGCCAACCTCCCGTCGATGCCGGTGCGGACCGCAAGCGGCGTGCCGCTAGCCGATCTGTTCGAGTTCCTCGTGAATCTCGAGCCATTCGGCTTCGAGCGTTTCGAGGCGTGCGTTCACGTCTGCCTGACGGCGGATTGCCTCCGTCAGCCTGCTTTTCTGCTCGGGCTCATAACTCGCCGGATCGACGACGAACACATCGAGCGCCGCCTTCTCCGCGTTGAGCGCGTCCATTTCCTTTTCGATCTTCGTGACGCGGCTTTGCAGCGGCTTTTTCAGGTGCGCGAGTTTTTGGCGCGTCTCCGCTTCGAGGCGCCGCTGTTCCTTGCGGTTCACGCCGCCGTCGGCGGCACTGTCCGCACCGTTCGCACCACTGGATGCGTTGCCCGCCTTGAGCGCCGCGCGCTGTTCGGCGGCATGTTGCAGCAGCCAGTCGCGGTAGTCGTCCAGATCGCCGTCGAATTCCTGCAGGCGGTGTTTCGCGACCAGCATGAACTGATCGGTGGTGGCGCGCAGCAAATGCCGGTCGTGCGACACGAGAATCAGCGTGCCTTCGAACTGCGCGAGCGCCATGGTGAGCGCGTGGCGCGTTTCGAGGTCGAGGTGATTGGTCGGCTCGTCGAGCAGCAGCAGGTTCGGCTTTTGCCAGATGATCAGCGCCAGCGCGAGGCGCGCTTTTTCGCCGCCGGAGAATGGCGCGATCTTCGAGGTCGCCATTTCGCCGGAAAAATTGAAGCTGCCGAGGAAGTCGCGCAATTCCTGTTCGCGCGTATCGGGCGCGAGGCGCGCGAGGTGCTGCAACGGCGTGTCGTCCGGGCGCAGCGTTTCGAGCTGATGCTGCGCGAAGTAGCCGATGCGCAGCCCCTTGCCTTCGCGCACCTGGCCGCCGAGCGCTTCGAGCGTGCCGGCGAGCGTCTTGATCAGCGTCGACTTGCCCTGGCCGTTCGCGCCGAGCAGGCCGATGCGCTGGCCGTTCTGGATCGACAGCATCACATGATCGACGATCGGAATCTCAATGCCGTCGCTACGATAGCCGCAGCGCACGTCTTCCATCACCATCATCGGATTGGGCGCCGAATCGGGCGTGCGGAATTCGAACGTGAACGGCGAGGACGCGTGCGCGGGCGCGATCAGCTCCATCTTTTCCAGCGCCTTCACGCGGCTTTGCGCCTGGCGCGCCTTGGTGGCCTGCGCCTTGAAGCGGTTGATGTAGCTCTGCAGATGCTCGACCGTGCGCTGCTGCTTTTCATACGCGCTCTGCTGCAAAGCGATCTGCTGCGCGCGCAGCACTTCGAATTGCGAGTAGTTGCCGCCATAGCGCCTGATCTGCTGTTTTTCCAGATGCAGCGTGACGTTGCAGACCGAATCGAGAAACTCGCGGTCGTGCGAGATCACGATCAGCGTGCCGGGATAGCGATGCAGCCAGTCTTCGAGCCAGATGATCGCGTCGAGATCCAGGTGATTGGTGGGTTCGTCGAGCAGCAGCAGGTCGGAACGGCACATCAGCGCCTGCGCCAGGTTCAGCCGCATGCGCCAGCCGCCCGAGAAGCTGCTGACCGGCTCGCGGGTCTGTTCGAGCGTGAAGCCGAGGCCGAGCAGCAAGGCTTCGGCGCGCGCGGGTGCGGTGTAGCCGTCGGCGTCCGCAAACGCGGCGTGCGCTTCGCCTTCGGCCGCGCCGTCGTGCGCGGCGGAGGCCTCGGCAATGCACGCTTCGATCGCGCGCAAGGCGGCGTCGCCGTCGAGCGTGTAGTCGAGCGCGGTTTTGTCTGCGGCGGGGGTTTCCTGCGCGACGTGCGCGATCTGCCAGGTGGGCGGGATCGAAAAATCGCCGCCGTCCGCATGCAGTTCGCCGAGCAGCACGGCAAACAGCGTCGACTTGCCCGCGCCGTTCGCTCCCACCAGGCCGGCTTTTTCGCCGGGGTTGAGCGTGAACGTGGTGTTGTCGAAGAGCGGCTTGGTGCCGCGCGCGAGGCTGAACTGGTTAAAGCGGATCACGAAGAGGCCGGCTGAAGAAAACCGCTATTTTAGACCGCCGGGGCCGGCGCCGGGCGCTCAAGCGGCATCGGCCATTCGGCCGACTGTATCGGCACGGCTTTTGGCATAGACTGACGGCTTTCAGAGAGGGGAGAGCCCATGACATCGATCTATTCGTTTTCGGCGCGCACACTGGGCGGCGAGGAAGTGAACCTCGAGCGCTATCAAGGCAAGGTGTTGCTGATCGTCAATACGGCGAGCGAATGCGGGTTCACGCCGCAATACGCGGGCTTGCAGAAGCTGTACGACGGTTACGCGGCGCGCGGGCTGACGGTGCTCGGTTTTCCGTGCAACCAGTTCGGCAAGCAGGAGCCGGGCGACGCGGCGCAGATCGGCGCGTTCTGCGAGAAGAACTACGGCGTGACCTTCCCGATGTTCGACAAGGTCGAGGTGAACGGGGCGAACGCGCATCCGCTATTCCGCTATCTGACGGGCGAGGCGCCGGGCCTGCTGGGGCTCGAGGCGATCAAGTGGAATTTCACCAAGTTCCTGATCGGCCGCGACGGCGAGGTGGTCAAGCGTTATGCGCCGTTGACCAAGCCCGAGGCGATTGCCGAGGACATCGAGAAGCTGCTTTGAGTGGCTGCTTTGAGTTGCCGCGTTGAGTTGCCGCTTTGAGTTGCCGCGGAGCGTAAGGCAAGGAACCGGCGCAAATGCAACGCAGCTAGAGAATCGGCGCGAACAGCCGCGCCACGTGCATCAACACGCGCCGCAGCGCGCTCGCATGCCGGTACTCGTTGCGATCGATTTCGATCGATTCGGCGAAGTCCTCGAGCAGCATCGCCTCAACCTCTTCGGCGAAGCCGCGGTCCACGGTCAGCACCATGATCTCGAAGTTGAGCCGGAACGAGCGGTTGTCGAGATTGGCGCTGCCGATCGCGGCGGCCATGCTGTCGATCAGCACCACCTTCTGATGCAGAAAGCCCGGCTGGTAGCGAAAGATCCGGATACCCGCGCGTAGCGAGTCGTACGCATACAGCTTCGAGGCTTCGAACACGACCACGTGATCGCGCCGGCACGGAATCATGATGCGCACGTCCACGCCGCGCAGCGCGGCGAGCCGCAAGGCCGCGAACACGGCTTCGTCGGGGACGAGATAGGGCGTGGTGATCCAGATCCGTTCGCGCGCCGCGTTGATCGCTTCGACGAAAAAGAGCGAGCAGGTCTCCTGTTTGTCGGCCGGGCCGCTCGGCACCACGAGGCAGTGCATGTCGTGACCGGCCGGGCGCTCGGCGGCCGCCGGCGCGGCGGGCATGTCGAACACGGGCAATTGCTGGGTCGCCCAGTGCCAGTCCTCGGTGAACACGAACTGAATGCTCGCGACCGCGGGGCCGCGCACCTCGATATGCGTGTCGCGCCACGGCGAGAGCGGCGGCCTCGCGCCGAGATATTCGACGCCAATGTTATGGCCGCCGACAAACGCGCGCTCGCCGTCCACCGAAACGATCTTGCGGTGATTGCGAAAGTTCAGTTGCAGCCGGTTTACGAACCGGCGATGGGTGGCGAACGGATGCATTTCCACGCCGCCTGCGGTTAGCGCCGCCACGTAGCGGTGCGGCAGATCGAAGCTGCCGATGCTGTCATACAGGAAGTAGACGCGCACGCCTTGTTTCGCCTTCGCGATCAGCACGTCCTTGAACATTTCGCCGAGCGCATCGGCGCGCACGATGAAGAACTGCACGATCACGTAGTGGCGCGCGTTTTCGATCGCCTCGAAGATCGCCTCGAAGGTCGCCGTGCCGTTCACCAGCGTGCGCACCGAGTTGCCCGGCAGAAACGGCATGCCGCCGAGCCGCGTGAGCGAATGCACGAGCCTTGCGCCGAGCGCCTGCATGGGCAGTCCCGTGGACGAAGCCTGCTCGTCCCACTCCGGCGGGTGGGCGCGTGCGCGCAGCAGTTCGTTTTCGACGCGGCGCGCGTCCGCATAGCCGGCGAACTTGCTGCGGCCGAGGAACAGGTAGGGCACCAGCGTCAGATAAGGCATCGCGACCAGCGACACGGCCCACGCGATCGCGCCTTGCGACGTGCGGGTATTCAGAATCGCGTGGCACGCCGCGACGACGCCCAGGATATGAGCGAGGGCGACCAGCGTGCCGACGTGAAGCAGGTCGAATTGCATAGGCAGGCGAAGGATTGGAAAGCGCGCTCCGAGTCACTTCCGGGAGTGTACTCAGACGCGCCGCGCGGCGAGCGACAAGCGTAGCCGACCGCCGCGCCCGGCCCGCGATAAACCGTTACACCGGCAGATCGGCGGCCTGGATCAGGAACACGTTGTCGTCGCCGGCGCTGGTGGAGAGCCATACCAGATCGAGGCCGCCGAACGCCGCCTCGACGTGCTGGCGCTCGTTGCCGATCTCGATCACGAGCACGCCGTTTTCGGTGAGCCAGTTGCGCGCGTCGGCGATGATCCGGCGCACGACGTCCATGCCGTCGGCGCCGCCCGCGAGCGCCATGTCCGGCTCGTGCTTGTATTCGGCGGGCAGCTCCCGCATCGACGCCGCGTTCACGTAAGGCGGGTTGCTGATGATGACGTCGTAGCGCCGTTCGGCGAGCGGCGCGTACAGATCGCCTTCGAAAAGGGCGATGCGGTCGTCGAGCTTATAGTCCGCGACGTTGCGCGCGGCGACTTCCAGCGCGGGCGCCGACAGATCGACCGCGTCGATATCGGCGTTCGGAAAGGCATGCGCCGCGAGAATCGCGAGGCAGCCGGAGCCGGTGCACAGTTCCAGCACTGCGCTCACCTGCTCGGGATCTTCCACGTACGGTTGCAGGCCGTCCTGCAGCAACTCGCCGATGAACGAACGCGGCACGATCACGCGCTCGTCCACGTGGAAGCGAAAGCCGTGCATCCACGCTTCCTGCGTGATGTACGCGGCCGGCACGCGTTCGGCGGCGCGGCGCTCGATCACGTTCAGCACGGCGTCGATTTCGGCCGCGCTCAAGCGCGCATCGAGAAACGGCTCCAGCAGATCGAGCGGCAAATGCAGCGTATGCAGGATCAGATAGGCGGCTTCGTCGTAAGCATTGGCCGAACCGTGGCCGAACGACAGCCCGGCCTGGTTGAAGCGCGACACCGCGAAACGCAGCAGGTCGCGGACAGTGGAAAACGGAAGCGTCATCGCAATTAGTCCTTGTTCAGGCGATCAGTTGTTCGAGCACGCGGCGGTACACGTTTTTCAGCGGCTCGATGTGCGCGAGTTCGATATGTTCGTCGATCTTGTGGATGCTGGCGTTCAGCGGACCGAATTCGACCACCTGTTTGCAGATGCGCGCGATGAAGCGGCCGTCCGAGGTGCCGCCGGTGGTCGACAGTTCGGTGCTTACGCCGGTTTCATCCGCGATCGCCTTGGCGAGCGCATTCGACAGGTCGCCGCGCGGCGTGAGGAACGGCAGGCCGCTCACGGTCCATTGCAGATCGTATTCGAGCCCGTGCTTGTCGAGGATCGCATGCACGCGCGCCTGCAGACCCTCCACGGTGCTGGCCGTCGAAAAGCGGAAGTTGAACATCACGTCCGCGTGGCCCGCGATCACGTTGGTCGCGCCGGTGCCGCTGTGAATGTTCGACACCTGCCACGTGGTGGGCGGGAAGTATTCGTTGCCGTCGTCCCAACGTTCGGCGACCAGTTCCGCGAGCGCGGGCGCGAGCAGATGCACGGGGTTTTTCGCCAGATGCGGATAGGCGATGTGGCCTTGCACGCCCTTGACGACCAGCTTGCCCGACATCGAGCCACGCCGGCCGTTCTTCACCGTGTCGCCGAACCGTTCGCTCGAAGTCGGCTCGCCGACGATGCAGTAGTCCATGCGCTCGCCGCGCGCCTCCAGCGCCTCGACCACCTTGACGGTGCCGTCGGTGGCGGGGCCTTCCTCGTCGCTCGTGATCAGGAACGCGATCGAGCCGCGATGCGACGGGTGGGCCGCGACGAATTCCTCGCTCGCCACCACGAAGCCGGCGATCGACGTTTTCATGTCCGCCGCGCCGCGGCCATACAGCTTGCCGTCGCGATGGGTCGGCTCGAACGGCGCCGAGCGCCACTGTTCGAGCGGGCCGGTCGGCACCACGTCGGTGTGGCCGGCGAAGGCGAGCAGCTTGCCCGCGGTGCCGTCGACGCCGCGCTTGACGGCCCACAGGTTGGTCACGCCGTTCGATTCGATCGTCTCGTGTTCGAAGCCGATGGCGGACAGGCGTTCGATCAGCAGGCGCTGGCAATGCTGGTCGTCGGGCGTGACGGACGCGCGCGCGATGAGTTGTTCGGTAAGGGCGAGGGTGCCGGACATGGATTTCGTACAAGCCACTTGGAAATGAAAAAATGCCGGCTGGCGGTTGAACACCGCAGCCGGCAACGGCTTTCAGGCAACGCGGCGAGGCCGCGTGTCGACTTCTTGTTGCGTTCGGGCGTGGCTTCACGCAAACAGCGTTGCGTATTCGTCCGCGGAAAAACCGAGCGACTTGACCCGACCGTTGACCACCAGCACCGGCCGCTTGATCACCGAGGGCTTGTGGATCATCAGCGCGATCGCGCCCGACTGGGTATCGGCGGCCGCCTTCATGTCGTCGGCCAGGCCGCGCCAGGTGGTGCCGCGCCGGTTCAGCAGCGCGTCGAGCTTCACGTCCTTCAGCCAGTCCTGCACGAGCGGCTCGGTCACGCCGGCTTTCTTGAAGTCGTGGAACTCGAACTCGACGCCGTGCTCTTCCAGCCACACGCGGGCTTTCTTCACGGTGTCGCAGTTCGGGATGCCGTAGACGACGGTTTTGGTGCCGCGTGCCATCAATCGCCTCGCAGCAGCTCGTTCAGGCCGACCTTGGCGCGCGTCCTGGCGTCGACCTTCTTGACGATCACGGCGCAGTACAGGCTATGCGAGCCGTCTTTCGACGGCAGGTTGCCCGCCACCACCACGGAGCCCGCCGGAATGCGGCCATACGACACTTCGCCGGTTTCGCGATCGTAAATCTTGGTGCTCTGGCCGAGGTACACGCCCATCGAGATCACCGAGTTTTCCTCGACGATCACGCCTTCCACCACTTCCGAGCGCGCGCCGATGAAGCAGTTGTCCTCGATGATGACCGGGTTCGCCTGCAGCGGCTCCAGCACGCCGCCGATGCCCACGCCGCCCGACAGGTGAACGTTCTTGCCGATCTGCGCGCACGAGCCGACGGTGGCCCACGTGTCGACCATCGAGCCTTCGTCCACATAGGCGCCGATGTTGGTGTACGACGGCATCAGCACGACGTTCCTCGCGATGAACGAGCCGCGCCGCGCGATGGCCGGCGGGACCACGCGAAAGCCGCCGGCGGCGAAGTCTTCAGCGGTGTAGTTGGCGAACTTCGACGGCACCTTGTCGTAGAACTGCGAGTAACCGCCGGCCGGCATCGGCGCGTTGTCTTCCAGGCGGAACGACAGCAGCACCGCTTTCTTCAGCCATTGATTGACGACCCAGTCGCCGTCCTTCTTCTCGGCGACGCGCAGCGCGCCCTTGTCCAGTTGCTCGATGGCGTGGGCGACGGCTTCGCGCACGTCGGCCGGCGCGGCCTTCGGCGACAGCTCGGCGCGGTTTTCCCAGGCGGTGTCGATGATGCTCTGAAGTTGTTGCGACATATGCGTGTTTTCTGAAGAGTTGAAGTCGGAAGAAGGGATGCGGTGCGGGGGCGTTAAAGCAAACTCAACCCGCGAGCGCGCGGCAAAAGTCGACGATCCGTTGCGCGCCCTGGGTGCATTCGTCGACGTCGGCGACGAGCGCCATGCGCACGAAATTGCGGCCGGGGTTCACGCCGTGCGCGGTGCGCGCGAGAAACGAGCCCGGCAGAACCGTCACATTATAGTCGGCGTACAGGCGCTGGGCGAACCCGGTATCCGTAAGGCCCGTGCGCGAGACGTCGGCCCACAGATAAAAGGCGGCGTCGGGCAGGCGCACGTCGAGCACTTCGGCGAGCATCGGCGTGACGGTGGCGAACTTGCGCACGTATTTCGCGCGGTTCTCGCGCACGTGCGCTTCGTCGTTCCAGGCGGCGATGCTGGCCGCCTGGTACACCGTCGACAAGGCCGCGCCGTGATAGGTGCGGTAGAGCAGGAAGGCTTTCAGGATCGCCGCGTCGCCCGCCACGAAGCCCGAGCGCATGCCCGGCACGTTCGAGCGCTTGGACAGGCTCGACAGCATCACGAGCCGCTCGAAGCCGCGGCCGAGCTTGTGCGCCGCTTCGAGGCCGCCGAGCGGGGGATGGGCTTCGTCGAAATAGATTTCCGAGTAGCACTCGTCGGAGGCGATCACGAAGCCGTAGCGGTCCGACAGCGCGAACAGTTCGCGCCAGTCGTCGAGCGTGAGCACCGCGCCGGTCGGATTGCCCGGCGAGCATACGTAGAGCAGTTGCGTGCGCGCCCAGATGTCGGCCGGCACTGCCGAATAGTCGCAGGCGAAGTTGCGCGCCGGGTCGCTGTTCACGAAGTACGGCTGCGCGCCGGCCAGAATCGCCGCGCCTTCGTAGATTTGGTAGAACGGGTTCGGACAGAGTACGATCGCAGGCTCGCCTTCGGCATTGCGTTGCGGGTCGATCACGGTCTGCGCCAGGGCGAACAGCGCCTCGCGCGAGCCCGACACCGGCAGCACCTGGGTGGCGGCGTCGACCGGCGGCAGGTCGTAGCGCTGCGTGACCCATTGCGCGATCGACTCGCGCAGCGGCTGCGAGCCGATCGTTGCCGGATACGCGGCCAGGCCGCCGAGCGAGGCGACCACCGCGTCGCGGATCAGCGCCGGCGTGGGATGTTTCGGCTCGCCGATGCCGAAGCTGATGTGCGCGAGGCCGGCCGGCGGCGTGATGTCCTTGAAAAGCGCACGCAGCTTTTCGAACGGATAGGGCTGGAGGGAATCGAGGAGCGGGTTCACTGGACGGTTCGGGCCTGATCGAAGATGGGCGTGGACGGATGCAGGAAGATGCCGGCACGCGCGCCGGCGGCAAAGCGCTGACCAATGCGCGAGACAGACAGCAGCGGGACGGCGGTAAAACAGCAGCGGGACGGCAGCCAAACGGACGGCGGCGAGCGGATGATTATAGCGTGGCGCGCATGGCGTAGCGCGTGGCCGTTCGCGGTCCCATCAGCCCTCTCACGACACGGCGCAGCGCTGACAAGCGGCTGGCCGCGCCGCCCGCCAGGTGGCGCAGCGCAGGCGACGCAGCGGGAACGACGCGAGCCGCCGACGGTTCGCGCAAGAAAGAAGCAGGAGCAGCAATGGTCGTAGCAGTCGTCAAGACATTCGAGACATTCGGACGAAGCGGGCGCGATAAACCCGCGGCCCCCAACAGCAGCACCGCCGGCGGTTCCGCAAGGAGCGCGGCATGACCAACTGGCTTCGCCACGGCTGGCCGACGCTTGCGATCATGCTGGGCGCTTCGGTGTGGGGCATGATCTGGTATCCACTGCGCATGCTCGCGGCGCTCGGCGTGACCGGCACGGCGGCGAGCGCGCTGACGAGCGGCGCCGGCTGCCTGTTCGTGCTGCTGGTGCGGCGTCACGCGCTCAAGACGGTGCGCTGGCATTGGCTGCTGCCGGCGTTGGCGCTGGCGGCCGGCATCACCAATCTCGGCTTCGTGTGGGGCTCGATCCACGGCGAGGTCATGCGCGTGTTGCTGCTGTTCTATCTCACCCCGGCATGGACCGCGCTGTTCGCGCACTTCATCCTGCATGAACGGTTGACCTGGCCGGGCGCGGGCCTCGCCGCGCTGTCGCTGGCCGGCGCGATGACGATGCTGTGGTCGCCCCGGCTCGGCCTTCCCGTGCCCGGCAATCTCGCCGAATGGGCGGGCCTCGCGGGCGGCATGGGCTTCGCGATGAGCAACGTGCTGATCCTCAAGACGAGCCGCGTATTGCCCGACATGAAGCCCGAAATGCGCACCGCGACGATCTTCGGCGGCGCGGCGCTTTTCGGCGCGTGCGCGTCGTTGTTCGAGGCCATGCCCGCGCCGCCCACCGGCGCGCATCTCGGCACCGCCGCGCTGCTGGTGCTCGGCCTCGGCTTTCTGCTGGCGTCGAACAATATGCTGGTGCAGTACGGGCTCGCGCGCGTGCCGGCCAATCGGGCCTCGATCATCATGCTGTTCGAACTCGTGGTCACGGCGTTTTCCGCGTGGCTTTTTGCCGGCGAGACGCCGGGGCCGCGCGAATGGGCGGGCGGCGCGTGCATCGTGCTGGCGTCCGCGCTGTCGAGCTGGATGCATCGCACGAGGGCTTTGCCGCCCGATCCCGCCAATCAGGACGTGAGCGCCGCCATCGATCCCGATACAGACCGTAAGGACGGTAAAAACCGTCCACGCGCGATGGTATGATTGCCCCTCATTAGCTGAAGCACGTTGGACAGCGCGTGCTCAGCGCCCATATCGCAGGGCGTTGCGGGGTGTCGCGAGCCTTTGCCGTTTCGCTGCTTCGGCGCGCGGCAGGCGCGGCCCTCGCGAGCCACTTTTTATTTTCCCTTTTCCAACAGCGAATCCGCCGTGCGTCTGACCTCGATCAAACTCGCTGGCTTCAAGTCATTCGTCGATCCCACGCATTTCCAGGTTCCCGGCCAGCTAGTTGGCGTGGTCGGGCCGAACGGGTGCGGCAAGTCCAACATCATCGACGCCGTGCGCTGGGTGCTCGGCGAATCGCGCGCCTCCGAGCTGCGCGGCGAGTCGATGCAGGACGTGATCTTCAATGGCTCGACCGCGCGCAAGCCGGGTAGCCGCGCCAGCGTCGAACTCGTGTTCGACAACGCCGACGGCCGCGCCGCCGGCCAGTGGGGCCAGTATGCCGAAATCGCCGTGAAGCGCGTGCTCACGCGCGACGGCACCTCGAGCTACTACATCAACAATTTGCCGGCGCGCCGCCGCGACATTCAGGACATCTTCCTCGGCACCGGCCTCGGGCCGCGCGCTTACGCGATCATCGGGCAGGGCATGATCGCGCGCCTGATCGAGGCGAAGCCGGAAGAGCTGCGCGTGTTTCTCGAGGAAGCCGCGGGCGTGTCCAAGTACAAGGAACGTCGCCGCGAGACCGAGAACCGTCTGCACGATACGCGCGAGAACCTGACGCGGGTCGAGGACATCGTCCGCGAACTCGGGGCGAATCTGGAGAAGCTGGAAGCGCAGGCGGTCGTCGCCACGCGCTACAAGGAATTGCAGGCCGACGGCGAAGAGAAGCAGCGCCTCCTGTGGCTGTTGCGCAAGAACGAAGCCGGCAGCGAGCAGGAGCGCCAGCAGCGCGCGATCGAACAGGCGCAAATCGACCTCGAGGCGCAAACCGCCAAACTGCGCGAAGTCGAGGCGCAACTGGAAACGCTGCGCGTCGCGCATTACTCGGCCAGCGACGCGATGCAGGGCGCGCAAGGCGCGCTGTACGAGGCGAACGCCGAAGTCAGCCGGCTCGAAGCCGAGATCAAGTTCATCGTCGAATCGCGCAACCGCGTGCAGGCGCAGATCGCCGCGCTCACCGCGCAACGCGAGCAGTGGCAGTCGCAAGCCGAAAAGGCGCAAGGCGATCTGGAAGAAGCGGAAGAGCAACTGGCCGTCGCCGAGGAAAAAGCCGCGCTCGCCGAAGACGAAGCCGCTGCGAAGCACGACGCGATGCCCGCCCTCGAAGCGCGCTGGCGCGACGCGCAGACGGAGTTGAACGCCGAGCGCGGCGGAATCGCGCAGGCCGAACAGGCGTTGAAACTCGAAGCCGCGCATCAGCGCAATGCCGATCAGCAATTGCAGCAGTTGCAGCAGCGTCACGAGCGCCTGAAGCTCGAAGCGGGCGGTCTCGACGCACCCGACGAAGCGCAGCTCGAAGACCTGCGCATGCAGCTCGCCGAGCACGAAGAAATTCTGCACGACGCCCAGGCGCGTCTCGCCGACGCGCACGAAACACTGCCGCGCCTCGACGGCGAGCGGCGTGCCGCGCAGGAGCGCGTGCAGGCGGAAAGCGCGCAGATTCATCAACTGGACGCGCGCCTTGCCGCACTCAAGCAATTGCAGGAAAACGTCCAGACCGAAGGCAAGATCCAGCCGTGGCTCGAAAAGCACGAACTGAGCGGCTTGCCGCGTCTTTGGAAGAAGCTGCACGTCGAAGCCGGTTGGGAAACCGCGCTCGAAGCGGTGCTGCGCGAACGGCTCGCCGCGCTCGAAGTATCGAATCTCGACTGGGTTAAAGCGTTCGCAACCGATGCGCCGCCCGCCAAGCTCGCGTTCTACGCGCCGCCGCTGGCCGGGCAGCCGGCGGCCGCGTCGGCCACGCTGCGGCCGCTGTTGTCGCTGGTTCGTATCGACGACGCGGGCATCCGCGCGGTGCTGAACGACTGGCTCGGCCTCGTCTTCATGGCCGACGATCTGCAGCAGGCGCTCGCCATGCGCGCGCAATTGCCCGAAGGCGGCTCGTTCGTCGTGAAGGCGGGTCACGTGGTGACGCGCGTCGGCGTGCAACTGTATGCCGCCGATTCGGAACAGGCCGGCATGCTGGCGCGTCAGCAGGAAATCGAAAACCTCGCGCGCCAGGTGCGCGCGCAGGCTTTGCTCGCCGACGAGGCGAAGGCCGCCGCGATCCGCGCCGAAGCGGCTCATACGCAAGCCACGCAGGCGCTGAGCGACGTGCGTCAGCAGGCGGAACGCGCGACGCAGCGCGTGCATGCGCTGCAGATGGACGTGCTCAAGCTCACGCAGGCGCACGAGCGCTACACCCAGCGCAGCACGCAGATTCGCGAAGAGCTCGAGGAAATCACCGCGCAGATCGAAGAGCAGCGCGCGTTGCGGGCGGAGTCGGAAGCGAACTTCGAGCGTCATGACGGCGAACTCGCCGAATTGCAGGCGCGCTTCGAGGATCATCAACTGGCGTTCGAGGCGCTCGACGAAGCCCTCACCGCCGCGCGCGCGCAATCGCGCGATCTCGACCGTGCCGCCACCGACGCCCGTTTCGCCGCGCGCAACATGGCGAATCGCATCGACGAATTGAAGCGCAGCATTCAGGTCGCGCATGAGCAGAGCGAGCGCGTCGCGGCATCGCTGGAAGACGCGCGCGCCGAACTGGAAACGATCAACGAGCAAACGGCGCACACCGGCCTGCAGGACGCGCTCGACATCCGCGCGGTCAAGGAAGAAGCGTTGCACGCCGCGCGTCTCGAACTCGACGATCTGACCGCCAAGCTGCGCGCCGCCGACGAAACCCGTCTCACCGCCGAGCGCGCGTTGCAGCCGCTGCGCGACCGCATCAACGAATTGCAGTTGAAGGAACAGGCCGCGCGTCTGAACGGCGAACAGTTCATCGAGCAACTGGCCGCGGCCGGCGTCGATGAAGCCGAACTGCAAGCCAAGCTCAC
This sequence comes from Paraburkholderia terricola, assembly GCF_900142195.1. GTDB lineage: Bacteria > Pseudomonadota > Gammaproteobacteria > Burkholderiales > Burkholderiaceae > Paraburkholderia > Paraburkholderia terricola. Next base: position 60,108 of record NZ_FRAB01000006.1, read on the forward strand.
GCCGGACATGAAGCCGTCGTACCTGCAAGGCGAGGTCACGCGCATCAACAACGCGATCACGGCGCTCGGGCCGGTCAACATGGCCGCGCTCGACGAACTGAAAGCGGCGACCGAACGCAAGTCGTTCCTCGACTCGCAATCGGCCGATCTGACGAGCGCGATCGAAACGCTCGAGGACGCGATCCGCAAGATCGACGGCGAAACGCGCACGCTCCTGCAAGGCACCTTCGACGAAGTGAACCGTCATTTCGGCGAACTGTTCCCGCGTCTGTTCGGCGGCGGGCAGGCCAGGCTGATCATGACCGGCGACGAAATTCTCGACGCCGGCGTGCAGGTCATGGCGCAGCCGCCGGGCAAGAAGAATTCGACCATTCATCTGCTGTCGGGCGGCGAAAAGGCGCTGACCGCCACCGCGCTGGTGTTCGCGATGTTCCAGTTGAATCCGGCGCCGTTCTGTCTGCTCGACGAAGTGGACGCGCCGCTCGACGACGCCAACACGGAACGTTTCGCGAACCTCGTGCGCGCGATGTCGGACAAAACCCAGTTCCTGTTCATCTCGCACAACAAGATCGCGATGGAAATGGCGCAGCAGTTGATCGGCGTGACCATGCAGGAGCAGGGCGTCTCGCGGATCGTGGCCGTCGACATGGAAACGGCTGCCGGTTTCGCCCAGAATATCGTTTGAGTTTTCGTTTGAGTCGAGCATCGCGGGCGCCCGCGTTCAGCGCAGCGGCCATCGGCCGCGCGACACGTGGAGCGGGCGCAGCGCCGCGCATATAAAAGAATTGCTGATGGAGCATGCATGGACGAGTTGACACTCGGTTTGATCGGCGCGGGTGCCGTGGTGGTCGGGGGCGTGGTCGTGTACAACGCGTGGCAGGGCGCCAAGGTGCGCCGCAAGATGCCGCGACCGATGCCGGCCGATACCGCCGAAAGCTTCGCGCGGGACGATCAGCAGGAACAAAGCCCGTTCATCGAACCGGCCCGGCCGACCACGCGGCGCGAGCCGGTGGCGGGTTCCGATGCGGCGGCTGAAACGGCGGCTGCGCGCGTCGAGCCGACGTTCGGCGCGAGCGCCGCGCCGCTCGATACGCCGGCCGATATTCAGGCCGAGACGACCTCGCCGAACGGGTATCCGGACGCCGGGAGCGGAGCCGAGGCGGCTGATGCCGGCAAGATGTCCAAGGCCGGCAAGGCCACGACGGGAACGCCAGCAGGCCAGCCAGCAGGTCGGCAAGCGCACGAGCCGGTCGAGCCGATCATGCCCGCCGCCACGACCATTTCGTCGGCGCCGCCCGCCATCGTCGATCGCCGCATCGACTGTATCGTGCCGATTCGTCTGAACGGCCCGGTTGCCGGCGACAAGGTGATTCCGCTCGCGCAACGTCTGCGCCGCGCCGGCAGCAAGCCGGTGCATATCGAAGGCAAACCCGAGGGCGGCGCGTGGGAACTGCTGCAAAACGGCGCGCGCTATGACGAACTGCGCGCGGCCGCGCAATTGGCCAATCGCAGCGGGGCGCTCAACGAACTGGAGTTCTCCGAGTTCGTGACCGGCGTGCAGCACTTCGCCGACGCGCTCGATGCGTCGCCGGAATTTCCCGACATGCTCGAAACGGTGGCGATGGCGCGTGAGCTCGACGGTTTCGCCGCGCAATGCGACGCGCAGTTGTCGATCAACGTGCTCTCGGATGGCGCGCCGTGGTCGGCGAATTACGTGCAGGCGGTTGCGTCGCAGGACGGCTTGCTGCTCTCGCGCGACGGCACGCGCTTCGTCAAGCTGGACGCGAAGCAAAGCCCGGTGTTCATGCTGCAATTCGGCGACACCAACTTCCTGCGCGACGATCTCACCTACAAGGGCGGGCAGATGATCACGCTGGTGCTCGACGTGCCGGTGGCCGACGAGGACATCCTGCCGTTCCGTCTGATGTGCGACTACGCGAAATCGCTGGCCGAGCGTATCGGCGGGCGGGTGGTCGACGACGGCCGCCGTCCGTTGCCTGAAACCGCGCTGCTCGCCATCGAAAAACAGTTGATGACGCTTTACGCCAAGCTCGAGCAGGCGGGCATTCCGGCCGGTTCGCCGGCCACGCGGCGCTTGTTCAGCCAGTAAGTCCAGCGCATTGCAGGTTGTGTCAGACGGCCGCACGATGTGCGGCCGTCCGCGTTTGAGGAACGCGCATCGCGACGCTTTGGCGGGCCGCTTGCAGGGAAAGCCGGGCGCGAGAAACTGGCCGTTCGGCCGATGTAAAGGGGCACGCTTCCTGCGATAATCCAATGTCTGAATTTCATTGAAAAGACCTTCCGACAGCATGGCCCGAACCTCCGTCCCCAATCCAGCAACCAGCGCTCCGGCAGAACGGGCCGCGTGGCTGCGCGCGGAACTCGAACGCGCGAACTACGCGTATTACGTGCTCGATCAGCCGGATCTGCCGGACGCGGAATACGACAAGCTCTTCAAGGAGTTGGAGCAGATCGAGGCGGAGCACCCGGACCTGATCGTGCCGGATTCACCCACCCAGCGCGTGGGCGGCGAGGCGGCGAGCGGTTTCGAGCCGGTCCTGCACGATCAGCCCATGCTGTCGCTGAACAACGGCTTTGCCGACGAAGACATCGTCGCGTTCGACAAGCGCGTCGGCGACACGCTCGGCAACAACGCGAAAGAGCCGCCGGTGCCGGTCGATTACGCGACTGAGCTGAAGTTCGACGGCCTCGCCATTTCGCTGCGTTACGTCGACGGCACCTTCGTCCAGGCGGCCACGCGCGGCGACGGCACCACCGGCGAGAACGTCACCGAGAACGTCCGCACGATCCGCTCCATTCCGCTCAAGCTAAAAGGCAAGCGCGTGCCGCACATTCTCGACGTGCGCGGCGAAGTGCTGATGTTCAAGCGCGATTTCGAGCGCCTGAACGAACGGCAACGCGCGGCGGGGCACAAGGAGTTCGCCAATCCACGCAATGCGGCGGCGGGCAGTCTGCGGCAACTCGATTCGAAGATCACCGCGCAGCGGCCGCTGTCGTTTTTCGCTTATGGAATCGGCGTGCTCGACGGCATGGAGATGCCGGCCACGCATAGCGAACTGCTCGACTGGTACAAGGAACTCGGTTTGCCGGTGAACGGCGAACGGGCGGTGGTGAAGGGCGCCGCGGGTTTGCTGGCTTTCTTCCACGGCGTCGGCGAGAAGCGCGACCAGTTGCCCTACGACATCGACGGCGTGGTCTACAAGGTCAACCGTCGCGATGAGCAGGACGCGCTCGGCTTCGTATCGCGCGCGCCGCGCTTCGCGTTGGCGCACAAATTCCCCGCGCAGGAAGCGCTGACCAAACTCGTCGCAATCGACGTGCAGGTGGGCCGGACCGGCGCGATCACGCCGGTCGCGCGGCTGGAGCCGGTGTTCGTCGGCGGCGCGACGGTCACGAACGCCACGCTGCACAACGAAGACGAAATACGCCGCAAGGACATCCGCATCGGCGACACGGTAATCGTGCGGCGTGCGGGCGACGTGATTCCCGAGGTGGTGAGCGCGTTGCTCGACCGTCGCCCGGACGACGCCCGCGAATTCGTGATGCCCACGCATTGTCCGGTGTGCGGCTCGAACATCGAACGGCTGCCGGACGAGGCGATCGCGCGCTGCACCGGCGGACTGTTCTGCCCCGCGCAGCGCAAGCAGGCGCTGTGGCACTTCGCGCAGCGGCGCGCGCTGGACATCGACGGGCTGGGCGAAAAGATCATCGATCAACTGGTCGAGCAGAACCTGGTGCGCACGCCGGCCGATCTCTTCAACCTCGGTTTCGCAACGCTCGCCGAACTCGACCGGTTCGCCGAAAAATCCGCGCAGAATCTGCTCGACTCGCTCGACAAGGCCAAACACACTACGCTGGCGCGTTTCATTTACGCGCTCGGCATTCGCCATGTGGGCGAGTCGACGGCGAAGGATCTGGCGAAGCACTTCGGCTCGTTGAATCCGATCATGGATGCGTCCGTCGAAGCCTTGCTGGAGGTCAACGACGTGGGGCCGGTGGTCGCGGAGTCGATTCATCAGTTTTTCGCCGAGGAACACAACCGCACGGTGATCGAGCAACTGCGCGCGCCAGGCAAGGTAACGTGGCAGGAGGGGCCGCCCGCGCCGAAAGCGCCGCAAGGCGTGCTGGCCGGCAAGACGGTGGTGCTGACCGGCACCTTGCCTTCGCTGGCCCGCGAAGAGGCGAAGGAAATGCTGGAAGCGGCCGGCGCGAAAGTGGCGGGGTCCGTGTCGAAGAAAACGGACTATGTGGTGGCGGGCGCCGAAGCCGGCAGCAAGTTGGCGAAGGCCGAGGAACTCGGCATTCCGGTACTCGACGAAGATGGTATGCGTAAGCTCCTGGAGGGGCAGTTATGATCCGCGAAATTCTCAAGATGGGCGATCCGCGCCTTTTGCGCATTGCCGATCCGGTCGATCACTTCGATACGCCGGAACTCCATGAACTCGTCAAGGACATGTTCGAGACCATGCACGATGCGAACGGCGCGGGGCTCGCCGCGCCGCAGATCGGCGTCAACGTGCAGGTGGTGATCTTCGGCTTCGGGAGCAACGAACGCTATCCCGACGCGCCGCCGGTGCCCGAAACGGTGCTGATCAATCCGACCATCACGCCGGTCTCGCTGGATATGGAAGAGGGCTGGGAAGGCTGCCTGTCGGTGCCGGGCCTGCGCGGTGCGGTGAGCCGGTTCTCGATGATCAAGTATCACGGCTTCGATCAATTCGGCAAGCCGATCGATCGCGTCGCCGAGGGCTTTCACGCGCGGGTCGTGCAACACGAATGCGATCACCTGATCGGCAAGCTGTACCCGATGCGGATCAACGATTTCGCGAAGTTCGGCTTCACCGAGATCCTGTTTCCGGATATGGATCCGAATAGCGACGATTGAGGCTGCGTTTCCGAATCGCGGCATAAAAAACCCACGCGCTTGCGTGGGTTTTTTGTTGGGCGTCAAGCCGTTCGCGGTGTCGTTTCCGGCTGCTCTTCCGTCTGCCCGACCGGCCAGCCGAACGCGTTAAAACGACTCGTCCGGCGACAGATAGCGCCATTGTCCCGGCGGCAGCGCGCCGAGCGTTACCCGTCCCATCCGCACGCGCTTCAGTCCGACCACCTCGAGGCCGACCAGCTCGCACATGCGGCGGATCTGGCGCTTCTTGCCTTCGCGCAGCACGAAACGCAACTGCTCGCCGTTTTGCCAACTGACTTGCGCGGGCTTCAGCGGCACGTCGTCGAGCGACAGGCCGTGGCGCAGCAACGCAAGGCTTTCGGGCGGGAAGTGGCTTTCGACATCGGTGGTGTGCTCGCCGTACGACACGCGCACCAGATACTCCTTGTCGATCTCCGAATGGCCGCCGATCAGTTGCTTGGCGATGCGGCCGTCCTGCGTCAGCACCAGCAGGCCGGTCGAATCGATGTCCAGCCGTCCGGCCGGCGCCAATTGCCGCAGATGCGCGACCGAGAAGCGAATCGCGGAGCGGTCGCCTTCCCAGCGGTTTTCCGGCGTGACCAGCGTGATGGCCGGCTGATAGCCGTCTTCCGCCTGGCCCGACACGAAGCCGACCGTTTTATGGACCAGCACGGTGACCTGGCTCGCTTGCGCGGCTTCGGCGGCGGGGTCGATCTCGATGCGCTGATCCGGACGAACCTTGGTGCCGAGCGTGTCGATCCGCTCGCCGTCGACCAGCACCCAGCCTTTCTCGATCCACTCGTCGGCTTCGCGGCGTGAGCACAGGCCGAGTTCCGACATCAGCTTGGACAGGCGCAAGGTGCCGGGCGCGTCTTCGTAATCGCGACGCGGCGTGCGCGGGGCTGCGTCCATCTCGGGATTGCGTTTGGTGCGCGTTGCGGGCGCCGTGCCGCGCGGCTTGTCCGCACGCGCGGGGCGGTGGTCGTCGCCGAAACGGCGCGAGGCGGCCGGCAGCGTTTTGTCGACACTGCGGGCAGGGCGCTCGGCGCGTTCGCCACGTTCGCCGGTTCGCGCCGGGCGGTCGCCGAATTCACGTTTGGCCGGCGCACGTTCGCCGCGATCGTCGCGCGGTGCGCGCGCCGGACGGTCGGAGCGGTCGCCATAGCCGCTCTTGACGGGTTTTGCGAAGCCGCGCTCGCCACGCTCGGACGAGCCGCGCTCACCCTCGAAACGGCGCGGCGCGCTGTCGCTGCGCGGTGCCCGCTCGCCGCCGGAGCGGCGCTCTTGCGGGGCGCCACGGTCGCTACCGAAGCGCGGACGGTCAGCGCCTTCGTGTTCGCGTCGCGCCGGACGTTCGCCGCGCGGTCCGCCTTCCGATGGGCGGCCTGCGCCTGGACGCGGTCCGGTGAACGAACGGCGTTCGCCGTCATCGCGGCGCGGCGCGCGGTTGCCTTCGACGCTGCGGGGCGCGCGGTCGGTGCGGTTATCAGCGCCTTCGAAACGGCGGGGAGCGCGTTCGGCGCGATCGCCTGTGCTTTCGAAACGGCGCGGCGGGCGGTCGGTGCGGTCTCCGGCACCTTCAAACCGACGCGGAGCCCGTTCGCCTCGATCGCCAGCGCCTTCAAAGCGTCGGGGCGGGCGTTCGGTGCGATCGGCCGCACCTTCAAAACGGCGGGGAGCCCGTTCGGCGCGGTCCCCTGTACCTTCAAAACGGCGTGGGGCACGTTCGGTGCGATCGGCCGCGCCTTCAAAACGGCGGGGAGCCCGTTCGGCGCGGTCCCCTGTACCTTCAAAACGGCGTGGGGCACGTTCGCCGCGATCGCCAGCACCTTCAAAACGACGGGGAGCCCGTTCGCCGCGGTCCCCTGCGCCTTCAAACCGACGCGGCGCGCGCTCGCCCTCGGCGCGTCGCGGAGCCCGCTCGCCACTACCTTCAAAACGTCGCGGCGCGCCGCCGGCGCCTTCACGCCGCGGCGGTCGATCCGACGTCGTCCGGCGCGGCCCACCCGCATCCCGCTCGCGCGAAAACGACCCTTCCGCGCGCGGCGCGCGCGCGCCGGCACCCGCAGGTTTCCCGCCCGCCGGCCGCTTGCCGCCGCCCGCCGTCTTGCCGGCACCTTCGCCCCGTGCCCCGCTAAAACCCGCCGTCGACGATGACGGCTTGGGTCCGACCGGACGCGTCGGCTTACGCGCCGACGTGCTTCCGGTACGGACAGGGGCGCGTTCGGACGAAGCCGGCCGCGGGTGCTTGGCTGTTAATTTGACTCGCATGAAATCTCACACTGCGATCGCGCGCAGCAGTTCGGTCTCGACCTGAATTTGCAGGCGGTTGTCCGACAGACCGTTTCCATCCAGCAGGAACACGTCCTCGACGCGTTCGCCGAGCGTATTGATCCGCGCCGACGCGACGCCGACCCGGTGCTCGGCCAGCACGCGCGCGATCGAATAAAGAAGGCCTGGCCGGTCGTTCGCCGACACGGACAGGATGTAGTATTGGCCGCGCTCGTCGGCCCGAAGATCGACGCGCGGCGTAACAGGGAAGGTCCGCGACAGCCGCGACAAACGGCCTTTCGACGGCCCGGGGAGCAGGGTGCCGTCGCCGGTGAGGCGCGCGGTCAGTTCCTGTTCGACCAGATTGGCAATATCGCGATAATGCACGTCTTCTTCGGTGTGCGCGACGAGGAAATTATCGAGCGCATACCCGTGGCGGGTCGTGCTGACGCGTGCATCGAGCACCGACAGGCCGTTGCGGTCGAAATACGCGCAAATGCCGGCAAACAGATCGGGCTGGTCTTTCACGTACACCAGCACCTGGAGCGCCTCGCCGATCGGCGACGGACGCGCCCGCACGATCGGTGTAGGCGTTTCGACATGGCGGTACAGCACGCGCGTCTGCCATGCGATGTCCGCGGCGTCATGGCGCAGGAAATAGCCGACGTCCAACTGATCCCACAACGCCTTTTGCGCGCCTTCCGGCACGGTTTCGAGACGCAGCAGCGCGAGCGCCTCTTCCTGGCGCGATTTCAGTTCGGAATGCGCGTCCGGCCGCGCGCCGCCGAGCACCGCGAGCGTGGCGCGGTACAGGTCCTCGAGCAGCTTGCCTTTCCAGGTGTTCCAGACTTTCGGGCTGGTGCCGCGAATGTCGGCCACCGTCAGCAGATAGAGCGTGGTAAGCCGGCGCTCGGTGCCGACCAGTTCGGCAAAGCGCTTGATGACTTCCGGGTCGCTCGTGTCCTGCTTTTGCGCGACCTGGCTCATGGTCAGGTGCTGCTGAACCAGCCATACGACCAGTTCGCCGTCCTCTCCCTCGATGCCGTGATTGCGGCAGAAGCGTCGCGCGTCGGCCATGCCTAGCTGCGAGTGGTCGCCGCCGCGGCCCTTGGCGATGTCGTGAAACAGCGCCGCCACGTACAGCACCCAAGGGCGGTCGAGGTTGGCGATCAACTGACTGCAGAACGGATATTCGTGCGCGTGCTCGGCCACCGCGAAACGGCGCAGATTACGCAGCACCATCAGAATGTGCTGATCGACGGTGTAGACGTGATACAGGTCATGCTGCATCTGTCCGACGATGCGCCGGAAGTTCAGCAGATAGCGCCCGAGCACGCTGGTCTGGTTCATCAGGCGCAGCGCGTGCGTGATGCCGGCCGGCTGCTTCAGGATCTCCATGAAGAGTCGCCGGTTTTCCGGATCGCGCCGCCAGTGCTGATCCATCGCGTCGCGGGCGTTGTAGAGCGCGCGCAAGGTACGCGCTGACAGGCCCTTCACGCCAGGTGTCTGTTCGTACAGCAGGAAGGCTTCGAGGATCGCATTCGGCTCGCGCTCGAACACGTCGTCGCTGGCGATCTCCAGCATGCCCTGCTTCTCGACGAAACGATCCGACAACACCCGGGTAATGCCGCTGGTGCTGGGGAAAAGCTGCGCCTCGATGTTCTGGATCAGGATCGTGGCGAGTTGCGTGACGGCCTTGGCGGACCAGTAATAGCGGCGCATCAGCTGTTCGCTGGCGCGCTTGGTGGCGGTCGGCTTGTAGCCGAAACTTTCGGCCACCGCCGTTTGCAGGTCGAACACCAGAATGTCCTGACGACGCCCGGCGGTCACATGCAGGCGGGCGCGCAGCGATTTGAGGAAGCCCTCGTTGCGGCGCAATTCGCGCGCTTCGCGCTCGGTGATCAGGCCGCGCGCTTCCAGTTCGCGCCAGCTGCTGCCGAACCCGGCCGCCTGGGTGATCCACAGAATCAGTTGCAGATCGCGCAGACCGCCCGGACTTTCCTTGATGTTTGGCTCGAGCGCGTAAGGCGTGTCCTGAAACTTGGCGTGGCGCTGACGCATTTCCAGCACTTTCGCCTGGAAGAACGCGCGCGGGTCGAGCGCCTCGCGATAGCGCTTGCCGAAGTCGTTGAACAGTGCCGTGCTGCCCGTGATGCGTCGCGCTTCCAGCAGCGACGTGCGCACGGTGACGTCGTTGGCGGCTTCCTCGAGACATTGCGAGACGCTGCGCACGCTGCTGCCGAGTTCCAGCCCCAAATCCCACGCGAGGCTGATAAAGCGTTCGATGCGCGCTTCCAGGTGCGCGATCGGCGTGTCGGGCAGCAACACGAGGATGTCGATGTCCGAGTGCGGCGCGAGTTCGCCCCGCCCATAGCCGCCGACGGCCAGCAACGCCAGTTCCGGCGGCAGTTCGCAGGTGTTCCAGGCGGCGCGCAGCGACTCGTCGGTGGTGCGCGCGAGCGCGGCCATCAACGCGTCGACGTTGGTGGCCGTCTTGAAGCGTTCCAGCAACTGGGCTTTGGCCACTTTGTAGTCCGCCTTGAGCGACGTGGCATGGGATGGGGCGACGGCTGGAACACTACTCATTGGCAGGAGGGCGAGGTCGGAAGTCGTTCAGGCGGTGGCCGCGACGACCGGCGGACGCGCGGGCGTGCCGGCGGACACGGTGAGCACGTCATGGCCGGTTTCCGTGACGAGGATCGTGTGTTCCCATTGCGCCGACAGGCTGCGGTCCTTGGTCTTGACGGTCCACTGGTCCGGCATGGTGCGGATGTCGCGGCGGCCGGCGTTGATCATCGGCTCGATCGTGAAGATCATGCCCGCCTGCAGTTCCAGCCCGGTGCCGGGGCGGCCGTAATGCAGGATCTGCGGGTCTTCGTGGAACACGGTGCCGATGCCGTGGCCGCAATATTCGCGCACCACGCTGTAGCCGTGGCCCTCGGCATGCTTCTGGATCGCATAGCCGATGTCGCCCAGATGCGCGCCCGGGCGCACCTGATCGATACCGAGCCACATGCATTCGAAGGTGGTCTGCACGAGCCGCTTGGCCAGGATCGAGCCCTCGCCGACGATGAACATGCGGCTGGTGTCGCCGAAATAGCCTTCCTTGATGACCGTGACGTCGATATTCAGCGCGTCGTCGTTCTTCAGCGTCTTGTCGCCCGGAATGCCGTGGCAGATCACGTCGTTGACGGAGATGCAGGTGGCTTTCGGATAGGGCGGATAGCCGGGCGGCTGATAGTTCAAGGGCGCCGGAATCGTGCCCTGTTCCTTCAGCATGTATTCGTGGCACAGACGGTCGAGTTCACCGGTGGTGATGCCGGCCGTGACGAACGGCGTGATGTAGTCGAGCACTTCGCTGGCAAGCTTGCAAGCGACGCGCATTTGCGCGATATCGTGTTCGTTTTTGAGCGTAATAGCCATGAGCCGGGCCTGAAATGCGATTTATTGCGAGATTATCGCACCATATTCCGGCTGCCGCAGGGTTTTGCGATAGGCGCGGCGGCTTGGCGGGCGCGTTTTCAGCGGCTTGCGGCAAGCATGGACGAGCGTTCGGATGCAACCCGGCTGCGGCAAAGGGAGCCGCCGGGCAGGTTGAGTCGGCCGATAGTCACGTGCTATAATCTTTGGCTAAGTCGATCCCTGTCTTGCTTTGTGTTTCTCGGTATGAGTGAGGGCGCAGGCGCAGGAGGGAAGACTTCTCGTAGTGCTGGTTGCCTGTGCTACGGGGTGAAGCAGCAGTAAAAAGAGGCAGCAGATTAGCAGCAACTCGCAAGCCGGCGCACCCAGGGTGTCCGTCGCGTTCAGCCACAAAGGCGGCGCGGCCGATACGGCAGCCGGCTTAAGACCCAACCCTCGCGGAGATTTTCATGGCAGTTACCATGCGTCAAATGCTGGAAGCCGGTGTCCACTTCGGTCACCAAACGCGCTTCTGGAATCCGAAGATGGCCCCCTTCATTTTCGGCCATCGCAACAAGATTCACATCATCAACCTCGAAAAGACGCTGCCGATGTACAACGACGCGCTGAAGTACGCGCGTCAACTGGCGGCAAACCGCGGCACGATCCTGTTCGTCGGCACGAAGCGTCAATCGCGCGACACGATCGCTGAAGAAGCGCAGCGCGCCGGCATGCCGTACGTCAACGCACGCTGGCTCGGCGGCATGCTGACCAACTTCAAGACGCTGAAGGTATCGATCAAGCGCCTGAAAGACATGGAAGCGGCGCTGGAAGCCGGCGAAACCGAACGCATGAGCAAGAAGGAAGCGCTGCTGTTCGAGCGCGAAATGGCCAAGCTGCAAAAGTCGATCGGCGGCGTGAAGGACATGGGCGGTATTCCGGACGCGATCTTCGTGGTCGACGTCGGTTACCACAAGATTGCCGTCACCGAAGCCAACAAGCTCGGCGTGCCGGTCATCGCCGTGGTCGACACGAACCACTCGCCGGAAGGCATCGACTACGTGATCCCGGGTAACGACGACGCCAGCAAGGCTGTCGCTCTGTACACGGCTGGCGTGGCTGACGCGATTCTCGAAGGCCGTGCGAATGCGGTCAACGAAGTGGTGCAGGCTGCACGTGGCGGCGACGGCGACGAGTTCGTCGAGGTCAACTCGGAAGCGTAAAGCTGCCCCGTGTCCGGCAAAAAAGGGGGCTTTCTACAGGCCCCCTTTTTTTAAGCCGCGACGTCGTGGGGCACTGTTCATGGCGGTCAGAACTGGCCGAAGCGGTGCCCAAAGCGTTGTCTGTGAAAAATACGCACAGCGCTGAAACGAATTCTTGCCCCCGGTATCGAAGTCCGGGCGGCGTGTCAAAGACGGAACTCAAGGAGCAAATGATGGCGGCAATTACCGCAAGCATGGTTGCAGAACTGCGCGCAAAGACCGACGCGCCGATGATGGAATGCAAGAAGGCGCTGACGGAAGCCGACGGCGACATGGCGCGCGCCGAAGAATTGCTGCGCGTGAAGCTGGGCAACAAGGCCAGCAAGGCGGCATCGCGCGTGACGGCTGAAGGCGTGGTTGCGTCGTTCATCGGCGGCAATGCGGGTTCGCTGGTCGAGCTGAACTGCGAAACCGACTTCGTTTCGAAAAACGACGACTTCCTCGCGTTCTCGAAGAAGGTCGCCGAGCTGGTCGCCACGCAAAACCCGGCCGACGTCGCCGCGCTGGCGGCACTGCCGCTGGACGGCCAGACGGTCGACGCAGTGCGCCTCGCGCTGGTCGGCAAGATCGGTGAAAACCTGTCGATCCGCCGTTTCGTGCGTTTCGAAACCCCGAACAAACTGGCGGCGTACCTGCACGGCACGCGTATCGGCGTGCTGGTCGAATACACCGGCGCGGACGAGCAGGTCGGCAAGGACGTCGCCATGCACATCGCCGCGATGAAGCCGGTTTCGCTGTCGTCGGACGACGTGCCTGCGGACCTGATCGCCAAGGAGCGCAGCATTGCCGAGCAGAAGGCCGCCGAATCGGGCAAGCCGGCTGAAATCGTCGCCAAGATGGTCGACGGCAGCGTGCAGAAGTACCTGAAGGAAGTGTCGCTGCTGAACCAGACGTTCGTTAAGAACGACAAGCAGACGATCGAGCAGATGCTCAAGGCCGGCAATGCGAGCGTCCAGAAGTTCGCGCTGTTCGTGGTCGGCGAAGGCATCGAGAAGAAGCAGGACGACTTCGCGGCCGAAGTGGCTGCTCAAGTCGCTGCTGCAAAGCAACAATAAGTCTCATATCGAAGCTTCATCGTAGTATCGTTGGACCCGCGGCGGAGCAAGACTTTGCCGCGGTCGGCGGCGCCGCAAGGCTGCGCGCGGGTTGGTCCCGGCCGCGCGGCCGCCGGCGAACCCCAGGGTTCGTGAATTTGGCGGCGCTTGCCCGAATCAGCGTTTCACCCCTACATTAGTCCCTTGTTGTTGCCCTGTTCTGCGCGATCTGGATACCCCTATGCCCATTGCCTATAAACGCGTCCTGCTCAAACTCTCCGGTGAAGCTCTGATGGGCGACGATGCCTTCGGCATCAATCGCGCGACCATCGAACGAATGGTGGCGGACGTGGCCGAAGTGGTCCGTCTCGGAACGCAGCTGGCCGTGGTGATCGGCGGCGGTAATATTTTTCGCGGCGTAGCAGGCGGCGCGGCCGGCATGGATCGCGCCACGGCTGACTACATGGGCATGCTGGCCACCATGATGAACGCGCTGGCGTTGCAGGACGCAATGCGCCACGCCGGTATCGAAGCACGCGTGCAATCCGCGCTGCGCATGGACCAGGTGGTCGAGCCGTACATCCGGCCCCGCGCGATTCGCCAACTGGAAGAAGGCAAGGTCGTGATTTTCGCGGCCGGCACCGGCAACCCGTTCTTCACGACGGATACGGCCGCCGCGCTGCGCGGCTCCGAAATCGGCGCGGAAGTCGTGCTGAAGGCCACCAAGGTGGACGGCGTCTATTCCGCCGACCCGAAAAAAGACCCGAGCGCCACCCGTTACACCACGATCAGCTTCGACGAGGCGATCGGCCGCAACCTGCAGGTGATGGACGCCACGGCATTCGCGCTGTGCCGCGACCAGAAGCTGCCGATCCGCGTGTTTTCGATCGTCAAGCCGGGCGCGCTCAAACGCATCGTACAAGGCGAGGACGAGGGCACCCTCGTCCACGTGTAAACTCTCGTTCACATAACGTGGGCTTTAGCGCGAGCAGTGGCCGCCGCATATCGCGCGCGCTGGCCGGCTCGCACCGTTTTGAAAGTTCGGAGGTTTAAAAATGTCTGTGGCTGATATCCGCAAGGGCGCTGAGCAAAAGATGCAGCGTTCCATCGACGCGTTCAAGAACGACCTGTCGAAGATCCGCACGGGCCGTGCGCACACTGGCCTGCTCGATCATATCCAGTGCGATTACTACGGTTCGCCGGTGCCGATCTCGCAGGTCGCGAACCTGACGCTGATCGACGCACGCACGATCGGCGTGCAGCCGTGGGAAAAGAAGATGGTGCAGGTCGTCGAAAAGGCGATCCGCGAGTCGGACCTCGGTCTGAACCCCGCCACGCAAGGCGACGTGATCCGCGTCCCGATGCCCGCGCTCACCGAGGAACGCCGCCGCGAACTGACCAAGGTGGTCAAGAGCGAAGCCGAAACGGCCAAGGTCGCCGTGCGCAACCTGCGCCGTGACGCCAACGAGCAACTCAAGAAGCTCGTGAAAGACAAGGAAATTTCAGAAGACGACGAGCGTCGAGCGGGTGACGATATTCAGAAGCTGACGGACAAATTCGTCGCTGAAATCGACAAGCTCGTCGTGACCAAGGAAGCCGAGATCATGACGGTCTGAGGCCGTCTGGCTCAGTACCTTCACGGTTTCCACTTCTTTATTTGCAGTCACTGTCCCGACGGCCATGACCTATACCAGCTCAACCGTGCGCGTGCCTGATGTCGCCGCGGTGCCGCGACATATCGCGATCATCATGGACGGCAATGGCCGTTGGGCCACCCAGCGGCGCCTGCCGCGCGTGGCCGGCCATACGCGCGGCGTCGACGCGGTGCGTGCGGCCGTCGAGGCATGCGCCCGGCAGGGCGTCGAATATCTGACGCTGTTCGCCTTCAGCTCCGAGAACTGGCGCCGTCCGAACGACGAAGTCTCGTTCCTGATGCGCCTGTTCGTCACCGCGCTGGAGCGCGAAATCGGCAAGCTGCACGCAAACGGCATCCGGTTGCGCGTGGTGGGCGACCTGTCCAAATTCGACACCCGCATCCGCGATCTGATCAAGCGCGCGGAATCGAAGACCGCGCGCAATACTCGTCTCACACTGACCATCGCCGCCAATTACGGCGGTCGATGGGACATCATGCAGGCTACCCGCAAGCTCGCCGAGCAATCGGCGCTGGCGGGCAAGGCGGTCGAGATCAACGAGGAATCGTTCGCCGAACACCTGTCCATGGCCTATGCGCCCGAGCCGGACCTGTTCATCCGCACGGGCGGCGAGCGCCGCGTCAGCAACTTCCTGCTGTGGCAACTCGCATACACCGAGTTCTATTTCACCGACACCTTCTGGCCGGACTTCGACGCCGACGCGCTCGGCCACGCCATCGCATCGTACGCCGAGCGTGAGCGCCGCTTCGGCCGCACCAGTGCTCAACTCGAGCCGCAATCGCAAAACGTCGATTCGCTCCCATGCTAAGAACCCGTGTCATCACGGCGATCATCCTGCTGGCGGTGTTCCTGCCGGTCACGCTGTTCGCGCCGGTGGGCGCGTTCGGCGCGCTGATCGCCTTTGTCGTCGTGTTCGCCGCATGGGAGTGGGCGCGACTGCTGAAGCTGGGCGGCGCGGGCCCGGTGATTTACGCGCTGGTCGCCGCGGTGGCCCTGGTGGCGAGCACGTGGCTCGGCGCTGGTGTCGAGAAACCCCGGCCGCTCTTTCAGGCGGCCGCCATTTTCTGGCTGATCGCGGGGCCTTATGTGCTGCTGCGCAAGCCGGCGCTCGCTCAGGGCGCCTGGCGCGCCTTCCTGTTCCTTGCTGGCATTGTGGTATTCGTCGCGTGCTGGCATGCTCTCGTCGCCGCGCGCATGAAGGGCGTGCCGTTCGTGCTGTCGCTGCTCCTATTGGTATGGCTGGCCGATATCGGCGCATACTTCTCGGGAAAAGCGTTCGGAAAACACAAGCTGGCGCCAGCCATCAGTCCGGGCAAGACCTGGGAGGGCGCGATCGGCGGCTGGCTGGTGGTGATGATCGTCGCGGCGGCGGCGGTCTTTTTGCAGGCGTTCGAGCCGACGCTGTATTCTGCGCTGCTGGCGCAACTGGGCGCCGTACGCACGCTGCTCGCACTGACCTTGCTGGTGGCATTCAGCGTGGTGGGCGACCTGTTCGAATCGATGTTGAAACGCCAGGCCGGAGTGAAGGATTCAAGCGGCCTGTTGCCGGGGCACGGCGGCGTGCTCGATCGCATCGACGCATTGTTGCCGGTGCTGCCGCTTGCCATGCTGCTGCTCGGCTAGAGAAAGAGATATGCAAAAACGTCTGACATTGCTCGGTTCCACGGGCTCGATTGGAGACAGCACGCTCGACGTCGTCGCGCGTCATCCCGAGCGCTTTTCGGTTTACGCGCTCAGCGCGCATCGCAACGGCGACAAGCTCGCCGAGCAATGCCTGCGCTTTCAGCCGGAAGTCGCGGTGGTCGGCGACGCCGACACGGCCGCGCGCGTCGCCGCGAAACTGCGCGCCGCGGGTTGCAAGACCGAGGTGACGTACGGACCGCAGGCGCTCGTCGACGTGTCGAAGAGCGACGGCTGCGACACGGTGGTCGCGGCGATCGTCGGCGCGGCCGGCCTCGCGCCCAGTCTCGCCGCCGCGCGTGCCGGCAAGCGCATTCTGCTCGCCAATAAGGAAGCGCTGGTGATGTCCGGCGCGATCTTCATGGACGCAGTGCGCGACAACGGCGCCGTCCTGCTGCCGGTCGACAGCGAACACAACGCGATTTTCCAATGCCTGCCGCGCGAAGCCGCGTTGCATGGCGGGGTCTCCAAGATCATTCTGACGGCCTCGGGCGGACCCTTCCGCACGCGTGAACCGGCCACGCTCGCCAACATTACGCCGGAAGAGGCCTGCAAGCATCCGAACTGGGTGATGGGCCGCAAGATTTCGGTCGACTCGGCCACGATGATGAACAAGGGCCTCGAAGTGATCGAGGCGCACTGGCTGTTCGGCTTGCCGGGCGAGCGCATCGACGTGCTGATCCATCCGCAAAGCGTGATTCACTCGCTCGTTTCTTACGCCGACGGCTCGGTGCTCGCGCAACTCGGCAACCCCGACATGCGCACGCCGATCGCGCACGCGCTGGCGTTTCCGGATCGCGTGGATTCGGGCGTCGCTCAACTCGATCTCGCGGAAATCGCATCGCTGTCGTTCGAAAAACCGGATTACGCCCGCTTTCCGTGTCTCGCGCTCGCCATGAAGGCGTTGGCCGCGGGCGGGGTGGCCAGCGCGGCGTTGAATGCCGCGAACGAAATCGCCGTTGAAGCGTTCCTGTCGCGCCAGATCGGTTTCATGAAGATCGCGGAAGTGGTCGAGGCGGTACTCAATGCGCTGCCGAACCGCAGCGCGCACGTGCTCGAGGACGTGATCGAAGCGGATGCCGCCGCGCGTCGCTCCGCTGCCGAACTCATCGCGCGCCTGCCCGACGGCGCACGTCGTACGGAACGCGCCGTCCAGTGAGGCGCTCATGAATCTGCTAATCGAACTGCTGGCTTTCGCGGTCGCGATTGGCGTACTCGTGGTGGTTCACGAGTACGGGCATTACAGTGTGGCGCGCCTGTGCGGCGTCAAGGTGCTGCGCTTTTCGATCGGTTTCGGCAAGCCGCTGTTCCAATGGGTAAGTCCAAAGACGGGCACCGAGTGGACCATTGCGGCCTTGCCGCTCGGCGGCTACGTCAAGATGCTCGACGAGCGCGAAACCGGCGGTGCGCCGATTCCCGCGGAAGCATTGCCGCATGCGTTCAACCGGCAGTCGGTGGGGCGTCGCTTCGCGATCGTCGCGGCCGGGCCGGTCGCCAATTTCCTGCTTGCCATCGTACTGTTCGCGCTCGTGTTCGCCACGGGCGTAACCGAGCCGGCGGCCGTGGTCGCGGCGCCGGCGTCGAATACACCGGCGGCAATGGCCGGCTTCGACGGAGGCGAAACCATCGTCGCGGCGCGTACCGAGAACGCCGGCGAATCGGAACCGGTGCGTTCATGGTCTGATCTGCGCTGGAAGCTGCTAGGTGCCGCGTTCGATCACAAGCGCGTCGTGCTGAGCGCGAAAGATGCGCACGGCACGTCCGAGTTTCAGCTCGATCTGCGCGGCATCACCGAGAAAGACGTCGATGACGACTTCATGTCGCATCTCGGTTTCGAGCCGGGCGGCGGCAAGCTGACGGTGGCGGGGGTGCAACCCGGCAGCGCGGCGCAACAGGCCGGTCTGACGGCGGGCGACCGTCTGCGTTCCGTCGACGGCATGTCGACCGACAATGCCACGGCCTTCATCGCCTATGTAAAATCGCACGCCGGCAAGCCGATGACGCTGCAAGTGGAGCGTGGCGGTGCCGGCGCGGCGGCGGGCAAACTCGCAGAGATTCGCATCGTTCCGCAAGCGCAGCGTGACGACGCGACGGGGCAGCAGATCGGCCGCATCGGCGCGGAACTGTCCACCCAGGTGCCGTCGATCGACGTGCATTACGGGCCTATCGAGAGCCTGCAACTCGGCGCGCGCCGTACCTGGGATCTCGCGGTTTATTCGGTGCGGATGTTCGGCAGGATGATCGTCGGCGAGGCCTCGCTGAAAAATCTTTCGGGTCCCGTGACGATCGCCGATTACGCAGGAAAGAGCGCACGTCTAGGTCCTTCTGCGTTTCTGTCGTTCCTGGCCCTTGTCAGTATTAGCCTCGGCGTACTGAACTTGTTACCGATTCCGGTATTGGACGGGGGGCATCTGTTATATTATTTGGTTGAAGCTGTGACCGGCAAAGTTGTCTCCGATCGCTGGCAACTCGTTTTTCAGAGGGCGGGGCTCGCCTGCATCGTCGCGTTGTCGGCGATTGCGCTGTTCAACGATCTGGCTCGTTTAATCCATTTTTAAAGTGTCCGGCGGCGTTCACGATGGCGACCGTCTGACCTGATGCAGCTATACACACTGGGGAAGCACGTTGTTTAAACCTCATCGCTTTGTTCCAAAGACGGTTATAGCCGCGGCGTTCGCCGCGCATGGGCTGGTTGCTCACGCAACGTCGCCCTTCGTGGTGCAAGACATTCGGATCGAGGGATTGCAACGCGTCGAACCCGGCACCGTGTTCGCGTACCTGCCCATCAAGCAAGGCGACACCTTCAGCGACGACAAGGCTTCCGAAGCCATTCGCGCACTGTACGCCACGGGTTTTTTCAACGACGTCAAGATCGCGACCGAAGGCAATGTCGTCATCGTGCAGGTGCTGGAACGCCCGGCCATCGGCACGATCGATTTCTCCGGCATTCACGAGTTCGACAAGGAAAACCTGACCAAGGCGCTGCGTGCCGTCGGGTTGTCCCAAGGCCGCTACTACGACAAGGCGCTGGTCGACAAGGCCGAGCAGGAACTCAAGCGCCAGTACCTGACGCGCGGCTACTACGCCGCCGAAGTCACCACCACCATCACGCCGATCGACCGCAACCGCGTGTCGGTGCTGTTCTCGGTGGCCGAAGGTCCGAGCGCGAAGATCCGCCAGATCAACTTCATCGGCAACAAGGCGTTCAGCACCGGTACGCTGCGCGACGAAATGCAGTTGTCCACGCCGAACTGGTTCTCGTGGTACACGAAGAACGATCTGTATGCGAAAGACAAGCTCACCGGCGACCTCGAAAACGTCCGCTCGTATTACCTGAATCGCGGCTACCTCGAGTTCAACATCGAGTCGACCCAGGTGTCGATCACGCCGGACAAGAAGGACATGTATCTGACGGTCACGCTGCACGAAGGCGAGCCGTACACGATTTCGAACATCAAGCTGGCCGGCAATCTGCTCGACCGCGAGGCCGAGCTGAACAAGCTCATCAAGATCAAACCGGGTGAGCGCTTCTCGGCCGAGAAACTGCAAGCCAGCACCAAGGCCATCGTCGACAAGCTCGGCGAATACGGCTATGCGTTCGCCACCGTCAATGCGCAGCCGCAGATCGATCAGACCAACCACAAGGTAGACCTGACGCTGCAGGTGGACCCGAGCCGCCGCGTATACGTGCGCCGCATCAACGTGGTCGGCAACACGCGTACGCGAGATGAAGTGGTGCGCCGTGAAATGCGCCAACTCGAAAGCTCGTGGTTCGACTCCAATCGTCTCGCGCTGTCGAAGGACCGGATCAACCGTCTGGGCTACTTCACCGATGTCGACGTGACCACGATTCCGGTCGAAGGCACGCCGGACCAGGTCGACGTGGACGTCAAGGTGGCCGAAAAGCCGACCGGCGCGATCACGCTGGGCGCGGGCTTTTCGTCGACCGACAAGGTCGTGCTCTCGGCGGGCGTGTCGCAAGACAACGTGTTCGGTTCGGGCACGAGTCTCGCGGTGAACGTCAACACCGCAAAGACGTACCGTACGTTGACGGTCACGCAGGTCGACCCGTACTTCACGGTGGACGGCATCAAGCGCATTACCGACGTCTACTATCGTACGTATCAGCCGCTGTACTACTCCACGGATTCGAGCTTCAAGATCGTCACGATCGGCGGCGACCTGAAGTTCGGCATTCCGTTCTCCGAAGTCGACACGGTGTACTTCGGTGCCGGCCTCGAACAGAACCAGTTGGACGTGGACTCGAACACGCCGGCGTCCTACAAGGAATACGTCAAAGACTTTGGCCGTGTGTCGAACAACGTGCCGATCACGGTCGGCTGGTCGCGCGACGCCCGTGACAGCGCGCTCGTGCCGAGCCGCGGTTATTTCACGCAGGCGAACGCCGAATACGGCACGCCGATCGGCGGCACGCAATACTACAAGGCCGACATCAACGCGCAGTACTATTACTCGTTTGCGCGCGGCTTCGTGCTGGGCTTCAACTTCCAGGGCGGCTATGGTAAAGGCATGGGCGGCAAGCCTTATCCGATCTTCAAGAACTACTACGCCGGCGGTATCGGTTCGGTTCGAGGCTACGAGCCGAGCTCGCTCGGTCCGCGCGACGCATCCACGGGCGATCCGATCGGCGGCTCCAAGCTGCTGGTGGGGAACATCGAGTTGACTTTCCCGCTGCCGGGCACCGGCTACGACCGCACGTTGCGCGTCTTCACGTTCCTCGATGCAGGCAACGTGTGGGCCGACGCAAGCACCGCTGCGACGTCGAATGGCGCGAACGGTCTGCGCTACGGCTATGGTGTCGGTCTCGCGTGGATCTCGCCGATCGGCCCGCTCAAGCTGAGCCTGGGCTTCCCGCTCACGAAGCACACCGGCGACCAGTATCAGAAGTTCCAGTTCCAGATCGGAACGGCATTCTGATCCGGCGGCCGGCGCTCGGTGGCCCGCGATCGGGTGACGGGCTGCCGGCCAAACTACAGTATCGAGAGGATGACTTTGCTAACCGGTATGTTTTCGAAACGTGTGGCATGCGCGCTGGCGCTGGCAATGACGCTGGGCGTCGGGGTAGCGCACGCGCAGGAAGCCAGGATCGCCGCAGTGAATTCCGACCGGATCCTGCGTGAATCCGCTGCCGCCAAGACCGCGCAGATCAAGCTCGAGGCCGAGTTCGCCAAGCGTGACAAGGATCTTGCCGACATGGCGCAAAAACTCAAGTCGATGTCCGATTCGCTCGACAAGAACGGCGCGTCGATGTCGCCGGCCGATCGCGCGCAGAAGCAGCGCGACCTGTCGCAATTGGACACGGACTTCCAGCGCAAGCAACGCGAGTTTCGCGAGGACCTGAACCAGCGCCGCAACGAGGAACTGGCTGCGGTGCTCGACCGGGCGAACAAGGTGATCAAGCAGATCGCCGAACAGCAACATTACGACCTGATCGTTCAGGAAGCGGTGTACGTGAGTCCGCGCATCGACATCACCGATCAGGTGCTGAAGGCATTGGCGGCCTCGGGCAACTGAAGGCGGTCACCCGGCCACCGGCGCGTACGCCGGATCGCGAAACAGACAGGTTGCAACGAACTGCAGCAAGGATGTTGCATGGGATTGGAGTAAGCGCTGAAGCGCCAACTCCAATCGACGCGCATGTTGCATGGGGTTGGAGTAAGCGCTAAAGCGCTAACTCCAATCGACGCGCATGTTGCATGGGGTTGGAGTAAGCGCTAAAGCGCTAACTCCAACCGACACAGGAGACAGAGTAGGCATGGCATTTACGCTCGAGGACATCGTCCAACGGTTCGGCGGTGAAGTAGTCGGAGATGGTTCGCAGCGCGTCGGCAGTCTGGCGCCGCTCGACCAGGCAGGCCCGGACCAGCTGGCGTTCCTCGCCAATCCGAAGTACCTGTCGCAGGTCGAGACGACCCGTGCGGGCGCGGTGTTGATCAACGCCGACGACCTCGCGAAGCTCGCCTCCCGCGACGCTCGTAACTTCATCGTCACACCGAATCCGTACGCTTACTTCGCGCGCGTCGCGCAAACTTTCATCGATCTCGCCTCGCCGAAGGCGGTGCCGGGCGTGCATCCCAGTGCCACGATCGATCCGTCGGCGCAGATCGCCGCGAGCGCGGTGATCGGTCCGCATGTCACCGTGGAAGCAGGCGCGGTGATCGGCGAAAACGTGCGGCTGGACGCCAACGTCGTGATCGGCCGCGGCACCAGGATCGGTGCGGGCTCGCACCTGTATCCGAATGTCTCGGTGTACCACGGCTGCACGCTCGGCGAGCGCGTGATCGTGCACGCGGGCGCGGTAATCGGCTCGGACGGTTTCGGCTTCGCGCCGGATTTTGTCGGTGAAGGCGATGCGCGTACCGGCAGCTGGGTGAAAATTCCGCAGGTCGGCGGCGTCTCGATCGCGGCAGACGTGGAAATCGGCGCGAACACTACGATCGACCGTGGCGCAATGGCCGACACGATCATCGAGGAATGCGTGAAGATCGACAACCTCGTCCAGATCGGCCACAACTGCAAGGTTGGCGCCTATACCGTGATCGCAGGCTGCGCGGGGATCGCCGGCAGCACCACGATCGGCCGTCATTGCATGATCGGCGGCGCGGTCGGAATTGCCGGGCATGTCACGCTGGCCGATCACGTGGTCGTCACGGCGAAGTCGGGCGTGTCGAAGTCCTTGTTGAAGCCGGGTGTGTACACCAGCGCGTTCCCGGCTGTGAACCATGCAGACTGGAACCGGAGCGCGGCTTTGCTGCGCAATATCGACAAACTTCGCGACCGCATCAAGGCACTCGAAAACGCCGCCGCTGATAAGCTGGACAGCGCGGCGGGCAATGCGCCGGGCAATTCCGCGAGCGAGAAAGCCTGAGATATCAGGGGCAGCCGCCGGCACCGCGTAAAATAGCGGGCGAGCATCAGGAAGCAACGTCGGTTGCCGTGACCGGGTGGCATGGCCGCCGGGTCACGGCAAGCGCCGGCAGCATGCGTTACTAACCCACCTGCACCAGCATCCGCAGTCATCATCGCGCAGTCAATGCGTGAGCAGAAACACCATGAGCACCGAAAAAATCAATCTCGACATCCACAAGATTCTCACGCTGCTGCCGCATCGTTACCCGTTCCTGCTGGTCGACCGGGTGCTCGAACTCGAGCCGCACAAGAGCATCAAAGCGTTGAAGAACGTGTCGATCAATGAGCCGTATTTTCAGGGGCATTTCCCCACGCGTCCGGTGATGCCGGGCGTGCTGATACTCGAGGCGCTCGCGCAAACGGCAGCGCTGCTGACGTTTTCGGAAGAACCGAGCGATCCGGCGAACACACTGTATCTATTCGTCGGTATCGACAATGCACGCTTCAAGCGCGTGGTGGAACCGGGCGACCAGTTGATCCTGAACTGCACGTTCGAGCGCCATATGCGCGGCATCTGGAAGTTCAAGGCGCGCGCCGAAGTGGATGGCGCCGTGGCGGCGGAAGCCGACCTGATGTGCGCGGTGCGGCATACGGATAAAGACGCCTGAGTCGGCGTCCCGGCGGTGAACGGCTGGCGCGGCTATCAGCCTCGCCGCTCCCGGCCGGGCCCATCCAGACAACGCAACAGAATCAGAAGCGAGGACGCATGAGCAGGATTCATCCCACTGCGATCGTCGAACCGGGCGCGCAACTCGACGAATCCGTCGAAATCGGACCGTATGCCGTGATCGGCGCACATGTGACGATCGGCGCCCGGACCACGGTCGGTTCGCATAGCGTGATCGAAGGTCATACCACGCTCGGCGAGGACAACCGGATCGGTCACTACGCATCGGTCGGCGGCCGTCCGCAGGACATGAAGTACAAGGACGAGCCGACCCGACTCGTCATCGGCAACCGCAACACGATCCGCGAGTTCACCACGATCCACACCGGCACGGTGCAGGACGCGGGCGTCACCACGCTCGGCGACGACAACTGGATCATGGCCTACGTGCACATCGGCCACGATTGCCACGTCGGCAGCAACGTCATTCTGTCGAGCAACGCGCAGATGGCGGGTCACGTCACCATTGGCGACCACGCGATCGTCGGCGGCATGTCGGGCGTACATCAGTTCGTCCGGATCGGCGAGCATTCGATGCTGGGCGGCGCCTCGGCGCTGGTGCAAGACATTCCGCCGTTCGTGATCGCCGCCGGCAACAAGGCTGAGCCGCACGGCATCAACGTCGAGGGCTTGCGTCGCCGCGGCTTCTCGCCGGATGCGATTTCCGCGCTGCGCACGGCGTACCGCGTGCTGTACAAGAACGGCCTGTCGCTGGAAGAGGCGAAGGTGCAGTTGCGCGAACTCGCGTCCGCGGGTGGCGATGGCGACGCGCCGGTGCAAACGCTGCTCGCGTTCGTCGAAGCGTCGCAACGCGGCATCATCCGCTAACCGATGGCATTGCAACCGAATCCGCTGCGCGTCGCGATGGTGGCGGGCGAGCCATCCGGCGACCTGCTGGCGGCCTCGCTGCTCGACGGCCTCGCGAGCCGTCTGCCGGCCGCCACCCAGTACTATGGGATCGGCGGACCGCGCATGATCGCCACGGGTTTCGACGCCCACTGGCCGATGGAAAAACTCAGCGTGCGCGGCTATGTCGAAGCGCTGCGGCATATTCCCGGCATTCTCGCCGTCCGCAACGAACTGAAGCGCCAGCTGCTGGCCGAGCCGCCGGCGGTGTTCGTCGGCGTGGATGCGCCCGATTTCAATTTCGGCCTCGAGCATCCGTTGCGCGAGGCGGGCATTCCGACCGTCCACTTCGTCTGCCCGTCGATCTGGGCGTGGCGGGGCGGGCGCATCAGGAAGATCGCCAAAGCGGTCGATCACATGCTGTGCGTGTTTCCGTTCGAAACGGCGCTGCTGGAGAAGGCGGGCGTCGCGGCATCGTACGTGGGCCATCCGCTCGCCGACGAAATCCCGCTCGAACCCGATACGCTCGGCGCGCGCCGCACGCTGGGTCTTGCGGAAAGCGGGCCGATCATTGCGGTGCTGCCAGGCAGCCGTCGCTCGGAAATCGATCTGATCGGCCCGACCTTCTTCGCCGCGATGGAAATGATGCAGCACCAGGAACCGGGCCTGCGTTTCGTGATGCCGGCGGCCACACCGGCACTGCGCGAGATGCTGCGGCCACTGGTGGATGCGCACCCCGGTCTCGCGCTCACGATCACTGACGGCCAGGCGCAGCTCGCAATGACGGCGGCAGACGCGATCCTCGTGAAAAGCGGCACAGTGACGCTCGAAGCGGCGTTGCTGAAGAAACCGATGGTGATCTCGTACAAGGTGCCCTGGCTGACCGGCCAGATCATGCGCCGCCAGGGCTATCTGCCGTATGTCGGGTTGCCGAACATTCTGGCGGGGCGTTTCGTGGTCCCGGAAATTCTTCAGCACTTCGCCACGCCGCAAGCGCTTGCCGAAGCCACGTTGAAACAGTTGCGCGACGAGTCCAACCGGCGCACGCTGACGGAAATCTTCACGGAGATGCATCACGTGCTGAAGCAGAACACGGCGCAGCGTGCGGCGGAAGTCGTGGCGAGCGTCATCGAACAGCGCAAGGGGCGGTCGTGACCCAATCACGCGCACCGCGCCGCAAGGCTGCGACCGTTGCAGGCGCGGCGGCGGAGCAGATCGGCCTGAACTTCGAGACGCCGGACGACATCGTCTGCGGCGTCGACGAAGCAGGGCGTGGACCGCTAGCCGGTCCGGTCGTCGCGGCGGCGGTGATTTTCGACCCGTCCAAACCGATGATCCGCGGCCTCGACGATTCCAAGGTCCTCACCGCCAAAAAGCGCGAGGAACTGTACGACAAGATCGTCGATCGGGCGCTCGCTTACTGCATCGCTTCGGCAACGGTCGAGGAAATCGATACGCTGAACATTCTGCACGCCACCATGCTGGCGATGAAGCGCGCCGTGGAGGGCCTGTCGGTCGCGCCGACGCTCGTCAAGATCGACGGCAATCGCTGTCCGACGCTGAGCATTCGCAGCGAAGCGGTGATCGGCGGCGACGCGCTCGTCAAATGCATTTCGGCGGCGTCGATTCTTGCCAAGGTCACGCGTGACCGCATGCTGCTCGAATTGCACCAAACGTATCCGGTCTACGGCTTCAACGCCCATGTCGGCTACAGCACGCCGCAGCATCTCGCGGCGCTGCGCGAGCACGGGCCGTGCGAGCATCACCGGCGCTCGTTCGCGCCGGTGCGCGAAGCGCATCTGCGCTTCGGCACGGGTGTGCCGCTGCCGGCGGGCGACGTCATCCTGCCCGCCATGCTCGACGATGATGCCCTGCTCGACGACGACGCTTTCGGTGAACGCAGCGGCGCGTAATCGACCAACTCGTGGGCGTGGCCAGCACGTCGCCCGCTAATCGCTCATCCTTACTGTCTTCGCTGCCTGTGAAAGCCATCACCTCGCGGGACAATCCGCTCTACAAGCGCCTGAAAGCACTGGCCGGTTCGACGCATCAGCAGCGTCGCGGCGGCCACGCGCTGCTCGAAGGGTTTCATCTCGCAAGCGCCTATCTCGACGTCGCCGGGCAGCCGGAACTGTGCATCGTCACGGATGGCGCGCTGCGCCATGACGAAGCGCAGGCGATCGTGTCGCGCGTCGACGAGCATCGCCTTGTCACGCTGCCGGATGCGTTGTTCGGGCAACTGTCGAATGTCGTGCACGGCGTCGGCATTCTGCTGCTGGTCGAGAAGCTCGATACGCCTTTGCCGGAAAAGGTCGCGCAAACCTGCCTCGTGCTCGACGGCGTGCAGGACGCCGGCAACGTCGGCTCGATTCTGCGCAGCGCGGCGGCCGCCGGCATTCAACAGGTATTTTGTGCGCCCGGCACGGCGTACGCGTGGTCGTCGAAAGTACTGCGCTCGGGCATGGGCGCGCACTTCCTGTTGCAGATTCACGAAGACGTGGAAGCGCAAGCGCTGATCGAGCGTCTTGCGATACCCGTCGTGATCACGGATTCGCACGGTGCCGAGGCGATCTACGACTGCGATCTGAGCGGACCGCTTGCCTGGGTGTTCGGCAACGAGGGGGCGGGCGTCTCGCAGGCATGGCGCGACGCGGTCTCGTTGCGGGTGACGATTCCGCAGCCAGGCGGCATGGAGTCGCTGAATGTGGCGGCTGCGGCGGCTGTCTGCGTGTTCGAACAGTGCCGGCAGCAGCGCGGCCGCGCGTGAGCCGGGAATCCCGGCGCCGCGCGCATTTCAGGCGCAACCGAGCGATCAATAAGCCGATCGCTCGAGCTTGATCTCCTGCAGGATCGTGGTCGCGATCTCCTCGATCGACTTATGCGTCGACGACAACCACTTGATGCCTTCGCGCCGCATCATCGCTTCCGCTTCGTTGATCTCGTAACGGCAGTTTTCCGGCGCGGCGTACTTGCTGCCCGGCCGGCGCTCGTTGCGGATCTCCGAGAGCCGCTGCGGATCGATCGACAAACCAAACATCTTCTGCCGATGCGCCAATAGCGGCGTAGGCAGCTTGCCGCGCTCGAAATCTTCGGGAATCAACGGATAATTCGCCGCTTTCACGCCGTACTGCATGGCGAGATAGAGGCTCGTCGGCGTCTTGCCGCTACGCGATACGCCGACCAGGATCACGTCGGCGTCGGCGAGATTGCGATTCGATTGACCGTCGTCGTGGGCGAGCGAGAAATTGATCGCCTCGATGCGATTCTTGTATTCCTCAGTGTCCGCGTTCTGGTGGCCGCGACCCATCGCGTGACTCGATTTCAGCTCCAGTTCCTGTTCGAGCGGCTCGACGAAGGTCTGGAACATGTCGAGCACGAGCGCGTTCGAGCCTTTGACGATCTGATTCGACGCGCTGTCCACCAGCGTCGTGAAGACGATCGGACGGCGGCCGTCCTGCTGGATCGCTTCGTTGATCTTTTCGAGCGTGGCATATGCCTTTTCCGTCGAGTCGACGAAAGGCACGCGAACCAGGCGGAATTTCTGGTCGAACTGGGAGAGGATCGAATGCGCGAAAGTTTCGGCAGTGATCCCGGTACCGTCGGAGACGATGAATACGGTGGGCGGCATCAGTGGGGCTGGGAACGTGAGCGGAAATGAGCGCTCGAAGGAAACATCGCTGCGTTGAGTTCGCTGCACGGTGGCTGACCGGAAACTGCAGCGGCGTCGATGCAGCGCGCCGTGGGCACCGCAATCGCTCCCGGATGGCAACGGGGCCTCGCAAAGCCCGCCGGCCGGTCCAGGACGCGGTTCGAGGCGCAATTCTCGGCCGACTGTCACATTTTGAGAGTCGGCACGGTAGAATAGCGGCAACCTGTTGGATAAGCAATTGCAGGCGATTGGCGCCTAACTTACCGCGAATAGCCGGTCAACGCCTTGCTTTCGGCCGTAACCTGCGCCGAATAGGGCGGATCGATCGGTAAATTCGTCCAATCGTCTTCTACGTCGTGCATCTGGTGTTTCGAGCGCCCCTCGGCAACTTGCAGCGATTGCTTCTCCAACAGGTTGTGCAAGACGCGAGGTCACGCTTCCAATGAGCGTCTCGCGTTCAAGCCCACTTGCACAGCCGTGAATTTCTTTCACACTTAGGGGCTTGTATGACTAACGCAGTTACCGTCGCAAAGGACAAGGCGTATGTAGTTCCGTTCGAACAGTTGCGGATGACCGATGTGGAGATTGTCGGCGGCAAGAACGCGTCGCTTGGCGAGATGATCAGTCAGCTCGCTGAAGCCGGCGTGCGTGTGCCGACCGGTTTTGCCACCACGGCGCTGGCTTTCCGTGACTTCCTGCATCACAACAATCTGACCGAACGCATCGCCAAACGTCTCGAAACGCTCGACGTCGACGACGTGAAGGCACTCGCCGAAGCGGGCAAGGAGATCCGTCAATGGATCGTCGACGCGCCGCTGCAGCCGCAGCTCGAGGCTGATATCCGCGCGGGTTTCGACACCCTGCAAAACAGCTCGCCCGAAGAGCTCTCGTTCGCCGTGCGTTCGTCGGCCACGGCTGAAGACTTGCCGGACGCATCGTTCGCGGGTCAGCAGGAAAGCTACCTCAACGTGGTCGGCATCGACGACGTGCTCGATCGCATGAAGCACGTGTTCGCGTCGCTATATAACGACCGCGCTATCTCCTATCGCGTCCACAAGGGTTTTACTCACGCCGAAGTCGCGTTGTCGGCGGGCGTGCAGCGCATGGTGCGCTCGGACGTCGGCGCAGCGGGCGTGATGTTCACGCTGGATACGGAATCGGGCTTCAAGGACGCCGTCTTCATCACGTCGAGCTACGGTCTGGGCGAAACGGTGGTGCAGGGCGCGGTCAATCCGGACGAGTTCTACGTCTACAAGACCACGCTCGCCCAAGGCAAGTACCCGATCATCCGCCGCTCGATCGGCTCGAAGCTGATCAAGATGGAATTCACGAAGGCCGGCGAAGAAGGCCGCGTGAAGACCGTGGACGTGCCGCACGAGCAGCGCAACCGCTTCTCGATCACCGACGAAGACGTCATCGAACTCGCGAAGTACGCCGTCATCATCGAAAAGCACTACCAGCGTCCGATGGACATCGAGTGGGGCAAGGACGGCCGCGACGGCAAGATCTTCATTCTGCAGGCGCGTCCGGAAACGGTGAAGAGCCAGGCCACGGGCAAGGCCGAGCAGCGCTTCAAGCTGAAGGGTCAATCGAACGTGCTGGCAACCGGCCGCGCGATCGGCCAGAAGATCGGCGCGGGTCCGGTGCGCGTGATTCACGATCCGTCGGAAATGGACCGCGTGCAGCCGGGCGACGTGCTGGTCGCCGACATGACCGACCCGAACTGGGAGCCGGTGATGAAGCGCGCATCCGCGATCGTCACGAATCGTGGCGGGCGGACCTGCCACGCGGCCATCATCGCGCGTGAGCTGGGCGTGCCGGCCGTGGTCGGCTGCGGCGACGCCACCGACGTGCTGAAGGAAGGCGCGCTCGTCACCGTGTCGTGCTCGGAAGGCGACGAAGGCAAGATCTACGACGGCCTGCTGGAAACCGAAATCACCGAAGTGCAGCGCGGCGAACTGCCGCCGATCCCGGTGAAGATCATGATGAACGTCGGCAATCCGCAACTGGCCTTCGACTTTTCGCAACTGCCGAACGCTGGCGTGGGGCTCGCGCGGCTCGAGTTCATCATCAACAACAATATCGGCGTTCATCCGAAGGCGATTCTCGAGTATCCGAACATCGATCAGGACTTGAAGAAGGCTGTCGAAAGCGTGGCGCGCGGTCATGCATCGCCGCGCGCGTTCTACGTCGACAAGCTGACCGAAGGCATCGCGACGATTGCCGCGGCGTTCTATCCGAAGCCCGTCATCGTGCGTCTGTCGGACTTCAAGTCGAACGAGTACAAGAAGCTGATCGGCGGTTCGCGCTACGAGCCGGACGAAGAAAACCCGATGCTGGGCTTCCGCGGCGCGTCGCGCTACATCGCCGACGACTTCGCCGAAGCGTTCCAGATGGAATGCATCGCGCTGAAGAAGGTGCGTGAAGAAATGGGCCTCGACAACGTCGAGATCATGGTGCCGTTCGTGCGCACGCTGAAGCAGGCGGAACGCGTGGTGGGGCTGCTCGCGAAGTACGGCCTCAAGCGCGGCGAAAACGGCTTGCGCCTGATCATGATGTGCGAAGTGCCGTCGAACGCGATTCTCGCCGAGGAATTCCTGCAATTCTTCGACGGTTTCTCGATCGGTTCGAACGATCTCACGCAGCTCACGCTCGGCCTCGACCGCGACTCCGGCATGGAACTGCTGGCGGTCGATTTCGACGAACGCGATCCGGCGGTCAAGTTCATGCTCAAGCGCGCGATTGACACCTGCCTGCGCCTCGACAAATACGTCGGTATTTGCGGCCAGGGTCCGTCGGATCATCCGGACTTCGCGCAATGGCTGACCGATGAGGGCATCAAGTCGATCTCGCTGAACCCGGACACGATCATCGAGACGTGGCAGCAACTGGCGAAGTCGTCGAAGAAGTAAAGTGCGCGCCATGCATGCCGTTTTCAGGCGGCATGCAGGGCGAGCGGCGCACCCGGCCGAGCGCGTGTCAGGCGCCTGTTAAAGCTTATTGCACCGCTCGGTAAAATGCACCCGCTTCGTGCTATAAACACCCCGGTAGATCCGGGGTGTTTTGCTTTGTGGAGGTCGACGTGGCGCCAGCGGGATGGTTCTGGTGGGTCGGGGCGGGTGTGCTTGTCGTGCTGGAACTGATCAGCGGCACGTTCTATCTGCTCATGATCGCGTTGGGCTTTGTGGCGGCTGCCATCGCGCACCTCATGGGCGCCGCCGCCGACGCGCAGTTCGCGCTGGCGGCCGGCGTGGCGCTCGCCGCGGTGCTGTTGCTCCGGCGCTCCGGTTTTGGCCGCAGAACGCGCAAGGAGGCGTCGAAGAACCCGGACGTCAATCTGGACATCGGTCAGACGCTGAGCGTGCCGGCGTGGCACGAGCGCCGGGCGCGCGTCGATTATCGCGGCGCGGCATGGGACGTCGAACTGGCCGCGGGCGAGCCGGAAGACGCGCAGGTCTACGAGATCACGGAGCTGCGCGGCAGTTGTCTGATCGTCGTGGCGAGCCCGCATGCGAGGCGCAAGCAAAAGGCGACGGCGACCTGAACGTTTGCAATGCACACAACGATTCGAACAAGAACCGGAGGACATTAATGGATTCGACCATCATCGGGGCGGTGTTTTTAGTCATCGTGATCGTGCTGGCGGCGCAGACCATCAAGATCGTGCCGCAACAGCATGCGTGGGTGCTGGAGCGGCTCGGCCGCTATCACCGCACGCTGACGCCGGGCTTGAGCTTCGCGTTTCCCTTCGTCGACCGGATCGCGTACAAGCACATCCTCAAGGAGATTCCGCTCGAAGTGCCGAGCCAGGTCTGCATCACGCGTGACAACACGCAGTTGCAGGTGGATGGCGTGCTGTATTTTCAGGTTACCGATCCGATGAAGGCCTCGTACGGGTCGAGCAACTTCGTGTTCGCGATCACGCAGTTGTCGCAGACCACGCTGCGCTCCGTGATCGGCAAGCTGGAGCTCGACAAGACGTTCGAGGAGCGCGACTTCATCAACCACAGCATCGTGTCGTCGCTGGATCAGGCCGCGGCGAACTGGGGCGTCAAGGTGTTGCGCTATGAAATCAAGGACCTCACGCCGCCCAAGGAGATTCTTCACGCGATGCAGGCGCAGATCACCGCCGAGCGCGAGAAGCGCGCGCTGATCGCGGCGTCCGAAGGGCGCAAGCAGGAGCAGATCAACATCGCCTCGGGCGGCCGTGAAGCGTCGATCCAGAAGTCCGAAGGCGAACGGCAGGCCGCGATCAACCAGGCGCAAGGCCAGGCGGCGGCGATCCTGGCGGTGGCCGAAGCCAATTCGCAGGCGATTCAGAAGATCGCGGCGGCAATCCAGTCGAATGGCGGGATGGAGGCGGTGAACCTCAAGGTGGCGGAACAATACGTGAACGCGTTCGCGAACCTGGCGAAGCAGGGCACGACGCTGATCGTGCCGGGCAATATGTCGGATATGAGTTCGATGATCGCCTCGGCGCTGACCATCGTGAACAAAGGCAAGGGCGCGACCGACGTGCGGTGAGTTCGTCGCGGGTGAGCCTGTCAGTGCACGGCTTGGTCCGCAGAAAAAAGAATGGCCCGCGCGGTGTGCGGGCCATTTTTCATTGAGCGCCTGCTTGTGGCGCCCGTCGTCAAGCCTGGATCAGCTCGGCGAGCGCATCAGGCGCGCCTTCTCGCGCTCCCAATCGCGTTTCTTCTCGGTTTCGCGTTTGTCGTGCTGCTTCTTACCCTTGGCGAGACCGATTTCGCATTTGACGCGGCCGCCCTTGTAGTGGAAGTTCAGCGGCACGAGCGTGTAGCCGCGCTGCTCGACCTTGCCGATCAGCTTGCTGATCTCCTCGCTGTGCAGAAGCAGCTTGCGCGTGCGCACGGGGTCCGGGTGGATGTGGGTCGAGGCTTCGGGCAGCGGGCTGATGTGCGTGCCGATCAGGAACAGTTCGTTATTGCGGATAACGACATAACCCTCCTTGATCTGGCCGCGCCCGGCGCGTAGCGCCTTGACCTCCCATCCTTCGAGCACGAGCCCTGCTTCATAGCGTTCTTCGACCGAGTAGTCGTAGAAGGCTTTTCTGTTGTCGATGATGCTCATGAATGGAAAGTGCCCAACTCGTTTAAAATCACGATTTTAGCAAAGCGGGGCAAGGAAAGCCCGCGGCGCTTGTCCACCCTTGCCACGTGCTGTTCAATTTATGGCAGATGTCCAGAAAACCGTGTTGATCCGCCATTCGGCGGAACAGATGTTCGACCTCGTTACCGACGTCGCCGATTACCCCAACTTCCTGCCCTGGTGCGGAGGCGTCGAAATCCGCCGCCAGGACGAAACCGGCATGGAGGCGAAGATCGATATCAACTTCAAGGGCATCAAGCAGCATTTCGCCACGCGTAACAGCATGGAGCGGCCCACACGCATCGATATGGAATTCGCGGACGGCCCGTTTCGCAAATTCACCGGTTTCTGGCGCTTCACGCCGTTGCGCGCCGACGCCTGCAAGATCGAATTCGCGCTGCACTACGAATTCACCAACATCATTCTCGAGAAGATCATCGGACCGGTGTTCAATCACATCGCCAATACCTTCGTCGAATCGTTCGTGAAGCGCGCCGACCAGCGCTACGGTAAGGCATGAGCGCGCGGCTGTCGATCGAAGTCTGCTACGCGAGCGCCACTGAGCAGACGCTGATCGCGGTTGATTTGCCGCGGGGCGCGACGCTGCGGCAGGCGATCGAGGCGAGCGGCATCCTGCAACGCTACCCGCGGATCGATCTCGACACGCAGAAAGTCGGCGTGTTCGGCAAACTCAAGCCGCTCGATACGGTGCTTGCCGACCACGATCGCGTCGAGATTTACCGGCCGCTGCTGGTGGATCCGAAGGTGTCGCGTCAACGGCGCGTCGAAAAGACGCGCAAGGCGGGCTCGATCGAGGGCCGCCGCTGGCAGAACAAGGATTCGCGTTAGACCGGTCCGCGGCGCCTGCCGCGCCCCGCCTCAAGGCGCCGCGATCCTTGCCTCGTCCCGCGCCTTGTCCCCAAGCGACGCCGCCCCGGACGAATCATCATCCGCATGCTGGCGCACCGACCAGCAGACCCCCGCCACCAGCAGCAAAATCGCCGCGATTTCCAGCGGACGCGGCAGGCGCTGATCGTAAATGAACGCGTAGAGCAGCGCGAACAGCGTCTCGAACACGATCATCTGACCCGAGAGCGTCAGCGGCAGTCGTTTCGACGCGGCGTTCCACAGCCCGTTGCCGAGCCACGACGCGCCGACGGCAAGCCCGAGATTCAGCATCCAGAAGGTATGCCAGCGGCCGTCCGCGAGTTCGCCTTGCAGGCCGTCCGACGGCAGCACGCCGATCACGAGCCACAGCGCCGCGCCGAGCGCACCCGTCACCACGCCCCACAGCACCGACCATTCGTTGCCGCTGAAATGCGTCTGACGCTGCAGGTAGCGGGTGTTTTCGACCGCGAACCACGTCCAGCATCCCAGCGCGCCGACTGCGCAGGCGAGTCCGATGAGCCTGGTGGCGACGCTCGCCGGCGTGCCGTCCGCGACCGTGAACACGTCGACATTGATGCAGCCGATGCCCGCCATCACCATCGCGAGCGGCCATGCGAGGCGGGCGAGCGGCACCGCGCCGCGATCGCGCCGGCCGAGCAGCGTGACCGTGACGGGCAGCACGCCGACGATCAGCGACGCCGGCGCGATGCCAATCAGATGGACGGCCGCTGTCAGCAGCAGGTAGTAGAGCAGGTTGCCGACCACTGCGAGCTTGACGAGCGCGCCGAGATCCTCGCGAGTGAGGCGCGTGACGAGCGAGCGCATTACCGGCAGCGCGGCGGCCAGCGAGACGAGGCCATACATCGTGTAGCGCCCGGCAGAGAGCAGCAGCGGCGAAAAGTCGGGCAGCACGCGCGGCACCAGAAACACCATGCCCCATAAGGCTCCAGCCATCACTCCATATGCCACACCGCGCTGCATCGACTACCCCTGCCGGAAAGACTCGAATGGTCGGCAGAATAGCCCGGTGGCGGCGGGGCGTCTTGTTCAATTCTGCATTCGGCGCCGATGCGCCCGAACGCGCAAACGAAACCCGATCGAACCCGAGCCGAACAGCAAGGCGAAATCGCCGCGCCCAAAGTCACGAAAAAAATCGGCGGAAACTCGCTAAGCTGCTGTTCGTGCAGTGAAAACCAGGAGGTATCGCGTATAATTCGCTTTTGCGCCTATAGGATTTGCCATGCGTCTGATCCAAACAGCACTCACGTTCGATGACGTGCTCCTCGTCCCGGCCTACTCCGATGTTCTGCCGCGCGACACCAGCCTCAAGACCCGGCTGACCCGCAATATTTCCCTGAATATGCCGCTCGTGTCCGCCGCCATGGACACGGTCACCGAAGCACGCCTTGCGATCGCGATGGCGCAAATGGGTGGCGTGGGCATCATCCACAAGAATCTCACGCCGGCCGAGCAGGCGCGTGAAGTCGCCAAGGTCAAGCGCTTCGAATCGGGCGTCGTGCGTGATCCGATCACGGTGCCGCCGCAGATGAAAGTGCGCGACGTGATCGCGCTGTCGCGCCAGCATGGCATTTCCGGTTTCCCGGTGGTCGAGGGCGCGCAACTGGTCGGTATCGTCACGAACCGCGACTTGCGCTTCGAGGAGCGCCTGGACGAACCGGTGCGCAGCATCATGACGCCGCGCGAGCGCCTCGTCACCGTCAAGGAAGGCACGCCGCTCGCCGAAGCCAAGGCGCTGATGCACAGCCACCGCCTCGAGCGCGTGCTGGTCATCAACGAAGCGTTCGAACTGCGCGGCCTGATGACGGTGAAGGACATCACCAAGCAAACCGAACACCCGGACGCCTGTAAGGACGAACACGGCAAGCTGCGCGCGGGCGCGGCGGTCGGCGTGGGCGAAGACAACGAGGAGCGCATCGCGCTGCTGGCGCAGGCGGGTGTCGACGTGATCGTCGTCGATACGGCGCACGGCCACAGCAAGGGCGTGCTCGAGCGCGTCAAGTGGGTCAAGCAGAACTTCCCGCACGTCGAGGTGATCGGCGGCAACATCGCCACCGCGGCGGCGGCCAGGGCGCTGGTCGAATACGGCGCCGACGGCGTGAAGGTCGGTATCGGCCCCGGTTCGATCTGTACGACACGCATCGTGGCGGGCGTGGGCGTGCCGCAGGTCACGGCGATCGCCAACGTGTCGGAAGCGCTGAAGGGCACCGGCGTGCCGGTCATCGCCGACGGCGGCGTGCGCTTCTCGGGCGACGTCAGCAAGGCGCTAGCAGCGGGCGCGAACGCGGTGATGATGGGCAGCATGTTCGCCGGCACCGAAGAAGCGCCGGGCGACGTCTTCCTGTTCCAGGGCCGTCAGTACAAGTCCTACCGCGGCATGGGCTCGGTCGGCGCGATGAAGGACGGCGCGGCGGACCGCTACTTCCAGGACAACTCCGCGAACATCGACAAGCTGGTGCCGGAAGGTATCGAGGGCCGCGTCGCCTACAAGGGTTCGGTCAACGCGATCCTGTTCCAGTTGATCGGCGGCGTGCGCGCCAGCATGGGCTACTGCGGTTGCCGCACCATCGCGGAGATGAACGAGAAGGCCGAGTTCGTGCAGATCACGGGCGCGGGCTTGCGCGAGTCGCATGTGCACGACGTGCAGATCACCAAGGAAGCGCCCAACTATCACGTGGACTAAACGCCAATGAAGCCATTGCTGCGTGCTGTACTCATCCTCGATGCGTTGCTGTTGCTTGCGTTCGGCCTGCTGTTCGTGCTGACGCCCTGGACTTCGTTGTACAACGCGCTGCTTCTGGTGCAAACCCAGCCGGCTCTGGTCGGCCAGGGGTTTGGCGTGGCGCTGATCGGGCTCGGCTGGCTGGCCTTGCACGCGTCGATCGACGGGGCGCTCACTTCGAGTGTCGCGAGAGTCGTCGGGCACGTGAACTGGTTGACCGGCGTGCTGATGCTAGTCTGGCTGCTCGGTTTGCATACGCCGTCGCTGACCGGTTTCGGGCAGATCGTGGCGGTGCTGACGGGTGTGGTGCTGCTGGTGATCGGCCTGGGCGGCGTGCGTTTATCGAGCGCGGTGCGGCGGCGTGAAAAGGCGCGCTTGGCTGAAGCCGCCGCTGCCGAGCGCGCCGAGCGCCAAGCGGCGAAAGATGCCGCGAAAGACGCCGCCTACAAACGCGAACCCGGGAGCGGGGCCGCTCCCGTCACGGCGGGCTTTCCGGTCTACCGTGCGGAGCCGGTGATCGAGCCGGTCATGCCGGCTACGCGGCCGGTGAGTCCGGCTACGGGTGCGCCGGTCGATCCAGCGGTCGACGAACCGGGTAGGCCTGCGGCCGAGCGTGCTGTACGCGCTGAACATGCAGCGAGGGCCGCCAGTTCCGAGGCTACGAGCGCACGCGACGAGGCCCGCAACGCCGCCGCCGACGCGCCGGGTGCGCCCCGCCCGCCGTTTCATGGCTGAGGCGCCGGACCGCCCCGTCCTTCGAAGCTACCGGATTCGTTCGCGCGTGCCGCAAATCACTGCCTGCGGCGCCGGCCACGCCAGCGCGCATCATCGTTACGTTTCATGCTCGACCGTTCCCACGTGGACCGCTTTGAATTCAACGCCGCGCCTCGTGCGCGGCATTCCGTATCCGTTCACTTTTGACTCCGTCCGCTGCCATGCATGACAAGATCCTGATTCTCGACTTCGGTTCGCAAGTCACCCAACTGATTGCACGTCGCGTTCGCGAAGCCAACGTGTACTCGGAAATTCATCCGTACGACGTCGACGCGTCGTTCATTCGCGATTTCGCGCCGAAGGGCGTGATCCTGTCCGGCGGCCCGAGCTCGGTCACCGAAACGGACACGCCGCGCGTGCCGCAAGCGGTGTTCGAACTCGGCGTGCCGGTGCTCGGCATCTGCTACGGCATGCAGGCAATGGCCGAGCAACTGGGCGGCAAGGTCGACATCGGCCACCTGCGCGAGTTCGGCTATGCCGAAGTGCGCGCGCGCAACCATACGAGCCTGCTCGAGGGCATCAGCGACTTCACCACGCCGGAAGGTCACGGCATGCTGAAGGTGTGGATGAGCCACGGCGACAAGGTACTGGAAATGCCGCCGGGCTTCGCGCTGATGGCGTCGACGGAATCGTGCCCAATCGCGGCGATGGCCGACGAAAAGCGCCATTTCTACGGCTTGCAATGGCATCCGGAAGTCACGCACACCGTGCAGGGCCGCGCGATGCTCGAGCGCTTCGTGCTGCGGATTTGCGGCGCCAGGCCCGATTGGGAAATGGGCCATTACATCGACGAAGCCGTCGCGAAGATTCGCGAGCAGGTCGGCAACGAACACGTGATCCTGGGGCTGTCGGGCGGCGTGGATTCGTCGGTGGCGGCGGCGCTGCTGCATCGCGCGATCGGCGATCAACTGACCTGCGTGTTCGTCGATCACGGCCTGTTGCGCCTGAACGAAGCGGAGCAGGTGATGGCGACGTTCGCCGATCACCTCGGCGTGAAGGTGATTCACGTGGACGCCAGCGATGTGTTCCTGAGAAAGCTCGCCGGCGTGAGCGATCCGGAAGCGAAGCGCAAGATCATCGGCGCGGAGTTCGTCGAGGTGTTCCAGGCCGAGGCCGGCAGGCTCACCGACGCCAAGTGGCTGGCGCAAGGCACGATCTATCCGGACGTGATCGAATCGGCCGGCAAGGGCAAGAAGGCGACGCAAACCATCAAGAGCCACCACAACGTGGGCGGCCTGCCTGAGACGCTGAATCTGAAGCTGCTGGAGCCGCTGCGCGAACTGTTCAAGGACGAAGTGCGCGAACTCGGCGTGAAGCTCGGTTTGCCGCCCGCGATGGTATATCGCCATCCGTTCCCGGGCCCGGGTCTGGGCGTGCGGATTCTCGGCGAAGTGAAGCGCGATTTTGCGGACCTGTTGCGTCGCGCGGACGCGATTTTCATCGAGACGCTGCGGACTTTCATCGACAAGGAAACCGGCAAGTCCTGGTACGACCTGACGAGCCAGGCGTTCGCGGTGTTTCTGCCGGTGAAGAGTGTCGGTGTGATGGGCGACGGGCGGACTTATGAGTACGTGGTGGCGCTGCGCGCGGTGCAAACGCTCGATTTCATGACCGCGCATTGGGCGCATCTGCCGCATGAGCTGCTGGGGCATGTGTCGAACCGGATCATCAATGAAGTGCGCGGGATCAACCGGGTTGTTTATGACATTTCGGGGAAGCCGCCGGCGACGATCGAGTGGGAGTGAATTGACGTCTTTCTAGGACTATCGCCATGCGCAGCGGTGAGCCCGCGTCGGCACACCCATCGCACCAACTGGGTCGTCATCGCCCACCGCATCGCAACAACAGAGACATCCATGCACGGCGCATGGAGAGTTGCCCGGGACGCGATGCGTTGAAAGCAGGTCGCGCAAGCCATGGCGGCTGGCGACCGTCACCCGGGCGCCGGCCATAAAGAGACGGTCAGCGATGCGCTTCGAACGGCTCCTCGCTGGCAACTGCCGCCATACTCCTTGTCGTCTTGCTATTAGGCGAGCCATCAAAATCCGGATTATCGGGTTGCATCATTGGACGTCTTGTCAGATGTAACCTGACGCATATACTTGCAATTGCCTGAGGGTAATCCGCTGCGCGGTGTGCGTGTCTCTGTACGACCGTATGGTGCCGTGTCCGGGGCGGCCGTTCACGCGTCAATCGCTCGGCGACGCGAAAAACCACAGCAATATTGCCGGAGACGGGCACATGAGTACGACTTTCTCATTCGAAGAGCCGCCCCGCATCATCGGGACCGTGACCAAGGTCTACTCGGGTTTGCTCGTCATTGGTTTTGCGCTCGTTCCGGCCTTCCTGATCGCTTATCTGGCGTTCTTTCAAGACCCGGGCCTGAAGTTCGAAAGCCACGCGTTCCACGAAATCGCGATCGCAGCGGCGACGCTCGAGGGGCTGTTTGTCACCTATGTGACATGGCGTTGTTATCTGTCGTCGGGTGAACCACTGTTGCGGTGGCTGACGTTAGGCTTTATGGGCTTCGTGCTGGTCTATGCGCTACACGGCGCGTTCACCGGCATGGCTCACCATCATATCTGGCTATTCCTGCTCTACGGACCGGCATCGCGCCTGGTGATGTCGGTGCTGCTGCTGGTCGGGCTTCTCTCGTATCACCGCCCGCCGGACGCGGTCGAGCGGCGCTCAAAGCCACGCCCGTGGCTGGCGTGGGTCGCCGTGTTCGTCCTGATCGACCTGCTCGTCGGACTCATTGCGACCTCGCCCATTGCGGGCAGCCTCGCCGTGCGGCTCTCGATGGAGGGCGGGGCGCTCGTCTTCTCGACACTGAACGTCATGGCGCTGATGCTGCGTCGCATTCGCTCGCCGCTAATGGTGATCTACGGCATCTCGATCACCTCCTTCGCGCTTGCGTCGCTCGCGTTCATTCTCGGCAAGCCCTGGAATCACATGTGGTGGCTCGCGCACGCGATCTTCGCCGCTGGATTTTTCCTGCTGAGTTACGGCGTCGTTCAGGCGTTTCGCACAACGCGGGCCTTTTCGACGATCTACACCCAGGAAGAACTGATGGCTCGCCTCGCCGAGGCGATGGCACGCACGGAAAACGCGCTGCAGGAGCTCCAACGCACCAATCACAAGCTCGAGCAACTCGCCGCGACCGATCCGCTGACGGGTGCCGCGAACCGGCGCGAGTTTATTCAACAGGTAGAGGCGGAAATCGCACGAGCCAGGCGAGGCGGTGCGCCGTTCTCACTGCTGGCGCTGGATCTCGACCACTTCAAATTGATCAACGACAACTACGGCCATCAGGTGGGGGACGAGGTGTTGCAGCGATTCGTGCAGAAATGCCTGAAGGCCATTCGCCCCTATGACGGCGTGGCGCGTGTCGGTGGCGAAGAGTTTATGGTGCTGCTGCCCAGAGCCGCGCTAGACGTGGCACGTTCGATCGCGGAGCGCGTCCGGGGTGCCGTGGCTACCGAGGAGTTCCATACTGGAACGGGCCGGGCCGTCGCCGTTACCGTCAGTGTTGGCATCTCCGAGTTCGGCCGCGACGGCGACACCATCGACACTCTCTTGCGAGTCGCCGACGAGCGACTCTATCAGGCCAAGCACGCTGGCCGCAACCGCGTGGTGGCACGATAGCAGCGGTTGGCTATCCATCGCTGTAGCAGCTTGCAATCGACGGCGGCCATGCCCGTAATCAGCGCAGTTATCGGCTCAGAATAGCTGCAGCTGAGATGGTCCCCGCTTGAAGGGCCGGTGTCCGCGCGCAGCCGACGTCGGACCGTCCGGATGAAAGCGGGAGTCGACGACCGCTCCTGGCCGGTTATCGCCGGATGGTCCCGCGGGCCGGGGACTGCGAACAGTCGGCATGAGATGCTATGACGAGGTTTTTGTGTGCTACAGCACCGGCGATAGCTCACGGACGAATGGTAGGCGCAAGGCCCGTCAGATATGGGCTGCTACCGCTTCGCAAAGACCTGGCAAAGTGACGTTGAACGGCTCAGTACGGACCAGGTTGGCGTCACCTGCAGAACGCGTGCGGCGGCTGCACAGCATAGCTTGTGACGGGTTCCTCCCGGTGGTGATGTCATTCTCCCGCCGCTTCTCCCGCTGCTGTCGCGCTTCTTTCCCAGCAGCGGGATACAGCAAATTACTTACCAGCTGTAACCGACGCCAGCGCCTGCTCCAACCGAGCCGTGACCCGAAACAGCGGTCGTGATCGAGCCTTTGAGCATCCCAGATTCCGGTCTAGCTGACTTAGGG
Organism: Paraburkholderia terricola; assembly: GCF_900142195.1. Taxonomy (GTDB): domain Bacteria; phylum Pseudomonadota; class Gammaproteobacteria; order Burkholderiales; family Burkholderiaceae; genus Paraburkholderia; species Paraburkholderia terricola. The sequence goes on from NZ_FRAB01000006.1 coordinate 102,205, forward strand.
CAATACTCGTCCTTGATGAGATCCGGCAAGGCGGCTTCGAAGCCATCGTCCTTGACACATCGGTGTTCGACGCACAGCAGCTTCGCCTTGAAACCGATCCGTCCGGCGGGTCGCGCAGTTCCACGACGGCGCGATTCGGGTGCGGTCCCTTCCCACAGGCTCTTGTCGACCACGAAGAGCATCCGTCCTTCTGCCATTGACTGTTGTCGCAGGGACAACACCGTGGGTTCCCTCGCAGGGCTACCGCCGCAAGACGGCCGCTCTTACGCTTCGTTCCACGGTGACGGCACATGCTGTCTGATCCAGGCCGTCAAACGATGCGCCCGCGATTCCAGTGCTGCCCCGGATTGCCGGGTGGGCGCGAGATCGAACGGGTCGACGTGTAGACGGCGATCTGCGCCTGGCGTGTCCGTTTGCTACGTGTCCGGCAAACACGGCGGCAGTCCGCAATTACCCATCGAAGATTTCCCCTGGCCAACCATCGCCAGGCGACGGCCGGCGGGGGACGCCGTCCATTCTTCGACAAGTCGTTCCCCGATGCGCTTGCGCAAAGGCATCGGTATGCCGGAAGTCATCGTTCGCGAAGATCGTTGCTGTTTTGTAGGTCCCGAACTCGTTTTCATCACGCAACTGGAGAAACATCTCGTGTTAAAGAAATTATTTTCAACCGTTGTCTTCTCGGCGGCGGCTTTGCTCTCGGCGCCGACGTTCGCTGCGGACGAATTCCCCGTTCCGGCGGGATTTGCCAGCGACTATCAGACGGTCGATGGCGTTCGCCTGCACTACGTCAAAGGCGGCAGCGGGCCACTGGTGTATCTGGTGCATGGTTTCGGCCAGTCGTGGTACGAGTGGCATCAGTTGATGCCGGTGCTTGCGAAGGACCACACCGTGGTGGCGGTCGATTTGCCGGGCTTGGGGCAGTCCGGCGTTCCGGCCTCGTATCGCGCCACCGACGTTGCTCCGTTGCTTTATCAATTGGCGGAGAAATTCAGCGGTGGCCGGAAGTTCGATCTGGTGGCGCACGACATTGGCATCTGGAATACGTATCCCATGCTGGTTCGGCATCAGGACAACATTCGGCGTGCCGTCTACATGGAGGCTCCAATTCCCGATGACAGCATCTATAGTTTCCCCGCCTTTACGTCCAAAGGTGAATCGCCGGTCTGGCACTTCAGTTTCTTTGATGCCGATGGCCAGCTTGCGGAAACGCTGATCACCGGCAAGGAACGCTTTTTCCTGGAGTACTTCGTCAAGGTGCATGCCGCCAACAAGGCGGTGTTCACGCCGCAGCTTCTGGACCTGTACGGCAAGTCATATGCGAAACCGCAGAGTTTGCATGCCGCGTTCGAGTACTTCCGCGTGCTGAATCAGGACGTACTCGATAACAAGCAGCTCTCCAGGCAGAAAATAGAGATTCCGATGCTGGCGATTGGCGGCGGCGGAAACGGTGGAATGGGCGAATACGAGAACCAGACGGTCAGCCGCTATGCGGACCATGTCACCGGCAAAGTGCTTCCCGATTGCGGCCATTGGTTGCCGGAGGAATGCGCAGGCCCGTTGAACCAGGCTGTAGTGGATTTCCTGAACACGCCTTGAACGGCTATCCGCCTAGGCAAAGCAGGAGCGAGACAATGGCGTTTCGACACCACCGCGTTTTCTGGCTGTAGTCGAAGCACTCCATTCGGACCCGTGAAGACAGTGAAAAGACCCACGCGAGGCTCCGCAATGATTGCGCTGCCTGGTTCATCGCAGGACCAGGTGTTGGTCGACGTTGCCGGCTCCTCGTAGCGGTTGCGCGGTGGGACGAAACCTTGACGCCAACGGCCCCAGCATGGAGTTGCTCGGCGCCCAGCGCCTCCTGAGGCAGCCACATCCCCGCAGACCGCACTGCTTCTAGTTCTGCAGCCAGTTCGGCGCCGAGCCAGGCAGCCGCCAGTCCTGCTACATAGGTTGCACACTCGGTCTCGACCTCCGCGCCTTCCTCACGCCGCTCTAATAGCAGGGCGAACACCGCGTTCAGGTCGTACACGCTCGGCCACACCGGCGGGTATAGCGCATTGGCGGGATGAGGCGCCTTCGCCCATCGCAATGGCGGCTCCTCAAACGAAACCATCGTCGAATGCCCCGGTTCTCGAGGAACGGGCGCGCCACTTCGCTGGCGTCATGCCTACCTGCCGTTTGAACACCCGCTGAAACGCGGCTTCCGATTGATATCCCACCGCTTCGCCAATCTCGGCGACAGACATCCCCGTTTGCGCCAGTTTGCGTCCAGCGAGCGCCATGCGAATTTCGGTGAGCACGTCGCTCGCCGAGCGGTTGATGGCTTCTTCGAAGTGGCGTGCGAACGTGGCGCGCGACATGTGACAGAGTTCAGCCAGCTTCGGCAAAGTCCACGGCTTCCCGGGTTCGTCGAACATCGCGGCGAGAGCCGGTTGCAGGCGCTGACGCTGCGCAAGCGCAAGCAGGCCGCGCGGCGCTTGATCGGTATCGGAAGCGCAGCGCAGGGTCAGCGCAAACAGCGCGCCCGAAAGCTGATTCACGACCGTCGCGCTGCCCGGGCGTTGCTCGAACGCTTCCTCGCGCATCAATTCAATGAGTCGGGCAAGCCGGGTTGCTGCAAACGCGGCGTCGCGCGCCTGTCCGTCGCCCTCGCTCACGCTGCTCACCAGCAAACGTCCCGGCAGATGGTCGCGCAGCAGTTGCTGCGGCACGGCCGGCAGCACGAAGCGCCCGCACAACACATCGGCGCCCTCGCGTGCGTTGCCGTTCGTGGCAATGGTCAATCCGTCCTTGTGCCGCTCGCGTGCCGCCCGGGGGGGCTTGCCGCTGCCGTCGTGCAAGCTGTGAGCGCTGCCGGAGGGAAACAGCACGATATCGCCGGCTTTCATGCGAAGCGCCGGTTCGCTGTTCTCTCCTGTGTCGCTTTCGACGACAGCCTCGCCGCGCAACAGCACGTGATAGGGGAATTCCCACTCGTTCGACTCGGGATGGTCGATGCGCCACGGCGAGCCGAAGTGGCACCGCACATCCAGCCGTCCGGTGACCGGCATCAGCGAAAGCAGTCGGTCCAGCAGTTCCATATGAGACGTTTGAGCATGAAGTTGCGGAAGTATGGCATTAAAGAACTCGCCGCAGATCCCTACACTGACTCCCGTGCCATACGACATGGCTAAGCAGTTCAACCCTCAACCCTGAAGGAAGGAGTCGATCATGTCCCGTCTGACCACCATTCGCCCTGAAGAAGCAACCGGCGCGGCCGCTGAAGTGTTCGCGAAGATCAAGAAGGCTGTGGGCAAGGTACCCAATGCGTACGCGACCGTCGGCACGCACAGCCCCGAAGCGCTCGGCGCGGCGCTCGCGTTCGACGCAGCGGTGGCTGCCAGCACGCTTGGCAAGGCGGACATCGAAGTGATCAAGCTGGCCGTCAGCGAACACGTGGGCTGTGACTACTGTGTCGCCGCGCATACGTTGATGGGCAAGCTCGCCGGGCTGTCGAGCGATGACATGAAGCACGTGCGTGCCGGCGTTGCAACGGGCGACGCGAAGCGGGACGCGCTGGTGACGTATGTGCGTACGCTGGTCGGTACGCGCGGCACGGTGCCCGAAGCGGTCGTCGATGCGGTGCGCGCGGCGGGTTACACCGACCGCCAGATCATCGAAATCAACCTCGCCATCGCGTCGATTACGTTCACGAATCTCGTGAATCGCGTGAACGACACGACGCTCGACTTCCCGGCAGTCAACTAACCCGTAGTTCCCGCACACAGCCTCGACAGGAGCGATCGCCATGCGCACCATTCGTACGGACGTCGCCGTTATCGGCGCAGGCACGGCCGGGCTGTCGGCCTACCGCAGCGCCAAAGCCGAAGGCCGCACGGCCATGATCATCGAAGGCGGTGAATACGGCACGACGTGTGCAAGAGTGGGGTGCATGCCGTCGAAGCTGCTGATCGCGGCGGCGGAAGCCGCGCATGCCGCGAGCCACGCCGACGCGTTTGGCGTCCGCGTCGAGGGGGTGCGGGTAGACGGCCAGGCGGCCATGGATCGCGTGCGCAGCGAGCGCGACCGCTTCGTCGGCTTCGTCGTGGACGGTGTCCACGCGTTGCCGGAAGCGGACCGGCTGATTGGCCACGTACGCTTCATCGACGACCGGCTGCTGCAAGCCGGCGCCTGGTTCTTTCGGGACGCTCAGACGTCGGACGCCTCGCGGGGCGACTACGGATACAGCCGGGCGGACGGAAATACCCGAGCACACAGGAAATCGACCAAGGCCCGGACTTTCGGAGAGGGATGCTTGCTGGCGGGCCAGAGCACGTGGAAGACGCCGGTGCGTTCCACGTGATCGACCAGAACGGTGCGCAACCGTCCATCCGCCAGCGGCTCCTTGATCGAGAATTCCGGCAGATAGGCGATCCCCAAGCCTTGTAGTGCAAAGCACACGCGCGTCTCGATGTTGTTACAGATCATCGAGGTCGGCAATGGCAACTCGGGCTCGCCGGCAGCACGGCGCAACGCCCATGTTTCCAGCTTGCCGCTGTTGGGAAAGCGGTAGTGCAAGCAGGTGTGCTCCAGCAGATCCGCAGGCACTTTGGGCGTACCTCGCCGCGCCAGGTAGTCGGGCGAGGCGACCAGCATCGAACGAAAGGCGCCCAGCCTGCGCGCGGACAAGCGCGAGTCCGTCGGGTCGCCGGTTCTGACCACGGCGTCGAAACCTTCCTCGATCACATCGACCAGCCGGTCGGTGAAGTCCAGGTCCAGCTCGATGGCCGGGTACTCGCGCATGAACTCGCCGAGCACGGGCAGCACCAGCGAACTGACCAGGGGCAAGCTGACCCGCAAGCGACCGCGCGGCAAAGCCGTGGCCTGCGACAGCTCCAGTTCCGCCGCCTCGATTTCAGCAAGGATGCGGCGGCTGCGCTCCAGGAACAGCGTGCCCTCGGCTGTCAGCGTGACGCTGCGCGTGCTGCGGTGGAACAGGCGCACGCCGAGCTTTTCTTCCAGCCGCGCCACGCTCTTGCCGATGGCGGATGCCGATACGCCCAGCAGCCGACCGGCCGCGACAAAGCTGCGTGTCTCGGCGACCTGCACGAACACCACGAAGCCGTTCAGGCTGTCCACCTCGTACCTCCATTGCGGACAAATAGTTCCGGTAAGAAAGGAACTGTACTCCAGTTTTTCTTTAATCGAAGACCTTCTATCGTGACGGGAATGTTCATTGATGAAAGGAAGTCCCCGTGACGATTGCCGCATTTCCGCTGCGCACAGGCGTCCCGCCCGCGTCTCTGTCCACCCGGATTCAGGCCGCGGTTCAACAGGCACTGGACGGGCGGCGCCTGGTCGGTGCCGTGGTACTGGTAGCCCGCGACGGCGAACTGATTCACCGCCAGGCCGCCGGCTGGGCCGACCGCGAGAGCCGTCGGACGATGACCGTGGATGCGGTCTTCCGTCTGGCGTCGGTGAGCAAGCCGATCGTCTCGACGGCGGCGCTGGTGCTGGTGGCGCAAGGTCGACTCAATCTGGATGACGGCATCGACCGCTGGTTGCCCGAGTTCCGGCCACGGCTGGCCGATGGCCGACCTGCGCGGATCACTACCCGGCAATTGCTCAGCCACACGGCGGGGCTGGACTACCGCTTCTTCGAGGCTGATGCGGACGGCCCTTATGCGCGGGCCGGCGTGTCGGATGGCATGGATGCGTCCGGTATCAGTCTGGGAGAGAACCTGCGCCGCATCGCCACCGTGCCGCTGCTGTACGAACCGGGCACGGCCTGGGGCTATTCGCTGGCAACCGACGTGCTGGGCGCCTTGATCGAGCAGGTGCATGGCGAGCCACTGGACGCAGCCGTGCGCCAGCTCGTGACCGGCCCGCTGGGCATGGCGGATACCGGCTTTGTCGCGCTGGATGCGCAGCGCGTGGCGACCGCCTATGTGAATGACGCGCCTCAGCCGCACCCGCTGGCGGAAGGCGAAATCGTTTCGCCCTTCGAGGGGGCGGTCGGTATCCCCTACAGCCCTGCGCGCATCTTCGATCCGCAGGCATTTCCTTCGGGTGGCGCGGGCATGGCGGGAACAGCCGAAGACTTCCTGCGCCTGCTGGAAGCCTTGCGCCAGGGTTGCGGTGCGCTCCTGCCCAACGAATTGATCGCGGAGATGGCGCGCGATCAGACGGGCGGTCAGGAACTGCCCAATGCGCCGGGCTTCGGCTTCGGGCTGGGGTTCTCGGTCTTGCGCGACCAGGCGTTGGCAGCTTCGCCCGAGTCTGAAGGCACTTGGCGTTGGGGCGGTGCCTACGGCCATGCCTGGTTCGTGGATCGGGTGCGGGGACTCAGCGTCGTCGCCTTGACCAACACGTTGTACGAAGGCATGTCGGGTCGTTTCGTCACCGATCTGCGCGATGCGGTCTACGGTGCCTTGGAGGGTGCGCGATGACTTCGGCAACTCAGGACCGCATGCCTCTCGCATCGCTGCTGGCGCTTGCCATGGCGGCTTTCATCACCATCCTGACCGAAGCGCTGCCGGCCGGTTTGCTGCCCCAGATGGCGCGGGGACTGGCCGTCTCCGAGGCATGGGTCGGCCAGACCGTCACCATCTATGCCATCGGCTCCCTGGTGGCCGCGATTCCGCTGATCGCCGCCACACAAGGGATGCGTCGCCGGCCGTTGCTGCTGGCCGCCATTGCCGGCTTCGCCATCGCCAACACAGTGACGACGCTTTCCACCAGCTATGCGCTGACCATGGTGGCGCGCTTCCTGGCGGGCGTCTCGGCGGGTTTGTTGTGGGCGCTGCTGGCCGGCTATGCCGCGCGCATGGTGCACGAGCACCAGCAAGGCCGCGCCATCGCGATCGCCATGGTGGGCACGCCGCTGGCGCTTTCGCTGGGCGTGCCTGCCGGCACCTTCCTTGGCGATCTGGTGGGGTGGCGCATGTGCTTTGGCATCATGAGCCTGCAGGCGCTGATGCTGATGGTCTGGGTGCGCCTGAAAGTACCGGACTTCGCGGGGCAGGCCGTGGGCAAACGCCTTTCGTTGCGGCATGTGTTCAACCTGCCGGGTATTCGCCCGGTGTTGTTCGTGGTGCTGGCCTTCGTCCTCGCACACAACATCCTCTACACCTACATCGCCCCGTTTCTGGTGATGGCCGGCATGGTGGACCGCACGGATCTGGTGCTGCTGGTTTTCGGCATCACATCGCTGCTGGGTGTCTGGATCATCGGCGTGCTGATCGACCAGTACCTGCGCGCACTGACGCTGGCGAGCACGGTCTTGTTCGGACTTTCGGCGTTGGTGCTGGGCATGGCAGGCACCGAGCCCATCGCCGTCTATGCGGCAGTGGGTGCCTGGGGACTGGCTTTCGGCGGCGCTGCGACCTTGTTTCAGACCGCACTTGCCAAGACGGCGGGCGATGCTGCTGATGTCGCGCAGTCCATGCTGGTCACTGCCTGGAACACGGCGATTGCCGGTGGGGGCATCGTTGGTGGCGTGCTGCTGGATCGTCTCGGTGTGGGGGCTTTCTCTCCTGCGCTGCTCATGCTGTTGCTGGCGACGCTTCTGGTGGCGTGGTCTGCCAGACATCACGGCTTTCCCGTGTCGGTGCGATGAAATCGGATGGAACTGCGCGACCTTCGTTGCTTCCTTGTCGTGGCTGAAGAACTCCACTTCGCTCAGCTCCGCTGAACGGCTGCACATCGAGCAGTCGCCGCTGTCGGGAGCGATCAAGGCAGTGACGATTCGCACCCGGCGCGCGCTTCTGTGCGATGCGAAGATGGCCAGGGTGGCGCTTCGATGTTCTCGTCAAGCGTGCCGCCAGACGCCGAAAGACTGGTATTGGGTAAAACACCTTTTGCGAGTATGCGGGGAAATTCCGCCTTATACGCCACGTGTCGTCCGCTGCTCCGCACTCACATACAAGTCGAACTACCGCCGCCGAGGAAATGCATTTCCAGCCCTCGCCGAATTTCAAATGCGCGGAGCAATCCGTAGCAAACCCGATTTCGATGTTTCTACCCCGTCTTTCGTCAACCTAAAATTGGACCCCTTTCAATCGATGACGTTGAACACGACAACAAGGGGTAACGATGAAACGAGTCGCTCTCGCCAGCGCCGCAGGCCTGTTTGCAATTGCACCACTCGCCGCTCAGGCGCAAAGCTCGGTCACGTTGTACGGGCTCGTGGATGCGGGCATTACCTATACGAACAACCAGAAGGGCGCGAGCAACTTCCAGCAGACGAGCGGCAAGTTGAGCGGCAGCCGATGGGGTCTCAAAGGCAGCGAGGACCTGGGCGACGGATGGAAAGCCGTCTTCACCATCGAGGGCGGTTTCCGTCCCAACGACGGCACGCTGGGCCAGGGCGGTCGTGAGTTCGGACGGCAGGCATTTGTCGGCGTCCAGAAAACGGGCATCGGCACGCTGACGTTCGGACGCCAGTATGAACCGCTCGCTGATCTCGCGGCGCAATACGCGGGCTCCGGTTTCTGGTCGCCGTCGACACACGTCGGCGATAACGACAACCTGAACCAGACTTTCCGCGTCAATAACGCAGTCAAGTTCCGCAGCGACACGATTGCCGGATTCACGGTGGACGGCCTGTATGCGTTCAGCAACCAGGCGAACGGCGGCAGCGGAACGGGCTTCGGCAACAACCGCGCGTGGGGCATCTCGGCGAACTACGTGAACGGACCGTTGTCGATCGGCGGCGGCTACGTGGTGCTGAATCATCCGGATACGACGTCGAACACGAGTGGTGCGGTCGGCGGCGCATCGACCACCACCGGCGACGACTACAGCGGCGCGTTTTTCTACGGACTGAACGGCGGCGTGCTGCGCCAGCAGATCGCCGTGGCGGGCACCAACTACGCATTCGGCCGCGCAACGGTCGGTTTCGCATGGAGCCATACGCAGCTCGACTACAACGACGGCTCGTCGCGCAAGTTCAACAACTACGATCTGAATGCGCGCTACCTGTTCACGCCCGCGCTGACGCTGATCGGCGTCTACACCTATACGGACGGCCGCGCGACCAACCTGCCGGGAACCAATGGCGCGAATCTGAAGCCGCGCTGGCATCAGTTCACGCTGGGTGTCGACTATGCACTGTCGAAGCGCACCGACGTGTATCTGTCCGGCGTGTATCAGCTTGCGGTCGGCGACGCGTCGACGCGGGTCGGCTCGGGCTACCGCACGATCGCGGCGATTGCCGATGCCGGCACCGCCTCGTCGACGAACCGTCAGGTCGCGGTGTTGTCGGGCTTGCGCGTGAAGTTCTGACGGGAAGCCGCGACGGCATGACGCCAATGAGTCTGCCGTCGCGGTGTTCAAGAGAGAGATACGGCACGTTAGCGCTGCTCGTCACGCTCGCCTGATCCATAGCGGCGATAGCACGCATCGAATTCCGGCAACTCGGGCAACGCGTCCAGCAACGTGCGGGTATAAGGGTGCGCAGGCGCGGAGAACACCGTTGCGACGGGGCCGCTCTCCACGACCCGACCGCTCTTCATCACGATGATGCGGTCGGACACATGATGGACGACGGCCAGATCGTGCGAGATGAACAGCATCGAGGTTCCGTGCTCGGCCTGGAGTTCGGCGAGCAGATCGAGCACCTGCGCCTGGATCGAGACATCGAGCGCGCTGACGGGCTCGTCGGCGACGAGCAGCGCCGGATTCGGAGCGAACGCACGCGCGATCGCGACGCGTTGACGCTGTCCGCCAGACAGCTCGCGCGGGTAACGGTCGATGCAGGCGGCGCCGAGCTTCACCTCGTCGAGTGCCTGTAATACCCGCCGGCGCCGTTCGGCGCCGCGAACGTTGGCGGCATCGAGGCTCTCGGCGATGATCTGGCCGACCGTGTAGCGCGGATCGAACGAACTGTACGGGTCCTGCGCGATGAGCTGAAGACCGGGACGTCGGCTCCTGCGCCTCGCTTCCGGCACCGCGCTCCACGGCTCGCCGTCGAGCAGCACCCGGCCGATGTCGGGCGCCACCAGGCCGAGGACGATCTTCGCCACGGTCGTCTTGCCGGACCCCGATTCGCCGACGATGCCGAGCGTCTCGCCTTTCGCCAGCGTGAACGATACGTCATCCACCGCGAGCGGAGCGTCGGCACGCGAGCCGTACCGCTTCGAAACCGATTCGACCGACAGCACGTGCGAGCGGGCGTCGATGTGTTTTTCAGGCAACGGCATGCGGCTGAGTACGCGCGGCAAGGTGCCGTCGTCGCGCGCCGGCTCCGCCGCTGCGAGACGATAACCGCGCGATTCCACAGTGGGCACGGCTTGCAGCAACAGGCGCGTATAGGGATGATTGGGCGCGGCAAGCACCTCATGCGCGGGGCCTTCCTCCACCACGCGACCCGCTTTCATCACCAGCACGCGATCGGCCAACTGGCCGACGAGCGCCAGATCATGGCTGATCAGCAGCAGTGCGTCGCCCGCTGCACGGCGCTGATGCAGCAGTTCGAGAATCTGCTTTTGAACCGTCATGTCGAGCGCGGTCGTGGGCTCGTCCGCAATCAGCAGCGCCGGGCGTCCGGCGATGGCCGTGCCGATCAGCACGCGCTGGCGCAGTCCGCCGGAAAGCTGATGCGGATAGTGCGTCAAACGGCGCGCGGCGTCGGGAATACCCACCGATTGCAGGATCTCGATGCTGCGCGCGTCGATTTCACTGCGCCGCAGTTTGGTCTGCGCGCCGAGCGCTTCGGCGAGCAGGCTCCGAACCCGGCAAAGCGGGTCCAGCGAGATCAGCGCGTCCTGCAGCACATAGCCGATCTCGCGGCCGCGGATGCGGCGCCATTCGCGCTCGCTCAGGCGGCGCGCGTCGCGGCTCGCGATGTCGAAGCGCTCCGCGCTCAGTTCGGCGCGCGCGCCGTTCAGGCCGATCAGGGCACGCGCGGTAACGGACTTGCCCGAGCCCGATTCGCCGACCAGCGCGACGCATTCGCCGGCCCGTATCGTCAGATCGAGATGGGACACGACGGTTTTGACTTCGCTGCGCGTGCGAAATCCGATAGTGAGGTTCCTGACCCGCACGATGGGCGCATCGTGCGACGCCGCCGCGATGCCCGGCTCGAAAGCGGGTTTCATGAATACTCCCGTCCTTCGAAGCGGGCCTGCCAGTAGCGGCCGAGCGCGCTCACCGACATGACCGTCAGCGTGATGGCGATACCCGGCCATACGGCAATCCACCAGGCGTTGTAGAGATAGTTGCGGCCTTCGGCGAGCATCAAGCCCCATTCGGCCGTGGGCGGCTGCGGGCCCATGCCGAGAAAGCTCAGACCGGCCGTGCCGATGATCGCGCCGCCGAGTCCGAGGGTGGCGAGAATCGGCACCTGGGCGACGGCATGCGGGAGGACGTGGCGCCAGACCAGCACCGGGAATGTCAGGCCGAAGGTGCGCGCCTGTTCGACATAGCCGGACTCCATCACCACGAAGGTCTGGCTGCGTACGACACGCGCGAAGCGCGGAATCGACGCGACGCCGAGCGCGACGATGAGGTTGAACGTGCCGGGTCCGGTGAACGAAATGAGCATCAAGGCGAGCAGCAGGTCCGGGAACGACGAGACGACGTCGAGCAGGCGGGTGATCAGTTCGTCGAGCCAGCCGCGCGCGAGACCCGCGATCAGGCCCGCGACGGTGCCGAACAGCGCCGCAATGACGATGGCCGCGGCGCTGATGCTCAGCGAGTAACGCGCGCCGTGAATGACTCTCGAGAAAATGTCGCGTCCAAGCTGATCGGTGCCCAGCCAGTGTTCGCCGCTGCTGCCGAGTTGCGCGGCGAGCGGATCGGCCGCGAGCGGATCGGCGCGCGCGAGCCACGACGGCTCGAGCGTGGCGAGCGCGCACAACAGCAGATAGCTCGCGGCAAGCACGAGGGGCGAATGGCGCAACGCCCAGCTCGAGGCACGACTGATCGCGAGGGACGGAAGGTATGAAACGGATTCGGTCGACACGGCGGCTTTCCTCAATGGCGCGTGCGCCGCTCACGCAGGCGCGGGTCGATCAGCAGGTAGAGCAGATCGACGACCGTGCTCAGCACGACGTAGATCAGTGCGGAAAAAATGGCGATCGCGAGAATGACCGGCATATCCTTCGCGAGCACCGCATCCACGGTGATCTTGCCGAGGCCGGGACGGCCGAAGACCTGCTCGGTGATGACGGCGCCGCTCAGCAGCCCGCCGAAGAGCCAGCCGGCGAGCGTCACCGCGGGTAGCGCGGCATGGCGCAACGCGTGACGAAAGCGCAGTGCGCTGCCGCTCACGCCCCACGAGCGCACGGTCAGCGCGAAGGGTTCGTCGAGCGCCCGGGTGAGCCCATGACGCAGCACCTGGCCGACGACCGCTCCCTGCGCGAGACCGAGCGAAACGGCGGGCAAAACCAGCGACGCGAAGCCCCGGTCTCCGGCAACGGGAAAGAGCCGCAGCGTGAAGCTGAAGATGAACAGCAGCACGATGCCGAGCCAGAACGACGGCGTCGATGCCAGCACGAGTTCGATGCCCGACGCCAGCCGGCCGCCCCAGCGCCGGCCCGCCGTCAGCACGGCAAGCCCGACGGCGAAGACTATCGTCACGACGAGCGCGCAGCCGGTGAGCTTGAGCGTCGGCCATAGTTGGCTCGACACGAGCGCGGCGACGTCCGTGTTGAGGATGTACGAGCGGCCGAAATTCCCGTGCAGGACGCGCCACAGGTAGTGCAGATACTGAAGGTAAAGCGGTTCGTCGAGTCCCCATTCCTGACGGATCGCCGCTTCGATTGCCGGCGTGCTGACCTGTTCGCCGATCAGGAGACTGACGATGTCGCCGGGCGCCAGTTGTATGGCGGCGAACGACAGCGACACGGCTGCCCACAGCACCAGCAGTCCAGTCGCGATGCGCGTGAGCCCCGGCGAGCGCGGCAACGCCCGCAAGCCGCGCGCTACGCGGCGCAGCCCGTGTTTCGGCGCGGCGAGGGCGGGGTGCGACGTTCGCTCGGCGGCGAGCTCGGGCAGTATGCGTGGCGGATTCATGTCGGATTACCTGGCGTCGAGCGGCGCGGAGGTCGCGTTCAATGGCGCGTGAGCCAGATGTCGTACGGGTTCTCCGGCATCTGCGCGAACGGGCGAAAGCGGATGCCCTGCACGTAGGTTGCCGCCGCGATCTGGTCCTCGGGTTCGTAGAGCGGCACGGCGAGCGCCTGCTCCTTGATCGCGAACTGCTGCAGCTCGCCGTAGGCCTTCTTGCGTTCCGCGGTGTTTTGCGTGCCGGCGGCGGCTTGCAGCCACCGGCTCAGTTCGGGTGCCGGACTGCGGCTGTAGTTCAGCGCACCGCCGCGGTCGACAGGAAGATAGTGGCCTTCGATGTCGATGCCGTCCGGCGGCGTGTTGGAGTTCGCGATGGCGCCGAACTTGCCGCTCTTGCGGACGTCGGTGTAAGTGCCGTCGTCGACATAGTTGATCTTCAGGTCGACGCCCAGACGCTGGCGCGCCTGGGCCTGTAGCGCCTGCAACAGCACGTCGCGCTGATCGCGCACGGTGGCTTGCGCCTGGATCACGTCGATGGTCAGGCGCTGCGCATGCCTGGTCCTGAAGCCGGCGCTGTCGCGCGTGCTCCAGCCGGCCCCGTCCAGCAGCGAATTCGCGAGCGTCGGGTTGTTGCCGTAGGCCTGTTCGATCCGCCTGTCGTACAGCGGGTCGATCGGCGACACGATGCCCCACGCGCGGGTGCGCTGCCCGCGATAGATCGACTGGATAATGCCGCCGACATCGAGACCTTCGAGCAGCGCGCGACGCACCTTGGGGTCCTGCGTCGGACCATACGTCACGTTGAGAAACAGCGAATAGGGCGTGCCCGTGTTGAGTGCCTGCCGGTAGCTGAAATCCGGATTCTTGCGGATCAACCCGGCGTCGTTGCCCGACACGCCTTCGATCACGTCGACCTGTCCCGAAAGCAACGCGCCTGTGCGAACCGACGATTCGGGCAGGAAGCGATATACGACGCGATCCAGATACGCCGCGCCTTGATGGCCGGTATTCGCGGGAGCCCACCTGTAGTCGGGATTCTTGACGAACTCGATCTCCTGGCCCTTATCGTATTTGTGCAGGATGAAGGGACCTGTGCCCGCTATGCCGATGCCGCCGGCCTTGAGATTGGGGCGGTCGAACGAAGCGGGCGATAGCAGCGGCAAGCGAGCCGCGAACGTGAGGAACGGCGAGTACGGTTCCTTCAGTGTGATCTCGACCGTGCGGCTGTCCGGCGTGGTCACGGCCGCGACGTGCGAAATCAGCGTGGCGAGGCTGCTGCCTCCCGAGTAGGCCGGCTCGCGCGCATTCAGGAAATTGCGGGCGACAGCGGCGGCGTCGAATGTCGCGCCGTCGGAGAACTTCACGCCTTCGCGCAACGTAAAGGTATAGGTCTTGCCGTCCGCCGATACCTTGTATGCGGTTGCGAGCCACGGCACGAAACTGCCGTCCGCGTTGCGGGCAAGCAGGTTCTCGTATGCGTTGCGCAGCAGCAGTTCGACCTTGTCCTGTCCGTTGAGCTGCGGATTGAGCGTGCGAGGTTCGGTCTCCACGCCCCAATTGAGCGTGCCGCCGGCGACAGGCGCACTTTGCGCGCTCAATGCGTGCTGTGCCGCGAATGCAAACACAACCGCGAGGGCGGCTTGGCGCAGCGAAACGCGATGGTTGAATCCAGACGCCCGCCATGAGAGATTCATCGATTAATGCCTTCAGGAATGTTCAATCGTGGAGTGAGATCCGCGCCGCGCGGCGCACGGAATCAGGATGTGGTGAGCTCGTCGCGAGAGGGGCGTCTCGCCTCGGGCAGATCGCGATAAATATCCGCGATCAGAATCTTGCGTAGCCACACGAGCGGCGTACCCAGCGCGTTGATGGAGTGGCGAAAGGGCTCATAGCCGCGGCGCTCGTAGACGTTGCGCAGCCAGGGATGCCCGACCGCCGTCGCGAGATAGACGGCGGGCGCCTTGATCTGCGCGCGCAGGAACGCGGTTTCGACGTGATCCAGCAATGCGCTGCCCGCGCGCTGGCGCTTATAGCGTTCGGAAACGGCAAACCAGTGGATGAAGGGATACGGCGGCGCCTGCTCGTCCTGAGACAGCCAGGGAAATCGCACCGTCAGCGTGGCGACGATCTCTGTTTCCGCATGCGGCGAATGCGTGCGTTCGAGCACGAATGTCGATTCGCGCAGAACCTTTTCGCGGACCTGTTCGAACGGCGTGCGAGTAATCGTGAAGTGAATGCCCTGCTGCGCGAGCGGCGCATACGACTGTTGAAGCAGACGATAAAGTGCCGGTGCATCGTCGGCAGTGGCAACGCGGACTGTGTCTTTCATCGCTGAGTCGCTGGAATCGTTTCAGCCGCGCGCCGCTTCGGCGGCGTGCGGCGTTTCGCCGTGCAGGAGCCCGCGCGCCAGCAAACGCACCGAGGCGATACGTTGCGTGGCGTCCGTCACCGGGTTGTCGATGATGAATTCCTCCACGCCATAGCGGTCTTGCAGTTCGCCGAGCGTGTCATGGACGGCGTCGGGCGTGCCATGCACGATATGCGTCTCGCGCTCGTCGATGCGATGGGCACCGCCGCCTGCCTGGCGAACGAACTCTTCGGCCTGGGCGATGCTGCCCACCGTTACCGGCTGTTGATCGCCGACTTGCACGCGAAAGCGCCGTGTGTCCGATGCGAGCCGCGCTGCTTCGTCAGCGCTTTGCGCTGCGATGACGGAGATGGCCAGCAATGGCTTGCGTCCGTTCGATGCCGCGCGATAGCGCCCGAAAGCGCGCTCGATCTCGTCCGGTGCGCCGTTGATGTGCGCCGCGTACACGAAGTCCCAGCCAAGCCAGGCCGCGAGCGCCGCGCTTTCGATGCTCGCTCCGAGCAGGAAAGGGCGCGCAGGCGACGGCGGCAGCGGCGTGGCTCGCAGAACGGAACCAAACTGCTCCTCGCCGTCCGCGGCACTGTGTTCAGGATTCCCGGCGGGGCGATCGACGAGATGGCCGTTCAGCTCGAATGCAAGCGCCGCGAAATCCGGTTTGTGCGCGGGGTCGTGCGCGGATTGCAGCGCGCGCGTCGAGAGCGGCAACCCGCCGGGCGCCTTGCCGATGCCGAGATCGACGCGGCCGGGAGCGAGCGAGGCCAGCAGATTGAAATTCTCCGCGACCTTGTACGGACTGTAATGCTGCAGCATCACGCCGCCCGAACCGACACGTATGCGACTTGTGCGCGCAAGGATATGAGCGATCAGGATTTCAGGCGAAGGACAGGCGAGTTGACTCGTGTTGTGATGCTCGGCCAGCCAATAGCGCCGGTATCCCCACGCCTCCGCATGGCGCGCGAGGTCGATCGTGCGCGTCAGTGCCTGGGTCGCTGTCTCGCCTCGTGCGATAGGGCTCTTGTCCAGCAGGCTCAAAGCGTAGGCGGTCATTGGAAGTTCTGGAAGTGCGACATGGGTCGGGCTCGCGCGGCCTGGTGAGCCGATCTGATTAGTATGGCGATGGTATTTCTCCGTGAACGGCACGGTCAAACAATCAAGAAGAATAAGCAAAGGCAAAAAGATTGGTTCAATGCGGCCGCGCCGACCGATGTTTAGTGAAGCCAATATCGATACACTCGAAAGCCGCGCCTGATAACGCGGGTCACTCTCATCGGCTTTGGAAGACAATCGCATGCATGATCGAATGAACTCGCTTGTTCGCGGACAGTGCGAAACAATGAGCGGCGCAGGCAACGGGACGATGCCTTGTCACGCAGTGAGGTGCGGCTGATGTGCGCTGCGAAACGGAGAAAACTGAAGACGCTCGTCGGCGCGGGCAGCGTGTTGTTCGCGAACGAAGACGCCGAGCGGCGGCGCGGCGCGAAACGTGCGGCCGATCTGGCTCGCAAGGCAGAGGCCGCGAAGATCACGGGCCTCTTCACCGCCGATCTTCTCCAGGCCGATGCCGAAGGATTATCGGGTGGAACGGGCAGTCAGGAGCCGATCGTGGCGCTGGCGGGTTTGAGTCAGGTGACCTCGGACATCGGGCTGGTCGCGACCGTCTCGACCACGTACCATCATCCCTACAACATCGCGCGCATGATCGGTACATTGGATCATCTGAGTGGCGGGCGTGCCGCGTGGAATGCGGTGACGTCTTCTGTCGGCGAAGAGAACTTCGGCGATTCCGGATTACCCGATCCCGCAAGGCGTTATGCGCGCGCGACCGAATTCATCGAGGTCGTGAACGCGCTGTTCGATGCCAACGATACGACGGCGGCGCGGCGCACCGCGAGCGGCGCGGTTGCCGTCGATCCTCGCAAGCTAAAGCGTATCGACTATCGCGGCCAGCATTTCCAGGTGCAAGGGCCGCTCAATGTTCCGCCACCGCCGCAGCGCCGTCCTGTGCTGTTTCAGGCCGGCCAGTCGAAGCAGGGCGTCACGCTCGGCGCGCGTTATGCCGAGGTCGTCTATACATCGCAACCCACGCTGACCGACGCGGAGGCGTTCGTCACCGCATTGCGTCGCGAGGCAATCGAACTGGGACGCGTGGACGGCGGACCGTTGATCATGAACTCGTTTCACTCGGTGATCGGTGAATCGGATGCGGACGTCGCACGGCGCTTGCGCGAGAAGCATGAGCGCATCGACTTCCACCAGGGGCGCCTGAAACTCTCCGACATGCTCGGAGGTGGACTCGATCTGAGCGATTTTCCTCTCGATCGGCCGCTGCCGGCCGAGGTACTTCCAGATGTGGGGAACGTCAATCGCCGGCGCGGCCGCGTGGAGATCTTCCGCCGATATGCGCTGCAAGGCATGACGCTGCGAGAACTGATCATAGAGGCACAGGAAACGGGACACTGGTTCGTGGCCGGCACACCGGAGCGCCTCGCGGATGCCATAGAGGAACGTTACCGCGCCGGCCTCGTGGACGTCGTTTCGCTGCACGGACTCGGGCAACCGGACCAGGAAGATCTGCTTCTGAATGGCCTGTTGCCGGAACTGCGCAAGCGCGATCTGCTCGACGCGGATTACCCAGGTGGCGACTTCCGCTCCAACCTCGAGTTGCCCGCACTGCCATAGGAGGTTTCATATGCACCTGAATCCGATCGTCAGCGAAATCGATTTCGACGTGCCCGGCCGGCACACCGGTTATCTCCGTCTCCCGCACTCGGTGCATCGTTCCGCATACGGCTGGCTGCCCATACCGGTTGTTTCGATCCGCAATGGAAGCGGGCCTGTCGTGCTCGTGATGGCCGGCAATCATGGCGACGAATTCGAAGGGCAGATTCTCGCCGCGCAACTCACGCGCGAGATCGATCCCGCGTATGTAACAGGTCAAATCATCGTGTTGCCGGCCGCCAATGCGCCCGCGGTGGAACAGGGTCTACGGACATCCCCGATAGACGACGGCAACCTCAACCGCGCGTTTCCCGGCGACCCGCGAGGCTCTCCCACGCAAATCATCGCGCATTACATCGAGCACGAACTGCTGGCGCGCGCCGACTATCTGATCGATCTCCATTCGGGCGGAAGTTCACTGCTCTATCACGGCGGCAACCTGCTCGCGATCGAGCCGCGCGACGAAGCCGAGAAAGCGCGGCTGATCGATTTACTGAATGCATTCGGCTTGCCGAACGCATTCATTCATCGCGAGAATTCCGTGCACGCGGCGGCAGCGGCGCGCCGTCGAGGCGCGGTATCGATCACGACCGAACTGGGCGGTGCGGGAACGGTCGACCCCACGCTGATTCGCGAGGCGCGCCAGGGGCTGCTGCATTTCCTCGGCCATGTGGGTCTGCTGCATGGACCGCTCGTGCCGGAATCGCCGCCTGCGAGTACGCGTTTCAGACGCGTCGCCGGTGCGCGGCACTACGTTTATGCCTACGACAGCGGCGTTTACGAGCCGCTTGTCGAACTCGGCGAACGAGTGAGTCATGGGCAACCCGCTGCGCGAATCCATTTCCCCGATACGCCATGGCGCGAGCCTGTGATTCGCCATTTCGACAGCGACGGAGAAGTGGTCTGCAAACGCGTGCCCGCGCTGGTCCGACGAGGCGATTGTCTGTTTCATCTTGCCGAGGACGACGCGTCGTTCTCCGCGGCGCCCGCGCGGCGATGATGTTCTATTGACGGATACGATGCGCCGGTAACCGAAAGCGCTGCGCGGGCAATCGAACGGACATCAAAAAACATTCGCCGCAGCGGCACCATATTCATATACCAATTGCTTGTTTAGCCGTCGAACGACGGCGCGCTATCGTGTGAGCTCCCGAAGACAAGCCGGCACGTCCGGTCGATCGTCATGAGCCTTAGCGTTGTCGATACCACTCCGCTCGATCCGCTCGCCGCGCCTTTGCTGAGCGCTTTACAGCGCGAGTACGCCACGCGCTACGCGTCGTTTCACAAGGATAACGGCGAGTCGGCCGCGCAGGAAATCGCGCGTTATCCGGCCGAGGCGTTTGCGCCGCCGGAGGGCGCATTCATTCTGCTGCTGCGGGACGGCGCGGCGATCGGCGGTGGCGCGTTCAAGCGCTACGACGCGCGCACCGCGGAACTCAAGCGTGTCTGGACGCGCGACGATGTGCGCCGCCAGGGTCTCGCGCGCCGCGTCGTGCAAGAGCTCGAACAACGTGCGCTCGCTCAGGGTTACACCCGCGTTTATCTGACCACCGGCTTCCGGCAGCCCGAAGCGTGGGCGTTGTACACGAATACCGGCTACGCCAGCCTGTTCGACACGTCCTTGCCGCCTGAGGTGCATGTTCATTTGCGCTATGGCAAGGATCTGCTAGCTCCGGGCCGCATCGATACCCTCGACGATCTTCGCGCGAAAGAAGTCCACCTCGCGACCCGATAAACCGACCTGCAATTCCCATAGAGAAAATGACGATGAGATTGCGCGCGCATCTTGCAACGCTTCTATTGGCGAGCATGGCCGGCATCGCTCCAGCCCTCGCCGCCGAGCCGGGCTTCGATCTGAGCCCGGCGCAACAGAACCGGATTCGCGGCACGCAGGACCCGGCCGCCATCAAGGCCATACCTTCGAACTTCGGCTTCGTCGCGAAGAATGCGTTGACGGTGGGCATCGTCGTTGGTCATCCGCCGATCAGCACCTACGCGAGCGACGCGAGGACGGTAGTCGGATTCGACCCGGATCTCGCGCAACTGATTGCGGACAGTCTCGGCAAGCATCTCGACGTCGTGATTCTCTCGTGGCCGGACTGGCCGCTGGCCCTTGTGTCGGGCAAGGTCGACGTGGTGATTTCCAACGTCACGGTAACGGAAGAGCGTAAGGCGAAGTTCGACTTCTCGACCTACCGGCAGGATCAGATCGGCTTCTATGTGAAAACCGACAGTCCGATCAGGCAAATCGCGGAGCCGAAGGACGTTGCCGGTCTGCGGATCATCACCGACGCCGGGACCAATCAGGAAAAGATCCTGCTGGAGTGGGACCGGCAGAACGTCGCGCACGGACTCAAGCCGGTTTCCGTGCAGTACTACGACGACGATGCGGTGAAGTCCGTCGCGCTGCAGTCGGGACGGGCGGACGCGATTTTCAGCGTCAACGCGGTGCTTGCCTACGATGCGGCGAGGCAAGGCAAGACGCGTCAGGTCGGCACGTTGAGCGGCGGCTGGCCGCGCACGGCGGAGGTCGCGGTGACGTCGCGCAAGGGCAGCGGTCTCGCCGATCCGCTCACCATCGCGCTGAACGATCTCATCCAGAACGGACAGTATCGTTCGGTGCTCGCGCGCTGGCATCTCGAGTCCGAGGCGATCGGGAAGGCGGCGACCAATCCGCCGGGTTTGCCGAAGTCGTGACACGCGGGGTGATCCTCTTGCGAGCGCGAACGCATCACCCGCTTCGATCTTTTTCTTCTGTGTGGCGAACGACATCATGAGTAAGCACATCCCATTCGGCATCATGCTGCAAGGCGCCGGCAGCCACATGAACGCGTGGAAGCATCCCGCCGGTCCCGCGGATGCCAGCGTCAACCTGGATTTCATGATCGGGACGGCGCAGAAAGCCGAAGCTAACGGCATTGCGTTCGCATTCGTCGCGGACGGTCTCTACATCAACGAGAAATCGATCCCGCACTTCCTGAACCGCTTCGAGCCTGTTTCGATCCTGTCGGCACTCGCCACGGTCACGTCGAAGATCGGTCTCGCGGGTACGGTTTCAACGTCGTATAGCGATCCGTTCACGGTCGCACGGCAGTTCGCCTCGCTCGATCTGATCAGCGGCGGCCGGGCCGGCTGGAACGTCGTCACGACGCCGCTCGAAGGCACCGCCAGGAACTACGGCGGATCGCATCCGGAACACGCGTTGCGCTATGAAATCGCGGACGAATACCTGAGCGTGACACAAGGGCTGTGGGACAGTTGGGATGACGATGCATTCGTGCGTGACCGCGAGCGCGGCGTGTTTTTCGATCGCGACAAGTTGCACGCGCTGAATCACGAGGGAAAATTCTTTCAGGTAGCGGGGCCGCTCAATATCCAGCGTTCACCGCAAGGGCAGCCGGTGATCTTTCAGGCCGGCTCGTCGGACGCAGGCATCGCCTTGGCGGGCAAGTATGCCGATGCGGTGTTCACGCATTCGGTCTCGGTCGAGGAGACGCGGCTCTTCGCGCAGCGCGTCAAGGACAGCGCCGCGGCGCAGGGGCGCAGCCGCGACCACGTGAAGATCTTCCCCGGCATCGGCCCGATCGTCGGCGCGACGCATGAAGAAGCCGAAGCGAAGTACCGGGCGATTCGCGATCTGCTCAATATCGATGAAGCGCTCGCCTATCTGGGCCGCTTTTTCGACCATCACGACTTTACGCAGTACCCGCTCGATGCCCCGTTCCCCGAACTCGGCGATATCGGCAGAAACAGCTTCCGCTCGACGACCGACCGCATCAAGGCCAATGCGCGCAACCAGCGGCAAACCTTGCGCGAAGTCGCGCTCGAAGTCGCGACGCCGAAGACGCATTTCCTGGGGACGGCCGAACACGTGGCCGATGAGCTCATTCGCTGGATAGAAGCAGGCGCCGCGGACGGATTCATTCTCGGCTTCGCGGTGCAGGCGCAGGGCCTCGACGATTTCGTCCGTTACGTGATACCCGAACTGCAGCGGCGCGGCCGTTACGAAACGACGCTCGCGGGCGCGACGCTGCGCGACCATCTTGGCTTGCCGCGCAAGGAAAGCCGCTACACGCTGACCGAGACTGCATAAACAGACACGAGCGCGCACCAGACGGGCACCAAACGGGCACCAGAACGAACACGGTACGAACGATGAACGAAGCCGCTAAAGTCGCCGTACAGGCGCCGGGTTCCGTGCAAGGAGAATTGCAACGGGACCGCAACCGATATCACGTCGTGCCCGCGAAGCATCGCGCGCGCACTGCCGGCGCGGCCGTCGCGGCGATCCTGATCGCGCTCGTGCTCGACTCCGTGCTGGGTAATCCGCGCTGGGGCTGGGGCGTTTTTGCCGAATGGTTTCTGTCGGAACCGGTGCTCTCGGGACTTGGGCGAACACTGCTGCTCACGGCGCTGGGTGCGTCGATCGGCTTCGCGCTCGGCATGCTCATCGCGCTGGCAAGAGTCTCGCGTTCTTCGCTTCTGGCAGGCAGCGCGTGGGTCTTCGTGTGGTTGTTCCGCTCGATTCCGCTCATCGTGCTGCTGCTTATTCTGAACAACCTCGGCTATCTGTACGAGACCATCAGCATCGGCATTCCCTTTACCGGCATCGCGTTCGCACACTGGCCGACCATCGAGGTCATCAGTCCTTTCTGCGCGGCCGTTCTCGGCCTGACGCTCAATCACGCCGCTTTTTCAGCGGAAGTGATTCGCGGCGGGATTCTGTCGGTCGATCAGGGGCAGCTCGAAGCGGCTGCGGCGCTGGGGCTGCCGCGGCTTCGCCAGGCGAGACGCATCGTGCTGCCGCAGGCCATGCGGGCCATCGTACCGACCGCGTTCAACGATCTCATCTCACTGACGAAGGGATCGGCAATGGTCTATGTGCTGGCCATGCCTGAACTGTTTTACACGGTGCAGATCATCTATCGGCGCAATCTCGAAGTCATCCCGCTGCTGATGGTGGCGACGGTGTGGTATCTGATCATCCTCACGGTGCTCTCGGCGATTCAGGTGTATGTCGAACGCTATTTCTCGCGCGGGGCCACGCGCAGTACAACGTCGTCCCCATTCGACGATTTAATCAAGGCGCTTGCAGGGTTTGTTTTGCGTCGGCGGCCGCGTCGGCGCGAAACCGCGTTGTCCGGCGACTCGCGGCCTGCCGTCGCGCCGATTGATTCGGAGATCGCCGGCGATGCGAATCCGTGGATCGATCAGCGCGCAGGCGGCGAGGTCGTCATCCACAACGTCTCCAAGAGCTTCGGCACACTGAAAGTGCTCGACAACGTTTCGCTCACCATGCGTCCCGGCAGCGTGACGGTGATCCTCGGTCAATCGGGCTCCGGCAAGTCGACGTTGCTGCGCACGATCAATCATCTCGAACGCGTCGACGACGGCTTCATCGATATCGACGGCGAACTGATCGGATATCGCCGTGAAGGCATGACGCTCCACGAACTGAAGGAGAGGGACGTGCTGCGGCGTCGCGGGGACGTCGGCATGGTTTTTCAGAACTTCAATCTCTTCCCGCATCTGAGCGTGCTGGACAACCTCGTCGAGGCGCCTGTCGCGCTTGGCCGCCTGCCGCGCAAGGAAGCGGAGCGGCTCGCCCAGGGTCTGCTTGCGCGCGTCGGGCTGGCGGATAAGGCGCACGCGTGGCCGCGGCAATTGTCGGGCGGCCAGCAGCAACGGGTCGCGATTGCTCGCGCATTGGCGTTGAGGCCAAAGGTGCTGCTGTTCGACGAGCCGACATCCGCTCTCGATCCCGAACTGGTGAACGAAGTGCTCGACGTCATCGAGGAGCTGGCGCGCTCCGGGACCACGATGGTGATCGTCACGCATGAGATCGGCTTTGCGCGGGAGGTGGCCGACACCATCGTGTTCATGGATCGCGGCCGGGTGATCGAAGTCGGTCCGCCGGCGAGCGTGCTGAACGAACCGCAACATTCCCGCACGCGCGAATTTTTGTCGCGTGTGCTCTGATAACTCTTTCTTCGCAACACGATGATCAACAGGCGAACATTCGTTATGACGGGCATCGCGGCGGGGTTGGCGGCGATCGGCGGCGCTCATGCCGCGCCGACCGGCATCGACCTCAGTCCGCAACAGCCGGGACGTCTACGTACCGGCAAAAACGAGCAGGCGATTGCGGCGCTCGCGAATCGCTACCGGTTCGTGAGGGAAGGGTTCTTTACAGTCGCCATCTCGCCGCACGGCCCGCCCACCGCGACCTATGCGACGGATGCGCGAACCGTCGTCGGGTCGGATGCGGACTACGCGCAACTGATCGCCGACGCGCTGGGGCTCAAGCTCGACATCGTGCCGATTGCATGGGTCGACTGGCCATTGGGTTTGACGTCGGGGAAATACGACGCGGTCATCTCGAACGTCGGTGTAACGGAACAGCGCAAGGAGAAGTTCGACTTCACCACGTACCGTCAGGGCTTGCATGGTTTCTACGTGCGAACCGCCAGCCCGATACGCGGCATCGCGGAGCCGAAAGACATCGCGGGCCTGCGCGTGATCACCGGCTCGGGGACGATTCAGGAAAAGATCATCCTCGAATGGAACCGGCAGAACGTCGCGAAAGGTCTCAAGCCCGTCGAGCTTCAGTATTTCGACGACGACGCGGCGAGCCGCGTTGCGCTGCTTTCCGGTCGAGCGGACGTCGAGTTCAATCCCAATGCGCCGCTTGCGTACGACGCCGCGCGAAGCGGCGCGATTCGCCAGGTGGGAACCGTGAATGCGGGCTGGCCCGCGAGAGCGGACGTTGCGATTGCAACACGCAAGGGCAGCGGACTCGTCGACGGGCTGACACTCGCGACCAACGGTGTGATCGCCAACGGGACTTACGCGCGCTCGCTCGCGCGCTGGGGGATTCAGGCCGAGGCGCTGAACCGTTCCGAAAGCAACCCGCCGGGCCTGCCAAAATTCTGACTCAACGCCAATGACCTTCCGTTCCATTCTTTCCGGCGCGCCGCTGCGTCGCGCCATGTTGCGTGTCTCGCGTCTCGGCGTCCCGGTGGTACTGGTCGGCGCGCTGCTGATGAACGGCGCGCCCGTCCACGCGGCGCCGACAGGCACGCTCGTGTTCTGCTCCGAAGGCAGCCCCGCCGGGTTCGATCCGGGCCAGCACACGACCAGCACCGATTTCGACGCGAGCACCAATACGGTCTATAACGAACTGGTGCAGTTCCGGCGCGGCACGCTCGATCTCGAACCCGCCCTGGCGACGAGTTGGGACATTTCCGCGGATCAGCGCATGTACACGTTTCATCTGCGCGGCGGCGTGAAGTTCCATACGACCGCATGGTTTCGCCCGACCCGCGACTTCAACGCCGACGACGTGCTGTTTACGTTCAACCGCATGCTGCATGCCGATGATCCGTTCCGCAAGGCCTACCCGGCCAGTTTTCCGTATTTCAGCGATCTGGGTTTCGACAGGAACATCGAGAGCATCGAGAAGGTCGATGCTCTCACGGTGCGCTTCCGGCTCAAGGAGCCGGACGTGATCTTCGTGCGCAATCTTGCGATGAGCTTCGCGTCGATTCTGTCAGCCGAATATGCGGAGAAGCTGGGCGCGGCGCATCGCGAGGCGGACATCAATCAATTGCCGGTGGGAACGGGGCCCTTCGTGTTCCGCTCGTACCAGAAGGACGCGCTGATCCGCTACGACGCCAATCCCGGCTACTGGCGTCCGGACGACGTCAAGCTCGCGCATCTGATCTTTGCGATCACGCCTGATCCGGCGGTACGTATCCAGAAGCTCGCGAGCGGCGAATGCCAGGTGTCGGTATTTCCACGTCCCGCCGATCTGGAGGTTCTGAAGCGAAACGCCGCGCTTACCGCCGTTTCGGGCGTCGGCTTCAATGCGGGCTTCGTCGCCTATAACACGCAACATGCGCCGCTCAACCGTGTGGAAGTGCGCCGCGCACTCGATATGGCCATCGACAAACCCGCGATCATTCAGTCGGTTTTTTCGGGCAATGCGACCATTGCGTCGAATCCGATGCCGCCTGCCCAATGGTCGTACAACAAGCAGTTGAAGGACGCGCCGTACGATCCCGCAAAAGCCAAGGCGCTGCTTGCGCAGGCGGGCTTTCCCAACGGTTTCGAGATTTCGCTGTGGGCGATGCCGGTGCAGCGTCCATACAATCCCAATGCGCAATTGATGGCGCAACTGATCCAGCAGGACTGGGCGAAGATCGGCGTGCGCGCGAAGATCGTGAGTTACGAGTGGGGCGAATATAACCGCCGCGCGAAGCAGGGCGGCGAACACGACGCAATGCTGTACGGCTGGTCGGGCGACAACGGCGACCCCGACAACTGGCTTGGCACCTTGCTCGGGTGCGATGCGGTACACGGCAGCAACGTGTCGAAATGGTGCGATCCGGCGTTCAACGCGTTGATCGACAAGGCGCGCGCGGCGGCGAACGTCGACGAGCGGACGGCGCTCTATCAGCAGGCGCAGGTCATCTTCAAGCAGCAGGTGCCGTACACGCCGATCGCGCATTCGATCGTCTCTCTGCCGGTGTCGAAGCGTGTCAAGGGGCTCGCGTTTTCGCCGCTCGGCAGTCATCGCTTCGAAGGCGTGTGGTTGGAGTGAGGGTGGACAGGCCGGCATGCCCGATCCGCGATCCGAACAGCGATTCGGCATGGGCCGGCCCCGTTTGGCTTCCTGCCGGTGTATCTGTTCGGGCGGCGGCAGCGGGATGACAGCAAGGTCTGGACGTCGGCGCGGTTCATCACGTTCTAGCCTTCCTGCGATACCGGCCACCAGGTTTTAACCTTCGCGCAGCGATGACTGGCGGCTCAGGCAGCGGGCAGCGCCGCGCCGATACCGCTCAGCAATTCGTCCCGCACGCGGGCTAGCGATGCGTCGCGCCGATCGCGCGGCCGGGGTGCGGCAATCTCGACGTCTCGCCCGAGACAGCCCGCGCCGTTCCTGCCGGATGGCGCGAGCAACAGCACGCGATCCGACAAATACAGCGCTTCGTCGAGATCGTGCGTGACGAGCAGCGCCGCGGTGCCGTGCGCCCGCGTGAGCGATAACAATAGATCCTGCAGCCGTGTCCGGGTGATCGCATCGACGGCGCTGAACGGTTCGTCGAGCAGCAGCAGATCGGGCCGTGGGAACAGGCCGCGTGCCAGTGCGACGCGCTGCGCCATGCCGCCGGAGAGCTGCTTGGGCAACGTCTTCTGGAGACCGGCGAGACCTACCTCGCCGAGCAGTTCCGCCACGCGCGGATCGGTGCCTCGTTGCGGCCGGGCGGAAAACGCGACATTGTGGCCGACGTTCAGCCATGGCAACAGGCGAGGCTCCTGGAAGATCACGCCAACCCGCGCCGATGGTCCGCGTTGCGGCACGCCGTCGAGCAGGATCTCGCCATCGAAGTCGCGGTCGAGACCCGCGATCGCGCGCAGCAGGGTGCTCTTGCCGCAGCCGCTCGGCCCCACGAGGCTCACGATTTCGCCGCGTCCGATTGCGAACGTCACGCGTTCGAGCACGGTGCGTCCGTCGTAGCCCTTGCTGACTGCGCGGACTTCGAGCAGAGTTGGTGCGTTCGGCTGCATCAGCGCGCGCTCCGCGAAGAACGTTGATCGGTTGCCGTGTCGCGCCACGACAGCGTATGCGCCTCGATCGCCTTAAGAACACTGTCGCTGAGCTTGCCCAGCAACGCGAGCAGCAGGATCGCGCCGAACACGAGGTCGGGGCGCCCGGTCTCGCGCCCATCGCTGAGCAGGTAGCCGAGTCCGCGGGTGGCCGCGATCAGTTCCGCCGCCACCATGAACATCCATGCGAGACTCAAGCCCGTGCGCAGTCCGGTGAAGATCTGGGGGAGCGAGGCGGGCAACAGGATGCGTGTGAAAAGCGCACGCTGATCCAATCGATTGACTTCACCGAGTTCGATCAGTTTTCTGTCGACGTCGCGAATCCCCGCCACGACGCTCAATTGCACCGGAAAAAACGCGCCGATCGCGATCAGCGTGATTTTCGGCGCCTCGTCGATACCCATCCACAGCAGGAGAATGGGCACCCACGCAAGCGACGGAATCGCGCGCAGTGCCTGAAACGCCGGATCGAGCAACGCGTCGAGACGCCGGCTCAAACCCATCGCCGCGCCGAGCAGCAACGCGAGTGCGGCGCCGAGGCCGAAGCCTGCCAGGACGCGAACGCAGCTTGCCCCGATATGACGACCGAGGCGGACGCCGCCGAGCTCCCACAGTGTCTGCGCGATGGCGCTCGGCGCCGGCACCAGATGTTCCGGCAGGACCGACAGGCGAACCAGCACTTCGACAACGGCAAGGAAGCCGAATGGCAAGGCGAGGCCGGCGATGCGCCAATGCCTGAGCGGGTCGCGCGGGCGCGCGAGCGCGCGGCGAACGGGTTCGGCTGAGCCGCGGTTGGGGAGCGCGAGCGAATCGTCGGCGGCTATGCTGATCTGACGGACTGTGCGGCTCATGTGTCGTTACTTGCCGCTGCTCGTCGCGATAACCGGTTGTGCTGCCTTTACGTCGATCAACGCATCGATCACGGCGTTCAGATCGGTGCCGGGTTTGACCAATTGCTCGCGCACGAGGAGCGGCGCGGCGGCTTTCAGCGCAGCCAGTTGCCGTTCGCCGGGCTGAGGTTGACTGAAATCGTTGCGGCTCAATTGCAGTCGGGCAACCGGCAGCGACAGCTTCGAATCCTCCGCGACGATTTTTGCCGCTTCGTCCGGATGGGCGGCGATCCACAGGCGTGCTTTCTCGTATGCCTTCAGCACGTGAGCCAGCGTATCCGGATGCGCGTTGATAAAGTCTTGCCGCGCATTCAGAAAACCCCACGTGTTGAAGTCCACGTTGCGGTAAAGCAGGCGGGCGCCGTCGTCGATCTGCGCGGCCGCCATATGCGGATCGAGACCCGCCCATGCGTCCACCTGACCGTTCGCCAGCGCGACGCGTCCGTCCGGGTGTTGCAGGTTGACGATCTCGACGTCGTCGCGCGAGAGGCCTGCAGTGTGCAGCGCACGCAACGTGAAGAGGAAGGGATCGGTGCCCTTGGTTGCGGCGATTTTTTTGCCTTTCAGATCGGCAAGCGTCGTGATCGATGAATCCTTGCGCACGACGAGCGCCGTCCATTCGGGCCGCGAAAAGATATACACGGCACGAATCGGATTGCCGTTCGCCTTGGCGAGCACGGCGGCGAGGCCCGCGGTCGAACCGATGTCGATGGCGCCGCTGTTCAGATATTCGAGCGCGCGATTGCTGCCGAGACTCAACACCCATTTGACTTGCGTATGATCGGGCGCGAGTTCCTGTTCGAGCCAGCCATTGCGCTTGATGACGAGGCTCTCGGGCGAATAGTACGCATAGTCGAGTTTGAGTTCGGCCGGCGGCGCAGCCTGCGCTGCAACAGGCGCGAGGGCGGCAATAGCGGCTATAGCGACCGCGGCAGACGCGAGAGAAGCGGCCAGTCCGGCCAGCAGACGGCGCGGCTTCTGTACGAATGCACCCCGGGAGACTGTCATTGAATGGTCCTTGAAACCGTATCGTTGTGACCGGTCAATGTAATCAATGCACAGGCGCAAGCGAACCAATAAAAGCTCACAACCAAAGCACGGCGTCCGCAATAGCGGCAATCATCTGCGTCTGGTGAATCTTTCCTTTGTCGATCGCCCGGCGATCCTGGACCATCAATCAATTCTGGTATCGATATGTCGGCAGAGACTAAGCCCGGCGCCATATTCAAATCACAAATGATCGTTTCTGCCGCGCTCGAATCGCCGCTAGCATGGTTCGCTTGAAGGCTGCTGTGATTACAGGCTAGTCGATCGCATCGTTCAGGAGAGCGCCACGGAAAACGCAACGCACCAACGGATTGCCGGCGTCGCGGCGCAGCCGGCAGGCAGCGCTTCGCGCGCACCGCTGTTAAGCGTCACGGCCGTGACGAAACGCTTCGGCGCGACGCTCGCGCTGTCGAACCTCGATCTGTCGATTCATCCGGGCGAGGTCGTCGCGTTGATGGGCGCGAACGGAGCGGGCAAGTCGACGCTCGTGAAGATCCTGAGCGGCATTTATTCACCCGACAGCGGCGCGTTGACGCTCGACGGCAAACCGTACCGCCCCGCGTCCGCGCAGGCCGCGAAGCAACTCGGCGTCGCGACGGTGCACCAGTCGATCGCCGATGCGGTCGTGCCCGCGCTGTCGATCGCCGACAACCTGCTGCTCGAGCGCCTGTGCGATCCGGGTTCGCCGTGGCGCGTGCCGCCTGCCGCGCGGCGCGCGGCGGCCCGGCCGCTCGCGGAACGCGTCGGTCTGCGGATCGACCTGGCGGCGCCGCTGGGTTCGCTGTCGCTCGCGAATCAGCAACGCGTGACGCTGGCCCGGGCGCTCGCTTCACACCCCAGGCTGCTGATTCTCGACGAACCCACCGCGAGCCTGTCCGCCGCCGAAGCCGAGCGGCTGTTCGCGCAGCTCGAACCGTTGCGGGAGGAGGGCGTCGCGATTCTGCTGGTCTCGCATCGCATCGGCGATTTGCGGCGCATTGCAGACCGGGTCGCGGTGGTGCGCGATGGACGCCTGGTTGCCGACCTTCATCCGCCGATCGATTTCGACGCCGCCGTCGAAACGATGATCGGCCGCCCGTTGCCGGATCCGCGCAATCGGCGGACGGCCGGCACGCTGCCGCTCGAACCGTCGTTCAGCCTGCGCGATTTCCAGTTGACGCCGCACAGCGTGCCGTTCGACCTCGACGTGCGACGCGGCGAGATCGTCGCGATCGCGGGTCCGGTCGGCGGCGGCAAGTCGCGGCTCGCGAGCGCGATCTTCGGCGCGACGCGCGCGAGCGGCGGCCGCATGCTGCTCGACGGACAGCCGTGGCGTCCGCGTTCGCCAGCCGCGGCGATTCGCGCGGGCGTGTTCCTCGCCGGCGAAGACCGTTGGCGGTCCTCGCTGTTTCCCGACAGCGTGCCGTTCGCGTCGATCGCGGGCACGCTCAGCTTTCCGTTCCTATCGCGCTGGTTCCGGCGCGGCGCGGTGAAACGGGCGACGGAACGCGAAGTCGCTACGCAGGCGATCGCCAGTTTCGGGATTCGCTGCACCGGCCCCGACGATCGCCTGACGCGTTTGTCGGGCGGCAATCAGCAGAAGGTCGTGCTGGCCCGCTGGCACGTCGAACCCGCGCGGCTGCTGCTGCTCGACGAACCGTTTCAGGGCGTCGACGCGGGCGCTCGCGCCGACATCGCCGATACGTTGCGGCGCCATGCGCCACAGCGCGCGACGATCGTGTTCGTCAGCGATCTCGAAGAGGCCTTCGAGATCGCCGATCGCGTGGTCCGCTTCGATCGCGCGACGCTCGATCATCATCCCACCCACGACCTGAGTGCTCTTTCCGATCGATGAAATCCGTCACCCCTTCCGTTGTGCGCGATGCGGCCGGCAACCGCCGTGCGCGTCCCGCGCTGCGCGGCCTACGTGGCTTGCGTGGCTTGCGTGGCTTGCGCGATCATCTGGAGCGCACCGGCATCCTGCTGGTGCTTGCGATCCTGATCGCCGTGTTCGCGACGAAAGAACCCGCGTTCCTGAACATCGACAACCTGTTCAGCATCCTCCAGGCGGTATCGATCGTTGCGCTGCTCGGGATCGGCGTGACGATCACGCTGGCCGCGGGCGGCTTCGATCTTTCGGTCGGCAGCGTGGCCGCGTCGGCGCAGATGGCGGCGAGCTACGTGCTGATCGTTTGGCATGGCGGGATGCTGGAAGCGGTCGCCGCGTGTCTCGTGCTCGGCGTGGCGGCCGGCCTGTTCAACGGCCTCCTGATCACGCGGCTGCGCGTGCCGGATCAACTGGCGACGCTCGGCACGCTGTTCCTGCTCGCCGGGCTGCAATTGATTCCGACCGGCGGGCGCTCTCTTGCCACCGGCACGATCTTGCCCGACGGCACCGAGGCGAGCGGGATGTTCCCCGACGCGTTTCTGGCGCTCGGCCGCCTGCGTCTGTTCGACGTGGTGCCGTTGCCCGTGCTGGTGCTCGCCGTGCTGACCGTGCTCGCGTGCATCGTGATGGAAACGACCCGCTGGGGACGCGTGATCTATGCGATCGGCGGCAACGAGACGGCCGCGCGACTCGCGGGCGCGCCGAGCGCGCGTTACCGGATCGCGGCCTACGTGGCGTCGGGCGCGATCGCGTCGCTGGGCGGCGTGCTGATCGCCGCGCGGGTCGGGCGTGGCGATGTCAGCGCCGGTCACTCGCTGCTGCTCGACGCGGTGGCGGCGGCGCTGATGGGTTACGCGGTGTGGGGCGCGAAGCGGCCCAACGTGTTCGGCACGGTGGTGGGCGCGGTGTTCGTCGGCGTGTTGCTCAACGGGCTGACGATGCTCAACGCGCCTTACTACATGCAGGATTTCATCAAGGGCGTGCTGCTGGTGCTCGCGCTGGCATTCACGTTCAGTGTCGGGCGGCGCGCGGACTCGCGCGCCTGAGCCGCCCGCGAGCGGCCACGGCCGCGCACGCGCACGCGCTGCGCGCAAATCCTTTGCATCCGCCAAGGAATATCGATTGCGGAATCGTTCAGTTTGCGCGCGTGATGGCCGCTGATAGATTGAGCGAACGGTCATGCAAACGGAGACTCCCATGGCAGAAGTTGACGAAGCGGTTTCCTCGAAAACGTTCGATGCAAACCGGTCCGCGGCGCATGTGATTGCCGACGACGCCGAAGCGCTCGCCGTGGCCCACGAAGTAGCGGCACGTCTCGCGAAAGGCGCCGCCGGGCGCGATGCGGAGCGCCGTCTGCCGCACGAGGAAATCGAATGGTTCTCGCAGTCGGGCCTGTGGGCGATCACCGTGCCGAGGGCATACGGCGGCGCGGGCGTGTCCTTCGTCACGCTGACCGAGGTGATCAGGATCATTGCAGCAGCGGATTCGTCGCTCGGACAGTTGCCGCAAAACCACTTCGGTCTCGTCGACGTGGTCGCGCTGACCGGCAGCGAAGCCCAGAAGCAGTATTTCTTCGCGCAGGTGCTGGACGGCAAACGCTTCGGCAACGGCTTTTCGGAGAAAGGCACGAAGAACGTGCTGGATCTGAAGACGAGCGTGACGCGCGACGGCGAAAACTACGTGGTGCACGGCACGAAGTTCTATTCGACCGGCGCGCTGTTCGCCGACTTCGTACCGGTGCTCGGACTCGACGCCGAGCGCAAGGGCTGGCTCGCCTATATTCCGAAGGGCACGCCGGGGCTGAGCGTGATCGACGACTGGTCGGGCTTCGGCCAACGCACGACCGCCAGCGGCACGGTGACGCTCGACCACGTGCGCGTGCCGGCATCGCACGTGTTGCCCGCGCATCGCGTGACCGATTTTCCGACGCTCAACGGGCCGATCTCGCAGATCATCCAGGCCGCGATCGATGCGGGCATTGCCCAGGCCGCGCTCGCCGACACGCTGACGTTCGTGCGCGCGCGCTCGCGGCCGTGGATCGACAGCGGGGTCGAACGCGCGAGCGACGATCCGTTGACGGTGCGCGAAATCGGTCATCTGCATATCCAGTTGCATGCGGCCGAAGCGCTGCTCGAACGGGCGGCGCGCGTGCTCGACGCGAGCGCGGCAAAGCCTGAAACGACCGAAGACGACGTCGCGCGCGCGTCGGTCGCGGTCGGCGAGGCGAAGGTGCTGACCACGGAAGTCGCGCTGCTCGCGGGCGAAAAGCTGTTCGAGCTTGCCGGCACGCAGTCGACGCTCGCCGAGCACAACCTCGATCGCCACTGGCGCAACGCGCGCGTGCATACGCTGCACGATCCGGTGCGCTGGAAATATCACCTGGTCGGCAACTACTATCTGAACGGCGTCAAACCGGTGCGGCATCCGTGGAATTGACGGGATGTCCGCGCTTCGCGCTATCGCTCGCGGCCGGCTGTGCCGGCGCGCCGTCGTCATCTTCCACTGAATCCGAACATGGCTAGAGAAATCCGCCTCAACGCTTTCGACATGAACTGCGTGGGGCATCAGTCGCCGGGCTTATGGGCGCATCCGCGCGATGCATCGTGGCGTTACAAGCAGATCGACTATTGGACCGACCTCGCGAAGCTGCTCGAGCGCGGCAAGTTCGACGGCCTGTTCATCGCCGACGTGCTGGGTATTTACGACGTCTTCAACGGCAACGGCGAGGCCGCGATCCGCCAGGCCGCGCAGGTGCCCGTCAACGATCCGATTCTGCTGGTGTCGGCGATGGCGAACGTGACCGAGCATCTCGGCTTCGGCCTGACCTGCTCGCTGTCGTACGAACATCCGTATCCGTTCGCGCGGCGCATGTCGACGCTCGATCATCTGACCAACGGCCGGGTTGGCTGGAACATCGTCACGTCGTATCTGGATAGCGCGGCGCGCAATGTCGGCTTGCCCGCCCAGGTGAATCACGACGAGCGTTATTCGCTCGCCGAGGAATATCTCGAGGTTTGCTACAAGCTCTGGGAAGCGTCGTGGGAAGACGATGCGGTGGTGCGCGACGCCGGGCGGCGCGTGTTCACCGAGCCGTCCAGGGTCCACCCGATCAACCACCGCGGCCCCTATTTCGACGTGCCGGGCATCCACCTCTGCGAGCCGTCGCCGCAGCGCACGCCGGTGTTGTACCAGGCGGGCGCCTCGAAGCGCGGCAAGGATTTTGCCGCGCAGCACGCCGAGTGCATTTTTATCGCGGCGCCGTCGCGCACGATCCTGAAGCATTTCGTCGCCGACATCCGCGCGCGCGTGAAGTCGTTCGGACGCGATCCGCACGACGTGCTGATCTTCAATCTGCACACGGTGATCACCGGCAACACGTCGGCCGAGGCGCACGCGAAGCACGCCGACTATCGCCGCTATACGAGCGACGAGGGCGCGCTCGCGCTGATGTCGGGATGGACCGGCATCGACCTGTCGAAATACGACCTCGACGAGCCGCTGCGCTATGTCGAGAGCAACGCGGTGCAATCGGCGGTGGAGGCGCTGTCGAGCGCCGACCCGACGCGCGTGTGGACCGTGCGCGAGATCGCGAAGTGGGGCGGCATTGGCGGCCTGGGGCCGCTGTCGGTCGGCAGCCCGCAGGAGATCGCCGACGAGTTGCAGTCGTGGGTCGAGGAAACCGACGTCGACGGCTTCAACCTCGCGTATGCGCTGACGCACGAGAGCTTCAGTGATTTCGTCGACCTCGTCGTGCCCGAACTGCAACGGCGCGGCGTTTATAAAACCGACTACGCGACGGGCTCGTTACGCGAGAAGCTGCACGGGCGCGGTCCGCGGCTCGCCGAGCCGCATCCGGGCGCGGCTTATCGGACTCGGGCGCTGAATCAAGCGCTGAATCAGGCGAGTGCCAATGGGCAGGCCGATGCGCCGGCCCACACACCGGCACATGCCGGATAAAAACTATCCATCACAACGCTGTCCTTTTCCGGTCTGGAGATCGCTGATGAAATCATTTCCGCGTCGCAAGTTCGAGACGAGCCTGAAGGCGCGCGCGCTTGCCGTCGTCGCCACCGCCGCCGCCACGATGCTGCTGGCAGGCGCCGCCGCGCACGCCGCGCCGCTCAAGGGCGCGCCGGCGCCGTTCGACAAGGGCGGCGTGAAAGTCGCGCTCGTCAACTATCTGTCCACCGGCGATTTCTTCCAGGCCTACGAGGCCGGCGCGCAGAAGCAGGCGAAGGCGCTCGGCATCGATCTGCGCATCTACGAAGGCCGCCAGGACGCGGCGGAGCAACGCGAGCAGATCCAGCAGGCGATCAGCCTCGGCGTGTCGGCGATCATCGTCAATCACGGCTTGCCAGAATCGCTGAAGGACGTCGTGCAACGCGCGCTCGACAAGGGCATCAAGGTCGTCGCGTTCGATGTCGACCTCGGCAATCCGAAGGTGCCCCAGATCGAGCAGAGCGATCACGACCTCGCCGCGCTGCTGCTCGACCAGGCGGTGAAAGACAACGGCGACGCGTTCTCGGCCGGCTACGTCTATGTCGCCGGTTTTGCGTCGCTCGACCGGCGCGATGCGGTGTGGCGCGACTTCAAGACCGCGCATCCGAAGGTTCAGGAAAAGGCGCGCTGGGGCACGGTCGACAATCCGATTGCGCAGTCCGTCGCCAATCAGGCCGCGGCCGCTTATCGCGCGCATCCTGAGATTCGCGTGGTGTTCGCGCCTTACGACGAATTTGCGCGCGGCGCGAAGCTCGCCGCGGACGAGGCGAACCTCGCGTCGAAGCTGCGCATCTACAGCGCCGACATCTCGACGTCCGACATCGAGGCGATTCGCGCGCCGAACAGCGCATGGGTCGCGACCGCGGCGACCAACCCGGCGGTGGTCGGCGCGGTGTCGGTGCGCGCCGCCGCGCTGTTGCTGGCGGGGCAGGAGCCCGAGCACCGGATCGTCGTCAAGCCGGCGTTGATCACACGCGACGATCTGCTGAAGAACAACATCAGGACGATCGCCGAACTCGGCCAGAAGTTTCCGGCATTCCGCGCCAGCGACGCGGCCACCGCTGCATGGATCCCGGCGGCCGACTGAGCATGGCGGACCCGGGCGCTGGCACATCGCAACGAGCACGGAATCAACACCTCCTTCACGCAATGCTCGCGTGGCCGCAAAGGCAACGTGTCGAAGAAGAAACCGATCGTCCTCAGCGCCTTCACGATGAACACCGTGTCCGGAAGAAGGCCATCATGAATCGCGGCCTCGGGGAACGGCCTGGTTCAGCGCGGCCATCGTTTGCGGGAGACGACGGCGAAGCTCACGGCGATGGCGCCCGCCTGAACGTGGCCATCGTCTGCCGAGAGTACGCCGGCGAAACGAGGGCGACGAGGGCGGCGCTCCCGACTCACCAGAAGATCCTGCGTAGGATCGGGATTGCCGGCGCGGTCGTCAACTGGGACATCTGTGCGCGGCAGCCGATGTAGATGACGCTTACGGTTTGTCGGGGCCATGAGTCATCGCATGTAAAAAGATTTAATCCCGTATTGAACGACTCGATCATCGATTAGTAAAATGAATGATTTGATCGATACGATAACAGTACGGAATGGAACTCAAACTGCTGCGAACGTTTTTGTCGGTCGTCGAGTTGCGTCATTTTGGACGCGCGGCGGAGGCTCTGCATATGAGTCAGCCGGCGTTGAGCAAACAGGTTGGTGCGCTGGAGGAGAGCCTAGGCGCAAAACTGTTCGAAAGGGGGCGGCATGGCGCGGAGCTAACGCGGTTCGGGGAAATTTTCCTGCCCGATGCGCAAGCGCTCGTCTGCGACGCGGACGAGATTCTCGCGCGTGCCCGAGAGGCAGGCAGCGGCAGACGCGGGCATTTGCGGATCGGCATTTGCCTGTCCGTGCTGATGATCGCGCCACAGATCATTGCCGACTTCCGTCAGCAGTATCCGGGCATTGCCGTCGCGTTGAGCGACCTGTCTTCCGCTGAGCAAACCCGACGCCTTTTGGCGGGGAAGCTGGATGTGGGCTTTATGCGGATGCCCTCGGTCGAAGGGCTCTCGTCTCTTCGCGTGATCGACGAGACATTGGCGCTGGCGTTACCCCCAGGCCTTGAGCGCGTGCGTCTTCCGTCCGATTTTGGCAAGTTGAATGAAATGGGTTTCCTGGCCTTGCGGCGTGCGCGTGGGCCTGGACTCGCGGCTCAGGTCGACGCCTGGTGCCGCGAACAGGGCTTTGTGCCGAACGTGACGCAACAGGCTGATGATGTGCAGTCTGTCCTGGCATCTGTCGCTGCTGGCGTTGGCGTCGCGTTCGTTCCCTCGCGTGCGCAACATCTGCTTCGGGACGCTACAGTCCTACCGCTTCGCGGAAGACACGCGAAATGGCGCGTAGGGCTTGTGTGGGCGGATGCGCAAAACAATCCTGTTACGTCACGGTTCGTCCCGTTTGTGCGCGCCGCGCTGAAAGGCGTTTGATTCTTCTTTGTGGCGTCCACGGTTGTTTCTGAATTCGCGAGGATTGTCATGGCGCGGCCGCTGGTGACGGTATGATGTGACAGCCGCTAGCCGACCCACAACTGCCAGTCGTCTTCCCGCGCCTTGAATGTCCGCTTGCGAGCTGCAGCGGCTGTTCCTTCTTCTGACTTGTCCTGCAGGTAGTTGGCCGAAACGGATAGACACCGTGTGAGCAGCGATCCAGTTACGAGTGTTGAAACGTTGGGGACGACGATATTCGACTCATCGATGATCCTTAAAAGGTCCGTATATGGGAACCGTTGAGCGCTCCAACGAAGCGTCGGTTCAGTACGTTCGATCCGAAATGAGCAAACGCAGGCGACTGAAAGGCGTGTGATGACTGCTGTTTCGATGACGAGTGTTATGCAACTGAAGGGATCGCTGCCAGCTTAGCGAACTCTGCATGTATTTCCGGCGACAACGTCACCCCGATAGCACTCGCAACGGTAGGACAAAGAATGCAGAGGAAGCGCTCGTCGTCATCAGCTATGGCCAGAGCGGCCTCAATTGCTGGCACCGTCGTCTGAGGCCGTGACAGCCTGAACGTCTCCGATCCGACGATCCGTTTCCACGCTTTGCGTTGCCATGAGGCAATGACCGCAATGAGGTAACTCTTAAAGTTTGATCGGCTCGCTTGCAGCACAAATCGTATTACCGCCAAGCCGTAAGCCTGTGGTGTCGGATGCGTGTCGCTCCTAAACGATCTGACGGAATCGATCAAAGCATCTTCGAATGACGATGCCGCCGGCAATTGGAGCGTCGTATTCGCGCGAGCAAGTGCGGCGCCAGCGACATCGCCGCCGAACTCAGCCTTTAGCGTCGCACCAAGGTCCGAAAGTACCTCTGCCGAATGCTTGCAAGCAGCGGCAATGAGATATGCAAACACGGCATCACTGGTGATGGCGGAAACAAGAGGAGCGGAAAGGTCAGTACGAGGCACCGGCGGAATGGCTCCTCGCGCCGGCTCTAGAATATCGAATGTTGCCCTCATCCGTTGTGCCTGCTGGGACAGATGCGCAATCGCCTCAACGTAACTCCACAGGTGGCGTGCAAAACCAACCGCGTTCAAATCCGTGATGTCGCGCGTCACGCTCCTCGCGCGAAGATCGACTTCCATTACGGGGATCGGACCACCCGTGAGTCGATTATATAAATTGTCGGCTATGCCCGCGTTCTCGCCGCTCGTCACTTCGCATCCGGCAAGCATGTACCAAGCAAGGTCAAGCGGACCGAGCGGGCGCTCGGTGACAGCCTTTTGCGGTTCATGGTTGCTGCAACAGCCTGGCGCGATCGCAATAGGCTCTCCGTCGATCTTGACCTTATTTCTGTCAATGCGCGCCTGCGCCCACAGCACCGTGTGGCGAACCACGTGGTGACAATACGCGGCGCGAAGCGACGAAGCAGGGTCAATACCCACAAGCGCTGTCAGCGCGTCACGCAAGCCGGTTAGTGCACGCTTGATCTGTTCGATTTGAAGAGCGGCCACGGCGGCATCTGCGCCAAGACCGACTGACATGACTGTCATGTCGGGAAGTTGACACTGTGCTGCAGCTTCCTTACTTTCCAAGAACCACTTTTCCGCTTGCGCCCACTCGCTGCACTTCGCGGCGCTGATCGCCGCTTCTCGCAGAGCGAAAGCGCGTTCGACATGATTGTCACGGCCAACCTCGTCTGCGATGTCACGCAAGATTGCTAAGGCCCGTTCGTGATCTTGTGCGCGCCAGTAGACCTTAGCGCGAGCGCGGGATAGCAAGACATCATCGCCGAATGCTTCGACGGCTTCGTCCAGCACCTTCAACGCACCTTCGCGATCGTTGGCATATTCGTCGAGCATGACAGATTGCGCGACCCAGCACTGGATCGTAATCGGCCGTGTGGCCCAAGGGACGGTCTTGATCGCCATACGGCGATAGCACTCGGCCGCGTCGGTAGCATTCAAAGCGTCGTGCCGGCACTCCACAGTCCAGGCACTATTAATAAACACGGAGTAATCGGGCGCGACTTCGCCAATGGCGTTGAGATAAAGGGTGCGTCGGGCTGGCTCAACCTCGTCCAACTGGTTGATCACACTTTCAAGTTTCGCGACGGTAGACGGGCTTGCGCTGCCGATGGCAAAGAGCAGTCCAAACAGGTTTGAAGATTGCTGACCTTTTGCTTCAAAATTGTTCTGAAGACCGCTCAGAAATTCATCTGCTTCCGTGATCGCTTGAAATTGCTGGAGAAGGTCAAGCCAGTTGTCGAGATAATTGGCGATGCCCATCGTGCCAAGAACAACCGCGAAGGACATCGCGCGGAAGGCGTGACGCATTTCGCCATCCGGCTGTTGCTCCGTCTCGCTAAACAAGGCATGTACGCATTCCGCGATCTTGTCGGTCTCCTCCGCTGCGACCAGAATCTTGAATTGCGCGATCCGCAGCATTCCCGATACACGAAGATTGTCCGGATAGATCGGCGTGTCGGTACGAAGTAGCTTGAACGTCGTGAGGTTATCAGCGAGAAGCCCAATGGTGCGTTCGTCCGACATCAAAATGCTGTGGGCGAGCACGAACAAGACTCGCTCGTTCTTGCCAAGCATCGCGTGCAGTATGATGACATCGACGTCATCGCCGTTGATCGTGCCGCTCGCCATGAACTGCGTTGCGATCGCACTATGGATACTGGCTTGCTCGGCGGACGACATCATCCCTTGGCCGGACCGAGCCGCCAGCGGAGAAACACGATAGCTGTCGCGGCCCACCGTTTCCAACCATGGCCCGATCAGAGCATCTATGCATTCACCGGCGCGTGCGAGGGGGGGCGGTGCGTTGGCAACGGTCAGTGCCATTGCTCGATCAAAACGGCCGATGGTCAAACTAAGGCGATAGAGCAAATTGCGCGTGTTCTCGGGAAGCACAGAAACAAGCGTGCGCCGCGCTGCTTCCCGCTCCGCGTCGATATCTCCGGTTGAAAGTCCAGCGCCGACGATGTCCATGACCTCGCTGCGGGGCCAACCGCGCGCGGCCATTCCCGAAATGAATGCATGCACCAATTGCGGATGCCCGAAAGCTCCGGTGACATAAGAAAGGCGCCCCCAAACCTTAGGATCGCCACCGTGAACCGTCACCAGTTCCGCTGCTTCACCTTCTGTGAAATACCGACACTCGACTCTGCAGCCCACATTGAGGCCAGCGGTTGAGAGCGCTCTCGCCGTGGGTGGAAGATAGCACGTGACGATCGCTGCGCGATCGCGCCGGCGCAGCGCCTCCAAGACCCGCGCCATCGACGGCGCGACAAGTGGGTCGTTAAAATGATTCAGATCTTCGAAGATGACAATCGACGAGGTGAGACCGCCGATTCGCGAGACCATTGCATCGAGGCGGCTACGCGTTTCCTCGGAGTCGCTGTTTCGAAAATCGACTATTACGAACTCATTTGCCAACTTTCTCGCAACCGCGCGTGCCACCGAGGACTTACCGAGACCGCTCGCACCAGTGACAATGCTAGTACCGAGCCGACGCAGCCGGTCGGCAATGTCAGCCTCGATTGCCGTGCGCGGCACCATGTCCCTGGCCAGCGGTAACGCGTTGCCGGCGACGAGCCAACCTGGCTCCGCGACGGCGACAGGTAGACTTGCGCCAAGGCCTGCCAATGCAGAAGTTGTTAGGCCGGACGAAATCAAAGCCAGCATGTCGGCCATTGCTCGGGGAACAAAAATCCGAGTAGCTTGGTCGACGGCGAGATAAAGGTCTGCTCGCGTTAGGACGCGGTCGGTCGAATTTTTGGCAATGCTTTTCTCAAGCACTCGGTAGATCAGCACGTCCGCAATGCGCGTCGCCTCGGGCGCAGCAAGGCCGAAGACATCGCGTCCGACCACAACCAGCCTTAGCTCGAATTCCTTGCGAAGCGAAGCGAGGTCGGGCTTGCCACAATCCCAATGGATTTTGCGGAGCATATCGCTGCGAAGAGCCTCGTCCTCCCGGTCCTTCACGAATTTCTGGACCGCCGCCGAGAACTTGTCGCTTTCCAATATCGAGCGAAGCGGCCCAACATCAGCACCGGTGGCCGCATTGCGCCAATACGCAAGACCGGCCATCCCACCCGGACGCTCGTCTACCGCTCTTTCCGTCCCAATCTCAGAAGTCGTGAAATACCGAAGCTGCACATCCACATTAGGATTGCCGGCTGTCAACGACACGAAATCCGAAACCGCGTCCCGAACGCTACCGGTATTGAGCGTGACAGTCCCCGAGGCTTCCGTATCTTTGACCTGTACGGCTTCGATCGCTTGATGGACGACGACCGCGTAATCTTCCGCTACTTCCAGATAGAGCCGGCCACCTTCAACGAGGTCGAGCCAAGCGAGTGCCGCTGCCGTTACCTGATAGGCATACCCGCGAAGTGAATCGACAGCCTGCCGGGCAGCATCGCCGATGCGGCACCAACCCGTCATTTCCAGCAGTGAAAAGTTCATTTTGTTCATCGTTGCTATTTCACTCAGTCGGCACGACCGTTGCGGTTCGGCCGGACGGCGAATATGCGATGGTCAATGTTTTTGAGTTTAGCACCGGGCCAAGAAGTTCCTCTGGCGGATCGATTGGGGTGATCGACGAGGCATTGGGCTTTCGCTGGATCGGGCGCTTTTCGCGCCTTGTGCCCCTTCGATATAAGCAAGTTGGATGGCATAGCGGACCCTCTTCACGACAGACCCTCTGTTACGAACGGCCAAGATAGCTGACGAGGCAACGCCTGCAGGCAGCCCACAAATGACCATTGTTTAGGTAGAAGGGACGCTCGAACGTCGGCATTGGTCCATGGGCGAATGACCACAGTTGGCCGCCTGCCACCCGATGCCGTCGGCATACATCGCCCGCAATATTCCTTGACCACCATCGCCGGCCGCGCTTAAAGGCCACATCCCAAGAGCAAAGTGAATGATATGAACGCCCCCACCATCGCTACATGCAGCGTCAGCGGTACATCGGTGGCCAGCGATGGCTACCGAATAGAAATCGGTGACCATTGGCCTACTTAGCCGGAGGATCCATCATGACGCATACGATCGTGGGTGAGTGGACATCGCAACAAACGTAATGCGGGTGCACCGGGTCGCTCCAGAAACCGGCGAGATCGTGAACAAGCCTGTCAAACGGCTGTGTTTCTCGAATATTTCGCCAATCGCCATCCTTGTCCTATCGATATGGAGTCTTGTGGCGTATCCCGACACCGGGCGCGGCGATTGATGGGGTGCGGCAAAAATCCTGAACTGATTTTGTGCCGCAATTCCGAGACTCTCCCGGTATTCGAGCTGGCCGAGTGAGTCAGGCGAGACCTTGATCCTCTTGGTGTTATACCCGCGGATGTAAGGGTCAACTACCGCAATGAATTGCGGGGGGCGGACGAAATCTTGGACAGTCACTCTGCCTTTGTCGAAACCTCGATTGACGTTCCGCCCGAGCCTGTGATGAGTCTGAATCGAGGTGGCCGGCCGTACGGCGTCTGCACGAAATGGCCGGCGTCAGCTCCCGCCACGGAGACGCGCAAACGACTACCTTTCGCCAGTGTCCACGCAACAGGCAGTAACGGCACGACGTAGTCGTCGACCACGTTCTTTTCGACAGGCGCGGAGTCCCGACGGTGATGCGTCCGGAACGGCCACGTCGTGAGGTAATTCGCTGGCGCAGGAGCGACCTTTCTGTGAATCGCTCTCAGCATGCCTTCGGTGATGTAGTAAACCGAACCGTCCCCGGCGACCTCGGAGAGATACACGAATATGGACGCATCGCCTTCATTGATAGCCATTCTCAGCTTCGCTACGGCGTGCCCAATTATGGAAAGGGGCTCGTCGAGCACTGCGGTATCGTAGTTCAACATCCGGG
The DNA here is from genome assembly GCF_900142195.1 of Paraburkholderia terricola. Taxonomy (GTDB): domain Bacteria; phylum Pseudomonadota; class Gammaproteobacteria; order Burkholderiales; family Burkholderiaceae; genus Paraburkholderia; species Paraburkholderia terricola. The sequence continues at coordinate 146,061 of NZ_FRAB01000006.1, forward strand.
AGCAGTGCTCACTCCAGTCCGGGTAGTAGTCAACAATTCCCGCCGCGCCCAGGCGCTCGTAGCGGGTGTTTGCGCCCGTAGTTGTAGAGAAGTCGACCTGATACGTGTCGACGCTCTCTTCGGCCGGCGCGCTGGTGAGAAGTCTGCCCGCGGTCGGGAAAAGCGTGATTGTGTGTTCAGTTGGCGGCCAGGTTGGAGCGCTTTCCCACTTCTCTGCGTGGATGTTGAAGTAGTGCACAGGCGCTTCCCGGCTGAGACCCGTATCCCTGCCGGCGAGATGTTCATCGAAGAAGCGAAGCAATTCGGCCAGCAGGTTGTATTGAGGCGCGGCCTCCTCACGCCACGGGGAGACGTTCGTCCGGGCTCCGTGGTCCCACGCTCCAAGCAGAAGCCTGTCACGCGTGTTGTGTCTGGTCAGAAACCGGGTAATCGCTCCATTGCTGTATCCGGCGCCATCGAACCATCCCGATACCGAGTAGATGGGAACATCCTGCGGCACCTGGTCGAGGTAGTGATACGGGCTGCACACGGCAAGATTGAATAATGGGTCGTGCAGCATTCCCTCGTCGCGGAACGTAAATTCAGCCGCCGCATCGTGCAGACTGAAATTGTTCGAATGCTCGCCAATCGCCGCAGCGAGCAGGGACCGGTCAATATCCACGTCCACGGGATGTGGCCCTCGCAGGCCGGGGTCTGCGTAGTACGAAAATGCGCCAAGCAGGTCGCGCCGGTCGTGGTCCATGGCAAGCATCAGGCGGTCATAGGCGCCGGTCCAGACCTTCGAGAGCAGACCACCTGGATAGAGCTGCTCACTATAGATGTCGGACACAGCGAATAGCGGCGCAATCGCCTTCACGGCCGGATGACCGGTACTTGCCAGGAAACAGGCAGCAGCGCCGACGTACGAGATGCCAGTCGAGCCGAGCACCCCATCGGACCACTGCTGTCCAATCGCCCATTCCGCGACCTCTCTGTAGTCATCCCGCTCAGTTGGGGAGCGCAGGGCATCGCGCGTACCAAAACTGGCGCCTGTGCCACGGACGTCGACCACGACCACGACATAGCCTCGCGGAACAAAGAAGTCACGGTATCGGGCTGCGGCGGGCGCAGCTTCCGCGACATCGCCATGAGTCGCGAATCGCCGGTAGTAAGGCGTAAAGATAAGGAGGGCGGGGAATCGTTCTGCAGCGTGTTCGCCTTGTGGCACATAGATGTCCGCTGCCAGCCGGCAGCCGTCACGCATCGTGATGTATTGCGACAGCGGCGCAGCCGGAAGGTCGAATATCTCAGGGCGTGACGCCAGATACTGGCTCGGCGGCACCACCCATGCTGTGCCCTTGTCGTCGCGGTCAGACATGTCGGTTTCCTGTTAGAAGGTACGAGTGTTATTGACGTTGTCCGGACAGTTGGGTGTGTCAAGCAGCAACGCCGGAAGAGCGGCATGAGCCAGGCAACGGACCAGGTCGACGTGATGGTCGTCGTAGAATCCTTCGTCATGGAGAAGGTTCACGGTCGCTACGACCTGTTGCCGCCAACGTACCGGGAAATTCAGGATGCTTCCGCACCCAGCGGCGAAGATGGTGTCCGCGTCGGGATAGTTCGCGAGAATGTCGTTCCTCGACCTGCCAACGAACGGCTCACCGGTGCCAAGGACGGCACGCAGTCGAGGCGCCTGCGCGATGGACTTGTGCCCTCCGACCGGATATCTGTCGCCCATATTGCTGAATGCCCGCGTGACCGTGCCGCGTCGTTCGTTGACTGTCAGGACTGTCAGAAGCTTCCGGCCAACGAGGCTGTTCACCGCGCTGTCAAGCGCTTGCAGGGTGGCGCGCGGTTGTTCGACGCATGCGTGAGCCGACGCAATACCCGCCAGTTCCGCGAGTAGTTTTTCCGGCGTCATGCGTCGCCTCGGCGCACGTCTGCGAGCAACCCGCCCGGTGCCGGAGTGCCATCCCCGTGGGAGATTTCTTCAAGTGCCAGGCCTCGCGTTGGAACACCGAACACCAGCACGGTTAGCGCTCCAACGAGCAGTACGCAGGTCGTGACACCGAACACGCCGGCGAATCCGAGTACCGGATACATCATCCCGACCATGATGGGTGAGATGATGGCGCCAATGCGCCCGAAAGACGATGACGTACCCACGCCGGTTGCCCGAAGATAGGTCGGGAAAATCTCCGGCGTGTAGGCATAGATACCGCCGAACGTGCCGTTCATAAAGAACGATAGACAGATACCCGCGCAGGCAATCTGCCAGGGGGCGTTGGCAAATGCCATCCCAACGGCAGAGACGCCGCCGAGGACCATGTACCCCGCAATCGTGGCCTGTCTGCCAAAGCGTTCGTTGAGATATGCGGCCGACAGGTAGCCTGGAATCTGGGCGATATACATCAGCAGCGAGAATCCGAAGCTTCTGGTAATCGTCATGCCGTGCTGGACCAGCAGGCTGGGAATCCAGGTGAAGAAAGCGTAGTAACTGAAGGCGATGGCAAACCACATCGTCCACGACATTGCGGTCGTGCGCCGAAGCTTCCTGGACCAGATTGCTGCGAGGTTGCCAAAGAACGATGCCTGGACCGTGGGGGCTGCCGGCTTGAGGATGGATTCGGGCACCGGCTCGAACGAGCGCCCCTCTTTCAGCACCTGCGCCTCAATCCTGTCGAGAGTGGCGTTCGCTTCCTGGAGCCGACCGCGGCTCTCGAGCCACCGGGGCGATTCGGGAAGCGCGCGGCGCCACCACAGCAGAATGAAGATAGGCAGCGAGGTAATGACAACGACCACGCGCCAGCCATTCTCCATGTGAGGGATTATCAGGTTGCCCAGAATTGCCGAAATGACATATCCAATGGCAAAAAATCCGGCGAGCGCCCCGGTGAACGCGCCGCGATACTTGCGGGCGACGAATTCGGAAAGAAACGGCGCAACGATAGCGCTTTCGGCGCCAGCACCGAAGCCCGCAAAAATCCGGATCGCGTAGAACGCCTGCCAGTGGTCCACCTGCGAACTTATTAGCGACGCAACGCAGAAGATGACGAGCGCGGTCATCATCACAAACCGTCTGCCGAGCAGGTCACCGCACAGCCCCGCCAGCAGCGCGCCGAAGAAGAAGCCCGTGTACGTACTGCTGGCAATCAGCCCGGTCTGGAAGGACGATAGCGACCATGCCTTGCTAATGGCAGGAAGAACGAACGCCATTGATGACGAGTCCATCGCATCAAAGGTATAGCCGAGTCCTCCCATGAAAAGCAGCTTTTTGTGAAAGCCGCAGAATGGTAAACGCTCGAGTCGCGCTGCGACGTTGGACATGCCTCATCTCCAGGTACTGCTCGAATCTCCGGGTGCGCCGGGTCCGAAAGAAATTCCAAAGCGGAAACCCGGCCTTCTCCAGGAAGAAAGAGCTTCCGACGTGTCGCACGGCACTGGTCTCTGCGCGCTTGATGTCATTAAACGAGGTCGGCTAATATGCGTCAAATGCGAAAAACAATTGTGGTCATGCGAAAATAGTTTAAGGAGAGCCGCGTGCTCAACGTGAAGGAACTGGAAGCCTTCAGGGCGTTCATCGAGTGCGGGTCGGTGACGCTGGCTGCAGACCGGCTGGGTCGAACGCAGCCCCAGGTGGGCAGGCTGCTGACGTCGCTCGAGGAATCGCTCGGCTTCGCGCTTTTCAGCCGCTCCGGAAAAAGGCTGCGCGCAACACCGGAGGGATGGCGGTTCTACAAGGAAGTGGACCGGGTCATGGGCGAACTGCAGTCGCTCAGTCGCTCGGCGGAGCAGATTCGCTCCGGTTCTTCTGACCACGTGCGCATCCTCACGGCCCCGCACGTGACAAAAGCGTTGGTCGCGCCAGCGTTGTCGTCGGTGGCGCGGGAGATACCGAACCTGACAGCCGAGGTTGCGTCTCGCGTGCGGCTCGATATCGAAACGTGGATTACGCAGGAGCAGTTCGACATTGGCGTTGGGATACTTCCCCTGGACAGCCCGGCGGTCGAGTCCGAACCATTTTTGCGGACATCCGTGGTCGTGGTCATGGCCGCGACGCATCCCCTGACCAGGCTGAAGGTCATTCAGCCAAAGCATCTGTACGACACGGCACTGGTGGCGACGCATTCCAGGTCGTTGTTGCGCCAGAGTCTGGACCGGATGTTTCGCGAGGAAAAGAGGAAGCCCGACATCCGCTTCGAGGCGACCAACGGACTCATTGCCTGCGAACTAGCGGCGCAAGGTCTCGGCGTCGCTCTGGCCGACCCGTTCGTCGCGCTTTCGAGTGGAGCGAGCGGCCTCGCGATGAAGCGACTTTCGGTGAAGATTCCGCTTGATTATGGATTTCTTTATCCGGTCGGTAAAAGTCGCTCGTTCGCCGCCCGTCGGCTGGCCGAAGCGGTAGTGCGGACAGCAAGGGACCGTCTGCCCGAAATTGGAGTGCCGGCGTCCGACTTCGAGTTCATCTAGCAGAAAATCGTCGACTCCTGCCTGTCCCACAGCATGCATGGCATGAGCGGTTCTTATCTCGAAGCGGCGGCCGGATCCTCCAGCATCTGTTCCGCAGGCTGTGCCTGATCCTGCCGTTCTTTCCGACCGGCTGTATTGCCGGGCCTGATCTTGAACCAGATGGAATACATGGCCGGCAGGAACACGAGGGTCAGGATCGTCCCTGCGAAAGTGCCGCCGATCAGCGTGTAAGCGAGGGTTCCCCAGAACACGGAATGGGTCAGCGGGATGAATGCCAGGATCGCCGCCAGCGCGGTCAGGATCACCGGCCTGGCACGCTGCACGGTTGCTTCAACGAGTGCGTCGAACGGACCCAGGCCCGCCTGTTCGTTCTGATGGATCTGACCGATCAGTATCAACGTGTTGCGCATCAGGATTCCCGATAGCGCAATGAGGCCGACCAGCGCATTGATGCCGAAGGGTTGCCGGAAAAGAATCAGGGTGGGCACCACGCCGATCAGTCCCAATGGACTGGTCAGGAACACCATGACCATCGCGGAAATCGAGCGCACCTGGAAGATGATGATAAGCAGAGTGATCGCCAGCATGATGGGGAAGAGCGGCAGCATGGCGACCGTCGCCTTGCCCGATTCCTCGATGGAACCCGCCTCCTCGATGCGGTAGCCGCCCGGCAGCTTGTCCATGATCGGCTGAAGCTGCTTCGTGAGCGCCGTCGATACATCCGGCGGCTGCAAGCCATCGGCGATATCGCCCCGCACGGTGATCGTCGGCATCCGGTCGCGCCGGCGCATGATCGGCTCCTCCATGCGGACCTCGACCTTGCCGACCTGTGACAGCGGGATGCGCTGGCCGTTGGCGCCAGCCAGCGTAAAGTCGCCGATCCTGGCCGGATCGAGACGGACATCGCCGGCCGAACGCGCCATGACCTGCACCGTTCGGATGTCCTCGCGCACGGTCGTGACGGGGGCGCCGGTCAGAAGGAATTGCAGTTGTTGCGCGACCGCGCTGGAGCTCAGGCCCACCGCCTGCAACCGGTCCTGCTGCAAGGTGAAGTGCAGCGTGGGCGTGCGCGTGCCCCAGTCGGCGTTGACCGTCCGCATCATCGGACTGGCCTCCATCACCTGTTGAACCCTGGCCGCGATACCGCGTAGCTTGTCCGGGTCCGGACCCGTGACCCGATAGGCGACCGGGAACGGCGAATACGGGCCGAATACGAGTTGTGTGACGCGTACGCGCGCCTCGGACGCGAGACCGTCGGCGATCGCCTGGCGTAGTCGCTGCTTCAATGCGTCGCGCTCATCCTGGCTGTCCGTGCGTACCACGATCTTGGCAAACGACGGATCGGGCAGTTCCGGTCCCATCGCCAGATAGAAGCGCGGCGCGCCCTGGCCGACGTAGGCGGTGACGATCCGGGCTTCCTTCTGTCCGGCCAGCCAGGCTTCCACCTTCGCCGTGGCGGCGCTGGTTTGGGCGATGGACGTGCCATAGGGCATCTGCACCTCGACCAGTACTTCGGGACGGTCGGAGATCGGGAAGAACTGCTTCTTGACCACCGACATACCGAGTATGGCGGCGACAAAGAGCGCCACCACCGAACCGGCGACCAGCCATTTGCGCCCGATGACGCCCCTCAGCAGTCGACGGAAGCGGTTATAGCGCGGCGTGTCGTAGATCGCGCCGTGCCCGCCTTTGACCTTCTTGAAGTCGGGCAGCATCTTGACGCCCAGGTACGGCGTGAAAACCACCGCGACCACCCACGACGCGATCAGTGCGATGCCGACGATCCAGAACATGTTGCTGGTGTATTCGCCCGCGCTGGATCGGGCGAAGCCATTGGGCATGAAGCCGACCGCCGTGACCAGCGTGCCCGACAGCATGGGTGCAGCGGTATGGCTCCAGGCGTAAGCGGAGGCAGCGAGTCGGCTGTAACCCTCTTCCATCTTTATCACCATCATTTCGATGGCGATGATGGCGTCGTCCACCAGCAGGCCCAGCGCCAGGATCAACGACCCCAGGGTGATGCGGTCGAAGTTCTTTCCGGTCGCGGCCATCACCACGAAGACCACCGCGAGTGTCAGCGGCACGGCCGCGGCGACCACGAGGCCCACGCGCCAGCCCATGCTCACGAAGCTGACCAGCATGACCACCAGCAGGGCGGCGAAGAACTTGACCATGAACTCATCGACCGCCGAGCTGATGTTGACCGCCTGGTCCGTGACCTTGGTCAGGCCCATGCCCAGCGGCAGTTCGGCGTTGATCGCCCCGACCTCGCCGTCGAGCGCCTTGCCGAGATCAAGCCCGTTCCAACCGTCGCGCATGACAATGCCCAGCAGCAGCGCGGGTTCCCCGCCGTTACGGATCATGAACGTCGCCGGATCTTCATAGCCCCGCTCGACGGTGGCAATGTCCGACAGCTTCAGCGTGCGACCCTGCGCCACCACCGGCGTGTCGCGGATCTTCTGCATTTCGTCGAAGGCACCGTCCACGCGAACCAGTACCTCAGGGCCCCTGGTCTCCACGGAGCCGGCCGGCGTCAGCACATTCTGACCGTTGAGCGCGGCAAATACGTCCTGCGGGCTGACGCCCAGCGTTGCGAGACGGTCATGCGAAAACTCGACATAGATCCGCTCCGCCTGCTCGCCAATGATGTTCACCTTCTTCACGCCGGGCACGTGCAGCAACCGCTGGCGCAGCGTCTCCGCGTCGCGTACCAGCAGGCGCTGCGGTTCGCCCTTGGCCTTGAGCGCAAACAGCGCAAAAGTGACGTCCGCGTATTCGTCATTGACCATCGGCCCGATGACGCCAGGCGGAAGGTTGGCCGCCTCGTCGCCGACCTTCTTGCGGGCCTGATAGAACTGCTCCTGCACGTCCGAAGGCGGTGTACTGTCGAGCAACGTCAAGGTCGTGAAGGCGAGGCCAGGTCTCGTGTAGGTTTCCGTGCGTTCATACCAGCGCAGTTCCTGCATGCGCTTTTCGATCTTTTCGGCGACCTGATCCTGCATTTCCTGCGCGGTGGCCCCAGGCCAGGCGGTGATGATGGTCATCACCTTGACCGTGAAGGCGGGATCTTCCGCCCGGCCCAGCTTGAAGAACGAGACGAGCCCCGCGAGCGAGATCAGGCAGATGAGGAACAGGGTGATGGAGCGCTCGCGTACGGCGAGCGCCGACAGGTTGAAACGACCTTCGCTCACGGACGGGCTCCCTCGGTCGTAGCGGCGGCGGCTTGGCCTGCCACCCGGACCTGCTCGCCGTCGCGCAGCAGATGCGCGCCGAGCGCGACGACCCGGTCGCCCTGGCTGAGCTGGCCGGCGACGCGTGCGCCATCGTCGTCGAGATGCTGGATCGCAACCGGCCGCCAGCCAACCTTTGCCGGCTCGCCGTTGATGACCCACACCCCCGGTCCCTTGCCCGCGTCGGACAGGGCGCCGATCGGCACTTGCAAGCCGCCTTGCGCGGAGGCATGTCCATCCGGAATCCGGATCGTGACCGTAGTGCCCAACGGTGCGTTGGCGAACTCTCCGTCCAGCACATACCGCGCCTCGAACGTGCGGGTCAGGCGATCCGCCACATCCGAGAGCTGCCGCAGCGTGGCCGGAACGCTGACGCCTTCCTTGCCGAACAGCGTGGCTTGCGCGATCGAACCGGCCGCGGGGCGCAGGGTTTCGGGCAACTGGATAACGGCCTCACGGCGCCCGGCATGGGCGAGGCGTACCACGATCTGCCCCGCGTTGACGACCTGGCCGGGCTCGACCAGCGTTTCCATGACGACGCCATCGCCATCGGCTACGAGCTCCGCATAGCGGCTCGCATTCCGGGCGACGTCGGCCTGGGCCGCGGCTGCGCTGAGCTGGGCTTTGGCCGCGTCCGCCGCCGCCTTGACCTGGTCGTAGGCCGAAGCCGAGATCGCGCCGGTGCCGCGCAGGTCGCGATAGCGGGCTTCATCCTCCGCCGTCTGCTGGGCCCGCGCCCGCGCGGCCGCAACCGCCTCCTGCTGAGCCAGCGCAGCGAGCTTCAGATCGGCGGGGTCGATGCGCATGAGCGGCTGGCCGCGCTTGACGGCTTGCCCCGTATCCACAAGCCGCTCGAGCACCTTCCCAGCGACGCGAAACCCGAGGTCGCTCTGCACCCGGGCGGCTACGGTTCCCGTGAACGAACGCGACGCTGGCGTCGCGCTCTGGACAATGGCGACACGCACCATCGGCGCCTCGGTGCGCGGATCGGAGGGTGCTTTTGCGCCGCAAGCGCCTAGCGCGAATGGCAAGGAACACACGACGGTGCAGGTGGCGAGGCGGCGCGAGAGCATGAAAGTCCCATCGACGAAGTGATGACGGCTTTCATTATGGTTCTGGTGACTAATATAGTCAACAGTCACCAAAAGCTTTGCTTCAGGGTGACAGGCTGCGGAGCACCAGGCTTGCCAACTGCGCCGGCGCCTCCACCGTGTAATCGAAGCTGTGTTGCAGGATGAGCGGGTTGAGGTAGGGGCGCATGACCAGGTAGATCGCCATCGCGGTCTCGTCGAGCGGCGTCTTGCGCTCGAAGTCCCCGCTCTGCCGGCCTTCCTTCAGGATGTCCTGCAGCAGCTTCTGGATGCGCTCTTCATAGGCGAGCGTCGCCTGCCAGTGCTCCGTGGCGGCCGACGCGGCAATTTCGTAAAGCTTGCGGTCCTGCGAGAACAGGCGAAGGCTGGCCTCGACGATCGACTTGAACATGCGCCGCAGCTTTTCCGGCGGCCGGTCGGCCTCGTCAACGGCCGCTTTGACCTCGCTTTCGATCTCGCGCAGACAGTTCGCGCAGATCATCTCGCCAATCGCCTGCTTGGACTCGAAGAACTTGTAGATGTAGGCCTTCGAAAAGCCGATGGCCTTGGCAAGGTCGGAGACGGTTGTCTTCTCGTAGCCAAAGCGGCTGAAGTGCTCGGTGGCCGCCGCCACGATCTGATCGCGCACGTCGTGGTCGGCGGGGCCGCGGGCGGAAACGGGATAGGTGATTGCACTTTTCATGGTTCGCAGCTTACCGCCGCTCTCAGGAATCGACAACAAGTGACTAATGTGTATTATAGTCACAATCACTTGTTCTCCTCGCCGGAAGAAACCCATGCTGCCAAAACGCACCCTTGCCATGCTCATCGTCGCCAGCCTCTCGGCAGGCTGCGCCGTCGGTCCGGATTACACCCGGCCAAACGTACCCATGCCCGAGCGGTTCCTGGGACAGGCCACGGTCGAGCAGCGGCAGGCGACGGCCAGCGCCGACCTCGTGACATGGTGGACGGGGTTCAGCGATCCGCAACTGACACGATTCGTCGCGCTGGCGCTGGAGCAGAATCTCGATCTCGTGCAGGCATCCGCTCGCGTCGCGCAAGCGCGTGCGGGACTTGGGGCGGCGAATGCCGCGTTGCTGCCTTCCGGCAATCTCAGCGGCCAGGCCGCCCGAGCCTACCAATCCGTTGAAACGCCGCTGGGGCGGGTCTTGAACTCGACGCCGGGCTTCGACCGCTACGGCAACGCTTACGAAGCCAATCTTGGCGCGAGCTGGGAACTGGATGTGTTCGGAGGGCTGCGTCGTGGACGGGAAGCGGCGCTCGGCGAGTACCAGGCTTCGGAAGCGGGCGCAGCGGCCACGCGCCTGGCTGTGGCGGCACAGACCGCCGACACCTACATCAGCATCCGTGGCTTGCAAGCCCGTCTGGACGTTGCCCGGCGGCAGGTGCGGACCCAGCAGGATCTGCTCTCGACGATCAACCTTCTGTATGGCAAGGGCCTGGCGGCCGAGCTTCAGGTGAGGCAAGCCGAGGGAGCGCTTGCCCAGGTCCGGGCCTCCGTCCCCGTTCTCGAGACGGGCCTGGACGCGGCGATGAACGCATTGGACGTGATGCTGGGTGCGCAGCCCGGCACGCATCGCGCAGAGCTGGTCGAAGCTGGCGACATCCCGGCCGCCCCGCGGATGGCGGCCACCGGATCGCCGGGGGAACTGCTCAGGCGTCGGCCCGACCTGATCGTGGCTGAGCGGCGCCTCGCCGCATCGAATGCGCGCATTGGTGTCGCCATCGCCGAGTACTACCCCAAGCTCTCGCTCAGTGGACTGATCGGCAGCGCGACATCAGTGGCCAGCGGCAATCTGTTTTCAAGCGGCGCCAACCAGGCGGCCGGCGTGCTGGGGCTGCGCTGGCGTCTGTTCGACTTCGGCCGGATCAATGCGCAGATCGATCAGGCCAAGGGCCAGGAGGCCGAGATGCTGGCCGCGTATCGGCTTGCTGCACTACATGCAACCGAGGACGTGGAGAACGCCTTCTCGGCCCTGGTCAAGCGCGAGGAACAGGCTGCCGTGCTCACCCAGGGAGTGGACTCGCTCGGCCGCGCGCGAGCGGCCTCGTTTGCAGCTTATCAAAAAGGTGTCGTCAGTCTGATCGAAGTCCTGCAGGCCGACGAAAACCTGCTCCGTGCGTCGGATGAGCGCGCGCAGGCGCAAACCGAATCAGCACGTGCAGCGGTCGCTGCGTTCAAGGCACTCGGGGGAGGTTGGCAAGCCGGCGACCTGGAAGCAGTCGCAATCAGGTAGCAACCGTACGCGCTTGTAGCGCCCAGGGAGGGCATGGAATTTTGCCGTCTCCGTGATTCGATGGCCGTTGCCGGGGGCTCTGTTTCGCCCGTCTGTCGAAAGGTGCCTGCTGTTGCTTGCCGTCGCGCGCCGGAACGCATCGTTCCGTCTGCGCCAGGCGCCGCACCGGGCTGATAACGCAATGACTCGATACCTTGCCGCATGCTACGTCAACGATTAAGCCGGGATGAAGCCCGCGAACAGACTCGCTCGCGCCTGCTCGACGCAGCGGCCCTGCGCATTGCAGGAAAAGGGCTCGCTGCGACCAGCGTGGAGGACATCGCCGCCCACGCCGGCTACACCCGCGGCGCGTTCTATTCGAACTTCGACAGCAAGAACGACCTGTTCCTCGAACTGCTCCGGCGCGATCATCAGAACGTGCAGGAAAACTTGCGCAAGCTGCTGGATGCAGACCCGCGCAGCGACGGGCTGCAAAAGCAGCTCACCTTGTTATACGCACAGCGTTATCGTGACGAGGGCAACTACATCATCTGGGCAGAGGCGCGTCTGCACGCCATGCGTGACGCGAAATTCCGGCAACGCATGAACGCCCTGTGCCTGGAAAAGCGCGATATGGTCGCGTCCTTCATCGAACATGTGCGCAAACGCGTCAATATGCAATCGCCAGGTCCTTGCACCGACTACGCGCTCGCCGCCATCGCGTTGATGGACGGCATCCTCTATTTCAACATGACGATGCCCAACGAACTGCCGACCGCTTCGGCCGAAGCGGTGCTGTGCAATGTCTTTGCAGAAATCTTCGGTTTGAAACCGCAATAGAAATATTCATCGCGGACTTTTTGGGTGTGCGGGAATTGCTTATATCGAGACCCGCCTTGACCCGCAGGCGTAGCAAAGCGGTTCCAGCGCGTATCGGAAGAAGTTAGTGGCCTAGAGAACCTTCTGCACGTTCTTTTAGAACCAGAATGCCTTCGTGCAGAGTGGTACGAGGGGAGGAGAGTTTTTTTGAAACGCTTGATGCCGTGCTTTCGAGAAATGAAGGTGGATTCACCCATGAAGCGCTTTTTAACATGCCGGACTTCGTAGGCCCGGAGTTCGAAATCATGTTGCATCGACATGAGTTCCAGCACCGCAGCGCATCAACAAATAGACGACGGATGATGAGCAAGCGCAGTCACCTTCATCGTCATAAACGGAAACAGCGGCAGACCCGAAAGAATAGCGTGAAGTTCGTCATGTGATTCAACATCGAAGACGCTGTAGTTCGCATACTCACCCACCACGCGATGCAGTTGCCGCCACTTTCCTTGCCGTTGCAGTTCTTGCGAGTAAGCCTTCTCACGAGCCTTGATTTCATCGGCCTGAGCCGCGGGCATGTCGTGCGGCAGATGTACGTCCATCCTGACGAGGTAAAGCATGATTCCCTTCCTGAAATGCGACGTTCCAGCCAGCCAGCCGGACTGACAAGAGACGGTCGGAGTAATGGCTTCTAGGTTGAACGGCGCGTGCTCAGATTCCTTTGTCGCGACGGTAGAAGGCGAGCTTGTCTTCATCGATGTGGAGGCCGAGGCCGGGACCCTCTGGCATGTGAAGATCGAAGTCCCGATATTGCGGTCGCGCAGTAACGATGTCGTCTTTCAACAGCAGCGGTCCGAACAGCTCGGTACCCCACGCAAGCTGCGCAAGAGCGCTGAATCCGTGCGCCGAAGCTATCGAGCCAATGCTGCCCTCGAGCATCGTGCCGCCGTACAGCGACACGCCAGCGGCATCCGCAATGGCGGCGGTACGCATCATTCCGTAAATTCCACCGGACTTCGCGATCTTCAATGCAAACACGTCCGCACACGCACCGCGCACGAGTTCGAGGGCGTCCTCCGGGCCGGTTACTGCTTCGTCGGCCATGATGGGCACGATGAAACGCGATGCGAGTCTCGCGAGCGCTGCGCGTTGCTCTCGCGGAGTAGGTTGCTCGATGAGGTCGATGCCGGCGGCTTCAAGCGCTTCGATTCCCAGCGCCGCGTCAACCTCGTTCCAGGCCTGATTCACGTCGACGGTGACCTTGGCACGGTCGCCGAGCGCGGCCTTGATTCTCGACACGTGCGCGACGTCATCGCGAACGCTGCGCCGCCCGATCTTCAGCTTGAAAGTATGGTGGCGACGTTCCGCAAGCAGCGTTTCCGCTTCATCGATGTCGCGTTGGGTATCGCCGCTTGCGAGCGTCCACAGGACCGGAAGCGTCTTGCGGACCGCGCCGCCAAGAAGCGTTGAAACCGGCACGCCCAGGCGCTTGCCCTGAGCATCCAGCAAAGCCGTTTCAATGGCGCACTTGGCAAACCGGTTACCGCGCGCAATCTTGTTCAGCTTGAGCATGGCGCCGTTGATGTTGGTCGCGTCTTGCCCAACGATTGCAGGTGCGAGATAAGTATCGATGGTCAGCTTGATGCCTTCGGGACTCTCGTCGCCGTACGACAGACCGCCGATCGTCGTGGCTTCGCCAAGACCCTCGATGCCGTCGCTCGAGCGCAGACGGACGATCACCAGGGTTTGTTGCTGCATCGTCGCCATGGCTAGCTGATGCGCGCGAATGGTTGGAAGATCAACCAGAATCGCTTCGACGGAGGTGATTTGAGCGTTCATACCTGGAATGTTGGAGTGGAGGGCTTGCTGAAGTATTGCGTGCCCAATTACCCGATGTCCAACACCGTTGACGTCTAGTGCCATACCCAGTGGGTATGGCGAATATCACCGCTCAGGATCGTTGCGAGGTGCGTGGTCGATCTGCTCCTCCTCGTACAGCCGATAGATGAGTTCAAGCATTTCCCGAATGTCCCGCGACTCGTCGAGCGCACGCATGCTCATGATGATCGGCGAAACCAGAGTCGGGTCGTCGAGTTCCTTGTAGCTCACATCGTCCCGCTTCAAACCGTACACGCTACTCGGAACGACAGAAATTCCTTCCCCCGCCGCCACGAGGCCCAGCGCGATCTGCAACTCTCGTACTTCATATATCCGCCGAGGCTTGAGGCCGCGGTCCTCGAATGCCGAGAGCACCTGGTCCGCATAACTGGGGCGCGGCGCCTTGGGGAAAATAATCAAGGTCTCGTTGACCAGGTCGCCGAGCGCAAGGACGGGCTTGGCTAGCGACAGCGAGTGCCCCTCGGGTAGGGCAACGATCATCTTCTCCTCGCGCAGAATCACCCGGCGGATGTGTGCGTCCTCGTGCCGGATACGGCCGAACCCGACGTCGATCCGACCGTCCTTCAGCGCTCGGATCTGGTCCATCGTCGACATCTCATGGAGGCTGAGTTCGACTGTCGTGTTCTCATCGCGGAAGCGCCGGATGATTTTTGGCAGCATTCCGTACAACGTCGAACCCACGAAACCGACGGAGAGACTGCGCTCGATGTTGCCCACGCGCCGCGTCATCGATTCGAGTTCGGACGTTTGGGCCAGCAACTGCACGGCATGAGCGTAGAAGAACTTGCCCGTCTCGGTGAGCTTCAGCGGACGCGAGTCGCGCTGGAATAGCTGCACTTCGAGAATCTCTTCGAGCTGCTGGATCTGACGGCTCAAAGGCGGTTGGGCCATGTTCAGCCGCTGTGCCGCGCGCGTGAAATTGCGTTCCTCGGCCACGGCGACGAAATAGCGAAGATGCCGCAGTTCCATTTCAATACCTCACGGATATAGACCGATACTAAATCAGTGTTGGACTGGGCATTCCAACGTCCACTATTCTGCATTTACACCCGGTTTCAGCGCCGATTATACCTCTCAGGCATATTCGAGCGGACGCCGAACAAGGGGTTTACCCCGACCAGAAAATAGGGATTCAGGAGCAGACATGAGCGTCAAGGTATTCGATACGAAGGAAGTGCAGGACCTGCTGAAGGTCGCCGCCAACCTCGGAAGTCAGGACGGCAATGCGCGTGCAAAGCAGATTGTCGAGCGCCTGCTGGGCGACCTGTTCAGGGCCATTGACGACCTCGACATGACGCCCGATGAAATCTGGGCGGGCGTCCACTACTTCAACAAGCTCGGCCAGGACGGCGAAGCGGCGCTGCTTGCTGCTGGCCTCGGTCTGGAAAAATATCTCGACATTCGCATGGACGCAGCGGATAAGGCGGCTGAAATCATCGGCGGCACGCCGCGTACCATCGAAGGTCCGCTGTATGTCGCCGGTGCGCCCGTGCGCGACGGCATCTCGAAGATCGACATCGACCCGGATCAGGATGCGGGCCCGCTGGTTATCCGCGGCACCGTCACCGGCCCGGACGGCAAGCCCGTCGCGGGAGCGGTGGTCGAATGCTGGCACGCCAATTCAAAAGGCTTCTATTCACACTTCGACCCGACCGGCGCGCAGAGCGAGTTCAATCTGCGCGGTGCGGTCAGCACGGGTGTCGACGGCAAGTACGAGTTCCGTACGCTCATGCCGGTCGGCTATGGTTGCCCGCCGCATGGCGCGACCCAGCAACTGTTGAATGCGCTGGCTCGTCATGGCAACCGTCCGGCGCACGTGCACTTCTTCGTCACCACGGACAAGTACCGCAAGCTGACGACTCAAATCAACATCGAGGGCGACCCGCTGATTTGGGACGACTTCGCCTACGCCACCCGCGAGGATCTGATTCCGCATGTGGTGGAAAAGACCGGCGGCACGGCGCTAGGCATGAAGGCCGACGCGTACAGGGAAATCGAGTTCAACATCGCGTTGACTCCGCGGGTGCAGGGCAAGGATAACCAGCTTGTCAATCGCCTGCGTGCGTCCGCCACGGCGTAAGCGCTCAACGCGGCTGCTACGTCGTACCGCTGCTGCCGCTCAATGCTCCGCAAGAATCTTTCGACACCGATGCGCGTGCTCCACGACCTGGAGCACGCGTAGGGAGAGCACACATGTCCGCCATTATCGACAAAGCCAGGCAACTGGATGAACTGCTGCACACCGCCGTTCAGGACGACAGGCAAAACGGTGTATTCCGTTGCCGCCGCGACATCTTCACGAACGCCGATTTGTTCGAGCTTGAGATGAAGCACATCTTCGAGAGCAATTGGGTCTATCTCGCCCATGAAAGCCAGATTCCCGACAACAACGATTACTACACCACCTGGATTGGCCGCCAGCCTGTCGTGATCACGCGCGACAAAAACGGCGAACTGCACGCGGTCATCAACGCCTGCGCGCACAAGGGCGCGATGCTGTGCCGTAAAAAGCACGGCAACAAAGGCACCTTCACCTGTCCGTTCCACGGCTGGAGCTTCGCCAACACCGGCAAGCTGCTGAAAGTGAAAGACGTGAAGACCACCGAGTACCCGGTGCAATTCAATACCCACGGCTCGCACGACCTGAAGAAAGTCGCACGCTTCCAGAGCTATCGCGGCTTTCTGTTCGGCAGCCTCGATGCAGACGCGATTCCACTGGAGGACTACCTCGGCGAGACCAGGGTCGTGATCGACCAGATCGTTGACCAGGCCCCGGACGGTCTGGAAGTGTTGCGCGGCAATTCATCCTACGTCTACGACGGCAACTGGAAGATGCAGATGGAGAACGGCTGCGACGGCTACCACGTCAGCACCGTGCACTGGAACTACGCTGCGACGATGGACCGGCGCAAGGCCGATGGCACCAAGGCCGTGGACGCGAATGGCTGGAGCAAGTCGATAGCCGGCGTGTACGGGTTCGACCACGGCCACATCCTGCTGTGGACCAGGACGATGAACCCGGAAGTGCGACCGGTCTATCGATACCGCGACGAAATCAAGGCACGCGTTGGCGACGTAAAGGCGGACTTCATCGTCAACCAGACCCGCAATCTTTGCCTGTATCCGAACGTGTTCCTGATGGACCAGTTCAGCACCCAGATTCGCGTGGTACGTCCGATCAGCGTGGACAAGACCGAAGTCAGCATCTTCTGTTTCGCGCCGAAGGGCGAGAGCGCAGCCGAGCGGGCGACCCGCATTCGCCAGTACGAAGACTTCTTCAACGTCTCGGGCATGGGCACCGCGGACGACCTCGAAGAGTTTCGCGCCTGCCAGGCTGGCTATGCCGGCACCACTGCGTTGTGGAACGACCTTTCGCGCGGGGCGCCGTTGTGGGTCGAAGGTCCCGACGCCAACGCGAAAAGCATGGGCATGAAGCCGCTCATCTCGGGCGAGCGAAGCGAGGACGAAGGCCTGTTCGTGTGTCAGCACGAATACTGGGTGCGCGTGATGAGCGACGCACTCAAAAAGGAACACGGGGAGGCCCTGGCATGAGCTTCGATTACCAGACGATTTGCGCCGCGCTGTTCCGCGAAGCGCGCCTGCTCGACGACCGTCAATGGGACGACTGGCTTGCCTGCTATACCGGGGACGTCACCTACTGGATGCCGGCGTGGGACGACGACGACCAGCTTACCGACGACCACGAGAGTCAGATTTCGCTGATGTATTACCCGAACCGTGGCGGCCTGGAAGACCGGGTGTTCCGTATCAAGACCGAACGCAGCGGCGCGTCGATGCCTGAACCGCGAACCAGTCACAACGTCATCAACGTGGAAGTGCTGGCCGAGCGCGAGAACGAAGTGGACGTGCGCTACAACTTCAACACGCTCAGCCACCGTTACAAAACCACCGACCAGTTCTTCGGCACGATGTTCGTCACACTGCGAACGGTCGGCGATGAACTGTTGATTTCCCGCAAGCGAATTGTGCTTAAGGACGACTACATCCGCCAGGTACTCGACGTCTATCACGTTTGAGCGCAAACCCTGCGGAAATGAGAAGAGAAGACCAGGAGGCAAGATGTCCAGCTACAACATTGCACTGAATTTCGAAGACGGCGTGACCCGCTTCGTGACATGCAAGGCGGGCGAAAAGGTACTCGATGCCGCCTTTCGCGCAAAAATCAACCTGCCGATGGATTGCTCCGATGGCGTGTGCGGCACCTGCAAGTGCCGAGCCGAGAGCGGACGCTACGACCTAGGCGACGATTACATCGAAGATGCGCTGACCGAAGACGAGAAGGAAGGCGGTCTCGTACTCACGTGCCAGATGGTGCCGGAAAGCGATTGTGTCATTGCGGTGCCGGCGTCTTCCATCGCATGCAAGACCGGGCAAGGCAGCTTCGCCGCGACCGTATCGAAGGTCGAAGCGCACAACGACGCGGCCATCGTGCTCGAACTCGATGTGGAGGCGACCGCGCCGGTGTTCCTGCCGGGCCAGTACGTCAACATCGACGTTCCTGGCAGCGGTCAGCACCGTTCATATTCTTTTTCGTCGGCGCCGGGCGAATCGAAAATCAGTTTTCTGATCAAGAAAATTTCGGGTGGCGTGATGAGCACCTGGCTCGACTCCGCGCAGGCCGGCAACAAGGTGGAACTGACCGGACCGCTCGGCAGCTTCTATCTGCGCGCTGTGGAGCGGCCGTTGCTGTTCCTCGCGGGCGGCACTGGGCTTGCGCCGTTCCTGTCGATGCTCGAAGTGCTGGCCCGTGCGAAGTCGCAGCAAAAAGTCCATCTGATTTACGGCGTGACGCGAGACCTCGATCTCGTGCGGGTGGAGGCAATCGACGGGTACGTGGCGAAGCTGCCGAACTTCACTTACAGCACCGTCGTGGCCGACACGGATTCGACCCATCCCCGCAGGGGTTGGGTCACGCAGCACATGCCGGCGGAGGCCGTCAACGATGGCGACGTGGACGTGTACCTGTGCGGGCCGCCGCCGATGGTCGATGCGGTGCGTCAGCATTTCGACGCCAACGGCGTGAAGCCCAACAGCTTCCACTACGAGAAGTTCACGCCTAACGCGGCACCGAGGGCGGCATGAGCACGCAACGGTTTGCCGGCAAGGTGATGGTGGTCACCGGCGCCGCACAGGGCATCGGTCGCGCGGTCGCGCTTCGCGCAGCGGCCGAAGGCGGCAAGGTGCTGTTCGTCGACCGCGCCGACTTCGTCTCCGAGGTCGCCGCCGAAGCGAGCGGCGCGGACACGGCCGGCTTCGTCGCCGACCTCGAGACATACGACGGCGCGGCATCGGCGATGGCCTTTGCAGTGCGCAAGTTTGGCGGCATCGATATTCTGGTCAACGGTGTGGGCGGCGCGATTCGCATGCGTCCGTTCGCCGAGTTCGAACCGGCACAGATCGACGCGGAAATCCGCCGCTCCCTGATGCCGACGCTGTACGCCTGCCATGCCGTGTTGCCGCACCTGCTCGCGCGTGGCGGCGGGACCATCGTCAATGTCTCATCGAATGCGACGCGGGGTATCCGCCGCGTACCGTATTCGGCGGCCAAGGGCGGCGTCAACGCGATTACGCAGTCGCTCGCGATGGAATACGCGGAGCACAACATCCGCGTGGTTGCGACCGCGCCGGGCGGGACCGATGCGCCTCCGCGACGCGTCCCGCGCAACGCGGCCGGCGATAGCGAGCAGGAGAGGATCTGGATGAGCGAAGCGGTCAGGCAGGTCATCGAATCGACCTTCTTCAAACGTTATGGGAGCATCGAGGAGCAGGCCGCGCCGATTCTGTTCCTCGCTTCGGACGAGGCGGGCTACATCACCGGAACCGTGTTGCCAGTCGCCGGAGGCGACAACGGCTAGCGCTTGCGGACACGCCCTGCGCTCAACGTCCCACGGTAGTGCCTTGTGCTCCAATGATCGACATGACCGCCTACATCATCGGCATATGCAGATGATGCGGATCGTTCAGCGTCTCCGCGACGCGTTGCAACGCGTCGCGGCAATCGTCGCGATCTTGCGGCCCGCCGAGACACACGCGGATAGCGTTGGGCGGATTGCCGTCCGTCGAGAACGCGGCGCCCGCCACCACGCCGACGCCCTGATTACGCAGTTGCAACGCCAGCTCGGGTGCGCTCCAGTTGCATTGCGCCGGAATGGGCAGCCACAGGTGAAAGCCGTCGACGTGCGCGTCGTAGCGCAATTCAGCCAGTTCCTGCGCGGCGATCGCCTGGCGCGCATTGGCCTCCACGCGAATCGCGTCGAGCATCTCGTGCGCGGTGCCGTCGTTGACCCATTGCGTCGCCAGCATCGCCGTGAATGGACTGGGCATGACCGTCGTCGCGCGTAACGCGCCGGCAATGCGTTGCGTTTGCCGCGCGGTCGGCGCGCGCAGATAGGCGACGCGCAAACCGGCGCCGAGCGTCTTCGAAAAGCCGGTGACGTGATAGGTCAACTCGGGCGCGAGCGCGGCAAGCGCGATGGGCTTTTTCGCCGGCAGCCAGCCGTAGGCGTCGTCTTCGATGATGGGCACGCTATAGCGCAACGCGACGTCGGCGAGCGCCTCGCGGCGTTGACCCGGCAACGTGAGCGTGCTCGGATTCTGCAGCGTCGGATTGCAATAGAACGCGCCGGGTTTTTCGCTCTTGCACAGCGCTTCGAATGCATGAGGCAGCGGCCCTTCGTCGTCGCGCGGCAGCGGTTGCAGGCGCACGCCGAGTTGCGACGCGATCGCCTTGATGCCGGGATACGCGAGCGTGTCGAGGCAGATCGTCTCGCCGCGGCGCGCGAGTTGCGAGACGAGCGCAACGAGCGCGCTATGAATGCCGGGGCAGACGAGCACGGTATCGTCCGTGCAGTCGGGCATACGCTCTTTCAGCCAGGCGCGGCCCGCAGCGCGATCGTCGGGCGTGCCGCCGAAATCCTGATAGCGCAGCAGGCGGTACGGATCGGCGTGCGCGAACAGACTCGCTGCCGACTCGCGCAGACGCGCCGCGAGTTCGGGCGGTTCGGGCGGCATGTTCATCGACATCTCGACACTGCTGCCGCCCGCGAGCGGCAACGTCTGGGTTCGGCCGCGCACGAAGGTGCCGCTGCCGGCGCGCGCGTCGAGCAGGCCGCGCTTGCGCGCTTCGGCATAGGCGCGCGCGACGGTCGTGTAGTTCAGTTGCAGCGCGGCCGCCAGATCGCGCAGACCCGGCAGACGGTCACGCGGACGCAGACGCCCGCTCGCGAGATCTTCCTCGATCAGATCAGGAATCACCAGATAAGCCGGTTTGCGGCTTTCGGTTAATCGCTTGAGCCAGTGATGCGTGAGGCTGTCCATGCTAAACATTCCTTATTGGCGTCGCTCGAAAGTAGCACGCGGTTCGCAATAGAAATAAATCATTTTTCATTCAACCTGAGAGTTGATCGCATTGATTGGATGAATGCACGCTTTCGGGGTTTGCCGCACCATGCGCACGCATGAACAGGTCTTGCGCTGCGCTGACAGGGTGCGCGGCCGCCTTGCGCGATTCGGCGCAAAGTCCCGTCGAACAAGGCATGCGAAATTTTTTTCGGGTCGCTCGAACAATCGCTCTTTGAATGATTGGAAGTTGATTGCATGTTTCGGGCCGGATATTGGCATATCCATTGCGTTATTGAATTCGCCAGCCGGCCATTTTCCGGCGGGCAAATACGATCAATTACGCGACTTATTGGAGAGTGATATGCCCGCCGTCAATAAACCTCTGCATCAGAAAGGCGATTTTCTGGTCGATTACGAAGAGAAGGTGTTCCCCGACGTCAAAGCCGAACCCGGCGAAAAGGCGCTGGTGACGTTTCACACCGTCGCGTTCGAAGGCTCGATCGGTTTCGTCAATCTGTTGCAGGCCACGCGCCTGCAACGCAAGGGCTTCGATACATCGGTGCTGCTGTACGGGCCGGGCGTCACGCTCGGTCTGCAACGCGGCTTTCCGACGCTCGGCGACGAAGCCTTTCCGGGTCATCTGAACTTCAACAAGCAGCTCGTGAAGTTCATGGAAGAGGGCGGCAAGGTGTACGCCTGCCGCTTCGCATTGCAGGCGCTGTACGGTCATGGCGAAGCGTCGCTGATCGAAGGCATTCGTCCGGTCAGTCCGCTCGACGTGCTCGATATCCAGCTTCTCCATCGCAAGGAGAACGCGCTGATCATCCATACGTGGACCGTTTGAGCGCGGGCCGGGTGCCGATCATGTCCGACCAGCGAATCATCCGAGCGGCCGCGGTGCAGATCGCGCCGGAGTTCGATCGTCCCGGCGGCACGCTCGACAAGGTGTGCGCCGCGATCGACGAAGCCGCGTCCAAAGGCGTACAGCTGATCGTCTTTCCCGAGACGTTCGTGCCGTACTACCCGTACTTTTCGTTCGTGCTTCCGCCCGTCGCGTCGGGCGCCGATCACATGCGGCTGTATGAACAGGCCGTCGTCGTGCCGGGGCCCGTCACGCAGGCGGTAGCCGAACGGGCGCGCCGTCACGCGATGGTGGTGGTGCTCGGCGTGAACGAGCGCGATCACGGCAGCCTGTACAACACGCAGCTCGTGTTCGACGTCGACGGTCGCCTCGTGCTCAAACGCCGCAAGCTCACGCCGACTTTTCACGAGCGGATGATCTGGGGCCAGGGGGACGCGGCGGGACTGAAGGTCGCGCAGACGGGTATAGCGCGCGTCGGCGCGCTCGCCTGCTGGGAGCACTACAACCCGCTCGCGCGCTATGCGTTGATGACGCAGCACGAAGAGATCCATTGCAGCCAGTTCCCCGGTTCGCTCGTCGGGCCGATCTTCGCCGAGCAGATCGAAGTCACGATCCGTCATCACGCGCTCGAATCGGGCTGCTTCGTCGTCAACTCGACGGGCTGGCTGAGCGAGGCGCAGATCGATTCGGTGACGAGCGATCCAAAGCTGCAAAAGGCGCTGCGCGGTGGCTGTCATACCGCGATCGTGTCGCCGGAAGGACAGCATCTCGCCGAGCCCTTGCGCGAAGGCGAAGGGATGGTGGTTGCCGATCTCGACATGTCGCTCATCACGAAGCGCAAACGGATGATGGACTCGGTCGGCCATTACGCGCGGCCCGAGTTGTTGAGCCTTGCGATCAACGATCGTCCCGCGACCCCGGTCGCGCCGATGAACACGGCGTTCGAGCGATTCAGCGCCGACGCCGCTTTCGATACCACGGGTGGAGGTCAGGATGAATACCAGCGCGAACCCGCCGGCCATGAGCCGGCGGTCGAGTGAAGTGGGAACCGAACGGCACCGGCAGATGACGCAACTGCGCACCGAGTTGCAGTCCGCGGGTTTGCGTCTGGTCGATCCGAACGCGGGCGTCGCGAGCCGGCGCGGCGGCGCGGGGCCGTCGGATCACAAGGCGGTCACCGTCGACGGCGTGACGATCATGGTGCCGGTGCATACGAGTTCGGCGTGGAACTCGCCGTTCGTCGCCAGTGCGCCGGATGAAGCGGGCGCGAGCGCGCTGCTGCGCGGCACGATACCGATCGCGGACATCAGCTTTCCGAAGGCGCCGCGCTTCACGCGCTTGCAAACGCTGGACGGCGTGCCGTACTCGCACATCGCCACGCTGCACGGCACCGACGTGCTCGCGACGACCGTGCTGCAAACCTGCATCCGTTACGAAAGCCGCCGCAAGACCTGCAAGTTCTGCGCAATCGGCCAGTCGCTCGCGGCGGGCCGCACGATTGCGCGCAAGACGCCTGAACAACTCGCCGAAGTCGCGCGCGCGGCCGTGCTGCTCGACGGCGTCAAGCACATGGTGCTGACGACGGGCACGCCGCCGACGAGCGATCGCGGTGCGCGGATCCTCTGCGAAAGCGCGTTCGCAATCAAGGCCGCTGTCGATCTGCCGATCCAGGCGCAATGCGAGCCGCCCGACGACGACCGCTGGTTCGAGCGGATGAAGGCGAGCGGCATCGATACGCTCGGCATGCATCTGGAAGTGGTGACGCCCGCCGTGCGCGAACGCGTGATGCCCGGCAAGGCGAGCGTGCCCGTGTCGCGTTATAGGGAGGCGTTCAAGGCGGCCGTCGCGGTGTTCGGCAGCGGGCAGGTGAGCACGTACATTCTCGCCGGACTGGGCGACACCGCCGACGCGATCCTGTCGATCTCGCGTGAACTGATTGCGCTCGGCGTCTATCCGTTCGTCGTGCCGTTCGTGCCGATCAGCGGCACGCCGCTCGAAGACCATCCCGCGCCGACGCCGGCGTTCATGAAGTCGGTGCTGGTTCCGCTCGGTGCGATGCTGCGCGACGCGCGGATGCGTTCCGCCGACATCAAGGCGGGCTGCGGCAAATGCGGCGCATGTTCGTCGCTGGCATCGTACGAGGAGTAGCCATGTTCTGCGAAGCCGTCGATGAACTGGACGCCTTGCCGCTTGCGTTCACGCCTGCGGAGTACCGCGTGAAATGGGCGACGCTGCCGTGGGAAAGCAACGAGGCTTATGTGCTGCGGCGCGCGGTGTTTTGCGTGGAGCAGGGCATCTTCGCCGGCGACGACCGCGACGAAATCGACGCTCGCGCGAAGCTGCTGGTCGCGCTGAGTTGCATCGCGGGCGTGCCGGAGCAGGTCGTCGGCACGGTACGGATTCACGAGACCGAGCCGCATGTGTGGCTGGGCTCGCGGCTCGCGGTGCATGCGGCGTTCCGCTCGCACGGCAAGCTCGGCTCGACGCTGATCCGGCTCGCCGTGAGCAGCGCGCACGCGCTCGGTTGCGAGACGTTTCTTGCGCATGTGCAAAGCCAGAATGTGCCGTTGTTCCGGCGTCTGCATTGGCAATCGGTGGGCGAGGAGATGCTGTTCGGCCGTGCGCATCGTCTGATGGAAGCGGACCTCGCGCACTATCCGCCGTGCTTTACGCCGGAGAGCGGGCTCGTCACGTCGTCGCGGGGCCGCTCATGAGCATCGCTTCGCTCGTTGAACGGCTAAGGGCAAGCCGCGGCTTCCGGCATAAGACCGATATTGCGGGCGTCGTCGCGTCGTTGGCGCAGCGCCTGCCGCACGGCGTGCGTGATCTCGCGCAGGCGGTCGCGCTCGGCGACGACTGCGCGGCGATCCGTGACGGCGACGGCTACCTGCTCTTCGCGATCGAAGGGCTGGTGAGCGATTTCGTCGAAGCCATGCCGTGGTTCGCGGGCTACAGCAGCGTGATGGTCAACATCAGCGACGTATATGCGATGGGCGGCCGGCCGCTTGCCGTCGTCGATGCGCTGTGGAGCGACGGCCTCGGCGCGGCCGAAGAAGTGCTGGCCGGCATGGCGGCGGCGTCGCTTGCCTACGGCGTGCCGGTGGTGGGCGGGCATAGCAATACGCGCAGCGCGCAGCCGCAACTCGCGGTGTCGATCGTGGGCCGGGCGCGCGCGTTGCTGTCGAGCTTCAAGGCGCGCGCAGGCGATCGGCTCGTGATGGCCGTCGATCTGCGAGGCCGCTTCGAAGACCCGTACCCGTTCTGGAACGCCTCGGTCGGCGCGCCGTCGCAGCGCTTGCGCGACGATCTCGAGCTGCTGCCCGCGCTCGCGGAAAGCGGCCTGTGCGATGCCGCGAAGGACATCAGCATGGCCGGCGTGCTGGGCACGTCGTTGATGCTGCTCGAATGTTCGGCGATGGGCGCGCGAATCGATCTCGACGCGATTCCACGACCGCCGGGCGTCGACTTCGAGCGCTGGCTCAGCGCGTTTCCGAGCTTCGGCTTCGTGCTGTCGGTGCGCGCGGAACACGTCGACGAAGTGCTCGCGCGCTTCGTTGCACGCGATCTGGCGTGCGCGGTGATCGGCGAAGTCGATGCATCGCGCGAAGTGGTGCTCACTCAGCGCGGCGACGCGGCGCTGCTCTGGAATTTCGGCGACGGGCCGTTCATCGGCGCGCCTTCGGGAGCGTGCGCATGAAGACACGTCCCCTTCGAATCGCGCTCTTCACGCACTCGGTGAACCCGCGCGGCGGCGTCGTGCACACGCTCGAACTTGCGCGCGCATTGCATGACGCGGGGCATCGCGTGACGATCTTCGCGCCGTCGGTGGGCGGGGCCGCGATGTTCCGGGCGTCGCCGTGCCGGATCGTGCTCGCTCGGGTCGCTGGCAACGCGAGCGACACGGTATCGATGGTGCGGACGCGTATTGATGCGTTGAAGGCCGCGTTGCTGGCCAGCGATCCGGCGAGCTTCGCCGTTCTCCACGCGCAGGACAGCATCAGCGGCAACGCGCTCGCCGAACTTCGGCATGACGGCGCGATACGCGGGTTCGTGCGAACGGTCCACCATCTCGACGACTTCGCCGTGCCGCGCCTCGCCGAATGGCAGCGGCGCGCGTATGCCGATGCTGACGCCGTTTATTGCGTCAGCGATGCGTGGACGCGCCGGATGCAGCGCGACTTCGGCGTGAACGCGGTGACCGTGACGAACGGCGTCGATTTAACGCGCTTCACGGCAAAACGTGACGCCACCGACACGGCCTTGCTCGCACGATTCGGCATGGTCGGCGCGCCCGTCGTGCTGGCGGTCGGCGGCATCGAGGAACGCAAGAACACACTGCAACTGCTCGAAGCGTTCGCGTTGCTCAGGCAGACGCATGTCGATGCGCAACTCGTCGTGGCGGGCGGCGCGAGTCTTCTGGATCACGACGCCTATGGCCGGCGGTTTTTCGAACGCGCGGCGGCGCTGAACCTTGCGCTTGGCGCGGGCTGTCCGATCGTCGTCACCGGCCCGCTCGACGACGAGGTCATGCCCGCGCTCCTGCGCCGCGCGGATGTCGTCTCGATGGTTTCGTTGCGCGAGGGTTTCGGGCTGGTCGTGCTGGAAGCGCTCGCGTCGGGCGCGCCGGCTGTCGTCTCGCGCATCGCGCCGTTCATCGAGTACCTCGATGAACGCGTCTGCTGCTGGGCGCAGCCTGAGGACGCGCACAGCATCGCCGGCGCGTTGCGCCGTTCGCTCGATGCGCGCGGCGGCATCGATTTCGCCCACGCGGTCCCTGAGTTGTTGCAGCGCTTCAGCTGGACCGCGAGCGCCCGCCGTCACATCGCGTTGTACCGGCGGCAACTGCAACCCGCTCCCGTCTGAACCCTTCACTCATCGAGGATATGTCATGCCAGTCATGCACTTCAGGGTCCAGTGGCCCGATGGCACCGAGGCCAACTGCTATTCGCCGTCGACGGTGGTCGGCGAGTTCCTTGCCGCGGGCGAGAGCTATGCATTGAGCGAGTTTGTCGAACGCTCGCGCGAGGCTTTGCAGATCGGCTCCGAGCGCGTGCGCGAGAAATACGGCTTCGCCTGTTCGGCCGCGATGGATCAGCTCGCGCAGATCGAGCAGCAGGCCGAGGCTTTTTCGTCGGACCCGCTGGCGGTCGTGAAGGTCGTCGAACTTTTGTGAAACCTGAATGCGGCGCGCCCATTGACGAAGCAATGGCCGCGCGCCGGAACATTCATACGAAAAGCAGGAAAGAACCATGTCGAACACAACCGTTAGCCCTGGCCCTCAGGCGGCCCATGCGAATCGTCACTACCCGGTCATCGTCGCGGGTGGCGGCCAGGCGGGCCTGTCCATCAGCTACTACCTGAAAGAAGCCGGCATCGATCATCTCGTGCTCGAAAAGCATTCGGTCACGCACACCTGGCGTTCGCAACGCTGGGACGCATTCTGTCTCGTCACGCCGAACTGGCAATGCGCGCTGCCCGGCTACCCGTATCGCGGCGACGATCCGCATGGCTTCATGAAGAAGGATCAGATCATCGCGTATCTGGACGGCTTCATCGCGATGGTCGACGCGCCGGTGCTCGAGCACACCGAGGTCAAACGCGTGAAGCGCGACGCCGATGGATGCTACAACGTGTCGACCTCGAATGGCGAGTTCACCGCGGATCACGTCGTCGTGGCGTCGGGCGGCTATCACACGCCGATCGTGCCGCGCATGGCCGAGCGCCTGCCCGCCGGGATCGTGCAGATGCAGTCTTCGCACTATCGCAATCCCGAGGTCTTGCCGGACGGCGCGGTGCTCGTCGTCGGCTCGGGACAATCGGGTGCGCAGATCGCCGAGGATCTGCATCTGGCCGGGCGCAAGATCTACCTCGCGGTCGGCGAGGCGCCGCGCTGCGCGCGTTTCTATCGCGGACGCGACGTGGTCGACTGGCTCGCCGACATGCACTACTACGACATGCCCGTCGAGCAGCATCCGCTGCGTGAAGGCGTGCGGGACAACACGAACCACTACGTGACCGGCCGCGACGGCGGACGCGACATCGATCTGCGGCGTTTCGCGCTGGAAGGCATGGAGCTGTACGGCCGGCTCGAGGATCTGCGCGACGGCCGCCTGAAGTTCGCACCGAACCTGATCGAGAACCTGGACAGCGCGGACGATACCTACAACCGCATCAACGCGAGCATCGATACGTTCATCGACCGGCACGGCATCGACGCGCCGCGCGAAGCGGCCTATGAGCCGGTATGGCGGCCGGACGGCGAGCGCACCTCGCTCGATCTGGCGGCGAGCGGCATCACGTCGATCATCTGGTGCATCGGCTTCACGCCGGACTTCAGCTGGATCGATGCGCCCGTGTTCAATGGACGCGGCTATCCGGCGCACACGCGGGGCATCACGCCGCAAGCGGGGCTGTATTTCATCGGCTTGCCGTGGCTGCATACGTGGGGGTCGGGGCGCTTCTCGGGCGTCGCGCGCGACGCGGCTTATGTCGTCGACGCCATTCGCGCGTCGCTCGATGCGTCCGACCCGGCAACCGATAGTCTCGCGGCCTGAGCGACCGAAGCCCATGCAGAACACGACGGGACGCTATCGCGCGGGCATGCCGCAATTGAGCTTCACCGGCCTGTCGGAGAACTGGCTGCTGAAGGAATGCGGGCATCGTCATTGGGAGGCGCTGGCCGCGCACACAGGGCGAGCCACGCCGGATGTCAGCGACGACAACGGCGGCCGCTCGTATGCCGCCTTCACCGCGATCCGCCTGCGGGCGCACGGTTTCGATGCCGTGCGCGAGAACGACGAGTTCGACATTCACAGCGCGTTATGCAGAACCGGCCCGGTCCGGCACTTCAGCACACACCGCATCGTGCGTGACGATGCGTCGATCGCGGAGGTGTCGATGTCGTCGACGTTCGTCACGCGCGCCGAAGCGCGCAACAATCGTTCGGTCGCGCGTGCAACGCTTGCCGCGCTGGCGGGGGCGATCAGTCCGGCGCCCGACGAAGCGCTGGCCATGACGCAAACGGGCAAGCGCCTGAGGGCGGGAGACTGGGCCTCATGCGAAGGGCTCGAGCCTGGCGTGCACGAGGCCGCCCGCTTTCTTCCCTGTCCGAACAACGACTTCAATGGCGCGGACTTTCTCTACTTCGCGAGCTTCCAGTCGTTTGTCGATCGCGCCGAATGGCAACGGCACCGGTTTGCGGAGCCGCCCGTGATCGCGAGCCGGTCGCTGCACTTTTATGGCAACGTCAACATCGGTGATGCGTTGAACGTGCATGTGGTCGGCGAACGCGAAAGCGGGCAGGGCATCGTGCATTGGAGCGAAGTGCGACGCGGCAGCGACAACCTGAAGATTGCCGACGTCGTCACGGAAAAACGCTGGAGACAGCGATGAGGTCCGCCGTCAAACGCGAGGCGCCGCTGCGCTTGCAGTCCCGGCCCAGGCCCCGGCGCCGCGCCGTGCCGCTGAAGACGCTTTATACCGCCTCCGACCTCGCTGGCGTCGCGCATCTGAACAGCATGCCTGGCGCCGCGCCGTTCGTGCGCGGTCCATACGCGTCGATGTACACGGCGAAGCCGTGGACGATCCGGCAATACGCGGGCTACGCCGAAGCGGCCGATTCGAACCTCGCGTTTCGCACCGCGCTGGCGGAAGGGGCGCAGGGTTTGTCCGTCGCGTTCGATCTGCCGACCCAGCGCGGCTATGATTCGGACGATCCGCGCGCGAGCGCCGAGGTCGGGCTGGCCGGGGTCGCGATCGATACGGTCGAAGACATGGCGCGTCTTTTCGCGGGCATTCCACTCGACCGAACCTCGGTATCGATGACGATGAACGGCGCGGTGCTGCCGGTGCTGGCCGCCTTCATCGTCGCGGCCGAGGAGCGCGGCGTGGCCGCGGCGCAACTGACCGGCACGATTCAGAACGACATTCTCAAAGAGTTCATCGTGCGCAACACCTGCATCTTCGCGCCTGAACCGTCGTTGCGAATCGCCGCCGACGTGGTCGATTATCTCGCGCGACATGCTCCGCGCTTCAACGCGCTATCGGTGTCCGGCTATCACTTTCAGGAGGCCGGCGCCGATCCGGTGCTCGAACTGGCGCTGACGATGGCCCATGCGCGCACCTACATCGAAACGCTTGGCGCGCGAGGCATGAATGCCGACGACGCCTGCGAGCGCATGAGCTTCTTCTTCGGCGTCGGCACGGACTTCTATGTCGAGGTGGCGAAGCTGCGCGCGGCGCGTCTCGTCTGGTCGGAACTCGCGATGCAGTGCGGCGCGGCTTCCGACAAGGCGCGCGCCCTGCGGATGCATTGCCAGACGTCCGGCTGGTCGCTGACCGCGCAGAAGCCGTCGAACAACATCGTGCGCACCGCCGTCGAAGCGCTGGCGGCCGTCTTCGGCGGCACGCAGTCGCTGCATACGAACGCCTTTGACGAGGCGCTGGCCTTGCCCTCGGCATCGTCGTCGCGTCTCGCTCGCGACACGCAACTCATGCTTCAGCACGAAATGGGACTGTGCGACGTCGTCGATCCGTGGGCCGGTTCGTACATGATGGAAGCGCTGACGGCCGACATCGCGGCGCGCGTGCGTTCGCTGATCGGCGAGATCGACGCGCGCGGCGGCATCGTGCAAGCGATCCGCTCGGGATGGATTCGCCAACGCATTCACGAATCGGCCGTGACGCTGCAGGCCGAAATCGATAGCGGGCAACGCGTCGTGGTGGGCGTCAACGCGTTCGTTCATGGCGACGCTGACGAAGCGCCCGCATGTTTCGAACTGGACGGAAAAAAAGTGCGCGGCCACCAGCTCCGTCGCATCGCGGAGGTCAAGCTGCGGCGCGATGCGCAGCATGTGGCGCGTGCGTTGGACGCGCTCGAAACGGCCGCGCGCGAGGGCACGGGCAACCTGCTCGCGTTGACGATCCGCTGCATGCGTGCGCGCGCGACAGTCGGCGAATGCACGCGCGCGCTCGAAGCCGTGTGGCCGCGTCATGCGATCGGTTTGCATGCGAGCGCCGGCATCTACGAGGAAACGCTTTCGTCGGATGCAAGGTGGAAAGCCGCCTGCGAACAGGTCGATGAATTGACATCGACGCTGGGGCGCAAGCCCCGCGTGATGATCACGAAGCTCGGACAGGACGGCCACGATCGCGGCGCGCAAGCGGTGGCTGCCGCGTTGATCGATGCGGGTTTCGAGGTCGTGTCCAACGAACTCTTCATCTCGCCCGCGGAAGTTGCGCGGCGCGCGCTGGCGAACGAGGTCGACATGATCGGCGTGTCATCGCTCGCGGGCGCACATGTCGAGTTGACGTCGCAATTGATGCGTGAATTGCGCGCGCGGCATGCCGCGATACCCGTCGTGCTTGGCGGGAATGTTCAGGCGGAAAGCGCGGGGGTGCTGAAAGCGCTGGGTGTCGCCGAATTTTTCCTGCCCGGCACGCGCATGCACGAAATCGTGCTGCGCCTGGTGCGGCTCGTGGCGTGCTGAAGTTCTGACGGGAAGCGGCGACGGCATGACGCGCCGTGAATCGCGCGTCGCCCCATCGCTACCGGATTGCTACACGCCAATCGCAGCCGCGGCCTTCGCGACCGCCTTGCCCCATTCTTCAAGACGTGCCGGGTCATAGCGCGATTCCGGCATCGAGATGCAGATGCTCGCCGCCGGCGCGCCGTCTGAATCGATGATCGGCGCGCCGATCGCGCACACCGCGGGACGGTACTGCGAGAGATTCACCGAATAGCCGCGTTGCCGGATGCGCTCGAGTTCCAGCCGTATTTCGGCGGGATCGCATGGCGTTGTTTCACTGAACTTCGGCATGTCGCGGCTCAGGATTTCGTCGACCTCGGCTTCCTTCATGTACGCCAGTACCGCCAACCCCGTGGCGGTGGCGTGGAACGGGCTCGGATCGCCGATCGGGCTGAACGTGCGCACCGTTTGCGTACAGTCCGCACGATCGATCAGGACCATCGAGTTGGTGCTGTCCGGCACCGACAGATGAACCGTTTCGTTGGTCAGGTCGCGCAACTCGCGCATCGGCTCACGCGCGGCCGCATACAGCGCGCCGCCGCGCAGCGCGGCGGGCCGCACGCCGAGAATTCGCGGTCCCACTTCCCAGCGCGTCAAATCGCCGCTCGACTGACGAAGCCAGCCCGCCTCGTGAAACGTCAACAGCACGCGTTGCACGCTCGACTTCGGCATATCGAGCAGGCGTGCCAGCACGCCCACGCTGACCGGCTGGTTCTTCGACACAGCCTCGAGGATCTCGAGGCTCTTCAACAAACTTTTCATGCAGGTCTCCGATGAAGGACGGCGACGGGCGAGCGCTCGCCCACGCTGCGCTTGCAACGCAAAAAAGCGCGTGTTACTTTTCGTTCACTGTTTGTGGAACGCCGTGCCGTATTGTGGCACACCCCCATCGAGTTGGAAAGCATTGGAGAACGATTACGGCAATGGGACTCTCTTTTCAGCCGCTCGACGCCTTGCCGGTTATCCGGGCTCATGGCGCGCGCATCCCCGCAATCGGCCTCGGCACCTGGCGGTCCACGCATGAGGAAGGCGTGCAAGCGGTGCGCGCGGCGCTCGAAGCGGGCTATCGGCATATCGACACGGCGGCGCGCTACGAGAACGAGCAGGCGGTCGGCCAGGCGTTCGCCGCGAGCGGTCTGCCGCGCGACGAGGTGTTCGTCACGACCAAGGTGTGGCACACCGAATTGCGCGCCGCGGATTTCAGGCGTGCCGCCGAGGCAAGCGTCGCGCGGCTCGGGCTCGATCACGTCGATCTGCTGCTGGTGCATTGGCCCAACCCTGAAGTGCCGCTGGAAGAGACCATCGGCGCGCTGTGCGAAGCGCAGCGCAGCGGCTTGACGCGGCATATCGGCGTATCGAATTTTCCGGTGGCCTTGCTCGATCGCGCGGTCGCGCTCGCCTCGGTGCCGTTGGCCGCCAATCAGTGCGAATACCACCCGTATCTCGACCAGACCCAGGTGCTCGATGCGTGCCGCCGGCATGGCATGGCGCTGATCGCGCACACGCCGCTCGGCAGCGGCAAGCTGCTTGCCGATCCGGTCATCGCGGAGATCGCACGCGAACACGGACGCAAGCCGGCCCAGATCATCTTGCGCTGGCTCGTGCAGCAGCCCGGCGTGGCGGCGATTCCCAAGTCGTCGAACCCGGTGCGCATCGGCGAAAACCTTGCGGTATCCGATTTCGAACTCGATGCGAGTTCGACGGCGCGCATCGGCGCGCTGGCTCGCGCCGACGGCCGCGTGAGCCAGCCGGCGTGGCATCCGCGGTGGGACGCTGCGGCAAATTCCTCAGCGGCGGACAAAACATGAACTTCGTCGACACCGACATCCCCATCGACATGAATGCAGCCATGCACAGGCGCGGCGAGCTCACGCTCGAAACCGACCGGCGGCATCTGATGCATCCCGGCACGCACGCGTCGGACCATGCGTCGGGCGAACTGGATGCGCGGCTGATGACGCGCGCACAGGGTATCCGCATAGAAGATCACGCGGGGCGCTCGTACATCGACGCGTTCGCGGGGCTTTACTGCGTGAACATCGGCTATGGACGCGAGGAAATGGCCGACGCGATCGCCGCCCAGACGCGCCGGCTGTCGTTCTATCACACGTATGCGGGCTTCTCGAACGACCCCGCTGTCGAACTGTCGCGGCGTCTGATCGAAGAGTGGGCGCCGCCCGGCATGAAGAAGGTGTTCTACGGCATGTCGGGCTCGGACGCCAACGAGACGCAGGTGAAGCTCGCCTGGTACTACAACAACGTGCTCGGACGGCCGCGCAAGAAGAAGATCATCGCGCGGCAGCGCAGTTATCACGGCTCGGGCATCGCGACCGGCAGCCTCACGGGGCAGCCGAAGTTTCACGCCGGTTTCGATCTGCCCATGCCGCAGGTGCTGCACACGGCGAGTCCCGACTTCTATCGCGACGCACGCCCCGGCGCGAGCGAAGCGGAGTTCGTCGCGGATTGCGTCGAGCACCTGGAGCAACTGATCGCACGCGAGGGCGCCGACACGATCACCGCGTTTTTCGGCGAGCCGGTGATGGGCTCGGGCGGCATCGTGCCGCCGCCGTCGGGTTATTGGCCCGCGATTCAGGCGGTGCTCGAGCGTCACGACATTCTCTTCGCGGTCGATGAAGTGGTGTGCGGTTTCGGCCGCCTCGGTTCGCGCACGGGCAGCGAGCACTACGGCCTCGCGCCGGATCTGATGTCGGTGGCGAAAGGACTGACGAGCGGGTATTTGCCGCTGTCCGGCGTGATCGTCAGCGAGCGCGTGTGGGATGTGATCGAGCGCGGCTCGCGCGAGCAGGGCGCGATGAATCACGGCTGGACTTACTCCGGCCACCCGGTGTGCGCGGCGGCGGCATTGACGAACCTCGACATCATCGAGCGCGAGCAGTTGGTGAGCAATGCGGCGGAGGTCGGCGCCTATTTTCAGGCGCGTCTGCATGAGGCGTTCGACGCGCATCCGCTCGTCGGCAATGTGAGGGGCGTGGGCATGCTCGCCGCGCTCGAACTGATGGCCGGCAAGACTGAACGACGACCCTTTCCGGCCGCGGCGAAGGCGAGCCAACGGGTGGCGCAGGCGGCGCTCGCGCGCGGTTTGATCGTGCGCGCGCTGGGCACGAACGACATTGTCGGCTTTGCGCCGCCGCTCATCGCCACGCGCGCCGACATCGACGAGATCGTTGCTATCGCACGCCATGCGCTGCACGACGTGAGCGACGCGTTATCGGCGCCATGACAGCGCGGCCCGAGACCGCGACCGACGGCTCGCGGAAGCCGCTGGTTTTTTCACGCCCTCGCTGAGTCCGGCGAGCGGGGCTATTCAATCCAACCAGGGACTCGACCGTGTCCACGCGCAACGACGTTTTTTCCCTTGATTTCACCGACACACCGTACTGGTGGCAAGACTGGCGTCCGCATGACGAACTGATGTCGGAGGTGCCCCGCGAGGTGGACGTCGCGATTGTCGGCGCCGGCTATGCGGGCTTGTCGTGCGCGCTCGAACTGGCGAAGCAGGGCTTGCGCGTGGCCGTGCTCGAAGCGGATGTGCCGGGCATCGGCGCGAGCACGCTCAGCGGCGGACAGGTGTCGGGAGGCGTGAATGTCGGCAAGGCGCCGTCGGGAAAAAAGCTGGATGGTTCGGTATCCGAGGAGCGTCAGCGCACCCTGTTGAGCGAAGCGTCGGCGTCTTACGAGGTGTTCGAAAGCATCCTGCGCGATAACGCGATCGAATGCAGCTACGTGAAGGCCGGGCGCATCAACGCGATGTGGACCGACGAGCATCTCGCCGCGTGGCGCAAGCGCATCGTCAATCTGAACACGTATGCGCGCGCCGGGGCGCGGCTGCTTTCACGCGACGAACTGCGCGGCGAACTGGCCAGCGACATCTATGCCGGCGGCGTTCTGCTCGAACGGGCGGGCCAGCTTCATCCGTCGATGATGTTCGCCGGTCTGCTCGCCGCGGCGCGCGGCGCGGGCGTCACGGTATGCAGCCGCGCCCCGGTCGGCAGCATCGCGCGAGTCGGCGCGCAATACCGGGTCGAGACGCCGCGCGGCGCGCTCGCCAGCCGGCACGTCGTGATCTGCACGAACGGCTACACCGGTTCGTCGACGCCCGATCTGCAACGTCGCGTGGTGCCGGTCGTATCGCATCAGATCGCCACCGAGGCATTGCCGGCCGACTTGCGCGCCTCGCTGATACCGAAGCGTCGCGGCATCTCGGAGACGCGCCGCGTCGTCAACTACTACCGCTATTCGCCGGACGGCACGCGCCTGCTGTTCGGTGGCCGGGCGCGTTTTTACAACCTCGATCGCCGCCAGTCGGCCGCGATCCTGCATGCGCAGATGGTCGAGCGCTTTCCGCAGATGGCCGGCGTGAAGGTGGCGTATAGCTGGGGCGGCACGGTGGCGCTCACGCTCGACTTCCTCCCGCATCTGGGCCGCACCGCCGATGGCGTCTACTACGCACTCGGCTGCAACGGCAGCGGCGTGGTGATGATGACGTATCTCGGCTACAAGGTCGCGCGCCTGATCGCCGAAGGACAAGCGCCCGAAACCAGCGCCTACGGCACGCCGATGCTCACGCATCCGCTCTACGGCGGCAAGCCGTGGTTCATGCCCGCGCTCGGCAGCTACTACCAGATTCGCGACGTCATCGACAAACGCAGGCAACGCGCTTGAGCGGCAGCGGCGCACATCACTTCACACAGGCAGGAACACGACAATGGGTTTGAGAATCGGAGTCGATATCGGTGGGTCGTTCACCGATTTCGCGGTGCTGGACGAAGCCACGCGGACCATTCGCACGCTGAAGGTGTTTTCACGTCCCGACAGCCCCGGCAGCGAAGTGCTCGCGGGCGTCGAGGGACTGCGCGAGCGCTACGGCATCGAGCCGCACGAGGTGACGTATTTCACGCATGGCACGACGGTCGGCGTGAACGCGGTGGTGCAGCGGCGCGGGCTGAAGCTGGGGCTCATCACCACGCGCCACTTCGAGGACGTGCTCGACATCGCGCGTTTGAAGATCCCCGATATGTACCATCTGATGTCGAGCCGCCCGGCGCCGCTCATTCCGCGCGACCGTGTATTCGGCGTGATAGGGCGTCTCGGCGCGGACGGCGTGGAGGAAACGCCCATCGACGAACAGAGCGTGCTCGCCGCCGTGCGCGGCTTGCAGGCGGCGGGCTGCGAGGGCGTGATCGTGTCGCTGCTTCACTCATACCGCAACCCGGCGCACGAACAGCGGGTCAAGGCGATTATCGGGGCTGCGCTGCCGGGCTTCTTCGTGTCGTGCTCGCACGAGGTGTGGCCGATCATCCGCGAATACGAGCGAACGGTGACGGCGACCATCGGCGGCTATGTGCAGCCGCGCGTGTCGAACTACTTGACGCAGTTGCAGGCGGCGCTGACGGAAAGCGGTGTCGCGGCGGACCTCAAGGTCACGAAATCGAATGGCGGCGTGATGAGCGCCGAGCACGGCAAACAGAACTGCGTGCAGATGATCCTGTCCGGCACCGCGTCGGGTGTGATCGGCGCGGCGTATCTCGCCAGGCTCTGCAACGTGAAGGATTGCATGAGTCTCGACATCGGCGGAACGACCGCCGATATCGCGCTGATCGTGGACGGCAAACCGCAGTACGCAACCGGCGAATACATCGGCGAATTCCAGATTCATATTCCGTCGGTGTCCGTGTCGTCGGTCGGCGACGGCGGCGGCTCGATTGCCTGGGTCGACGAATTCGGCGTGTTGAAGGTCGGCCCCGAAAGCGCGGGGTCGAGCCCAGGACCGGTTTGCTACGGACGCGGCGGCACGCGCCCCACCATCACCGACGCGTTCGCCGTCATCGGCGTGCTCGGCAACGCCGCGCTCGGCTACAACGCGGTGAAGGTGGATGCGCACGCGTCGCGGCGCGCAATCGAACCGCTCGCGCGGCGTTTGGGGCTCGATATCCATCAGACCGCGGCGGCCATCATCGAGGTTTCGATCTCGGGCATGTACGCGGGCGTGAGCCGGCTCAGCTCGCGCTTCGGGATCGACCCGCGCACTTTCGCGCTGATGCCGTTCGGCGGCGCGGGGCCGATGCTCGGCTGCTTTCTCGCGCGCGCCTTGAATGTGCGCAACCTGCTGGTGCCGACCACGCCCGGCGTGTTGAGCGCACTCGGCGGCCTGATCGCCGATACGAAGAACGATTTTGTTCGAGCCACCTACTATCCGCTCGACCGTGAATCGCTCGCCTTGCTGAGAGAGGACCTCGCCCACCTCGAAGCCGACGCCCGCGCATGGGTGATTCGCGAGGCGGGCAGCGACGCCGCCGTCGAGATCGTCGTATCGGCCGATATGCGCTATCGCGGGCAATCGTTCGAAATCGACACGCCGCTCGCGATGGAAGCGCTCACCGGCGGCGATCTCGAAGCGATCGCGCAGGCATTTCATCGCGAACATGCGCGCCTTTTTGGGCACAGCGACGAGAAGTCGCCGATTCAGGTGGTGGCGCTGCGGCTCGTCATCACCGCGCCCACGCCGAAACCCGAACTGCCGCGGATCGCGATGGGCGAGGGCGCGCCGCGGGTGGAATCGGAGATCGACGTCTATCTGGACGGCGCCTGGCGCCGCGTGCCGCTTTACCGGCGCGCCGCGCTGCTCGCGGGACACCGGTTCACGGGGCCGGCGATCGTCGCGCAGGACGACACCACGACCTGCGTGCTGCCCGGCTTCGACGCACGCGTGGACGAATACGGCAACCTTTTTCTCGAAGCGGTCTGATTGGCCGACCCTGGAAACGCACGATGACATTCGATAAATCCGTTCTTCAGGTCTTCGCGAACTATTGCGTCGCGGCCGCCGAAAGCATGGCGTACACGCTCGTGCGCACCGCGCATTCGGCGTTCGTGAAGGAAACCGAAGACTTCTCCTGCACGCTGATGAACACGCGCGGCCTGACTTTCGCATCGCCGAAAACGCTCGGCGCGACCTGGTATCCGGGGCTCGATTTCGGCGCGGTGATCGACATGATCGATCACTACGAGCCGGGCGACATCTGCATGACGAACGACGCGTATAGCGGCTACGTCGCGACCCACACGCCCGACGTGATGATGTGGAAACCGGTGTTCTTCGGCGGCGAGATCGTCTGCCATGTCGGCGGGCACATTCACAACACCGATATGGGCGGCGCGGTGCCGGCGTCGCTGTCGCGCACGCTCACCGAGATTTATCAGGAAGGCATTCGTTTCGCGCCGACCAAAATCGTCCGCGCGGGCGTGCTCGATGAAGCATTGCTCGAACACATGGCGATCAATGTGCGCGCGCCCGAGCAGAATCGCGGCGACCTGAAGGCGCAGATCGCCATGCTCATGACCGGCGAGAGGCGGGTGCTGGAAATCATCGAGCGCTTCGGCATCGAGCAGTTTCGGGCCGGCATGGACGCGCTGCTCGACTATTCGGAGGAGCAGGCGCGCACGATCGTGCGCGGCATGCCGGACGGCGAGTACTTCTTCGCCGAATACGCCGACGAGGATTCGGTCAACGGCAAGCCGCTGCGCGTCGCGTTGACGCTGACGGTGAAAGACGGTTCGCTCGTGTTCGACTTCACGGGCAGCGATCCGCAGTTGAATTCGTCGCTGAACATGCCGACGGGCGGCAAGGAGCGCCATGTGCTCGCGCTCGTCGGCCTGAACTACGTGCTGTATTCGTTGAATCCCGATCTGCTGCTCAACGCCGGCATGCTGAAAGTGGCGCGCTGTATCATGCCCGAAGGCACGATCATGAACTGCGTGCCGCCGGCCGCGGTCGGCATGCGCAGTTTGACCGCGAAGGTCGCGCAATACGTCACGTTCGGCGCATTCTCGATGGTGTGCCCGGACCGCTTGCCGGCCTGTCCGGCCGGCGGCATGTCGATCCTGAACGTGAAGACGGTCGATCGCAACGGCCGCACGGTGATCGCGTCGATTGGACCGGTGGGCGGCGGCGCGGGCGGCATGGCGTGCGCCGACGGCTCCGACGCGTCGGGCGCGAATGTCGCGTTCCTGCGCAACACGCCGGTCGAGATCAACGAAGCGGAAGTGCCGATCCGCATCACGCGCTATGGCGTGGTGCCGGGCAGCGCCGGCGCCGGCAAGTATCGCGGCGGCCTCGGGACCGTCATGGAGTTTCGTGTCTTCTCGCCGGGCACGCTCGTGACGGCGCGCAATCGCGACCGTTCGCGCTTTGCCTCGTGGGGTGTGTTGGGCGGCAAGGCCGGCGCCGTGTCGCGCTTCACCCGTAACCCAGGGACTGACAGCGAGGAAGACCTCGGCGTGACCGACCTCGTGATGTGCGGTCCCGGCGACGTGATCCGTCTCGAAGGGTGCGGCGGCGGCGGCTATGGTCATCCTTACGAACGGGATACAGGGAAGGTGCTCGAGGACGTGCGGCGCGGCTATCTGTCCGTCGCTCAGGCGCGCGATCTGTATGGCGTGGCGCTGGTCGAGGGCGCTGTCGATGCGGAGGCGACCGCGCGTCTGCGCGAGGCGGCGCGAAGCGCGGCGCGGCAGCGGCCGGCATGTCACTTCGACCATGGCGCGCAGCGCGACGCGTATGAAGCGAAATGGACCCGCGAACGCTACGACGTTCTGACCGGCATTCTCGCGCGCGCGCCGGTCGTATGGCGGCACTTCCTCAAGCACAAGATCTTCGATGCGCTCGACGCGAGAGAGACGGCCGGCACCCTGGCGCCGGGGCCGCAAGTGATCGCGCAACTGTATGACGAAGTGCTGCGACGCTATCCGCAGTTGCTCGACACCAAGGCGCCGGCGAGCGCCTGACAGCACCCGGTCCATGGCAGGTCGTCGGCGCGAAACCGGCGACCATGCAAAGTGCCGCGTTGGCGGCGCCGAAACAGTTTGTTTATGCCGTCTGCCTTTTTTTGTCGGCGCTTTACGCGTTTTGTGCCGGCATACGATGCTGCCGACGAGACTTCACAAGAGAACGTTGCCTGATTCATTTACATCCGCGGAGCCCTGAACATGAACGACGAAACGAATAGCCGCGGCATCAGCCGCCGCGACATGATGCGCATGTTGGCTGGAACCGGCATGATGGCCGCCGGCGGCGGACTCCTCACGGCCGCGCCCGGCGCGCTCGCCGCCGAGGTTCCGAAGAAGGGCGGCAGCATTCGTGTCGCCTATGACGCGGGTTCCGTATCGGATACGCTCGATCCGGCAGCGGGCTCGACCGGCGGCGACTACATCCGCTTCTTCATGTTTTACAGCGGCCTCACGCAGCTTGACGAAAGCCTGACGCCGCGCATGAATCTCGCTGAATCGGTCTCCAGCACCGATGCGAAAACGTGGATCATCAAGCTGCGCCAGGGCGTGACCTTTCACGACGGCAAGCCGCTTGCGCCGGCCGACGTGGTCTATTCGCTGATGCGTCACAAGGACCCGCAAACGGCCTCGCGCGTGAAGACGCTCGCCGATCAGTTCACGAGCGTGACCGCAAGTGGACCCAACGAAGTGACGTTGACGCTGCAGGTGCCGAACGCCGACTTGCCGGTGATTCTCGCGACCCCGCAACTGGTGATCGTCAAGGACGGCACGAGCAACTTCAACCAGGCGATCGGCACCGGTCCCTACAAGCTGAAAAGCTTCAAGCCGGGCGCGGGCACGATCGGCGTGCGCAACGACAACTACTGGAAGCCGGGGCAGCCGTATCTGGATCAGATCGAGCTGATCAGCATCAGCGACAACGCGGCGCGTGTGAGCGCGCTGCTCGCCGGCGACGTTCATCTGATCAACTCGGTCGACCCGCGCTCGACACGCCGTATCGCCGCGACGCCGGGATACGAAATGAAGGAGACGCGGTCGGGGCTTTATACCGACCTGATCATGCGCCGCGACAACACGTTCACGGGCAACCCTGATTTCGTGAAGGGCATGAAGTACCTGTTCGATCGCGAGCAGATCCGCTCCACAGTCTTTCTCGGCTATGCGGTGATCGGCAACGACCAGCCGATTCCGCCGGGTCATCGGTACTTCAATGCCTCGTTGCCGCAACGCAAGTTCGACCTCGACAAGGCGAAGTTCTACATGCAGAAGGCCGGCGCGGTCGGAACCACGTTGCCGCCGATCTACGCCACCACGGACGCGAACGGCTCCGTCGAAATGGCGCAACTGATCCAGCAAACGGCCGCGAAGATCGGCGTGAACCTGAGCGTGAACCGCGTTCCCGCGGACGGCTACTGGTCGAATCACTGGATGAAGCACCCGCTCGGCTTCGGCAGCATCAATCCGCGGCCGAGCGCGGACGTGCTGTTCACGCAGTTCTTCAAATCCGACGCGCCGTGGAACGAGTCGGCGTGGAAGGATCCGAAGTTCGATCAACTGCTCGTGAGCGCGCGCGCCGAGACCGACGACGCGAAGCGCAAGCAGATGTACGGCGAAATGCAGGCGCTCGTGACGGACGAGGGCGGTATCGGCATTCCGTCGTTCATCAGTCTGCTCGATGCGAACGACAAGCGCCTCAAGGGGCTCGGCTCGATTCCGACCGGCGCGATGATGGGCTTTTCGTTCGCCGAATATGCGTGGTGGTCGGCTTGAAGTAGGCCGTTCACGTTGCTGTTCGTTCCGGTGACCGGCTCGCTGCGAAGGCCTCGCTGGCGAGGCGGTCCGCGTCGTGGCATTCAATCGAAAATTCAATGAAGCTAGATTCGTACTGGCTGGATACGGCTCCCGAATTCAAGGACGGCGCCGACGGTCCCGTGGAAGGGCGCAGTGATGTGGTCGTGATCGGAGGGGGCTTGACGGGCCTGTCGGCCGCGCTCGAACTTGCCACGCGCGGCGTGTCGGTCACCGTGCTCGAGGCGGGGCGGATCGCGGGCCAGGCATCGGGGCGAAACGGCGGGCAGTGCAACACCGGCGTGGCGCAGGACTTTGCGTCGCTCGCGGGGAGCGTCGGGCTCGACCAGGCTCGCGCGTTTTATCGCGCGTACGAAAGCGCGGTGGGAACGGTGGAATCGATCGTGACGCAGCATCGGATCGACTGCGATTTCGTGCGTTGCGGCAAGCTCAAACTCGCGGCGAAGCCGAAGCACTTCGAGAAGCTCGCGCGGAGCTATGAAGTGTTGCATCGTGAAGTCGACCAGGATATCGAACTGATCGAGCCGGCACGCATGCGCAGCGAAGTCGGTTCAGAAAGTTTCCATGGCGGACTGCTGCAACGCAATGGCGCGCAGATGCACATGGGCAAGTTCGGCGTGGGGCTCGCCCAGGCCGCGGCGCGTCATGGGGCCCGCATCTTCCAGCATGCCGCCGTGACGCAAATGAAGCGCATCGACGGCGGCCGCTTCGAGGTCACATCCGCGCGCGGCGTGATTCTGGCCGACAAGGTGCTGGTGGCGACAGGACCGTCGCGGCAAGGGCCGCTGCAATGGTTCCAGCAACGGATGGCGCCCGTCGGCAGTTTCATCGTGGTGACAGAGCCGCTTTCCACGGGGCAGCTGGACGCGCTCTTTCCTCGGCGGCGCAACTATGTGACCTCGCTGAACATCGGCAACTACTTTCGTGTGACGCCGGATAACCGGCTGCTGTGGGGCGGGCGGGCCCGATTCGCGATGTCGGACCCGCGCTCGGATGCGAAGAGCGGCCGCGTGCTGCAGGCCAACCTGGCGAAGTACTTTCCGGAACTGGCCGCAACGCGGGTCGACTATTGCTGGGGCGGTCTCGTCGACATGACCGTCGACCGGCTGCCGCGCGCCGGTCAGCATGACGGGCTCTACTACTCGATGGGCTACAGCGGGCACGGCGTGCAGATGTCCACGCATATGGGGCGCGTGATGGCGGACGTGATGTCCGGTTCGCCCGCTGCGAACCCGTGGCGCGCGCTGCCCTGGCCGCCGGTGCCGGCCCATGCCGCGCGCCGCTGGATGCTGCCGCTCGTCGGTGCGTACTACCGGATCCAGGACTTGCTGCATTGACGTGAAATGCGCGGGAAGATACCACCTTGCATCGACGCTCGGGGCGAGCAGGAACGAACGATGCTAAGGCACGGGTGTCTTCAGACGGAGCCGGACGGGATGAAAAAAATATTCGAAATCTGCCTCGGCGTCGTCACCAGCGTGGGCGGCTTTCTGGAGATGGGATCGCTGTCGACCGCGGCGCAGGGCGGGGCCGCGTTCCGCTTGCAACTGGTCTGGCCGATTGTCGTCGGCACGCTGTGCA
The DNA here is from genome assembly GCF_900142195.1 of Paraburkholderia terricola. Taxonomy (GTDB): domain Bacteria; phylum Pseudomonadota; class Gammaproteobacteria; order Burkholderiales; family Burkholderiaceae; genus Paraburkholderia; species Paraburkholderia terricola. The sequence goes on from NZ_FRAB01000006.1 coordinate 189,714, forward strand.
TCATCTTCCTGACCGAGATGGCGGGCCGCTTTGCCGCGGTGAGCCAGCATACGATCGCCGCGGGCATTCGCGACCGCTTCGGCATCAAGTTCTTCCTGTTGCCGTTCGTCGCGGTGCTGATCGTGAACACGCTGGTGCTGTCGGCGGAAATCGGCGGCGTCAGTGTTGCGCTCGAGATGGCCACCGGGTTGAAGCACCCGTGGTGGGCGCTGCCCGTCGCGCTGCTGGCATGGTTCACGCTGTGGCGAGGCACCTTCGGGCTGATCGAAAAAGGCGTGTCGCTGCTCGGCCTCGTCACGTTGAGCTTCGTCGCCGCGGCGGTCACGCTCAAACCGGACTGGCATCAGGTGGCGGCGGGCGTGCTGCCCAGCGTGCCGCATCATGATCCGGCGAACTACTGGTTCATCGTCGTCAGCATCCTCGGCGCGTCGATCACGCCGTCGCTGTTCCTGTTCTATTCGTCCGGCGCGGTCGAAGATCAGTGGGACTCAGGCTATCTCGGCGCGAACCGCGCGATCGCCACGTTGGGCATGGCATTCGGCGGCTGTATTTCGGTGGCCGTGCTGGTTGCCGCGGCGTATGTGTTTCCCGCCCACGGCATCACGCGCGTCGACGACTACCACCAACTGCCGCTGCTGCTGGTCGCGGTCTTCGGCTTCTGGGGCTTCGTGCTGTTCGTCGCGTCGCTCGCGTTCGCGTGCTTCGGCGCCATCTTGCAGATCGCGCTGGAGCAGGCGTATTTAGTTGCGCAGGGCTTCGGCTGGAACTGGGGCGAAAACCGCAAGCCGCGCGACGATCCAGGGTTTTGCCTCGTCTACACGTGCGCGCTCGCGATCAGTGCGATCCCGATCGCCGCGGGTGTCGACCCGCTCAAACTGACCGTGTTCTCGATGGCGCTCACAGCGGTAAGCCTGCCGCTCACCGTCGTGCCGTTTCTGGTGCTGATGAACGACGAGCGCTACGTGGGACGCCACGGCAACGGCGTGATTTCCAATACGGTGGTCGTCGCGATCATCGTGCTGGCCTTCGTGCTGGCGATCGTCGCGCTGCCGTTACAGGTATTGGGAGGCGCATGATGGACATCGTGCGGGACGTGCTCGACAAGCAGGTGGTGGACCGCCACTCCGTCAGGATGGGCCGGGTCGACGGCATCGTCGCGGAACTGCGCCCCGGCCGGCCGCCGGAAGTGATTGCGATCGAGATCGGCTCGATGGCGATCGCGCGGCGCGTCGGGGAGCGCACCGCGCGCTGGGTCGGGCGGCTCGCCGCGAGGATCGGCGGCGCACGCCATGCCGAGCCGTACCGGATTGCGTGGAGCCGTATCCGCCTCATGGATGTCGACATCGAGGTCGACATCGACATGAACGACACGCCCATCGACGATTGGCAGCGCTGGCTGCGCGAGCACGTCATCGAGCGCCTTCCCAGGTGGCTGCAATGACGCGGGTCAACGTCGATCTTCTGCTCGGCCGGCGCGTGCTGTCGAGAGACGGCAGGCGGCTCGGACATGTCGAATCGATTCACGTCATACGCGACGCGGACGCATGGGTGATCAGCGAATTTCACATGGGTTCGGATGCGCTGCTCGAGCGCCTTGCCGTGGGGCTGCTGCCGCGGCTGCTGCGTGAAGCGATGCGGCACAGGCGCCGCTCGCAAGGTCATCGGATCGCGTGGCACCAGATCGACATCGCGGACCCGCGGCATCCGCGGCTGTTGTGTGATGAAACCGAGTTGAGCCGCTTTTCGTGAGCGAGACAGCGTGTGCCGGCTCTGTCGTGAGGCGGCGGGCGTCGGCCCGGACGCCGAACAGCAGCGCGAGCGATCCGAACGCGTGAGCACGCCCGGTTGTTGCTTCGTCACCATCGCGAAAGAACGAGCTACCCATCGCGAAAGCGAACGCCCCCCGGCCATTTTGACCTAGACTTGAATGGATTCGCTCGCCGGGTTCGGCGTCCGCAATCGCCACTGACGGGCGCAAACGCGCCATGCCCGAATTCCGTAAACGCGAACGCCCTGTACCCGTATCCCAACGACGGAGGTGAGCGCCATGGCCGAGAGCTGGAAGGTTGCCGGTACGTATTTCGAGAGCTGCAACTGCTACGCCCCGTGCAGTTGCGTTTGTCTCGGCCCGCCGTCGGATGGAGACTGCGCGGCGCTGATCGGTTGGCACGTCGATCAAGGCGAGTTCGCCGGCGTGACACTGGACGGACTCAACATCGCGCTCTTTGCGTATGCGCCGGGTCACATGCTGCAAAACAAGTGGCGGGTGGCGCTTTATCTCGACGAACGCGGGACGCCGAAGCAGCAAGAGGCGTTGGGTCAGATCTTCTCGGGTCAAGCCGGCGGGCCGCTTTCCGCGCTGGGCCCGATGATCGGCGAAGTCATGGGCGTCAAACCGGTCGCGATCGACTATCAACTCGACGGAAAACGTCGCAGCCTTCGCATACCCGATATCGCGGACATGGAAATCGAAGCGCTGTCCGGGCAGGACGGAGGCGACGTCACCATCAGCAATCACCCGCTGACCCCAGTCCCCGGATTTGCGGCGGTGATCGGGAAGTCGACGCGCTTTCGCTTCACCGACCACGGTTTTTCCAGAGAGATCTCGGATCGGAACGGCTTCTATTCTCCGTTCGCCTACCATGGCTGAGCGAGGTTTCGACAGTGGCCTCGTGACGCGACGGCTCCCGGTGCGCGACCGCGTGATCGTGCTGTCGGGACTCGCGGCCGCCGCGACGCTCGCGTGGATTTACCTGCTCAACATGAGTTGGGGCATGGAGCACATGGACGCGGGCGCCGTCATGCTCATCATGCCGCGCATGACGGACTGGGGCGTCATCGATCTGCTGCTGGTGCTGGCGATGTGGGCCATCATGATGGCGGCCATGATGCTCCCGTCAATCGTGCCGATGGTTTTGAGTTTCGCGTTCCTGAGCCGTCAGCGGCGTGCGCAACGACTGCCGTATGCGCACACGAGCGTATTTGTTCTCGGCTACCTGGCCGTGTGGTCCGGCTTCAGCCTGTTGGCGACGCTCGCGCAGTGGGGCCTGCTGGAGGCCCGTCTCGTTACGCCGATGATGGTGAGCGCAACCCCGCTGCTTGCGGGCGCGTTGCTGATCGTTGCCGGCGTCTTCCAACTCACACCCTTAAAGCACGCGTGCCTTAGCAAGTGTGCTTCGCCGCTCGGTTTTCTTCTGAACGAATGGCGCGACGGCAGCGTCGGCGCCTGGATCATGGGGTTCCGTCATGGGGCGTATTGCGTCGGCTGTTGCGGCGCACTGATGGCGTTGCTCTTCGTGTTCGGCGTCATGAACGTGCTCTGGGTTGCCGCTTTGTCGATCTACGTGATGCTCGAAAAAATGCTGCCGCAAGCGCGATGGCTTCCGTTTGCGGAGGGCTTGCTGCTGGTTGGCTGGGGTGTCGCGGTTGCAACGACGGGGTGAGGTCGCGACACTAGCAGCCGGGTGAACGGTCTGCTCATGCCCCCCCAAACCGCGAACCTACAAGGCCGCATCCACGCCGATGACTTCAACCGCCTGGCGCCGATATCCATCAGTGGCGAGCAACAAGCTGCGCGTGTAGTCGTGCTCGACCTGCTGCGCGCGAATCTGCTCGATCGCGCGCTCCTCGACGATCTCGCCGTTGCGCATCACCGCGACGCGTTGACAGAGAAAGCCGACCACCGCGAGGTTGTGGCTGACCAGCACCATGGTCGGCCTGCGTTCACGATGCAAGCGCCGCAGCAGATTGAGGATTTCCGTTTGCACGGAAACGTCGAGCGCGGAGGTCGGTTCGTCGAGCAGCAGCACGCGCGGTTCGACGATCAGCGCACGCGCGATTGCCACGCGCTGACGCTGGCCGCCCGAAAGCTGATGCGGATAACGAAAGCGGAACGCGGGCCCGAGTCCGACTTCGAGCAAGGCTTGCACGATCCGTTCTTCCTGACGGTCGATGCCGTTGATCGCCAGCGGCTCGCGCAGCGTCTGATCAACGGTGAAGCGCGGGTGCAGCGACGCGTACGGGTCCTGAAACACCATTTGCACGTCGCGCCGGAACGAGCGGTCGATCTTCTCGCCCAAGACATGCCGGCCGACCCGCATGCCGCCGCCGGCCAGCGGCGTGAGTCCCGACAGCGCCCGCAAGACGGTCGACTTGCCGGAGCCGGATTCACCGACAAGGCCGAATACCTCGCCCTCGCCGACCTGAAAGCTGGCGTCCTTCACGGCGTCGAAATAACCGGTTTTCGTCTTGAAGCGGATTTGCGCCTGCTGAACGTCGATCATGCCGGCGCTCCGGTGGATTGCGTGAGCCATGCCGGATCGCGCGCGAGCACGGGCAATTCGTCCGGCGGGTCGATAAGGGGCGGGTTGGCGGCCAGCAGGCCGCGCGTATACGGATGTTGCGCCTGCGCCAGATCGCGCGCCGCGCAGGTTTCGACCACGCGTCCCGCATACATCACCACGACGCGGTCGCAGAACGACATCACCAGCGGCAAGTCGTGGCTGATCAGGATCAGGCCGGTGTCGTGCTTCGCGATCATTTCATCGAGAATGCCGAGCACCTGCACGGAGACCAGCACGTCGAGCGCACTCGTGGGTTCGTCGGCGACGAGCAATCGCGGTCCCGAGGAAACCATCATCGCGATCATCACGCGTTGGCCCATGCCGCCCGAGAGTTCGTGCGGGTACGCATCCGCGACCCGCTCGGGATTGCGGATATGCACGGCGGCGAGCGCGGCGACGATCTTCTCGCGCATCGCCTTGCGGCCCAGTTTGGGATCGTGCAGCGCGAACGCCTCGCGCATCTGCTGCGCCACGGTCATGACCGGATTGAGCGAATATTTCGGGTCCTGCAGGATCATGCCCATCTGCTGGCCGCACAGGCGGCGCCGTTTGCCCGGCGGCATGGCGAGCAGGTCCTGGCCGTCGAAGCGCAGCGTTTTCGCCGTGCATTGCGCGGCGGCCGGCAGCAAGCCGAGCAACGCGCGCCCGGTCAGCGATTTGCCCGAACCCGATTCGCCGACGATGCCGAGCCGTTCGCCTTTATTGACGGTGAGCGAAAGGCCGCGCACGGCTTCGGTCAGGCTGCCGTCGTGGCCGCGAAAACCCACGCGCAGATCGTCGATTTCGCACAGCGCCCGCTTGGAATCGGCATTCATTTTCATCCTCCGTGGCGCGGGTCGAACACGTCGCGCAAGCCGTCGCCGAGCAGATTGAACGACAGGCTCACGAGCAGAATGGCGAAGCCGGGAATCGTCGCGACCCACCAGGCGTCGAGCAGCACGTTGCGCCCCGACGCCACCATGAAGCCCCATTCCGGGCTGGGCGGCTGCGCGCCCAGGCCGAGAAAGCCGAGGCCGGCGACCGTCAGGATGATGCCGGCCATGTCGAGCGTCGCGCGCACGATCACCGACGACGAGCACAGCGGCACCACGTAGCGCAGCAGCAGGCGCGGGCGCGAGGCGCCCTGCAAACGCGCGACGTGCATGAAATCCGCCTGCACGATGCGCAGCGTTTCGGCGCGCGCGAGCCGCGCATAGGCGGGCCACGCGGTAATCGAAATCGCGATCACCGCATTGATGACGCCGGGGCCGAGCGCGGCGGCGAAGGCGAGCGCCAGCACGATCTTCGGAAAGGCGAGGGCGATGTCGGTGACGCGCATCAGCACGTTATCGATCCAGCCGCCGAAGAAGCCCGCCGTGGTGCCCACCGCCAGGCCGACCGGCACGACGATCACGACCACGAGAATGGCGATCGACAGCGTGAGACGCGAGCCGTCGATCAGGCGCGAAAGAATATCGCGGCCGAGTTGATCGGTGCCGAGCCAATGCGATGCGGAACCCGGCGGCAGCAGACGGTCGGCCAGCACCTGTTGCAGCGGATCGTGCGGCGCGAGCAGCGGTCCCAGCGCCGCGACGACGATCAGCAGCGTCAGGATGGCGAGGCCGAACACCGACAGCGGATTGCCGGCGAAACGCCGCCAGCGCCGGTACGCGAGCCCGAGCGCGGCCTGTTTGCGCGAGCCTGGCGTGTCGCTCAGCAGCCAGGCTTTCCAGCGTCGGGGCGGGGCGTTCATCGGCCAGTCCTGCGTTGAATCGTCGGTGGAAGGAAGCACGGCGTGACTCTCCTGAATCTCAGCGGGCACGCGGATCGAACACGCGATAGAGCGCGTCGGTCAGCAGGTTGAGGGCGATGAAAGTGATGCCGATCACGAGCGTGCTGCCGAGCACGGCGTTCATGTCGGCGTTGAGCAAGGCGCCCGTCAGATAGGAACCGATGCCCGGCCACGCGAATACGATTTCGGTGAGCACCGAGCCTTCGAGCAGATAGCTATAGGCGAGCGCGATCACGGTGAGGAGCGGCACGGCGATATTGCCGAACGCATGACGCCAGATCACGCGGCGCTCCGGCAAACCTTTCGCGCGCGCCGTCGTGATGTATTCCTGGCTTAACTGGTCGAGCATGAACGAGCGCGTCATGCGGCTCAGGTAGGCGACCGAGTAATAGCCGAGAATCGCGGCGGGCAGCGCGATATGCGACACGGCGTTGAAGAACACGTCCCATTCGCCGGCGATCAGCGCGTCGAGCAGCAGGCTGCCGGTGTGCGTGTCGACCATGCCGTCGAAAACCGGGTCGATGCGGCCGGGCCCGGACACCCAATGCAGCTTCGCGTAAAACAGCAGCAGGCCCATCAGACCGAGCCAGAACACCGGCACCGAACTGCCGATCAGGCCGACGAAACGCGCGACGTGATCGATCCAGCGGTTATGGCGAACCGCGGCGATCACGCCGAGCGGCACGCCGACCAGCACGCCGAGTAGCGTCGAGAGCGTGGCGAGTTCGAGCGTGGCGGGAAAGACGCGCTTGATGTCGTCGATCACCGGATTCGCCGTCAGCAGCGACATGCCGAGATTGCCGTGCAGCACGTCGCGCACGTAGATCAGGAATTGCACGGCGAGCGGCTTGTCGAGGCCGAGTTCGACGCGCATCGCGGCATACGCTTGCGCGGAGGCGCGGTCGCCCAGCACCGCCAGCACCGGATCGATCGGCACCTTGCGGCCGATCACGAAGGTCACCGCGAGCAGGCCGGCAAACGTGATCAGCAGCGTGAGCGCCCAGCGCAGCAGGCGCAAGGTCCAGCGCACGCTGCCGCGATCGGCGGCGAGCGCGCGCACGCGGTCGAATGCGCCAACGGGTGTAATCGGAGTGGACATGATTTTTCCTTGCCCGAAGCGCGGCGGCGAATGCCGCGAAGCCGCGCTTCAGGCTGTCGCGCTTACTGCTTCTTCAGATCGCGATACGACACGAGGTCGTTGATCGGGCCGACTTCGAGACCGCTCACGCCCGGACGGTACGCCACCTGCGCGACCTTCTCGAACATGATGACGAAGGGCGATTGCGCCAGTACTTCCTTCTGCATCGCCTGGTACAGTTGCGGGCGTTTCGCGCTCGACGGTTCGGCCAGTGCGGCGTTGGTCTCTTTCGTCAGTTGCGGAATGTCCCAGGCGTTGCGCCACGCGAGCATCTTGTAGCTGGAGCCGTCGCCATTGTCGGGATTCCACGTGAAGCCCTGGGCGTTGCTGTGCGGGTCGATATAGTCCGCGGACCATTCGCCGATGTAGATATCGTGCTGACGGGCGCGATATTTCGCGAGGGTCTGCTTGTTGTCGCCCGGAATGATCTCGACCTTGATGTTGCCTTGCGCGAGATTCGCCTGCACGGCCTGCGCGATCTCGTTGTAGGGATAGTCGTTACGCACGTCCATCTTTACGGTGAAGCCGTTGGCGAGCCCGGCTTTCGCGAGCAGGGCCCGCGCCTTCGCGACGTTCTGCTGGTACGGGTTCGCAGTCAGCGCGCCGAGGAAGCCTTCCGGCAAGAAGGTTTCGTGCACCTTGTAAGTGGATCTGACCACGTGATTCTGGATGCCGTTGTAGTCGATCAGCCATTTCATGGCTTCCTGTACCTCGGGCTTCGCGAGGTTCGGGTTCTTCACGTTCAGGCCGAGGTACATCAGCGTCGCTTGCGGCACCGCCGTCACGCGCGCCTTGCCGCTTTTGGCGAGCGTCGCGAGGTCGTCGGGACTCAGGTCGCGCGCCACGTCGACGTCGCCGTTTTCGAGCAGCAGACGCTGGCTCGCCGCTTCGGACACATGGCGCAACACGATGCGTTTCATCGCGAGCGGCACCCGGTAGCCGTCGAAGCGTTGCAGCACGATGCTGTCGTTCGCGGTCCATTTGACCAGCTTGTACGCGCCGGAACCCGCCTCGTTGGTGCGCAGCCAGTCGTTGCCGAAGTCGTTGCCTTTCTGATGCGACATCAGGAGCTTCTGGTCGAGCACCGAGGCGGGCCAGGAGCCCAGCACGTTGAGCACGAAAGTTGGCGCGTATTTCTGATCGGTCGTCACGCTGACGGTGCTGTCGTCCACCTTTTTCACGCGTTGCAGCACGTTGTCTTTCGCGAGGCCGATGCCTTGCAGCACCGCCGCCGGTCCCTTGTCGAGCAGCACCGCGCGCTGAATGGACCACGCGACGTCGTCGGCGGTGAGCGGATTGCCCGAGTGGAACTTGAGGCCCGGGCGAATCTTGAAGGTGACGGTGAGGCCGTCGGGGCTGACCGTCCACGATTGCGCGACGTCGCCGTTGAACTTCGACGGATCGCGCAAATCGACTCGCACCAGCCGGTCATACGTATTCGCCACGTATTCTTCCGGCACGAGTTCGTAGATTTCGCCCGGATCGAGCGTGGTGAATTCGTCGAGCAGCGTCGCCATGACGAACATGTCCTTCGGCGTCGCCGCCTGGGCGGCACCGCCCGCCACCGACAGCGCCAAAGCCGACGCGACGGCGGCCACCGCCAGCGCATTGCGCAAAACCAGTTTCATACTCGCTCCGTGAGGAATGGTTGAACGGCAAGAAAGATGCGGACCTGCAAATACGATGTGACTACATCAGGCGCAATGGGCCGCTTTCGCTGTTGTCGATCAGCGGCAAGGCCAGCGAGCCCGGCAACTCGTAGTGCCACCATTCGCTCTTGATGTGCATGAAGCCCGCGGCATGCATCACGCCGAGCAACAGCATGCGATTGCGCTGGACAGGCTCGGGCAAGCCGGCGTGGAAGTGCTCGGATTCGACGGTCATCGCGTCGAAGCCGGTGCCCATGTCGAGCGCCTCGCCGTTCGCATCGACCAGCGTCAGATCGAGCGCCGTGCCGCGGCTATGGTTCGAGCCGCGGCCGAGGTCGGCGATATAGGTCGGGTCCGGCAGGCAGTCCCACAGCACCTGTTGCGCTTGCGGCGGACGGTAGGCGTCGAAAATGCGCAGCGTCGTCCCGATGTGGCGCGCGAGTTGCACCGCGCGGCGCAGCGCGACTTCGGCCGGTTCCAGCAGCAGGCAGTGCGCGGCTCGGTAGATCGGCTTGCCGGTGAGATTGCGGTGCGTCGCGTACACGAGGTCGATGTCGACCCCATGCGTCGCGGGTGTGATCTCGATGAGTCGGTGGTCGGTCATGAGCGGTGAATGAAGGTTCAAAGATCGAACTGGTTGAGTTCGCCTTGCAGTTCGCGATTGCGCGCGACGCGTTCGTCCAGCGTCGGCCCGAGCCGCTCGACGATGGCGGTGATGAGCAGATTGAACAGGCACGTGAGCGGCGCGAGCGAGTCCCAGAACTGGCCCACGTCGGTTTTCACCTGCAGCAGATCGGCGGCGAAATCCCTGGCCCACGGACAATAGATGTCGGTGACGAGCGCGAAGGGCAGGCCGCGGCGCGTGGCGGCCTCGCAATAGCGGCGCGCGATCATCGAGTAGGCGCGCGTGTCGGTGACGATCAGATACGGCGACGCGAATTCCGAGTTCAGCGAATCGACGTACGAGCCGGACATGCCGTCGGAATAGAACACCCGCGGGCGAATATATTCGAGGTAGCTGTAAAAGGCGTTGCTGATGCCGCGGGTCGATTGAATGCCGAGAATGTAGACGGCATCCGCGCTGGAAATGCGCTCGGCGACGCGCGCGAAGGTCGGCGATTGCGCGAGCTGGTAGACGTGCTGGATCGCGCCGATCTCGAGGTCGAGCGAGTGGGCGAGGGCGGGGCTGGGCGTGGGGCTGGCAGTCGGGCTGGCGGTCGGGCTGGCCGTGAAGGCGCTGCCGGTTTGCGGCGCCTGCCGCGCGTGCGCGGCTTCGCCGTGTTCACCCGATGCTCGGCGAAACGCGTCGAGCCGGTCGGTGATCATCCACGGACGGTCCCGGTGCGTGCCGCGCAGTTCGCGTTTCAAATCGTCGAGATTGCGGTAGCCGACGCTGCGCAGAAAGCGGCCCACTGAAATGCCGCTCGTGCCGGCTTGCTGCGCGATCTGATCGGCGGTCTCGAGGCCGAGCCGGTCGAGATTCGCGAGCAGATAGCTGGCGATGCGCTTTGCGGTCGGCGTGAGTTCGGCGAAGCGTGCTTCGACGGTTTGCGCGAAAGTGGGCGGCATAGGGCGCTTGCTTCTTGTTAGTTGGCTGTCATTTTTTGGAGCGACGACATGCATCTAACAAAGCCAATAAACCGAGCGCCAGTCTGGAAAAATAATCGGAGTGCGGGGATCGATAGGTTTTGGCGACGGAACGCGCGGCGTAGTCTTGCTCGCCGCCTTCGCGGTATGAGTGGCTTAACGGGAACGGTGCCTCGCTTGGTCCACGTCGAGGCGGACCGTCGACGCGCACTGCGCGCGTCGGGGCGGGATAGATCGTCATTGTCGGCCAGGACGGTTCGAGGCCGCATGCCGCCGCAAGCCCAGGCCTGCTTTGCCGATCGACCGCAGTTCATGTTGATCCTCGCGAACCGCCGACGCGACAGCTTTCCACTGTCCCCATTGCCGCTACTACTGTCTGTATGTACAGTGTTGGTCGAACCTCGCGCAATCGGCTCAGCCGAATCAACCATGCGCGGCCATGCTCGCGCACTCAATGGAGATCCATCCTCATGCCCGCTTCATCCAGTCAGGAGCACCATGCCTGAACAACTCTGGCTGCCCGGGCTCGAGGCACCGCCCCCGCCGACGGACGGGCTTTTCTTCGCCGTCTTTCCCGACACGCGCACGGCGGCCGGCATTTCCGAACTCGCGCAGCAGCTTTGCGGACAGACGCGCGCGAGAAGCAAACCGCTCGGGGCTGGCCGCTTGCACGTCACCTTGCAGCACTTGGGGAATTTCGCGGGTGGCTTGCCGCCAGCACTCGTCGACGCGGCGATGCGGGCAGCCGCGTCGATCAGCATGGAGCCGTTCACGGTCGAATTCGACGCGGTAACGAGCTTTGCGTCGAAGCCGCGGCCGGGGCCGTTGGTGCTGGTAGGAAGCGAGGGCGTCGTCGGGCTTCATGCGCTTCACGACGCGCTCGCGGAGGCGTTGCAAAACATCGGTTTCGGCGGCCGCGCGCATTCACCGGCCGCGCCTTATACGCCGCATGTCACGCTGGCTTACGGCATGCCCTGGGGCGCGGCGCGCCCGATCGAGCCGGTCTGCTGGAACGTGCGCGAGTTCGCGTTGATACACAGTTTGCTTGGACGCACGCGGCATATCGCGCTGGCGCGCTGGTCGTTGAAAGGCGCGGAGTAACGGCGCGCGGCGACTTCGCGCCCACCTCGCGGCGCGCCGGCCTGCCCGTCTGACGAGGTTGGCCGGCAGCGCATCGGGCTAGAATCGGACCCGGCTAGAACCGGACCCGGCTAGAACCGGACCCGCCTAGAACCGCACCCGCCTAGAACCGCACGCCGGTTGCACAACCGCCAGCAAAGCCGCCGCCGCTTCCGCCCGCGCCGCCGCAGAACACGCCACAGCCGGACAACGCGACCGACATCGTCGCCGCTGCGAGCATCACGCGCAGGCATGACCGGAAAGCCGGCTTGCCGAGGCGGCCAGTGAATGCGGCGGGGCGCGGGCTTTCAGCGGAAGCGCTAACGGTATTGCTGGCGGGTAGCTCGAACGTTCCAGATTGCATGGAGTACATGACTCTTATCAGGGGTAAGCGGTAGTGAGAGCCGCGCTGGTTGACGCAAGAAAAGCGGCGCGGCGGCGAACCCCGCAGCCTAGTTCACGCGCGCCGCCACTCATCTACGCGAAGTCCGAAAGTCCAGCGGATTTCTCCGGTCGAACAGGCGAAACCGCCCGTGCGCTCCCTGATAGAATGCGTGGGCCGCAACGTAGTGGATTGCCGATGAAATTGCTTGATGCGTTAGTCGAACAGCGTATTGCCGCCGCAGCCGCGCGCGGCGAGTTCGACGATTTGCCGGGCGCGGGCGCGCCGCTGCCTCTCGAAGACGATGCACTGGTGCCCGAGGAAGTGCGCGTCGCCAACCGGATCCTAAAGAACGCGGGCTTCGTGCCGCCGGCTGTCGAACAGCTGCGCGCGTTGCGCGATCTGCAAGCGGACCTGAACGCCGTGAGCGACCGGGTCACCCGTTGCCGTCTCCAGGCGCGCATGCTGGCGCTCGACATGGCGCTTGAATCGCTGCGCGGCGGCCCGCTGGTCCTGCCGCGCGAATATTGCCGCCGCATTGCCGAACGACTGTCGCAGCGCGCCGGCGAGCCCGATACCGCTGACGCGGGTTCGCAGTGAACGAGCCGTTTGTCCGCTCGGCCGCGCCGGGTTCCGCTTCCGCCGAATCCGACGGCGCGCCGAATTCGTCGGCTCCCCAGGCTGAGTCCGCGTTCGTCGGACCGGGCGAACCCGCCAACGCCGCCAACCCCAATCCCGAGCCGGCCGCCGCAGCCGGCACGTCAAACCCGGTCGCCGCGCTCGCCGTGACACCCGCACCAGTCTCAGAGCGCGACCGCCGCTTCATGGCGCTCGCCCAAGCCGCCGCCGAGGAAGCGCGCGCAGCCGGTGAGGTGCCGGTCGGCGCGGTGCTCGTGCGAGGCGACGAGGTCATCGCCAAAGGCTTCAACCATCCGATCAGCGGGCACGACCCGTCGGCGCATGCCGAAATGGCCGCGCTGCGCGCAGCCGCGCAAGCCGTCGAAAACTACCGCCTGCCGGGCTGCGAACTTTACGTCACGCTCGAACCGTGTCTGATGTGCGCCGGCGCGATCATGCACGCGCGCATCGCGCGCGTCGTATTCGGGGCGCGCGATCCGAAAACGGGAGCGTGCGGCAGCGTCGTCGATGCATTCGCGAATCCGCAACTGAACCATCACACCACGGTGATCGGCGGCGTGCTCGAGGACGAATGCGGCGCGGCGCTCAAATCATTCTTTGCCGAGCGGCGCCGCGCGAGCCGGGCAGCCCGCGCCGCGGCACGTCGCGAAGGCGGCGCCGAAGCCAGCGGCGGCTCCGATCCGGCCGAGCCGCTCTAAACCGCTCTAAACCGCTCTAAACATCAACGTCCAACAGGTCTTGCCAATGACCGTTCATCGCACCATCGAATTGATCGCCCCGTCCGGTTATCCGAACGATCCTGAAGTGGTGCATCGCGCGTTGCAGCGCTTCCATGCGCAGGGGCATCGGGTTCTGGGCGTCGAGGCGACACAGCGCTGCTACCAGCGCTTTGCCGGCACCGACGGCGAACGCGCGGCCGAGCTGAACCGCCTCGCCGATCCCGCGCGCAAACTGCCCGACATCGTGCTTGCCGTGCGTGGCGGCTACGGCGCGGTGCGCATCCTGCACGGCCTCGACTACGACGGCTTGCAACGGCGGCTGAGCGGCCGACCGGTCGCGCTGGTCGGGCATAGCGACTTCACCGCGATCCAGCTCGCGTTGCTGGCGCGCGCCGGCGTGAAGACTTTCGCCGGGCCGATGCTGATGAGCGATTTCGGCGCCGAAGATCCCAGCGAATTCACCATGCGGCGCTTCTGGTCGGCGTTGACCAGGCCGACCATGACGGTGACGAGCAACGCGCCGCAAGCGCAGGCGGTCGACGTGTCGGGCACGCTGTGGGGCGGCAATCTCGCCGTGCTCGCCTCGCTGATCGGCACGCCCTATATGCCGCCCGTGCAGGGCGGCATCCTGTTTCTCGAGGACATCAACGAGCAGCCGTTCCGCGTCGAGCGGATGATTTATCAGCTGCATTTGTCCGGCATCCTCGCGCGGCAGCAGGCGCTCGTGCTGGGCGACTTCTCCGGCGGCAAATCCTACGAGTACGACAACGGCTACGATCTGCACGCCATGATCGAGCAGGTGAGGTCGGTGACCGGGGTGCCGGTCGTGACCGGCCTGCAATTCGGGCATGTTCCCAACATGCTGACGCTGCCGGTGGGCGCGGATGCGCATCTCGTCGCAAACGCGCACGGATTCAAGCTGACGCTGTCGGGTTATCCGCACCTGACGTGACAGTCGGCGGAGCCGGGCGGCGCGCGTTTGCGAAAGCCCGCGACATTGTTGACAAAACCGGCCGTCAATAGACGGCCATTCCCTCGCTCAATTAAACGCCTACTCAAGCAGCGCGGGCCAAGCGTGGCGCGCCGCCGGCCTATCCGCTCGTCCAGACCTTCCGGATTGTCCCTATTCAAGATAAAAATTGTTGACAATCTTTATGTCCATCCTATGATGACCAACATACCGAGACGCACATCATGTCCGACACAGATTCCGCCGCCGCGAGTCATTCGAAGCCCGAAGTCATCGCCGAACGCATTCGCGCCGCGATCCTCGAGCATCGGCTCGCGCCCGGCGCCAAGCTGACCGAAGCCCAGTTATGCGAAGTCTTCGGCGTGAAGCGCGGTCCGATCCGGCAAGCGCTCGCGCAACTGGCCGCCGATCGTCTCGTCGATCTCGAACCGAACCGCGGTGCGTTCGTCGCGAGTCCGTCGTTGCAGGAAGTGCATGAGGTGTTCGAAATGCGCCGCATCATCGAACTGGCCGTGGTGGAAAAGATTTGCAGCGGCCACGGCGTGCGGCGCCTGAAGAACATCGGCGGCATGATCGGCCGCGAACGCAAGGCGTTCGAAACGCGTGATTTTCCGGCGTGGATTCGTCTGTCGGGCGAATTTCACACCGAGTTGGCCGGGCTCACCGGCAATACCGTGCTGTGCGACTGCCTGAACGGACTGGTGGCGCGCTCCACGCTGATTTCCGCGCTGTACGAGTCGCTCGGACGCAGCCCATGCTCGTTCGAGGACCACGCAGCGATTCTCGCCGCGCTCGACGCCGGCGATGCCAAGGAGGCGGCGGCGCTGATGGCGCACCATCTGCAAAGCGTCGAGTTGAAGATGCTGGAGCGCCCCGCGCGCGGCGCGGCGGATCTGCATGAAGTGTTCGGCGCGCTCGACGGCGCGTCCAGGAACGAAGCCAAAGTGAAGTCGGAGCGAGACTGAGGCGAGCGGCCGGCGTGCGCGCTTTGCTGGTGCGCGCCGCACTGAATTGAACTGAACCACACCAGTGTTGCAAGGCGGCTCGATGCGCGTGCTGCCGGCTTGCGCACGCGTGCGCCGCGCGTGGGTAGCGGCTTTCGAGCAACGAAGCATCGCCGGGAATCCGCGGTCCGAGCGCTGCGATAAGCACAAGTACATCAAGTACGGAGACACCCGCGGCACGGCTGCCTGGATAGCGCCCGAGCAGGGTGCGACTGGCATGGCCGATGCAATGTCCTTCGATTCGCTATCGATGGTCCCTATCTCAAGGAGGAGTCATGGCTCAGTTCAGCGCAGCGCCCGGAAGTCCCGCAATTCCCCCAATCCCCGCTTACGAAGACGCCGGCGCGCCCGACGATTCGTCGATGCCGGCCGGCTACAGCGAGCGGCTGTATAACGAAGACCTCGCGCCGTTGCGTCATCAAACCTGGGGCGCGTACAACATCTTCGCGTTCTGGATGTCGGACGTGCACAGCGTCGGCGGTTATGTGTTCGCGGGCAGTCTGTTCGCGCTCGGCCTGACGAGCTGGCAGGTGCTGATCGCATTGCTGATCGGCATCACGATCGTCAACGTGCTGTGCAACCTGATCGCCAGGCCGAGCCAGGCGAACGGCGTGCCTTATCCGGTGGCGTGCCGCGCGACCTTCGGCGTACTCGGCGCAAATATTCCGGCGGTGATTCGCGGCCTGATCGCGGTAGCGTGGTACGGCATTCAGACCTATCTGGCTTCGAGCGCGCTGGTGATCGTGGTGCTCAAGTTCGTGCCGCAATTGCTGCCTTACGCCGACGTTCATCATCATGGCTTCATGGGTCTTTCGACGCTCGGCTGGGCCGGCTTCATGCTGCTGTGGGTCTTGCAGGCGCTGGTGTTCTGGCATGGCATGGAGACCATCAAGAAGTTCATCGACTTCGCCGGTCCCGCCGTCTACGTGGTGATGTTCATTCTCGCGGGCTACATGGTGTATCGCGCGGGCTGGCGCAACATCGGCATCAATCTCGGCGGCGTCAAATATCACGGCCTGCAAGTGGTGCCGGTGATGATCACGGCGACCTCGCTGGTGGTCTCGTACTTCTCTGGACCGATGCTCAATTTCGGCGACTTTTCCCGCTACGGCAAGAGCTTTCGCAGCGTGCAGCGCGGCAACTTTTGGGGACTGCCGGTCAACTTTCTCGCCTTCTCGCTGGTGACGGTGATCACGACCGCGGCCACGCTGCCGGTGTTCGGCGAACTGATCACGGACCCCGTCGAAACGGTGGGCCGCATCGACTATCCGACCGCGGTGATTCTCGGCGCCTTGACGTTCACCATTGCGACCATCGGCATCAACATCGTCGCCAATTTCGTCTCGCCGGCTTTCGACTTCTCGAACGTCGCGCCGCGTCTGATTAGCTGGCGCGCGGGCGGCATGCTCGCGGCGGTGGCGTCGATCTTCATCACGCCGTGGAATCTCTTCAACAACCCGGCCGTGATTCATTACACGCTCGACGTGCTCGGCAGCTTCATCGGCCCGTTATACGGCGTCTTGATCGTCGACTACTATCTCGTGAAGCGTCAGAAGATCGTGCTCGACGATCTGTACACCGTGGCGCCCACGGGCTCGTACTGGTATCGCAACGGCGTCAACTACCGGGCGGTGGCCGCGTTGCTGCCCGCCGCGCTCATCGCCGTGATCTGCGTGATGGTGCCGGCGCTCGACGGCATGGCGAATTTTTCGTGGTTCATCGGCGCGGGATTGGGCGCGCTGTTCTATCGCTTGCTCGCACGCTGAGTGCGTGCAGACGCAACAGGAGTCGCTATGCGCATCAAACTGATCAACCCGAACACGACCCAACGCAT
Source organism: Paraburkholderia terricola (assembly GCF_900142195.1). GTDB lineage: Bacteria > Pseudomonadota > Gammaproteobacteria > Burkholderiales > Burkholderiaceae > Paraburkholderia > Paraburkholderia terricola. The sequence goes on from NZ_FRAB01000006.1 coordinate 206,869, forward strand.
GACGGATGCAATGGGCCGCTGCGCGCGTGACGTCGCGGCGCCCGGCACCGAAGTGATCGCCGTGAATCCGACGATGGGGCCGCCGTCGATCGAAGGCTATTACGACGAGGCGCTCGCCACGCCCGGCTTGCTCGCCGAGGTCATGGCCGGCGAGCGCGAGGGCTGCCACGGTTACGTGATCGCGTGCTTCGGCGACCCCGGCTTGTACGCGGCGCGCGAGTTGGCGCGCGGTCCGGTGATCGGCATCGCCGAGGCGGCGATGCACGCGGCAAGCGTGCTGGCGCCGGGTTTTTCCGTCGTGACCACCTTGGCGCGCACCTGCGGCATGGCGTGGCATCTCGCCGAACGCTACGGCATGAAGCGCTTTTGCCGCAACGTGCGCGCGACCGACGTGGCCGTGCTCGATCTCGACAAGCCCGGCTCGGCGGCGCGCCGCATCATCCTCGACGAATGCCGGCGCGCGCTTGCGGAAGACGGGTCCGACGCGATCGTGCTCGGTTGCGCGGGCATGGCCGAACTGTGCGCGGAAATCGAGGATGCGTTGGGTGCGCCGGTGATCGAGGGCGTGACGGCCGCGGTCAAATGGACCGAAGCGCTGATCGCGCTGCGTCTGTCGACAGCCAAGCGCGGCGACTATGCGCGGCCGCTGGCCAAGCGCTACGACGGCGCGCTGGCGTCGTTCAGCCCGACCGGGGACGACGTGAATGCGCAACCGGCGCGGGGTCCTGCCGGAGTCTCTCTGGTCGATGCGCAAGAGAGTGCGGAGACCGCCGGTTTGCTGCGGGTAAACACGGGCGAACCGGGCGAGCACATACATTCAGTCTGACACGCACTATCTGCCGGGCTGTATGGGCGCGTCGGAGCGTTTTCGCTACACTGGTTCCACTCGTCGCGGGTGCGCGAAATGCTTTTGCCGCTGTTTTCCAGCGGTATTTGCGCGCCGCGCCAGCGTCAGCCGCCTGCTCGCCGCACGCTAGCTCACGCGATAATCCAGCGCGACTTTCATGTACCGTCACCACGCATCCGTCAAACCATGCCACTCGACCCGAACTACCCACGCGATCTGATCGGCTACGGCCGCCACCCGGTGCAGGCGAACTGGCCGGGGCAAGCGCGCGTCGCGGTGCAATTCGTCCTGAACTACGAAGAGGGCGGTGAAAACTGCGTGCTGCACGGCGATCCGGGCTCGGAGCAGTTCCTGTCGGAGATCGTCGGCGCGGCGTCTTTTCCGGCTCGTCACATGAGCATGGAGTCGATCTACGAATACGGCTCGCGCGCCGGCGTGTGGCGCATCCTGCGCGAATTCGAAAAGCGCGGCTTGCCGCTCACGGTGTTCGGCGTCGGCATGGCGATGGAACGCAATCCCGACGTGGCGCGCGCCTTTGTCGAACTCGGTCACGAGATCGCCTGCCACGGTTATCGCTGGATTCACTATCAGGACATGTCGCCGGAGAAGGAGGCCGAGCATATGCGTCTCGGCATGCAAGCGATCGAGCGCGCGACCGGCGAGCGGCCGCTCGGCTGGTACACCGGGCGCGACAGTCCCAACACGCATCGTCTGGTGGCGGAATACGGCGGCTTCCTGTACGACTCCGATTACTACGGCGACGATCTGCCGTTCTGGATGGAGGTCGACGTAACGGGCGGCGCGAAGGTGCCGCAACTGATCGTGCCGTATACGCTCGACACCAACGACATGCGCTTCGCCAGCCCGCAAGGCTTCAACACCGCGGACCACTTCTTCACGTATCTGCGGGACGCATTCGACGTGCTGTACGAAGAAGGCGACGAAGCGCCGAAGATGCTGTCGATCGGCATGCACTGCCGCCTGCTCGGCCGCCCAGGGCGCTTTCGCGCGCTGCAACGTTTTCTCGATCATCTCGAACAGCACGATCGCGTCTGGGTGACGCGGCGCGTCGACATCGCGCGGCACTGGCGCGACCATCATCCTTATCAACCGGGCGGCCGCGGAGCGGCGGCATGAAGGCGATGCACTACACCCTGGCGCAACTCAACAGCATTCCAGCCGACGCGTTCGTCGCGGCGCTGTCGGGCATTTTCGAGCACTCGCCGTGGGTCGCGGAAATCGCCGCGCGGCAGCGGCCGTTCAGCGGCATCGACGAAATGCATCGCAAGATGTCCCACATCGTCGAAACGGCCGGCGAGGAGAAGCAGCTCGCGTTGATCAACGCTCACCCGGAACTCGCGGGGAAAGCGGCGGTGCGCGGCGAACTGACGGCCGAGTCCACGCGCGAACAAAGCGGCGCGGGTCTCGCTCAATGCACCCAGGAGGAATTCGACAAGCTGGTCGCGCTCAATCGCGCGTATCGCGAGAAGTTCGGTTTTCCGTTCATTCTCGCGGTGCGCGGCTATGACCGCCACGGCATCATCGCGAACTTCGAGGCGCGCGTGAACAACAGCCGCGCCGACGAATTGCGCGCGAGCCTCGATCAGATCTACCGCATCGCACGTTTGCGGCTCGACGATCTGATCGACGCGTAGCGCGTTAGCCACGCGTCGCGATCCTCGAACCGAAACGTTTTCCCGGCATCAACCAACACCAAGGAAGATAAAGATGGCACTCCCGATTCTCGACCCTAACGCACCGGAATTCACGCGCCGCTATGTGAACCTGGCGGACCCGCGTCTGGGCGCGCAGGCGCTCGAGGCCAGCGACGAATTCTTCGCACCGAAGGAACGCATGCTGAATCCCGAGCCGGCCGTCTTCATTCCAGGCAAGTACGACGACAACGGCAAGTGGATGGACGGTTGGGAAACGCGCCGCAAGCGCGCCACCGGCTACGACTGGTGCATCGTGAAGCTCGCGCGCGCTGGCGTGATCAAGGGGCTCGACCTCGATACCAGCCACTTCACGGGCAACTTTCCGCCGGCCGCTTCCGTGGAAGCCGCGCGCGTGACGGACGGCGTGCCGAACCAGTCGACGCAATGGACCGAAATCGTTCCGTCCACCACCTTGCAAGGCAACAGCCATCACTATCACGAAGTCAGCGACGCGAATGCGTACACGCATCTGCGCGTGAACATTTATCCGGACGGCGGCATCGCGCGTCTGCGCGTGTACGGTCAGCCGCAAGTCGACTGGGCGGGCGCGAGCCGCACCGAGCAGTTCGATCTGGCCGCGATGGAAAACGGCGCGTATCTGGTCGCGGCGAACAACCAGCATTTCGGCGCGGCCTCGACGATTCTGATGCCGGGCCGTGGCGTGAACATGGGCGACGGCTGGGAAACGCGCCGCCGCCGCGAACCGGGCAACGACTGGGCGATCGTCGCGCTGGCGCAGCCGGGCGTGATCAGGAAAATCGAAGTGGATACGGCCCACTTCAAGGGTAACTATCCCGACCGCTGCTCGATTCAGGCCGCGTACGTGACGGGCGGCACGGACAGCTCGCTCGTCACGCAAGCGATGTTCTGGCCGGTGCTGCTCGGCGAACAGAAGCTGGAGATGGACAAGCAGCATGACTTCGAAAGCGAAATCGCCGCGCTCGGTCCTGTCACGCATGTGCGCTTTAACATCATTCCGGATGGCGGCGTGTCGCGTCTGCGTCTGTGGGGCACGCTCGCATGATGAAAACGCTGGCGATCGAACCGTTGACCAAGGAAGCGTTCGCCGCATTCGGCGACGTCATCGAACTCGAAGGCGCGAAGCAGATTCCGATCAATCTCGGCACGACGATCCGCTATCACGATCTCGCGAAAGTGGACGTCACCGACGAGAACGGCCGCACGCTGGTGAACCTGTTTCGCGGACAGCCGCGCACGTTGCCGTTCGAGGTGACGATGCTGGAGCGTCATCCGCTAGGCAGCCAGGCGTTCGTGCCGCTGAACGACAAGCCGTATCTCGTGGTGGTGGCGCCGGCGGGTGAACTCGACGCGCAGCGGATTCGCGCATTCGTGACGAGCGGCTGGCAGGGCGTCAATTATGCGAAGGGCGTTTGGCATCATCCGCTGATCGCGCTGGGCGAGGTGAGCGACTTCATCGTCGTGGATCGCGGCGGCGAGGGGCTCAATCTGAATGAGCAGGATCTGGCTGAATCGCTGTGGCTCACCGAGGATGCGTTGAGCGCGGTGACTGTTTGAAGCGCATTGCTTCGGCGCAATGAGCGGGTTGTTGATGCTGATGCGAAAGCCCACGGCGCAGGCCGTGGGCTTTCGCTTTTGTGAGCGCAGGCGATGGACGGGATCGGCGTGTTCAGCCACGCTTGGCGAGTAGCGGTGAGCGCCCGATTACTTCACGCGCGCGTTCCGCCGGCTCAGGTGCGGAAAAGCCGGCGGCTTCGATCGCCGGTTTGAGTCCCTTGAACTGAAGGCTTTTTTTCGGCGACCGCAATGAGGTCATTCCGTCGTCCCATGCGTGCAGCATCTGCTTGGCGACGTTGCGCCATGGCGACTCATTGCGTGCCGCTTCGATCAACTCGTGACCGACTGCGACGGCCGAATCGCACAATGCTTCGACCATCTGCGCATATTGCCGCGGCGGAATCCCCATGCGGGTGTTGAAAAAACGCTCCAGTGTTTTGCCGGCCGCCCAGCTTTTGCGGCCGTCGATCGGAAGCCCCGGCGGGTTGGCGGCGAAACGCGGATAAGCCTGAGTCGTGACGATGTCGTAGACGGGCGTGAACGTGACGTCGTCCACCGACGTGTAGAGCAGCGCGATGTTCTTCGTATGACAGTCGGCGTTGCGCACGACATAGTTGGTCAGCAGATGCCAGCCGAGCCGTTCGAGTTGCTGCCGCATGCTGTCGCGATCGAGCAGATAGGCCTTCGCGGCATTGAGCATCTTTTCGCTGGTGGAGTTGTATTTCTCATGCGGCGGTAAGCCCAACAGGCCGCACAGGTCCTCGACACCATACGCCGGCAATCCGTGCGCATCCACGTCGAAACGTTCGACGATCAGCGCCCGGCCATCGTCCGACATCTGCGTACGCGCGACCGGCGCCACACCGAGCCGTTCGAGTACGCGCATCGAATGGAACTCGTTGAAGCCGAGAAACGGCGTGTTGTCGTCGGAGCCTTTGACGATATGGCGGCTCGTGCGAATCGTCGGTTTGCCCAGTGTCACCGGCATTGGCGTGGAGGTGCCGGGGGCCTGGGCTTGCGGCGCGATGAACTTCGGCACCGCGCCGGAAATGGCGGCGCGCGCGTAGTCGCGCACCAATGCGGCGAAATGCTCGGCCGTGTTGTCGCCGTGCAGAATATCCCGCACGTCCAGCGCTTGCAGGTCGGTGCCTGGCGGCATGCCCTCGGGTGTGACGGTGACGCGTCCGATCCCCATCGCGCCCACCACGGCCAGCAGCGAGAGATCGGTGCCGTCGAGCAAGGGCCCGAATTGTTCGCGAATCAGGTTCAGCAGATAACCTTCCGGCAGGTTCTGCCGGAAAAACGGATGCAGGTCGCGCGGCCAGCGCCACGCTTCTTCACGCACCGGCATGGTCAGGCTGACGAAGTCGGCGGCCGTCGCGTCGCGGTTGTATTTGAGGACATAGTCGTCACGCTCGCGAAACAGCGTGGCGACGTTCTTGCCCAGCACCTGGACGTCGAGCCTCATGAATTCTGATCCGGCATGCGTTGCTCGGCGAGGATGTCTTCGAGCGTGCGTGCGTGCCCATGCGCCACGACCTTGAGATCGTAGCCCGCCGCTTCGAGCAGGCGTACGAGGACGGACACGCTCATGTCGTTTTTAGCGAGCGTTTCCATGCGTGCGACCGTAGTGCGAGCAACACCGGCCCGGCGCGCCAGTTCTTCTTGCGAGAGCCTGGTTTCGCGCCGTATGGCGCGCAGCATATCGGAGACGTCAGCGAGATTGGTCATTTGTAGCCCCAAGGCCTCAATTTTCATCATTTCATCTTTATTGTAGCCCGTGAGCGACAAATCGTGGTCGAGAATTTGTATCTCAAGGGCTACAAACCAGCGGAGAAATTCGATTTTTGTGTCCCAAAGGCTACATTTATACGCAATGTCGCTGCGCAAATCCCAAAATAAAAACGGGTTCCCCGCTCGCGCGAAAAACCCGCCTCATACCTCACCGAAACCGGGCCTCCCGCCGGCCATTCGACTACTTCACCGCACCGCCTTCGAACCACGCGGCGATCTTCATGCGCTCTTCGTCGGTCATGTGCGTGACGTTGCCGAGCGGCATCGCTTTCAACGTCACCGCCTGCTGATAGATCCGCTGCGCGTTCTGCGAGATTTCATCCGGCGTATCGAGCAGCACGCCGGCCGGCGCGCTGCCCATCATCGTCGGATGCGCCGAATGGCAGGCGGCGCAGCGCTGTTGCAGCACCGGCGCGATGTCGGCCACCTTGACCGCCGGCGCGTTCGCGGCCTGCGCTTGCGGCACCATCGGCTTGGGCATGGTCCAGAACAGCGCGCCGAACATCAGCACGACGCCGACTATCGGCAGATACCACAGCACCTGGCCGCGGTGACGCATCACGAAGAACTGGCGGATCAGCGCGCCGGCCAGCATGATGATGACGAGCACCGCCCAGTTGTACGGATGCGTGTAGGTCATCGCGTAGTGATTCGACAGCATCGCGAACACCACCGGCAGCGTGAAATACGTGTTGTGCACCGAGCGCTGCTTGCCGCGCTTGCCGTAGACCGGATTCGGCGTATCGCCCTTGAGCATCGCGTCGACCATCTTGCGCTGGCCCGGAATGATCACGAAGAACACATTGGCCGACATGATCGTCGCCAGCATCGCGCCCATGATGAGGTAAGCCGCGCGGCCCGCGAAGATATGGCACGCGAGCCACGTCGCGATCAGCACATAAGCGCCGACGCAGATGCCGAGCACCGTATCCCGGTTGCCGAGAATGCGGCACAGCGAGTCGTAGACGATCCAGCCCGCGGCGAGAAAGCCGAGCGCCGAGGCCACCGCGACCACCGGACCCATGTCGAGCACGTTCTTGTCGATCAGATAAGTCGTGGGCGAGAACAGATACAGCACGGTAAAGAGTGCAAAGCCCGACAGCCACGTGGTGTACGAGGGCCACTTCGACCAGTGCAGATCTTCCGGCATTTCCGGCGGCGCGACGGTGTACTTCTGCATGTTGTAGAAGCCGCCGCCGTGCACGTGCCACAGTTCGCCGAACACGCCGCGTTTGCGCTGGTTCGGGTCCTGCGGCGGTTTGAGGCTGTTGTCGAGCGCGACGAAATAGAACGACTCGCCGATCCATGCGATCGCGGCGACGACGTGGAACCAGCGAATCGCCAGATTCAGCCAGTCGGTGATAAAGCCTTCCATGAAACTCCTCCACTTCTGATTCGTTTTATCGCGCGACGACGCGAGTGCCTTGATTGCCTTTTCAGGGACCCGCCGAGCGCGGGTAATCGGCATGCAACGCGTGATCGCGCGGAATGCGGGGTGAAAGACGCGGTGCGCTCAGTTCGCACGGCGCCGTTGTTCTGGGCACGCGGACCGCACGTCCCCATGACGTGTTTCCTCAACTGCCTCGATACGTGCTGTACGACCACGGCGACACCAGCAGCGGCACGTGATAGTGCGCGGCGGGGTCGGCCACGCCGAAGCGCAGCACCACACGGTCGACGAAACGCGGCTCCGGCACCTTCGCGCCGATCGACGCGAAGTAATCGCCGGCGCCGAATACGAGTTCGTATTCGCCCGCGACCAGTGCGTCGCCTTCGAGCAGCGGCTGATCGCAGCGGCCGTCGCTATTGGTGAGAGTGGATTTGAGCGCGCGGCGCGTGTCGCCCGAGAGCGCGAAGAGTTCGACCTTGATGCCCGCGCCGGGACGGCCGTTCGCGGTGTCGAGCACATGGGTGGTGAGCTTTCCCATTCGCAATTTTCCTTATGTGAATGCGAGGTTTCGGCGGCGGCCCGATCCAGATACGGTTGCGGCGGATCGAGGCTCCACGTCAGTGGCTACATACCCGTCGGCGAAATGAAGCGAGCGCCGTGGCATCCATTGTAAAAAGCTTGTTCGTGTCGGTGCGCGCGAGATAGGAAAGATAATAGCTGGCGCATGACGGACACTCCGCTGGAAGCGGCCACGAGCCGTTTCGTTCGACCCGTGCAGTGGATTCGATCGTAGCGGGGCCAAAAAAGACCCACTATATCGCCGGCGTGAAGTTGGGTATCGCACCGGCGCGAGTTGTCAGCGTTATTTTGACCGTCGAAGGTTACGGCTGTGCGCCGCAGCAAACGCGAGTCGAACCTTAGCCTAACCAGACTCACGCGCGGCGCCACCCGAAGACGGCGCAAACACGCTGGGTAACCGGGCCAACGGCGTTCGACGGAACGCGGCGGCACGGCGAGCGTGCCGTCGCATCGCGTTCGAACGGCTTTGCACGGCAAGCATGAAGCGGAGAAACGAATGACGATGGAGCAAGCGGTCAACGAGCCGAAAAGAACGATGCTGGTGAAGCACGCGGACGTACTGGTCACGATGGACGGCGCGAGGCGCGAACTGCGCGACGGCGGCCTGTATATCGAGGACAACCGCATCGTCGCGGTCGGCCCGACGGCGGAGTTGCCGTCAAGCGCCGACGAGGTGCTGGACATGCGCGGTCAACTGGTGATTCCGGGGCTCGTCAACACGCATCACCACATGTATCAGAGCCTGACGCGCGCGCTGCCCGCCGCGCAGAACGCCGAGCTGTTCGGCTGGCTGACGAATCTCTACAAGGTGTGGGCGAACCTCACGCCGGAAATGATCGAAGTCTCGACGTTGACCGCGATGGCGGAGCTGTTGCTCTCCGGCTGCACGACCTCGAGCGATCACTTGTATATCTACCCGAACGGCAGCCGGCTCGACGACAGCATCGCGGCCGCGCGCCGGATCGGCATGCGTTTTCACGCGGCCCGCGGCAGCATGAGCGTGGGCCGCAAAGACGGCGGCTTGCCGCCGGATTCGGTGGTGGAACGTGAAGCGGACATCTTGCGGGACACGCAGCGACTGATCGAGACGTATCACGACGAAGGGCGTTACGCGATGCTGCGTATCGTGGTCGCGCCATGCTCGCCGTTTTCCGTGAGCCGCGATCTGATGCGCGAATCGGCGGTCATGGCAAGGCAATACGGCGTGTCGCTGCACACGCATCTCGCGGAAAACGTCAACGACATCGCGTACAGCCGCGAGAAGTTCGGCATGACGCCGGCCGAATATGCGGAAGACCTCGGCTGGGTCGGCCATGACGTTTGGCACGCGCACTGCGTGCAACTCGACGAAACCGGCATCGAACTATTCGCGCGCACCGGCACGGGCGTCGCGCACTGTCCGTGCTCGAACATGCGGCTCGCGTCGGGCATCGCGCCGGTCAAGCGGATGCGTCTTGCGGGCGTGCCGGTGGGATTGGGCGTCGACGGTTCGGCATCGAACGACGGCGCGCAGATGATCGCGGAAGTGCGTCAGGCGCTGCTGTTGCAGCGAGTCGGTTTCGGCCCGGATGCGATGACCGCGCGCGAAGCCCTGGAAATCGCGACGCTCGGCGGCGCGCAGGTGCTCGGTCGCGACGACATCGGCGCCTTGGCGCCGGGCATGGCGGCGGACTTCGTGTCGTTCGATCTGCGTCAGCCGCTCTTCGCGGGCGCGTTGCACGACCCGGTCGCGGCGCTGGTGTTCTGCGCGCCGTCGCAGGTGAGCTACAGCGTGATCGGCGGCAAGGTAGTCGTGAAGGACGGACGGTTGACGACGCTGGAACTCGGACCGGTCATCGAGCGGCATAACCGCTTGGCGCGGACGCTTTACGAGGCGGCGGCGTAAAACCGCAAGAACGGCAAGCGATGCTATCGGCATGCATGCAGCCTGGATGCCGATAGCGGAGCGCCAGGGTTTCAGGGCTTGTCGATCAACGTCCGGGTCGCTTCGGCGACCAGACCGCGCAGCCAGCGTACTTCGTCGGAGTAGTGCACGCGTTCGTGCCACAACTGGTAGTACTGCATCGGCGGGAAATCGAGCGGGGCGGGCACCACGGTGAGCGGCAGGAACTTCGCGTAGTAATCGGCAAAGAGGCGCGTTGTCGTGAAGATCAGATCGGACTTGATGAGCACATACGGCGCCAGGTTGAAGTACGGCAACGTGACGACCACGTGACGCTTCAGGCGCTCACGCGCGAGGTGCACGTCGATCGCGCCGCGCTGGCCCACCGAATACGGAGTCGGCGCGAGATGCGGTGCATTGAGGTACTGGTCGAGCGTGAGCCCGCCGCGTTTGGCGAACGGATGCGCGTTGCTCATCAGGCAGACGATCTGATCGACGAACAGATTCGACAGATGCAATTGCTCCGGCGGCTCGGGCCAGTTGCCGACCACGATGTCGAGCTTGCCGTCCTCGAGCGCGAGTTCATAGTCGAAGGCGGGGCCGAGCGAATGGAATTCGAGCGTCGCGTTCGGCGCGGCCTGGCGAAAACGTTCGACCACCGTCGGCACGAACAGCACGTTCAGGTAGTCCGGGCAGCCGATGCGATAGCAGCGGATCGAGGTCGCCGGATCGAAGTTGTGCTGCTGGAACTTGATGCGCTCGATTTCGCGCAGCGCGTTCTGCACCGGTTCGAGCAGGCGCAGGCCGTATTCGGTCGGCACCATGCCGGATTTGCCGCGCACCAGCAGCGGGTCGCCGGTGATGTCGCGCAAACGGCGCAGCGCGGCGCTGATGGCGGGTTGCGATTGATTCAGCTTGACGGCGGCGCGCGTCACGCTGCGCTCCATCAAGAGGGTGTGCAAGACGCGTAGCAGGTAGGTATCGATCGCCTCGCGTTGCTGGCTCATGACTTCTCCGAAATATATGTTCTGGCTGATCGAATGGGCGTGTGGGTATATGCGTTTTAATATGGACGAAAAACCGCGTCAAGGGTGGCATACCCGCAAAGCAAGCAGTGGCGCGGGTTTGCGGGAATTTTGAAGGCTCGACTGAGTGGGTCGAATTAGGTATCGTCATCCGGTTGTGGTGACGGATCGTCTGCCGGCAAGGCGGGCGGACGCGTTGTAACCGGCAGTCACCGACGTACTACGGAAACACATGAGCGACTCTTCTTATAGCGACGGCGCCGCCGCGCAGCCGGCAACGACGCCGGAACAGGCGGCGCCCCGGCTGGTGCTCGAGGGCATCACCAAACAGTACCCGGCCGTGCGCGCCAACGACGACGTCACGTTGATCGTCGCGCCGGGTGAAATCCATGCGGTGCTCGGCGAAAACGGCGCCGGCAAGAGCACGCTGATGAAGATCATCTACGGCGCGGTGCGGCCCGACGCCGGCGAGATCCGCTGGGAAGGCGAGGCGGTCGAGATCGCGAGTCCGGCGGCGGCGCGCAAGCTCGGCATCGGCATGGTGTTCCAGCACTTTTCGCTGTTCGAGACGCTCACGGTCGGCGAAAACATCGCGCTTGCGCTCGACGAGCCCTTCGACCTGCAGACGCTGTCCAAGCGTATTCGCGAAGTCTCCGCCGATTACGGCCTCGACATCGACCCGCAGCGTCACGTGCATAGCCTGACGGTGGGCGAGCGGCAACGCGTGGAGATCGTGCGCTGTCTGTTGCAGAACCCGCGCCTGCTGATCATGGACGAACCGACTTCGGTGCTCACGCCGCAAGCGGTGCGCAAGCTGTTCGAGACGCTGCGGCGGCTCGCCGCCGAAGGCTGCAGCATTCTCTACATCAGCCATAAGCTCGACGAAATCCAGGAACTGTGCGACACCGCCACCGTGATGCGCGGCGGCCGCGTGACCGGTCACGTGAAGCCGAAAGAGGAAACGCATGCGTCGCTCGCGCAGTTGATGGTCGGTCATTCGCTGCCGGATTACACGCGTCGTGAACACAAGCCGGGCGCGGTGCTGCTCGACGTGCAACGGTTGTCGGTGACGAGCGACGATCCGTTCGGCACCTCGCTCGAGAACGTGTCGTTCGGCGTGCATGCCGGCGAGATATTCGGCATCGCGGGCGTGTCGGGCAACGGGCAGGCCGAATTGCTGTCGGCGCTATCGGGCGAAAAGCGCGGTGTGCGCGCCGATGCGGTCACGATCTGCGGCAAGCCGGCGGGGCGGCTCGGCGCGGGCGCGCGGCGCGCGCTCGGCTTCGGCTTCGTGCCGGAAGAGCGGCTGGGCCGCGGCGCGGTGCCGGCGATGACGCTGTCGGAGAACGCGCTGCTTACCGCGCATCGCCAGCAGATGGTGAATTCCGGCTGGATCAAGGCGGGCGCGATGCGCGCGTTCGCGAGGCGCTGCATCGAAGCCTTCGACGTGCGCTGCGGCGGCTCGGAAGCGTTGGCGCAAAGTCTCTCCGGCGGCAATCTGCAGAAATACATCATGGGCCGCGAGATATTGCAGTCTCCCAAGGTGCTGGTGGTCGCGCAGCCGACCTGGGGCGTCGACGTCGGCGCGGCGGCGTTCATTCGTCAGCAGTTGCTGGATTTGTCGGCTCGCGGCGTGGCGATCCTGGTGATCTCCGAGGAACTGGAGGAACTGTTCGACATCTGCGACCGGATCGCGGTGCTCGCGCGCGGCAAGCTCTCGCCGGTGCGCGCCACCGGCGCGACCAACGCCGAGGAAATCGGCCGCTGGATGGCGGGCCTGTTCGGCGACCGCGAGGGCGCGGCGCCTTCGGCGGAACAGCCGGCGCACGCCTGAAGCGAATCGGCACGGCCAGAACCCAACATAACGACACGCTACCCATGATTCTTCCGTATCGACTCGAAGCACGCACCACGCCCTCGCGCGCGATGCAGCTTGCCGTGCCGCTGATCGCCGCGTTGCTCACGCTCGCGATCGGCTTTCTGATCTTCGGCCTCGTCGGCCGTGATCCGCTGCAGGCAATGCACGCGTTTTTCATCGAGCCGCTTGCCAGCGTGAACGGCTGGTCCGAACTGCTGCTGAAAGCGTCGCCGCTGTGCCTGATCGGCCTCGGCCTCGCGATCGGCTATCGCGCCAACGTCTGGAACATCGGCGCGGAAGGGCAGATGCTGCTGGGCGGCATCGCCGCGAGCGGCGTCGCGATCTATTTCGATCAGGCCACCGGCTGGTGGATTCTGCCGACCATGATGGCGGCCGGCGTGCTCGGCGGCATGGCGTGGGCCGCCATTCCCGCGCTGCTGAAAAGCCGCTTCAACACCAACGAGATTCTGGTCAGCCTGATGCTCACGTATGTGGCGACGCAACTGCTGATCTATCTGGTGAGCGGCCCGTGGCGCGATCCGCAGGGCATGAATTTCCCGCTCTCCGAAATGTTCGGCGGCGACGCGCTTTATCCGACCTTTTCCGGCGACTGGCACTGGAAATGGCTGCGCGGCACGCGTCTGAACGCGTCGCTGTTCGTCACCCTCATCGCGATTCCGCTCGTGTGGCTGTTCATGCGCAAGAGCTTCGCGGGCTACCGGATGAACGTCGGCGGTCTCGCCCCGCTCGCCGCGCGCTACGCCGGCTTCTCCGACAAGAAAACCATCTGGACGTCGCTGCTCATCAGCGGCGGCCTCGCGGGCCTCGCCGGCATGGGCGAGATTTCCGGCCCGATCGGCCAGTTGCAGGCCACGTGGTCGCCGGGCTATGGCTTCACCGCGATCATCGTCGTGTTCGTCGGGCGGCTGCATCCGCTCGGCATCGTGCTCGCGAGCCTGCTGATGGCGCTGCTGTACCTCGGCGGCGAAGCGGTGCAGACCTCGATGCAGTTGCCGCAGGCGCTCTCCGGCGTGTTCCAGGGGCTTCTCCTGTTCTGCCTGCTGGGCGCCGACCTGTTCGTGAACTACCGCGTGCGCCGCCGTTCGCTGGCGCCGCAGGTTCACTGATCGGCTCACTCGCTCATTCGCCGATTGGCTCGCTGATCGGCTGACTCATTGGCTCACTGATTTTTCACGCCGGATCTCATGGATATTCAACAAGCCAGCGCGCTCACATCGAGCGCCGTCACCGCCGCGATTCCGCTGATGTTCGCGGGCGCGGGCGAACTCGTCACCGAGAAGTCGGGCGTTCTGAACCTCGGTGTCGAAGGCATGATGCTGATGGGCGCGGTGACCGGCTACGCGGTCACCGCGATCACCGGCAACCCGTGGCTCGGCGTGCTCGCCGCGATCGGCGCGGGTCTCGCGATGTCGCTGCTGTTCGCGTTCCTCACGCTCACGATGCTCGCCAACCAGGTCGCCACCGGCTTGTCGCTGACGATCTTCGGCATCGGCCTGTCCGCCTATGTCGGCAAGCCGTACACGTCGGCCGCCGTGCGCGAGACGATCGGAACGTGGACCATTCCCGGCCTCTCGAAGATTCCGGTCATCGGTCCCGCGTTCTTCAGCCTCACGCCGCTCGACTATCTCGCGTTCCTGATGTTCGCCGTGATCGGCTGGTTTCTTTATCGCACGCGCGCGGGCCTCGTGCTGCGCTCGGTCGGCGAATCGCCGCAAGTCGCGCATTCGGTCGGCTTTCCGGTGGTCGGCGTGCGCTACGGCGCGGTGGCCTTCGGCGGCGGCATGGCGGGACTCGCGGGCGGCTATTACTCGATCGTCAATCTGCATTTGTGGCAGGAACAGCTCACCTCGGGCCGCGGCTGGATCGCACTCGCGCTGGTGGTGTTCGCGACGTGGCGGCCGGGTCGTCTGTTGATCGGCGCGCTGCTGTTCGGCGCCGTGACGGGCCTGCAGTTTTACGCGCAGGCGATCGGCGTGCCCGTGCCGACGCAATTCCTCGCGATGCTGCCGTACGTCGCGACGGTCGTCGTGCTGGTGCTGATTTCGCGCAACCCGAACACCATTCGCCTGAATGCGCCAGCATCGCTCGGCAGGCCGTTTTTCTCGGCGGGCTGATTGCGCAGCGAGGCGCACGTTTCATTGATTCGACACACTCACATTCGACAGACACGACAGGAGAAAACATGAAGAGAAGCAATCTGCTGACCGCTTTCGCAGGGGGCGCGGCGTCGCTGGCGCTGGGTGCGGCGTTGAGCGCGCCGCTCGCGCAAAGCGCGCAGGCCGCGGAGGCGCCGGGCGTCGCGTTCGTCTACCTGGGCAATCCGGGCGATGCCGGCTGGACCTTCGCGCACGATCAGGGCTCGAAGGAAGCCGAAGCGAAGTTCGGCGGCAAGGTCAAGATCACCCGCATAGAGAACGTGCCCGAATCGGCCGACTCCGAGCGCGTGTTCCGCGATCTGGCGAACAAGGGCAACAAGATCATCATCGGTTCGAGCTTCGGCTACCAGGACTTCGAACTCAAGGTCGCGAAAGATTTTCCCGACACCGTGTTCCTGCACGCAACCGGCTACAAGAAGGCGCCGAACTTCGGCACCTACGACGTGCGCATGTATCAGGGCGCGTATCTGGCCGGCGTCGCCGCGGGCTACGTGACGAAGACCAACACGCTCGGCTTCGTCGCCTCGGTGCCGATTCCCGAGGTGATCCGCAACATCAACGCGTACACGCTCGGCGCGCGCTCGGTGAATCCGAAGGTGCATACCAAGGTCATCTGGATCAATAGCTGGTTCGATCCGGGCAAGGAGAAGCAGGCCGCTGAAACGCTGATCGGCCAGGGCGCCGACGTGCTGCTGCAAAACACCGATTCGAGCGCCACGCTCGCGACCGCATCGGCCAAGCACGTGCACGCGTTCGGCTGGGATTCGAACATGAAGAAGTTCGGCCCCGACGCGCACCTCGGTTCGGTGGTCGCGCATTGGGGCGTGTATTACAACGCGGCGATCCAGCAGGTGCTGGACGGCAAGTGGAAGAACGATCCGGTGTGGTGGGGGATTCCGCACAAGGCCGTGGATCTCGAAGACCTGAACACGTCGGCGCTGCCGGCCGACGCGCAGAAGAAGGTCGCCGCGAAGCGCGACGAACTGGCGGGCGGCAAGTGGGACGTGTTCGCGGGCCCGATCAAGGATCAGGCGGGCGCGGTGAAGGTGCCGGCCGGCAAGACGCTGACCGATCCCGAACTGCAACGTCTGAACTGGTATGTGGAAGGCGTGGACGGCTCGCTGCCGAAATAAATAAGCCAGGGGCTCGCGACCGACGCGCGTGGTGATCGGCGGGCAAGCGCTTTTAGCACGCTGTGCAAGGAGCTGCGTCCAATGCGGACGCAGCTTTTTTCGTTTCGGCGCTTCGGGTTTTGCGTAGCAGGCAAGCGCAACGCCGCCTTTACTCGATACGCAAGCCGACCTTGATGGTCACCTGCCAGTAAGCGACTTTGTCGTCCTCGATCTGGCCCCGCGTTTCCGTGACTTCGAACCAGTGCAGATTGCGCAAGGTTTTCGACGCTCGGGCGATCGCGGTGCTGATGGCGTCGTCGATCGATTTGGTCGACGAACCCGTGAGTTCGATCTGCTTGTAGACGTGGTCTGACATGAACTTCCTCCTTTCCTCTTCGTGGGTGTCCAAAAAGTATAGGCAACGGATCGCGCGCGCCGCCGGCACCGTTCGCCGTTCGAACGAGCGTTGTCGCACGTCGCGTACCCGATAAATGGGGCGGGTGGCGAACGCGAGGCCAGGCGGGCCATTCGCCACGCCTTCGTGGACGCGCGGCCCGCGCCGCGCGGCGCTGAGGCCCGGCCGCAGGCCGCGCGCGCAGGTTAAATTCGCGATAACCTGCTAAAATATGCGGTTTTTCGCCGATATCACATTCAAAGGGACGCGCCGTGCTGTCTACCGCCAATATCACCATGCAATTCGGGCCAAAGCCCCTCTTCGAGAACATCTCGGTCAAATTCGGGGAAGGGAACCGCTATGGCCTGATCGGTGCGAACGGCTGCGGTAAATCCACCTTCATGAAGATTCTGGGTGGCGATCTGGAGCCGAGCTCGGGCAACGTGATGCTCGAGCCGAACGTGCGCCTCGGTAAATTGCGCCAGGACCAGTTCGCCTATGAAGACGTGCGGGTGCTCGACGTCGTGATGATGGGCCACACCGAAATGTGGGCCGCGATGACCGAGCGCGACGCGATCTACGCGAACCCCGACGCCACCGACGACGACTACATGCACGCCGCCGAACTCGAAGCGAAGTTCGCCGAGTACGACGGCTATACGGCCGAGGCGCGCGCGGGTGAACTGCTGCTCGGCATCGGCATCGCGATCGAAGACCACAACGGCCCGATGAGCAACGTGGCGCCGGGCTGGAAACTGCGCGTGCTGCTCGCGCAGGCGCTGTTCTCGAAGCCGGACGTGCTGCTGCTCGACGAGCCGACCAACAACCTGGACATCAACTCGATCCGTTGGCTGGAAGACGTGCTGAACCAGTACAACTCGACGATGATCATCATCTCGCACGATCGCCACTTCCTGAACCAGGTCTGCACGCACATGGCGGACATGGACTACGGCACGCTGAAGGTCTATCCGGGCAATTACGACGACTACATGCTGGCGAGCACGCAGGCGCGCGAGCGTCAGCAGAACGCCAACGCGAAGGCGAAGGAACGCGTGGCCGATCTGCAGGACTTCGTGCGCCGCTTCTCGGCCAACAAGTCGAAGGCGCGCCAGGCCACCAGCCGTCTGAAGATGATCGACAAGATCAAGATCGAGGAATTCAAGCCGTCGTCGCGGCAGAACCCGTTCATCCGCTTCGAGTACGAGAAGAAGCTGCACAACATCGCCGTGGTCGCCGAGCGCATCACGAAGAAGTACGAGCGCACCATCTTCAACGACTTCAGCATCAGCGTGCAGCCGGGCGAGCGGATCGCGATCATCGGCGAGAACGGCGCGGGCAAGACCACGCTGCTGCGCGCGCTGCTCGGCAAGCTGCAACTCGATCACGGCACCGTGAAGTGGGCCGAGAACGCGAACGTCGGCTACATGCCGCAAGACACGTACGAGGAATTTCCCGACGACGTCACGCTGATGGACTGGATCGACACGTACCGCAAGGAAGGCGACGACGAGCAGATGGTGCGCGGCACGCTCGGCCGGCTGCTGTTCAATGCGGACGACATCCGCAAGTCGGTGAAGGTGCTGTCCGGCGGCGAGAAGGGCCGCATGATCTGGGGCAAGCTGATGCTGGGCCGCCACAACGTGCTGCTGATGGACGAGCCGACCAACCACATGGACATGGAGTCGATCGAATCGCTGCAAATCGCGCTCGACAAGTTCGAAGGCACGCTGATTTTCGTCTCCCACGACCGGGAGTTCGTGAGCGGACTGGCGAATCGCATCATCGAAGTGAAGACCAACGGCACGCTGAACGACTTTGGCGGCAACTATGAAGATTTCCTGTTGAGCCAGGGTGTGCAGTAAGGTTTTCGAGCCTCTCGCCCAGGCGTCATGTGGCACCGCCAGGCCCGCTTCCTCGAAGCGGGCTTTTTTCATGGCCCGAAGATTGCACACAGTCAGGCGTCGCAGCGCTGACTAGAATGGATAGATCAATCCTGAGCCACGGACGGACCATCATGAAGACCTACGACAAGCTCTATATCGACGGCAAATGGATCGCGCCGTGCGGCACCGGCACGATCGACGTGATCGACTCGGGCACCGAGGAGATCATGGGCCGCATCCCGGAAGGCATCGAAGCCGATGCGGAAAACGCGATTGCCGCCGCGCGCGTCGCCTTCGACGCCTGGGCCGCGACGCCGCCCGCCGAACGCGGCGACTATCTGCGCAAGATCGCAGCGAACCTGAAGGCGCGCACCGACGAACTGGCCGCGCTGATCGCCGGCGAAGTCGGCATGCCGTTGAAACTCGCGCGCGCGATTCAGGTGGGTAGCCCGATCTACAACTGGGGTGCCTACGCGAAGCTCGCAGCGGAGTTCCAGTTCGAGGAGCGCGTCGGCAATTCGCTGGTGGTGCGCGAGCCGGTCGGCGTGGTGGCGGCGATCACGCCGTGGAACTATCCGTTCAACCAGATCACGCTGAAGGTCGCCGCGGCGCTCGCTGCGGGCTGCACGGTGGTGCTCAAGCCGTCGGAGGTCGCGCCGTTGAATGCGTTCGTGCTCGCCGAGGCGATCCACGAAGCCGGCTTGCCGGCCGGCGTGTTCAATCTGGTGAGCGGTTACGGACCGGTGGTGGGCGAGGTGCTCGCGAGCCATCCGTCGGTCGACATGGTGTCGTTCACCGGTTCGACGCGCGCCGGCAAGCGGGTGTCCGAGCTGGCGTCGGCGACGGTCAAGCGCGTCGCGCTCGAACTCGGCGGCAAATCGGCCTCGGTCATCCTCGACGATGCGAATTTCGCGGCGGCGGTGAAGGGCACCGTCGACGCATGCTTCCTGAACTCCGGACAAACCTGCTCCGCCCACACGCGCATGCTGGTGCCCGAGGCGCGCTACGACGAAGCGCGCGCGCTCGCGAAGCAGGCCGCCGAGGCGTACGTGGCCGGCGATCCGCGCAACGAGACGACCCGGCTCGGACCGTTGGCTTCGGCGCTCCAGCAGTCGCGTGTGCAGCAATACATCGCGAAGGGCGTCGAGGAGGGCGCTGAACTCGTGACCGGCGGGACGGGTCTGCCGGATGGTTTATCCAGAGGCTTTTTCGTGAAGCCGACGGTATTCGGCCGCGTGCATCCGAAGGCGACGATCGCGCAAGAGGAAATCTTCGGCCCGGTGCTCTCGATCCTCACATACAAGGACGAGGAAGAAGCCGTGCGAATCGCCAATGACTCACCCTATGGACTCGGCGGCGCGGTATGGGCCGGCAGCGATGAGCGCGCGGCCGGCGTCGCGCGGCGCATTCGCACAGGGCAGGTCGACATCAACGGCGGAGCGTGGAATATGGCCGCGCCGTTCGGCGGTTTCAAGCAGTCGGGGTTCGGGCGCGAGAACGGCGTCTATGGACTCGACGAATACCTCGAGTTCAAATCCATGCAATTCAAGCTGTGATCCGCATGACCGGCGTCAACTAGGCATCACAAGCGCTGAAGTCGCGAACAGGCTCGTTGATCCAGCGCAACGCAAGCCGCACCCGACGGTCGATTATCTGCGTTTCGATAGTCACCGCTCGGGGCGCCATGCTCACTTCTCATTCCTTTCCACCGCTCATCATCCGCGGCCGCTCGTTACTGCCTATCGTGCAGGGCGGCATGGGCGTCGGTATCTCCGCCCATCGCCTTGCCGGCAGCGTTGCCCGCGAGGGCGCGCTCGGCACCATCGCCAGCATCGACTTGCGCCATCACCATCCCGACTTGCTCGAACGCTGCGCTCAGTCGCCGGACCGGGCGACTCTGGAGCAGGCGAATCTGACCGCGCTGGCCCGCGAGATTCATGCCGCGAAGGCACTCAGCGAAGGCCGCGGCATGATCGCCGTGAACGTGATGAAGGCAGTCAGCGCGCAGGCGGACTACGTGCGCGTCGCGTGCGAGAGCGGCGCGCACGCAATCGTCATGGGTGCGGGTCTGCCGCTCGATTTGCCGGATATGACCCAAGGCCACGACATCGCGCTGATTCCGATTCTCTCGGATAGCCGCGGCGTCGCGCTCATGCTGAAGAAGTGGATGAAAAAAGGCCGCTTGCCCGACGCCGTGGTGATCGAACATCCGGCGCACGCAGGCGGCCATCTCGGCGTCACCCATCTTGCCGACATGCACGATCGACGCTTCGACTTCGTGCGCGTTCTCGAGGAACTCGAGACGGTCTTCACCTCGCTCGGCCTGAAGCGTGACGACGTACCGCTGATCGTCGCGGGCGGCATCAATAGTCATGAAGCGGTGCGCGAACTGCTCGACGCCGGGGCGAACGGCGTGCAACTCGGCACGCCGTTCGCCGTCACCGAGGAAGGCGACGCGCATCCGAACTTCAAGCGCGTGCTGGCCGAAGCCGCGCCCGAGGACATCGTCGAATTCGTCAGCGTGACGGGGCTGCCCGCGCGTGCCGTGAAGACGCCTTGGCTGGTGCGCTATCTGCGCCAGGAAACGAAGATCCGCGAGAAGGTCGGCGCGCTCAAACATGCCTGTCCGACCGCGCTCGAATGCCTGAGCGTGTGCGGCTGGCGCGACGGTATCGAGAAGTTCGGCCACTTCTGCATCGACACGCGGCTCGCCGCGGCATTGCGCGGCGACGTCGCCAACGGCCTGTTCTTCCGCGGCCGCGAGGCCTTGCCGTTCGGCTCGGCCATTCGCAGCGTGCACGATCTGATCGAACTGCTGCTGACCGGCGCAACGCGACCGTCGGTCGCAGGGCGCTGGGCGTTTTTCCTGGGTTGATACCGGTCAACGTAGGGGCTGACGAGAGCTTCGACAATCCCCATGTCCACACCAACAAGAGGGGAATCACATGAAGCACTCGTACAGAAACGTTCTCGGGCTGAGCATCAAGGCCGCCGCCGTCGCGGCGAGCCTGTTATGCGCGGGCCTTCTCGCGCCGCAGGCGCAGGCCGCGGGCGATGATCCGATCAGCGGCATTCACGCCGGCGACGTGCTGGTGCGTTTGCGCGCGATCAGCATCATGCCGAACGTGGACACCACGCAATCGCTGTCGGCGCTCAACGTGGGCGTGAACAACGCGATCGTGCCGGAACTGGATCTGACTTACATGATCCGCGATTATCTCGGCGTCGAGCTGATTCTCGCCACGTCGCGCCATCAACTGACGTCGAGCCTCGGCAATCTCGGCGGCGTGAACGTGTTGCCGCCCACGCTGCTGCTGCAATATCACTTCAATCATGCCGGGCGCATTCGCCCCTATGTCGGCGCGGGCATCAACTACACGCTGTTCTATAACAACGGCGCGAACGTGGGCGGCCAGCCGATCTCGGTCACCAATCACAGCTTCGGCCCCGCGTTGCAGGCGGGCGTGGACGTGCAGGTGACCAGGTCGCTGTTCGTCAACGCGGACATCAAGAAGATCTGGATGCATACGGATGCGTCGCTCGGCGGTCAGTCGCTTGGCCGCTTGAGCATCGATCCGGTGATCGTGGGGTTGGGTGTCGGCATGCGGTTCTGAGCGCCACCGCCAGGAAGAGGGAGCGGGAGAGGGAGAGGGACTACAGCTTGTCGTTCTGAAAGCGCATGGCGGTGCCGTCCTGCTCGATCCGTACCCACACCGCGCGCTTTTCCTCGTCGCTCAGAAACACCCAGTTGGAGACCTCGGTGGCGGTGCGGCCGCAGCCTTTGCACACCTCGTCGAAGAGCGTGGAGCAGACGCCGATGCAGGGGCTGTCGGGTAGGTCATGGAGATTCGAAGCCATCGGAAACCTTGGGGCGAAGAAGCGAAGTTCCGCTATGTTAAACGATGCGGCGCGCGCCCCTTGCCCCGCTTTCAGCGCGCGATGCTGTAGCCGATGCGCGCCATCCAGTGCTGGCGGTTGTTGTAATCCAGCAGATCCTCGCCATAACCGTTGAAATAGCCGACCCACAGATAGCCGCCCCACGCGCTGCCCAGCAGTTTGGCGAGCGGATAGGTGAATTGCGTGTCGATGCTGCCGTACCAGTGCCTGGTGCCCTTGCGCAGGGTGGTCGCGAGTTGCCAGCCGTCCGGGCTGCCGTATTTGACCAGCAGGTCGACGTAGCCGCGATAGTCGGCGATGTCGGGGTTGCTGCTCTTGCCGAGGTAGTAATAGATTTTCGGCGAGACGCTCAGGTGATTGCCCGTCAGATCGCCGAATTCCCACGTCGGCCGGATAAAAGGCATGTTGATGCTGCGCGAGTCCGCGCCGCCTTTGCCGTTCGATTCGTGGCTCAGCCCCGCGGCGAACCCCATGCGCGTGAACCACGAACTGCGCCAGCCCGTGTCCGGCACGTAGTAGAAGAATTGCGGACTATAAGTCGTATCGCGGAACGGCCGCGAGTCGGCGGACAGGTTCCAGATCGAGGTCTGCGTATAGGCGAAATAGACGTTGTCGAGAAAGGCTTTCGAGCGCAGGTCGTCCGGCATCATGAGGCGGTATTTGAAGCTGAATTGCAGCCGCGCGTTCGTGTCGCCGTTGTGGCCGGCGGCGATGTACATCGGGTCGTAGTAGGAGACGTGGGCGAGCACGCCGCGTCCGGGCGTGGCGAGCGAGTCGCCGGGCGGCGACATCGCGTCGCCGGTCGGGCCGTCGACCGCCGCCGCGGTGGCCGCGGCTTGCGCCGGGGTGCTCGCCTGGCTTTCCGTGCGTTCGGCCTGGGCGATCGCGATCTGTTGCGGCCCGCGGTTGATTGCGACGAGTGCCGGCGAAGCGTCGAAGCCGACCGGATCGATCCGCACTTCGCCGCGCGCCCACTCGGGCCACGGCGCGGAGAAGCGGACCTTGCGGAACTGGCCGGGCCTCAGGCGCAGCGTGTCGGGCACGCCCGCTTCGCGCTGCAAGTCGAGCGGTTGCGGCGATCGTTCGGCGCCGTTCAGTCTCACGCGGATCGTCGGCGGCACGGTGACGGTGAGGGGTTTGGCGTCGTCGGCGGAATAGAGCAGCGTGATTTGCAACGGCTCGGTGGCGGCGGCCACGCGCGCCGGCTGCAGCATGGCGACGGTCGCCCGGGCCTCGCGCGGCGTGGCCGCGGTTGCGGCAATGACGACGATGGCGAGGAACGGAAACAGCGGCGCGAAGGGTGACGTGCGGCTTGATGTGCGGCTTGACGTGCGCGCGCTGGCACGGCGAGTTCGAGGTGACTTGAGACGGGCGAGGCGATTGAGCGAAACGGCGAAACGCATGGGCTGTCGTCCAGGGAGCAAGGGCAGCGGGCGAAACGGCGCGGCGGGTGTCGAATCGCGACAGGGCACCGGCACGCCGGAACGCACGCGCGGAAGCGCGAGGGCGCGAACGTGGCACAAAAAGGCAGCGGCGCGATGCGCGGCCGCTGCCGCGAGCTTGAGGCCCTGGCCGGCGGGGCGCGGGCCGAGGGCGGCGTCGCCGATTATGGCGAAATACTCAGGCGATGCTCGCCAATTTACTTCATCCGGAGCCGGGGGCGAGAAAAGGTCGCGTGGGTTGGTTGATGGTCGAGCCTTGGGGCGTGGCTTCGTAGCGCGGCTTCAGAGGCCGGTTTCATAGCGCGGCTTCGTAGCTTGGCTTCACAACCCGACTTCATGGCCCGGCTTCTTAGCCGACTTCATGGCCCGGCTTCGCAACCCGACTTCACAGCCGACTTCACAGCCGACTTCACAGCCGACTTCACAGCCGGCTTCAAGCCGACTTCATGGCCCGGCTTCATAGCCGGCTTCACAGCCCGGCTTCAAAGCCAAGCTTTCCAGCCAAGCTTCATCACCCACACCATCAACCCGCTTCATTCTCCGAACGCCAACTGCCACAGCAGCGTGCCGTTGATCACGAGGATCAGCGTGGCGCACAGCCACGCCAGCACGAGCGGCACGCCGCGCACGCGCCAGTCGCCCATCAGCCCGGCGTTCGACGTGTAGCGGATCAGCGGCACCACCGCGAGCGGCAACTGCAGACTCAGCACCACCTGGCTTGCCACCAGCAATTGATTCGACCCGTGCTGGCCGAACAGCGCGACCGCGAAGAGCGCCGGTCCGATCGCCAGCGCGCGGGTGAGCAGCGCGCGCTTCCAGCGCGGCAGGCGGATGCGCAAAAAGCCTTCCATCACCGCCTGACCGGCCAAGGTGCCGGTGACGGTCGCGCTCAAGCCGCACGCGAGCAGCGCCGCCGCGAACAGGATGCTGGCCCAGGGCGTGCCGACCAGCGGCGCGATCAGCCGGTGGGCGTCGGCGAGATCGGTGATGTCGCGATGGCCGTTCGCATGGAACACCGCAGCCGACACGATCAGCAGCGCCGCGTTGATCACGAAGGCAAACGAAAGGGAAGCGAAGGTGTCGATATTGACGACGTGCAACGCGGCCTTGATCTCGGGGTCGCTGCCGCCCGGCGCGTGCTGCTTGACGAGCGCGGAGTGCAGATAGAGGTTGTGCGGCATCACCGTCGCGCCGACGATGCCCGCCGCCAGCCACACCATGCCCGCATTGCGCAGCAACTCGGCGCTCGGCACCGTGCCGGCCAGCGCGGCGTGCCAGTCGGGATCGGCCAGCGCCAGTTCCACCACGAAACACAGGCCGACGAAACCGATCAGCGTCGCGATCACCGCTTCGAGCTTGCGGCCGCCTTTCTGCTGGAGCGCGAGGAGCGCGAACGTGCAGACCGCCGACATCAGCACGCCGACCGTCAGCGAGACGCCCAGCAGCAATTGCAACGCGACGGCGCTGCCGACCACCTCCGCGACGTCGCACGCGATGATCGCGACCTCGCTCGTGAGCCATAGGAACAGCGTGCCGCGCCGGCCGGTGCGCTCGCGGCAGACCTGCGCGAGATCGCGCCCGGTCACGACGCCGAGGCGCGAGGACAGCCATTGCAGCAGCATCGCCATCAGGCTCGACAGCAGCACCATGCCGAGCAGCCGATAGCCGTAGCCCGCACCGGCGCCGAGCGCGGTCGCCCAGTTGCCCGGATCGACATAGCCGACCGCGATCAGCGCGCCCGCGCCGACGAACGAAAACCAATGCGCTGGACGTGCCGGCCCGCCATCCGGCAGACGAGGGCGGCGATTGGGGCGCAACGCGAATGGATTGGTGTTCATCGATGCCCTGAGCGTAAAGACTGCATGGCTTCGCAAGCCACGTGCCCGCGGCGGGTCGGGCACGCGGGGGCGGCGAGAGGTCCGGCGCGGCCGCGGGATTGCCGGCGCGTTGTCGTTCGGATCTCTGGCAGCTATTGTGCGCCGACGAACGCGAGGCGGCTCGCGCTTGCCGAGACGCTAGCCGGTTCGCATAAAGACGCGCGAACGGCGCGGGAATCGACGCGGGAACCGACGCTGGAACGATGGAGGAACGGCGCACGAACCGACGCGGGAACGACGCACGAACCGACGCGGGAACGACGCACGAACCGACGCGGGAACGACGCACGAACCGACGCGGGAACGACGCACGAACCGACGCACGAACCGACGCACCAACGGCGCACCAACGGCGCACCAACGGCGCACAAACCGACGCAGCAACAGGGCACCAACCGACGCGCAAACGGCGCACAACCCGCCTCTCCGCCGGCCGCTTCCAACGAGAGCGACGCAAGCCCCGAACGCCGCGACCGGAGCAAGAGAAGGCCGCGCCGCCGCCGTCGATCTTTTTTTCGGGTGGACAGGCGCCGATAACCCGCTAAAATTGCGCGCAATTTTCCAGCGCGCGGCTTACGCTGTACCGTTTGCGCGACAGGCGGGCATTTTTTTTGGACCGCGCAATAATTGATGGTAGTTTTCGGATTTTTCAGGGGAGCCGTGTGCGCTGTGCCGCGGCATGGGTGGCGACGGTCGGCTCGCGCCGGCCACGATCGGAGAACGGAATGAAAAGACGGGTAGTGGGGCAAGTGGCGGCGCTGGTCTTGTGCGCGGCGCCGTGGTTGACGGCCGTTGCGAAGGATACGCAACTGAACGTGTATAACTGGTCCGATTACATCGCCAAGGACACCATTCCGAACTTCACCAAGCAGAGCGGCGTCCAGGTCAAATACGACAACTACGACAGCGACGACACGCTGCAAGCCAAGCTCCTCACCGGCAATTCCGGCTACGACATCGTCGTGCCGACCAGCAATTACGCCGGCAAGCAGATCGCCGCGGGCATCTTTTCACCGCTCGACAAATCGAAGCTGCCGAACCTCAAGTACCTCGACCCCTCGCTGATGGCGCTCGTCGCCGGCGCCGATCCGGGCAACAAGTACACGGTGCCCTGGGCTTACGGCACGACCGGCCTCGGCTACAACGTCACCAAGGTCCAGCAGATTCTCGGCAAGAACGTGCCGCTCGATAACTGGGACGTGCTCTTCAAGCCGGAAAACATCTCGAAGCTGAAGGCCTGCGGCGTGTCCGTGCTCGACGCGCCGGACCAGATGTTCGCCGCCGCGCTGCACTACATCGGCAAGGATCCGATGAGCACGAACCCGGCCGACTACCGCGCCGCGCTCGCGATGTTGAAGAAGATCCGTCCGTACATCACGCAGTTCAACTCGTCGGGCTACATCAACGACCTGGTCGGCGGCGACGTCTGCTTCGCATACGGCTGGTCGGGCGACGTGGTGATCGCGAAGCACCGCGCGGCCGAAGCGAAGAAGGCCTACAAGATCGAGTACTACATTCCGAAGGGCGGCGCCCCGGTGTGGTTCGACGTGATGGCGATTCCGAAGGATGCGAAGAACAAGGAAGCCGCGCACGAGTGGATCAACTACATCGAAACGCCGCAGGTTCACGCCGCGATCACCAATGCCGTCTACTACCCGAGCGCGAACCTCGAGGCGCGCAAGTACGTGGACAAGGACGTGGCGAGCGACCCGGCCGTGTATCCGCCGCCCGACGTCATCAAGACGCTGTTCCTGCTGAAGCCGCTGCCGCCGGAAGTCCAGCGGCTGCAAACGCGGCTGTGGACTGAATTCAAGTCCGGCCGCTGACCCGCGGCTTCCATGAACGGGTAAGCATCATCATGAAGCCCTCGGTGTTCACCGGGGGCTTTGTTCGTCAAACGCCGGAGTAAAGCATTGTGATGAGTAGTGACCAGTCGGGCGCGCTGGCAGGGTCGGCCGCGCCGTCGCCGGGCCTTAACGCCGCTACGGGCGACGCAGCCGATAACTTCGTCCAGATCGTCGATGTCGTGAAGAAGTTCGGCGAGACCGTGGCGGTCAAGGGGGTCAACCTGTCGGTGAAGAAGGGCGAGCTGTTCGCGCTGCTCGGCAGTTCCGGTTGCGGCAAGTCGACCTTGCTGCGCATGCTGGCCGGCCTCGAAAGCGTGACCTCGGGCAAGATCCTGATCGACGGCGAGGATCTCGCGCAATTGCCGCCGTACCGTCGGCCGGTCAACATGATGTTCCAGTCGTACGCGCTGTTTCCGCACATGACCGTGGAGACGAACGTCGCCTTCGGTCTGAAGCAGGAAGGCGTGCCGAAAGCGGAGCTCAAGGATCGCGTGCAGGCCGCGCTCGATCTCGTGCAGATGGGCCGCTTCGCGAAGCGCAAGCCGCATCAGCTTTCCGGCGGTCAACAGCAGCGCGTGGCGCTCGCGCGATCGCTCGTCAAGCGGCCGAAGCTGCTGCTGCTCGACGAGCCGATGTCCGCGCTCGACAAGCAGATCCGTCAGCGCACGCAGATCGAACTGGTCAACATTCTCGACAAGGTGGGCGTGACCTGCATCATGGTCACGCACGATCAGGAAGAGGCGATGACGATGGCGAGCCGCCTCGCCGTGATGAGCGAAGGCGAGATCGTGCAGCTCGGCACGCCGCATGAGGTGTACGAGTATCCGAACAGCCGTTTTTCGGCGGAGTTCATCGGCTCGACCAATCTGTTCGACGGCCATACCGTCGAGGACGAGCCCGATCACGTGTTCATCGAAACGCCCGACCTGTCGTGCCGGCTGTACGTGAATCACGGCATCACCGGTCCGCTCGGCATGCCGGTGACGATCTCGGTGCGGCCCGAGCGCATCGCGCTCACGCGCAAGCCGCCCGAGGGCGCGTACAACTGGGGCAAGGGCGTCGTCACGAATATCGCTTACATGGGCGGCTATTCGCTGTATCACGTGAAGCTCGAAGCCGGCAAAACGGTGATCGCGAACGTGACGAGCCTTGCGTTGACGGAAATCGATCCGCCCACCTGGGGCGACGAAGTGTATGTGCGCTGGAGCGCATCGGCCGGCGTGGTGCTGACGTCATGAAGCGCTCGCTCAATGCCTTCGCAAGCTGGCCGGTGCGCCGCTTCAATCTGACCGGCCGCACCGCGGTGGTGGCCGGCCCGTTCATCTGGCTGCTGCTGTTTTTTCTGGTGCCGTTCCTGCTGGTCGTGAAGATCAGCTTCGCCGATTTGCAGCTTGGCATTCCGCCCTACACGGAGTTGACGAACTTCGCGGAAGGCGCGCTTCGCATCACGCTCGACTTCTCGCATTACGCGTTTCTGCTCACCGACAGCCTCTATTTCGCGACCTATGTGAATTCGGTGGTGGTCGCCGCGATTTCGACGGTGCTGTGTTTGCTGATCGGCTATCCGATGGCGTATTACATCGCGCGCTCGAATCCGGCGAGCCGGAATCTGCTGATGATGGCCGTGATGCTGCCGTTCTGGACGTCGTTTCTGATTCGCGTGTATGCGTGGATCGGCATTCTGAAGAACAACGGCTTGCTGAATAACTTCCTGATGTCGATCGGCGTGATTCATACGCCGATCGAGCTGTATCACACGAATACCGCGGTGTATATCGGCATGGTGTATTCCTACCTGCCGTTTCTCGTCATGCCGCTGTACGCGCATCTGGTGAAGATGGACATGACCTTGCTGGAAGCCGCTTACGACCTCGGCGCGAGGCCGTGGAAAGCGTTCTGGCAGATCACCTTGCCGCTGTCGAAGAACGGCATCATCGCCGGTTGTCTGCTGGTGTTCATTCCGGCGGTGGGTGAGTACGTGATTCCCGAATTGCTCGGCGGCGCGAATACGCTGATGATCGGCCGCGTGATGTGGAATGAGTTCTTCGACAATGCCGATTGGCCGATGGCCTCCGCGGTGACGTGCGCGATGGTGTTGCTGTTATTGGTGCCGATGGCGTTTTTCCAGTACGCGCAGGCGAAGGCGATGGAGGAAAGGCGCTGATGAAGCCGAACCGGGTTTTGCAGTTCATTGCGTTGGGGCTGGGCTTTCTGTTTCTGTATGTGCCGATCGTGAGTCTGATCGTGTATTCGTTCAACGAATCGCAACTCGTGACGGTCTGGACGTGCTTTTCCACGCGCTGGTATGCGGCGTTGCTGCAGGATGAAGAACTGATCGCGGCGGCGTGGCTGTCATTGCGGGTGGCGTTGCTGACGGCGTTTGCGTCGGTGATCATCGGCACGTGGGCGGGCTTCGTGCTGGCGCGAATGGGACGGTTCCGCGGCTTTACGCTGTACACGGGGATGATCAATGCGCCGCTGGTGATTCCCGAGGTGATTCAGGGGATTTCGCTGCTGCTGCTGTTCATCGAAATGGCGAAGTGGTTCGGGTGGCCGGCGGGGCGTGGCATCTTCACGATCTGGATCGGGCATGTGATGCTGTGTATTTCGTATGTGGCGATCATCGTGCAGTCGCGTGTGAGGGAGTTGCATCCTTCTCTCGAAGAGGCCGCGCTGGATCTCGGGGCGACGCCGCTGCGGGTGTTTTTCTCCATTACGTTGCCGTTGATTTCGCAGGCGCTTGTTTCGGGGTGGTTGTTGTCGTTTACCTTGTCGATCGATGATCTGGTTTTGTCGGCATTCCTGTCCGGGCCTGGGTCGACTACGCTGCCGCTGGTGGTTTTTTCTCGCGTTCGGCTGGGGTTGAATCCTGAGATGAATGCGCTGGCTACTTTGTTTATTGCTGTGGTTACTGTTGGGGTTGTGGCGGTTAATTATTTTATGCAGCGGGCGGAGAGGAAGAGGGTTGTAGTGGGGTAGCCGGTTTTTTTTTGCCTTTTCGGCGGTTGGTTGGGTTGCTTGTGGTGGTGGCTTTTCCTTGTGATCTTAGTGGTCTATTGGCGTTGCCCCTGTGCGGGGCAATGCTCTCAACTTAAGCCTCAAAGAGCTTGTAAACGAGGCATTGCCCCTGTAAACTTCATCGCATAACTCACTGATAAATCAACGATATGAACTCAAATACCAGCGTCCTCGCGGCTTCTGGCTGAGTTCTCCGATTTCCTGCTCGATCCGGCGCTCGCCGATCGCGTGCGTCGTTCTCCCACTGCCTTTACCCGCAATCGCACACTGACCTTGCCGCGCATGGCCGCGCTGATGATGTCCGGCATGTGCGCCAGTGTGCAGGCCGAACTTGACGCGCTATTCGGCGCACTGGGAAGC
>NZ_FRAB01000005.1 GCF_900142195.1 Paraburkholderia terricola
CTGACAGCGCGGGTGCGCCCGCCGCTGCTTCCCAGTGCGCCGAATAGCGCGTCAAGTTCGGCCTGCACACTGGCGCACATGCCGGACATCATCAGCGCGGCCATGCGCGGCAAGGTCAGTGTGCGATTGCGGGTAAAGGCAGTGGGAGAACGACGCACGCGATCGGCGAGCGCCGGATCGAGCAGGAAATCGGAGAACTCAGCCAGAAGCCGCGAGGACGCTGGTATTTGAGTTCATATCGTTGATTTATCAGTGAGTTATGCGATGAAGTTTACAGGGGCAATGCCTCGTTTACAAGCTCTTTGAGGCTTAAGTTGAGAGCATTGCCCCGCACAGGGGCAACGCTAATAGACCACTAACAACACAAGGAAAGGCCAACAAAACAACCCCACAACCAACCAGCCCCGCACGGGCAAAAAAACCTCACCCCCCCATCACCGCCTCAACAGCCCGAACTCTCTCCCGATGCACCGCATCCTTGATGCCAGCAGGCGCATCAGCCATCCGCATAGCAACAGCACCGGCATCCACGCCTCGCGCAGCGACAAGCGCAATCCGCAATCGCTCGGCCTGCGGATACTCGCGCATCTCAAACCCGAGCCGCCCGCGCGCATCGGCCTCGCAGGCCTGCAAGGCCTCGGCGAACCGCGCCGGTTTGCGCAGCGCATCGCTGCGTTCGAGCAACCGCACCAGCGCGGCAGCGCCCATCTCCATCACGCGATGAATGTTGCCGTGCTCGCGAGCCACCAGCAGCGCCAGATCCCGACATTCGTTCGGCACGCGCAGCCGCTCGCATAGGGGCTTCAGCAGATTCACGCTGCGCTCCTCATGCCCGATATGCCGCGGCAGGACGTCTGCCGGCGTGGTCGCCTTGCCGAGGTCGTGCGTCAACGCGGCAAACCGAACCGTCAATGCATAGCCCTGCTGCGCGGCATGGTCGACCACCATCATCACATGCACACCCGTATCCACCTCGGGGTGATAGTCGGCGCGCTGCGGCACGCCGAACAGCGCGTCGATCTCCGGCAGAATGCGCGCCAATGCGCCGCACTCGCGCAACACCTCGAACATGCGCGAAGGCTTCTTCTCCATCAAGCCGCGCGACACTTCCTGCCAGACGCGCTCGGCCACCAGCGCATCCACCTCGCCCTCGGCCACCATCTTGCGCATCAGCGCCAGCGTTTCCGGCGCGACCGTGAAATCGACGAACCGCGCCGCAAACCGCGCAATCCGCAAAATGCGCACGGGGTCTTCGAGAAACGCCTCGCTGACATGTCGAAAGAGCCGCGCCTGCAAATCGCGCTGTCCGTTGAACGGATCGATCACCGGGCCGGTCAACGCCCCATCCGGGCGCACCTCGCGCGCCATCGCGTTGATCGTCAAGTCACGGCGCGCGAGATCCTCTTCCAGCGTGACGTCCGGTGCGTAAAAGACCTGGAAGCCGCGGTAGCCCGCCGCGGTCTTGCGCTCCGTGCGCGCCAGCGCGTACTCCTCGTGCGTCTGCGGATGCAGGAATACCGGAAAATCCTTGCCCACCGGACGGTAGCCCTGCGCCACCATCTGCTCGGGCGTCGCGCCGACCACCACGTAATCACGATCCTGCACCGGCACGCCCAACAACTCGTCGCGGATCGCGCCGCCCACGGCGTAAATGTTCATGGGCATACGTCTTGATAAGGAATGGCGTGCGTTTCACGCAGTGCGTCGTCGATCCAGGCCTTCACGGCGGGCAGGTCCGTGATTCGGCGCACATACGCCGAGGCGGCTTCGGACAACGGCGGCTGCCACGTATTGAAGCGCATCGCCACCGGCGCGTACATGGCGTCGGCAATGCTGAACTCGCCGAACAGGAACGGCCCGCCGTAGGTCTCGAGGCAGCCGGTCCAGATCGCCTCGATGCGCGAGATGTCGGCCAGCACGGCCGGCGTGGCGTTCCTGCCCGGAAACGACGCGCGAATGTTCATCCACATGTTCGAGCGCAATTCGCCGAAACCGGAGTGCATCTCGGCGCTCACGCTGCGCGCGTGGCTGCGCGCCGCCGCATCGTGCGGCCACAGCGCATGCTGCGTAAAGCGTTCGGCCAGCGTCTCGGCGATCGCCAGCGAATCCCACGTGGCCGCACCGTCTTCGTCGATCAGCGTCGGCACCTTGCCCGGACTCGCCGGCGCGTGCGCCAGAATCTCCGACTTCGTGTCGGGCGTGTACAAATGAATCAACACCTCCTCGAACGGGATGCCGAAATGCTTGAGCAACAGCCACGGACGCATCGACCACGACGAATAGTTCTTGTCACCGATAATCAGCTTCATGCTTGACTTGAATAGAAGGGTTGGAGATCAACGAGGCTCACCGTCCGGCGCTGGCGCGAAACGTGTCGAAGCGCGAACGCGTCGACGCGCCCGTCAGATACACGGGCGCGATCGATTCGATGCTGGCCGGCTCGATGCCGAGTTCGGGCGCGAGCGGTCCGCTCAACACGTTGTCGACTTTCATCGAATCGAGATTGTCGCGCGAGATCACCGGTTCGCCGGGCGCCATTTCAAACGTCAGCGCTTGCAGGCGCGCCAATGCTTCCGGCAAACGAATGATGCGTGCATGCCGGCCGATCACATCGCCGCAATATTTGACGAGCTCCTCGAGCGAGTAGACGGTCGGGCCGCCCAGTTCGTAAGTATGGCCGCTGGCCGCGTCGAGATCGAGCACGTTGACGATCGCCTTCGCCACGTCGGCGACATAGACCGGCTGGAACTTCGCGTCCGGCATGGCGAGCGGAATCACCGGGAACGTCCGCTGCAAGAACGCGAACTTGTTGAGGAACTGGTCTTCCGGACCGAACAGGACTGACGGACGGAACACCGTCCACGCGAGATTCGCCGCGTGCACCGCCTTCTCGCCATCGCCCTTGGAGCGCGAATACATGCTCGGGCCGTTCGAGTCGGCGCCGAGCGCGCTGATATGAATCAGCCGATGCACGCCTTTGCCCTCGCAGGCCGCGACGATCCTGGTCGGCAGTTCGACATGGATTCGCGCGAACTCGCGGCCATACGGCGTGCCGCGTTTGCCGTTCAGCGTGCCCACCAGATTGATCACACAATCGGCGCCCTCGACGAAGCGCGCGAGCTGTACCGGATCGAACACGTCGGCTTCAATCACGTCGATGGGCAGCAGCGTGAGATGACGCGCGTTGTAGCGGCGCCGCGTGGCGATGCGCACGTCCTTGCCCACTTCGACGAGCGCGTTGACGAGATGGCTGCCGATAAAACCGGACCCGCCGATGAGCGCAATGGCTTGATGTCGCATTTTCGACTCCCTGGTGGAAGCCGCGGCAACGGCTGGCGTGGCGCACCGCCGCATCACGATCGACGCGGCGGCGGCACGGCGCTTACGGCGCGATGTAACCCAGACGCGCCTTCAGCGATTGCGGACGGCCTTCGAACAATGCCGCGTAGTAGACCGTGTTGGACAACACGTTCTTGACGTAGTCGCGCGTTTCCTGGAACGGGATCGACTCGGCGAAGATCGCGCCTTCGACCGGACGCTGCAGCGACTGCCGCCAGTTGCGCGGACGGCCCGGCCCGGCGTTATACCCTGCCGTAGCCAGCACGGCGGACCCGTCGAACTGATTGTAGATCATCGACAAGTAGTTCGTGCCGAGCAGGATATTCGTGTTGATGTCGTTCATCTGCTCGCGCGAAATCGGACCGAGGCCGATCTTCTTCGCGACCAGTTGCGCGGTGCCCGGCATCAACTGCATCAAACCGCTCGCGCCGACCTCCGAGCGCGCGTTCATGATGAAGCGCGACTCCTGGCGAATCAGCCCATAGGCCCATTCCACATCCAGCCCGTTCGACTGCGAATCGCGTTCGACGATATCGCGGAACGGCGACAGATAACGCAGCGAGAAATCGTGCTCGCTCTTCGTGCGGTCCGCCGTGTTGACGGTGCGGTCATATAGCTGGATACGGCGGGCGTATTCGGCGGCGGCGAGCAGTTGCCGGTCGCTCATGCCGCGCAACGGCCAGTTCCATTCGCGATTGCCTTCGAGCCGCAGATTCAGCGCATAGAAACGCTGCGCCAGGTCGAAGCCCGGCGTATTGCCGGCTTGCTGGACTTCGGCGTCGCTCACGGTGGTTTTCGCGGGCACGCTGATTTTCTGGCCGAGTTCCTCGGCTGCCAGTTGGCCGTAGAAGTTGAAGCCCTGCGAGATCGACTCGAATTCCTGGTTGGCCGTGGTCGTGTCACCCGCCTGCTTCAGCGCGCGGGCATGCCAATACACCCACGACGGCTGATTGCGCAGCGCCGCCGGCATCTGCTCGATCGACCAGCGCACCATCGTCCAGTCGCCGGCGAGGAGCGCAGTGCGGGTGCGCCATTCGTATGCCGGGTTCGACAGCGGCGCATTGGCCGACAAGCGGTACCAGTCGACCGCGCCCGGCATCTGCTTCGCGGCGGCCTGATAGGCAATGGTGCCCCAGCCGATCGCGCGTTCAGGCGAGTTGAGCGACGGCGCCACCGAAGCGAACGTGGCCGCGGCCATGGCCGGGTCGTTGCGCGCCATGCGCGTGATCGCGAGCAGCGCCAGCTGATGCGACTTCGGATCAGGGCCTACGCCGCGTGCGAGCAGCAACGGCGGCGTGCTCGTGGCCTGGCCGAACAGCACGGGGTCGGGCACGTCGTTGCCGAGCGCGTCGAGGAGCTTGCTGCCCGTGTTCGTGTAGTTCTGCTCGTACGCGAGACGGATTTGCTGCCAGATATCGTCGGTGCTGAATTGCTTGTTGACGCCCAGCACGGTGATCAGATCGACGCAGCCGTCGCCGTACCATTTGGGATCGACCAGCAGCGCACGCGCCGCCTCGGCGACGTTTTCACCACGCGAGGCACGCGATTCGAGCGCGTAGCACTTCACCTGCGTGTCGTCGTTGAGTACGAAGCGCGCGTATTGCTGGTCGAAGTTGCGCCAGTCGTGACGCGTGCCGAGCACCGTGAGGTAGTCGTTGCGCATGCGGTCGGCGATCGCCTCGCCGTCGTACTTCTGCAGGAACGCGAGCACCGGCGCATCCGGCGCGTCGACCCGCGCGTGGCCGCTCGAATCGAACAACTGCGGCTTGATCTGGAAGTATTCCAGATAGGAAGGCGCCGGATAGTTCGGGATCAGGCTGGCGAGTTGCGCCGCGCGCGCCGCGTCGTTATTGCGCGCGGCCTCGCGAAGCTGGACGAAGGTCTGGTCGTCGCTCGTGAGTTGCGAAAGGGGAATGGGCTTGACGGCTGAGGCCGTGCTGCACGCGACGAGTGCGGCTGCGGCGAGCGCCAGACCGGCCGCGCGATATACTCGGTAAAGGCGTTTTGACATCGTTGTTTCTGGAGCGCGAATTGAACCCAAGCATAGCATGCAACCCCAACGCGGAATCGAAAAAGGCGCTGCGTCGAATGCTATTGGAAGCAAGGCTGCAAGCGGCTTCCGAGCCGGCGCACAATGCCGCGCTCCGCCGGCGCATTCTCGATGCGCTGAAGCATTACGGCGTGAGCAGCGTGGGGTTCTACTGGCCGCTCGCGGGCGAATTCGACGCGCGCGCCGCCATGTCGATCTGGCTCGCGGCAGGCGAACCACGCGAAGCGAGTTTGCCGATCATCAAGGAGCGCGGCGTGCCGCTCGAGTTCCATGCGTGGACGCCTGATACGCCGATGAAGATCGGTCATCACAGGATCGCCGAGCCAACTTCGGGGCGAGTGGTGATTCCCGAATTGCTGTTCGTGCCGTGCGTCGGTTTCGACGCCGAAGGTTATCGGCTCGGCTACGGCGGCGGCTACTACGATCGCACGCTGGCCGCATGGCCGGGCGCAAAGCGGCCGGTCACGGTGGGCATCGCCTATGAAGCGTGTCGCACGCAAGCGCTGCAACGTGAGCAGCACGACATTCCGCTCGACCTGATCGTCACCGAGGCAGGTCTTTATCCGCAGCGGGCGGATTGAGCGTCGGGCGCTCGGCATCGAACGCGTGAACCACGCGTGCTCCGCATCGCGCACCGCACCGCACCGCCGCCCCGAGTCCCGCAAGCCCCGCTATAAAGACGCCGCCGCCCGCGCGGCCGTGTCGTACAGACCCGACGCGTTGCGCATCAACTGCGCCGCCTCGCCGATCTGCTCGTTGGTCAGGCCGCTTTCCTTCAGCGTGGAAATCAGGCAGCTCTCGCGCACCTCGCGATATTTCAGACACAGCGCGCGGCCCGAATCGGTGGCCGAGAAGAACACTTCCTTGCCGGTCTTTTCGCTTTTTACATACCCTCTAGCTACCAGCTTCTTCAACGCGTAGGTGGCGACGTGCGTGTCCTCGATGTTGAGCACGAAGCAGATGTCGGCCAGTTTCTTGCGGCGCTCGCGGTGGCTGACGTGGTGCAGCAGCGAGACTTCGATAGCGGTCATGTCCTTGTCGCCGGCCGCGGACATGCAGCGCACCATCCAGCGGTTGAATGCGTTGCCCGCCATGATGAGCGCGTATTCCAGTTCTGACAGTTCGGCGCTTGTCTCAGACACGAGATGTTCCGAAGAGACGATCTTGGTGGGATGGCGCGACATGGAGATTCTCAGGGAACAGGATGGGAAGGTGTCGCGAGTGTACGACGAGCGATCGATTCATGGGAGCCCTGGCACAAATGCTTATTGAGAAATTGTTGATATTTTATTGATAATGTACGCTCCAAACATCGCGTGCCGCTACCTAACCTGTTTGACAGGGTTCGCTGTGCCGAATCCGCCGACTCGACCAAGGCCGTTAAGCAATGAGCCAACCTAGAATCTTTCCGCTGGGCGATGCCGCGCTTGTCTGCGAGGCGCCGCCGCCCGCGACGCTGGCATGCCAGCGTCGCGTGTGGGCGGCCGCCGAGGCCGCGCGCGACTGGCCGCATGTGCTGGAGGTCGTGCCGGGCATGAACAACCTGACGCTCGTGTTCGATCCGCTCGAAGCGGACCGCGACGCGCTCGTGAGCCATTTGCAGGCGGCCTGGAACGCGGCCGGCGACACGCCCGCGATCGGCCGCGAAGTCGAGATCCCCGTGCAATACGGCGGCGAGTTCGGCCCCGATCTGCAGGTGGTCGCCAATCACACGGGCCTAAGCGCGCGCGAGGTCGTGCAGCGACACTCGGACGGCGAGTATGTGGTGTTCTTTCTCGGCTTTCAGCCGGGCTTCGCCTATATGGGCGGACTCGACGAAGCGCTGCACACGCCGCGCCGCGCGTCGCCGCGGCTGGAAGTGCCGGCCGGCTCCGTCGGTATCGGCGGTGAGCAAACCGGCATTTATCCGGCCACCTCGCCGGGCGGCTGGCAACTGATCGGCCGCACCGCAACGCCGCTGTTCGATCCGGCGCGCCGCCCGCCCACGCTGCTGCAACCGGGCGACCGGGTGCGCTTCACCATCGCGGGGCTACACGCATGATCGATGTGATTCGCGCGGGTCTGTTGACCACGGTTCAGGATCTCGGCCGTCACGGCTACCGGCATCTCGGTGTCGCGATGGGGGGCGCGCTCGACCGGCTGGCGCTCGAAGTCGGCAACCGGCTGGTCGGCAACCGGCCCGACGCAGCCGGTCTGGAAATCACCTTCGGGCCGACGGTGCTGCGCTTTCTGCGCGCCACGCGAGTGGCCATCACCGGCACCGAATTCGGCGCGACGCTCGACGGCAAGCCCGTCTATTCATGGTGGAGCCTGCCGGTGCGGGCCGGCCAGGAACTGGTGCTGAACGCGGCGCGACGCGGCATGCGCGGCTATGTGTGCATCGCCGGCGGCATCGACGTGTTGCCGATGCTCGGCTCGCGCAGCACCGATCTCGCCGGCCATTTCGGCGGACTCGGCGGCCGGGCGTTGCGCGACGGCGACCGCCTGCCGCTCGGCGCGCCGCCGCCGCGCGGCCACGCCGGCTTCTCGCCCGAGACGCCGGAGTTCGGTGTGAAGGCGCCCGCGTGGTGCAAGTTCGTGCTGGTTCACGAGCCGCTGCGGCGCGGCCGTCATCCGTCGGGGGTGCCGTGGGCCGTGCCGATCCGCGTGCTGCGCGGCCCGGAATACGAGAGCTTCACCGAGGAAGCCCACGAATCCTTCTGGTCCGATGAATGGCTCGTCACGCCGAACAGCAACCGCATGGGCTACCGGCTTGCCGGCACCGAACTGAAGCGCACGCAGAAAGCCGATCTGCTGTCGCACGCGGTGCTGCCGGGCACGATTCAGGTGCCGCCGAACGGCCAGCCGATCGTGCTGATGAGCGACGCGCAAACCACCGGCGGCTATCCGAAGATCGGCGCCGTGATCCAGGCCGATCTCTGGAAGCTCGCCCAGGTTCGCCTGAATGCGGCCGTCCGCTTCATTCCGACCACGCCTTACGAGGCGCGCCAGGCGCTACTGGAAGAACGCGCGTATTTGCGGCAGATCGACGCCGCGATCGCCATGCACGAGGAACGCTGCACGCGCCAATTGGCTGTCGCGGCGCTGTGACACTGAGTAGAGGAACACCATGGAAATCGATCTGAACGCCGACCTCGGCGAAGGCTGCGGCTCCGACGAGGCGCTGCTCGACCTCGTCAGTTCCGCGAACATCGCGTGCGGCTGGCATGCGGGCGGCGCCAATGCGATGCGCGATTGCGTGCGTTGGGCGGTGCAAAAAGGCGTCTCGATCGGCGCGCACCCGAGCTTCAACGATCCGGAAAATTTCGGCCGCAAGGAAATGGATCTGCCGGCCAACGAAATCTATGCGGGCGTTCTCTACCAACTCGGCGCGCTGTCGGCGATCGCCCAGGCCGAAGGCGGGCGCATCGCGCACGTCAAGCCGCATGGCGCGCTGTACAACCAGGCCGCGCGCGACGCGCGGATCGCCGACGCGATCGTATCCGCCGTGCACGATTTCGATCCGTCGGTGGCCGTGTTCGCGCTTGCCAGCAGCGGGCTCGTGACGGCCGCGCGCAACGCGGGGCTGACCGCGATCGAAGAAGTCTTCGCCGATCGCGGCTATCGCGCCGACGGCTCGCTGGTGCCGCGCAAGGAGCCCGGCGCGCTGCTCGACGACGAAGACGAGGTGCTCGAACGCACGCTCGCGATGGTGCGCGAGCGCCGCGTGCGGGCCGTCGACGGGCAATGGGTGCCGCTGAACGCGCAAACCATCTGCCTGCACGGCGACGGGCCGCATGCGCTGGCCTTCGCGCGGCGCATCCGCGGCGCGCTGGAACAGGCCGGTATCGAAGTGCACGCGGCCGGCGCCGCGAGCGTCTGAAGCCCGCGCCGGCCGGCACTCACGAGACGCAGTGAAGCACATCTTGCCAAGCCCTGAACGCCCCGCTTCAAGCGGGGCGTTTGCCAGATGCAGCTAGGTGCATCACGTCTACCGGGTGCGGGACATATCGCCGTAACCGCTGTCGGTCGCTCAGTCGACGCGGAGACGGCTGCAGGTGTAGTCGAAGCAACGCGGCCATCTAGAGCCGCGGCAACAAGACGACGCATGGATCGCCACGCGCCGTCCCACGTTAGCCGCCACAAGCGGCGAGGTTAAACCCTGTTTGGAGATCCAGATGCAGACAACAGTCAGTCTATGGCCGCTCATTGGCGTGGCCGTCATCATCGTCGGCTTTTTATTACGGTTCAATCCGATGCTGATCGTGGCGGTCGCCGCGATCATCACCGGACTCGCCGCGCACTTCCCGCCTGAAAAGATCCTGGCCGAAATCGGCACCGGCTTCATCAAGACGCGCAACATTCCGCTGATCATTCTGTTGCCGCTCGCGGTGATCGGCCTGCTCGAACGGCATGGCCTGCGCGAGCGCGCGCAAGCGTGGATCGGCGGCATCAAGGCGGCCACCGCCGGGCGTCTGCTGATCGTCTATCTGCTCGTGCGCGAACTCAC
Source organism: Paraburkholderia terricola (assembly GCF_900142195.1). GTDB lineage: Bacteria > Pseudomonadota > Gammaproteobacteria > Burkholderiales > Burkholderiaceae > Paraburkholderia > Paraburkholderia terricola. The sequence continues at coordinate 9,879 of NZ_FRAB01000005.1, forward strand.
CGCGGCGGTGGGCCTGACCGGTCTCGGCGGTCATCCGCAGATGGTGCGTCCGCTGATCGCGCCGATGGCCGAAGGCGCGACCGAAACCCGCTTCGGCAAGATCAGCGACGCCGTGCGTTTCAAACTGCGCGCGTTCTCTGCGGCGACCGACAACGTGGGCCTCTTCTTCGGCGAGGACATTTTCGTCGCGTTCGGCGCGATCGTGCTGATGACGACCTTCCTGAAGGAAGCGGGCATCATCGTCGAGCCGATTCACGTCGCCGTCTGGGGCATTCCGACCGCGATTTGCGCGTTCCTCATCCACGGCTTCCGCCTGTATCTGCTCGACCGCAAGCTCGAGCGCGAATTGCGCGGCAATGCCGCGAGCGGCAGCACAATCACGCCGACGCAAACGGCCGCGGGAGATAAAGCATGACGCTCACGATTACCTATCTGTTCTGGCTGCTGGGCGTGGTGCTGCTGATCATCGGCGGCATGATCGTCACGGACAAGGAGCATCCGCGCCGCTTCACCGCCGGCGGTTTCTGGATTCTCTACGCGCTGATTTTCCTGATCGGCGACAAACTGCCGCCCGCCGTGGTCGGCGTGGCGGTGATCGTGATGGCGCTGATCGCCGGCTTCGGCGGCGTGACGGCGGCCAAGCCGAAAACGCTGTCGCTGGAAGCGCGCAAGGCGAGCGCCGCGCGTCTGCGCAACAAGCTGTTCGTGCCCGCGCTGACGATTCCGGTCATCACCGTGATCGTCACGCTGTCGGCGAGCCATCTGGTTTTCGGCGGCCTGCCGCTGATCGAGAAGGCGAACGTCACGCTGATCGGCTTCGGCATCGGCTGCGTGATCGCGCTCGCGATTGCCTGCGTGCTGACGCGCGACACCGTCGGCCAGTCGATGAAGGAAGCGCGCCGGCTCGTCGATGCGTTGTCGTGGGCGGCGGTGCTGCCGCAGATGCTCGGCATGCTCGGCCTCGTGTTCTCGGACGCCGGCGTCGGCAAGGCGGTCGCTCACGTGACCACGGCCTACATCAGCCTCGACTACCGCTTTGTCGCGGTGGCCGTGTACTGCATCGGCATGGCGCTCTTCACGATGGTGATGGGCAACGGCTTCGCCGCGTTCCCGGTGATGACGGGCGGCGTCGGCGTGCCGATCCTGGTGGGCGTGTTCCACGGCAATCCGGCCGTGATGGTCGCAATCGGCATGTTCTCAGGCTACTGCGGCACGCTGATGACGCCGATGGCCGCGAACTTCAACATGGTGCCGGCCGCGCTGCTCGAACTACCGGATAAGAATGCGGTGATCAAGGTGCAGGTGCCCACGGCGCTGACCTTGCTGGTCGTGAATATCTTCCTGTTGAATTTCCTGATGTTCATGTAGGGCTCTTGTAGTCGCATGCGTGAAATACCGGCGTGTCACGGGATCTCTCTGTGACACGCCGGTGAAAGGGATTCGTCGCGGGACCTACTATACGAAAGAGACAACCGAAATAGGATGCGTCCGATCGTCTGTGGATGGACCGAAACATAAGCTGGCGGGCGGTCTCCCATCCACATGCACCGGCGCGCGCAGCGTGCGCCGCCGGCGCCTTCCAGCAGGTCTCTCATGGAACGTCAATCCCACCCCGACGCTGTGCGCACCGATGCGCCATCGCCCTCCCACCTCGCGTCATTGATCGAAGCCGCGCTCGCGGCACACCAGACCGGTCAGCTCGACGCAGCCGAGCCGTTTTATCGTGAAGCACTCGCGCTCGATCCGTCCCATGTCGACGCGCTGCACTATTTCGGCGTGCTGCAACATCAGCGCGGCAATCACGAGGTCGCCGCCCGGTTGATGAACGAGGCGCTCAAGCTCGATCGCACCGACGTCGCATGCTGGAGCAACCGCGGACTCGTGGCCGCCGCCCTCGGCCATCTCGACGAAGCGATGATCTGCTACGACCAGGCGTTGCAGATCCAGCCGGACTTCGCCGACGCTCGCAGCAACTTCAGCGTCGCGCTGCAAGCGCAAGGCTCCTTCGACGAAGCGGTCGAACAATACCGGCTGGCGCTGGCGTCGAACCCCGGCATGGTCGACGCGCATCTGAACCTCGGCACGGTGCTGAGCAAGCTCGCCCGTTACGACGAAGCTTTGGCGTGCTATCGCGACGCCTTGTCGCTCGACCCCGAGTCGGCGGAAGCGCACTTCAATGCGGGCAATGCGCACAACGCACGCGGCGACCGCGAAGCGGCCATCGCCAGTTTCGAACAGGCGCTGGCGCTGCGCCCGCATTACGCCGAGGCGCATATCAACCTCGGCAGCCTGATCGGCAAGCTCGGCGACTATGCGGGCGCCGAATCGCACTACCGGCGCGCGGTTGAGTTCAAACCCAACCCCACCAATCTGGTGTGCCTCGGCGGTTCGCTCGGCGCGCAAGGCCGGCTCGATGAAGAAGAAGGCTTCTATCGTCAGGCGCTGCAACTCGCGCCCGACCATGCGGACGCGCATCAGAATCTCGCATGGCTGTTGCTCAAGCGAGGCGATTACAAGCAAGGCTGGGCTGAATTCACGCAGCGCTGGCGCAAGCGCGACTATGAAGCGATCGCGATTCCGGGCGTGCCTGAATGGCGCGGTGAGCCGCTCGAGGGGCGTCGTCTGCTGATCGTCGGCGAACAGGGTTTCGGCGACCACTTCCAGTTCCTGCGCTTTGCGCGCGTGCTCGAGCAGCTCGGCGCGACTGTCGACATTCGCGTGCGCGAGCCGCTGCTGCCGCTGCTCGAACGCGCACCGGGCGTGCACCGCGCGTTCAGCGGCCAACCCGAAGAGCCATACGATTTCTGGGTGCCGATGATGAGCGTACCGTCGTGCATCGGCATGGAGTTGTCCGCCATTCCGGCTGAAGTGCCGTACCTGTTCGCCGACAAAGCGAGGACCAAGGCATGGCGCAAGCGGGTCAACGCGGGCGATAGATCGAAACGTAAAGTAGGCCTGGCGTGGGCCGGCAGTTCGACGTTCGGCAACGACCGCTACCGCTCGGCCGAACTGGCGGATCTGAGCGCGCTAAGTTCGCTGAAGAACGTTGCCTGGCACGCGTTGCAAAAAGGCCCGGCGCACGCGCAGTTGGCCGACGCGCCGGCGGCATTCCGCGCTCACGACTTCACCGCCGACCTGCATGACTTCGACGACACCGCCGCGTTCATCATGAATCTCGATCTGGTGATCGCCGTGGACACCGCCGTCGCGCATCTCGCGGCGGCGCTCGGCAAGCCGGTGTGGACGCTGCTGCCCGCCAACTCCGACTGGCGCTGGCTCGAGGCGCGCAGCGATTCGCCGTGGTATCCCGGCATGAAACTGTTCCGGCAGACGACGCTGGGGGACTGGGCGCCGGTGGTCAGGCAGGTGTCCGAGGAACTCCGCGCGGGCAATTGATCACGCGCAAGTTGCGCCGGAGCCGCATGCTTCGGTGCGGGCGCTCGGGAGGAGCGCCTTCCAGCGATCACTCGCAGACGGGATGCGACGCCGCCCCTACTTGAGGGCGCGCCGCTGATGCGCCAGCATATAGGCGCGCAACAGCTTGTTGATGCGCGTTTGATAGCCCGCACCCTGCTCCTTGAACCAGCTCAGTACGTCCGCATCGAGGCGCATGGTGACGGCCTGCTTCGGCGGCAGATGCAGTTCCGCCTGCTCGAAAAAATCGTCACCCAACTCGGGCACGTCGCTTGTGTCGATATGTGCGTCGTCTGCCTTCGCGAGTCGCTTCCAGTCTGTTCCTGTTGGTTTGCTCATCATTTCCGCCTGTGTTCGTTTTTCGGCGATTGCCGAAGATGCCCCGTCAATGCCAGACGCTGCGCTTGTAACGCGTGACCTCGTGTCTCGTGGCCTTGCGCGCCGAGATGATGCGGACCACGTCCATATCGCGCTCGACGTACACCACCACACCTACGATAGCCGCCATCCAACCGAGTGCGATCCAGCGGTCCTCACCGTAGTCGTTGCGCTGATCCAATGCGGTGAGCACCGGATGATTGAACACGTTGATGGCGTCTCTGAAGTCGATGCCATGCTTGCGAATGTTGATCTGATTCTTGGCTTCATCCCACTCGAAACGCACGCGGCACCCGTATTGACGTTTGTACATACACTATAACACGTACACAGCACTCGGCGGTCCTGGAAGATTGCGAGCGGTACGCGGCGAAAGTGAGCGTCAGACTGGCAGGGAGAAGGCCCGTTCCTAACCTGGCCGAACGGGCTATACGGAGTCAGAGAGAACCGACCATCGTGCGCGGTGCAAGCATGAGGGAATGCCACGGACAAACAAACCTCACCCCGCCTCCACCACGAATCCGCGCTGCCGCAAAAGCTGCAGGACACCTTTGCGGCCGCCCAGATGCAGCGTGCCGATCGCCACGAACACCGGTTTGTTGGGCGCGGCGATCAGCAGCATGCGCGACACGAAGCGCCGGTTCCGGTCATAGACGATCTTGTTGTCGATCGAATCGGAGATGCGCTTGTCGCGCGCCAGTTTCTCCGACTTCGCGGCCTGCCACGCGGCGATCGCATCGGCATCGCCCACGCGCCACAGGCGATGCAAGGTCCGCACGTCCGCGACGTTTTCCGCCGGCGTCTGCGCGAGATCCTGCGCCAGCATTTCGCGCTGCTGCGCGAGCGTGAGGCTCGTAAACGCTCGCATCTGCTGCGGCAAGGTCTCGAGGCCGACGATCTTGCCGCGCGTCTTGAGATACACGTTCTGCAACTGGGCTTCCGTGCCGTATTCGGTTTGCAAACCGGCGCTGAGCGAATCGTAGGTTTCGACGAGCAACGAAGCGAGCCACGGCCGCATCTTCCTGATTTCATCCAGCGCGGCGCGATTGCCGCGCAGACGCCAGGCGAGCTTGTGCCACAACGGTTCGGGTAGCAAGCCGGGCAGACAGTCGCGCCGGCATACGCCGTACTTCGATACGTCGTCTTGCGAAACGAGCAGTTCGTCGGGCGAGAGTTCGAGCGCGAGCGTCGGCGAGGCGGCCAGCGCGCCCATGATCGCCGGGCGGAACGGCTGCTTGACGGGGTAGTCGGCGGGATCGCCCACGTGCAGCGTGCCGAGCACGTAGAGGGTCGTGGCGCCGCGCGTCGCGACGTAGAACGGCATGCGTGCCGGCTGCGTGCGCACCGGGCCGCTCGCGGTGGTGCCCGACGTGGCGGGCGGCGGATTGAAGCCGGGTAAGGTGGCGCGCGGCGGCGCCGGCTGATTGGGCACCGGCAATAAAGGGCGCCCGGCCTGAGCGGGCGTATTGGCGGCGGCGCCCGCGGCATGTGCGACGCCGATCGGCCCCGCGCTCAAATGAAAGATGGAACAAACGCCGAGGAGCGCGGCACCGGTCAGTGCGCGCGCGCCCCAGCGCCGCGCGAAAGCGACACTACGGCCGCCATCACGCGAGCGGCGCGCAAGACGACGCGCCGCCACCACATCAGGCATCCACGTCCCCCACCTCCTCGGCGCGGTGACACGAGACCTGACGGCCATCCACTTCGCGCAGCTTCGGTTCCTCGCTGCGGCAACGGTCGATCACGTAAGGACAGCGCAGATGGAACGTACAGCCGGACGGCGGATTCAGCGGCGAGGGCATCTCACCCTGCAACTTGATCTTGATGGTGCGATCCGCCTCGAAGATCGAAGGCGTGGCCGACATCAACGCACGCGTATAAGGATGGCGCGGTTTCGAGAAAATCCGCTTCTTGTCGCCGAGCTCCGCCACGCCGCCGAAGTACATCACCATCACGTCGTCGGCGATATGCTCGACCACCGAGAGATTGTGCGAGATGAACACATAGCTCGTCTTGAACTGCTCCTGCAAATCCATGAACAGATTCAGAATCTGCGCCTGGATCGACACATCGAGCGCGGACACCGGCTCATCGGCAACCACGATCTGCGGATCGAGAATCATCGCGCGCGCAATCGCCACGCGTTGCCGCTGGCCGCCGGAGAACATATGCGGATAGCGCTTCGCATGTTCGGGGCGTAGACCGACGGTGCGCATCATCTGCGCGATCCGCTCGGCGCGTTCGGTGGCGCTCAGTTGCGTGTTGATCGCGAGCGGCTCGCCGAGCGTCTGCTCGACGGTTTTACGCGGATTCAGCGACGCAAACGGATTCTGGAACACCATCTGCACGCGCCGCCGCAGCGCGGCGATTCGCTCGCGATCGGCGCCCGCGACATCTTCACCGTCGATCAGCAGACGGCCGGCGCTGGGCGCCTCGATCATCGTGAGTTGACGCGCGAGCGTGGACTTGCCGCAGCCGGATTCGCCGACCACCGCCAGCGTCTTGCCGCGCTCGAGCGCGAACGAGACGCCGTTGAGCGCCTTCACCGTGCCGTGAGCAAACATGCCGCGCTTGACCGTGTAGTAACGCGCGAGCTTGTCGGCGACGAGCACGTGATCGCCCGCATGATCCGACTGGCGCCGCGTTTCGAGTACTGCGTTCATCGTGCGCCTCCACGGGTGTGAACGTTGGCGTCGCCGCTCAGGTTCAGGGGTTTGATGCAGCGCACGCGCGCCACTTCGGCGTGACCTTGCATCGGCGCAAGCGCGGGCCGCGCCTTGGTGCAGTCGTCCACCACGTACTTGCAGCGCGGCGCGAACAGACAGCCCTTAGGCCGGTCGTCGCGCCCCGGCACCATGCCCGGCAAGGCGGCGAGCCGCACCGCGCCGACGTTGTGCTCGGGAATCGCCGCCAGCAACGCCTCCGTGTACGGATGATGCGGCGCGGCGAAGATATCCGGCACGCGATTGGTCTCGATCACTTCGCCAGCGTACATGACCGCGACGCGCTGCGCGACCTCGGACACCACTGCCAGGTCGTGCGAGATCAGCACGAGCGCCATGCCGCGCTCCTTCTGCAGGCGCATCAGCAGTTCCATGATCTGCGCCTGGATGGTCACGTCGAGCGCGGTGGTCGGCTCGTCGGCGATCAGCAGCTTGGGATTGCAGGCGATCGCCATGGCGATCATCACGCGCTGGTTCATGCCGCCCGACATCTGATGCGGAAACGAACCGATGCGGTTCCTCGCGTCAGGAATGCCGACCTGATCGAGCAGTTCCAGCGCGCGCCTGTGCAGTGCGTCGCCGCGCAAGCCTTCGTGCAGCTTCAGCACTTCCTTGATCTGATAGCCGACCGTGTAGCTCGGATTCAGACTGGTGAGCGCGTCCTGGAACACCATCGCGATGTCCTTGCCGATGATCCTGCGGCGTTCCTTCGCCGACGCCGTCAGCAGATTCTTGCCGTTGAAGGTGATCTCATCCGCGGTGACCTTGCCGGGCGCGTCGATCAGGCCCATCAGCGCCATCATCGTGACGCTCTTGCCCGAGCCGGATTCGCCGACCACGCCGACCACTTCGCCCGGCGCGACGTCGAGATTGATTCGATCGACCGCGGGTAGTCCGTTGAAGTTCACCGCCAGATTGCGGATGGTCAATAAACTATCCATTTCAGGCCATCCGTTTCAGTTTGGGATCGAGTGCGTCGCGCAGCCCGTCGCCGAGCAGATTGATCGCGAGCACCGAGATCAGGATGGAGAGGCCCGGCATCGTGACGATCCACCAGGCGCTGTCGATGTAATCGCGCGCCGAGGCGAGCATCGCGCCCCACTCCGCTGAAGGCGGCTGCACGCCGAGACCGAGGAAGCCGAGCGCGGCCGCATCGAGAATCGCCGACGAAAAGCCGAGCGTGGCCTGCACGATCAGCGGCGCGGTGCAGTTCGGCAACACCTGCGAGAACATCAGGCGCAGCGTGCCGGCGCCCGCGACGCGCGAAGCCGTCACGTATTCCTTCTGCAACTCGCCTTGCGCGGAAGCGCGCGTCAGGCGCACATAACCCGGCAACGCGACGATCGCGATCGCCAGCATCGTGTTGACGAGACCCGGACCGATGATCGCCACCACCGCGACGGCCAGCAGCAGCGACGGCAACGCGAGCAGCACGTCCATGATGCGCATGATCGGCGTATCGGCCCACTTCTCGAAGAACGCCGCGATCAGGCCGAGCACCACGCCCGGAATCAGCGCGAGCACGACCGAGACGAAGCCGATCCAGAACGACAGACGCGCGCCGTACATCAGGCGCGAGAGGATGTCGCGGCCCGCTTCGTCGGTGCCGAGAATGAACTTCCAGTTGCCACCTTCGAGCCATGCGGGCGGAATCTTGACGAAGTCGCGATATTGTTCGATCGGGCTATGCGGCGCGATCAAGGGCGCGAAGATCGCGACGAAAATCAGCACCAGCACGACGATGCCGGCGCTGACCGCGCCGCGGTTGCGCGAGAAATTCGCCCAGAATTCGCGGGCCGCGATCGCGCGGCCGCTGGGCGGCGTGACCGCTGTGGGGACTGTGTTTTGAATGTCTGCCATGGTCATGCCTCCCGCCGAGCCGCCTCAAGGGAGGCATGCGCCCCCTTGGGGGGCAGCGAACGCAAGTGAGCGTGGGGGTTCATATTCTTTACCTCGTATGGCGAATGCGCGGGTTCAACACGCCGTACAACAGATCGACGACGAGGTTCACGACGATCACGAGCGTAGCGATCATCAGGATACCGCCCTGCACCACCGGATAATCGCGCCGGCCGATCGCGTCGATCAGCCATTTGCCGATGCCCGGCCACGAAAACAGTGTCTCGGTCAGCACCGCGCCCGCGAGCAGCGTGCCGACCTGCAAGCCGATCACCGTCACCACCGGAATCAGCGCATTGCGCAACGCATGCACGACGATCACGCGCCCAGGCGGCAAGCCCTTCGCCCGCGCGGTGCGGATGTAGTCCTCGCGCAGCACTTCGAGCATCGACGAGCGCGTCATGCGCGCGACCACCGCCAGCGGAATCGTGCCGAGCACGATGGCGGGCAGGATCAGATGGCTCAGCGCGGATTTGAACGCGCCTTCGTCGGTGGACATCATCGCGTCGATCAGCATGAAGCCGGTCACGTGCGGAATGTCGTATTCGACCGCGATGCGGCCCGACACCGGCGTCCAGCCGAGCTTCACCGAGAACACCATGATGAGGATCAAGCCCCACCAGAAAATCGGCATCGAGTAGCCGGTCAGGGCCGTGCCCATCACGCCGTGATCGACCACCGTGCCGCGCCGCAACGCCGCGAACACGCCCGCCGGCAGGCCGACGATCAGCGCGAACAGCATCGCGCAGATCGACAGTTCGACGGTGGCGGGAAAGCGTGCGAGGAATTCGCCCATCACGCTGGTATTGGTGATGATCGAGGTGCCGAGGTCGCCGTGCAGCGCGCGGCCGATGTAGTGGATGTATTGCATGGGCAGCGGCTCGTCGAGCCCCAGCCGGTGCATCGCGGCGGCGTGCATGGCCGGATCGACGCCGCGCTCGCCCATCATCACTTCGATGGGATCGCCCGGTATCAGGTGAATCAGCGCGAACGCAAGGATCGTGATGCCGATGAACGTCGGTATCACCATGCCGATGCGGCGCAAAACAAAGCGGAACATGGTTCGTCCCTATGGTCTTGATGAAGAAAAAACGCAACCGGCGACGAGGGCTTGTGACCCCGGCCGCCGGACCATTTCGACCAGTTTTCTAACCGTGCGAAAAGCTACTGCGTAGGCTTGACTCTATTACTTGACGCTCACGCCGTCGAAGCGCGCATAACCGAGCGGCTCGATGCGCATGTCGACCACCTTCTTGCTGACGGGCTGGTACACGGTCGAGTGAGCGATCGGCGAGAACGGCAGTTGCTGCGCGAAGATCTGCTGCGCCTGCGTGTAAGCCGTGGTGCGCGCGCCCTGATCGGACGTGACGCGGCCCTTCTGGATCAGATCGTCGAACGGCTTGTGGCACCACTTCGAGAAGTTGTTGCCGTTCACCGCATCGCAGCCGAGCAGCGTGCCGAGCCAGTTGTCCGGATCGCCATTGTCGCCGGTCCAGCCGATCAGCATCGTGTCGTCTTCACCCGCATGCGCGCGCTTGATGTACTCGCCCCACTCATACGTGACGATCTTCGCCTTCACGCCGATCTTGGCCCAGTCGGCCTGGATCATTTCCGCCATCAGGCGGGCGTTCGGGTTGTACGCGCGCTGCACCGGCATCGCCCACAGCGTGAGCTCGAAGCCGTTCGGATAGCCCGCCTTCGCGAGCAGGGCCTTGGCCTTCGCCGTGTCGAACGACGCGGCCTTCAGGTTCTTGTCATACGACCATTGAGTCGGCGGCATCGGGTTCGTCGCGGCCTGGCCTGCGCCTTGATACACCGAGTCGATGATCGCCTTCTTGTTAATCGCCATGTCGAGCGCCTGGCGCACCTCGACCTTGTCCACCGGCTTGTGCGACACGTTGTACGCGAGATAGCCGAGATTGAAGCCCGGCTGCGACGGCATCGCAATGTTCGCTTCGGCCTTCAGCGGCGCGATGTCGGCCGGACGCGGATAGCTCATCACCTGGCATTCGTCGCGCTTGATCTTCTGCACGCGCACGCCGGCGTCCGGCGTGATCGAGAAGATCAGCTTGGAGATCTTGACGGTGTTCGGCTTCCAGTAATCGGGATTGCCGTCGAAGCGGATCGTCGCGTCTTTCGTGTAGCTGCGGAAGATGAACGGGCCTGTGCCGACCGGGAACTGGTTGATGTCGGCCGCCTTGCCGGCCTTCAGCAACTGATCGCCGTATTCGCTGGAGAGAATCGACGCATATTCCATCGCCATGTTCTGGATGAACGGCGCGTTGACTTCCTTCAGCGTGAACTTGACCGTGTACGGATCGACCTTCTCGACGCTGGTGATCAGCTTGTCGAGGCCCATGTCCGTGAAGTACGGAAACTGCACGGGGTACGCCTTGCGGAACGGCTGGTTCGTATCCAGCATGCGCTGGAACGTGAACACGACGTCGTCCGCATTGAATTCTCGCGTGGGCTTGAAGAACGACGTGGTCTGGAACTTCACGCCGTGGCGCAGATGGAACGTATAGGTCTTGCCGTCCGCCGAGACATCCCACTTTTCGGCGAGACCGGGTTCGACCTTGGTGCCGCCGCGTTCGAATTCGACGAGGCGGTTGTAGACCGTGAACGTGTTAGCCGTGAAATCGGTGCCCGTGGTGTATTGGGCCGGATCGAAACCCGCAGGGCTGCCTTCTGAGCAGTAAACCAGGGTTTTGTTCGGAATCTCAGCGCGCGCAACGCTTGCGCCTAGCATCGATGCCGCTGCGGCAGCGACGAGCGTCGTAACACGCGCGGCGCGCAACAGATTGTTTTGCTTCATGTTTCCTCCAGGTTCGGGGCCGGCTGTCGCCGGCGTAGCGCGATATTACTTGAGCTTGGCTCACAGCAACAAGCGGACGAAATTTCCTGGGTAGACGATCGGAAACCCAATGAGGCATACGCGTAGCCGCACGCCGGCGCTGGCCGGAGCGTGCGGCTTTAGAGGGCGGGCTCGACAGAAAGCGGCCCGCGGGCGGTCATTTCAGGCCGACGTTCATGAATTGCGTCGGGCCGAACGGGTCGATCTTGAAGCCCGTCACGTTCTTGCTGATCGGCTGATGGACCGTGGAGTGGGCAATCGGCGTGAACGGCACCTGGTCCTTGAAGACCTCCTGGGCTTCCGTATAGGCCTTCGTGCGTTCGGCCAGATCGGTCGTGCCGCGGCCTTTTCTGATCAGGTCGTCGTAAGGCTTGTAGCACCATTTGGAAAAATTGCTGCCGTTGACCGCATCGCAGCCGAGCAGAACCCCGAGCCAGTTGTCGGGATCGCCGTAGTCGCCGGTCCATCCGATCAGCATCGCTTCGTGCTCGCCGGAATGGCCGCGGCGAATGTACTCGCCCCATTCGTAGGTGGCGATCTTCACCTTCACGCCGATCTTCGCCCAATCGGCTTGCAGCATTTCCGCCATGAGCCGCGCGTTGGGGTTGTACGGCCGCTGAACCGGCATGGCCCACAGCGTCAGGTCGAAGCCGTCGGGATAGCCCGCCTGCTTGAGCAGCGCTTTCGCTTTGTCGACGTCGTAAGGCGCGTCCTTCAGATTCTTGTCGTAGCCCCATTGCGTCGGCGGCATGGGGTTGGTCGCCGCCTGGCCGGCGCCCTGGTAGACCGAGTCGATGATCGCTTTCTTGTTGATCGACATATCGAGCGCACGGCGCACCAGCAGATTGTCGAGCGGCTTTTTGGTGTTGTTGTAGGCGATGTAGCCCAGGTTGAAGCCCACCTGGCTCGGCATGGCGAGCGATGCGTCGGCTTTCACCGCCGGGATATCGGCGGGCCGCGGATACGCCATCACCTGGCATTCGCCGCGTTTCAGTTTTTGCAGACGCACCGCCGGGTCCACCGTGATCGCGAATATCAGCTTGCTGACTCTCACGACGCCCGGTTTCCAGTAATCGGGATTGCCGTCGAAGCGGATCGAGTCGTCCTTCGTATAGCTGCGGAAAATGAACGGGCCGGTGCCGACCGGATACTGGTTGATGTCCGACGCCTTACCCGCCTTCAACAACTGATCGCCATATTCGGCCGAGAGAATCGACGCGAACGGCATCGCGATCTGCTGCAAAAACGGCGCATCGACTTCCTTCAGCGTGAAGCGCACGGTGTACGGATCGAGCTTCTCGACCTTCGTGATGTTCCTGGCGAGCCCGAGATCGGAGAAATACGGGAACGGCACCGGGTACGCCTTGCGGAACGGCTGTTCGGGATCGAGCATCCGCTGATAGGTGAAGACGACGTCGTCCGCGTTGAATTCGCGGGTCGGCTTGAAGAACGTCGTGGTCTGAAACTTCACGCCGCGCCGCAGATGGAAGGTGTAGGTCAGGCCGTCGGGCGACACATCCCATTTATCGGCGAGGCCCGGCTCGATATCGGTGCTGCCGTGCGCGAACTCGATCAACCGGTTGTAGACGGTGTACGAGCCCGCGCTGAACTCGACGCTGGTGGTGTATTGCGCGGTGTCGAAGCCCGCGGGACTGCCCTCGGAGCAGAACACGAGCGTTTTGTCGGGCAAGGTGGCGGCGCCCGCGGGCGCGAGGCCGGCAGAGAGCACCGCGCAGGCGCTCAACGCGGGAAGGCAGATATGGCGAACTGCAAACAGCAACCTGGATACTGTCATCACGTTCTCCGCACGGCAGCCACGTCAGCTGCGCCTCGATCATAGACAGCACAAAAAACGGCTTCAATGCGGGCTTACGTGTTGCAAGGTGAGACGGAATGGATCGCTTTGTGACGCGTCGCGCGGATTTGCGAGTCGAGCATTCCGGCGGCGTTGCCGTTGGCGGCGACGCTGCCCCGCCACGGATTTCCGTGCGCGCCATTTCTTTCGACGCAAAAAAAAACCGCGCGGCCGGGTAGGCCGCGCGGTTTTCATCCATCAAATCGGCGCCGGGACTTCCAGGCGTCTTACACGCCCAGCCGTTCGCAGATCGCCTTGGTCGCCGCGGCGCCGTTCAGCGTGTAGAAGTGCAGGCCCGGCACCTTGGCGTCGATCAGACGCCGGCACAGGTCCGTCACCACGTCGAGACCGAACGCGCGGATCGCCTCGCGGTCGTCGCCGAAGCTCTCCAGCCGGCGCGCGACCCAGCGCGGCACTTCCGCGCCGCACATCTCCGAGAAACGCATCAACTGCGAGAAGTTCGTGATCGGCATGATGCCGGGCACGATCGGCACGTCGACGCCGAGCTTCCTGGCGTCGTCGACGAAACGGAAGTACGCGTCCGCGTTGAAGAAGTACTGCGTGATCGCCGAATTGGCGCCGGCCTTCACCTTGCGGGCGAAGTTCGCCAGATCGTGATCGGGCGAGCGCGACTGCGGATGGTACTCCGGGTAGCCGGCCACCTCGATCCAGAACCAGTCGCCGAATTCGGCGCGGATAAAGCTCACCAGTTCCGACGCATAGCGCAATTCGCCGACCGCGCCCATGCCGGACGGCAGATCGCCGCGCAGCGCGACGATATGGCGGATGCCATGCGCGCGGTACTCATTGAGGATCGCGCGCAGGCTCTCTTTCGAGGAGCCGATGCACGACAGGTGCGGCGCCGCTTCGAGGCCTTCCTTCGCCATATCGACGACGGTATCGAGCGTGCCCTGTTGCGTCGAGCCGCCGGCGCCGAACGTGACGGACACGAACTTCGGCTTGAGCAACGCGAGCTGCGTGCGCGTGGCGCGCAGCTTGTCGACGCCTTCCTGCGTTTTCGGCGGGAAGAATTCGAATGAAAGTTCGATCGGGTTCATGGTTCAGTCAATCAACCGAGACTGCGGTTGCCGAAAATAAGTGCGGACAGCAGCCATGAAACGATGCTGTACAGAATCGAGCCGAAGAACGCCGACCAGAAACCCGACACCTCGAAGCCCTTCAGCAGCGACGCGCCCAGCCAGAAGCACAGCGCATTGACCACCAGAATGAAGATTCCGAGCGTGAGGATCGTGACGGGCAGCGTTAGCAGGATCAGCACCGGCCGCAGAATCGTATTGATCAATCCGAGCACCACCGCGACGATCAATGCGGTGCCGAAACTGCGGATATGAATCGACGGAACGAGGTAGGTGATGATCAGCAGCGCAAGCGCGTTGATCAGCCAGGTCAGCAGCACGGTCATGTAGAGCTCCTTGCAGGCAGGATGTCCATTGAACGGGAAGGCGGGCATGGTGAACGAGGCGGCGCATCGTGCGCCGCCTCGTGCTTAAACCGTCATGCTTTCAGACCGCCCGCATCTTTAATAGCGGTAGTGGTTCGGCTTGAACGGGCCGTTCTTGTCGACGCCGATATAACCGGCCTGCGCGTCGGAGAGCACCGTGAGGTTCGCGCCGATGCGCGCCAGATGCAGGCGCGCCACCTTCTCGTCCAGATGCTTCGGCAGCACGTACACCTTGTTCTCGTACTTGTCGCCTTGCGTGAACAGTTCGATCTGCGCGAGCGTCTGGTTCGTGAACGAGTTCGACATCACGAACGACGGGTGGCCGGTCGCGCAACCGAGGTTCACCAGACGGCCTTCGGCCAGCAGAATCACGCGCTTGCCGTCCGGGAAAATGATGTGGTCGACTTGCGGCTTGATGTTGTCCCACTGGTACTGGCGGGTCGACGCCACGTCGATTTCCGAATCGAAGTGACCGATGTTGCAGACGATCGCGTTGTGGCGCATCGCCTTCATGTGATCGTGGTTGATCACGTGGTAATTGCCGGTGGCCGTCACGAAGATGTCGGCCTTGTCCGCCGCGTATTCCATCGTCACGACGCGGTAGCCTTCCATCGCCGCTTGCAGCGCGCAGATCGGATCGATTTCGGTGACCCACACCGTCGCGCCCAGGCCGCGCAGCGATTGCGCGCAGCCCTTGCCCACGTCGCCGTAACCGGCCACCACCGCGATCTTGCCCGCGATCATCACGTCGGTGGCGCGCTTGATGCCGTCCACCAGCGACTCGCGGCAGCCATACAGGTTGTCGAATTTCGACTTGGTGACCGAGTCGTTCACGTTGATGGCCGGGAACGGCAGGCGGCCTTCCTTTTCCATCTGATACAGACGGTGCACGCCGGTGGTGGTTTCTTCCGTCACGCCCTTGATGTGCGCGAGGCGCGTGGAGTACCACGTCGGGTCCGCGTCCAGATGACGTTCGATCGACTTGTACAGCGCGACTTCTTCCTCGTTGGTCGGCTTGGCGATCACCGAGCGGTCTTTCTCCGCCTTCGAGCCGAGGATCAGCAGCAACGTGGCGTCGCCGCCGTCGTCGAGGATCATGTTGGCGAATTCGCCGTTCGGCCATTCGAAAATGCGGTGCGAGAATTCCCAGTATTCGTCGAGCGACTCGCCCTTGAACGCGAACACCGGCGTGCCGGCCTTGGCGATCGCGGCGGCGGCGTGGTCCTGCGTCGAGAAGATGTTGCACGATGCCCAGCGCACGTCGGCGCCGAGCGCGGTCAGCGTTTCGATCAGCACGCCGGTCTGGATGGTCATGTGTAGCGAACCCGCGATGCGCGCGCCCTTCAGCGGCTGCTGCGCCTTGTATTCTTCGCGCGTTTGCACGAGGCCGGGCATTTCCGTCTCGGCAATGTTCAGTTCCTTGCGACCCCAGTCGGCAAGCGACATGTCGGCAACGATGTAATCCTGGGAAGCTTGGGAATCGATAACTGCGGCGTTCATCACGCCCTCCTTTCTAAGAAATTGACTAGAAATTTGACGTGAGCGCGGTTCGATGCGGTGGATCGGAACGCGCGATGCGCATCCGACCCTTCCGATTGAAGCCTTCGAGCCTGGCGGGCGGCCGGCGAATGCAGATTCGCGGTACCCGTCGCAACGCTCCTCGAAGACGAACGGCGATTGTAGCAAATCGAGATGGCTTCGGGGCGTGGATCGGGTATGCGAGCGGGTTGTTTTCCGGATACGGAAAACCGCTGCGGGGAACAGCTGGGCGGGCGTCCCCGTGATGTGTGGGCGTTGCGCGGCCGAGCGGCCTGCGCGTTATACAGCGGGCGCGGCGGGCTCCTGCGCCATGTTCGCCGTTCGCAGTTGCGCGATGCCAGCGCGCGCGGTCTCGACAAACTGCCTCGAATACCTGAACGCATCGGCGACGTCGGCGGGATGCACGGTGGCCAGCCCGAGCGCGATGCGGAAGTAGCGCTCGGCGTGGATGCCCGCGTGGTAATGCATGCGCACGCGCTTCGCATCGTCGAGGCGGCGATTGCCGAAAATGTCGCGCAGCGCCCATGAAAACGCGCCGTCTTCGCCGCCCCGAACGCGAAACGCGTCGTCCATTGGGAAACCGCCGAGCGCGGCGTAGGCCGCGCGGCGAATGATCAGGCTGCTCGGCACCGTATTGCTGAGCGTCGCGGCGTGTTTGGCGAAATCGGCATGGCCGGTGATGTCGGCTGGAAAACCGGTGTATTCGACGTCGAGCCGCACGGACACTTCTGTCGGGTTCTTCGCGAGAAACGAGCTTGCCGCGGCAAGCGCGCCGGGCAGGTATTCGTCGTCGGCGTCGAGGAAGGCGAGCAGATCGTGCGAAGCATGCAGCGCGCCCCAGTTGCGCGCCCGCGCGGGGCCGCCGTTTTGAGGCATCCGCAACAGGCCCACGCGCGGATCGAGGCTGCCGCACTCGGCCACGATGTCGGCCGACGCGTCGGTCGAACCGTCGTCGACGACGATGATCTGCGCGACTTCGGGCTGAATCTGGCCGCTGCGCAGCGCACGGACAACCGTCGCGGCGCCGTTGTAGCAGGGAATGATGATCGAAATGGGCTTCATGATGAGGACCTGCGCCAGGGCGCCGACGGTGGAAAGCCGCCAATCTTATCCGCGCTGAAACGGCAAGCATCCTGAAAAGCCGCGCGGCCCCCGCGCGCGCTGCCGCATAAATATGGTGACTTACAATCATGCCGGTCATTCCAATCTGGAATTCTGGAGCCGGAGATCGTGGAACTACGTGCGCTGCGTTATTTCGTCGAAGTGGTACGCCAACAGAGCTTCACCGTGGCAGCCGAGCAGATGTTCGTGACGCAGCCAACCATCAGCAAGATGGTCAAGTCGCTGGAGGACGAAATCGGCTCTCCGCTGCTGTTGCGTGACGGCCGTCAGATGGTGCTGACCGACGCCGGCCGGATCGTCTACCAGCGCGGCCAGGACGTGCTGGCGGCGCACGCGCAATTGCAGGCCGAACTGAACGATCTCGACACGCTCGGCCGCGGCGAACTCACCATCGGCATTCCGCCGATGGGCGGTTCGCTTTTCACGCCCACCATCGCCGCGTTCCGCCAACGCTACCCGAAAATCGACCTCAAGCTGTTCGAGCAAGGCTCGCGCGCGATCGAAACGGCGCTGATCAACGGTGAACTGGAACTGGGCGGCGTGCTGCAGCCGGTCGACCCCGAAAACATCGACGTGCTGCCGATCACGCACCAGTTGCTATGGCTCGTCGCGCGCACCGGCTCGCGCTGGGACGATCTGCACGAGGTGCCGCTCGCCCAACTCGCCAACGAGCCGTTCGTGTTCTACGGCGAGAGCCTCGCGCTCAACGACGTGGTGTTGAATGCCTGCCGCGCGGCCGGCTTTGCGCCGACCATCGTCGGACGCAGCGGGCATTGGGATTTCATGGCGGCACTGGTGCTGGCCGGCGTCGGCATCGCGCTGCTGCCTGCGCCCTATTGCCGGCGGCTCGACGCCGCGCAGTTCACCTGCCGGCCGGTCGTGGAACCGGAAATTCCGTGGGAAATGGCGATCGGCTGGCGCCGCAACGGCTATCTGTCGCACGCCGCGCGCGCGTGGCTCGAGGTGGCGCGCGAGACGCTGCCGGGCCAGGCCGGCGATGATTTCATGCTGGGGCCGGGTATCGCGATCAAGGGAATCACGGGGATCACGGACATCGCAGGCATTACCGCGCCCGCTCCGACACCGCCCGTCAAATGAAAAATGCCGCCCGGCGCGAGCCGGGCGGCATGGCACAAACGCTCGATAAAGGCGCGCTTACTGCTGCGCGACGAACTCGATGCGGCGGTTGGCGAAACGGCCGCTCGCCGTATCGTTGCTCGCGACCGGACGCGCATCGCCGTAACCCTGCGCGATCAGCGAATCAGCCGGCACGCCAGCCTTGACGAGATACGCGCGGATGGCCTGGGCTCGCTTCTTCGAGAGTTGCAGATTGGCTTGCTCGCCGCCCACGTTGTCCGAATAGCCGGCCACTTCGAGCTTGACCGCCTTGCCGTTGCGCGCGCATGCAGCAAGCACCTGCGCGGACTGGTTCAAATCCTCCCGCGCCGAAGCCGGCACCTGATTGCTGGCGTTCGCGAAGTTGATCACTTGCAGATTCAGCACCTTCACGATGTCCGCTGACGCGCATGCGTTGTCCGGAGCCAGCAGCCCCTTGATCGCGCCGCGGAAGCTTTCCGTTGCGTTGGCGACGGCCTGCTCGACGTTGAACGACCCGATCTGATACGACGCGCCGAACAGCGACTTCAGCTTATCGAGCCAGCCGAGCTTCGCGTTGGCCGCGCTGCCGCTCAGTTCGATGCGCGTGCCGTCCACTTTCGCTTCCGCGCCCGGCAGGGCCATCAGCGGCAAGAGGCCTTCGAGACGCGCGAGCCAGTCGGCCGGCTTGGTGTCCGCATCGATCGCGACGTTCGCGACGAAGTTGTTCGCGCCGAGACGCTGCGTCAGCGCGTCGATGAACTGCTTGCGTTCCGCTTCGCTGCCGAGCGTTGCGGTGAGGGTCGGCTTGCCGGCGGCGTCGACGGTGAAGCTGAGCTGACTGTCCCTGGTCGGCACGGGCGCGGCGGCCGCTTGCTCCACGGCGCTGGCGGCACTGGCGGCACTCGCCGCAGGGGCGGCGCTGGCCGCGGCCGAGGCAGGCTGTGCAGCCGCCGCGGCGTCCGCATTGGCGCGCGTGGCGCTTTGCTCGCCTTGACACCCGCGCAGGAACAGGAAAGCCAGCACCGCCGCAATGGCCGCGAGCAGCCACCACAACCAACCGCGCGAGCGGCGCTCTTCGCGCACCACCGCGTCGGCGGGCACCTGGACCGTTGCCTGGCTGGGGTGCCCTGGCTTGGCCGCGGGCGTGGGATGGTCGACGTGAGACGAAACCGCTTTCAACTGCGCCAGCACGCTGCCGGCGAAACCGCCAAGCCCGCCCAAACCGAGCGCGGCCATGAGGCTGTCGTTCAGATGCGGCGCAATGAGCGGCAATTGATGACCCAACAGCGTGGGCAACTGGCCGACATTGCCGCGCGCTTCGAGGAAATGCCGCTTGAGCACGCCGAGCACCGTTGCGCCGACGATGCCGGTCAGCGCATGCGTGGCGTGCGCCGGCACGCCGGTTTGCGTGGCGACCTCGTCGCTGAGGGCATCGACGCGGCGTTCCAGCACGCGTTCGAGCAACTGACGCCCCGCGCCTTCGAGCTGGCTCACGCCGCCGGTGCTGCCGAGCAATTGCGGCAGTTGTTCGGCAATGTGCCCGTTCACCTCGGGCGAGAGAATCGTGGCGAACAGCGACCGCGCGCCTTCCAGCGTCGCTCCCTTTTGCATCAGGCCGGCGACCACTGCCGGAGCAAGGGTGGCAAACACCTTCCGCGTCGCCTCCGGCGGCAGTCCGAGACGGGATCCCAGTTGCTGCACGACCCCGTCCGTCAGCGCGGACTGAATCAGCTGAATCACATTGATGCTCATCGCTTCACTTCCTCGAATTTCCCGAGCGCGCCACCTGACGCGCTCCTCTTTTGGCGGCGCGATTATAGGTTCGGGAAAATCTCATAAAAGAAGCAGCACAATTTATGACGAATAGACCGACGTTCGACTAATTTCTCCTATGTTTGAACGTTGGATCTCAAGCGAACCCGCACTCAGGCGGCATTCGCCGACGACGCCGCCAACAGCGTTTCTCCTTCTCGACGAGCCGCCGCAATCAGGTCGGCTGCGCGCTCGCCGATCATCACGGTCGGCGCGTTGGTGTTGCCGCCGATCAGCGTCGGCATCACCGATGCATCCACGATCCGCAGCCCCGTCACGCCGCGCACGCGCAACTGCGGATCGACCACCGAGCGCGCATCGCCGCCCATCCGGCAGGTCGCCACCGGGTGATAGATCGTGTCCGCGTGCTCGGCGATGGTCCGGCGCAATTCGTCCTCGGCTTGGCCGGCATGCGTATAGAGTTCCCTGCCGCCGTGCAGCGCGAGCGATGGCGCATCGAGAATGCGCCGCGCCATCCGTGTGCCTTCCACCAGCAGATCGAGGTCGCGCGAATCGCTGAAGAAACGCGGATCGATCACCGGCGCCACGCGCGCGTCGGCGCTCGCGAGCGTCACGCTGCCGCGGCTCTTCGGCCGCAGGACGCACACGTGCAGCGAATAGCCATGACCCCAATGCATATGGCGGTTGTGATCGTCGACCAGCGCGGCGCAAAAATGCAGTTGCAGGTCGGGGCGCGCGAGCGTCGGACGGCTCCTTAGAAAGCCGCCTGCCTCGGCCACATTGCTCGACAACATGCCGCGCCCGTGGCGCATGAAGGTGACGAACTGCGGCAGCAATCGCGCGATGCCGCGAATCGAATAGCCGGTCGGCTCGATCGACGCAACCCGTTTGTTGATCGTGAAATCGACGTGGTCGATCAGGTTCTGGCCGACCTCGGGCGCATCGTGCAGCACCGCGATGCCGAGCGCTTGCAGATGCGCTGGAGGCCCGATGCCCGAGCACATCAGCAGTTGCGGCGAATTGAATGCGCCCGCCGCCAGCACCACCTCGGCGCGTGCCTCCAGCGTTTCGATGTGACCGCCGCGCACGACCTCGACGCCGCTCGCGCGCTTGCCGTCGAACACGACGCGCAGCACCGTCGCGTCGGCGATCGTATGGAGATTGGGGCGCGCGCGATCGTAGATATACGCGCGCGCCACGCTGCAGCGGCGACCGTCGCGCTGCGTCACCTGATAGAAGCCGATGCCTTCCTGGTCCGCGCCGTTGAAATCGCTATTCGCCTTGTAGCCGGCTTCGATGGCGGCCTGCACGAAGCGCTTCGAAAACGGATTCCGGTAGCGCAGGTCGGACACCGTCAGCGGACCGCCAGCGCCGTGCCATGCATCGGCGCCGCGCTCGTTGTCCTCGGCGCGGCGGAAATAAGGCAGCACCTCCGCCCACGACCAGCCCTCGCAGCCCAGTTGCGCCCATTCGTCGTAATCGAGCGGATGGCCGCGCGTATAGATCATCGCGTTGATCGCACTCGATCCGCCGAAGCCGCGCCCACGCGGCTGATAGCCTTGCCGTCCGCCGAGTCCCGCTTGCGGCGTGGTCAGATACCCATAGTTGGTCTTGAGCTTGTTCGGCACCACCACCGCCACGCCCACCGGCATGTTGACGAACAGATTGCGCTGCGTGTGCGGGCCGGCTTCGATCAGCGCGATCGTCGCGTCGGGGCAGTGGTCGGCGAGACGGCTCGCCAGCGAGCAACCGCCCGAGCCTGCACCGACGATGAGGTAGTCGTATTGCATCCTCTCCTCCTGGTGGGTCCGCGTTGCTCGCGAATCCTGTCATCCTGTCTCGTGCCGATCGGCGTTAGCGCTTTAGCGGTTACTTCGATCCCATGCAATTTATTGCGGCACACTTGTCTACGTGTGTTTCACGGCATTGTAGGGAGCCTTCCCACGCGACGGCGGCTTCGCGTCAGAGCGGTTACTCTAAACGGAAGCACCCCCGCGACCCTATGATGAAAGACGCGCAGACGCCGGCCGCACGGCCGCGTGCGGCATTCAAACACGGCGTGGCGCACGCCGTCCCCCAGCGTGCGACATGACACGCGGCGATCAAACAGCACACCGTCGATCAGCACCGGCGAGCCCGCGGTGAGCATCCGGTGAACGGAGACAGCACATGCAACAGCACAGCTTCGGCCAGACTCACGAAGTGACGAATCAGGTCCCGCCGCTGACGGATTACAACCTGTTCGCGAGCGACGCCGCGTTGTCCGCCGCCCTCGATCGCGAAGGCGCCGCATGGCATCGCGACGCGCTGCTGCGGCATGGCGCGGCGCTCACGACGCCCGACACGCTCGCACTCGCCGAGCTGGCGAATCGTCATCCGCCTGAATTGTTCACGCACAGCCCGCGCGGCGAACGCATCGACGCGCTGGAGTTTCATCCCTCGTGGGACACGCTGTTATCGCTGTTGCGGCGCGAGGGTCTGCACGCGCTGCCATTTTCCGATCCGCGAAGTGGCGCGATGGCCGCGCGCTGCGCCGGTTACTTCCTGCATGCGCAAATCGAATCCGGTTCGCTCTGTCCGCCGACCATGACCTTTGCGAGCATTCCGGTGTTGCAGCGCGAACCCGCGTTGTTCGACACGTTGCGCGACAAGCTCTACACGCGCGAGCACGATCCGCGCGACGTGCCGCTCACGCAGAAAACGTCGGCGATGATCGGCATGGGCATGACCGAAAAACAAGGCGGCTCGGACGTGCGCAGCAACCAGACTCGCGCCCATGCAACCACAGGCGGCGGGCGCGGCGGCGAATACCGGCTCGTCGGTCACAAATGGTTTTTCTCCGCGCCGCAATGCGACGCGCACCTCGTGCTCGCCCGCACCGGCGATCACGAAGGCCTTTCGTGTTTCTTCGTGCCGCGCTTCGCGCCGGACGGCAGCAAGAACGCGGTGCAGATTCAGCGTCTGAAAGACAAGCTCGGCAACCGTTCGAATGCGAGCAGCGAAGTCGAATTTCTCGACGCGTTCGGCATCATGATCGGCGACGAAGGACGCGGCGTGCCGACCATCATCGAAATGGCGAACTACACGCGGCTCGATTGCGTGATCGGCAGCGCCGCGCTGATGCGCGCGGCGCTGGTGCAGGCGATTCATCATGCGCGGCATCGCAGCGCGTTCGGCCGGCATCTGGCCGATCAGCCGCTGATGCGCAACGTGCTGGCCGATCTGGCGTTGGAGTCGGAAGCGGCCACGCTGCTGTTCATGCGTCTCGCGCGCGCGTTCGAGGCATCGGCCGATGCGTCGAATGCGCCGCCCGCCGAGCGCGCATGGCGGCGCATTGTCACGCCCGCAGCGAAGTATTGGGTCTGCAAGCGCACGCTGGAATTCACCGGCGAGGCGATGGAAGTGTGGGGCGGCAACGGGTATGTCGAAAGCGGTCCGATGGCGCGCTTCTATCGTGAAGCGCCGGTCAATTCCATCTGGGAAGGCTCGGGCAACGTCATGTGCCTCGACGTGTTGCGCGCGCTGGAGCGCGAGCCGGAAGCCGCGCAGGCGCTGTTCGCCGCATGGCAAGCGGACGCGCAAGGGCATCCGGCATTGAGCGCCGCGCTCGGCAAGCTCGCCGCCACGCTCGGCGCGCCGGCCGGTCATCGCGAAGGCGCGGCGCGGCGGATCGCGCAACAGATCGTGCTGATCGCGCAGGCCACCTTGCTCGTGAAGCACGCGCCCGGCGAGATCGCCGACGCCTTCATCGCCACGCGTCTTGCCGAAGGCTGCGGCGAAAGCGGCCGGGTCTACGGCACGCTGCCGGTCACGTTCGATCATGCGGCGATCATCGAACGGGCTTTTCCGGCGTGATCGTCAGAGGCGCTCCGATATATCCATCAGGGAGAGGACCAACATGAAGAACGATCTGCCGGAGGTCGCCGCGCTCGAAGCGCTGCTGCGCGAGCAGCGCCATGCTTATTTGCGCGCGCCGTATCCGTCATGGGAAACACGCGCCGCGCATCTGCAGGCGTTGCGCAAAGTCCTGCTCGACAACCGCGACGCGCTCGCCGACGCGATGAACGCCGATTTCGGCAACCGCGCGAAAGAGGAAGTGCTGCTCGCCGAATTCCTGCTGGTGAAGGAAGAGATCGACGGCGCGCTCAGACACGGCAAACGCTGGATGAAAGCGCAGCGCCGCAGCACCAACAAATGGCTGCTGCCCGCGCGCGCGAAGGTCGTGCCGCAGCCGCTCGGCGTGGTCGGCATCATCGTGCCGTGGAATTATCCGGTGCTGCTTGCCGCCGGGCCGCTGATCAGCGCATTGAGCGCCGGCAATCGCGCGATCATCAAAATGTCGGAACTGACGCCGCGCACCTCGGCGCTGTTCGAGCAACTGATCGGCCAGACCTTCGTGCGCGATCACGTCGCGGTGGTGAACGGCGACGCCGCGCTCGCCGCCGCGTTCAGCGCGCAGCCGTTCGACCATTTGCTGTTCACCGGCTCGACCAGGGTCGGCCATGAAGTGATGCGCGCCGCCGCGGAGCATCTCACGCCGGTCACGCTGGAACTGGGCGGCAAGTCGCCCGCGCTGATCGCCCCGCAGGCGCGCTTCGACAACGCGGTGGACAACCTCGTCGCCGGCAAGACGCTCAACGCGGGACAGACCTGCGTCGCGCCGGATTACGTGCTGGTGCCGCGCGGCACGGAGCAGGCGTTCATCGAACGGGCGCGCGCGCGAATGGCGAAGCTGTATCCCGGCTTCGCCGGCAATCGCGATTACACGTCGATCATTTCGGATCGCCACTTTGCGCGCCTACAGCGCCTCGCCGACGAGGCACAGGCCGCGGGCGCGCAACTGCACGCGCTCACCGACAGCGCGCCCGATGCGGCGAGCCGCCGTTTTCCGCTGATCGCGGTCACCCAGGCGCCGGACGACAGCACGCTGATGCGGGAGGAAATCTTCGGGCCGCTGCTGCCGATCGTGCCGTACGACACGCTCGACGACGCCATCGCGTGGATCAACGCCCGTCCTCGTCCGCTCGCGCTGTATCTATTCGCCGACGACGCCGCCACCATCGAACGCGTGACGCACGAAACGATCGCCGGCGGCATGGCGGTCAACGAAACGCTGATGCACCTCGCGTGCGAAAGCCTGCCGTTCGGCGGCGTGGGTGCGAGCGGAATGGGCGCGTATCACGGCTACGAGGGCTTCGTGACCTTCTCGAAGATGAAGCCGGTGCTGACGCAAGCGCGTCTGAATGCCCGTGGATGGATCGCGCCGCCGTATGGCAAGCGGGTCAACGCGCTGCTTAAGTTGATGATGCGGTTTTGATGTGAGCGGCGGCTGGGGGCTATTGCACTGACGAGGTTTCACTGACGAAGTGGTATTAGACGTTGCGGGTTGCAGCGGACGCACACCCCACCCCGCTCACCGCCCGGCGCTACCGCCGATCTCGGTGGCGACCACGTCGATCACATCCTGCGCGCCGGCATTCGCGCCCTGCGCCGGCGTCTCGGCGCCGCTTTCCAGCCGATGCAGCCACGCGAGCAATTCCGCCACCGCCTGATAAAGCTGCGGCGGAATTCGCGCGTCGAGGTCCACCTGCATCAGCAGCGAGACCATTTCCGGCGCCTCGTGCACGTACAAGCCGGCTTCCTTGGCCCGCTGCACGATCATGTCGGCCAGCAGCCCATAGCCCTTGGCGACCACGCGCGGCGCGGGATCGCCGCCTTGGGCGTCGTAGACGAGCGCTGCCGCGCTGCGGCGATGCTTGCGGCTCATCACATGTCCCAATCGAAATCGTCGAGCGGCGCGTTTTCCGTGCGGCTCACGCGCGCCGCACGGCGTCCGCTCGCGGCCTTGGCCGCAGCCGAACCGGCCGAACTCGCCGCGCCCGCCGCGCCCATCGGAGCACCCGCCGACGCGGAACGCGCATACGCCGAAGCCGCCGCCTGCGCAGCCGCCGCGGCGCCCGCATCGGCTGCGCCCATGACAGGCGCGCCGCCGCCGATCTCGCGAATCGTCAAGCCGTTCAGTTCGATGCCCGCCGCCGCGAGCCGCTGACGAAAACTCTCGCCCTGCTGCGCGAGCCGCGCCGCGCCGCCGGGGCTCGCCTGCACGCGCGCCGTGAGCCGAGTGCCGATCAGCGTCAGATCCGCATCGACGGTGCCGAGCGTCGGCAGCGACAGCGTCAGACGCGTGCGCCACGGATGGTCGTCCTCGCTCGCGGCGCCGCCGCCGCTGCGGTCCCATTCGTCGCCTTCCTGCTCGATGGTCCAATCGAGCTTGGCGCCCGGCCACGCCTCGCCGGTCCAGCGAAACTGCCCGGTCGCGAGCAGATCCAGTTGCTGACGCACCAGCGACACGGTCGCCGGGTGAACCGCCGCCGCCATCGATTGCGGATTCTGCGACGCGCCGCCGTCGGCGGGCTGCGCGGCCGCGCCGTGCGGATTGGCGTGCGCGGGCTGGCCGTTCAGGTCGGAAAGCGAACTCGCCAGCACCTCGCCGGCCACGAAACGGGCGGCCTGCGCGGTCTGGATCGAGGGCATCGCGCGAGCTGCGGCGTTGGCATCCAGCGCGCCATTCGGCGCGGCGCCCGTGCCTTGCCGCGTGGCGGGATTGGCGGGCGACGCGTCCCCGGCGTCGTTCGCCCAGTCGAGCGGCAATTGCGCGGCGGCGGCCACCAGCTTGTTCTGCGCCTCGCCGGCAAGCGTCGCGGGCGAACGCTGTCCCGCCAGCCATTGCGCGAGATGCGCTTCGTAGAAAAGACCGCTGTCGCCGACCGTCTGTTCGAGCGCCGCCGCAAGCGCCGCGACCGGCACCTGGGCCGCCGCCACATGGGCGGTGGCCGCCGTCGCGGCGGTGTTCGGATTGGCGGTCGAAGCGGTTGGGGTGTTGGTCGAGTTCGCGGCACTACCGGCAGCCGGCGTATCAAACAGCGGCAAGCCCACTTCGACATCGAGCGCGGGTGCGGCGGGCCAGATGGGCATCTGGCCGAGTACAGCGGGGGTCGCCTCGCCGCCCGAGCGCACGATCGCGTTGAGCGCGAGCGCGACGGCGGACAGCGCGGTTTGCGCGGAAGGCTGCGGCGCGGGCGTGCCAACGGGAGGCGCGGTGGTCGGCGCGGTGTCGACGCCCGCCGCGCCGGTTTGCGACGCGGCCGCGCTGCCGGGCGCGATATTGAGCAGACTGTCGACCCGGCTCGCGAGCACCGAAGTAAGGGCCGTGTCGATTCCGTTCATGCCGGTTCCTTGGTCACATTGGCGGCAGCGCGCTCAACCGCATGCGGTCGGCGGATTCATGCGAGAAAGCCGTCGCGGCGTCGGCGCGCACACTCAGCGCGCGCCGTACAACTCCTTGAGCAGGCGAGTCGGCCGTCCGGCGAACAGCGCCGACAGCGTCGCCATGCGCGGATTCGCCAGATCGCGGATCGCCGCGTCGTCCGCGAGAATCTGCCGGATCAGCGCGTATTTGCGCAGGCGCTCGGCTTCATCCAGCTTCACGCCGTTTTCCGCGTCCCGCAGCGCCTCCACCAGGTTCCGGTACTCCTCCTGCAGGAGCACCAGATCGTTCCACAGGGCGCGCCGGGCGGCTGTCAGCATGCGGCGGGAAATCGCTGCAATCGCCTCGTAGCGGGCGAAATATTCTGCGTTCGATGTCATCTCATGCTTTCCGCGGCCGGCTGGGCTGCCATCCGCGCGATCTCCGGGGCAATCCCGATCCAGGCCTCTTCGAGCGTCGCGAGCAGGCCATCCACCTCGACCAGCATTGCTTCGCTCTGTTTGATGTTGGCTTCGAGCAGCCGGCGCGTCATATAGCTGTACAACGCGTCCAACCGCTCCGCAATCTCGCCGCCCGCCTCGAGGTTGAGCGACTGCTGCAGCCCGCTTTCGACGATCTGAATCGCCTTGCCGACCGCCTCGCCACGCGCCGGCACGTTGCCCTGCTGCAAATGCATGCGCGCTTGCGCAATGGCCTGCCGGGCCCCTTGATACAACATCACGATCAGACGATGCGGACTCGCGCCCATCACCCCTGTCTCGACGCCGACGCGAGCGTACGCATTGGCTCCAGAGTGTCCTGGGGAAAACATCGGCGCTCCTCCTCTCTTGCACTGTGGTTGGTCGCGGCACCCCGTCCGGGTACGTCGCCGCGCCCCGATTCATGCCTGTATCTGGTTATCGGATAGGCGGCGGAAAAGCTTTAGGCCAGCGTAAGGAGGATCGAGGGGGCCGGGTGGCGCGGCCGGCAGCGGCCGCATGGCGGGCGCGCGGGCAGCGTGGCTCGGGCGGGCCGAACAGCCTTGCCGCCCGAAACACGGTTCAGACTTGCATCTGCATGATGTCGTTATAGGCGGACACCAGTTTGTTGCGCACCTGCAAGCCGAACTGGAAGCCGACGTTGGCCTTCTGCATGTCGACCATCACGTCGTTCAGCGACACGTTCGACGCGCCGAGTTCGAACGCCTGCGATTCGCCGATCGCCTTGGTCTGATCGCCGCTGATCTTGTCGAGCGACGCCTTCAGCGCGGAGGCGAAACCGCTGGGGGTCGCCGCGCCGGACTGGCCGGCCACCGGGCTGCCGCCGCCGGCCGCTTGGGCCGCCAGCGACTGCATCTGTTGCAGCGCCGACGAGAGCGCGTTCACGGGCAAAGTCATGTTCTCTCCAGGGAATGACGACCGGCATGCGAGAAACCGTGCCGATCTGGACGAAAGCATAGCAGCGGCCCCCGCGCGAAAGCCCCCAAACTAGGGGGAAAACCCGGCTCTATTCAAGCAATCGGGTCGGGCCGCCCTGCGGATAATTTCAACGGTGAAAGTCTCTGTCCATACGCCCGCCGACCTCGGCGCCGCCACGCGACAGAAACGCAAAGGCATCCCGGAGATACCCGACGCATGGATTCGTCAGCCAACTCTTTGATCAACCCCGACGCCCGCATGGGGCTGGCCGGCGCGCAGCCCGGCGCCGGCACGGCCGGCCCCGGCCAGTCCGGCGCCGCCGCGGACCTCGGCGGACTGGGGAGCACCCTCGGCGGCAATTTCGGCCAGCGCCTGTCGGGCCTCGCGCAAATGCGCGGCAACCCGCGCGCGCCGCTGATCTTCGCGGTCGCGCTGCTGGTCGCCATCGTGGCGGGCCTGTTCCTGTGGTCGCGCGCGCCGGACTACAAGGTGCTCTACAGCAATCTGTCGGATCGCGACGGCGGCGCCATCATCACCGCGCTCCAGCAGGCCAACATTCCTTACAAGTTCTCCGAAGCCGGCGGCGCGATCCTCGTGCCGGCCGAGCAGGTGCACGAAATGCGTCTGCGGCTCGCCTCGCTGGGCTTGCCCAAGAGCGGCTCGGTCGGCTTCGAATTGATGGACAACCAGAAGTTCGGCATCAGCCAGTTCGCCGAGCAGATCAACTATCAGCGCTCGCTGGAAGGCGAGCTGGAGCGCACGATCCAGTCGATTTCGACGGTGAAGTCGGCGCGCGTGCATCTGGCGATTCCGAAGCCCTCCGTGTTCGTGCGCGACAAGGAAGCGCCGTCGGCCTCCGTGCTGGTGAACCTCTACCCCGGCCGCGCGCTCGACGAGGGCCAGGTGCTGGCGATCACCCATATGGTGGCGTCGGCGGTGCCGGACATGCCGGTGAAAGGCGTGACTATTCTCGACCAGGACGGCAACCTGCTGACGCAGCCGTCCACCGGCAGCGGGCTCGACGCCTCGCAACTGAAGTACCGCCAGCAGATCGAGCGCAGCACCCAGCAGCGCATCGACGCGATCCTCGCGCCGCTGTTCGGCTCGGGCAACGCGCATTCGCAGGTCAGCGCCGACATCGACTTCTCGCACAGCGAGCAGACCTCGGAGAACTACGGCCCGAACGGCAACCCGCAACAGGCGGCGATCCGCAGCCAGCAATCGAGCACCGCCACCGAACTGGCGCAAGCCGGCGCCTCGGGCGTGCCGGGCGCGCTGTCGAACCAGCCGCCGCAGCCGGCTTCCGCGCCGATCAATGCGCCGGTCGGCGCGAGCGGCGTGACGACCACGCCGGTCAGCGACCGCAAGGATTCGACCACCAACTACGAGCTCGACAAAACGGTGCGCCACCTCGAACAGCCGATGGGCGGCATCAAGCGTCTGTCCGTGGCCGTGGTGGTCAACTATCTGCGCGTGGTCGACGCCAAGGGCCACGCGACGATGCAGCCGGTCACCGCCGACAAGCTCGCCCAGGTCAACCAGTTGGTGAAGGACGCGATGGGCTTCGACGCGGCGCGCGGCGACTCGGTCAACGTGGTCAACAGCCCGTTCACCGCCGACCTCGACCCGAACGCCGACGTGCCGTGGTGGCGCACCCCCGACATGATCGCGCTCGCCAAGCAGATCGCCACGTATCTCGGCATCGGCGCGGTCGCCCTGTTCCTCTACTTCGTGATGGTGAAGCCGGCGCTGCGCCGCGCTTTCCCGCCGCCGGAGCCGGTCGCCGCCGCGGCGCTGCCGTCGCCGGACGAGCCGGTCCTGCTGGACGGCATTCCCGCCGCCGAGCGCGAGGGCGCGGTGGTCGAGCTGGAAGCCGACAACGAGAAGCTCGCGCTCGAACACGCAAGACACAAATATGAGCGGAACCTGGAATTCGCGCGCAGCATCGCGCGCCAGGATCCGAAGATCGTTGCAACCGTCGTGAAAAATTGGGTGTCCGATGAGCGCTGAAGGCGTAATGAAGAGCGCGCTCCTGCTGATGTCGATCGGCGAGGAAGAAGCCGCGCAGGTGTTCAAGTTCCTCGGGCCGCGCGAGGTCCAGAAGATCGGCGTGACGATGGCCGCGCTGAAGAACATCACGCGTGAACAGATCGACGACGTCCTGCAGGAGTTCGTGCGCGAGGCCGAGAAGCATACGGCGCTGTCGCTCGATTCGAGCGACTACATCCGCTCGGTGCTGACCAAGGCGCTCGGCGACGACAAGGCCGGCGCGATCATCGACCGGATCCTGCAAGGCAGCGATACCAGCGGTATCGAGGGCCTCAAGTGGATGGATTCGGCGGCGGTGGCCGAGCTCATCAAGAACGAGCACCCGCAGATCATCGCGACCATCCTCGTGCACCTGGACCGCGATCAGGCCTCGGAGATCGTCGCCTGCTTCACCGACCGGCTGCGCAACGACGTGCTGCTGCGCATCGCGACGCTCGACGGCATCCAGCCGGCCGCGCTGCGCGAACTCGACGATGTGCTCACGGGTCTCCTGTCCGGCAGCGACAACCTGAAGCGCAGCCCGATGGGCGGCATTCGCACGGCGGCGGAAATTCTCAACTTCATGTCGAGCAATCACGAGGAAGGCGTCATCGAGAACGTTCGCCAGTACGACGCCGAACTCGCGCAGAAGATCATCGACCAGATGTTCGTGTTCGAGAACCTGCTCGACCTGGAAGACCGCGCGATCCAGTTGCTGCTGAAGGAAGTCGAGTCCGAGGCGCTGATCATTTCTCTGAAGGGCGCGCCGCCCGCGCTGCGCCAGAAGTTCCTCTCGAACATGTCGCAGCGTGCCGCCGAACTGCTCGCCGAAGACCTCGACGCGCGCGGCCCGGTGCGCGTCTCCGAAGTCGAGACGCAGCAGCGCCGCATCCTGCAGATCGTGCGCAACCTCGCGGAAAGCGGCCAGATCGTGCTAGGCGGCAAGGCGGAAGATGCGTATGTCTAATCGCAACTCCACGGCGAAGGAACGGCTCTCGGCCTACCAGCGCTGGGAGATGGCCTCGTTCGATCCGGCGCCGCCCGCGCCGCCCGAACCCGAAGTCGACGACGGCGCGTTCGAAGCCGAACTCGAACGGCTGCGCGAGGCCGCGCACGCGCAGGGCATCGCGTCGGGGCACGTGGCCGGCCAGGCGCTCGGCTACCAGGCCGGTTATGACCAGGGTCATGCGCAGGGCTTCGAGCAAGGCCAGAGCGAAGCGCGCGAACAGGCGGCGCAGTTGGCCGCGCTCGCGCAAACCTTCAAGGCCGCGCTCGACGGCGCGCAGGGTGCGATCTCCGAAACGCTGGTCGCGCTCGCGCTGGACATCGCGCAACAGGTCGTGCGCCAGCACGTGCAGCACGATCCGACCGCGCTGATCGCCGCCGCGCGCGAGGTGCTGGCCGCCGAGCCCGCGCTGCTCGGCGCGCCCGCACTGATCGTGAGCCCCGCCGATCTGCCGGTCGTCGAAGCCTATCTGCTGGAAGAACTGCAAACGCGGGGCTGGACCGTGCGCACCGATCCGTCGGTGGAGCGCGGGGGCTGCCGCGCGCAAGCCGGCTCCGGCGAAGTGGACGCCGGCATCGACACGCGCTGGGAGCGCGTCGCCGCCGCACTCGGCAAGGTGAGCACATGGTGAAGCCGACGATCGAGGAAATCCGCGCCAGCGATCTGACGCCGCTCGAACGCGAGCTCGCGCTGGCGTCGTTCGGCGCCGAGGCGCTGGCGGAAGAACCGGCGGCGGCCACGCCCGCCGCGGCCGCGGTCGCGGCCATCGACGCCGCGTTGCGCGATGAGGCGGCGGGCCATCTCACGACGGGCACGACGGGCACCTCGGGCGCATCGGCGCGCCGCGAATCCGCCACGTCGAACGTTGCGTTGAACGCGGCCTCGCGCGCCGCTTCGACCGTTGCCGCGCATGCGCCCTACGATCCCGCGCTCGACAGCAATCCGCACATGCAAGCCTGGCGCGGCAAGCTCGACGCGCTGCGCGCGCGCAACGCGATCGCCAAGCCGATGCGCGCCTGCGGCCGGCTGACGCGCGCCGCCGGCCTCGTGCTCGAAGCCGTCGGCCTGCGTCTGTCGGTGGGCGCCGAAGTGATGATCGAACTGCCGCCCGGCAGTTCGCTGCCGATGGCCGAAGCCGAAGTGGTCGGCTTCTCCGGCGACAAGCTGTTTCTGATGCCGACCACCGAGGTGATCGGCCTTCTGCCCGGCGCGCGCGTCTATCCGCTCGAAAGCGCGCCGATCGCCGACCCGATGGCGGGCGCGAAGCGCCTGCCGGTCGGCTGGGAATTGCTCGGCCGCGTGCTGGACGCGTCCGGCCGGCCGCTCGACGGCCTGGGTCCGCTCGGCGCGCACGCCGATGCGCCGCTGTCCGCGCCGGTCATCAATCCGCTGAACCGCGAACCGATTCACAAGGTGCTCGACGTCGGCGTGCGCGCGATCAACGCGCTGCTGACCGTGGGCCGCGGCCAGCGGATGGGCCTCTTCGCCGGGTCGGGCGTCGGCAAATCGGTGCTGCTCGGCACGATGGCGCGCTACACCAGCGCCGAGGTGATCGTGATCGGCCTGATCGGCGAACGCGGCCGCGAAGTGAAGGAATTCATCGAACAGATTCTCGGCGAGGAAGGTCTCGCGCGCTCGGTGGTGATCGCCGCGCCCGCCGACGTCTCGCCGCTTCTGCGGATGCAGGCCGCGTCGTATTCCACCTCGCTCGCCGAATATTTCCGCGATCAGGGCAAGCACGTGCTGCTGCTGATGGATTCGCTGACCCGTTACGCGATGGCGCAGCGCGAGATCGCGCTCGCCGTGGGCGAGCCGCCCGCCACCAAGGGCTATCCGCCTTCGGTGTTCGCCAAGCTGCCGGCGCTCGTCGAGCGCACCGGCAACGGCCCGGCGGGCGGCGGCTCGATCACCGCGTTCTATACGGTGCTCACCGAGGGCGACGACCAGCAGGACCCGATCGCCGACTCCGCGCGGGCGATTCTCGACGGCCACATCGTGCTGTCGCGCTCGCTCGCCGAGGCCGGCCACTATCCGGCAATCGACATCGAAGCGTCGATTAGCCGGGCAATGACAGCGCTGATCGACGATAACCATCTCGACAAAACGCGTATGTTCAAGCAGATGCTGTCGCGCTATCAGCGCAACCGCGATCTGATCAACGTGGGCGCTTATTCGAGCGGGCGCGACGCGCTGCTCGACCGCGCGATCGCGCTGTATCCGCGGATGGAAGCCTTCCTGCAGCAAGGTTTTCGCGAGTGCGCGAACTTTGAACCGAGTCTCGCGATGCTGGACGCGCTGTTTGCCCAAGGAGCCTGACCATGGCGAAACACTTTCCGATCAAGACGCTCATCGGCCTCGCTCAGGACGATGTCGACGCCGCCGCGCAGCGGCTCGGCCGCGCGCAGCGCGAGCGCAACGACGTGGAGGCGCAGCTCGACGCGCTGGTGCAGTACCGCGACGAATATCACGCGCGCTTCACCGCGACCGCGCAGACGGGCATGCCCGCCGGCAACATGCGCAATTTCCAGGCGTTCATCGACACGCTCGACGCCGCCATCGAACAGCAGCGCAACCTGCTGGTGACGGCCAACGCGCGCGTCGAGGCCGCCAAGCCCGACTGGCAGCGTCAGAAGCAGAAGCTCGGCTCCTATGAGGTGCTGCAGGCGCGCGGTGAAGCCGCCGAAGCGAAAACCACGGCGCGGCGCGATCAGCGCGACGCCGACGAACACGCCGCCCGAATTCTGAGGATGCGCGCCGAAGGCGCATGACGCACGCGCGCCGCCTCGACTACTGAACACACCGTTTGACGGATTGACAGGATTTCCTATGTCGCTTCTCTCACAGATCGGCTCACCGATCGGATCGCTGCGCGGCCCCGCCGGCAGCTCGTCCGCCAGCGCGGCCAACAAGGCCGCGAGCGCGAGCGCCGCCATGCCGTTCGCGCAAAGCTTGCAGCAAAGCATCGACTTGCAGAACAACGCCGCCGCGCGGAGCGCGAGCCAGCAGCAGGCTTCGTCGTCGGCTTCCGCGTCGTCGGGATCGTCGTCGAGCGTGCATGACGCGCCGCCGCCGCCCGATGCTTCGACGCCCGATGCGGACGACGTGAGCAGCGGCAAGGACGATAGCGACGCGACGAAAACGGCGGCGTCCGATTCGTCGTCAGCCGACGCAGCCCAGCAGGCCGCGCCCGAGAAGAGCGCCGCCACGCCGCCGAAGTCCGGCGATACGAGCAGCCGGACCGACGCCGGCACCGCGGCGGCGGCTTCCGCCGCGCAGGCGCAGGCTCAGGCCGACGCGAACGCCGCTGCGCCGGTAACGGCCGCGCCCGCCACGGCCACGACCGATGTCGCCACCACGTTGGCCGGCTCGGCCACGGACGCCACGAGCGTCGGCGCGCCGGGCAAGAAAACCGCCGCCACCGATCCGAAGTCGGCGCAGGACGCGTTGCAGGCGGCGCTTGCCGCGCTGGCCAACGGCCAGGGCGTGG
The DNA here is from genome assembly GCF_900142195.1 of Paraburkholderia terricola. Classification (GTDB taxonomy): domain Bacteria; phylum Pseudomonadota; class Gammaproteobacteria; order Burkholderiales; family Burkholderiaceae; genus Paraburkholderia; species Paraburkholderia terricola. Next base: position 45,181 of record NZ_FRAB01000005.1, read on the forward strand.
TCCCGCAGCAGGCGTTGGCGAGCGGCGCGGCGGCGAACGCGGCGACGGCGGCAAGCGGCCAGGCCGGCGCAACCGGAAAAGCGAGCGGATCGGCGGACGACAAGGCGCTTGCGGCGGGCCTGTTCGGCGACGGCAAGGGGGCGAAGAACGCCAAAAGCGCGCTGACGTCGGCGGCGACGACCGTGGCCGACCCGTCCGCGGCGACGAAGGCGGCGGCCGACTCGCTGACGGCGAGCGCTGCCGGCGGCGGGCAAGCTGGCGATCCGGGGTCTTTCAAGGCGGCGGCCGATGCGGCGACGGCGGCGCTGGCCGCCACCCAGGCCGCGGCGAGCGCCGCGAGCACGACGGCGGCCGTCCAGACGACGGGTAACGCGGGCGCGGCGCAAGCGGCGAATGCGTTGGCGCCGCAGGTGGGCACGGCCGACTGGGACGAGGCGTTGAGTCAGAAGGTGGTGTTTCTGTCGAATGCGCATTCGCAGAGTGCCGAACTCACGTTGAATCCGAAGGATCTCGGGCCGTTGCAGGTGGTGTTGCAGGTGGCCGATAACCATGCGCATGCGTTGTTTGTTTCGCAGCACCAGCAGGTTCGGGAAGCCGTCGAGGCGGCGTTGCCGAAGTTGCGGGAGGCGATGGAGGCCAATGGGATCGGGCTTGGCAGCGCTAGTGTCAGTGATGGGTTTGCCCGGCAGGGCGGGCAGCAGCAGAGTGCTGATTCTGGGCGGTCAGGTGGGCGTGGTGGTCGGGGTTCGTTTGCCGGCGGCGCTGAGTCTGGGGCCGTGGGGACGGTGGGTGATATCGCCGTTCGGCGGAAGGTGGGGTTGGTGGATACTTTTGTTTGATGGATTGGGCTGCTCGGCGGGGTTTGGGTTTGGTTTGGTTTGCTCCTGGATTTGTTGGCCTTTGCTTGATTTGTTAGTGGTCTATTGGCGTTGCCCCTGTGCGGGGCGGCACCTACTTTCTTTGCCGCCGCAAAGAAAGTAGGCAAAGAAAGCGGCTCACACCGCCAGCTTTGAAGCGGGTCCCCTGGCTTGGAGGGGGCAGTGGTGCATCTGGAATCCGTGCCCTCGCACATTCGACGCCCGTGACAAGGCAGTCATTCTTCCGGCGGCGCTGCGCGCGCCGTCGCGGTGCTTCATTAAACCGCTCCTACGGTTCGGGCGCCCGGCATCGTTGCCGCGCAAAGCGCTGCGTTCCCGTCACGGCGCGAGATCCCATTTCGGCGGGGCCGGCCGATGGTCCAGTGCTGCACTTCCAAACCCGTGGGGCGCCCCGGCGCGCCGCCGACGCGAAGCAGAGGGCCCCACCGCACACAAACGAAGCCATCGGTTTTCGCGTAGCCGCTTCGGACGACGGAACCCGCCGCTTTTCATGCAACCCCTTCCGGCAACCGAAACCGCAGGTTTTGAAGCAGCCTCTTCCGGCGACTGAAACCGCAGGTTTTGAAGCGGTCCCTTCCGACGATCGAGCCCGCCGCTTTTCATGCGCCCCCTCCGGCGACCAAACCCGCGGGTTTTGAAGCCGACCCTTCCGGCGAGCACGCAGTGCGAGGCGGGAAGTATGACTGCCTTGTCACGAGCGTCGAATGTGCGAGGGCACCGATTCCAGATGCACCACTGCCTCCTCCAAGCCAAGGGACCCGCTTCAGAACTGGCGGTGTGAGCCGCTTTCTTTGCCTACTTTCTTTGCGGCGGCAAAGAAAGTAGGTGCCGCCCCGCACAGGGGCAACGCTAATAGACCACTAAGCCAGCAAGGAAAGGCCAACAAATCCAGGACCAAACCAAACCAACCGAACCAAACCCCCAAACAAAAACCCGCGCCGCCAGGCGCCGAAAGCCAAAAACAAGAGATAGCCCGCATTAACCCTTCTTTTCGACCCATCGCGCCGCAGGCAAATCAACAACAATCACCATCACCAGCACTAACGGCAAGCAACCGCAAACCTCATGGCATCCACGACCGCAAACCAGCAAGCCGCGCCCGCATCGCCGGGCCCGTTGAAGCGCATCATCCTGATCGTCCTCATCGCGATCATCGCCGCGGGCGCAGCCGGCGCGGGGGTGTGGTTCTTCATGTCCAAACGCGCCCCGGCCGGCAACCCGGCTCAAGCCGCGCCCGCCCCGGCTCCAGCGCCGATCTTCTTCCCGCTCGAATCGATGACCGTCAATCTGCAATCGGACGACGGCCAGCAGCACTTCCTGCGCATCGGCCTGACGCTCAAGCTCACCGACGCGAAAACCCAGCAGGAACTCACCGAACACATGCCGGAAGTGCGCAGCCGTCTCCTGCTCGCGCTGTCGAACAAGCACCCCGACGAACTCGCGCCGCTCGAAGGCAAGCACGCGCTCGCCGCCGAACTGAAGACGCTGGTCGAACAGCCGACCGATAAAGGCGCCGCGCCGATGCACGTCCAGGATGTGCTGTTCACCGAATTCGTCGTGCAGTGACGTCCCCAGTGACGTTGTCTAGCGCCGCCATCATCAACCGCCACGGGACGCACGAGGAATAAGCAATGGGCCACGAAGAGTTCATGTCCCAGGAGGAGGTCGATGCCCTCCTCAAGGGCGTAACCGGCGAGTCCGATTCGGAAGCCGAGCAAAGCGATCGTCCGGGCGTCCGCCCGTACAACATCGCGACGCAGGAACGCATCGTCCGCGGCCGGATGCCCGGCCTCGAAATCATCAACGACCGCTTCGCGCGTCTGTTGCGCGTCGGCATCTTCAACTTCATGCGGCGCTCGGCGGAAATCTCCGTCGGCCCGGTGAAGGTGCAGAAGTACAGCGAGTTCACCCGCAACCTGCCGATCCCGACCAACCTGAACCTGGTCCACATCAAGCCGTTGCGCGGCACGTCGCTGTTCGTGTTCGACCCGGATCTGGTGTTCTTCGTGGTCGACAACCTGTTCGGCGGCGACGGGCGCTTTCATACCCGCGTCGAAGGCCGCGATTTCACGCAGACCGAGCAGCGCATCATCATGAAGCTGCTCAACCTGACGTTCGAGCATTACGCGGCGTCGTGGAAGAGCGTGCGTCCGCTGCAGTTCGAATACATGCGCTCGGAGATGCACACGCAGTTCGCCAACGTCGCGACGCCGAACGAAATCGTCATCGTCACGCAGTTCACGATCGAGTTCGGCTCGACCGGCGGCACGCTGCATATCTGCATGCCGTATTCGATGATCGAACCGATCCGCGACATTCTCTCGTCGCCGATCCAGGGCGAGGCGCTCGAAGTCGACCGCCGCTGGGTCCGCGTGCTGTCGCAGCAGGTGCAGGCGGCGGAAGTGGAACTGACCGCGGATCTCGCGCAGATGCCGGTCACGTTCGAACAGATCCTGAACATGCGCAAGGGCGATGTTCTGCCGATCAACATTCCCGAACACATCACGGCCAAGGTCGATGGGGTGCCGGTCATGGAATGCGGCTACGGAATTTTCAATGGTCAGTACGCGCTGCGGGTCCAGAAGATGATCAGCGCAGCCGACACAATGAAGGAAGGTGGATATGAGTGACCTGAACGCAAAGCCCGAGACCGAAGCGGTCAGCGCCGAGGACGAAACGGCGATGGCGGACTGGGCCAGCGCGCTGGCCGAGCAGAACGACAACACGGAAGTCGACGCGACCACGGCCGGCGTGTTCCAGCCGCTGTCGAAAGTCGAGCCGACCTCGACGCGCAACGACATCGACATGATCCTGGACATTCCCGTTCAGATGACCGTCGAGCTCGGCCGCACCAAGATCGCGATCCGCAACCTGCTGCAACTCGCGCAAGGTTCGGTGGTGGAACTGGACGGCATGGCGGGCGAGCCGATGGACGTGCTCGTCAACGGCTGTCTGATCGCACAGGGTGAAGTGGTGGTGGTGAACGACAAGTTCGGTATTCGTCTGACCGACATCATCACGCCGTCCGAACGCATCCGGAAGTTGAATCGATGAAACGCGTGGTCCGTCGCGCCGTGTTCGCGGCCAACGTGGCAGCCGCCTCGGCGCTCACGTTCGCACTGGCAACGGCGCCGCTCGCCGCGCAAGCGGCCGACATGAACGCGGTCAACAACGCCGCGAAAATGGCCTCGGGCGTCGGCGCGGGCACGGCTGTGCCGGCGCTCGGCGTCGGCGCGGTGTTGCAAACGATCGTCGGCCTGCTGGTGGTGATCGGTCTGGTGTTCGGCTGCGCGTGGCTCGCGCGCCGCTTCGGCTTGCAGCCGGCGAACCGCGGCGGCCTCGTGAAGACGATCGGCGGCGCCTCGCTCGGCGGCAAGGAGCGCGTCGCGGTGGTCGAGATCGGCGATACGTGGCTGGTGCTCGGCACGGCGCCGGGCAACGTGCGTCTTTTGCATACGATGCCGGCGGGCTCGGCCACGGCCGATGCGGCCGGCGGCACGCCAACCGGCGAGTCGGGTGGACCTGGCATCGCCGGAGCGGGCGCGGCGTTGCCGGGCACCTTCGGTCAACGCTTTCGCGACGCCTTGAAAGGCGAAGTCGGCAAACGTTTCAACGGGCAAGGCGGCGGAGTTCGGTAATGCAGTTCAGTCTTCAATCAGCGCGTGAAGCGTCAACCTCGGTGTCATGCCCGGTGTTAAGCCCGGTGCGATCCATCGGTCTCTCCCGCGCCGCCTCCACCGCGCTTGCGGTATTGCGCCGTGTCGCGCCCGTGGCGCTGCCGGTGCTGATGCTCGCGCTGCCGGCGCTGTCGTTCGCGCAAACCGCCGGCTTGCCGGCCTTCAACACGAGCCCCGGCCCGAACGGCGGCACGACCTACTCGCTGAGCGTGCAGACGATGCTGCTGCTCACGATGCTGTCGTTCCTGCCGGCCATGGTGTTGATGATGACGAGCTTCACGCGCATCATCATCGTGTTGTCGCTGCTGCGCCAGGCGCTCGGCACGAGCACCACGCCGCCGAACCAGGTGCTGGTCGGCCTCGCGATGTTCCTCACGCTGTTCGTCATGTCGCCGGTGCTCGACAAGGCCTACACCGACGGCTACAAGCCGTTCTCCGAAGGCTCGATGCCGATGGAGCAGGCGGTCAACCGCGGCCTCGCGCCGTTCAAGACCTTCATGCTGCGTCAGACCCGCGAAAGCGATCTCGCGCTGTTCGCCCGCATCTCGCATGCCGCGCCGATGCAAGGCCCCGAAGACGTGCCGCTGTCGCTGCTGGTGCCCTCGTTCGTGACGAGCGAGCTGAAAACCGGCTTCCAGATCGGCTTCACGATCTTCATTCCGTTTCTCATCATCGACATGGTGGTGGCGAGCGTGCTGATGTCGATGGGCATGATGATGGTGTCGCCCGCCACGATTTCGCTGCCGTTCAAGCTGATGCTGTTCGTGCTGGTCGACGGCTGGCAGTTGCTGCTCGGCTCGCTCGCGCAGAGCTTCGTTTAAGCGCCGCGCGCCACGTTACCCGAACGCGCCTCCTCACCTTTCAACGCTTCAGGTCGAATCGCCATGAATCAGGAATCCGTCATGACGCTCGCGCACCAGGCCATGTATGTCGGCCTGCTGCTCGCCGCGCCGCTCTTGCTGGTCGCGCTGGTGGTCGGTCTGGTGGTGAGCCTGTTCCAGGCCGCCACGCAGATCAACGAAAGCACGCTGTCGTTCATTCCGAAGCTGCTGGCGATCGCCGTCACGATGGTGATCGCCGGGCCGTGGATGTTGACGACCATGCTCGACTATCTGCGCCAGACGCTCACCAACATCCCGACGCTCGTCAACTGAGCGCCGCGCCGGCCTTAACCTGCTCCGCCCGCCCTCGCCGCCGCCATGTTTTCCGTCACCTACGCGCAACTGAACGCCTGGCTCACCGCGTTCCTGTGGCCGTTCGTGCGGATTCTCGCGCTGGTCGCGACCGCGCCGGTGTTCGGCAACCGCTCGCTGCCGATGCGCGTGAAGATCGGTCTCGCGGCCTTCGTCACGATCATCGTCGCGCCCACGCTCGGCGCGCTGCCGCAGGTCACGGTGTTTTCCGCGGAAGGGGTATGGATCATCGTCAACCAGTTCCTGATCGGCATCGCGCTCGGCGTGACGATGCAGATCGTCTTTCAGGCGATCAGCGCGACCGGCGATTTCGTCGGCCTCGGCATGGGCCTCGGCTTTGCGACCTTCTTCGACGCGCAGGCGAGCAGTTCGAGCCAGGTGCTGTCGAGCTACATGAACACCATCGCGATGCTGGTGTTCCTCGTGATCGACGGTCATCTGCAAATGATCGGCGCGCTGCTCGCCACGTTCCAGTCAGTGCCGGTAGCGGCCAACATCCTCGGCGCATCCGGCTGGCGCACGCTGGCGAATTTCGGCGGCACGGTGTTTTCGGCGGGCCTGCTGCTGTCGCTGCCGGTGGTCGCGGCGCTCCTCATCACCAATCTTTCGCTCGGCATTCTGAACCGCGCCGCGCCGCAAATCGGCGTGTTCCAGATCGGCTTTCCGCTGACCATGCTGATCGGCATGCTGCTGTTGCAATTGATGATCCCGAACATGATTCCGTTCTTCACGCGCCTTTTCGATGTCGGCATCGATCAGATGGGCCGCGTGGCGGCGGGCTTCAGGTAGCGAAGCTTTCGGCAGCCACCGCAAAAGGAAAAAGGGCGGACCCGGCTTGCACCGGCTCCGCCCTTCTTCGTTTCCGCGTGTTCAGCTCAGGTACTGGAACAACGACATGTTCTGGATCTTCACGAAAGCCTGCTGCGCCGCTTGCAACGCGTTCTGCGTCAGCGTGTACTTGCCGACCGTCTTGACCAGGTCGGTTTGCGTCAGGTCGGAAAGGTTGCTCGTGGTTTGCAGCGTGTTGGTCTGCGTGACGCTCTGCAATGCCTTCACCTCCTGCTCGCGACCGCCCACCGCGGCCTGCGCGGTCACGACGTTGTTCATCGTGTTCTCGAGCTGGGTCATGCTGGTGGTCAGCGCGCTCTGGAAGCTCGCCGTCGAGGCGCCGCCCGACACCGGCGTTTGCAGCGTGGCGATCAACTGGCTCAGATTGGCGAACACGTCCATGCTGCCTTGCGTGGCGGGCGTCACGCTAAAGCTGTCGCCCGCGTTCGGCGCGCCGGTGAGCGTCACCGACTGGCCGCCGAGCGCGATCGCCGAGCCGGCCGTGTACGTCTGCGGCGTGCCGGTCGTGACCGCGCCGGTGGCCGGATCGGTCGCGCTGATCGTGTAGGTGGTCGCCGACGAAAAGTTGATCTGATACTTGTCGGCGTTGGCCGGATTCGTCGGACTGGTCAGGCTCACGCTGCTGATCACGCCGGTGCCGGTATTGCCGGTGGTCGCGGCCGGCACCGCGCTGGTGCCGATCGGCGCGACGCTGCCGAAGATCGAGAGCCCGTTGTCGCCGGTCTGAACGAGGTGCGAGTCGGTGACCTGCACGACCGGCGTGCCGGTGTCGCCCGAATACGTCACCACGCCGGCCGCATTCGTGGTGTACGGCTGCGCGCTGCTTTGATAGCCGGCGAACAGGTAGTTGCCCTGCGGGTCGGTCGAATTGGCGAGCGTCATCAACTGGCTGCGCAAGCTCTGCAATTGCGTCGCGATCGCGCCGCGGTCGCCGTCGTTCAGCGACCCGTCGCCGGCGCGCAGCACCAGCGTGTGAACGGTTTGCAGCACGGTGTTGACGTCGCCGAGCGTGGTGTCTTCCTGCTGCAGCGACGCCAGCGCCGCGGTCTGGTTGGTCGTGAACTGCGCGAGCGTGGTGGCCGTCGAGCTGAGCTGCACGGCCTGGGCCGCGCCGAGCGGATTGTCGGACGGCGTCGAGAGGCTCACGCCGCTCGAAATCTGCGCGTACAACTGCGACAACTGAGCTTGCTGGTCGCTCATCGTCGCGACGTTCATGCTGAAGTACTGCGTGCTGGAGATGCGCATGTTCAACGCCTCACTGGAAGATGCCGAGCAACGTCTGGAACAGGGTCTGCGCGGTCTGAATGACCTTGCTGTTGGCCTGATAGAGCTGCTGATACTGAAGCAGGTTGGCTGCTTCCTCGTTGATGTTCACGCCCGAGACGGACTGCTGCGCGGTGGTGATCTGCGTCACCAGCGAAGCCTGCGCCGTGCTCGAGGTCTGGAGCTGGTTGGTCTGGTTGCCGATCTGGTTCACGTAGTTCGCATACGCGCCCGTCAGCGTGACCGTGCCGCCCGCCAACGCCTTCGCGGTGGACAGGTTCGACAGCGCGAGCGCGTTGCGCCCGTCGTTGGTCGCGCCGGTGTTCGGGCCGATGGTGAACTTGTCGCCGGCAGCGGGCGCGCCGCTGATCGTCACCGAGACGTTGTTCATCTGGCCGGCGGTCGTGTTGTTGATCGTCAGCGTCGCGCCGGTGGCGGACGAATACGGCACTACGGTCGTCGCGCTGGTGATCGGATAGGTGGTCGCGGGCGAGCCCGCCACCGTCACCGTCGAACCCGCCGGGAAGCCGGACAGGCCCGTGCCGTCGTATGACAGCGTGGTGGTCGAATTCGGCATGGTGTAGCCGGCTGTCACCGTGCCTTGCGTGATCGTGCCGGTGCCCGTGTTGGTCGACGCGGCCGCGCCCAGCACCGGCGCGGCGGCGGCGATCGCGGCGGCGTCGGTGGTCGCGGTGGCGAAGCTGTTCAGCGCGCCGCGCGTCGGCTCGACCGTGAACGAGTCGCCGGGATTCATCGTGCCGGTGGTCGAGAAATTCAGACCGTTGATCGGCTGGCTCAGGTTGGTCGCCGAGCCCACCACCGTGCCGCTCGAATTGTCGGTCAGCGTGTAGGTGGTGCCGTTGAAGGCCAGCGTGTAGTCGCCGGTGGTCGGCTGCGTGGGGTCCGCGAACGACACGTTCAGCGACGCGTTGCCGGTGTTCTGCGTGTTCGCGTAGACGGTCGGGCCGCCCACCGAAAACAGCGCGCCGCCCTTGGCGCCGGCGAGCGTGATGCCGAGCGCGTTCTGCGCGTTGACCTGCGACGCGAAGCTCACCGCGATCGCGCCGAGTTGCGCCTCGCCCGGATCGAGCGTCTGGCTGCGAAACGCGACCAGACCGCCGAGCGTGCCGCCTTCGATCTTGCTGTCAGGCAAATTCTGCGGCACGGCGGCCGGATTCGCGCCCGCCTGGCCGAGGTACTGCACGGACAATTCGCTGCTGTCGCCGGTCGACTGCGCCGTGCCCAGGTTGTAGCTGTTGCCGGACGACACGAGCGGCTGGCCGTTGCTCATGAACACGCTATAGCTGCCGTTGCTGTTGACGACGTTCACGCCGATCAGTTGCGACAGATTCGACACGGCGAGGTCGCGCTGATCGAGTAGCTGGTTCGGCGGCTGTCCTTGCGTGCTGGCCGCCTGGATCTGCCCATTGAGTTGAGCGATCTGCTCCGAGTAGCTGTTGATCTGCGAAACGGTGTTGGACAGTTGCGTGTTGACGCTCTGGCGCAGCGCGTCGTACTGCTCGCCGGCGGCGTTGATCTGGTTCGCAAGCGTCTGCGCGCCGCTCATCGCCGTCTGACGGGTAGCGAGACTCGACGCGTTGTTCGAGACGTTCTGCAAGCCGGTGAAATAGCCGGTGATCGCGCTCGCAATCCCGGACGTCGGGCTGCCGATCAGGTTGTTCAACTGCGAGATCAGCGTGTTGTAGGTCGACAGCGAACTGCTCGAACTCTGCGCGTTGTTCAGCTCGGTGGTCAGATACTGGCTGTACTGGCGCGTCACGGTGACGGTCGAGACGCCCTGCGGCAGATAGCCGGAACCCGTGTACTGGCCGCCGCTTTCCGCGTAGACCGGCGTTTCGATGCTATAGCCCGGCGTCGACGCGTTGCTGATGTTCTGGCCGGTCGTCGTAAGTCCCCATTGGGCTGCGTTCAGTCCGCTGAGGCCGAGATTGATGAGATTGGACATGCGTCATCCTGAAGGGCGACAGCGTACACATGCCGCCGCGTTACTTGAACTTACTGTTTAACGGCCCCGGTAAGGAAAAATTGAGGCCGTTGCGATGCGGGTTCGACGTTTGTTGCAACGTTTGCGAGGCGTGCTTCGCGAGACAGGTGCCGCGACGCTCGCGCCCGTTCACCGCACCAGCGAGCGGCGCTTCATCTCGAGTTGGGTGATGAGCCGTTGCAGCGTGTTTTCGGCGCTGCCCGGCAGCGTCAGGAAACGGAAGCCGAGTTGATAGCGCTGGGTGCCGTTCGGCAGCGCGATGGAGCGGTGCGACACCAGTTGCAGATCGAGCAGAAGCCGGCCGAGCGCGCCGAACGACAGCTCGCAATCCTCGAGGTGCGTGCCCATCGGCAGTTCGGCCACGCGTTCGTCCGCGGTGCGCATGCCGACGCCGCCGAGCGACAGATCGTGTACTTCGAAGCGGAACGTGTCGCCTTCGGGCAAACGACCGCTGCAGGTGTAGGGGTCGAGAATCGGCGCGTCGACGCGGAAATACTCGCGGCGCTGCACGTAGAACAGCACCTCGGGAAAGTCGGCCTCGAATGCGGGCAGGCCCTCGAAACGGGTCTCGCGCGGCGCGGCGGTGACGAATTCCATCCGCACGCCGTCGGGCGCGGCGTGGAACTGGCAGTGCGGCGCGGCGAGCAAGCCCCTGTTCTGCTCCGGCAATGCGCCCCAGTCGAAAGTGAAGGTGCGCCCGCGCACGTCCACATCGAGCAGGCGCGTGACGAGCTGGCCGCCGGCGTATTGAACGGTGAGGAAGTCGCCGCGATTGACGAGGTTGCGCAACTGAACGCCGATTTCGAGCGGGTTGCGACGGCCGAAATCATTCGCACTGTCGTCTAGCGGGGCGTGCGGCTGGCCGGGTGCGTCGGTATGGCCGTTCGACTGGTTAGTATCCATGGGCTTGCCGGTGTGCATGTTCTTGCGGGCGCGTGCCAGGGCTCCTGCCGGGGCTTTCGCGCGGTCTTCGTCGAAGCCGCGGCACGCGCGTTCAACCGGACTTTAAAGCGTATTCCGGTCTCGGGTCTAACTGATTAGCGGCAGCATGCGCCCAAAATTTAGGGGCGTGTCATGAATTATTTGCCGCAAACGTTAAAACCGCGCCAGCCGTCACGCGGCCGGACCGGGTCATCGCATCAGCGGCGCTTCAGGCCATCTTCTGCATGATGGACATCAGCTTTTTCGCGTAATGCGGATCGGTTGCGTAACCCGCGCGCTGCATGCCGTGCGCAAAGCCGCTGACGTCATGCGACGAGTTGATCACCTGTGCGTAACGCGGATTGCTCTTGAGCAGATTCGCGTAGTCGGTCATCGCTTCCTGATACGAATCGTACGCGCGGAATTTCTCGACCACGCGTTGCGGCTTGCCGTTCACGTACTCGGTGGTCAGGGTGGAGACGGTCTTGCCGGCCCAGTCTTTCGACGCCTTGATGCCGAACACGTTGTGGCTGGTCGAACCGTCCGCCTTCTTGATCTCGCTCTTGCCCCAGCCCGATTCGAGCGCGGCCTGGCCGATGATGAAGCGCGCCGGAATGCCCGTGGCGGCGCTCGCGGCTTGCGCCGGTCCGGCGAGTTTATCGACGAAGGCGTCGACCTTCGGCGAGCTGCCGTCGCCCTTGAGCGGCGGCGTGAGCGCGTTGTTGGCCGAGTAGCCCTTGCCCGTCGCGAGCTGGCCGTTGGCCTGCGCGTTGCCGTAAGCCTTGGCGAGCGCGTTGAGCGCCGCGGTCTGCCCTTCGTCGCCGCCGCTGCCGCCGCCGAGCGCGTTCGCCATGCCGGCGAGACCGCCCGCACCATTCGCGGCATTCGCGCCGCTCACCTGCATGCCCTGATTGCGCATCAACTGCTTGAGCATCGCGTCGGCGACGCCGATACCCTTCTGCGAAAGATGCTGCGACAACTGCTGATCCATCATCGACGTGAAGGTGGCGCTGTCGTGCGAATCGAACGGGCCGTCGTTGGGCGTCGCGTCGCGCATGCTTTTGAGCATCATCTGCGTGAACACCGCGTCGAACTGCTGCGCGGCCATCTTCATGCCGGCTTGCGGCGAGGCCTTGGCCTGCGCGCTCAGCTTCGCGAAGCCTTGCACGTCGAGCGCGAAGCGCTGCGTCAGATCGTTCGCCGAAGCGGCGGAGTGGGTCGTATCCGAATTCATCCTATGTCTTCCTTAGATGATTTCCAGGTCGGCGCGCAGAGCGCCCGCCGCTTTCATGGCCTGCAGGATCGACATCAGATCCGCGGGCGTCGCGCCCAACGCGTTGAGCGCCTTCACCACTTCGGCGAGATTCGCGCCGGCGGTCACCAGCTTCAATGCGCCGTTGTCCTGCTTCATCTGAATCTGCGACTGTTTCGCCACCACCGTCTGGCCGTTCGAGAACGCGCCCGGCTGGCTCACCACCGGCTGGGTGTTGATCACCACCGAGAGGTTGCCGTGCGCGACCGCGCAGCTTTGCAGCGTGACCATCTGGTTCATCACGATCGAGCCGGTGCGCGCGTTCAGGATCACCTTCGCGGCGGCTTGCGCGGGCTTCACGTCGAGGTTCTGCAATTGCGCCATGAAGGCGACCTGCTGTTCGGGGTCGCTCGGCGCGCGCAACTGGATCGTGCGGCCGTCGAGCGCGGACGCCGTGCCGCCGCCGAAGGCGTTGTTGACCGCCGCCACCACGCGCTGGGTGGTGTCGTAGTCCATGTCGTTCAGTTCGAGCTGCATGGTGCCCGCTTGCGATACCGACGTCGGCACCGCGCGCTCGACGATCGCGCCGCCGGCGATGCGGCCCGCGGCCAGCGTGTTCACCTGCACCTTGCTGCCGTTCGCGCTCGCGCCCGCGCCGCCGACCGCGAGGTTGCCCTGGCCGAGCGCATACACCTGGCCGTCGGCGCCCTTGAGCGGCGTGAGCAGCAGCGTGCCGCCGCGCAGGCTCTTGGCGTTGCCGAGCGAGGACACCGTCACGTCGATCGCCTCGCCGGGACGCGCGAACGGCGGCAGCACCGCCGTCACCATCACCGCAGCGACGTTCTTCAACTGGATGTTCGACAGCGACGATTGCGAATTGCTCGAGCCCGCCGCCTGGTTGTTGATCGAGATGCCGAGGTTCGCCAGCATGTTGGCGAGCGTCTGCGTGGTGAACGGCGTCTGCGTGGTCTGGTCGCCCGTGCCGTCGAGGCCGACGACGAGGCCGTAGCCGATCAGCGGGTTGTCGCGCACGCCCTGGATCTGCACGAGGTCCTTCAGACGTTCGGCATGCGCGGGCGTCGCCGCCGGCAGCGCCGCGCAGGCGAGCGCGACGAAGGCCAGCGCACGGCCGAGGCGGCCGACGCGGCCGAGGCGCATGGATCGCGCGAGGCGGGAGACGGAAAAGACGGTACGCATGATCACCACGGCGACACGTTGAGGAAGAAGCGTTGCAGCCAGCCCATGTTCTGCGCCTCGTCGAGATAGCCCTTCGCGGAATATTCGATCTTCGCGTCGGCCACCTGGGTCGAGTACACGGCGTTCAGGTTCGAAATCGTGTTCGGATTGACGATGCCGGAAAAGCGCACGAATTCGTTGCCCTGGTTGATGAGCATCTGCTTCTCGCCGCTCACCATCAGATTGCCGTTCGGCAGCACGCCCGTCACCGTCACGGTGATCGTGCCGTTGAACGTGTTCGACGCGTTCGCGCCGCCGGTCGCCTTGAAGGTGTTGCCGCCGGTCGCGCTCAGGTTGACCTTGCCGAACAGGCCGCCGAGAAAACCGGCGGTCGGCACGTCGAAGTTGGTGTCGCCGCTGCGGTTCGCGCCGGTGCCCGAGGACTTGGTCGCGTTGACGTTTTCCTGGATCACGATGGTCAGGATGTCGCCGACATTGCGCGGCCGCTGGTCTTCGAACAGCGGCCGGCCCGCGTAACCGGGGTTGTAGATCGAGCCCGGCGATTGCATCGCGGGCGGCATCGGCGGCAGCGCCGTCATCGGCTGCTGCGTGATGGGCTGCTTCGGCACGAGGCCGCAGCCGCCCAGCGCGGCGAGCAGCGTGAGCTGCGCGAGCGCGAGCGCGGTGCGCGAATGAACCGGGTTACGCGTGAAATGCGGGGTGAAGTGCGACATGCTGATTACCGCCTGTGCTTGCTGCTGTTAATTCCCAGTTCCTCAAACCTGCATCTGGCTGAGCGTCTGCAGCATCTGGTCGGACGTGGTCACGGCCTTGCTGTTGATTTCGTAGGCGCGCTGCGTCTGGATCATGTTCACCAGTTCCTGCACCACGTTCACGTTCGAGGCTTCCACGTAGCCCTGATTCAGCGTGCCCGCGCCGTTCAGGCCCGGTTGCGCGATGTTCGGCGCGCCCGACGAGGCGGTTTCCGCGAACAGGTTTTCGCCCTTCGCATCCAGACCGGCCGGGTTGATGAAGGTCGCGAGCTGCATGGAGCCGAGCTGCTGGCTGTTGGTCGAGCCGGCCACGGTGATCGACACCACGCCGTCGCTGCCGATCGTGACCGAGGTCGCGTTGGTCGGAATCGTGATGGCCGGAATCACCTGGTAGCCGCTCGACGTGACGAGCTGGCCCTGCGCGTTGGTCTGGAACGAGCCGTCGCGGGTGTAGGCGGTCGTGCCGTCGGGCATCTGCACCTGGAAAAAGCCCTGGCCGTTGATGGCCACGTCTTTCGAGTTGCCGGTCTGTTGCAGGTTGCCCTGCGTGTACAGACGCTCGGTGGCGACCTGTTGCACGCCGGTGCCGAGCTGAATGCCGGACGGCAGTTCGGTTTGCTGCGTCGAGTTCGCGCCGGGCTGGCGCACGGTCTGGTACAGCAGATCCTCGAACACCGCGCGCGAGCCCTTGAAGCCGTTGGTGCTGACGTTCGCGAGGTTGTTCGAGATCACGTCCATCTGCGCCTGCTGCGCATTCATGCCGGTGGCGGCGATATAGAGTGAGCGATTCATGATTCTTCTCCGGGGGCTGCCTGAGCAACCCGTTAGCTAAAGCTGAGCAACTGGTTGGCGGACTGGTCGTTCTTGTCGGCGCTTTCCAGCAGCTTGGTCTGCATCTGGAACTGGCGCGCGTTGGTGATCATCGCGACCATCGCGCTGACCGGATTCACGTTGCTGCCCTCGAGCGACGCGGGCGCCAGCGCGACGGCCGGATCGGCGTCGGCGGGGTTGCCGTCGGCGGTGCGAAAGAGGCCGTCGTCGCCGCGCGAGAGCGTCTGCGGATCGGGATTCACCAGCTTCAACTGATCGACCACCACCACGGCGGTGGGCGGATCGCCGGGCGTGAGCGCGGTGACGGAGCCGTCCTTGCCGATGGTGATTTCCGCGCCGGGCGGCACCGAGATCGGGCCGCCGTTGCCGAGCACCACCTGATTGATGGCGTTCACCAGTTGACCGTTTTCGTCGACGTGCAGGTTGCCGGCGCGCGTATAAGCCTCGCCGCCGTCGGCGGTTTGCACCGCCAGCCAGCCCGGACCCTGGATCGCCACGTCGAGCGGATTGCCCGTCTGCTGGATCGGCCCCGGCGTGTAGTCCGCGCCCGGCGTCGACGACAGCACGAAGGTGCGCGTGGTGTCGTCGTTGATCGAACTGCCGTCGCCGAACGACATCGGCACGGCACGGAAAGTCGCAAGCTGCGCGCGAAAGCCGGTGGTCGAGGCGTTCGCCAGGTTGTTCGCGACGATGGCCTGCTGTTCGAGCGCTTGCGTGCTGCCGGACATCGCGGTGTAGATCAGCCGATCCATGATGAGTGGGTCCCGGTCGCTTACAGGTTGATCAGGGTCTGGTCGACGGTCTGCTGGGTCTTGATCGTCTGCGCGTTCGCCTGATAGTTGCGTTGCGCGGTGATCAGATCCACCAGTTCGCTCGTCAGATCGACGTTCGAGTTTTCCACCGCGCCGCCTTGCAGCACGCCGTGGTTGGTCGAGCCCGGCGCGGAAATCTGCGCGACGCCCGACGCGGAGGTCTGCTGGAACTCGTTGTTGCCGAGGTTCACGAGGCCGTTCTGGTTCGAGAAGTTCGCGAGCGCGATCTGGCCGAGCGCGGCGGTTTGCTGGTTCGAGTAGTTGCCGGTCAGCGTGCCGTCGGCGGCGATCGTGAAGCTGGTCAGCGTGCCGGCCGCGTAGCCGTCGGGCTGCAGCGAGTTCACGCCGTTCTTGCCGCCGTACTGCGTCGTGCCGGAGATGTTCAGCGTGAGGCTTTGCGGCGTCGCCGAACCGTCGGTGTTCGGAATCGAGAAGTCGAACACGTAGGGCGTGGTGGTGGCGGTGCCGGACGCGTCGGTCGTGCCGAGCAGCGTGCCCGACGAATTGAAGTTCGCGTGGCCGACCAGGCTGGCGGCGCCGGTCGAGGTGCCCGCGTACACGTTCCACGTGCCCGCCGAGGTCTTGGCGAAATACATGTTGACGGTCTGCGAGCCGCCGAGCGTGTCGTAGACCGTCGTGCTGGTCGAGTAGTTATACGTCGACGAACTGTTCTGGTTGAACGCCACCGGGGTCGGCGCGATCGTGTAGCTGTCGCTCGCCGCCGGCACGCCGTTGAACGTGATGGTCTGGCCGTTGCCCAGCGAGATCGCGCTGCCGGCCGTGTACGTGGCGGCGGCGCTCGTCGTGCCGAGCGTGGTGTCGGTGACCGTGTAGGTGGTCGGGCTCGTGAAGTTGACGGTGTAGGTGTCGTTGTTCGTGCCCGACGCGGTGTTCGTGATGGTCGCGCCAGGCGTGGTGAGCGTGCCGGTGTTGGCGCCGCCGGCCGTCACGGTCGGCGTGCCGAGCATCAGCGGGTCCTGCGCGTTCAGGTTCAGGCCGGCGGCGATGTTGGTGGTCGCTTTCGGTGCGATGTTCGCGGTCGGCACGCTGAGCGGCACGGTCTGCGCGGTGTTGATGATGCCCGCGCTGTTGGCGGCGTAACCCATCAACTGCAAGCCTTGCGCATTGGTGATGAAGCCGTTCTTGTCGAGCTGGAACACGCCGTTGCGCGAGTACACGAGCGAGCCGTTGTTCGACAACTGGAAGAAGCCGTTGCCGTTGATCGCGACGTTGAGCGCCTGGTTGGTGCTCGTGATCGTGCCTTGCGAGAACTGTTGCTGCACTTCCGACAGCTTGGTGCCGATGCCGATCTGGTTGCCGACCGCGGTCGCCACCGAATTGGCGTACATGTCCGCGAACTGGGCGGTGCCGCTCTTGAAGCCAACCGTATTCGCGTTGGCGATGTTGTTGCCGATCACGTCGAGATCGCTCGACGAGGCGGACAAACCACTCAAACCTTGTTGGTAACCCATGACGGTCTCCGTATCTGGAAAGTCGTAACTAACTGAACTTGAATCAGAGGATCGCGGCGACGCTGGTCAGCCCCACCGTCGTGCCGTTCGACAGCACGAGGCCCGGCGTGCCGCTGCTCTGCGTGACGACGCTTTGCACGGTCGCGCCCGAGAGCGTGGTGGCCGTCGCCTGCTGGCCGCTGATCGTGCCGACCGCGCTGATCGTGTAGGTGCCGTCGGGGAGCGTGTTGCCGGCGGAGTCGGTCGGCGTCCAGCCCACCGGAATCGTGCCGGCGGACTGCTTGCCGAGGTCGAGCGTGTTGACGATCTGGCCGGCGGAGTTCTTTACCACCACTTGCAGATCGCTCACCGGGTTGGCGAGCTGCACGCCGAACGCGCTGGCCTTGCCGCTCGCGACGCTCACCGAACTGCCCGGCGCGAGCACGGTGGAGCCGATCAGCAGCGCGGCCTGCGACTGCTGGCCCGCGGAAAGCTGCGTCGCCAGCGAACTGAGCGTCGTGTTCAACTGGCCGATGCCCGAGACCGTATTGATCTGCGCGAGTTGCGAGGTCATCTGCGAGCTGTCCATCGGACTCGTCGGGTCCTGGTTCTTCAACTGCGTGACGAGCAGTTGCAGAAAGGTATTCTGCAAATCGCTCGCCGAGGTGCCCGAGGTGCCCGTCGTCGAGCTCGTCGAACTGCTGGCACTGCCCGTGCCGTTCATCGTATCGAGCAGCGTCTGCGACACGTTCGTGCCGTTGCTGCCGATGGAGGTATTGGTGGTCAAGGGGCTCTCCTCAGGTTCCGATCGTGAGCGTTTTCAGCATCAATGTCTTGGCGGTGTTCAGGGTCTCGACGTTGGCCTGGTACGAGCGCGACGCCGAGATCATGTTGACCATTTCCTGCACCGGGTCGACGTTGGGCAAGGTGACGTAGCCGTCCGCGTTGGCCGCCGGGTTGCCGGGGTCGTAGGCGGTCTTCATCGGCGTCGGATCGTCGACCACGCCGGTGACCTGCACGCCGCCGACCTGCTGGCCCGAGCCCGAGCGCGCGCCGCCGATCGGGCTCACCGCGAACACGACCTGCTTGGCCTTGTACGGCTGGCCGTCCGGGCCCGTCGTGCTGTCCGCGTTGGCGAGGTTGGACGCCGTCACGTTGAGCCGTTGCGACTGCGCGGACATCGCGGAGCCGGCAACGCCGAAAATATTCATCAGGGATGGCATGGTTGCTGACCTCTCCTTAAATCCCGTAGCGATTGTTTTTTGCCCGGTTGCCGCGGCGGCACGAGTCGTCTCGCCGCCGCGTTACATCCGCGCGTCGAAGCTGCCGATGCGGATCACGAACCCGACTGGATCGCGGCCAGCATCGTCTTGATCTGGCTCGACAACACCGTCATGCCCGATTCGAAATGCAGCGTGTTGTCCGCGAACTGCACCCGCTCGGTGTCGATGTCGACCGTGTTGCCGTCGAGCGCGGGCTGCGTCGGAATGCGGTATTGCAGCTTGCTGTAGTCGTCGGGCGTGCCGCCGCTCGGCGCGAGCGTCGTCTTGCCGGACATGTGGCCCGGCGTGGTCGCCGCCATCGACATGCCGCCCGTCACGCCCGCGGGCTGCGCCATCGCGAGCGTCGAATGGTTCGACGCGGCCACGCCGGCGCCGCCGCCGGTTTTCTTCAGCGCGCCGGCGAGCGACGAGGCGAAGTCGACGTCGCGCGCCTTGTAGCCGGGGGTATCGGCGTTGGCGATGTTCGACGACAGCAGCTCCTGCCGGTAAGCGCGCACATCGAGCGCTTCACGGCCAAAGGCGAATTCGGCATCGAGTTTGTCCAGCATAAGCATCTCCGGAGTACGTTCCCGAGGCTTCCCGTGCGTGCCTCGCGTGAGGACTGCATCAGGCGGGAAGACCTTTTTGCATGAGGTGCATCTTATGGGCCGGACGCAAGCGGCAATCGGACGAATAACCGGGAAAGGGGGCTTCTATTCAACGTTTGCGCAAAGGGGGCGCTCACTAGAATGCAAGGCGTACCGATGCATTCGATGGAGAAACGCGATGCCCCAACCCACTTTCGATCCGACGCGCCGCGCGAGCCGTGCGGCGGCGCATCGCGTGGGCCGGGGCGCGGTTCGCCTCGGCGCGCGCCTCGCGACGCGGCTCATCGTGAGTTCGGCGCTATGCGTGCCGGCCGGCGCGCTATTGATGGCGCATGCCGCGCAGGCTGAGGAAGCCGGCGGCCCGATCGTGATTCCCGGCCCCGGAGAAAAGAATCCGGCCGCGCTCGCGGAACTCGCCGAACACATGCAGACGACGCCCGCGAAACGCGCGGGCACCGCCGCGACGCTCGCCGCGGCCACCGCGCAATCGCTCAAGGCAGGCCCGGCCGCGCGCGACGCCGATCAATTCACGCGCGCCGCCAACGCGAGTGGCTCGATCGTCATTCCGGGCGCGGGCGAAGCGCCGGCCGCGCCGCAGATGATCCGCACCGGTTTCAAGCCCGACGCGAATGGCGTCGTGACGATTCCCGCTGGGGGCGGCAATGCGGGCGCGGGAGAAGCGCCCGCTGCGCCGCAAATGGTCCGCACCAGTTTCAGGCCCGACGCGAATGGCGTCGTGACGATTCCCGCTGCGGTCGCCGATCCGGCGGCTGGCCTCGCCAAGCTCAACGTCGCGCCGGGTTCGCGCCAGCTCGTGCCGGTGGTCGTCACCCCGGCGCCGAAGGCAAACAGCGCACGGCAAGCCGCTGGCGTGCAGCCGGTGGCGGCCAATGCGCCGGGCAAGGCGTCGCTCGATGTACCGGCTGGCGCGTCCGCGCCCGCCGGCTTCGACACCTTGGCCTCGCGCGGCGAGCCGCCGCAGTTCGGCGCGAACGGCAAGCCGATCGTGACCAGGACGGCTGCCGTGCCGGCACCGGCGTCGATTCAAGCGCCGATGCCCGCCACGCTCGCGCGCACGCCGGCCAGGCGCCAGGCGACCGCGTCCGCCGCAGCGCAGAATCCGCGCGCCGCCCAGCCCATGCAAGCCGCACAAGCCGCACAGCCCATGCAAGCCGCGCCGCTGCCCGGCCAGCAGGACCCGGAGGCGATCCGCAACGCCGCGCTCGCGTTCTTGCAGCAGCAATCCGCCGGCTTGCCCGGCAAGGTCGAGATCACCGTCGCACCGGCGTTTCCGCGCGGCCTCGCCGCCTGCTCGATGATCGAGCCGTTCATGCCGAGCGGCGCGCGCCTGTGGGGCCGCATGACCGTCGGCGTGCGCTGCGCCGGCGAGAAGCCCTGGACCATCTACCTGCAGGCGCGCATCTCGCTGCGCGCCACCTACTATCTGGCCGCCCGCGCGATGGCGCCGGGCGAAGTGCTCAACGCCGCCGACCTCGTCGCGCGCGACGGCGACCT
The DNA here is from genome assembly GCF_900142195.1 of Paraburkholderia terricola. Taxonomy (GTDB): domain Bacteria; phylum Pseudomonadota; class Gammaproteobacteria; order Burkholderiales; family Burkholderiaceae; genus Paraburkholderia; species Paraburkholderia terricola. The sequence goes on from NZ_FRAB01000005.1 coordinate 65,647, forward strand.
GACCGGCTTGCCGCAAGCGATCGTGACGGACCCGTCGCAGGCGGTCGGCTCGGTCACGCTCACGCGCGTCGCGGCCGGCATGCCGCTGCGCCGCGACATGCTGAAGAGCGCGTCGGCGGTGTCGATCGGACAGACGGTGCGGGTCGTCGCGGCCGGCGAGGGTTTCGCGATTTCGGCCGAAGGCAGCGCGATGAACAACGCGTCGCCGGGTCAGCAGGTGCGGGTGAAGACAGCCAACGGCCAGGTGATTTCCGGCGTCGTGAAAGACGGCGCGACCGTTGAGATTCAGCTATGAACCGGCGCCGCATCCGCTCGAACGCGGCGGGGTCCACGACAGGCGGCAGGTCCGCGCCGGGGCCGGATCCCCTTGAAAGACAAGGAAAAAGATCGAGCGATTGCGCTAAAGTTTTGATCTGCGATTGCCGTTATCAGGATCAAATCGTTCAGGAAGCCAATCGTGAAAGTCGATTCCACAACCAAGTCCAGTCTGCCGACGTTGAAAGACGCCCTCTCCCGTTCGCAAGCAAGCGACGCGACGGCCGCGAACAGCAGCGCGCAGAGTGCGGGCTCCGCCCCGCAGACCTCCACCAGCGGTTCCGGCGACGCCAGCGTCAGCCTGTCGGGTCTGTCGCAGCATCTGCGCAGCCTCGCGGCGACCGGTTCGGCCGACATCGACACGGCGCACGTCGAGTCGATCAAGCAGGCCATCAAGGACGGCTCGCTGCAGATCGATTCCGGCAAGATCGCCGACGGCGTGCTGAACACCGCGCGCGAACTGCTGCAAAACAAAACCTCGTCGACCGGCAACTAATCGACGCATCGAAGTACGGTGACGTGCCGGGCGGCATTCGACCAACCCGGCTCGCGGCATCCGCGCGAGCCCTCGTGTTCAGCGAGTTGTTGACATGAAAGACGCCCTGCTTGCCACCCTCACCGAAGAATATTCGGCCGTCGAGGCGTTCGCCTCGATTCTGACGCTCGAAACCAGGGCGCTGACGGCCTTGTCGCCGCTGGAATTGCTGCCGCCCATCGTGGAGAAGAAAACCGAGCTGATCGGCGTGCTCGCCAAGCTCGAAACCACGCGCGACGCGCTGCTCGCCGAGATGGGCTTTCCCGCCGGCTGGTCCGGCATGGAACTCGCGGCCAGCACCGACGCGCGGATCGCCGGCCAATGGTCGCTGCTGCAAAAGGCCGCCGATCGCGCGCGGCGCTTGAACGCGAGCAACGGCGAACTGATCCGCGTGCGCATGGACTACAACCAGCGCGCGCTCACGGCGCTCCAGGTGGCCATGCCGCAGAAGGCCGGTTTTTACGGACCGGACGGCCGGATTCCCGCACGCGCCGCCGTGTGACGCGATTCGCGGGACCCGCGCGCGGTTGCATTGCGCTTCGATACAACCGCATTGAATGAACACCAAAGGGCTCGTCTTTCGGCGAGCCCTTTTGCTTTTCCGCCGTGCCCGCCATGGGCGTCGCGCGTTTTCGCGCTGACGTTAGCCATCCGGCCAGGTGGCGCGAACGCATCTGCCGCCATCAAAATCACCACGTCCCCTACTGAGGTTCTCCGCCGTCACCCGGAGCGTTTTTACGCCACTTGAGACGAGCCACGCGGAGCGTTAACCACTAGCGAGGTTGTGTAATGGTGTGTATGATTCAGGGAGTGCGATATGAACAGTGCCGAGGTCGTCAAACTGCTTCACATGGATGGGTGGCGGCTGGTCCGCATATCGGGCAGTCACCATCATTTCCGGCACGCGGTAAAAGCCGGTCTCGTGACCATCCCGCATCCAAGGCGGGATCTTCCGCCCGGCACATTGAACAGCATCTTGAAACAGGCGGGTCTGAAATGAAAAACCTGATTTTCCCGATCGCGATCGAACCGGGCGACGCGCACCACGCGTTCGGCGTGGTGGTTCCCGACATTCCGGGTTGTCATTCAGCGGGCGATACGCTGGAAGAGGCCTACGCGAACGCGAAGGAAGCGATCGAGGCGCATCTGGACACGCTGCTCGACGAAGGCTTGCCGATCCCCGAACGGCTCGCGCTCGAAACGCATCGGCGTAATCCCGACTACGCGGGTTTCACGTGGGGTTTCGTGACCACCCGGAACATTCCCGCGTTGAAGAAGGCGGTGCGCATCAATATCTCGCTGCCCGAGGCGCTGGTCCACGACATCGACATCTATGCGCGGGCGCGCGGCATGTCGCGCTCCGCATTTCTCGCGCTGGCCGCCGAACATGAGATGGCTAACGCGTGAGAAAGCCGGCGCTCAAGACGCCTCGGCGTTCGCCCAGGCCATTTCCCGCAGGCGCGTGCGCAAGCGCGCCACAGCCTGGCTGTGCAACTGGCACACCCGCGATTCGCTAACTTCCATCACCGCGCCGATTTCGCGCAGGTTCATGCCGCGTTCGTAGTAGAGCGACATCAGCAGCTTCTCGCGTTCCGGCAGGCGGTCGATCGCTTCGACCAGCGCCGAGCGCAGGCTGTCATCCAGCAGCGCCGAGAGCGGATCCGAATGATCGACGCAATAGCGGTCGAGAAACGGCTCGTCGTCGGCGGAACGGTCGAAGTCTTCGTAATAGATCAACTGGCTGCCGTGCAAGTCCTGAAGCATCGACTGATATTCGTCGAGCGGCATTTGCAGGTGTTCGGCAATCTCGGTTTCGCTCGCCGAGCGGCCCAGATTCTGTTCGACCTTGTGCACCGCGGTTTCCACTTCGCGCGAAGTGCGCCGCAAGCTGCGCGGCAACCAGTCGTTGCTGCGCAATTCGTCGAGCATCGCGCCGCGAATCCGCTGGCTCGCGTAGGTCTCGAACTGCGCGCCCTGGTCTTCCTTGTAGCGGCTCGCCGCGTCCAGCAGACCAATCATGCCGGCTTGAATCAGATCGTCGAGATCGACGCTCGCCGGCATTTTGGCAACGAGCTGCAAGCCCAGGCGCCGCACCAGCGGTGCGTACTTCGTCAGTACCTCGGCTTGGGAAATCTTTCCCTGAGCGTTATACATCGTGCTCCCCTTGTCCATGTGCCGCCTCTCAGGCGTGCTGCGCAGACGGTTGGTCGGCGTGTTGCGCCGCTGTAACTGCCGCAGGCGCCCTCCAGGGCGTCTGCGACGACATCGCTGGCCGCATCGGCCAGTACTGCAATTCGGCGGCGAGGTGCCGGAAGTCGCGCGCAGCCGGTGTCGATGGGAATGCATCGACGACACAACGCGACAACGCCAGGGCTCGGGCCATCCGCGCATCGGCGGCAATGCAACCGGCGTCTTCCAGCGCCACCGTCAGGTAGCGTCCGGCCACGCCGGCCAGGTTTGCAAAAGCGGTGCGGGCGTCGTCCACGCTTTGCACGTGGTTCACCAGCACGCGAAACTGCGCGGTGGCGTGCGCGTAGTGCAGGCGCTTCATGCACGCGTAGGAATCGGTGATCGCCTGTGCGGCGACTCGCGTGACGATCATCACGTCGTGCGCCTGCATCGCGAGCGGGGACAACTGGCCATGCTCGTCGAGCTGCGCGTCGATCAACACAATGTCGGCGGAACCGTGCAACACCACGTCGAACCGCGCGCTCGCGTGGGCTTCGCGATTCAGACGCGAGGCGGCCAGCAGCGAGAAGCCGAGCGCGTGCCGCGCGGCGGCGTCGTCGAGCGTCATCTCGCCGCGCATCACGGCGGCCAGGTTGCCCGCGCCGCGCACGCCGCCGAGCATCGCGCTCACCGACCTCGCGCCAAGGCATTCGTCGATCACGAGCACGTCCTTGCCCTGCTGCGCGAGCGCCGCGGCGAGGTTCACCACCGTCGTCGTGCAGCCGACGCCGGCCGAGCCGCCCGCCACCGCGATCACGCGCGAGCCGCTGCGCGCCAGCAGGCGCCGCAGTCCTTCCGCCTGGTCCTGGATGAGCTTATCCAAAGCGGACCTCGTGCAGTTCGGCCGTCGAGCGTGCGGACAGCGCGGACAGCAGCGCCGGAATGTCGTCGTCGTGCGGCACGAACGGAGAGTGGTCGCGCGGAATGCAGAACGCGCTCTTGATCAGGAATTTCTTCGTGGCGACGTACAGGTTCTCCGGCACCTTCTGACCGGTCGACACGTAGTGCACCGGCAGCTTGTAGCGGATCACCGTGTCGAGCACGCCGCCGAGATTCGTGGCTTCGTCGAGCTTGGTCAGAATGCAGCCGGCGAGCGGCTGTTGATCCGGCGCGCGCTGATACGCCTGCACGACTTCGTTGAGCGTGTCGCCGTGGCTCGTCGCGTTGAGCAGCAGCAGGCGCTGCACCGGCTGACCGGCGCGGCACAGCATCGCGATCTGGTCGGACACGAGCCGGTCGCGCTGGCTCATGCCGATCGTGTCGATCAGTACGATGTGCTTGTTGCGCAGTTCGGAGAGCGCGAGTTGCAGGTCGGCGCCGTCTTTCACCGCGTGAACCGACACGCCGAGAATCTTGCCGAAGATGCGCAGTTGTTCGTGGCCGCCGATCCGGTAGCTGTCGGTGGTGAGGAGCGCGACCTTGCTGGCGCCGAAGCGCATCACGCAGCGCGCGGCGAGCTTGGCGGTGGTCGTCGTCTTGCCGACGCCGGTCGGACCCATCAGCGCGAACACGCCGCCGCGCTCCATCAGCGTGTCTTCGTCTTCCATCACCGGCAGATTCGAGGCGAGCACCGAGCGCACCCATTCCATGCCGCCGTCCATGTCCTCGACGTCTTGCGGCAGGTTGTCCACCATCATCTGCACGAGCTGCGCCGAGAAACCGGCGGCGAACAGATGCTTGGTGAGCGCGGCGCGCGCCGGGTTGCGGCGCTGGCGGTCGCCCCACAAGAGACCCGCGAAGTGTTCTTCCATCATGTCGCGCATCGACGAGAGTTCGCTCATCACGGTCTCGTTGACGACCTGCTCCATGCGCAGCTTGATCGCTTCGGCGACGGCGGCCGGGGCGCGGGCGTCGTCGCCCGAGGCCTGCGACGGCGCGATTTTCTGTGCGGCGCGGCGCGCGGCGACTTGCGCGGCTTCGCGAGCCCATTCGGGCGCGTCGGCGGCTTGCGGCGCGGCCGGCCGGGCAGCGGCCTTGACCGGTTCGACGGCGGCGCCCAAGCCTTTCGCCATCGCGGCGGCCGGCGTCATCGTCGCGGGGCGCGCGCTGTATGCGCCTTGTTCCTGCTGCTCGGCGGCGATGCGGCGAGCGTGGTCGATCAGCCAGGGATTCGATTCGGCCATCGTGCGCGGCGCTTGCGCTTCAGACGCCGACGCGGCGGCGGCCTTCAACATGTCGGCGCGGATGTCTTCGGTGAGACGCGTCGCCGCGGCGCGGGCGCTCGGCTGTTCGATGCTGATGGGTTGCGACTGCGGCGCGGCGGGCGACGCTTTGGGCGCGCCCGGCAGCGCCGCTTTCGGCAACGGAGCCGCAGCCGGTTTGGCGGCGGCAAGCGGCGCTTCGTCGGCCGGCGCGTTCGCGTTCAGCAAGCCGCTATCGGCCGCATTGCCGCCCAGGTTCTCGGCCCCGGCTTCCGGGCTTGCGCCGAACACCGACGAGAACACATCGGGCATGCCGCTCGCGTACGGATTCGGCTGCATCGGCTGTGCGGTCGGCATGGCGCGCGGTGCGACGGGGGCGCTTGCCGATGCCTGCTGTCCCGCCGCTGCATTCATCGACACAGCTTGCGGCGCGCCCGCGCCCGCGCCCGCGCTTGCGCTTACGCGCGGCGCTTTCGGCGTGATGGCGGCGAGGTCGCTGTCGGCCAGTGCGACGATCTCGACGCTGCCGTCGTCCATCCTGCGATTGGACAGGACGACCGCGTCCGCGCCCAAGGCTTCGCGCACCAGACGCAAAGCATCACGACTGTTGGCACCGACAAATTTACGAATGTTCAAGCTGGACCCCCGATGAGGTAAACGGACGAACGGACCGGCGATATACCGCTTCCCATTGAGATCATTATTGCGAAACCCGTCACCTCACGATCGATGGATAAAGACCGTTAAAGGCGGGCAATTCGGACGATGGACACGCGCCGCGCTTCACGCCCGCGGCGGTGTCGAACGGTTCGTTCAGCGCCGAAGTGAGCGGAGCTTTCGCGCATGGAGCTTGCACCGAGCAGGCCGCTCGCCGCATGAAAAGTCAGGCGCGGAAATGAAAACCGGCGCTCGATGAGCGCCGGCTGATTGCAACGGGGGTAATCGGGCCGCGGTCGACTATCGCTGCAACGGGCTCAACCCTGCGCGCCGATCAGATTCACCACCTTGATGTTGCGCGTATCGGGCACTTCCGCATACGACAACACCTTCAACTGCGGCAGGCTGCGGCGCAGGAAGCGCGCGAGCATCGGCCGCAACGCATGCTGCACCAGCAGCACGGGCGCGAGCCCGAGATTCTGCTGACGCGTCATCGCCTTCTGCGTTTCATTCATCAACGTATGCGCGAGGCCCGGCTCGAGACCCGGATTGGAACCGGTGGAGAGCGCCTGCGACAGCACGCGCTCCAGGTTCGAGTCGAGGCCCATCACCTGCATGTCGCCGGTGCCGGGAAACCACTGCTGCGTGATCGCGCGGCCGAGCGCGAGGCGCACGGCGGCGGTGAGATCGTGCGCGTCGGTGATCTTCGGCGTGTGCTCGGAGAGCGCCTCCAGAATCGTGCGCATGTCGCGGATCGGCACGCCTTCTTCCAGCAGGTTTTGCAGCACCTTTTGCAGCGTGGTGAGCGGCAGCGTCTTCGGCACCAGATCGTCGACCAGCGACGGCGTGTCCTTCTGCATGCGTTCGAGCAGCGCCTGCACTTCGCGGCGGCCGAGCAGTTCGGACGCGTGCGTCACGACGAGATGATTCAGGTGCGTCGCCACGACCGTGCTCGAATCGACCACCGTGTAGCCGTACACCTGCGCCTGCTCGCGCAGATTCGTATCGATCCAGATGGCCGGCAAGCCGAACGCCGGGTCCTGCGTGGGCGTGCCCGGCAGCGCGGCCGACACCTGGCCGGGATTGATCGCGAGCCACTGGCCCGGATACGCTTCGCCGACGCCCACTTCCACGCCCTTCAACGCAATCCGATAACCGTTCGGCCGCAATTCGAGGTTGTCGCGGATATGAATGACCGGCGGCAGGAAGCCGATTTCCTGCGCGAACTTCTTGCGGATGCTCTTGATCCGCTTGAGCAGTTCGCCGTCCGAGTTCTTGTCGACGAGCGGAATCAGCCGGTAGCCCACTTCGAGGCCGAGCGTGTCGATCATCGTCACGTCGTCCCAGCTTGCTTCGGTGTTTTCGACCGGCGCCATCGCGGCCGGCGCGACATCGACGAGCGCGGTGGTGTTCTTGCGTTCCTCGGCGCGCTTCTTCATCGTGCGGCCAAGCTGGATCAGGCCGCCGCCGAGAATCAGAAACGCGAAGTGCGGCATGCCCGGAATCAGGCCCATCAGCACGAGAATGCAGCCGGTGATCGCCAGCACGCGCGGATTCGTGAAAAGCTGGCCGGTCAACTGCGTGCCGATGTCTTCGTTGGTGGCCACGCGCGAGACGATCACGCCGGCCGCGGTCGAAATGACCAGCGACGGAATCTGTGCGACGAGGCCGTCGCCGATCGTGAGCAGCGTGTAGTTCTTGCCGGCGGACGCGAAGTCCATCCCATGCTGCACCATCCCGACGATCAGCCCGCCGAAGATGTTGATCACCATGATCAGCAAACCGGCGATCGCATCGCCGCGCACGAACTTGCTCGCGCCGTCCATCGAGCCGTAGAACTCGGCTTCCTGCGAGACTTCGGAGCGGCGCTTGCGGGCCTGTTCCTCGTTGATGAGGCCGGCGTTCAGATCGGCGTCGATCGCCATCTGCTTGCCGGGCATCGCGTCGAGCGTGAAGCGCGCGGACACTTCCGCGATCCGCCCCGCGCCCTTGGTGATCACCATGAAGTTGATCACCATCAAAATGATGAAGACGACGATACCGACCGCGAAGTTGCCGCCCACGAGGAAGTGGCCGAACGACTCGATCACCTGGCCCGCCGCGTCCGGGCCGGTGTGGCCCTCGAGCAGCACGACCCGCGTGGAGGCCACGTTCAGCGACAGGCGCAGGAGCGTGGAGAACAGCAGCACGCTCGGGAACGCGGCGAAGTCGAGCGGCTTCATCGTGTACATGCTGACGAGCAGCACCATCACGGAAAGCGCGATGTTGAAAGTGAACAGCAGATCGAGCAGAAACGGCGGCAACGGCAGGATCATCATGCCGAGGATCATGCAGATCAGCACCGGCCCGGCGAGGGCGCGCAAATTGGTGCCGCTCAAGGCATCGGGCCTTCGGGCGAGGAAACCGGCGCGAGCGTTCATGCGGAGGCTCCTGAAGCGTCGTCGTTATCTGGGTTGAGGGGATTGAGCGCGTCGGCGGCTTCCTGCGCGGCTTCTTCGGCCGGCACACCGCCCTTGTCGAGTTCGGCGGGCACGTCGAATTCGGTCGGCGCGACCGGCGCGACGCCGCCTTCGGTCTTGAAGCGCCGCAACTGATACACCCACGCGAGCACTTCGGCGACCGCGCCATACAGCGGGCCCGGAATCTCGCGGTTCAAATCGACGTTGTGATACAGCGCCCGCGCGAGCGGCGGCGCTTCCAGCAACGGCACGTTGTTCTCGGCGGCGATCTCGCGAATCCGCGCGGCCACCAGGTTCACGCCCTTGGCGACGACCTTCGGCGCGCGCATCTCGCCGTCGGTGTACTGCAGCGCGACCGCGAAGTGCGTCGGGTTCGTCACGACCACGTCGGCCTTGGGCACGTGGGTCATCATGCGGCGGCGGGCGATTGCGCGCTGCTGCTGGCGGATGCGGCCCTTCACGTGCGGGTCGCCTTCGCTTTCGCGATGTTCGCGCTTCACTTCTTCCTTCGTCATGCGCAGTTTCTTGTGGAACTGCCACAGTTGATACGGCACATCCAGCGCGGCCACGACGAACATGCCCGCCACCGTCATGCCGCAGCAGACGGCGATCAGATGCATGGCGTTGGACAGCGCGAGGTGCAACGGCTGGGTCGCCAGCGCGAGAATCTCCTCGCGGCGGTTCCAGATCGCGGTGCCGCCGATGATGCCCACCACCAGCGTCTTCGCGAGCGACATGCCGAGCTGGATCGGTCCGTTGATCGAAAATATCTTGCCGAGGCCGGCAATCGGATTGAGGCGGTCGAACTTGGGTTCGAGGCCTTTCGCTGACAGCTGCCAGCCGCCCAGCGCCATCGGCGCGAGCAAGGCGGCGGCGCCGGTGAAGCCGAGGATCGGCAGCAGCGCGTACAGCCCCTCGCGGCTCGCCGCGCCCGCGCCGATCAGCATGCGGCGGGTCTCGAACACCGCGCCGTGATCGAACGTGAAGGCCGCACGCAGCATGCCCTGCAGATGCTCGCCGATGCTGCCCGACATGCCCCACACGCCGAAGAACCCCGCCGCCAGCAGCGCGAACGTCGACAGTTCCCGCGAGCGCACGATCTGCCCTTCCTCGCGCGCCTTTTCGAGGCGCCGGGGCGTGGCTGATTCGGTTTTTTCGAGGTCGCTATCCTCTGCCACAAAAGCTCTCCAGTCGGGCGAGGCACGGCGCCTCTTTCCAGTGAGAGCGATTATTCACGCTGGGCGCAAGGGCCGATCGGCGGATAAGGGCGGAGAAAGGGGGGTATTTCGGCGGATGACGCCGTGGGGAAACGGCGGAGAAGCCGTGCGGACGCGGGGGTGAAGCGGCGAAGCGGCGGCGGTGAGCGACAAGCCAGCGGCGGTGAAGCGACAAGCCAGCGGCGGTGAGCGACAAGCCAACGGCGGTGAAGCGACGAAGCAGCGGCGGTGAAGCGACAAGCCAGCGGCGGTGAGCGACAAGGCAGCGGCGGTGAAGCGGCCAACTAGCGACGTTGCAGTGGCAAGGCAGCCTTGGTGAATCATGGCTAAGGCGGCACGCCAGCGATGGCGAAACAGCCGCGAAGCAAGCCCGGCGCCCGCGCGCTTTCGCGCGGGCGCCGGACCGTTTCTCACATTTCAGCGCAGTGCGTTAAAACGCCACGTAAGGCGCCTGGCCGCCGCTCGCCCTCTTATCGAAGCCGTGGTACACGTAGCGGCCGTAGAAAAACGGCAAACCGAGATCGAAGGCCGTGCTGCTGCCGAGCTGCCCGGCCAGGTCGTTGTACGCGAACTTGTTGCCGCTGCCGAACAGCGTGGACGCGCTCAGAATGCCGATGTTCGCGGTCGCTTGCACGTTGTTCGCTCCGACCAGCGTGATCGACCGGGTTTGCGCGGACGACGGGCAGTAGAAGCCCGAGAAATTGCTGCCGCACAGGGTGAGCGAGCTATCCGCGAAGAAGTAGCCGTTCGAGCCCGAATCGAGGAACGCCGTCACCGTCGCGCCATTAAAGACGCTCCTGGTGAGATCGCCGAAGGCATCCGTGGTGAACGTGTTGGCTGCGGCAAGCGCGTTGTTCGACTGCGTGCCGATGCCGAACACCAGCGTGCCGGTGGCCGACGCCGCGCCGGTATCGGGAATCGGCGGCATCTGCACGATCACGCCGTTGTTGTCGGTCGGGAAGTTGGCGACGGGATTGGCGACCTGTTGCGCGACGGGCACCGCGGCGCGCGTGCACGAAGTACCGCCCGGGCACGCGAAGTAATTGCTGCTATTGACGGCAGTCGCCGGGTTCGCACAAGTCGAGCCGCAATCCGTGAGCGCCGTGCCGATACCGAGAATGCCGTTCGCGCCAAGATCGCTGACTGTGTTTTCCGCCGAGCCGCCGGTGTTCGAGCAGGCCGCGGGCACGGTGCTCGCGTCCTTGTCGCCGATGATCTGCACCGGAATCGCCGTGCTCGTCGTCTCGCCGCCGATCTTGATGGTCGCGGTGCGCACCGTGCCCCAGGTGTAGCCGTCCGCGAACGTCGCGCACTCGGCGAGTTGCGAGCCGCTTATGGTGCTGGGCTGCAACGCGCTCTGCATCGTCGAGTTCAGCACCGAGTTGACCACGCGCAGACCGAACGAACCGGTGTCGACCTGGACGTTGTTGATGGTCTGACAGGTGTTCGTGCCGGGCGCGCAGAGCGTCACGCTCACCGTCGGAATATTGATGACCCCGGTCGCACCGGGGCCGACCGTGATCGCCACGGTATTCGCGGCGGTCGCGGCAATCGGCTGCTGGGTGGGGCTGGCCGGCAAGCCGCTCGTCGAGCCCGACGTGCCGGAACCGGAACTGGAGCTGGGACTGTCGTCGCCGCCACCGCCGCAAGCGGCGACCGCCGACAGCAACGCCACGGCCAGGGCGGCCTGCACCCACCCCTTGAGCTTCTCGGCAATACGCATGGTTCGCATCGTTCGTCCTCGCATTACTGGATGTCGGAACCGCTGACGCCCGCAGGCAAAGCGGGGGGCAGCCACGCCTGACCGGAGAACGAGCCCATGTGGCCGCCCGAATGCACGACGAGGCCGCTCTGGTCGACCCTGACGGGGCCGTGGCCGCCGCCGCGCGCCGCGCGCACGGACTTCACGCCGGCGACGTATTGCGGGAAATAGCTGCCGAGCAGATCGTTCAGATCCGGCATTTGCGGACCGCGCCAGGCAATACCGAACACCGAACCGTCGGCGGCAAGGTATTCGCGCACCAGGGTGCCGTTGCCGAACGTGGTTTCACGCACGGTGTAGGAGGCGGAAGCCGAGCTTGAAGAAGCGGCGCCGGATGCCGAGCGCATCACGCCCTGCGCGCCGCCGGCGGGCTGCACGGTGCGTGAAGAGACCGACGCATCCGCGGGTGGGGTGATCGGCGTGCCGCCAAGTCCCGCGTGAGCGGGCTGCACGGCTGCGAACGACCAGGGTAAGGCGAGTGCCGCAACGTACATGGCACGACGTACACAACTCAACATGTCGAGGCTCCTCCCGAGCTGCTGCCCGGTCCGCATCTCGCGCGAACCGGCCGCATTTATACCAATCATAGGCACCGTGACGGCCGCATTCTGGAGGGGTTCCTCACCATGCCGCCGGCCGGCGCCTGTTTCTCGGCAGCAAGCCAACGCCGCCGCCTGAAGCCCTAGTATGCCTGTGGTTTGTGTCGGCAGACAGCACGCAAATCCGGGCCCGCGGCTTGCTGCGCATACTCATTCATCCGGCGTGCCGACGCGCTCCGATGCACTCGAAGCACGTTAAAGGGCGCCTTAAAAGCCGAGGCTCGCCAGCAGATCGTCGACTTGCGACTGGTCCTGCACCACGTCCGCCTTGCCTTCGGGGTTGATCTGCGGTCCGTTCAGCAGGTGCTCGGGACTGCCGGTCGACGAGACCTCGGCCGCCAGTGCAGCCGCGTTCGCCGCGAACTGCTCGCGCCGTTCGAGCGCGATGTTCTCGACCAGCACGCCGAGCAATTGCTGCTCGATCAGATACACGACGTCCGTGATCTTCTTGATGACCTGCCCGGTCAGATCCTGGAAGTCCTGCGCCAGCATGATCTCCATGAGTTGCGAGTTGGTGGCGCTGGTGGCTTCGGGCACGCCGCGCAAGAAGCTGCGCGTGTCGTTCATCAGCGCGCGCACTTCCTCGCGCTCGATCGGCGCCGCGTACCACTGCTCCCAGCGCGCGTCGAGTTCGCCCGCGTCTTTCTGCAACTGCTCCTGGATCGGCTTCGCGACATCGATCGAGGACAGCACGCGCTCGGCGGCCTGCTCGGTCATGTTCGCGATGTACTTCAAACGGTCGCGGGCATCGGGTACGGCTTCCGCCGCGCGCTCGACATGTTTGTCGAGCCCGAGTTCGCGCATCGAGTCGCGCAGCGTGCGCGTGAGTTGTCCAATGCGGGCGAGGATGCGGTCGGACGCGAAGTCGCCGCTCTCGTTGACCGCTTCGGCGCCATGCGCATGGGTCGGCTGGTCCACATCAGCTCCCGGCTTTCGCCATCTTCTCGAGAATCTTGTTGAGCTTCTCGTCGAGCGTCGCGGCCGTGAACGGCTTGACGACATAACCGCTCGCGCCGGCCTGCGCCGCCGCGATGATGTTTTCCTTCTTCGACTCGGCCGTCACCATCAGCACCGGCAGGTGCGTGAGGTTCGCGTCGGCGCGGATTTCCTTGAGCATGGCGAGACCGTCGAGGTTCGGCATGTTCCAGTCGGAGATCACGAAGTCATAGGTGCCGCCGCGCAGACGCGCGAGGCCGGCCTGACCGTCTTCCGCTTCGTCGACGTTGCCGTAGCCGAGCTCCTTGAGCAGGTTGCGAACGATCCGGCGCATCGTCGGAAAGTCGTCAACCACCAGAATCTTCATTCCCTTATCCATTTCATTCCCTTTGCTTGATCCAAGGTACGGCGCACGTCCGCCCGTCCAACCGTCCAACCCGATCTGTGTCGACCGGAGTTGGCGCTTTAGCGCCTTACTCCGGTCCCATGCCCTGTGCATCGACCAGAGTTGGCGCTTTAGCGCTTACTCTGGTCCCATGCCTTGTGCATCGACCGGAGTTTGCGCTTTAGCGCTTACTCCGGTCCCATGCCTTGTGCATCGACCAGAGTTGGCGCTTTAGCGCCTTACTCTGGTCCCATGTCCTCCGCTCGCCCGTCAGGCCGCGCATCACACGCGCTGAACGCGATCGCCCATCAACGACAGACGCGCCATCACCCGTCGGCTCATCTCCGGCAGCGATGCGATCTCGTCGGCCGCGCCGAGCGCAATGGCTTCGCGCGGCATGCCGAACACGATACAGCTCGCTTCGTCCTGCGCAAGGGTGTAAGCCCCTGCTTTCCTCATGTCCAGCAATCCCGCCGCGCCGTCGCGCCCCATGCCCGTTAGGATCACGCCGACCGCGTTCTTGCCCGCATGCTGCGCGGCGGAGCGGAACAGCACGTCCACCGACGGGCGATGGCGGTTCACCGGCGGCTCGTCCGAGAGATGCGCGATGTAGTTCGCGCCGCTGCGGGCCAGCAACAGGTGAGCGTGGCCGGGCGCGATGTAGGCATGTCCCGGCAGCACGCGTTCGCCATGCTCTGCCTCTTTAACGGTAATCCGGCACAAACCATTGAGGCGTTGCGCAAAAGATTTTGTGAAACCCGGCGGCATGTGCTGCGCGATCAGCACCGCGGGCGCATCCGGCGGCAGCGGCACCAGCACTTCGCGGATCGCTTCAGTGCCGCCCGTCGACGCGCCGACGATGATCAGCTTCTCGGTACTGAGCAGCGGATTGTTGAAGAGCGGCGCGGCGCCGACCGGCGCATGCGCGGCGTGGGCGGCCGCATGCTGCGCCGGCGCGGCCTGGCGCACGCGCGCGCGGGCCGCGGCGCGAATCTTGTCGGCGAGCTTTTCCGAATAGTCGAGCATGCCGTCGCGAATGCCGACCTTCGGCTTGGTGACGAAGTCGACCGCGCCCAGTTCGAGCGCGCGCAGCGTGATTTCGTTGCCGCGCTCGGTGAGCGACGACACCATCACGACCGGCATCGGCCGCAGGCGCATCAGCTTCTCGAGAAAATCGAGGCCGTCCATGCGCGGCATTTCGACGTCGAGCGTCAATACGTCGGGGTTGTGCTGCTTGATGAGCTCACGCGCGACCAGCGGGTCGGGTGCGGTCGCCACCACCGTCATGTCCGGCTGGCCGTTGATGATTTCCGTCATCAGGCTGCGGATCAGCGCCGAATCGTCGACGCACAGTACCTTGATTTTTTGCACAGCGCTCACGCCTCCTCTATCGTTCTGGCGTTGTTTGAATTAATCACGCGCGAATTCATGCCGCTCGCGGCGTTCGCGCCGAACAGTTCCACGCGCGGCTTCACCGCCGCGCCAGGACCGCCTGCCGCTGTGCCCGCCGCGCCGCCGGAAGCGGAGCCGAACAGCTCGACCTTCGGCCGCGCCGCGGCGGGTGATGAAAACAGTTCGACCTTGGGCTTCGCGGCGGCCGGGGCCGAAAACAGTTCGACCCGCTTGCGCGCGGCCGCGAGCCGTTCGGCGCGCGCCTCGGCGCTTTGCCGCACGAGCGCCTGTTCGCGCTCGGCCACGCCCGCTTCCTGCTGCACGCGCAATTTTTTCACCATCACCTGGCCGGTGCGCGGCATGAAGGCGACCTTGCGCGGGTGCGAGCCCTGCAAGTCCTCGGCGACGATGCGGATTTTTTCCAGCGCCAGGTAGCGGCGCACGAATTCCGAGTTGCGGTCGCCGATGTTCATCGTCGTCATGCCGGCGAGCACCGCGCCGCCGCCGAACACCTTGGCCTCGAAGCGCTCGCGCCGGCCGCCGGCCTTGATGAGTTCGTTGATCAGCACTTCCATCGCGTACGCCCCGTAGCGCATCGAATCCGACGCGGCCTGGCCGACGTCCGCGCCGTCGTCAGGCAGCATGAAGTGGTTCATGCCGCCGATGCCCGCGGTGCGGTCCTGGATGCAGGCCGCGACGCACGAACCCAGCACGGTGACGAGCACCATGTCTTCGTGGGTCGTGTAGAACTCGTTCGGCAGCAGCTTCACGCCGGGGCGTTGAAAGTGATTGTCGAAATACAGATTGGTGGCGATCGGCAAGCGGCTGCTCATGCTGTCACCCCGCTCGTCGAGGCATGGCTCGTGGTTCGCGCCGGGGCGGCGCGCGCGCCGCCCGCCGTGTCGCGCGTCAGTTCATAGACGGTCTGGCCGCGCAGCTTGAACGCCTGCGTGACGTACGTGAAATTTTCCGAGTGGCCCGCAAACAGCAGGCCGCCCGATTTCATCAGCGGCTCGAAGCGCCCGAGCACCTGCGCTTGCGTCGGCTTGTCGAAATAGATCATCACGTTGCGGCAGAAGATCGCGTCGAACTGCGAGCGCAACTGGTAATCGCGGTCGGTCAGGTTCAATTGCTCGAAGCGCACCAGCGAGCGCACTTCAGGGCGCACCTTGACCATGCCCGCATGCGCGCCGGTGCCCTTCAGAAAGAAGCGCTTGAGCCGCTCGGGCGACAGGTGCTTGACCTGGTCGAACTGGTACATGCCGGCTTCGGCTTTCGCCAGCACTTGCGTGTCGATGTCGGTGGCGAGCACGCTGGCGTGACGCGCGCCGCTCTCGCCGAGCGCTTCGATCAGCGTCATCGCGATCGAGTACGGCTCTTCGCCGGTCGAGGCCGCCGAGCACCACACCGAGACGGGCTGCGCGCGGCGCGGCACGAATTCGGCAAGGATCGGGAAGTGATGCGCCTCGCGGAAAAACGCGGTCAGGTTGGTGGTGAGCGCATTGGTGAACGCCTCCCACTCGGCCGGATCGTTTTCCGCCTCGAGCAGATCGAGATACTGCTTGAAGGTGTCGAGGCCGCGTGCGCGCAACCGGCGCGCAAGGCGGCTGTAGGCCATGTCGCGCTTGTGGTCCGATAGCGAGATGCCCGCGCTGCGGTGAATCAGGTCGCGAATGCGAGCGAAATCCGCGGACGTGAATTCGAAATCCCGTCCCTGCTCGCCGGATCTAGCCGGTTCCGCCCGCTCGGGGCGTTGCTGTGCGCGCGTTGCCATCATGTGAGTTCCTGCCTGCGATACGAGCCATCCCGCTTGCCGCCAAGGCCGTTGCCTCGCGGAGAAGGGATTGGGTTCGCGGGGTCGCGCACTCCCGCGAGTTTTACCAACATGCAGTCGGCCCGCGACACGCCGGTAAGGCGTGCTTCGATGATTCGCCCCTCAGGGAGCGAGATGCCGAATGACTGCATGTTTTTCCGCCATGTCCTAGAAAGTTTCCCAGTCGCCGTCCGAGCCCGCCGTGGCCGCGCTCGCGGCCGGACGTGCCGGGGATTCGCTCGCCGCGCGGGTCGTCTTCGGCTTCAAGGCCGGTTCGACGCGCGCGGTGGATGCGTCATGGTTGGCCGATGCCGGTGCTGCTTGCGTTGCGGTGTTTGCGGTGTTTGCGGTTGCTTGAGGTGCCGAATGCGCCGCGCCATGTGCGCTCGCTCGCGGTGCCGCTTTCGCGGCCCGGGCGCCGCCGGCGCTACGTGCGCTGCCGTGCTTGCCGCCGCTCGTGCGCGCCGTTGCCGGCGCCGCTGTTGCCGCCACTGCGCCGCGCGCCGCGAGCGCGCCGCCGTGCGTCGGGCCGCCGGCCACCTTCCAGCCGCTCACCACCGTTTGCAACTGGCGCGTCTGGTCTTCGAGCGAGGCGGCGGCTGCCGCTGCCTCTTCGACCAGCGCCGCGTTCTGCTGCGTGACTTCGTCCATCTGCACGACCGCGCGATTCACCTGCTCGATGCCGCCCGATTGCTCCTCGGACGCCGCGCTGATCTCGCCCATGATGTCGGTCACGCGGCGCACCGCCTGGACGATCTCGTCCATCGTCGTGCCTGCCCGGCCCACCAGGGTCGAGCCGCTTTGCACCTTGTCGACGGAGTCGCCGATCAGTTCCTTGATTTCCTTCGCGGCGCTCGCGCTGCGCTGCGCGAGGCTGCGCACTTCGCCGGCCACCACGGCGAAGCCGCGGCCCTGTTCGCCGGCGCGCGCGGCTTCGACCGCCGCGTTCAGCGCGAGAATATTGGTTTGAAACGCAATGCCTTCGATCACGCCGATGATGTCGACGACCTTGCCCGAGCTGGCCGCGATGTCCTGCATCGTCGTGACGACCTGGCTCACCACGTCGCCGCCGCGCGTCGCGATGTCCGACGCGTTGACGGCCAACTGGCTCGCCTGACGCGCGTTCTCGGCGTTCTGGCGCACGGTGCCGGTGAGCTGCTCCATGCTCGACGCGGTTTCCTGCAGCGAGGCGGCCTGCTGTTCGGTGCGTTGCGACAGATCGGTGTTGCCCATCGCGATTTCGCGCGCGCCGGTGTCGATCGACTCGGTGCTGCTGCGAACCGCCTTCACCATCGTCGCCATGCTTTCCTGCATCCGCTTGATGCCGCTGAACAGCCGGCCGATTTCGTTACTGCTCGACACCGCGATCGTCTCGGACAGGTCGCCCGACGCGATGCGCTCGAAGCAGGCGGTAGCGTCCGCGAGCGGCTGCACGATCAGGCCGCGCAGCGCGAAGCGCAAGCCGACCACCAGCAGCAAGGCAAGCGCGCCGAAGCCGGCGATCAGCGTCGTCATCAGGGAGATGTTGGACTGCGCGGCTGCCTGCTGGTCGACCGCCTGCTGCTGCAGGCTCTTGACCACCGCCGACGCCACGTTGTCGTAGGCGACGAACATCGGGCTGATCTTCTTGTCGGCGATCGCGTGGTACGCGGCCAGATCGCCCGCGCGCAACGCGGCGAATTCGGGCTCCAGGCCGTCGCGCACGACCGTCGTGCGGCGGGCCACCAGTTCGTCGAGCTGGGCCTGATCGATGCCGCTCTTCGGCGCGTCGAGATAGGTCTGCCAGCTCTTGCTGCTGAAGCCGTGCAGCTCCACCGCGCGGTCCAGCACCTTCTTCGCCGTTTCAGTGTCGCCGGCGGCGCTCAGCGCGGTGAAACGATCGAGCGACAGGCGCGAGCGCAGCAGATAGGCCGACGCATCGTCGAGCGCGTGAATCGCCACCAGATCGCCGCGCGCGATCCGGTCGAGCGACTGGCGGGCGCTGCTCAGCGCCGTCAGCCCAAGGACGCCGACCACCACGGTGAGCGCGACGAGAATGATCCCCACCAGCGTGAGGGAGGTCCGAATCGACCACCTGCTTAGCATTTCAATGCTCCTTCACAAACTCTTGAATGCCGCAGCCGTCAGGCGCCGAGCGTTTCGATCAGCGCCATTTCGCGGCTGGTCATCAACTTCTCGATGTCCATCAGGATCAGCATGCGGCCGTCGACGGTGCCGAGCCCCGTGAGGTACTCGGTCGTCAGCGTGGCGCCGAATTCCGGCGCCGGCATGATCTGGTCGGTGGCGAGCGTGAGCACGTCCGACACGCCGTCCACCACCATCCCGACCACGCGATGCGCGACGTTCAGGATGATCACCACGGTCTGGTGGTCGTACTCGACGCGCCCCAGATGGAACTTGATACGCATGTCGACGATCGGCACGATGATGCCGCGCAGATTGATCACGCCCTTGATGAACTCAGGCGCGTTCGCGATACGCGTCACGTTGTCGTAGCCGCGGATTTCCTGCACCTTGAGAATATCGATGCCGTACTCTTCGGCGCCGAGCGTGAAGACGAGGAATTCCTGACCGCCGGCGTCAGCCTGCTGCGCGTCGCGGCGACCATTCGTCGCGTTCGCGACGCTCGAATTGATGGATTGGACTTCTGCCACGTTAGCCCCCAAACGGTTGGGATGAAATGAATTGAGTGAATGTCATGCGAGGCTCATCGCGCCATGCGCGTTGCGCGTCTCGCGGTTCAGCGCCGCCACGTCCACGATCAGCGCGACACTGCCGTCGCCGAGAATGGTCGCGGCGGAAATGCCGTGCACCTTGCGGTAATTGGTTTCGAGATTCTTCACGACCACCTGCTGCTGGCCCACCAGCTCGTCGATCAGCATCGCGAAGCGGCGCCCCTCGGTTTGCATGATGGTGACGATGCCCTGCGTCGGTTCCTGCTTCGCGTCCTCGACGTTGAACACTTCGTGCAACGCGACGAGCGGCAGGTATTCGCCGCGCACCCGCACCACGCGCTCGCCGTTGGCCACCGTGTAGATGTCCTCGGCGCGCGGCTGCAGCGACTCCATCACGAAGTTCAGCGGCAGAATGAAGATCTCGTTGCCGACCTTCACCGACATGCCGTCGAGAATCGCCAGCGTGAGCGGCAGGACGATGCGTGTGGTGCTGCCCTTGCCGGCGTGCGACGTGATTTCCACGTGACCACCCATCGACTGGATGTTCCGTTTCACCACGTCCATGCCGACGCCGCGGCCGGAGACGTCCGTCACCTGTTCCGCCGTCGAGAAGCCCGGCAGGAAAATCAGGTTCCACACTTCCTCGTCAGTCATGCTTTCGCTGACCTGCATGCCCTGCTTGGCCGCTTTCGCGAGAATCTTGTCGCGGCGCAGGCCCGCGCCGTCGTCGCTCACCTCGATCACGATGTTGCCGCCGTGGTGCGCCGCCGACAGCACCAACTGGCCGGTCGAATCCTTGCCCGCCGCGCGCCGCGCTTCCACGGTTTCGATGCCGTGATCGAGACTGTTGCGCACGAGGTGCGTCAACGGATCGATGATCCGTTCGATCAGGCTCTTGTCGAGTTCGGTCGCCTGACCGAAGGTGACGAGCTCCACCTGCTTGCCGAGCTTCGCCGCGAGATCGCGCACCAGACGCGGGAAGCGGCTGAACACGTAATCCATCGGCATCATGCGGATCGACATGACCGCTTCCTGCAGATCGCGCGCGTTGCGCTCGAGCTGCGCCATGCCGTTGAAGAGGCGATCGTGCAAGGCCGGGTCGAACGTGCTGGTGGTTTCCGCGAGCATCGCCTGCGTGATCACGAGTTCGCCGACCAGGTTGATCAACTGATCGACCTTTTCGACGCCGACGCGAATCGAGCTGCCCTCCGCGCCGCCTGCCGCCGCGGCCGGACGCGCCGCCTTGCGGTCGTTCTCGGCCGGCGCGGCGGCGCTGGCCGCCGGCGCCTGGCCGGCGGCGGGTGCGCTGCTCGCCGCCGCGGGTTGAGCGGCGGTGGCGGCCGCGGCCGCTGTGCCTTGCGCGGACGGTTGGGCGTGCGCGGCGCTCGTCGCCGGCGCGGCTTGCGTTACCTCGACTGCTTGTGCCGCCTGTGCTGCTTGCGCCGGGGCCGAATCGGCAGCGTCGGGCGTTCCAGGTTCGCCTTGCTGCGTCTCGCCCGCCGGTGCGGTGCCACGGCCGATCGAGATCTGACTTTCGTCGATCACGAAACAGCACACGGCGATGATGTCGTCGGAGGGCACGTCGCTCGAGAGCCACAGCGTCAGATCGCCGCCGCTCTTGACCTGCCCCACGATGTTGCCCAGGTTGCCGAGCTCCTCAGCCAGCAGTGCCTGATCCTTCTCTCCCACGCCCCGTAGCGTAATTTTCAGATGTGGGCCGGCGTTGTCGTTTGCATCGCCTGTGCCCGCGGCTTGCCCAGTCTGTGCCGGTTCGCCGTCAGTCCATTCACCCGCCGCCTGCACCGCCTGTTCGACGACATGCTCCGGCGGGGTGCCGCCTTGTACCGCCTGCGTTTCCAGCGGCGCCGCCACGGCGACAGCCGCTGCCGGCGCCGCTTCGGCCGGTGCGCCGCCGAAGCGGCTTTCGGCGTGCAACTGTTCGAGCTTCGCGCAGATCGCCTTCGCGACCGCGGTATCCGGCTCGGCGCTCGCGCGGTAATCGGCGAGCTGGCCCGACAACACGTCCTTGGTTTCGAGGAACGTGTCGATCATGTCCTTGCGCAGCACGAGTTCGTTATTGCGCGCGCGGTCGAGCAGCGATTCGAGAATGTGGGTCGTTTCCGTCAGCGCGGTGAAACCGAACGTCGCCGCGCCGCCCTTGATCGAATGCGCCGCGCGGAAAATCGCCGCGAGGTCTTCGGGATCGGGGTGCGCGATGTCCAGATTGAGCAGCAACTGCTCCATCTGCGCGAGCAGTTCGTCCGCTTCGTCGAAGAACGTCTGATAGAACTGAGTGATGTCGAGTGTCATGCCTGTGTCACCGCGAGAGTTCCTGTCTAGGCTTGGGCTGCCGTGCCGCCGCGTCGAAAGCTTCTATAACCTGTGTATGAATGGGGCTTAGGCGGGGTCCGGTTCGGCGAGCGCCGCCACCAGTTCCGTCAGCATGTCGGGGTCGAGCGGCTTTTCGATCCAGCCGGTCGCTCCCGCAGCCCGCGCCGCCGCCTTGAAGGAGTCGCCCGATTCCGTCGTGAGGACGAGGATGGGGGTCGCCTGGTAAGCCGGGTTGCCGCGCAGTTCGGCGATCAGATCGAGGCCGGTCTTGCCCGGCATGTGCTGGTCGGTCAGCACGAGGTCGAACGGGATGGCGAGGGCGTTTTCGAGCCCTTCGTTGCCGTCCGCCGCGAGCGTCACTTCGTAGCCGGCCGTCGTCAGCGTCGCGGCAAGGATCTGCCGCATCGATGCTGAATCGTCGATTGCCAGGATGTGCCTGATCATGAAAAACCTCGCTGCGCTTACGCTATGGATCGCCGGGCTGCTCGCGCCAGTCGGGCGCGTGAACGGTCAGGCGATCGCCGTTTGTTACTGGGTCGCCCGCGTCGCCGCGGACACCTTCGGTGCAACCGTCACCGGTTGCGCAAGTCTTTGCAGCAGCGGCTTGGAGCCGGCTGCGTCGTCCGACAGGGTGGTCGTGGTGGAGTCGTCATGGTTGAGCGCCTCCTCCGACTTCCTGTTCAGCACGATGATGCTGATGCGGCGGTTTTCCGGATCCATCGGATCCGCCTTGTTCAGGTTCTGCGTCGACGCGAGGCCGAGCACGCGCATCACCTTCGCTTCGTCCATGCCGCCGGCGATCAGCTCGCGGCGCGACGCATTGGCGCGGTCCGCGGACAATTCCCAGTTGCTGTAGCCCTTCTCGCCGCCCGCGTACTGCGCGGCGTCGGTGTGTCCCTGCACGATGATGCGGTTCGGCACGTCGTTCAGCGTGTGACCGATTTCGCGCAGGATGTCGCGCATGTACGGCTCCACCTGATCTCTCGCCGTGGCGAACATCGGCCGCTTCTGCGAGTCGACGATTTCGATGCGCAAACCGGTCAGCGTCGAATCGATCCGGATCTGCTGCTTGAACTGGCGCAGCACCGGGTTCGCCTCGATCGCGGCCATCAGCTTGACCTGCAGATCGTGCAGACGGACCTGCTCGCGGCGCTCCAGCTCGCCCTGCAACTGCTTGAGCGAGTCTTCCGGCGCATGCGACGCGGTGCGCTCGGCGCGGTTGTTCGTGCCGTCGGTGGAGCGCGTCACGCCCTGCGCGTCGGTCGAGATGTCGCGGCCGCCGCCCTTCAGAATGCTTGAATCCTCGGCGCTGCGGTCGCCGCCCCACAGCGTGATCTTCAACGGCTGGTTGAAGTACTCCGCGATGCCCTTCAACTGCACGGTGGAGGCCGAGCTCAGCAGCCACATCAGCAGGAAGAACGCCATCATCGCGGTCATGAAGTCCGCATACGCGAGCTTCCACGCGCCACCGTGATGGCCCGCCTTCTTCGGCGCGGCGCGCTTGACGACAATGGCGCGGTCTTTGTCCTTGCTCATCGCTTCGGTCCCCGGCGCCCGTTACTTGGCCTTGACCCGGCGCACGTGCTCTTCCAGCTCGGCGAACGACGGGCGTTCGGTCGAGAAGAGCACCTTGCGGCCGAATTCGACGGCGATCGCCGGGGCATAGCCGTTCAGGCTGGCGAGAATCGTCACCTTGATGCACTGGAACATCTTGGTCGACTCGGTCACGCGCTGTTCGGCGACGCTCGCGAGCGGCCCGATCAGTCCGTACGAAAGCAGAATGCCGAGGAAGGTGCCGACCAGCGCCTGGGCGATCATCTCGCCGAGCACCGCGGGCGGCTTGTCGGCGGAGGCCATCGTATGCACCACGCCCATCACCGCGGCCACGATGCCGAACGCCGGCATCGCGTCGCCGACCTTGTTCAGCGCGTGCGCGGGCGCCTCGCCTTCCTGGTGATGCGTTTCGATTTCCTCGTCCATCAGGCTTTCGATCTCGAACGCATTCATGTTGCCGCCCACCATCAGACGCAGATAGTCGGTGAGGAACTCGATGATGTGCTTGTCGGCGAGGATCTTCGGATACTGCGTGAAGATCGGGCTCTTCGACGGATCGTCGATGTCGGCTTCGAGCGTCAGCGTGCCTTCCTTGCGCGCTTTCGCCAGCAGGACGTAGAGGAGCGCCATCAGCTCCATGTACACGTCCTTGTTGTACTTCGCGCCCTTGAACAGGGTTGGAATGACGCGCAGCGTCGCCTTGATCGTCTTCATCCCGTTGCCGAGAATGAACGCGCCCACCCCGGCGCCGACGATCATCAGCACTTCAACGGGCTGCAGCAGCGCGCCGAGATGACCGCCTTCCAGCGCGTAACCGCCGAAAACGGACAAAAGCGTCACGAGTGTTCCCACGAAAATCAGCACTGCGGAGCCCTCACAAAGAAGCGACGGTGACCGTCGTTAAACTGGTTTACGGCAAGCGGGCAGAAAACTTTGACGGAAAAGCGGCCTGCCGCTCCGGTGTAAACCAGAGGCAAGTCAAAGCGGCGCAGTTGGGGCCGGGACTAGGTGGCCTGGCGGAAGGACGCGTCGGGACGGGGTGCGCTCGGGTGCCGGGGCACGCGGGCGGCGGATGACGGGCGCCAGGCGGCGGGCCACCGGCGATGCCGGCCCGCGCGCTGGCGGCCGGGCCGCGACTCAGGCTTCGAGCGCGGCGAGACTCTCGCGGGCCCGGGCGTCGGCGAATTTCTTTGTCTTACCGGCGCGCGAGGGCGGCTGGCAGAGGCCGCAGACGAACGCATGCTGCGGATCGTGCGCATGCGCGACAAAATGCCCGCCGCAGCGGCAGCAGGGCGTCATTTGCAGCATCCCGGAGTCGAAAAAACGCACCAGCGTCCAGGCGCGCGTGAGACTGAGCACGGGCTCGTCGTCGTGCAACTGGACGTGCTCCTGATAGAGCCGGTAGCTCTTCACGATCGACTGGATCGTCTCGCAGCCGCCATGGCCGGCCATGAAACGGTAGATGTTGTAGAACAGCGACGAGTGAAAGTTCGGCTGCCAGGTCATGAACCAGTCGGTCGAGAACGGCAGCATGCCCTTGGGCGGCGACACCCCTTTCAGTTCCTTGTACAGCTTGATGAGCCGGTCGCGCGACAGGCTGGTTTCAGCCTCCAGCAATTGCAGCCGCGCGCCGAGTTCGATCAGTTCGATCGCGAGGGTGATTTCCCTCACTTCGAGCACCACGCTTTTATAGGCCATCCGCTTGCATTGCCCCCGTCCTGATCGCTGCGTGTGAGGTGCGGGCTGTCATCAGCCGAGTTGCTCGACGGGCTGGCTTGCCATCAGGATCGCGGAATGCGCCTGAGCCACGGCGCTGGATTTGCCCTTGTCCGCCAGAGCGGACAGCACGGCATGGTCATCGAAACGGAAACGGCACAGCACCTGATTGGACGCCGCCAGCTTGACGGTCTGCGCCAACGACAGATTGGCAAGTACGTCGGCTAGCTGGTCCGAAATCCCCATGCGAAACATGCCCATCGGCTTGTCTTCGCGCAGCAGCCGCTGCGCGAGCAGGAGATAGGACAGGTTGACTTCTCTGATCTCATTGAGCATATCGCTTGTCGCGCTCATGATTCCCCCGGGGTGTATCTGGCTGGTCAGGCCGTTACGGAAACGTTTGCTCGAACGCGCGCACTTAAACGCACGAATCGGCTCGTTTCTGGTCTTGCACGCATTGTCTCGAATGGGGGCGCGGACGAAAATCGGACAGACACCCAGCCTGTTTGACGGATTAATCCGTCATTCATGTAGGAATTTTTCCTACACCGCAGGAGTGGGAAATGAAGTGAAAGGAAAGTGGGGCAATTCGCTTCAAGCCGCTATGCCATTTGAATTTTTCTTTGACGGCGATGCGAGGCGGACTCGGGTATCCGAGTGCTTCGCGGCGCGCCCCTCGGAAGGGTGAAAAACAATTATAAGACGTTTTCACCTCTGCGTAATACGCCCGATATAGGCGCCTTTCGCGTGTCAGGCGCGCGTCTTGCTACTGGCCTGCGCGGCTTTGACAGCGTGCGGGCAAGGCGGCCGCGAACATCGCCGAGTCGCTGGTACGGCCTTTCGGACAAACCTGTAACGGCCCATGTTTCCCGCTGTAACAACATTAAGCGTTTGAAAAATAACTCGAATTGGCGCGGCCAATCCCGATAATGAAGCTAAGGGATTACCCGATGCAGGTTCGGAGCACCCCCGGGCGGCGGCTAACCGCGCCCAACCGTCCGTCAGGCATTCGCTCCTCGCTCTACTCGAGCGCCGCTGTGCGAAGCCGTTCTGAATAGGAGAATACGCATGCGAATCGCACAAATTGCGCCGTTGTACGAAGCCGTCCCGCCGAAATTGTACGGCGGCACCGAACGCGTCGTGTCGTACCTGACCGAAGCGCTGGTCGACCTCGGCCACGACGTCACGCTCTTTGCGAGCGGCGACTCGGTGACCTCCGCGAACCTCGACGCCTGCTGGCCTCGCGCGCTGCGCCTCGATCCCACGATCCGCGACGCGCTCGCTCCGCACGTGCTGATGATGGAGAAGGTGCGCAAGGTGGCGCACGAATTCGACGTACTTCACTTTCACCTCGACTACATGCCGTTCCCGCTGTTCACGACGATGGACACCCCGTTCGTGACCACCCTGCACGGTCGGCTGGACCTGCCGGAGTTACAACCGGTATTCGACGCTTTTTCAAACGTGCCGGTGGTGTCGATTTCCGATTCGCAACGCGTGCCGCTGCCGCAGGCGAACTGGCTCAACACGATTTACCACGGCTTGCCCGACCAATTGCTGACGCCGCAGGCGCACAAGAAGCCGGAGTACCTGGCGTTCCTCGGTCGTATCTGCCCGGAGAAGCGCGTCGATACAGCTATCAAGATCGCTGCACAAAGCGGTTTGCCGCTGAAGATCGCCGCCAAGGTGGACAAGGTCGACCAGGACTATTTCAAGCGCGAGATCGAGCCGCTGCTGTCGCAGGCGCACGTGGAATTCGTCGGCGAGATCAACGAGGCGCAGAAGCCCGAGTTTCTGTCGGGCGCCAAGGCGCTGCTGTTCCCGATCGACTGGTCGGAGCCGTTCGGCCTCGTGATGATCGAATCGATGGCGTGCGGCACGCCGGTGATCGCGTTCAACCGCGGCTCGGTGCCGGAGGTGATCGACCACGGCGTGACCGGCTACATCGTGGAGGACGTGCAGGGCGCCGTGGCCGCGCTGCAGCGTCTGGACGAACTGTCGCGCACCGAAATCCGCGCGCAGTTCGAACGCCGCTTCAGTTCGACGACGATGGCGCAGAACTACGTCGACAGCTATTCGGCACTGATCGAAGCGACGCGCCGCCCGGTGCTGCGCCAGGTGGCGGTTGGCTGACAGGCGGAGCGCGAGCGGTTGATGCGTTTTTGCAATGAACAGGCGGCTATTATTTCTGCCGCCTGTGCCGCTTTCCTTTTCGCCGGTCAATTCGCAGGGGATTCACGATGTGAATCGTTTGCGCGCCCGGCAACTCGGGAGTTTCGCTCCCTTTCTCCAGAAAAAAGCCGCCCTTAAGGGTGGCTTTTTTTACGCGGCATGGATGCGCTTCCAACGTCCGATTAGAGCGAAGCGAATAAAGATCGAGTACGCCAACCTTCATTCAGCTTTCGCACCGGCGGCCAATCGGCTTAAGCCGCGCCAATCAGAAAACGTTCGCGATTCTTGCCGACGATCCACTTGGGCGGCTTGCCGCGCCCGCTCCATGTATTTCCCGATTTCGGATCCTGGTACTTCGCCGGCAGCGGCGCCTTCTTGGGCGGACGGCCGCGCTTGGCGGCCACGGCGAAGCCGAGGTCCTGCGCGGTGAGACCGTATTCGGCGATCTTTTGGCGGATGTCGGCGACAACATTGTCGATTTCCGTACGACGGGCTTCTTCAGCCTGTGCCTGTAATTTGGCGATCTGCGCCTTGAGGTCTGCATATTGAGACATTGTGGTTCTCCCCTTTCTGAACTCATTCGCTCGAAGATTAACTGCAATTATGCGGATTCGCAATGGCGAACAATACCGATTTAGGACGATATCATCTGATAATAATTAAGCGTCGTTGAATTGTTAAACGACATCTTTATTCGCCAATAAGAGGTAAAGCCGGTCTCGGTATTGACAATTCTTGACACCTGCTTTGTCTGGCTTTCCCTAAAATTGCGCATTCCCAAGATGCGCGGGCGCACGTAGCCGTCCGTGTCCCCAAGAGCGTCTGTCTTTTTAGGATCACCAATCATGCAGTTGTCAAAGCGCCTCGCGGCCGAACTTTTCGGCACTTTCTGGCTTGTGCTCGGCGGGTGCGGCAGCGCGGTTCTCGCCGCCAACTTCGCCGGCCCGGTCCACGGTTTGGGCATCGGCTTCGTGGGCGTGTCGCTTGCCTTCGGCCTGACTGTCCTCACCATGGCTTTTGCGATCGGCCACATTTCCGGCTGCCACCTGAATCCGGCGGTGAGCGTCGGCCTGACCGTCGCCGGGCGTTTTCCGGCTCGCGACCTGCTGCCGTACATCGTCGCGCAAGTGATCGGCGCGGTGCTGGGCGCGCTGGTGCTGTCGTTGATCGCCTCCGGCAAGCCCGGCTTCGATCTGATCGCCAGCGGCTTCGCCAGCAACGGCTATGGCGAGCGCTCGCCGGGCCATTACTCGCTCGCGGCCGCGTTCATTTGCGAAGTGGTAATGACCGGCTTCTTTCTGTTCGTCATCCTCGGCGCGACCGACAAGCGCGCGCCGGCTGGTTTTGCACCAATCGCGATCGGCCTGTGCCTCACACTCATTCACCTGATCTCGATCCCGGTCACGAACACGTCGGTCAACCCGGCTCGTTCCACCGGCCCGGCGCTGTTTGTCGGCGGCGCGGCGATGGATCAGTTGTGGATGTTCTGGGTCGCACCGATCATCGGTGCGGTGATCGCAGGTGTGCTGTACCCGCTCATCGCGGAAAGCCGCAGCGGCAAGTCGCAGAAACTGGCAATCGACTAACCAGCGAGTGCATTTGCGAGACTGTTGGAACGGGCGCTAAGGCGCCCGTTTTGTTTGGCGCCAGAGCTCGGCCGTTTGACCGTGGCTGGAATCACAACGATCGTCATTGGGGGCCGCGATGGTCGAGGCGACTACGGCGATCGCCGCGGCGGATGGCACGGCTGATCGTCAGGCCCGGCAAGGCGCGGCGGACGCGGCTTGATGGCCCGACGCTCGTTGCGGCTGCTCGCGAAGGCATCAAGGCACAGCGCGCGCCGCAGCCCGAACACGACGAATAATCGGCCCGCGTCCACGAAGGTGGATGCGGGCCGATTTCATTTTCAGGTCATCAGGCTATCAATTCGTCGTCGATCGAGAAGAGCTTGCGCAGATGGTGCGCAACGCCCGCTTCGAAGTTGTTGCCGATGCGCGGCACGTTCGGCAGGCGCGTGACGAGGTCGGGATTGGCATTGTTCATCATGAACGGATGACCGGCCGTCTCCAGCAGGTCGATATCGTTCATGTTGTCGCCGAACGCCACGCACAGCGACGCATCGACGCCGAGGCGCTCGAGCACGATCCGCAAGGCGCGGCCCTTCGACACGTTCGACGTCATCACTTCCAGACAGTCCGGCAGCGAGTAGGTGACATAGAGCGCGTCGCCAAACTCGCGCGCGAGATTCGCCGCCACCAGCGCGAGATCGGCAGGCTCGCCGATATAGAGCGCCTTTGCGATGTCGACGCCGTCGTGATTCGGCAGGTCCGTCACCTCGTAGGTGAAACCGGAGTCCTGGTGATATTTCAGCAGATGCGGCGCATGGCGGTCGATCAGCCACGCCTGGTCGGCGAACAGGTTGACGATCACACGGCCATGCGCGCCGGCGATTTCGGGCAGGACAAGCCGTTGCACAATTGCCGGCGGCAGATCGTCCGCGTGGAGGACCGTATTGTCGGGCGCGTGGATGCGCGCGCCATTCGAGGTGATCAGATACGGGCTGATGCCCAGTAAGTCGCGAATGCCCGCGACGTCGCAGTAATGGCGGCCCGTGGCAATCACGAACCGCACGCCGTCGCTTTCCAGCTTGCGCACGGTAGCGACGGTGAACGGGTCGAGCTGGTGGTCGGCGTTGAGTAGCGTGCCGTCGAGATCCGTGGCGATGACTTTATACATGTGCGGGCAGCCGGGCAGCGTCAAAGCGTGCATTTTACCGTTGCCGGCCGCGTTCGCCGGCTCGCGCTCGCGATGCACCAACCCCATGCGCTCATTCTCACCCCGTGAGGCGAGCCGCTTCCCGCTGCGCGAGCCGCAAGCCGCCATGCGCGGAATCGGCCAAGGGTTCGCGCAAGCGCGCCTGGTAAATCTGCGGCACGTATTCGCGCAACGGTGCGCCCAGCCCGCCGCACAACGCAATCGGCAAGCTCGCCGACGGGTCGAGCGCCGCGATCATCTTCCCCACTTCAGCGCCCGCCTCGCCGAGCAGCCGCGCCGCGAACGGATGCGTGCGATGCGCGATGACGATCGGCGCGAGCCTCGCATACGCGGTCTGATTGGCCTCGCATAGCCAGACCACGAGGCCGTCGCGGTCGTGCGCGCCGGTATGCGCGAGCAGGGCTTGCACCAGATCGTCGTTGGGTCCGCGACCGTCGAGCGCGTGCTGCGCGTGCACGATGGCGCGCACTCCGAGCCAGGCGCCGCTCGCCTCATCGCCCGATGGGAAGCCGTAGCCGCTGACAATCCGGCACTCGCCGTCAGCGCCGAGCGCGGCCGCGACACTGCCGGTGCCAAGCGCGACGATCACGCCTTGCGCGCCGCCGTGCGCACCCAGCAAGGTCGTGTAGGCATCGCTTTCAATGGCGAGCCCGGCTAGCGCGGGCGCCCGCGCCCGAAAGGCGCTCAACCAGTCGCGATTGTTGACTCCTGCCAAGCCGCAGCCGAGCACGCAGCGCGACCAGTCCAGCGTTGCGCCGACGCTTGCGAATGCGTCGGCGCAACCGGCCGTGATTGCCTCCCAAGCCCGTTCCACGCCGAGCCCCAAACCCGATGGTGCGCCCGCCGCCTGCGCCAGTTCACGGCCGCGCGCGTCGCCGAGCACGACTCGCGTACCGCTGCCGCCGCCGTCAATGCCGATCAGAAAAAAGTCGTTGTTCATCGAATCGAATGGGTTGGGGTGGGAATAACGCATAGCGTGGCAGGTCAGTTTCAATCCCGCAATCGGCCAAACGGCCAGCTTGCGGCGCGCCCGGCTTCCGCTATGCTGGCGGTCGCCATCACAACGCAGGAGCGCGACAGTGACTGAACGATGCAACTGGGTGTCGAGCGAAGCGCTCGCACACTACCACGACACCGAATGGGGCGTGCCCTCGCGCGACGACCGGCATCTGTTCGAGATGCTCGTACTGGAGGGCGCGCAGGCGGGTTTGTCCTGGTCCACGATTCTCAATAAGCGGGCCGGCTATCGCCGCGCTTTTGCCGATTTCGACATCGACAAGGTGGCGCGCTTTACGCCGAAACAGGTGGAAGCGCTGGTGCTGGACGAAGGAATCGTCCGCCACCGCGGCAAGATCGAAGCGGCCGTCAACAACGCTCGCGCCGTGCAGCAGATTCAGGCGGAACATGGGTCGCTCGCCAACTTCGTCTGGTCGTTCGTCGACCAGACGCCGATCCAGAACGAGTGGGCGTCGTATAAGCAGGCGCCTGCGTCGACGGAGGTGTCGGACGCGCTCAGCAAGGGGTTGAAGCGTTACGGCTGCAAGTTCGTCGGCTCGACTATCTGTTACGCGTTCATGCAGGCTGTCGGCATGGTGAACGACCACGAGGCGAACTGCATGTGCCGCGCGCGATGCGTGGCGCTCGCCAAGAAGGAACGCAACCGGAAAGCGGGTTGATACGGTTGCGGTTCATCGCGGCTGCGAGGTCGACGCGCCATCGGGTAAAGCCCTGCTGCGCTTTCTGGCGCGATCGGTCGTTATATGGTTATGAGCGCGGCGCGGTCGAGGACCAGAAGCCGAATCCGTGAATTGAAGGTGTTTCGCGTTGTTAGTCCGAAGTTGGTAAATCGGCGCCAACGGGATACTTCAACTCATGCGCTGAATCAATGACCAACCGCTGTGCAAACGCGTGGGGACGACCATGAAGACGCTTAACTTCCTGACGCATCAGGACATTTTCGACCAGGCCGTGGGGCACCTGTTCGACCAGAAACGCGCTGCGCTGCTGCCCCGCGGCGGCGGCGCCTACCGCGGCTATTGCGGCGGCTGCCCGGTGGGCAACTTCATCAAGCACGCGACTATATGACCGCGATGGAAGGCGTCCCGGTGCGCTATATCGGCAAAACGCCCGCTGAGGTGCCCGCCTATATGGACGTTGGCGTATCAGCACTGAAAAATGCGCTCTTGCGCGCGCGCATCAACGTGTACGACCAAGCCACCGTCGATCTGCTCAGTTGCCTGCAAAACGTGCACGACGTCTTCGGTACTTGGGAATGGCGTGAGCGTTTGACCTCGATCGCCCGCCAGTTCGGACTGTCCGCCGAGAGACTGAAGAGCGCCGCATAACACTCGGCAATAGCGCAACAATACGCGGCGGCACGGCAATGCACGAACCAGCGTCAAAAAAAGCCGGCACTCGAAACGCGACATGCCCCAAAAAGCAAAACGGCGATGTGGCTTCTTTCGAAGCTCACACCGCCGTTCGGCCGTGCGGAAAAAACGTGCTTAGTGCAGCTTTTTCGGCAGCATCTGGCTACGCAGACGCTTGTGCAGACGCTTCACAGCAGCTGCCTTCTTGCGCTTACGCGCCGTGGTCGGCTTTTCGTACGATTGGCGCTCACGCAGTTCTGCGATCAGGCCATTTTTTTCGATAGCACGACGAAAGCGGCGAATCGCCACTTCGAACGGCTCGTTTTCTTTCAGAAGAATCGTCGTCATGTAATTCCTAACTCAATCACTTGATATGGGTTGATTGCGTGGCGGGAGACCGCTCACGCGCCGGCCCTCCGGTCGCTCCGATTCATGGCCAGTAACAGGCAAACGCGGGAAGAACCCGGCCAAACCATGAATGAAACGAGAGGCAAAGCGGCCACGGAGGCCGGAAAAGAGAGGTGCGGAACTCACCGCGGAACGCGGACAGACGTATTGCAAAATGCCGCGCCTGCTGCCGTTTCGCCTAGCTTTCACCAACGAAAAACATTGACGAAACCGGCAAAGATCTCAATTCACTCCCGATAATATCAGGAAACCGCCCATCGTACCAGGGGTTTAGGGATTCCGCCAGGTCCGTCGAGTGATCATGCGCTCGCCTCGTCCAGTTCGCGGATATCGGCGCCGGTCAGCACCAGGTGGACGGCCGCCGCGAGGCTGTTGAGCTGCTCGACCGAAGTCGCGCTGGCGATCGGCGCGGTCACGCTCGGCCGCGCGATCAGCCACGCCAGCGCGACGGTAGCCGGCGTGCTGCCGTGCCGCTCGGCGACCCGGTCGAGCGCGCCCAGAATCCGCAGACCGCGCTCGTCGAGGTACCGCTCGACCCGGCTGCCGCGCGCCTTATTGACCAGATCCGCCGGCGAGCGGTACTTGCCGGACAGAAAGCCGCTTGCAAGGCTGTAGTACACCACCACGCCGAGTTGGCGGGCGAGCGCCACCGGTTCGATATCGCTTTCGTATTCGGCGCGGTCGTACAGGTTGTACTCCGGCTGCAACAGTTGATATTCGGGCAGACCGTGCCGGCGGGACACGGCGAGCGCTTCCTCGATACGCGCGCCGCCGTAGTTCGAGGCGCCGATCACCCGCACCTTGCCCGCCTCGATCAGCTTCTGGTAGGCGCCCAGCGTTTCCGCGAGCGGCGTGTCGGCGTCATCATCGTGGGAAAAGTAGATGTCGACGTAATCGGTTTGCAAGCGTCGCAGCGAGTCCTCGAGCGCCGCCTGGATGTTGGCCGCCGACAACCCCTTGCGCCGCGGATGCTTGGACACCTTGGTGGCGAGCACGATCCGGTCGCGCCGGCCACTTTTGCGCAGCCACTTGCCGATGATGGTCTCCGACTCGCCGCCCTGGTTGCCGGGCACCCACGCCGAATAGACATCGGCGGTATCGATGAAGTCGAGACCGGCATCCACGAACGCATCCAGGATCGAAAACGAGGTCGCTTCGTCGGCGGTCCAGCCGAATACATTGCCGCCGAACATGAGCGGCGCCACCTCCAGTTCCGAACGTCCAATCCTGCGCTTTTGCATGATTTCTCCTGGCTTTTTCACGAGAGCAATCGAGAATACGCCGTCTCCCGGATGCCTGCAGCAAAGCGTGCCGACCGGGCCGCAAGCCTTGCCTGGCGGCGCTCGGCGCGCCAGGCAAGGCAAACGTTTGGGCCCCCATTACAGAAAGTTCCTCAAGTTTTTTTTAGAGGGGCCGTCAACCTTCACTGAGGCGGCCAGCAATGAACGAGTGCTTCCGCCGATGCCAAACCTGGCGTACTGGGCTCAAGGCTTATTTAGGAGATTTTCCATGCTCGGAATCAATAGCAACATCAACTCGCTGGTTGCACAGCAAAACCTTAATGGCTCGCAAAGCGCCCTTTCGCAAGCCATCACCCGTCTGTCGTCGGGCAAGCGCATCAACAGCGCAGCTGACGATGCGGCAGGTCTCGCGATCTCGACGCGTATGCAAACGCAGATCAACGGCCTGAACCAGGGCGTGTCGAATGCGAACGACGGCGTGTCGATGATCCAGACCGCCTCGAGCGCACTGTCCTCGCTGACCTCGAGCCTGCAACGTATCCGCCAACTGGCCGTGCAGGCATCGACCGGTTCGCTGTCGTCGAGCGACCAGGCCGCGCTGCAGAAGGAAGTCGCCGCGCAAGTCTCGGAAGTGAACCGTATTGCGTCGCAAACGACGTACAACGGCACGAACATTCTGGACGGCTCGGCAGGCAGCGTGACGTTCCAGGTCGGCGCGAACGTCGGTCAAACGATCAGCCTGGATCTGAGCCAGTCGATGTCGGCTGCGAAGATCGGCGGCGGTCTGGTGCAAACGGGTCAAACCGTCGGCACGGTGTCGGTCAGCCTGGACGCTGCTGGCGCCTACACGGCTACCGGCGCGACGATCACCGCGGTCAACGTGCTGTCGGACGGCAAGGGCGGCTACACGTTCACGGACCAGAACAACCAGGCGATCAACTCGACCGTCGCCGGCGCGATCTTCAGCACGGGCACGCAGTCGGGCACCGGCACCGCCATCACGACCCTGGCGCTCAGCGCCGGTGCAACGACGACGGCAGGCGCGGGTTCCGCTGCTCAGGTTGCGGCAGTTGCGCAGATCAACGCGATCAACAGCCCGCCGACGGTTTCGGGCCTCGACATCAGCACGGTCACGGGCGCGAACCAGGCACTGGTCTCCATCGACAATGCACTGCAGACGGTGAACAACCTGCAAGCATCGCTCGGTGCCGCGCAAAACCGCTTCACCGCAATCGCAACCTCGCAGCAAGCTGAATCGACGGACCTGTCGTCGGCACAGTCGCAAATCACGGACGCCAACTTCGCACAGGAAACGGCGAACCTGAGCAAGGCGCAAGTGCTGCAGCAAGCGGGTATCTCGGTGTTGGCGCAAGCTAACTCCAACCCGCAGCAAGTTCTGAAGCTCCTGCAGTAAGAGCCGACGCGGCAACGGTGATGCGCCGCGCGAGAAGCGCGGCGCATCACCGGTTTCAAGCAACGGGAGGCACGCCTCCCGCTCTGCATTTGCATGACCTAGTGATGTAGCATCGCGCACCACCTAATACAGATTCCCAGACGCCGGAGCCTCTGCATGTCCACGATCTCAACCTCGTCTGCCACAGCAAGCGCCAACGCC
Organism: Paraburkholderia terricola; assembly: GCF_900142195.1. GTDB lineage: Bacteria > Pseudomonadota > Gammaproteobacteria > Burkholderiales > Burkholderiaceae > Paraburkholderia > Paraburkholderia terricola. The sequence continues at coordinate 100,943 of NZ_FRAB01000005.1, forward strand.
GCGCTGCAGTCGGCCGCTCAGTCGATCATCAGTGGTTCGACGGGTAATTCGTCGATGGACGTGTCGTCACTCGTCACGGCACTCGTCAACGCCAAGACCGCGGGACAAACCGCGACGCTGGCGGCGCAACAAAGCAAGGACAACACCACGCTGTCCGCTTACGGCGCACTGAGCTCCGCGCTCGCCGCACTGCAGTCGGGCGTCACGAACCTCGCCAACGGCACCACGCTGTCGTCCTTCGCGGCCACCGCGAGCGGCACCGGGCTAACGGCGACAGCCGGCGTCGGCGCCGTGGCCGGCACCTACTCGGTCGCGGTCACGCAGATCGCCAGCTCGCAGGCATTGTCCTCGGCGGCCTTCGGCACCAGCGCGCAACTGGGCACCGGCACGCTGTCGATCGCGCTCGGCGGCAAGTCGATGGACATCAGCATCGACAACACCAACAACACGCTCTCGGGCATCGCGTCGGCAATCAACGCCAGCAGCAACAACCCCGGTGTCACGGCGACCATCGTGACCGGCACGGACGGCGCCCACCTCGTGCTGCGCGCGGCGAACACCGGCGCGTCGAACGTGATCAACGTGTCGACCAGCAACGTCACGAGCGACAACGGACTTTCGAGCCTCGGCGTGACCTCGACCGCGAGCACCACCGGCGGCCAGTCGTCGATCGTCTCGGCGAATGCCGGCAGCGCCTGGACGCAAAGCGGCTACGCGCAGGACGCGCAGTTCACGGTTGGCGGGATCGCGGCCAGCAGCTCGAGCAACGCCGTGACCGGGGCCATTTCGGGTGTCACGATAAACCTGGCCGCGGCATCCGCGGGGACCACGCAGACGCTGACCATTGCGCAGGACACCGCCTCGCAGAACACCGCGATCACCAATTTCGTGAGCCTCTACAACACTGTCATCGCGACGATGGCCACGCTCACCTCGTACAACGCCGGATCGTCGCAGCAAGGCGCGCTGCTGGGCGACTCCACACTGCAGACGATCAAGAACACGCTGGCGACGATCATTGGCGGCGCGGTCGGCTCGGGCAGCACCGGCGCCACGCTGGCGGCGATCGGCATCACGCTGAAGGACGACCCGGCGGACGGCACGCTGGTGGTCGACAACAACAAGCTGAACACCGCCCTCACGAGCAGCCCGGCTACCGTCGCCACGCTGTTCAACACGACCAACGGTATTGCCGAGCAGTTGAACACGAGCATTACCAACTTCACGAAGACCGGCGGCATTATCGACACGCGCAAGACCGCGCTGAACGCCGACCTCAAGAGCATCACCACGCAGCAAACCGCCCTCGCCGACTACACCACGCAGTTGACGGATCAGTACCAGGCGCAGTTCACCGCCCTGAACACGTTGATGGCGACCATGAACAACAACTCGGCCTACCTGACCGCGCTGTTCGGCGGCAAGGACAGCGCCGGCGCGATGGCCACCAACAAGAGCTAAGCCACATGGACGCGCACGACATGAATCAGACGGAACTGGCCGCACAGGTGCTGTCGATCACACGGGCAATCGAACAGGCCGCGTCGCTCGCCGACTGGCTGGAAGCGGCCCGCCTGACCGAAGCGCGCTCGCCATTGCTGATGCAGCTCACAGCGGACCAGGAACCGGCCGCGCTGGAGATGATCCGCGAGGTTCAGGCCATCGACGCAGCGCTGCTCGCGGACGCGGCAACCACCCAGAACGAACTGCACATCGAGTTCGAAGCGGCGATCGGGCGCACCAGGGCCGCCGGCGAATACCAGCGGGTCGCGCAACTCTGACTCCGCTTGCTGCCCGGCAGCCGCTGCGGGCCGAAGCGATTCAACCGGCTCGCGGGATCGCCCCGCTGGACGGCACCGCAACACCGAACCGCGGCACCGAACCGCGGCACCCGACAATAAGAACCAGGCGCCGAAGTGAGGCGCGCTCTTCCTCAGCCCGCCTCGTGCGGGCTTTTTTCTGCGTTTCGGGCTCCCGCCCACGTTCGCCATACGCCAAACAGGCGGTCTTTTTACCGTCATCTCCGCGCATCGGAAAGGTGCGCCCGGTCGCACAATTTCCTTCATAGACCATTCCGTGCCGAGACCATGACTCTCCTGACCGAGCAGCCGACCGCTGAAACCCTGACGCCCGAGCAACAGCTCGAACATGACATCGCCTTGGTCTTGCAGGCCGCGCTCCAGCTTCATCACAAGGGAGAGTTCGACGACGCCGAAGCGCTGTACAAGGCGATCCTCGAAGCCAAGCCCGCCCATGGCGACGTGCTGTACAACCTCGGCGTGCTTTGCGTGCAGTGCAAGCGTCCCGCCGACGGCCTGCCGTATCTCGAAGCCGCGCTCGGCGGCGCGCCGAATAACGGGCAATTCTGGGTGGCATATATCAACGCGTTGATCGACGCGGGACAGACTCAGGCCGCCTGGCTGGCGCTCGAAATGGGACAGCAACGGGGCTTGAAGGGGCCGGCGGTCAACGGGCTGATTACGCGCATGGCCCATGACGGCGGCGGGTACGCCACCTCCGCGGTCGCTTCCGTGGCTGCCGCGCCCGCGCCGACCGTGCCTGCGGCCGCTGAAGCGGATCAGGAAACCGCGGCCGCGAAAGTCGCGGCGAGCGATACGCGCCGCCCCACCCCGCAAGAGATGAATCGCTTCAACACGCTCTTCAACAAGGGCCACATTTCCGACGCCATCAAACTCGGACGAAGCCTGGCGGAACGATTTCCGGCACATGGTCCGGCATGGCGTTCGCTCGGCATCGCGCTTCATCGCGGCGGCCAGTATGTCGAAGCCATTGCAGCCCTGAAAACCGGCATATCGCTGGGCAGCGACGACGCCGAGGCGCGCAAGGCCGTCGCCGACCTGCTGCGAGTGACCGGTCAGCATGCCGACGCCGAAGCCGAGTGCAGAAAGCTGCTTGCGCTCAATCCCGACTATTCGGAAGGCCATCGTGTGCTCGGGCTCGTACTCTCCGCCCGGGGCGAGCACCGCGAAGCGATCGCCGAGTGCCGCCGCGCGGCCGAGCTGACCCCCGAGTATGGCGAGTCCCACGGCACCCTGGGCGTGGTGCTGCTCGACTACGGCGCCTCGCAAGAGGCGGAATCGAGCTTTCGCCGTGCGCTCGATCTCGAACCCAGGAACGCGATGACGCGCAGCAATTTGCTGTTCAGCATCGCGCACAACCCCGACATCGACACCGAGCAAATTTACGCGGAGCATCGCAAATACGCGCAGGTTCATGAAGCATCGCTGCGCCTGCCCAAGCCGCGCCACACCAACAGCCGCGCGGTGGATCGCACGCTGAAAGTGGGCATCGTCTCCGGCGATCTGTTCCGGCACGCCGTGTCGTCCTATTTGATGCCGGTCATGGAGCCGCTCGCACAAGACGAGGGCCTGGCGCTGCACGTCTACTACAACCACATCGTCGAGGACGACTACACCCAGCGCCTGCGCGGCTATGCGAAGCAATGGCGCAACGTCTCCAGCATGACGGATGAGGCGTTCATCGCCCAGGTTCGCGCCGACAAGATCGACATCCTGATCGACCTGAGCGGGCATACCGGTCGCAACCGGCTGCAGGCGTTCGCCCGCAAGCCCGCGCCGATCCAGGCAAGCTGGATCGGCTACCCGGCGACCACCGGCCTCGACGCCATGGACTACTATCTCAGCGACAGGTTCTTCACGCCGTTCGGCGACATCGAGCGTCAGTTCTCCGAGAAGCTCGTGCATCTCGCGGCGATCGGCCCATTCCAGCCTGAAAAGAACGCGCCGCCGGTCAACATCTTGCCGGCCATGCACAACGGCTACATCACTTTCGGCAGTTTCAACCGCTTGAACAAGCTGCGTCCCGACGTGATCGCCCTATGGGCGAAGCTGCTTCGCGAGCTGCCCACCGCGCGCATGGTGCTCGGTTCGATGTCCGGCGACGACGGCGACGAGAACCTCGTCAACTGGTTCGCCAACGAAGGCATTTCACGCGATCGCCTGAGCTTTCGTCCGCGCTCCACGATTGCGGTCTACCTGCAACAGCACTATCAGGTCGACATTTGTCTCGACACGTTCCCCTACACCGGTTCAACGACCGTTCTGAACTCGTTGTGGATGGGCGTGCCCACGCTGACGATGGCCGGCAAGACCATGGCGAGCCGCGCGGCCGCGGCATGGCTATCGCACTCGGGCCTGCAAGCGTTCGTCGCCGGTAACGCGGATGACTTCGTCGCAAAGGGCGTCGAGCTTGCCGCCGACATCCCGGCGCTCGCCAGCCTGCGCACGTCGTTGCGCGAGCGTTGCATGGCGTCGCCCGCGTTTCAGCCCGAGCGGGTTGCGAACAGCCTTTCGAGCGCGCTTCGCACGATGTGGCGACGCTGGTGCGACGGCCTCGCCCCCGCCGCGTTCAGCGCCGACGGCACTCAACCCGCCAGCAACAACCCGGTCCACGCCACGCCGCGGTAGTCACGCGTGACCCGGACTCAAACCAGCAGTGAGGAAATCATGGGCTCAAGCGCGCCTCTTCGAGCGATCGCGTCACTGGACGACGAACGCATCTATGTCACCCAGCCGCATCTGCCGCCGCTGGCGGAGTTCCTGCCGTACCTCGAAAAGATCTGGGACAGCAAGATCCTCACGAACGGCGGCCCGTTTCATCGGCAACTCGAAAAGGCGCTCTGCGATTACCTCGGGGTCGAGCATCTCGCGCTGTTCGCCAACGGTACGCTGGCCCTCGTGACCGCGCTGCAGGCGCTGCGCATCAACGGCGAAGTCATCACGACGCCCTATTCCTTCGCGGCGACCGCGCATTCGCTTCTGTGGAACGGCATCAAGCCGGTCTTCGTGGATGTCGACCCCGATACGCTCAACCTCGATCCCGTCAAAATCGAGGCTGCCATCACGCCTCAAACGACGGCCATCATGCCGGTGCACTGCTACGGCCATCCTTGCGATGTCGAGGCGATCCAGAAAATCGCCGACAACTACAACCTCAAGGTGATTTACGACGCCGCGCACGCGTTCGGCGTGCGCACCGAGAGCGGCAGCGTGCTCCGTCACGGCGATCTGTCGATCGTCAGTTTCCACGCCACCAAGGTCTTCAACACGTTCGAAGGCGGCGCGATCATTTGTCCGGACGCAAAGACCAAGCAGCGCATCGATCACCTGAAGAACTTCGGTTTCGTGGACGAAGTCACCGTCGTGGCGGCGGGCATCAACGGCAAGATGAGCGAAATCAATGCCGCCTTCGGGCTGCTGCAACTGCAACACGTCGACCAGGCCTTGGCGAAGCGCAAGGCCATCGACGCGCAGTACCGCGAGTTGCTCGCCGGCGTGCCGGGAATCCGCTGCCTGCCGGATACGGGCGAAAAGGTCGCGAACTATGCGTATTTTCCCGTTCAGGTGCTGGACGATTTTCCGATCAGCCGGGACGCGCTGTATGACCGCCTGAAGGAGCACGACATCTATGCGCGCCGCTATTTTTATCCGCTGATTTCCGAGTTTCCGATGTATCGAGGCTTGCCGTCAGCGCACAATGACAATCTGAGCGCGGCAAGCGCGGCTTCAAAACGGATCTTGTGCCTGCCGATCTATCCCGATCTGGATCCGGGGCAGGTCGCGCGAATCGTGAGCATCATTGCCGGCGTGAGATAAACGCGCTCAGTCGATAGCTGGACCTATCCCATGCAAGACATCGTGCTCGTCGGATCTTCAGGCCACGCCAAGGTCGTTATCGATATCGTCGAAAAGGCGGGGCGCTACCGCATCGCCGGCCTGATCGACGGCTTCCGCACGCCGGGTGAGGAGACGCTCGGCTATCCGGTGCTCGGCGGCCCGTCCGATCTGCCCGCCCTGAATGCCCGGTTCGATCTCAAGGGCGCTCTGGTGGCGATCGGGGACAACAGCGTTCGCGCGCGCGTCGCCGCCGAAGTGGCCGCCCTATGCCCGCAATTGCCGTTCGTCACCGCGATCCATCCCGCCGCCAGCGTCGGGAACAACGTGGCCATCGGCGCGGGCACGGTCGTCATGGCAGGCGCCGTCGTCAATCCGTGTTGCCAGGTCGGGCGGTTCTGTATCGTGAACACGAATGCGTCGCTCGATCACGATTGCGTCATGGAGGACTACGCGAGCCTCGCGCCCGGCGTCACTACCGGCGGCAATTGCCGCATCGGCAGCCATGCCGCCGTGAGCATCGGCGCGGTCCTGCGCCATGGGATCACCATTGGCGAGCACAGCGTGGTGGGCGCCGGCTCACTGGTGCTCGGACCCGTGGATGCTTTCTCCATTGCATACGGAACGCCCGCGAGGAAAATCCGCGATCGTCAGCCGGGCGACAAATATCTCTAGCCGCCACCGTGTGCCCCGGCGGATTTCTCATGGCGAACCTGTCGCCTTGCGCCGCGCGATTGAAGTCAACCAATCAGGTTCGTTTGTCGATTTGAATCGGACGGTTCCGGCCAGCTCCCGGCCTGAATGTATTTCGCGCGGCGCCCCTGCCTTGCGCTTCTGCCTTATTCCATTGGCATTTTTTCAGCTAAAAAAATCTCGCCACCGGCTGCAATAACCGCTTTCCGCGATTAGACTGGCGCTCGCTCAAGATCCGATCACCGCTTTCCATGAGGTTTTCATGATTCGCACGATGCACCGGTATTGCGTGGCTTATTGCGTTGCTTTAACCGTTGTGGTCCTTTCAGGTTGCGCCGTCACGCCGCGTCAGAGTGCGAGTGAGTCGCCCGCCGGCGCATCGACGGCCGCCGCGCTCGCATCCTGGAACGACACCGGGACGAAACGCTCGCTCGTCGATTTCGTCACGCTGGTCACCACGCCCGAGTCGAAGGATTTCATCCCGCGCGCGGATCGCATCGCTGTGTTCGACAACGACGGTACGTTGTGGCCGGAGCAGCCCGCGTCGGTGCAACTGGTGTTCGCGCTGCAGCGCGTGAAGACGGCGGCGGCGCGGCATCCCGAATGGAAGCGGCAGGAACCGTTCCGCTCGATCCTCAAAGGCAATCTGAAGAGCGTCGCGGCGAGCGGCGACGCCGGCTCGATGCGCGTACTGGCGGCGGCGCACGCGGGCATGAGCGGCGATCAATTCGCTGCGCTCGTGCATGAATGGCTCGACACCGCGAGCGATCCGCGCTTCGACCGGCCTTACGCCGAGCTCGCATTTCAACCCATGCTCGAGCTGCTCGCCTATCTGCGCGCCAACGGCTTCAAGACCTATCTGGTGACCGGCGGCGACGTCGAGTTTGCCCGCGAGATCGCACAGCGCGTGTATGGCATTCCGCCGGAGCAGGTGATCGGCAGCACCGTCAAGTACAAGTACGGTCAGACCAACGGCGCGGTTTCGCTGACCCGGCTCGCGCAGGTCGACACGCTCGTGGACGGCGCGGCCAAGCCGCTTGCAATCGATCGCGTGATCGGCCGGCGTCCGGTGATTGCATTCGGCAACGCGGACGGCGACATACCGATGCTCGAATGGACCTCGACGGGCGACGGCCCGCGCCTCGCCGCGCTCGTCCATCACACGGACCCGGAGCGGGAATATGCCTATGACCGTGCATCGAAGAGCGGCAAGCTCGACAAGGGTCTCGAGGAAGCCGGCGCGAAAGGCTGGGTCGTCGTGGATATGAAGGATGACTGGAAGACGGTGTTCAGGACGCAGCCCACGGCGGCCACCGCGAGCGCGGGCGCGCCGGTGAGGTAAGACGCAAGCGCAAAAGGCGCCCGCGCTCACCGGCCCGCAGCCATACTGCCGCGGCAAGCGTGATGACATGCCGGTCACCGCTTCGATGCGCGGCGTTCACGGCGTCCAGTGATCGGCGAAGGCTAACGGCGGGGGCCGCTTTCAACAACCTCGTCCTCACGCTCGTCCAGCAGCTCCGCGATCGTGCCGAGCAGGTCGGCCGCGCCGCGCGAGCCGTCGAGCGGGAAGAAGAGCACGTAGTGCAACCGCTCCGACTCCGGATCGAGGCCTACCGCGCCGTCCCATGCCGTCGCGGCATGCAGGTTCGCTTCCAGGGCGAGGCGGTACACCTCTTCGCGCTCGGCCGCTTGCAACTCGCCTAGCTCCACCTGAACGCGGACATGCAGCGGGTCCGTGCGCTCGTCGTAGCGAAGCGATACGACGTGCCCGCTCACGGCGAGTTGTCCGCTTTCGATGAGGTGGGCCGGGTCGCCGAGCCCGGCGATCTTGCAGATGTCGCCGATCAGCGCTGTGTAGTGGGCGTGACTCATCGATTGTTGACTCGCTGCAAGGTTTCCGCTCGGGTGTCTTCGCCGAGTACCGCGATCTTGCCGGGCGCGGGGTCTTTGCCTTGAAGCTGCCGCACAAGGCCTTTTATCTTGCCGGCAAACGATGGCGGTCTCGTCTCGCGATCCAATGCGTGAAAGACTTTCAGCGCCGCGGGTTCGTCTTCGGACGCAAGCTTGTGATCGTTCTTGATTGTGAAGAGAAGCTTGTTCTGCTTCAGCATTTTCTCGGCCATCTCCTTTTCCGTGGCGCCAGCCCGGGGGCTCTTCAATAGCTGCACCGTGTCCCATGCCGCCCCGTTGATCGAGCGTTGCCTATATAGGCGATGCGACTCAGGGCTCTCGGGCGTGTGGCCCTTCAGCTTCGCCGACGCGCGCTGCGGCGCATGGACCGGCCGTGCGACCGGCGACTTCAAGGCATGGCTCTCGTCGTCGATCTCGCGCGTCTCGGCTTGCGGCACGAATTGCACGCGCCGGGTCCGGCTCGGCCCCGCTTTGTCCGGTGACGCGGCAGGCTGCCCGGGACTCGAATGCACCGACTGGATTTCGGGTTCGCGCTCGGGCGACATGTCGTCGTGGCCGATCTCGGATGCGGACTCCGATCCGGTTTCCGATTCGGTTTCCGACTCGGATTCGGGCTGCCACGGCACGTCGTCGTTCTCGACGGGGCCATCCTCGCCGTTCGCCCATGCGTGCAATTGCGCTCGCAGCGTTTCGTCGTCGATGTGCATATGGCCGAAGCGCTGCTCGGCCGATTTAGCTACCGCGGCGCCGACACGAGCCGTGTGGGTTCTGAAAGCCTGTTCATAGGCCGCATCGGGCGGCAGCTTCTCCAGCCGCTGGCGTTCCAGCAGACCGAGCGGCCAGCCATAATCGCGCGGCACGTTCAGCGCGACCGGTGGCTTCGCAGCCTGTCTCGCCTGCTGCGAATCTGGCCGCGCACGCATCGTCAGCCGCCTCGCGAAGCGCCGGACCGCCTTGCCCGCACTGCCGATCGAGTGGGCCAGCGCGGCGCCGTCCACGTTCAGCAACGTGACCGGACGGCGGTTGGATTGTCCGTGTATCGATGTCGCGATAGTGCGGCGTTGAGTGGCATTCGCGCCATTCGCGCTCGTCGGCGCTGGTCCTTGGCCGCCTTTCGTCGCCTGTCGGCGGCTGGGATCGGACGCGGCGTGCGAGCCCTGCGTCGATGAGGCGGTCGGCAATTCGCCAGCACGCGGACGATGAGACGCCGCGCCGGACGGCCGCAATGCCGCGCTCAATCGGCTCAACGGCTGCAGGACTCCATTGCGCGAGCGCGTGCCGCTCGCTCCGGGCTGTTTCGTGTGCGTTTCGCCGTGGGATGTTTGAGACCGGTCGTCGACGGATGCTGGCGCGCGCACGTTGCTGCTGAGTCGGATACCCATGGTGTCCCTCGCTCAATGATGTATTGGGCATAGTAGGGTGGTGGATGGGCGTCGATGGTTCGGAGACGGCGAAGTCGGTGCGCCGGTAGCGAAACGAAGAACCGCGGGCGTTCGGTGGAGGTGGCGGTGTGTTTTGGTGTGTTGCAGCCAGGATAGAGGCAGGTTTGGGGCGGCGGTCTATGTGTTCCAGCTTTGCTGGTGAGCGGGTTCGCTTGTTTTCGGACTGGTGATGTGCGGGGTTCGATACAGCACCAGGCTGAAGGTGGTGATGGGCGGGGGAATGCGGATGCCGTAGGCAATAAAAAAGGGCTTCGCGCGAATCGCGTAAGCCCTTGATAAACAATACTCAGTGGTGCGCCCGGCTGGGATCGAACCAGCAACCCCTGCCTTCGGAGAGTCCTCAAGAGTGTTTTTGGCGTTCGCGAACGTTCCAAACACCCTTTAAACTCAAATAGTTAGTGTTTGTCTGTTCGTCCGAGTAATGGGCTGTTCGGCGCGGGATTTGCCCTACCCTTGCCCTAGGCTATACTTTTGCCCTACTTGCAGGGGCTAAGGCATGGGTCAGAAATTCAAAATCGACCGCGATTTTATGCGGGCAATCAAGCCGACCGGGAAGTATCAGGAATTCGTCGACTCCGCCTTGCCTGGCTTCGTCGTCAAAGTGACGCCGGCGGGCTCAAGTTCGTATACGATTCGCTGGACGAAGCCGGACGGGAAGCAGGGCCGCCGCGTCATCGGCTACTGGCCCGAAAATGATCCAAAGCCAATGCGCGATCTCGCAAAGGTGGAGCTCCGCGACGTTGACAAGCGCGGCGACACTACAGCGGACGTGCTTGAGCGCCGTCGCCGGAAAGCTGAGGCCGAGAAAATCATCGGCACGCCGACACTCGCGACATTCATCAACGACCGCTACGCCGACTGGCTTGCGGCCAACACCCGAAGCAGCGCCGCGACACTCTCGCGTCTGCGCAAGTCATTCTCAGATCACCTTGACAAGCCGCTCGGCGATTTCAATGCGTGGATCATCGAAAAGTGGCGATCCGGGCGCCTCAAAGCCGGATTAGGCGCGGCTACGGTCAATCGCGACCTGTCGGCGCTGCGTGGCCTGTTCTCGCGTGCTCTCGAATGGAGCGTAATCGCCGAGCATCCGATGCGGACGATCAAAGCGCTGCAGGCGCCCAGTGGCAAGGTGCGCTGGCTGTCCGAGGATGAGGAAACCCGCTTAAGAGCCACGCTCGATGTGCGCGAGGAGCGCGAACGGGCCGCACGCGAGAGCGCTAACGCCTGGCGCGAGGCCCGCGGCTACGATGTGATGCCGGACCTGCGCGACGCGGCGTTTATAGACCATCTCAAGCCCGCCGTGCTGCTCTCGATCAACACCGGTTTACGGCAAGGCGAGCTGCTCAAACTCGACTGGCAGCACGTCAATCTGGACCGCGCAATCCTGACGGTGGTCGACGCTTCGGCCAAGTCGGGAAAGCAGCGGCACATTCCGCTCAACGACGAGGCGCTCGCAACGCTGAAGGCGTGGCGCGAACAGTCCCATCAATCTATCGTTTTCGCGAGTGCCGATGGCGGCGTGCGTGTGGACGTCAAGACGGCATGGCAAAAGCTGCTGAAAGACGCAAAGATCACAAACTTCCGATGGCACGACATGCGTCATCACTTCGCGTCGCGGCTGGTTATGGCCGGCGTGGATCTCAACACGGTGCGCGAGCTGCTGGGGCACGCGGACCTGACCATGACTTTGCGGTACGCACACCTTGCGCCTGAGCACCTGTCTGCGGCCGTGGCAAAACTGAACCGTTCGCCCGTCGCAAGCGCCCCTGCGACGAACGTGGAGAAAGAAGCGTGACTGACGATGAAATGCTCGCCGAGCAAAACCGAATCGAAGAGGAATTCGAACGGGCCTATGATGCTCACGCGCTGTTTGGTCCCGTAAACGACGACGATTTTTTGAGTCTGGCGACTCAGATTTTCTGCGCAGCTGCTTTCCAGGACCAAGCGATCACCGGCGTTGCTCAGAAGGCGGCTCGCGCGCTCGCGACGCGCCTTTCTGGCTTCCCGGATGACGCTAAGAAATGGCGCGTAACGTTCCCACCGATGGGCCTGCAAAAAGAGCAAATGCTGACCAAGGCGCAGAAGAAGTCTCGTGCCATTGCTTTCGAGGTGTGCCGGCTAATCCTTGCCGGCGAGCTGATGACGCACGCCACGGCGACGGTGGCGACAAGACGCAAAGTCTCACCGCAAAAAGTCACGGGGGACTACTACAAATACAGAGATCTATTTGTCGACCTACACAGGTCCGCAAATCCAGACGATCCAAACGTTTCTAAATTAGAAGATTGAAATTTAGAAGAAACACAACAATCGAAATTTAGTATAAATCGCGCGGCGAATATACAAATAGGCAGGCACTTGCGGAATAAATAGAGTGTGGATGTCCCGGCCGGACACTGACGAACAACCAGTGTTTTAGGAGCATCCAATATGTCGAAACCTGCCTTTACCGTTGCAGAATTCTGCGAGGCGCACGGCCGCATGTCGCGCACGCTTTTCTATTCGCTCATCAAGAATGGCAAAGGTCCGCGCTTGATGAAGATCGGCCGGAGAACCCTTGTCAGCCAGGAGGCCGCGGCCGATTGGCGCCGCGCGATGGAAAGCGCGTCCTCACATACCAGCGTTGCGGCGGCCGTATGAGCCAAAAAAATAGCGCCCCGCAGGGCGCCACAAAACAAAACCTCATCGGCGCAAATGTTAACACCGACACCGAATACCTGATGCGCTTTCTTGATGCGGTGAAGAACGTCAGCGAGCGTTTGCGCGTCGACGTAAAAACCTACCGCGGCAACACCTACATCGACATTCGCGTGTGGTACGTCGACGCCGGCGGCGAGTATCACCCTTCGAGCAAGGGCGTCATGCTCAAGCCGACCTTGGCGCCCGAGCTGCTGCGCGGCATCGCCCTGGCGGCCCAATCCTTCGATCCGAAGGGGGCTGCCTAATGTTGCACATCGCACTGTGCCACGCTGGAAATGATGGCTTGATGAATCACCCTAGGGGTGATATTGTTCGAAGCACAGGGCTATGCATTCCGCTGTGCCCAACATTCCGCAAGGATCCCTCCATGAAGCCGAAGCTTCGCGTTTCCGCACGCCCATACGAGACAAATTCGAATGAAATATCAGCCACCCAGCAGAGAAACGCTGCGCCAATTGAAGGAGCGCCTTGGGTACACCAACGGACAGATGGCGGACCTGTTCGGGGTATCAACCGGAAGGCAGTTTCACAAATACCTGTCGGACGAGGACAAGCGCGAGATGGGATTTCACGTGCTGATGTACGGCGCCATGCAGTTGGCCTTGATGGCCGGCCCGGTAACGAACATCCAGCAGGTATTCGACGCGGCTCAGTCGATCGGTGCAATGATCGAGATGCAGTAATCACCGCGGACCACTCGCCCGCATACCTCCCGCAAAACCTCACCCAGATCATAAATTGCGCTCTGCGCGCTGCTGCGCTTGAGCCGACGCCGAACGGCGCTATCGACGTTCTCGGCGCTGCACTCGTCCGCCTGGCCGAAATTGCTCGTGCGGAGGTGTCGCATGGCTGATAGCAAGCAAATCGCTATGCGTGCCGATACAGAACTGTCGGCAGCGGCGCAGGCCCTTCGCCACGCGAACGCCCTTTTCGACGCACTCCGTTACCTCATGTCGGCAGGCGATTTGAACCGGGTCGACACTAGTTCCCTCGCGGAGATCGGCGCCGAGCTTGTCGGCACGTACGCAGAACGCGCCGCAGGCGAAGCAGAGTTCTTTGAAGGAGCTGCACGGTGAACACGTCCAGCGAAAACTCGATTCTCAGCGTAACCGCCTTGCACCGCTTAATTGACAACGCAGCCGGTGAATTGGCAGTTGCCGAAGAAGTGCTTATTGACCTGTGCGCACTCTTTGAAGCGATCGTCGCAGCGACCAAGGGCCACGAACTGGCGCATCGACTTGCCGCCCTCGGTGTTCGAACGGCGGATGAATATCGCGAATCTTTCGAAGGATCGAAAGAAACGTACAACCATCACAGCCGCAAAATCATCGACGCTACAAACCCGGGCTCAGGTGAACGTCCGTGCATCTGCGGCGCGGAGCACTCCGCACGGGAGTTCGCATGACCCATCACCATGACTTGGGCGTACCCGTCGGCGATGGCGAATACGCGAGCCCAGCGAAGTTCCTGCTGATGTCCGCATTTCTAGTGTACGAGGCCAAGAAAGCCGGCAGCGATGTTCGCCTCGCAGCGCGCAACATCCTCGACGAGATTTTCGAGTCGGCAAAGGCTGGCGGCTTCATGAAAGGAGAGATCCTCGAAACGCTGATGTCGAGGTGCGAGAAGTCGCAGCGCGTATGGACCCTCGCCGTTGAGGCGACGGAAGCAATCGGCGATACGGAGGCGTTCATGTCTGCCTTGCGGCGCGCTGGAATTCGGACGGAGGGCGTTGAGTGAACGCGATCATTGACGACCACCAGCGAATCAGGGATGCGCTTTCGTTCATCCCTCCGACCATCGAACGCGAACAGTGGTTTCGCGTCGGCGCTGCGATCAAGCACGAAATGGGAGCCGACGGCTTCGAGCTATTCGATACCTGGAGCCGTGGCGACCCCGCCTACATCGAGGCGGATACGCACGACACATGGCGCTCGATTCAGGCCGGCCGGGGTATTACCGGGGCCACGCTGTTCGCCATAGCGAAGGAATACGGCTTTGACCCTCGCTCGCATAAAGCGATGGTGATCGACCCGGCAGAGATGGAGCGCCGCCGTACCGAGCGCGCCGCTCGCGCAAAGCGCGACGCAGAAGCGCGCGTAAAGCAGCACAAGCAGGCGGCGACGCTAGCCGCGGTCATTCTGAAAAAGACCAAGCCGGCTCGCGATGATCATCCGTATCTGATGCGCAAGGGGCTCGCCGCGATCTCCACATTGCGCGAGATCGATGTCGACCGCCTTCAGGCTTTGATCGGATACAAACCGCAGTCCGGTGGCGACGCTCTGACCGGCCGGATTCTTATCGCGCCGGTAACCATCGGCGCCGCCGTTACCACGGTTGAGATGATCGACGAGACGGGCCGCAAGTCGGCGTTAGCGGGCGGCGAGAAAGCCGGCGGCGCGTGGATCGCGTCGACGCCGGTTAAGACCGCCACGCGATACCTGATTGCGGAGGGCGTGGCGACAACGCTATCGGCGCACGTTTGCACGGGTATTCCGGCCGTTGCAGCGCTGTCGTCCGGCAACCTGATGAAAGTCGCAACGAAGCTGCGCGCACTTCATCCGGACGTTGAAATCATCATCTTGGGTGACTTGGGCAACGGGCAGCAAAAGGCAGTCGAGGCCGCCAAGGCAATCGGTGGCAGGCTGGCTCTGCCGGCATTCGGCGACGATCGACAGAATGATCAAACAGACTTTAACGACATGCACCTGCTGCTCGGGGCTGACGCCGTGAAGGACCGCATTGATGCGGCAGAAGTGCCGGTTGATCCGGCGCATGAACGGAACGCGCCGGCCAGTATGTCCGACGGCTGTGTTCCAAAGGGATTCACGGTTTTTCCCTATCGCGGCGTCTTCTATGAGGAGGATGACGGGACACCCCACTGGATCTGCTCGACGCTGCACGTCCGCGCGCTGGTGCGCGACCGGGCATCTGAAAACTGGGGGCGCCTGCTGGAATGGCAAGACGCCGACGGCCATCCGCACGTTTGGGCGATGCCGATGGAGATGCTTCGATCCGACGGCGCGGACATGCGCGGCGAGCTGGCGCGGCTCGGGCTCGACATCGCACCAGGCAACAAGGCACGCAATAAACTGACCGAGTACGTGACGACGGCGAAGCCGCAAGCTCGGGGGCGATGCGTTACACGCACCGGGTGGCATGCCGGCGCATTCGTGTTTCCGGACCGGACGATTGGCGAGTCGAAGGAGCGGGTCATTTTTCAGGCTGAGTCCGTAATGCGTGCGTACTCGCAGGCCGGCACGCTCGATGACTGGAAACAGAATGTCGCGCGTCTCTGCTCCGGTAATTCCCGGCTGCTGCTTGCTGTCTCCACAGCGTTCGCCGGCATGATGCTCAGTTACTCAGGTCAGGAGTCTGGCGGCTTGAACATCGTAGGCAACTCGTCGACCGGCAAGACGACAGCGCTCCGGGCGGCGTGTAGCGTTTTCGGTCCGCCGGAATACATGCAACGGTGGCGAGCCACGTCGAACGGGCTCGAGGGACTGGCGGCGCTGCACAACGATACGTTGCTGGTGCTCGACGAGCTCGCGCAAGTCGATCCTCGCGAGGCGGGCGAAATTGCCTACATGCTGGCAAACGGTAGTGGGAAGGCGCGGGCTGGGCGCACCGGAGCTGCGCGAACGCGGCAGACATGGCGCCTGCTGTTCCTGTCCGCCGGCGAGATCGGCCTCGCCCAGCACATGCAAGCCGGCGGGAAGACGGCGAAGGCGGGTCAGGAGGTCCGACTGGTCGAGATTCCCGCTGATGCCGGCGCGGGTTTCGGGCTCTTCGAAACGCTTCACGGTTTGACGGGCGGCGCGGAACTCTCGTCGACCATCAACGATGCATGCACGCGAAGCTACGGTACGGCCGCGATTGAATTCCTGACGGCGGTGACCGCAGAGCCCGGCATCATCGAGCAATGGCTCAAGACGCAGACTGCCGAATTTCTCGCGGCGAACCTGCCGGCGGATGCAAACGGGCAGGCTCACCGCGTCTGCCAGCGGCTCGCCCTGATCGGGCTTGCTGGGGAGTATGCGACCAACCGCGGCATCACCGGATGGACGGACGGAGAAGCCTTGCAGGCAGCGGCGAAGTGCTTCTCTGCATGGCTGGAAAACCGTGGCGGCGCCGGCAATCAGGAGCGCGCAAACGTGCTGGCAGCCGTCAAAGCGTTCTTCGAGTCGCATGAGGAATCGCGCTTCACCGACCTGGCGGCCATCAGCGATCGACCAACCATCAATCGGGCTGGTTACAAACGCTCCACCGATGGGACGGTGGAGTACCTGGTATTTCCGGAGGTATTCAAACGCGAGGTATGCGCCGGACACGACCCGAAAGCGGCGGCCAAGATGCTGATTGAAGCCGGATGGTTGAAGCCTGCATCCAACGGATGGGCTCAGAGAGCGGAGCGACTTCCGGGTAAAGGACCGACGAAGGTGTACGTCTTCACCTCTTCCATCTGGGAGGCGGCGCAATGATTTTCTTCCAGACACTCTCAAAAACGCGGTTACAACGGTTACGCGGTTACATGAGTCGCGAAACCCTTACTGCAGAGGCGTTTCGGCGTAACCACAACTCTGTAACCGCAACGCATCGTAACCGCAGCGCGAGAAGCATTGAGCATCTGTGTAACCGCAGTCGCGGTTACGGCGCCTCCCGGTTACGTTCGATCGGTTACGCGCAAACCCTTGCTGCACAAGCCTTTCACGGGAGCGTAACCGTAGTAACCGCAGTAACCGCGAAAAATGGCGATGCTCGCGGCGCTACTTGCATGCAGGTTTAACAGGTAAGCATCGAGCAAGCCTCGGCGGGACACCGCCAGATGTAAGCCGTGATGGCAGTTGCAGCGATCGAAATCAATGCACCCAGCATAGCCCTAAGTAGTACTAACGTGGCACAAGGCCACATTTGAGGAAACAGATGAAAGACGACACAACCAAGGCCGGAATCATCGGCCGACCGATGGGAATGCCGCGCAAGGTGCTCGAGCAGATGGGGAAGACCAACCCCGCGGCGAAGGCGGTGAGCGCACTGATGAACGGCAGCACAAGCCTTGACGAAAAGCGCCGGATCGTTCGCCGGATGCAGATGGACAACCTGAATAACGAGAAGTGAGGAAACAGACAATGCAGACCATTTACGAACTTTCGCCCGAGTACAAAGAAGCGTTCGATACAGTCAACAAGATGCGTGCGCGCATCGATGAGCTGAACCAGCTGGAGGGCGTCCAGCGGACCGCCCTCGCCGAGGGTCCCGTCAAAGTTCAACATGCGGCGACGCCGCGCGAGCTGGCGTTGAAAGTCATGAACGGCGAGACCGCAGACAATTCGCAGCGCGACGAATTCGAAAAGATGCGCACGGACCACGCTAAGACCAAGGCCGACATGGAGATTCTTCAGCGCGGCGTGACGCCGCACCACGAAGCTATGTTGATCTTGCGTGAACGCGTTAGCTCCAAGCGCATGAAGCAGGAGGACGTTCGCCGCGCGACAGAGAAGGTCGCCAAGGCAGCCCTTCAGATGGCGGCGGCGCAAAAGGAGATGGCCAATCTTTGCCGCGATTTGACGGCCGCCGGCTTTCAGGACTTCAGTGAATCCATGCTGTTCAGCGTCGAGCCCTATGTGACTGTGCCCGACGCCCTGGAGGTGTACGCGAAGCGCATTACCGGCGTCGCCTCGGCGTAGCGCACCGCGCTTTCTGATCGGCGGCTCGCGATGCTTGATGTCGCGCACGCCGTCGCTCCATACGGCTCGATCGCCGCCAGCGCGCTGCGATCGGATTCACTCCCATCCAGTCCGTCCTGAATTTCAGGCCGGACAATTTCACCGAGGGTAATCATGCCCGCAGGACTTCAAATATGGGATGCGTCAGGGAACCTGGTGCTTGACGGCACGCATCGCTTGGGCCGCATCAAGGGCAGTCACTACCTTGATGGCAATTCTGGCAATATCTCGATGGATTTATCCGACGGCACGCCGTTCTGGTCGTTCCAGCCGGACTTCCTCTTCGCGCACATCAACGGTAATTCACCGGTGCCCGTGGTCAGCATTTCGTCGACGGGCGTTGTGTGGACGTACACGTCCCCGCCATCGCAGAGCTACATCTACCCGATTACTGGCAACCTTTACTGGGGGTGCTACTGATGACTGCCGGTTTTCAGGCCTTCACCGATACCGGCGTTGTCCAGATCGACGGAATGACGCCGAACTACCAACTCATTGCAACGCTGGTTCAGGTAACGCAACAGGAGAGCATCCCCACCGTTTTCAACAACGTAAACACCCAGTTTTACGGGACGTTCTGGCATACGAAGTTCACGTTCAACGCGAGCAGTCCGTTTTTTGCGTTCAGGGCAGACGGCGGCGTGTTGGCCACGCCGTGGAAGTTTTCAAAATCCCAAGGCGGAAACACCTTTACCGCGGAATTCGTATCGGTTAGTCAGGCGACAATTCGCCTGTACATATTTGACCAGGTCCCGGTCACCAGTAGCAGGTTCGGTCTCCAAGTGTTCGATGCGGCAGGCGCTTTGATAGCTGACGCCGCCGTTCCGTTCGCGCGCATCATCGATGTTATCGAGGGTCAGTATCAGCCCGGCTCCGGATGGCAGGCCGTTGGGAATTCGATACCGGGACCAAATACGCAATCCAAGTCGTACGGCGTGCCGGTTGCATTCGGAGGTGCCCTTGCCGCGCATTTCTTTCTCAATACAAGCCCGTTCATCCTGTCGGCGTTCGGTGCGAACGGCGGCGCGATCAGTTGGGAATTTCACCAGTACATTGGCAATAACAGCGGGACTTTCGTCGGCTTTGCCGAAGCAACCCGGTATCGATTCATGGTGCTCGATATGACCGGCATTCCATAAGAGGCAAATACGGCGCGGCGGGCCGGGTCGCGCCGAATGCGCGGTGATGAGCGACAAAACTCGCGCGAGCGAAAGGGCCTGTAAACTTTAAGCGCGGGAAAGAATTAACAAGTCTGATACGGGGGCAAACGATGGTCAAAACAATTGCAGCATTAGCTTTTGCGACACTGGGTCTCGCTGCGTGCGGAGGCGGAGGAGATAGCGGCGCGGCACCGGTCGCAAAAACGATGAAGCTGTCGCTTTATGGTCAACCCTTCACGAAGAGCGGCACAGTGTCCCATGCCCAATGGGTGGCGAGAGCGGACACGCCGTCGAGCGACGCTGCGGCGACGGTTCAAACGTTGCAGGAAGCTCTGACAGCACGCGGCGTACCGGCGACCATTACCGCGCAGGTGATGGACGGGACGACGTTGCATCAAATTGTGATGGGGGAAAACAACGGCCTGCCGCCGACGCCTGACCAGTTCAAAACGGATCCGAGCGAGTACCTGATCGTCAATTTCCAGCTCGACGATATGGTGACGCCCTGGAGTGACCCGGCTCAAGGGGCCGCCGTTTCTCAGTTCGGGCACGACCTTGCTGTATTCACCCAGCGGGCGTCAGTGAGCGGCAAGTTAGTGTACGCCGTTCAACCCATCCAGACGTGCGACGTGCCTAACGGCGGCGGCGCTGCATTTGGTCTCATATCGGCCATTGCAGACGCGAAGAGCCATTCAAACCTCAACACCATGGGATCAATTCCGTTCGGGGTTTCCTTTGGCGGCTCTCAAGGAAATCCGATTCCGAGTCCGGATCTCGCCCACCTCGGCCCGGACTGCCGGACACCGGATGCATATCTGTTAAACATGCGCACGAATGCGATCGCCGATTACATCGCGGCCCTGTACAAGGAGACGGCGGCAACTCCAGTGCTGCAAGCGGCGCATCGGTGAGCGGAATCTAGGGACCAAAAACGCATGAATAAAAGCCCGCACGGTTCGCGCCGCGCGGGCTTTATGCCTTACGACGCCAGTTTCGCGCAAGTCTTCGGCTTATCCGTGGTGCTGCGGGACTGGTCAAGGGCATCATGACCAGCCCACGTAAGGCGTACTTTTTCTCCATCGCGGGCAACGAAGCCGCGATCGATGGCAAGCTTCGTGTGGTATTCGATGGCTCCCTCGGGGGCTCCGTCATCTCCGATGGCCGCCTCAATCTCGAAGATCAGCATCGCCGCGCTATCCGAAGACTCAAGAGTCTCAAGAATTTCTGAGATAACGGACTCAAGTCGCTTCATTTTTATAGGTCTCTCTCAACAAAAGGAACCGGTAGGATACCGCGCTTCTCTACCGACATCGAAGCGCCAGTAACTTCAAAGCCGTCAATCAGAGAAGAGCGCCTCTCGGTTCAGAACGCTCGCGACGAATATCAAGACACGTGAGGGTTCGCAATGAGTCGCAAGCTCGCAACGCGGAAGCCACGCAGACGCAGATGGCGTGTGATCTGCCGGACACCCAATGGACGCTAATGCACCTGAGCCTCCGTTCGCAGTCAATTCGCAATATTTACGCGATCTCGGCGTCAGCGGACGGGATGGGCTAGGATGCGCAAGCATGGCGGAATCTCGTCAAGCAATTACAAGGAAGATAACTATGTGTCGAGAGGGTATCGGGAGTGGTCGCGAAGAAAAACATCTCGGGCTAAGTTCGAGAGGTTGCATCACGATGAAGGGACCTCGTGCCCTCACGACACCAGTGCCTCGCGGGTTTGGCAGGACCGGCAGCCATTTGGGAATCACTGCGCGATGATCGGGCCACTGGACCGTCTGTCAAAGTGGTGCGTTCGTCGCCGCGCGAAGCTCAATGCGGAAGCCGCGAGGACTGAACCACCAGACGGAGGGATTGGAGCGGAGGCGCCGATCCGGACGACATCCCAAGATCGCCTGAGGAGGACCGACTTCGCGCACCGCATTGCCGGCGTCCTCTCGGAGCTCAGCCTGCGCGAGGGGAGGGTCTTTGCAATCCGGGGCGGATGGGGCTTTGGTAAATCATCCTTAAAGAACCTAGTCACGGAAAGACTTGATGCCATGAGCGATGGCGCGGAGTGGCTTGAGTTCAATCCTTGGCAGTGGGGTGACGGCGACGCGATCGCCCGCGCGCTATTCGGTCAGATCGCGGATCGTCTCGGGGGTGAACACTCGAAGGCAGCGCTCGCCCGTGCAGCGGCACTGCGACGTTACGGCGCAATCCTCACAGGAACCGGCGCCCCGCTCAAGGAGGCCAGCGGGTCAAGTCACCTCATCTCGATGGTCCTGACGAATGTTTCAGTGATCGCTGTTGCCTCGGCCATAGGCTTCGACCTCCCGACTGCAGCCAAGGCAGCCGTCGCCCTCGCCCTCCTCTCTGTCGGCGCGCCTCTATTTGGACGCTTGCTGACGCATCTGGGACGTGATCGTGGCGGCGAGCCGCTCGACAAGGTACGCGAAACGCTGGAGGTCCGTCTTCGCGAACTCAGCCGACCGCTCGTGGTCTTTGTCGACGACATAGACCGACTCGAGCCCGAGCAGATCAGGATGCTTCTTCGGCAGGTGAAGGCGAACGCCAACCTGCCGAACATCGTCTTTGTGCTCTTATTTCAGCCGAGCATCGTAGAGGGGGCACTCGACCCAGTCGCTGATGGCGATGGGCGCGCCTTCCTTGAGAAGATCGTGCAAGCTAGCTTCGACCTACCGGCGGTCCCAGTGTCGATCGTTCATCGTACATTCGCAGAGGAGCTAACACAGCTGGCGGCCCAGTACGCGACTGATGAAAACGGGTTCACGCAGACGCGCTGGGGTAATGCCTTCGTCGGCTGCATCCAGCCCATGCTGCGCAACATGCGTGACGCGCGCCGACTGATCTCGTCCATTGCCGTGCACCTGCCGTTGCATGCCGACGGCGACGTGTTCGAGGTGAACATCGTCGACTTTTTTCTTCTGGAGACGCTCCGGGTATTTGAACCGGACCTCCATGAGACGCTGTTCCGGCAGAGGGAGCTGGTCCTCCAAGAATGGCGCCCTTCGGGCTATGGTCGGCGGGATGCGGACAAGGATGCGGCAGAGAGACTTCTCGAGATCGTGTCGGAAGAGCGCCGCGCCATCGTTCGGGACGCACTCAAAGCCCTCTTCCCGCCTCTCGAATGGGCGTATGGAGGCACGAACTACGCAGACGGCTTCCATCTTACGTGGTTGACCTCAAAGCGGGTGTGCTCCCCGCGCTACTTCCCGCGCTACTTCGAATTACAAACCGCGCTCGGTGAAATATCGGAGCGCCGCTTCGTCGCGTTTCTCGATGCGACGGCGACGAAGGACGGTCTCGCTGCGGCGATCGCTGACATTGAGGCCGATCACCTGCTGCCCTCGCTCGTCGCCAGGTTAGACGAGTCCGTCGACCGCCTTCCGGTCGAGAACGCCGCAGTGCTACTGCCCGGGATGTTCAGGATAGCCCAGAAGCTTGCAGGATTGACCGACGGCGACCCCTTCAATTCGCCTTGGGTTTCAGCATGGCGAGCGACGAGCTGGTTTCTGAAACGGATCCCGGATGGCGTGCGAGGTGGTCTTGCAATCGATGCCCTCCGTCAGACCAAGGCGCTTTCCGTAGCCGCGATCCTGATCCATCTGAGCGATCCGGCTGATCGGAGAGAGGACGACGACGGCGCTTTCGATCCAACGCTCGACCTGCACACCATCAAGGCGATGAAGGCTGAATGGCTGCGGTTGATGAGGAGCCGGGCCGTGGATGGTGACGCACTAATCGCCGAACCCGATCTACTTGTCCAGCTCTACCGATGGAGGGACTATGTGGGTTCAATGGACGAGCCCCGCGAGTGGATGGCGAGGGCTATCCGGACTGACGAGGGATTCGCGAGCATGTCTACACGCATGATGAGCCGGGGCACAAGCTATTCGGTGGGCGATCGAGTCTCAACGCCTCGCAACACCTTCAACAGACAGACGATCGATGACTTCATTGGTATCGACGTGGCAAAGGCTAGGTGCGACGCGATCGATACCGCCGAATTCCCCGAGCACGAGGAGGCTCTGCGAACTTTGCATAGATCCCTTGAGATGTGGCTCGGGCTGAGAGAGCGCGACCCTTTCGATTTCTGACGGCAAACTCTATCGCTGACGAATCGTTCGGAAGCGTACCGCTCAGACGCTGGCAGTTAGCGTGAAACAGGATCGATGTGGCGAAGAAGTGGCGAGCGATACCTCGCAAGGCCATGCCAGCATTGACGATGCACATTCCTGTGAGTCATCCGGCAATTTGCAAAGCCGCGATGCTATCGCCCAAAGGTTTCGTTTGACGTGCGGCAGTAGCACCAGTGCACTCGCTCCGCGGGGTGGAGCAGTCTGGGAGCTCGTCGGGCTCATAACCCTAAGGTCACAGGCTCAAATCCAGTCCCCGCAACCGACAACGTAGTCCGCTGAGCGAAAACCAGCGGGCCTTTGCTTATGTCTACAATGCGTCTTCCTTCAACGTGGAGACCATAAATGAGCAGATACGCAAATTTTCTTGGGCGAGTGTCTAAAGCCGCTGAGAATCAGCAGCAAAATCAGGCAGAGGTGGACGCGGCAGTCGTTGCCTTTGCGGGCAGCCTAACTTCGCGATGGGGCGTGCCGGGTAGCGCTGTATTTGCTTTTCGGGACGGGAATGGCGTACTTGTTGCAGATCAGGCCGTGCCTCTCGACAATTTGAAGGCGGCAGACTACACGCTGATGGCCTCCTTCCCGGTCGCCGGAGCAACAACGGTTTATATCCACGTTTCATTCAAGCTCACTGCGGACGGCGTAAAGGTTGCGGTCGAGGGCGCCGAACACCCGAGGATGATCGGCTTTAAGTCTGGGTTCAACTTCGAGGGCGCTATCGAGGCGGTAGAGGATGCGGTCGAAGCGAAGGTTGCCGCTTTCGAGAAGCAGGTTCGCTTGAGTTAAGCCCCCCCGACGACGAGGTAAGCCCGGCATGAATAGTTCCTGCCGGGCTTTGTCAGTAAACCAAACGACGACAGCAACCTCCAACCTGCTGTGCTTCGACTGCCAAACGATCAAGACAGCAAGCGAAGCGAAAGGAAGATCAGCAGCAGGCGCGGTGTAGTGGGCTGCTTAGCGATGGGTTCGACGACGTGCATCAGGCGCAGCGCGGCAGGCCGTCACAGCCCCGCCCGGCGCGCCGCAGCAGCGTCGAGGGGTGGGGGCGTCAAAACTCTGGCGTTCCGCATGGCGGGAAACCGACCGTTCCCGCACGCGCAGAAAATTTTCCCTTTGACGATTTTGTTAAAGACTTTAACAAACAGGGAAATCGCTCAAAACCAAGCCACATAGGGCGTTGAGTCTGGCAGGTACGTGAGCAACGTGTTAATGAACTATGGGCAGCGCCACGCCATTAACATCGCGGCCTACGAGTCCGCTGGCGGCAAATAAAAAAGCCCCACTGACGCAGCGGGGCTTTCTTTGTGGCTCAAGCACTCAAATTTACGCGGTCAACGCTTCGCGACGGACCTTAACGATATTGGGCACGTACGCATCCTTCTCTTCAAGGCCTAAGCGGCTGTAGACGGACCCACCGATACCAGGCTCTACGATCTCTCCTGATTTTTGATCATCAATCGCGAACGTAAAGAACTCGAAGCGATTAGCAACGTCCGGCGCGAACTCCGAGGCCAACCGTTCCCGCGAGCCTTTGAACATAACGGGCGCGGCAACGAACACTCTTTCTGGCTCGATGTCATCAATGAGCGACGAAAGATTGGTTTTCACGACGCACGCGCCAGATATGATCGACTTGACTACGACAACGACAGAATGTCGGACGTCCATCGGCTCGCGATATTCTTTTACGATGGGCGCCACGTCAAAGCTATCGTCTTCGGTTCCGTCAAACCTTTTGACTCGCTTATTCCAGAAGCACGCAAGCTTTAAGCGGTCATCCGCCAAGCCTGCATCCCGGAACCCAGCGACGATGCCCGACGCCAAAAAGTCAGCATCTTCAACGGTGCAAGCCACGCAAACGTCGAGTGTTTTCGTCGGTGCCAACTGCGCAGCCATTTTCGCCGCCAGATCTCTACCTAGGGCATACATCGCATCGCGATAGACGCTCTCACTAGATAGTTTGTCTGCCAAGACGGACAGCATTGTCTTACTTGCATCAGACGCAAAGTCAGTGAACTGGCGCATTACAGCATCTCCTCAAGTTCGGAAAAACTCCGCGGCTTCTTTTCCAAAATTCTCCGTTGAAACTTTTGGAAGGAAGTCGAAAAGCAGTCGTACGGGAGCACACCGGTCGTAGTTCCTGTTGCATCACTCCACGCAAAGAACCCTCGCTTCACAGTGTATGTAAGCCCTTCTACGTTGTCTAGCACGTCTCGGGCCTCCTGTGATAGCTGGGCCACAGCGTCAGTATCACTTGCCAGACTACGTATTATGGTCGGCGACATCTGCCGAGCAAAATTCAAAACATCGCTAACCATCGCCTTCGGAGCCAGACTGCACCAAGCACCGATCAGCACGCCTGCAACCTGCTCGGCCTCCGTCCTTTTCGCATTCTCGCGGTTTGAGATGTAAGCGAAATCTTCACGCATCCACGAAAATTTACCTAACATCGGAAGGTACGGCTCGCTGTATGGAAAGTACAGGGCCTTGGAGTAATCTGCGATTGTTTCCGGCACCGCGGCACATAGAGCCTCGCGCATAGCATCATCGTTGCAGACCAACCGCACTCGTACTCGCTTGAACCCCTCGTGGGTGGAGAGCTTGTATTGGTCCGCAAAGTCCGAAGCGATTTGGCCGTTCTTTGCCGTCCACGATACCGCTTCTGCATTCTTCAGCTGATAGGCCTTCAAATCGGCGACGGCGGTCCGTCGAACGACAACGTCATCAACAAACCCGTCGGCCTGCCATTCAACTTCGGAATCGACGCCCGTCTCCAGCAGCTTGCGAGCCAACCGCGCGATTCTATGAGCCGCGAAAAATTGCTCATAACGAGTACCCTTGTACCCGTTATTTCCACCCGTGGTCTTCTTTTCGAGGTATTTGGCCTTCTCTTCGCCAAATAACTCCTGGATTTCCTGGGCAGTTGCAGCAGAAAACAGTTCGCGTTCGCTGGTCATCTCAGTCGTCGTTATCAACGATGCGCGCGATTCTAGCACATCGCATTTTTTCAATATTTTCCGCAGCTTACCTTACATCTCTAACCAATGTCCTTAAATCTGGCATAGCGGTTACCCTCGTTAACGGCCGCCTGCCCATTGGCTTTATGTCGCGTCGCAAATGCGAATGTCCGAAGACTCGCCGGTAAGTCCCAAATGCAAAAAAGCCCGCATCGAACTGTAGCGGGCTTGTTCATGTTCTCTGCGCGAATTCTGCCCTCTCAATGCCCTACTTGCAGGTCATCTCAAGCGGACGGCAGCAAAAAAATCATCGAAAAGCTTGTCCTGCTTGGTGCGCCCGGCTGGGATCGAACCAGCAACCCCTGCCTTCGGAGGGCAGTACTCTATCCATTGAGCTACGGGCGCTTCAACACGAAAGCGCGACAACCTGAACGGATGCGACGCCAAAGCGAGACCGAAAGAATACCCGGTTTCGGCCAAACCGTCCACCGGACGGCCCGTGAAGCGCTTTCCGGCGCCTTCGCGCCACTTCGTCCGATGCGGGTAAACGCCTGCTGAACACCTCGCCGCGGCCCTCGCCGTCGGCGAAAGCTTGCGTCTATAATCCTCCGTGGCCGATCAAGAAGAAGTTGCCGTCGCGCTGTACCGCTCACATACCCACGGAGACGAGACAAGCATGAGCGAAGCACCACACGGAGCCCCGATCAAAACCCCAGGACAGCTCA
The DNA here is from genome assembly GCF_900142195.1 of Paraburkholderia terricola. Lineage (GTDB taxonomy): Bacteria > Pseudomonadota > Gammaproteobacteria > Burkholderiales > Burkholderiaceae > Paraburkholderia > Paraburkholderia terricola. Next base: position 128,049 of record NZ_FRAB01000005.1, read on the forward strand.
TCGCCGCGGTCATCGCCGGGTTTGCTGTGCCGATCGTCATCATCGTCCTGCTGGCTTACTACGTCGACAATTCGACCCGCACCGGCGCCGGCACCGACAGTCTCTCCGAAGCCGAAGTCGCCTCCCGCATCAAACCCATCGCCCAGGTCGACATTCGCGACGCCAACGCGCCGCGCGTCTACAAGTCCGGCGAGGAAGTCTACAAGGCCGTGTGCGCCGCGTGTCACGCGTCGGGCACGGCGGGCGCGCCGAAATTCACCAATACCGCCGACTGGGCGCCGCGCATCGCTCAAGGCTTCGACACGCTGTTGCACACGGCGCTCGCCGGCAAGGGCGCGATGCCCGCGCGCGGCGGCACCAGTCCGGACGACTACAGCGACTTCGAAATCGCCCGCGCGGTGGCTTACATGGCGAACAATTCCGGCGCAAGCTTCCCCGAACCGGCGCAACCGGCAGCGGGTGCGGCCGCAGCCTCCGGCGCGGCCGCCACCTCGGACGCCACCGCCGCGGCAGCGGCTCCGGCAGGCGCTTCGGACGCAGCCGCGACCCAGGCCGCCGCCGCAATGGCGGCGCTGGCCAGCGTGCCGCAAACCGCCGCGCCGGCTGCAAGCGGCGCGCAAAGCGCGGACGCCTCGCAAGCGGGCAAGGCGCTCTATCAGCAGGTTTGCCAGGCGTGTCACGCGGCCGGCGTGCTGAACGCGCCGAAGTTCGGCGACAAGGAAGCCTGGGCGCCGCGCCTGAAAGAGCCGATGGACACCGTCTACAACTACGCGCTGCACGGCAAGGGCGCCATGCCGCCCAAGGGCGGTTCGACCGCACCCGACGCCGACGTGAAAGCCGCCGTCGACTACATGGTCAGTGCGGTGAAATAAGCGCTCTTCCAGCGCATATCGCCGATCGAAAAATCCCTGCTCCGTGGCGACACGGGCAGGGATTTTTTTATCCGCGAGGCGTCGGGATTCAAGCGCCGATATGCAACGCAACTGCGGCGGGAACGCTGAATCCCTCGACGAAAGCCAGCGCCGGCGTGGAACGAGCCAGCGCCGTGAAACGCGCATGCAGTTCAGCAGGAGCGAGCCACGGATAGCTCAACCCTTCCTGCAACGCATCGAGCAGGCCGCCATCGGCATCCGGCACCACGTCCATGCGCGCAATGTGAATGTGAAAGCCCGTAACAACCGGCGTCTGGTCGAAGCGCCATCGATACACGCCATGACCGACACGCAACGCGCCGCTCGTCCGCTCGCGCATCAGCACGAGCCACGGCAGCGCGTCGATCGCGCCGCCGTCCACCGTAAGCGCATCGCAGACGTAATAGGTGCGGCACCGCGCGTATTGCGCGCCGAAATCGCTGACGAGCGTTTGTGCAATCGCCCCCGCGCCGACGGTGCGCGCCGGAAACGCGATAGCTGAAGTGGCAAGCGAAATGGTGAGCACCGCGTCCGCGGCGAAAGCCTCGGCGATGCGCTGAGTACGCGTGTTGTCTTTCGCGTCGATGTAGGTTTCGAGTGCGCGGCGATAGGTTGCGAGCGGCGGCGTCATGCTAACGGTCTCCGGGTAACGGCCGTCAACGGTTCATTGACGAGCCGCGCCACTGTAGCGCGAGCGCCTAACAAAACCGCCGAAGCACCCGCCGCGCGCGGGGTCTTGCGAACGAAGCGAACGAAGCGAGCAAATCGAGCAAATCGAGCGCGGCGGCGTGCCCGCTCGCCGCCGCGCTCAAGGCTTCTGCAATAGCGCCTTCAAGCTCGCGAGCCGGTCTTTCGGCGACATCGGCGCTTCTTCCGCGGTGGGCGGCGGAGCATCGTCGAGCAGCATTTCGGGGATGAAGCGCGACGGCTCGCACACCACCGTCTCTCGCGCGCGCTTGCGCTTCTTGCACCAGTTCAGATGCAGGCTGCGCTGAGCCCGCGTGATCGCGACGTACATGAGGCGGCGTTCTTCCTCGATGCGCGCGTCGTCGATCGGTTCGTCCTCGGCGCCGCCACGGTGCGGCATGATGCCTTCCTCGACGCCGACCAGAAACACGTGCGGATACTCCAAACCCTTCGACGCGTGCACCGTCGACAGGCGCACCGCGTCGGGATCTTCCTCGCGGCCTTCGAGCATCGACATCAGCGCGACGGTCTGGATCAGGCCGAGCAGATTCTTGCCGGTGTCGCCGAGACCGTCGGCGGTGTCGTAGCCGGTGGCCTCGGCTTGCGCCGCGCCGTCCGGCTCGGCCTTGGTGCCCTTGCGCTTGAGCCATTCCATGAACTCCAGCACGTTCTGCCACTTGGACTGCGCCTGGCGTTCGTCGAAGGTGTCGTAGAGATACGCTTCGTAATGAATCGCGTCCATCAGTTCGTCGAGCAGCGGGCCGGCCGGATCTTTTTCCGCGCGATCGGTGAGGCGCTGCATGAAATCGCAGAACACGCGCATCGGCTCGATCTGGCGCGGCGACAGGCGCGCTTCGATCCCGCCCATGTAGACCGCTTCGAACAGCGACACCTTGGCCTGGCCCGCGAACGCGCCGAGCGCTTCGAGCGTCGTATTGCCGACGCCGCGCCGCGGCGTGGTGATCGCGCGGATGAACGCCGGGTCGTCGTTCGCGTTGGCGATCAGGCGCAGATACGCGCAGATGTCCTTGATCTCGGCTTTATCGAAGAACGACTGGCCGCCGGACAGCACATACGGAATGCGCTCGCGCCGCAGCACCTGTTCGAAGATGCGCGCCTGGAAATTGCCGCGATACAGGATCGCGTAGTCGCGGAAATTCGCGCGCCGTTCGAACTTGTGCGCCGACAGACGAAACACCACGGACTCGGCTTCGTGCTCTTCGTCGTTGCACGGCGTGACGGTGATCGAGTCGCCCATGCCGTGTTCGGACCACAGCTTCTTCTCGAACAGCTTGGGGTTGTTCGCGATCACGTTGTTCGCGGCAGTGAGAATGCGCACCGTCGAGCGGTAATTCTGCTCGAGCTTCACCAGATGCAGCTTCGGGAAATCCTTGCCGAGTTGCGCGAGGTTTTCCAGCGTCGCGCCGCGCCAGCCGTAGATGGCCTGGTCGTCGTCGCCCACCGCCGTGAATGCCGCGCGCGGTCCGGCCAGTTGCTTGAGCAATTCGTACTGGCACGCGTTGGTGTCCTGATACTCGTCGATCAGCAGATAGCGCAGCTTGTTCTGCCAGCGGTCGCGCACCGGCTCGTTGTTCGCGAAGAGCTCGGCGGGCAGGCGGATCAGATCGTCGAAATCCACTGCCTGATACGCGTGCAGCGTCGCCACGTAGTTGCGATAGACGATCGCGGCCTGATGCTCGTCCTCGTTCGCGGCGATCGCGATCGCTTCTTCCGGCATGATCAGGCCGTTTTTCCACAGCGAGATGATCGACTGGATCTTGCGGATGAAGCCCTTGTCCGTGGAGCCGACCTGCTCCTGGATCATGCCGAAGCAGTCGTCCGAATCCATGATCGAGAACTGCGGCTTCAGGCCGACGTGTTCCGCCTCCTGCCGCAGAATCTGCACGCCGAGCGAGTGGAAGGTGCACACCGTCAACTGGTTGACCGGCACTTTGCGGCCTTCCTTGCCGGGCGTGGTGAGCGTCTTGCCTTCGAGCAGTTTGCCCACGCGCTCGCGCATTTCCGCCGCGGCCTTGTTCGTGAACGTGACGGCGGCGATGTGGCGCGGCTCGAAGCCCTTGGCTTCGATCAGGTGCGCGATTTTCTGCGTGATCACGCGCGTCTTGCCGCTGCCTGCGCCGGCGAGCACGAGACACGGACCGTCGAGATAACGGACCGCTTCATTTTGAGCGGGGTTCAGGCCTGCGGACATCGTCTGTGGATGGGTAATGCGGTTGAGCGCGGCGGTTTGGGAGCGCTTGGCTGCGGAGTCGCCAGGACCGAGGCCCGGGGGCATGCCGCAGCGGCTGGAACGGGCGCCTCGTGTGGGACAGAGGGGCATTCCGGCTGGCAGCGATTCGCGCGAGAGGAGCGATGTTAACACGGAAGTCTCCGGCGGCTGAGTGCGATAAAAACAGCGACCAGGCACCCCGACGCGCATGCGCTCAGCCGGTCTTCCAGGCTCGCCGCCAACCGTCTCCCGGCAGCCCATGCCACAATTACGTCGTTGCGCGCCGCCGCCGCGGTGGCAAAGCGGCGCGCCGTTTTTTGCAGGAAGACACGCATGTCCGCATCGCTGAAGATTGGATTGATGGGTTACGGTTTTGCCGGCGCGACCTTTCATGCGCCGGTGATCGACCACTGCGGGCGCGCGAGCGTCGCGGCCATCGCCACGGGCCAGCCCGAGCGCGCGCTCGCCGATTATCCGCACGCCAAGGTGGTGGCCGATCTCGACGCGCTGCTGGCGCTCGACGAAATCGAGTGCGTCGTGATCGCGACGCCCAACGACACGCACTTCGACCTCGCGCGCCGCACGCTGGAAGCGGGCAAGCACGTGGTGGTCGACAAGCCGGTCACGTTGAGCGCCGCCGACGCCCATACGCTCGCCAACATCGCACTCGCTCACTGCAAGCTGTTCGTGCCATTTCACAACCGCCGCTGGGACGGCGATTTTCTGACTGTGCGAGACCTGCTCGCCAGCGGAAAGCTGGGCCGCGTCACGCAATACGAATCGCATTTCGACCGCTTCCGTCCGGAGGTGAGGCAGCGCTGGCGCGAGGAGGCTTCGCGCGGCGGCGGCCTGCTGTTCGACCTCGGCCCGCATCTGATCGACCAGGCGCTGGCGCTGTTCGGCCCGCCGCAAACCGTGTCGGCCACGGTGCGCACGCATCGCGACCAGGCGAGCGCGCCGGACTACGTGCACATTCAGTTGGGGTACGGCGGGTCCGAGGTGGTGCTGCATGCGAGCGCGTTGACCGCGCTGATCGCGCCGAGATTCGCGATCCACGGCACGCGCGGCAGCTATGTGAAATACGAGCTCGACACGCAGGAAGACCAGTTGAAGGCCGGCTTGCGGCCAGGCGAAGACGGCTTCGGCGCGGGCAACGCGGCAGGCATCATGCGTGTGCTGGAAGGCGATCAGGAAGTCGAGCGCGAAGTGCCGACGCGCAATGGCGATTACGTCGGTTTCTATGTCGCGTTGGCCGACGCGATCCAGAACGGCGTGAAGTTCCCCGTCAGCCCTCAGGACGCGGTCGACGTGATGACGATCATCGAGCTTGCGGCGCGCAGTTCGGAAGAAGGCATCCGGTTGCCGTTCGAGCGCATTCGTTGACTGGTTGCGTACGCAGCGCCGCGCGGACAGAAAACCTGACGGTCCCGAAAGGAACATAACGTTACAAATAACGCCGCGCGCCCGGTCAGCGCGAAGCTTCGGTGAGCCGTTGCTACTCCAGCAGTACGAGAAACGACAACGACTTCTGGAGAGCCCATGCCCCGTCTCATTCGCGCACTTGTCGCCTGCGCCTTGCTCAGTTCGCTCGCCGCCTGCGTGGTGGCGCCGCAACCCGCATCGGCGCCGCGTCCCAGCCCGCAGCAGATCGCGGACCAGCGTCTGCACCAGGTCGAAGGCCGCATCGACAACCTGGGCCGCCGCATCGACAACCGCGTGAATCAGGGCTACTACCCGCCACCGCAAGGCGGCGCGCTGCATCACCGGCTGGACGTGATCCGCCAGGAAGCGCGCGACATGGCCGCGCAACACGGCGGCGGCCTGTCCGGCGACGAACAGCGCGTGCTGAATCAGGAGCTGGACAACGCGGCGCGCGCCATCGGCGAATAGTCGCGCGATCGGCACCCGTCGCGCCGGCTCGGCTTCGAGCATGAAAACCGGCAGCAAGCGCGCGCGGCGCACGTCCCGCGCGCTTTTTTTTGATGCGCGGGATCCCGCCGCGTCAACCGCCACGCCCCTTGCGGGCCTTTATTTGACAAGCCCCCGGCCCTCGCGTACATTCGCCGCACGCGTCGGGAGAGCGCGCTGGCCGCTGAAAACCGCAGGCCGCGCCGCCGAAGGGGCACACCCGCAAACTCTCAGGCAAAAGGACCGACCGCGTCGAAAAACCCGCGTCCAGGCAACATCGAGGGCTAGGTTTTTCGCACTCTGGAGAGCGGCAGTAGCCGTCTGCATCGTCTAAAGCGTGCAGGTTCGGCAAGCTGCCCACCGAAGGGGCGCGCGTTCACCGTGATCCGGCAAGCCGGCCGCGGCAGCGCAATCTCTCAGGTATCGAGGACAGAGGGGTCATGCAGAACCACGCTCGCAGGCACACGCCGCGAGGCGTCGCGCCGCATGGCCTTTTTTGTTTCGCGAGATGCCAGAGGCCCCATGACCGAACTCAAACACACCCCGCTCAACGCCACCCATCGTGCGCTCAACGCCCGCATGGTCGATTTCGGCGGCTGGGACATGCCCGTCAACTACGGCTCGCAAATCGACGAACACCGCGCCGTGCGCACCGACGCCGGCATGTTCGACGTCTCGCACATGTGCGTCGTCGATTTCACCGGCGAGCGCGTGCGCGCCTTCTTCGAATATGCGCTGGCGAACAACGTCGGCAAGCTGCAAACGCCGGGCCGCGCGCTTTACTCCTGTCTGCTGAATCCGAATGGCGGCGTGATCGACGATCTGATCGTCTATTACTTCGGCGAGGACCACTTTCGCGTGGTCGTCAACGCGGGCACCGCCGACAAGGACATCGCCTGGTTCGGCCAGCTCAACGCCGAAGGCAGCTATGGCCTCACCATCACGCCGCGCCGCGATTACGCGATCGTCGCCGTGCAAGGCCCGAACGCGCGCGAAAAAGCCTGGCAAACCGTGCCGGCCGCGCGCGCCGCCACCGAAGCGCTGAAGCCCTTCAACGCCGCGCGCATCATGGAAACGCCGTTCGGCGAGCTGACCGTCGCGCGCACCGGCTACACCGGCGAAGACGGCTTCGAAATCATCGTTCCGGCCGATCACGTGATCGCGCTGTGGAACGCGCTGCAAGCGCAAGGCGTGCGCCCGGCCGGTCTCGGCGCGCGCGACACGCTGCGCCTCGAAGCCGGCATGAACCTGTACGGCCAGGACATGGACGACAACGTCTCGCCGCTCGACGCCGGCCTCGCCTGGACCGTCGACCTGGCCTCGCCGCGCGACTTCGTCGGCAAGGGCAAGCTGGAAGCCGAGGGCTCGAAGGCGGCGTTCGTCGGCCTGATCCTGCAAAAGGACAACGGCAAGGCGGCGGGCGTGCTGCGTGCTCACCAAAAAGTCGTCACGCCGCAGGGCGTTGGCGAAATCACCAGCGGCACTTTTTCCCCGACCATGCAGGAATCGATCGCCTTCGCGCGCGTGCCGAAAGGCGTGCAGCCAGGCGACACCGTTCACGTGCAGATCCGCGACAGAGCCCTCCCCGCAAGCGTGGTAAAACTGCCGTTCGTGCGCAACGGCAAAGTGCTCGCGGTTTAAGCAGCCGGCGCGTGCGTCATACCTTTTAAGCCCATACCGAATCACACCGCATAGGAGCATCCGATGAGCATCCCGGCCGATCTGAAATACACCGAATCGCACGAATGGGTCCGTACCGAAGCGGACGGCACGCTGACGGTCGGCATCACCGACCACGCGCAGGAAGCGCTCGGCGACATCGTCTTCTTCGAAGTCCAGGAACTGGGCAAGACCGTGACCGCCGGCGACACCGTCGCGGTGATCGAATCGGTGAAGGCCGCTTCCGATATCTACGCGCCGGTCTCGGGCGAGATCATCGAGGCGAATACGGCCGTGGCCGACACGCCGGATTCGGTCAACACCGCGCCGTACGAAAGCTGGCTCTTCAAGATCAAGCCCGCTTCGGACGCCGCGCAAGATCGTCTGATCGACGCCGACGCGTACTCAAAGTCCATCGGCGCCTGATACACCTACTCGTTTAAACCGTCAGGTGCGGCGGCCGCGAGGCGTGGCGCGCCGCACCGCCAGGAACACCATGAAGCTCGAACACCCGGATCGTCTGATGAACCGCACTCCTCTCTCGCTCGCCGCGCTCGAAGTGCACGACGCCTTCGCCGAACGGCACATCGGCCCGGATTCGGCCGACCAGCAGTCGATGCTGGAAGCCCTCGGCTTCGCGTCGCGCGCCGCGCTGATCGACGCCGTCATTCCGAAGACGATCCGCCGCACCGAAACGCTGCCGCTCGGCCCCTTCGCGCAACCGAAGAGCGAAGCCGAAGCGCTCGCCGCGCTGCGCGAACTCGCGGACAGGAACCAGGTGTTCCGCTCGTACATCGGGCAGGGCTATTACAACGCGCACACGCCGACGGTGATCTTGCGCAACGTGCTCGAAAATCCGGCGTGGTACACGGCTTACACGCCGTATCAGCCGGAAATCTCGCAAGGCCGTCTGGAAGCGCTGTTGAACTTCCAGCAGATGATCGTCGACCTGACGGGTCTCGCGATCTCGAACGCGTCGCTGCTCGATGAAGCGACCGCCGCCGCCGAAGCGATGACGCTGCTGCAACGCATCGGCAAGCCGAAGTCGAACGTGTTCTTCGTCGCCGACGACGTACTGCCGCAAACCATCGAAGTGGTGAAGACGCGCGCCACGCCGGTCGGCATCGAAGTGAAAGTGGGCCCGGCCGCCGAAGCCGCGAACGCCAACGCGTTCGGCGTGCTGCTGCAATATCCGGGCGTGAACGGCGACGTGCGCGACTACCGCGCGCTCACCGAGGCGATCCACGCGGCAGGCGGCCATGTGGTCGCCGCCGCCGATCTGCTCGCGCTCACCGTGCTCACGCCGCCGGGCGAATGGGGCGCGGACGTGGCCGTCGGCAATACGCAGCGCTTCGGCGTGCCGGTCGGCTTCGGCGGCCCGCATGCGGCTTACCTCGCGGTGCGCGATGAGTTCAAGCGTCAAATGCCGGGGCGTCTGGTCGGCGTGACGGTCGACGCGCAAGGCAATCCCGCGCTGCGTCTCGCGCTGCAAACGCGCGAGCAGCATATCCGCCGCGAGAAGGCGACCTCGAACGTCTGCACCGCGCAAGCGCTGCTCGCGATCATGGCCAGCATGTACGCGGTGTATCACGGGCCGCACGGTCTCAAGACGATCGCGCTGCGCGTGAACCGCATCGCCGCGCTGCTGGCTGCGGGCGCGAAGCAACTCGGCTACACGCTCGTCAACGAAACCTTCTTTGACACGCTGACGTTCGAAACCGGCGCGCGCACGCAAGCGCTGCACGACGCCGCAACCGCGAGGCGCATCAATCTGCGCCGCGTGAGCGACACGCAAGTCGGCCTGTCGATCGACGAAACCACTTCGCGCCGCGATCTGGCCGACCTGCTCGCGGTGTTCGCGCAAGCGGCCTTCGTCAGCGACGTACCGCAAATCGATGCGCTCGATGCGGCCCTCGCCGCGTCGAACGCCGCCTCGGTGCCGGCCGCGCTGGAACGCACTAGCGCGTATCTCACGCATCACGTGTTCAATCGCCATCATTCGGAAACGGAAATGCTGCGCTATCTGCGCAGCCTGGCGGACAAGGACCTCGCGCTCGACCGCTCGATGATCCCGCTCGGCTCGTGCACGATGAAGCTGAACGCGACCTCCGAAATGCTGCCGGTCACGTGGCCCGAATTCGGTCAGATTCATCCGTTCGCGCCGGCCGAGCAAACCGTCGGCTACCGCGAGATGATCGATCAGCTCGAAGCGATGCTGGTCGCGGCCACCGGTTACGCCGCGGTGTCGCTGCAACCGAATGCGGGTTCGCAAGGCGAGTACGCGGGTCTGTTGATCATCCACGCTTATCACGCGTCGCGCGGCGAAGCGCATCGCAACGTGTGCCTGATTCCGGCTTCGGCGCACGGCACCAACCCGGCATCGGCGCAAATGGCCGGCATGCAGGTCGTGGTGGTCGCCTGCGACGCGCAAGGCAACGTCGATATCGAAGACCTGAAGAAGAAGGCCGGTCAACACGCCGACAAGCTCGCGGCGATCATGATCACGTACCCGTCCACGCACGGCGTGTTCGAGCAGAACGTGCGTGAAATCTGCGAGATCGTGCACGCGCACGGCGGCCAGGTTTACGTGGACGGCGCGAACATGAACGCAATGGTCGGCTTGACCGCGCCGGGCCAGTTCGGCGGCGACGTCTCGCACCTGAACCTGCACAAGACTTTCTGCATTCCGCACGGCGGCGGCGGACCGGGCGTCGGTCCGGTCGCGGTCGGCGCGCATCTCGCGCAGTTTCTGCCGAACCAGATTTCGTCGGGCTATGAGCGCGCGCCGAACGGCATCGGCGCGGTGTCGGGTGCGCCGTACGGCTCCGCGTCGATTCTGCCGATCTCGTGGATGTACATCGCGATGATGGGCGCGAAGAATCTCACGGCCGCCACCGAAACTGCGATTCTCAATGCGAACTACGTCGCGAAGAAACTCGCGCCGCATTATCCGGTGCTGTATTCGGGCCCGGGTGGACTGGTCGCGCACGAGTGCATTCTCGATCTGCGTCCCATCAAGGAGACGAGCGGCATCACCGTCGACGACGTCGCCAAGCGCCTCGCCGACTACGGTTTCCACGCGCCGACCATGAGCTTCCCGGTGCCGGGCACGCTGATGGTCGAGCCGACCGAATCGGAGTCGAAGGAAGAACTCGACCGCTTCATCGAAGCGATGATCGCGATCCGCGAGGAAATCCGCGCGGTCGAAGACGGCCGCTCCGACCGCGAGGACAATCCGCTCAAGCACGCGCCGCATACGGCGGCGGTGGTCATCGCCAACGAATGGACGCATGCGTATGCGCGCGAAACCGCCGCATATCCGCTGCCCACGCTGATCGCGAAGAAGTACTGGCCGCCGGTGGGCCGCGCGGACAACGTGTACGGCGACCGCAATCTGTTCTGTTCGTGCGTGCCGGTCGCGGACTACGAGTAAGGGCGAGTGGCCCGCGCACTGTCCGCGGGCCGTAAGCGGGCGGTGCGCGGCGCCGTCCGCGGTTCTGTCGTTCATGGCCGCAAACGGCTAACATCACACACCGAATCAGCCTAACGAGGAGTTTCGCATGGCGCGAAAGGTGCGATTGATGCAAAGCCGGGCCGAAACAGGGCGAACCCACGCGCGGCGGCGAACATGGGCGATCTTGCTGGCTGGCGCAGCCGTGCTGCTGCCGCTCGGGCAAGCGCAGGCCGCGATGAATTTTTGTGCAGCGCCCGCGCTGCAAACCAGTGAACGCACGAACGCCGATCCTGGCGTGAAGGCGCTGGTGAGCAACGTGCAGGCGCATCTGAACGACCCGCCGCATGCGCAGGCCAGGCTGCACACCGAAGGTTCGCTGCCGCATGAAGGCATCTACGACCAAAGCGTCGAGGCGGAGAAAGATCTCGATCTTTTGCGCGACGCCGCGCTTGCATGGCGCGCCACCAGCGACGACCGTTATCTCAAGCTCGTCGATCGCTTGCTGTTCGCGTGGGTCACGACGTATCAACCGGGTTTCAACCCGATCGACGAAACGCGTTTCGAAGGCCTGATCCTCGCCTACGACATGACCGCGAGCGCGCTGCCCGTGAAAACGCGCAACGCGTCGATGGCCTTTCTGACGAAACTCGCGAACGGCTACATCGAGCAGATCGACGCGCAGCCGCGTCCGTTGAAGGGCACCTACCGGAACAACTGGCAGAGCCACCGGATCAAGCTGATCGCAATGGCCGCGTTCACGCTCGACAACCGCAAGATGATCAACGCGGCCCAGCGTCTGTTCGTCGAGCATATCGGCGACAACATCGCGCCGGACGGATCGACCGTCGATTTCGGCGAACGCGACGCGCTGCACTACGTCACCTACGACTTGCAGCCGCTCGTCACGGCCGCGCTGTCCGCCCGCCGCCACAACCGCAACTGGCTGCCGGAGAAGGGGCTGAACGGCGCGTCGCTGCAAGCCGCGCTTAACTGGCTCACGCCGTATGCGGACGGCAGCAAGACGCATGAGGAATTCGTGCGTTCGAGCGTCCCGTTCGATGCCAAACGTCGCGAGGCCGGCTTGCCGGGCTATTCGGGCCAGTGGGATCCGAAGAACGCGACGGAACTGTTTCACCTGGCGGCGCGTCTCGACGGACGCTATACGCCGATCGCGCTACAGCTCGCACCGACGCCGCCCGCATGGCTCGCCGTGTGTTTGCCGCTGTCGGCGCGCTAAACCAACTTTCCATCAGCAGGAGCAGTAATGGCAGTCAGCGTGTTCGACCTTTTCAAAATCGGCATTGGTCCGTCCAGCTCGCATACGGTCGGGCCGATGCGCGCGGCGCTGATGTTCGTTCAGGGGCTCGAACGCGATGGGCTGCTCGATGCGACCGCCTCGGTGAAAGTGGACTTGTATGGCTCGCTCGGCGCGACGGGCAAGGGCCACGGCACGGATCGCGGCGTGATGCTCGGCCTGATGGGCGACGCGCCCGACACCGTCGACCCGGAGACGATCGCACAGCGGCTCGACGCGGTGCGAAGCTCGCGCAAGCTCGCCTTGCTCGACACGCACGAGGTGCCGTTCGTGCAGAAAGACCATATTTCGTTTTATCGCCAGGCGCTGGCCGAGCATCCGAACGGCCTGACGCTGCGCGCGTTCGATGCGCAAGGCGAGACGTTGCGCGAGTCGACGTATCTGTCGGTGGGCGGCGGTTTCGTGGTGACGGCCGGCGCGCCGAATACCAAGGTGCTGAGCGCCGTCGATCAATTGCCACATTCGTTTCGCAGCGGCAACGAGTTGCTCGCGCTGTGCGAGTCGACCGGCAAGAGCATCGCGCAATTGATGTGGGAAAACGAACGCGTGTGGCACACGGAAGAAGAGACGCGCGCGGGCCTGCTGAAGATCTGGGACGTGATGCAGTCGTGCGTGGCGCGCGGTTGCGGCATCAACAACCCGGACGCCGACGGCAATCTGCCCGGCCCGTTCCAGGTGAAGCGCCGCGCGCCGCAGTTGTATCGCACGCTGTCCGGCAATCCCGAGCTTGCGCTGCGCGATCCGCTGTCGATGGTCGACTGGATCAATCTGTACGCGATCGCGGTGAACGAAGAAAACGCGGCGGGCGGGCGTGTCGTCACCGCGCCGACCAACGGCGCGGCCGGCATCATTCCGGCGGTGCTGCATTACTACACGCGCTTCATGCCAGGCTCGAATCAGCAGGGCGTGATCGACTTCCTGATGACGGCGGCGGCGATCGGCATTCTGTACAAGCTGAACGCGTCGATTTCGGGCGCGGAAGTGGGGTGCCAGGGCGAGGTCGGCGTCGCCTGTTCGATGGCGGCCGGCGCGCTCGCCGCCGTGATGGGCGGCACGCCCAGGCAGGTCGAGAACGCGGCGGAAATCGGCATGGAACACAACCTCGGGCTGACGTGCGATCCGGTCGGCGGCATGGTGCAGATTCCGTGTATCGAGCGCAATGCGATGGCCTCGGTGAAGGCGGTCAACGCGGCGCGCATGGCTTTGCGCGGCGACGGCAGTCATTATGTATCGCTCGATTCGGTGATCAAGACCATGCGCGAAACCGGCGCGGATATGAAGACCAAGTACAAGGAAACGTCGCGCGGCGGTTTGGCGGTGAATATCGTCGAGTGCTGAACGCGGCGCTTTAAGGCGAAGGACGACGCGGGCCACGGCCCGCGTTTTTATTGCCGTGCCGCCGGCGCTTCGCGCTTGCGCCGAATCGTGGCATCGCATGCGCGCTCGGCGTAAGCTGTCGGTTCGCGCATTTGGCTTGATCAAGCCGGATGCGGCAAACCCGATCGCACCCATCGCAATGCCTGGAGGCTTCATCGCAATGCCGCTCGCTTCTGACTCTTCCGCCGCCGCGCACGCCACCGGCGCGCGTCTCATCGTCGATGCCTTGCTGACGCACGGCGTCGAGCGTGTTTTCTGCGTACCAGGTGAGAGCTTTCTCGCTGTTCTCGATTCGCTGCACGACGAAACCGAGCGCATTCAAACCATCGTCTGCCGTCACGAAGCGGCCGCGGCGAACATGGCCGAGGCCGTCGGCAAATTGACCGGCCGCCCTGGCGTGGCGATCGTCACGCGCGGGCCGGGGGCGACGCATGCGTCGATCGGCGTGCACACCGCGTTTCAGGATTCCACGCCGATGATTCTGCTGATCGGCCAGTGCGCGCGCGGGCATCTGGACCGCGAGGCCTTTCAGGAGATCGACTACCGGCGCATGTTCGGTCAGATGGCGAAGTGGGTCGCGCAAATCGACGATGCCACGCGCATTCCCGAATATCTCAGTCATGCGTTCCATGCCGCGACATCGGGACGGCCCGGGCCGGTCGTACTGTCGTTGCCGGAAGACGTATTGAGCGATGCCTGTGCGGTCGTCGCCGGCGCGCCGGCTTATCAACGCGTGGCGGCGTCGCCGTCGGCCGCGCAAATCGAGAAGCTGCGCGAGTTGCTCGAACGCGCGCAACGGCCGATGCTGATCGCGGGCGGCAGCGGCTGGACACCTGAGGCATGTGCGGACCTGCAACGCTTCGTCGAGAACTGGCGGCTGCCGGTCGGCTTGGCGTTCCGCTTCCAGGACACGCTCGATAATGAGCACCCGAACTATGCCGGCGACGTCGGCCTCGGCATCAATCCGGCGCTGGCGCAGCGTATCCGCGATGCGGATTTGCTGCTCACGTTCGGTCCGCGTTTAGGCGAGGCAACGACGAACGGCTACACGCTGCTCGACATTCCCAAGACGAAGCAGACGCTGGTGCACGTGCATCAAGGCGCGGAAGAGCTGGGGCGTGTGTACGCCGCCGACTTGCCGATCGTCTCGGGCATGCCGGAACTGGCGGCGATGCTTGCGGCGTTGCTGCCTTCATCGGCGGATGCGTTGCCGTGGAGCGGAGCGGCGGAAGAAGCGCATCGCGCGTATCTGGAGTGGCGCAAGCCGCGCCCGATTCCCGGCGACGTGCAAATGGGCGAAGTGATCGAGCAATTGCGCGCGCATCTGCCGGAAGACGCGATTCTCACCAACGGCGCGGGCAATTACGCGACGTGGCTGCATCGGCATTTTTCGTATCGCCACTATCGCTCGCAACTCGCGCCGACGAGTGGCGCGATGGGCTACGGCGTGCCGGCGGCGATCGCGGCCAAGTCGATGTATCCACAGCGTGCCGTGGTGGCGCTTGCCGGCGACGGCTGCTTCATGATGTCCGCGCAGGAGTTGGCCACCGCGATGCAGTACGACCTGCATGTGATTTTCATCGTCGTGAACAATGGTCACTTCGGCACGATCCGCATGCATCAGGAACGGCACTATCCGAATCGCGTGCACGGCACGGGGCTGACGAACCCGGATTTCGCGGCGTTCGCGCGCTCGTTCGGCGCGCATGGCGAAACGGTGACGCGCACCGACGAATTCATTCCGGCGCTGCATCGTGCGATGGAGGCGAAACGCGCGGCGTTGATCGAGATTCGGATGCCGCAGGAGGCGAGCACGCCGGGCGCGACGTTGGAGCAGATTCGGGAGCAGGGGCGGAAGCTGCGCGGCGAGTGAGGGGCTGGGGCTTGTGGGGGATGCGCTGCGGCTCCACGTCCCGCTGGGCATTTCGCCCGGGCATACAGCACATGGGCTATGCGTATATCACCGACAACGCGCCCAGTTCCTTCATCAAGGCCGGCTTGTGCGATTCGATCACGTCGGCTTGAATTTGATAGATGACAGACTTGATGACTTCAGTCTGGCTCATGTCTGTGTCGTGCATCAATGTCTTCAAATCTTCGGCGATGCGAGGCGTCACCTTCATCGAAAGGCGCCGGCGTGCCGCGCCGCGGCGCTCCTTGAAACGTTCAGATGCCGACCGATGCGCCTTTATCAGCCTTGCGCGCGGATATTCGCCGGATGCAAACCGATGCAAGTAAAGCGTCATGAGCACCTTGCGAAACTCGGTTGAACTCGCGCCGTCCACCATATAAGCGGCCAGGTCGAGAATGTCCAGATAGATGGCCGGCAATTGGGCCTCGATCGGCCTGACTTCCTTCTGCCGCGCTTCCCGAATAGCCGGCGTGGACTGCGCGGGAACCGCCACGACCCGGTCGCACACGTTGCACACCGCCGCGAGGATGTTCTTCACCTCGCCTTTGCCGTCGCTGAATGGCACGTCACGCCGGGCGAACGTCGTGCTCACGAGCTGCTTGCAATGGCTGCAGATCGCCCTGCTTTTGTCGCCTTCCTCGTACAGTTTCATCTTCATGGCTTAACTCACTGATGCACGCTGATAAACACGGTTTCCGGATCGCCCACGAAGTAAAACTTCACGTACCAGCCGCCGGATTCGATGATATGGACATCAATCGACGCAATGCTGTGGTGAGGTGACGAGCGATATTGCGTGCCGTCGCTACGGGTGATGAGAGCCTCGACGAACTGAGCGCTGATTTGTCCAGTCGACAAAAGGTTTTTCACATTGATGCCAGATCGGGCCTCATGCTGAAACCGCCCCGACCTGAGTGCCGCAATGACTGCCCGCTTCACTTGCCTGTATTTGCCTGGTATCGACAACCGCGCCTCCCATTATACGACGCCTCTCGTACGAAACGCGCGGTGTTGATTTCGCGCCTCCCAACGCATTGTCGATGAACTTTTTTTCGGGAGAAGGCGACCTACGGGAACTCAAGCCCGTCATGTGTCCGGCCACCATAAAAAAACCCCGCCGAAGCGGGGTTCCCATGAACGTCGAAACAAGCAGCAAAACCGTGCTTACTTTCCGCCCACGCTTTGCAGCGTCGTCCACTTGCCGTCGACAACCTTGTACAGCGTGATGCCGCCGTTCTTCAGGTCGCCCTTGCTGTCGTACGCAAGATTCGCCGACGTCACCGCCGGCATCGAGGTCTTGGCGAGCACCGGCAGATACTTGGCCGGATCGGTCGAGTTCGCCTTCTTCATCGCGTCGAACATCGCCATTGCACCGTCGTAGGCGTACGGCGAATACGTTTGCACGTCTTCGTTGAAACGCTTCTTGTACTTCGCGACGTAGTCCTTGCCGCCCGGCATTTCTTCCAGCGGCAAGCCGGCGAGCGATGCCACCGTGCCGTTCGCCGCGTCGCCCGCGAGCTTGATGAAGGTCGGCGTGTGGACCATTTCACCGCCCATCAGCGGCGCCTTGATGCCGAGCGCCTTCATCTGCTTGACCATCGGCGCCGCTTGCGAATCCGCGCCGCCGTAATAGATCAGGTCGGGGTTGGCCGACTTCAGCTTGGTCAGGATCGACTTGAAGTCCACGGCCTTGTCGTTCGTGAACTCACGATCGACGATCGTGCCGCCGGCGGCCTTCGCGGCCTTTTCGAACTGATCGGCGAGACCTTGGCCGTAGGCCGTGCGGTCGTCGACGATCACGATCTTCTTCATGCCGAGGGTCTTCACCGCGAATGTGCCGGCGACCGAACCTTGCTGCGTGTCGGACGTCATCATGCGGAAGGTGGTCTTGAAGCCTTGCTGCGTGTATTCCGGCGCCGTCGCCATGGCGATTTCGGGGATGCCCGCGTTCGCGTAAATGCGCGAAGCCGGAATCGTGGTGCCCGAATTGAAGTGGCCGAGCATGCCCTTGATGCCGTCGTCCACCAGCTTCTGCGCGACGGTCGTGCCGGTGCGCGGATCGGCCTGGTCGTCGGCCGAATCGAGCACGAAGCGAACCTGCTTGCCGCCGATCACCGGCTTGGTCGCGTTCATGTCTTCCACCGCCAGCGTGATGCCGTTCTGGAAGTCCTTGCCGTAGTGCGCCTGCGCGCCCGTCATCGGACCGGCGAAACCGATCTTCACGTCTTCCGTCGATTGAGCGTTGGCCGTCCCCGCCAGCGACATTGCCGCAACCAGCGCTGCGCCTGCCAGCTGTTTCATCTTGTGTTGCATAGCTTCTCCTTGGTACCAGGTGTGGATGGAGCGGTTTCGGGGTCGCCGTACCGCTTCCGTTTTATTGAGGGAATCGACGAGGTTCGCTCAGCCGATCGTCATCAAATTCGCATTACCGCCGGCTGCCGCCGTATTCACGCTGACCGAGCGTTCCGTCAACAGACGCTCGAGCGCGTAGTCCTCGTCGCCGCTTTCCAGCGCGCCCGCCGCGACACCCTGCACCGAGACGATCGGCCCAGGACGCTTGGCGACCTCCTTCACCAGCGTCAGCAGTTCGTCGCTGTCGCCTTCGAACAGCACGGCGTCGAAAGGCGTCTCGGCGCTTTTCTTCACGCTCGCATACGGCTTGAGCGGCGCGGGCAGCCGCGACACCAATTGTTCACCAGCCGCGCCGTCGAACAAGGCGCGATTTCCCGTAGCCAGCGCCGCGGCGAACTGCACGCGCGCGCCGCTCGCCGTCGACGCGACACACAGCACCGTGCCGCGCGCGCCCAGCGTGTAGGTGTTGCGCTCGCCGGTGGGCCCCGACAATACCGCGGTCGCGCCCGCCGGCATATGCGACAGATAACCGTCGCAGCGTGCGGCCAGTTGCGGCTCGCGTTCGTCGATCAGCCAGTCGCGCAGCGCGGTCAATGCGGCGGACGGATTGTCGCTGTTTTCGGCAGCCTTCGGTGCATCCGCGACCAGCGCCTGCGCGAGCGACTTCGGCAAGCCGGCCGGACGCGTCGCCAGCAAACGCTGCAAATACAGCGCGCCGCCCGCCTTCGGTCCCGTTCCCGACAAGCCTTCGCCGCCGAACGGCTGCACGCCGACCACCGCGCCGATCACGTTACGGTTCACGTAGATGTTGCCGACATGCGCACGGCCGATCACGTGAGCGATGGTTTCGTCGATGCGCGTATGAATGCCGAGCGTGAGGCCATAACCCGTCGCGCGGATCTGTTCGAGCAGCTTGTCCAGTTGGCTGCGGCGGTAACGCACCACGTGCAGCACCGGGCCGAACACTTCGCGCTTGAGTTCGTCGATGCTGTCGAGCTCGATCAGCGTCGGCGGCACGAAAGTGCCTTGCGCGCCGCCTTCCGGCATCGGCAGTTGCTCGACCTTGCGGCCTTTCTCGCGCATCGCCGCGATATGCGCGTCGATGCCGCGCTTCGCGTCGAGGTCGATTACGGGCCCCACGTCGATCGACAGGCGATCGGGATTGCCCACGGCCAGTTCGCGCATCGCGCCGGTCAGCATCTCGAGCGTGCGGTCCGCGACGTCGTCTTGCAGACAAAGAACGCGTAGCGCGGAACACCGTTGACCGGCGGAGTCGAACGACGATTGCAGCACGTCCGCCACCACCTGCTCGGCGAGCGCCGACGAGTCGACGATCATCGCATTCTGGCCGCCGGTTTCGGCGATCAGCGGAATCGGCTTGCCTTCGGGATCGAGGCGATTCGACAGCGTCTTGTTGATCAGCCGCGCGACTTCGGTCGAGCCGGTGAACATCACGGCGCGCGTGCGCGGATCGGCGACCAGTGCAGCGCCGACCGTTTCGCCATCGCCCGGCAGCAGTTGCACCGCGCCCGTCGGCACGCCGGCTTCGCGCAGAATGCGCACGGCTTGCGCGGCGATCAGCGGCGTTTGCTCGGCCGGTTTCGCGAGCACCGTGTTGCCGGCGGCGAGCGCCGCGGCCACCTGGCCCATGAAAATCGCCAGCGGGAAGTTCCACGGGCTGATACAGACGACAGGACCGAGCGGACGGTGCGTGTCGTTGGAAAATTCGCTGCGGATCTGCGTGGAGTAATAGCGCAGGAAGTCGATCGCTTCCCGGATTTCCGACACCGCGTTCGCCAGCGATTTGCCCGCTTCGCGCACGACCAGGCCCATCAGCGTGTGCATCTGCGCTTCGAGCAGGTCGGCGGCACGCGCGAGGCAATCGGCGCGCGCGTCGACCGGCGTGGCCTGCCAGATCGGCGCGGCGGCAACCGCGTGCGCCAGGGCCGCGCTCACGTGTTCCGAGGTTGCTTCGATCACCGTGCCGACGAGATCGCGGTGATCCGCCGGATTGCGCACGTCGCGTGCGACACCACGGGTAGCCACGGCGATTTCGTTGTCGTCGAGCATCGGCGCGGCGCGCCACGGATGATGCGCGCTCGCGAGCAACGCCGAGGACAACGACGCCAGCCGATGCTCGTTCGACAGATCGAGGCCCATCGAATTGAGCCGCTCCGAACCGAACAGGTGGCGCGGCAGCGGAATCTTCGCGTGCGGCGCGCCGAGCGGCACGATCTTCGATGCTTCCTCGACGGGGTCGGCGATCAGGTCCTTGATCGCGACGTTTTCATCGGCGATGCGGTTCACGAACGACGTGTTCGCGCCGTTTTCAAGCAGACGGCGCACGAGGTACGCGAGCAGCGTTTCGTGCGTGCCGACCGGCGCATACACGCGGCACGGACGGTTCAGCTTGTCGCGGCCGGTGACTTCCTCGTAGAGCGGCTCGCCCATGCCGTGCAGGCATTGGAACTCGTACTGGCCGGGATAGTAGTTGTTGCCCGCGAGGTAATAGATCGCCGAAAGCGTATGCGCGTTGTGCGTGGCGAACTGCGGATAAACCGCGTCCGGCGCGCCGAGCAGCTTCTTCGCGCAGGCGAGATACGACACGTCCGTATAGATCTTGCGCGTGTAGACCGGATAGCCTTCGAGGCCGTCCACTTGCGCGCGCTTGATTTCGGTGTCCCAGTACGCGCCCTTCACGAGGCGCACCATGATCCGGTGACGGCTGCGGCGCGCCAGATCGACGATGTAGTCGATCACGAACGGGCAGCGCTTCTGATACGCCTGCACCACGAAACCGATGCCGTTCCAGCCGGCCAGTTCGGGATCGAAGCACAGCGCCTCAAGCAGATCGAGCGAGATTTCGAGGCGGTCGGCTTCTTCGGCGTCGATGTTCAGGCCGATGTCGTAGCGGCGCGCGAGGATCGCCAGCGAGCGCACGCGCGGCAGCAGTTCGCTCATCGTGCGCTCCTGCTGCGAGCGCGAGTAGCGTGCGTGCAGCGCCGAGAGCTTGATCGAGATGCCCGGGCCTTCGTAGATGCCGCGGCCGCCGGCGGCCTTGCCGATCGCGTGGATCGCCTGTTCGTACGACGCGTAGTAGCGCTGCGCGTCGGCTTCGGTGGTGGCGGCTTCGCCGAGCATGTCGTACGAGTAGCGAAAGCCGCGCGCTTCGTACTTGCGGCTGTTGGCGAGCGCCTCGGAAATGTTCTCGCCCGTGACGAATTGCTCGCCCATCAGACGCATCGCCATGTCGACGCCCTTTCGGATCAACGGCTCGCCGCCCTTGCCGATCAAACGGGTGAGCGCCGACGAAAGGTTCGTTTCGCTATTGGTCGTCACCAGCTTGCCGGTGATCATCAAGCCCCAGGTGGCGGCGTTGACGAACAGCGACGGCGCCTGGCCGACGTGCGATTTCCAGTCGCCCTTGCTGATCTTGTCGCGGATCAGCGCGTCGCGCGTGGCGCGGTCGGGAATGCGCAGCAGTGCTTCGGCGAGACACATCAGCGCCACGCCTTCCTGGCTCGACAGCGAGAATTCGTGGATCAGCCCTTCGACGCCGCCGCCCTTGCTTTTGGCGCGCAGCGCCTCGACGAGCTTGCCGGCCATGGCTTGCACGTCGCCCGCGAGATTGGCCGGCACGCGCGCCTGACCGAGCAGGAAGGGCACGCACTCCGGCTCGGGACGGCGGTACGCGGCGGTGATCGCCGCGCGCAGCACTGATTGCGGCTGCACGTTCTGCGCGAATTCGAGGAACGGGTGCGAGGCACCGTCTTCGTCGTTTTCGACCGCCACGCCGTCGGCCAGGTCGGCCGAACCGGTTGCGCCCGACAGTTCGGGGGGCAGCTGACCATGCTCGATCTTTTCGAGGTACGCGAAGATCGCCTGCTTGATCAGCCAGTGCGGAGTGCGTTCGAGGCGGGTGGCGGCATCTTTCAGCCGGGAACGCAGGAGGTCGTCGACCTTGACGCCAAGGGTGGTGCTAGCCATGTTTCCTTCTTCGGATACCAGACGAATCGCGCTGGCGAAAGACTAAAAGTTGAGCGAATCCTACGCTTCCCAAAAAAAAGGTGCAACCCTGCTCGATGGATGGTTGCACCTCTTTAAAAGCCCTGTACGGCGGGGGTTTCCGCGCGATGGGGCGGCGCGCGGCAACGGCGGTGGCGCTCAGTACTTTCCCTGGCGTGTTTCTTTTTGCATTTACCCTTATCAGAGTCACTGCGCGTGCCGTTATACAGGACACAGCGGACGCGGGCCTCACGGCACGCACACAAAAACAGTACGGGGTTTCAGAGGACTCGGGAAATGGAAAAGTGGCTGGTGGTATTGGGCATCTGGATGATGTGCGCGACTTGCGCGGTGCTGTTCATTCGCGGCGCGACGGGCGGCTCGGGCAAGCGGGTCTCCAACGCACGCACGCGCCCGGCTTCGCGTGCATCGGCGGGCGACGCGCGGGCCGCGCTGAACGATTAAGGGCTAAGCCGCCCGGCGACTCGCGATCGACATAGCGGCGCCGATCTTCCGAGTGACAGCGAAGCGAGCATGGAACGCACCGCCGGGTTGGCGTTTGGCTGCGAACGGGTGTGCGCGCCTCGGTTGGGACGACCGGCTTGAACTGGGCGAGCGCGTCGCCGGCCGACCCGGGCTGGTCATGCAGACGGCAACGCCGCCTGTCCTCCAGGCTCGCGCGATCCAGAACCCGAAACAGCGAGACCGGCATGCTCTGCTCGAGTGAATATCGATCTTCGGCGCGATACCGGCAGCTTGCGCAGCGGGGCGCACACGCCGCCTCGCGTGCGTCGGCGGTGCTGGCGAGGCGGACGGCCACGTCCGTTGCGAGCCCTGTCCCGAGCTATGCCAATACCGTGCGAACCCGTGCGCGGACCGCGCGCAGCCGCTGGCGATATTGACGACGACGCCGGCCGGCCGGCGTCAGATGTCGAGCGGGTCGACTTCGAGATTCCAGCGCAACACGCCTTTCATTCCGCGCAGCAGCGGCTGCCATGCGCGCAAGGTGGCCTGCAACGCGGCCCGCGATGCGCTTTCGATCAGCAACTGCGCGCGATGCACGTGCATCACCTTGACGATGGTGAGCGGCACGGCGTCATAAACCGTCACGCGTTCGGCCGCCGGAATCTCCGTGAGCGCCGCGGCGGCCTGTTGAAGAAACGCGAGCGCGGCTTCGAGCGTGCGCCCTTCGGCGCGCAGCAACGCCTGATAGACGAACGGCGGCAAGTGCGCGTCGCGCCGCTCGGCCAGCGTGGAATTGGCGAAGCCGACGTAGTCATGCCGCCCGAGCGCGTGGTACAGCGCATGGCGCGGATAGCGCGTTTGCACCAGCACCTCGCCGGGCAAACCGGCGCGGCCAGCGCGGCCGCTCACCTGCATCAACTGCGCGAAGAGGCGCTCGCTCGCACGGAAGTCGTGTGAGAACAGCGCGGTGTCGGCGTTCAACACGCCGACCAGCGACACGCGCTGGAAGTCGTGACCCTTCGCGATCATTTGCGTGCCGACGAGGATGTCGACTTCGCCCGCATGTACGTCGGAGAACAGCGCTTGGGCGCTGCCTTTGCGGCGCGTGCTGTCGGCGTCGATACGCAGCACACGGGCGCCGGGGACCGCGCTCGCCAGCGTTTCCTCGACGCGTTGCGTGCCGCGTCCCATCGGCGCGATGTCGACGTTGCCGCAATCCGGACACGAGCGCGGAATGCGCGATTCCCAGCCGCAATGATGGCAGCGCAGTGCGCGCTCGGGCTTGTGCAACACGACGTAGGCACTGCAACGCGGACAACCGGCGACCCAGCCGCAGGCGTCGCAGGCGAGTTGCGGCGCATAGCCGCGCCGGTTGAGAAACACGAGGCTTTGCTCGCCGCGCTCGAGCCGCGCCTTCAGGGCGGCGACCAGCGGCCCGGACAATCCCTCCACCGAGGCCCGCCCGCGGCGGCGCTCTTCTTCCAGATCGATTAGTTTGACGGTCGGCAGCACGGCGTCGGCGACCGCGCGGCGCGACAACGTGAGACGCTTGTAGCGGCCCTGATCGGCCTGCCACCAGCTCTCCAGCGACGGCGTGGCCGAACCGAGCACGACCGGCAAACCGAGTTGCTTGGCGCGATAGATCGCCAGATCGCGCGCCGAATAGCGCAAACCTTCCTGTTGCTTGTAGGCCGGATCGTGCTCCTCGTCGACGACGATGATCGCGAGCTTCGGCAACGACGCGAGCACCGCCAGCCGTGTGCCGAGCACGATGCGCGCGCGTCCGGTGTGCGCGGCGAACCAGTTGCGCGCGCGTTCGCCCTCGGCGAGACCGCTGTGCAGCGTGACGATCGACGTGCCTTCCAGGGCGGCGAAGCGCGCACGGAAAGCCGCCTCGAACTGCGGCGTCAGATTGATTTCGGGCACGAGGACGAGCGCCTGCGCGTCGGGCTTCGCGGCGAGAATCTCGGCGAGCGCACGCAGATACACCTCGGTCTTGCCGCTGCCCGTCACGCCGTGCAGCAGGAAGGGCGCAAAACCGTTCGCGTCGCGGATCGCGTCCACGGCGGCCGACTGTTCGTCGGTGAGGGTAGGCAGCAGGGGCGCCGGCGCGTCGGCGGAAGACGGCGCAAGCACCGCGGCGGCTTCGATAATGTCCAGCGCGACCCAGCCTTCCGCTTGCCATGCGTCCAGCGTGGCGATGGCCTTGGGATGAAGCGCGCGGGCATCCGCAGCAAGCAGGGATTCGGCGTCGGCCAGCGCCTGGGCCAACTTTCTCAGCGCGCTGGCGCGCGCGGGCAACGCATCGGGTAATGCGCGACGCCCCTCGGGCGTCATTCGGTAACGTTCCTCGGGCGCGAACAGGCGCGCCCAGCGTGAGGCGTCGCGGAGCGCCTGCGGCAGCGCGGGCAGCGCCACTTCGCCGAGGCCACGCTGGTAATAGTCGGCGGCGAAGGCGGCTAAACCCAGCCAGTGCGTCGACAACGGCGGGCAGGCGGTGCAGACGCCATGCAAATCCCGCAGACGGTCGGGCGGGACGTCGCTGTGAGCAGCCACTTCGCAAACGAGCCCCACCACATGACGCTTGCCGAACGGCACACTCACCAGCACGCCCGGCGCAACCGCCTCGGGTGTGTCGCAGCGATAGTCGAACAGGGTCGGCAGCGGATGATCCAGCGCGACGCGAACGAACACTTCGCTCACGCGGCTATGCAGAATGATTGAAGCGACGCGGCCGAATGCCGCATGGTCGGATCGCCTCGGCAGACAGCGAACTCTTCGAAGTTAAGGTAAAGCTTCAACTTCGCCGCTAAGTTTTGGATTCCGCAGAACAATTGCACCCGGCTCTCTGGCTGTGGATAACTTTGTTGAGAACTTTGCCTCGAAGGGCTGGAAGCCGCGTCGCAGCGGCCTTCTGTGGGATTCCGCACACTCCGCGGCGGCCCCGCGAAACCCTTGCCAGATAAGGCTTGGATCAAATGCGCCCGCGATGTGCAAGGGCTGCCGGGCGACGAAAGCTTCTACCGCGCCGCAGCGCAACGAATGTGTATAAGTCAAGTCTTGACAACCGCGAGATCGCCAACTGACGGCCTCTTGCCCCCGAACTTTCCCTTAGATCGAGAGCCCAGTTCATTGCGCTGCAACAAAAATGGCAACGATTACGGCTTCATGCTGGTGCATGAGCGCCACTGCGAATTGCACGGCTATGACGGTGCACTTCGTCCACGAGTTCGGCGACGTTTTCCGGCGGCGTGAACTGCGAGATGCCGTGGCCGAGGTTGAAAACGTGGCCCGGATGGTTGCCGAAACTGTCGAGCACGGCGCGGGCTTCCATGCGGATCGAAGCCGGCGGCGCGAACAGTACCGACGGATCGATATTGCCCTGAAGCGCGACCTTGCTGCCCACGCGCTCGCGTGCCTTGCGCAGGTTGACGGTCCAATCGAGCCCGACCGCGTCCACGCCGGTATCCGCGATTTCGTCGAGCCACAGACCGCCGCCTTTCGTGAAGGTGATTACCGGCACTTTCTCGCCGTCGTGCTCGCGCTTCAACTGGGCCACCACTTGCTGGATGTAATGCAGTGAAAAACGTTGATACGCACCGTCGGCCAGCGCTCCGCCCCACGTGTCGAAAATCATCACCGCCTGCGCGCCGGCTTCGATCTGCGCATTCAGATACGCCGCAACAGATTTTGCGTTGATGTCGAGAATGCGATGCATCAGGTCCGGGCGCGCATACAGCATCGACTTGACGGTGCGGAAGTCCGCCGAGCCGCTACCTTCGACCATGTAACACGCGAGCGTCCACGGGCTGCCGGAAAAGCCGATCAGCGGCACGCGTTGACGGCCTTGCGCGTCGGTGAGCGCGGTGCGGATTTCGCGCACGGCGTCGGTCACGTAGCGCAACGTGGCGTCGATATCCGGCACCGCGAGGCGCGCCACGTCGGCTTCCGTGCGCACCGGCCGGGCGAATTGCGGCCCTTCGCCGGTCACGAATTCGAGGCCGAGGCCCATTGCGTCGGGCACCGTGAGGATGTCGGAGAAGAGAATCGCGGCGTCGAGCGGATAACGCTCCAGCGGCTGCAGCGTGACTTCCGTCGCGAACGCCGGGTTCTTGGCGAGAGCCAGGAAACTGCCCGCGCGGCCGCGCGTGGCGTTGTATTCCGGCAGGTAGCGACCGGCTTGCCGCATCAGCCAGACAGGGGTGTAGTCGGTCGGCTGGCGCAGCAGCGCGCGCAGGAAGGTGTCGTTCAGGAGGGTATGGGCCACGTTGCGTACGACTGAGAGCAAAGGGGCATTTTACCGGAGCCGGCTCGCCGCATCGTGCTCGATGCGGGCAATAACTGTCGCCCGGATCGGTCGCGGCCGCTTATCCCGCGGTTGGGGGCCTATCGTCCGCCGCGTCATGACCTGGCCGAACGGCCGATGTTCAAGGGAAAATTGCCTGACTATCATCCGTCGGTCTTATCAAACAACGACGAAACAACCAAGGAGACTCAATGAACAAGGCAGCAATCGCATTGCTCGGCGCTCTGGCCGGCGCTCTGATTTGCGCAGGCGCGGCCAACGCGCAGACCAGCGCCCCCGCCGCGGCCGCTTCGCGACTCGACGACATTCTCGCTCGCGGCACGTTGCGCGCCTGCACGACCGGCGACTACAAGCCGTACTCCTTCTATAAGCCGGATGGCCAGTTCGAAGGTATCGACGTCGACATGACGGAGGCGCTAGCTAAATCGCTCGGCGTGAAGGTGGAGTACGTCAAAACGTCGTGGCCGAACCTGATGAACGACTTCGTGGCGAAATGCGATATCGGCGTCGGCGGGGTCTCGCCCACGCTCGAGCGGCAAAAACGTGCGTTCTTCACGCAGGCGTATATGGTGGACGGCAAGACGCCGATCGTTCGGTGCGACGACGTCAGCAAATATCAAACGGTGGCGCAAATCGATCAACCGGCAACGCGCGTGATCGTCAATCCAGGTGGCACGAACGAGCGTTTCGCGAAGCAGTATTTCACGCACGCGGCCGTCACCGTCTATCCGGACAACGTGACGATCTTCAAGCAGATTCTCGCGGGCAAGGCGGACGTCATGGTGACAGATGCATCCGAGACCCTGCTGCAGCAAAAGCTCAATCCAGGCCTTTGCTCGGTGCATCCAGACAAGCCGTTCCAGTACGGCGAGAAGGCGTGGCTGTTGCCGCGTGGCGATGTCGCGCTCCAGCAGTACGTGGATCAGTGGTTGCACCTGGCCCGCGCAACCGGCGAATATCAGACGATTGCGGATAAGTGGCTGAAATAGAGCTTTGCGCTCGGCCGCCCTTTCAATTCCGACGGAAAAGGCGGGATTAGAAGGCGCTGATGGTTCGATGTTCGTCGCACAATCGTGTAACGGCCCTCAGCGCGCTTAACCGTACGCAGAACGGCGCGGACGCTTGTCTTCGCAGCGAACCGGCCCTCTGCACCGGCCCGCCGGCTGGGTTCGGTGCTGCGATGCAATGTCGTTGCCATCGCACATGGGACGATTTTCGGGCGGTTTCGAAAAGCACCTGTAACAAAGGCGATCGGCGGCAAAAAGGTGAGTGTGCAACGAGTTCATGCGGAATCGACTTAACAATTTACGCCGCAATATGCTTCGCGAATAGCATCAATCGGGCGTATGAAATTGCCGTCGAGTCATAGGTAAAATTTACGTTTTAAAGGTTTCGTTTTGGCAATAAGTCCCGCAACGCCTTATCTGGCGGGCGTTACAACCTGAAACAATTTGTTACCGCGCTCAAAGGTTAATTCGCCCACAATGCCCTCAACGGTTTCAACACGGATGTGGCTGGGTGCGCGGTGTGAGCGGATACTTTGCACTTGCCGGTCGGCGTATGCCGAAGCCCTGTAAAGGGGCATCCCTGCTGGGGCCGTAGTCGACGCCGGGTCGTCGTCTCAGTCGGTTCCTACTTTGGTCTCCTCGCGCTAACCCCGTAGCGTGTGGTTTTTAGCGGGCTCCAGGCCCGCTTTTTTTTCGTCTTGCCAAACGTTTGCGAGTTGTTTTGCGAGCGTGCGCGGCGGCTGGTCCATCCAGCACAACGCGAGATTTGCGCCCGCGCTGAACCTCAAGCCGTTTTATCTTCCTTCACCTTCAATTCGCTAATCATGCGCTCCCGCATGACGAATTTCTGCACTTTGCCCGTCACCGTCATCGGCAGTTCGTCGACGAAGCGGAT
Source organism: Paraburkholderia terricola (assembly GCF_900142195.1). Classification (GTDB taxonomy): domain Bacteria; phylum Pseudomonadota; class Gammaproteobacteria; order Burkholderiales; family Burkholderiaceae; genus Paraburkholderia; species Paraburkholderia terricola. The sequence continues at coordinate 156,532 of NZ_FRAB01000005.1, forward strand.
GTACTTCGGCACCTTGTAGTGCGCAATCTGGCCTTGGCAGAACTGCTGGATCTCTTCGGCGGTGGCCTGCTCGCCCGACCGCAATACGATCCACGCGCACACTTCCTCGCCGTATTTCGCATCGGGCACGCCGAACACCTGCACGCTTTGGATCTTCGGATGACGGAACAGAAATTCTTCGATTTCCCGCGGATAGATGTTCTCACCGCCACGGATCAGCATGTCCTTGAGGCGGCCGACGATGTTGCAATAGCCTTCCGCGTCGAGCGTCGCCAGATCGCCGGTATGCATCCAGCCGTCCACGATGCTTTCCCGCGTCTTCTCCTCATCCCCCCAGTAGCCCTGCATAACTGAATAGCCGCGAGTGCATAGCTCACCGGTCTCGCCAACCGGCACGATCGCACCGAGCGGATCGATGATCTTCACTTCGAGATGCGGCTGAATGCGGCCAACGGTCGTCGTGCGTTTGTCGAGCGGGTCGGTGGTCGAACTCTGAAACGACACCGGGCTTGTTTCCGTCATGCCGTAGGCGATCGTGATTTCGCTCAGATGCATCTTCGAAACGACCTTCTTCATCGTCTCAATCGGGCAGGGCGAGCCGGCCATGATCCCGGTGCGTAAATGCGAGAGGTCGTAATCGGCAAAGTTCGGATGATCGAGCTCGGCGATGAACATGGTAGGCACACCGTGCAGCGCGGTGCACTTTTCTTCCGCGACGGCGGCCAGCGTTGCGGCCGGATCGAAAGCTTCGCCCGGAAACACCATGTTCGCCCCGACCGACACGCACGCCAGCACCGCGAGCACCATGCCGAAACAGTGATAAAGCGGGACGGGGATGCACAGGCTATCCTGCTCGGTCAGCCGCATTGCCATCGCGATATAGCGCGCGTTGTTGACGACGTTGCTGTGCGTCAGCGTCGCGCCCTTCGGATTACCCGTCGTGCCGCTGGTGAACTGGATGTTAATCGGCTCGTGGCACGAAAGCGTGGCGCCGATTCCATCGAGCCTTGCGACGTCCAGCGTCGCGCGGCCCCGCTCGATCACATCCGAGAAGCTCAGCATGCCCGGCGTTTCCGTGTCGCACATGCGGATCACATAGCGCAAATCGGGCAGCCTCGCAGCATGCAGGTCGCCCGGCGCGTGTGTGGCCAACTCCGGGGCGAGCGCCTGCAGCATCTCCAGGTACATCGACGTCTTGAAACGCTCGGCCGCGATAATCGCCTTGCAGCCGACCTTGTTCAGCGCATATTCGAGTTCGGCGAGCCGATAGGCCGGGTTGATGTTGACGAGTACGGCGCCGATGCGCGCCGTCGCGAACTGCGTGAGCACCCATTCCACTCGATTCGGTGACCAGATACCGACGCGGTCGCCCTTCACGATGCCGAGCGCAAGCAATCCTGCGGCCAGCACGTCGACCTCTTCCGCAAACTCCTTCCACGTCCAGCGAATACCCTGCTCGCGAAACACCACGGCAGGACGGTCAGGAAAACGCGCTGCCGTGTCGCGCAGAAACTGACCGATCGTCGCCTCGCTCAACGGAATATCGGTCGATCCACGGACGTACGACAACCCGTCTCTGGGTTCGATAAGTGCGCCCTCGCCTGACACATGCGTTGCCATGGTGTTGTCTCCGTGAGCGAAAGCTCGCCCTATTGAAATGGATTTGAAATCGATTGTGCCACCGGCGCATCTCCATACGGCATCAAGTCTTACCCGCAGCGCATTCGGGGACCAGCACGGCAAAGCATCAATCGATGCTATTGCGCAATTTTGATTACCTTTCCGTAAACGTCAAGTGACGATCAAAAAAAAGCAGCCGAGGAGGCTGCTTTCTCTCTGATACGTATTGCCTAGTTCTGACCGCGCAGCTTACGCAGGCGCTGGATTGCAGCGAGTTGAGCCGTTGCGTACGCCAGTTCCGCTTGCGCGGTAGCGTATTCGAGGTTCGAGCCCGTGTTCTGCAGCGCTTCTTCCGCACGCTTGCGTGCATCTTCAGCTTTGGCTTCGTCGAGATCCTTGCCGCGAATTGCAGTGTCGGCGAGAACCGTGACAGCGCCCGGCTGAACTTCGAGAATACCGCCGGCGACGAACACAAACTCTTCTTCGCCGTTTTCAGCTTCGATGCGCACCGCACCCGGACGAATCCGCGTGATGAGCGGCGTGTGGCCCGGCAGGATGCCGAGTTCACCCGCCTCGCCCGGCAGCGCGACGAACTTCGCCTGGCCCGAGAAGATCTGCTCTTCCGCGCTGACGACGTCTACCTTGATAGTTGCCATAAATGTCGACTCCTGGGTTGAGCGTAGTAAGAGGCGCCGGCTTTGCGTTGCGCCACCGCGAAGGCAGCGATACGCGCGAGGCCGGCGCCCGCTTGGTTACACCCGACCTTTACTGGATCTTCTTGGCCTTTTCGAAGGCTTCGTCGATCGTGCCGACCATGTAGAACGCTTGTTCCGGCAGGTGGTCGCACTCGCCGTCGACGATCATCTTGAAGCCACGGATCGTTTCCTTCAGCGGCACGTACTTGCCCGGCGAACCCGTGAACACTTCCGCAACGTGGAACGGCTGCGACAGGAAACGCTGGATTTTACGAGCGCGCGCGACGGCGAGCTTGTCTTCCGGCGCGAGTTCGTCCATGCCCAGAATCGCGATGATGTCGCGCAGTTCCTTGTAGCGCTGCAGCGTTTGCTGCACGCCGCGCGTGATCGAGTAATGCTCTTCGCCGATCACGTTCGGGTCGATCTGACGCGAGGTCGAATCGAGCGGGTCCACAGCCGGATAGATACCCAGCGATGCGATGTCACGCGACAACACGACCGTTGCGTCGAGGTGGCCGAAAGTCGTAGCCGGCGACGGGTCGGTCAAGTCATCCGCAGGGACGTACACGGCCTGAACGGACGTGATCGAGCCGGTCTTGGTCGACGTAATACGCTCTTGCAACTTACCCATTTCTTCAGCCAGCGTCGGCTGATAGCCCACTGCCGACGGCATACGGCCGAGCAGTGCCGACACTTCCGTGCCTGCCAGCGTGAAACGGTAAATGTTGTCGACGAAGAACAGCACGTCGAGGCCTTCGTCGCGGAAGTGCTCGGCCATCGTCAGACCGGTCAGCGCGACGCGCAGACGGTTGCCCGGCGGCTCGTTCATCTGGCCGTACACCAGCGCGACCTTGTCGAGAACGTTCGAGTCCTTCATTTCATGATAGAAGTCGTTCCCTTCGCGGGTACGCTCGCCAACGCCGGCGAACACGGAGTAACCACCGTGTTCCTTCGCGATGTTGTTGATCAGTTCCATCATGTTCACGGTCTTGCCCACGCCGGCGCCGCCGAACAGACCCACCTTGCCGCCCTTCGCGAACGGGCAGATCAGGTCGATAACCTTGATGCCGGTTTCGAGCAGTTCCGTCGACGGCGACAGTTCGTCGAACGCCGGAGCCTTCTGGTGAATGCCGCGAACCACGTCCGAATTGATCGGGCCGGCTTCGTCGATCGGGCGACCCAACACGTCCATGATCCGGCCGAGGGTCGGCTTGCCGACCGGCACGCTGATCGGCTTGCCGGTGTTCTTCACCGTCGTGCCACGGCGCAGACCGTCGGATGCACCCAGACAGATGGTACGGACGACGCCGTCGCCCAGCTGTTGCTGGACTTCGAGGGTCAGTTCCGAACCTTCGAGAATGAGCGCGTCGTAAATCTTCGGCATGTCCGAACGCGGGAATTCCACGTCGATCACCGCGCCGATGCACTGTACGATCTTGCCTTCTACCAAAGCAGTAGTACTCATCGCTTTTCCTTTAGATACTCAATTCTTCACTCGCGCAAAGGCGCAGTTTCGGGGTGCCGCTCAGTTGGGCCCGCCTCACGGCGTTGGCCTGCCTGTCGTCTTGACGATCAGACCGCAGCGGCGCCACCGACGATTTCCGACAGTTCTTTCGTGATTGCGGCCTGGCGGCTCTTGTTGTACACGAGCTGCAGTTCATTGATGACCGTCTTCGCGTTATCGGAAGCGGCCTTCATCGCCACCATTCGTGCCGACTGTTCCGATGCCATGTTTTCCGCGACGGCCTGATAGACCAGCGCTTCGACATAACGCACCAGCAGTTCGTCCACCACGGCCTGCGCATCCGGCTCGTAGATGTAGTCCCACTGCGTGCTCGGCGTCGCGCCGTCTTCTTCCTTGCGCTCGAACTGGTCTGCCGACAGCGGCAGCAGTTGCTCGATCACCGGCTCCTGCTTCATCGTATTGACGAAGCGCGTGTACGCCAGGTACACCGCCGAAACCTTGCCTTCCGAGTACAGGTCGAGCTGAACCTTCACCGCGCCGATCAGCTTTTCCAGATGCGGCGTGTCGCCCAGATGCACGACATTCGACACCACCTTCGCGCGCAGACGGTTCAGGAAACCCAGACCCTTGGTGCCAATCGCGGTTGCCTCGATTGTCTTGCCCTGGCCTTCCAGTTCCTTGAACTTCTGCAGCGACGCACGCAGCACGTTGGTGTTCATGCCGCCGCACAGACCCTTGTCGGTCGTGACGAGGATGATGCCGGCCGTCTTCGCGCCCTCGTTCGACACCATGAACGGGTGACGATACTCGGGATTCGCACGGCTCATGTGTGCAGCGATATCGCGGACCTTGTCGGCGTACGGGCGAGCAGCGCGCATGCGCTCCTGAGCGCGGCGCATCTTCGATGCGGCCACCATCTCCATCGCTTTCGTGATCTTGCGCGTGTTCTGCACGCTCTTGATCTTGCCGCGAATTTCCTTCATTCCAGCCATTGCTTGCTCCTTGATCGAAGCAGCGCGGGTTCAGTTGCCTGCGGCCCGCGCCGCTTCAAGGTCCGTTTATGCCTTGCGGGTCACTCGCGGATCAATAAGCGCCGGACTTCTTGAAGTCTTTGACGGCCGTGTGCAGCAGGCCTTCGTCGTCCTTCGAGAGTTCCTTGGTGTCTTCGACGCGCTTGATCAGGTCAGCGTGGCTCGACTTCAGGTATTCGCGCAGGCCCTTTTCGAACGGCAGCACCTGTGCGACTTCCAGATCGTCGAGGTAGCCGTTGTTCGCGGCAAACAGCGAGATCGCCAGTTCCCACACTTGCAGCGGTTGATACTGCGGCTGCTTGAGCAGTTCCGTCACGCGGCGGCCGCGCTCCAGTTGCTTACGGGTGGCTTCGTCGAGGTCCGAGGCGAACTGCGCGAACGCAGCCAGTTCACGATACTGCGCGAGGTCGGTACGGATACCGCCCGACAGCTTCTTCACGACCTTGGTTTGAGCTGCACCACCGACGCGCGACACCGACACGCCGGCGTTGATCGCCGGGCGGATACCTGCGTTGAAAAGATCGGTTTCCAGGAAGATCTGGCCGTCGGTAATCGAAATCACGTTCGTCGGAACGAACGCCGTCACGTCACCTGCTTGCGTTTCGATGACCGGCAACGCCGTCAGCGAACCGCTCTTGCCCTTCACTTCGCCGTTGGTGAACTTCTCGACATACTCTTCCGAGACGCGAGCAGCACGCTCCAGCAGACGCGAGTGCAGGTAGAACACGTCGCCCGGATAAGCTTCACGACCCGGCGGGCGGCGCAGCAACAGCGAGATCTGGCGGTATGCCCAAGCTTGCTTGGTCAAGTCGTCGTAGACGATCAGCGCGTCCTGGCCGCGATCGCGGAAGTATTCGCCCATCGTGCAGCCCGCATAAGGCGCGAGGTATTGCATCGCAGCCGATTCCGAAGCCGAAGCTGCCACGACGATCGTGTATTCCAGCGCGCCGGTTTCTTCCAGCTTACGCACCACGTTCATGATCGACGAAGCCTTCTGGCCGATCGCGACGTAGATACAGAAGAGATTCTTGCCCTTCTGGTTGATGATCGCATCGACTGCGACCGCGGTCTTGCCGCACTGGCGGTCGCCGATGATCAGCTCGCGCTGGCCACGGCCAACCGGCACCATCGCGTCGATCGATTTCAGCCCGGTTTGGACCGGCTCGGAAACCGACTTACGCCAGATCACGCCCGGCGCGATCTTTTCGATTGCGTCAGTTTTCTTTGCATTGATCGGGCCCTTGCCGTCGATGGGATTGCCGAGTGCGTCGACCACGCGGCCGAGCAGTTCCGGACCCACCGGCACTTCCAGAATGCGGCCCGTCGTCTTGACGATGTCGCCTTCCGAAATGTGTTCGTATTCACCCAGAATCACGGCGCCGACCGAGTCGCGCTCGAGGTTCAGTGCGAGACCGAACGTGTTGCCCGGGAATTCGAGCATCTCGCCCTGCATCACTTCCGACAGGCCGTGAATACGCACGATGCCGTCGGTCACGGAGATCACAGTGCCCTGGTTGCGAACGTCCGCGCTCGCTTCAAGACCCTGGATCCGGCTCTTGATCAGCTCGCTGATCTCAGAGGGATTGAGTTGCATTATTCGCTCCTGATAGTCAATTCTGTTGCGTGCCAGCCGCTTCAGCGCAAGAGGCGCTTCAGGCCGTCAGAGCCGTTTGCATGCTGGCAAGCCGCGCGCGGACCGAGGTATCGAGCACTTCGTCGCCAACCGTCACGCGCACGCCGCCAATCAGCGACGAGTCGACTTCGACCGTCGGCTTCAGCTTGCGCTTGAACTTGCGTTCGAGACTTGCGACGAGGTCGTTCAACTGCGCGCCTTCGAGCGGGAATGCGCTGACGATCAGCACATCTGCCGCCCCTTCGCGGGCGTTCTTCAACTCTTCGAACTGCACGGCGATTTCCGGCAGCAATTGCAAGCGATGGTTATCGACCAGCATTTGCACCAGGTTCTTCGCTTGCGCGTTGTCCTTGAGCGGCGACTTGACCGCGGCCAGCAGCAGTTCGCTGACCTGGGCGCGGCTCACTTTCGGGCTCGAGGCGATCGACAGCACTTCGGGCAGACGCGCAACCTGTGCCAGCTCCTGCACGAGCGTGGACCAGGCGGCGATGTCACCAGCTTCGGCCACGCCAAACAGCGCTTCTGCGTACGGACGGGCGATGGTTGCAAGTTCGGCCATGATCAGAGCTCGGCTTTCAGTTGATTCAGCAGGTCAGCGTGAGCTGCCTGGTCGACTTCACGCTTCAGGATCTGTTCAGCGCCCTTCACAGCCAATGCGGCGACTTCACCGCGCAGCGTTTCGCGCGCCTTGACGACTTGCTGTTCCGCGTCGGCCTTCGCTTGCGCGATGATGCGGGCTGCTTCGGCTTGTGCTTGCGTCTTGATTTCGTCAGCGACTGCCACAGCGCGCTTTTCTGCGTCAGCAATACGTTGCTGACCGTCGTTGCGTGCCTGAGCCAGTTCCTGGTCGACGCGCTTGTGAGCGGCTTCGAGTTCAGCCTTGCCCTTTTCAGCGGCAGACAAACCGTCAGCAATCTTCTTTGAGCGCTCGTCGAGGGCATTGATCAGCGGCGGCCACACGAACTTCATCGTGAACCACGCGAGGATCAGGAACACGACCATTTGCGCAAACAGGGTTGCGTTGAGATTCACGGTGTTTCCTTAAACGTTGCTAGTTCGGAAAAGTGAAACGGCAAGGCGCTCATCGATTCTGTCTTCGATCAGCGCCCAAGTGCCCGTTCCGCCCTGCGCCTTCACCAGTTATAGCTCAGGCGCAAACTTCCGAGGAACCTTAGCCTGCCAGCTTCGACAGCAGCGGGTTCGCGAACGCAAACAGCATTGCCACACCAACGCCAATCAGGAACGCCGCATCGATCAGACCAGCCAGCAGGAACATCTTGGTTTGCAGCGGGTTCATCAGTTCCGGCTGGCGTGCACATGCTTCGATGTACTTGCCGCCCATCAGGCCGATACCGATACAGGCGCCGATTGCACCCAGGCCGATGATGATGCCGATACCGATGGCGGTCAGACCCTGGATGTTGGCGATGAAAGCTTGCATGATCACTCCTTTGTGAAAAGTCTTTTAGAACTGGTTGGAACTGGATTTGAAAACTGCGATTCTTTGGTCGACAGCGCGGGTTAGTGCGTGTCGTGTGCCTGGCCGATGTACACCAGCGTCAGCATCATGAAAATGAACGCCTGCAGCAGCACGATCAGGATGTGGAAGATGGCCCACACGCTGCCGGCGATCACGTGGCCGATGAAGCCAAGCACCGTCGTGTCCGCGCCGAAGCTCCAGATGCTGCCGAGCAGGGCAATCAGCAGGAACAACAGTTCGCCCGCGTACATGTTGCCGAACAGCCGCATGCCGAGCGAGACCGTCTTCGCGACGAACTCGATGATGTTCAGTGCAAGGTTCGGGATCCACAGCAGCGGATGCGCGCCGAACGGGGCGGACAGCAGTTCGTGCACGAAGCCGCCGGCGCCCTTGATCTTGAAGTTGTAGTAAATCATCAGCGCGAAGACACCGAGGGCGATGCCGAGCGTACCGTTCAGATCGGCGGTCGGCACGATGCGGTGATGCGAGATGACGCCGGAGAGGCCCAGCCAGTCGATCACGTGGCCCGGCAGGTCGACAGGGATAAAGTCGAGGGCGTTCATCAGCGCGACCCACACGAACACGGTCAACGCCAGCGGCGCGATGAAGGTGCGCGTGCCGTGGATCATCGACTTCGATTGATCCTCGACCATTTCGACCAGCATTTCAACTGCGCACTGGAATCGGCCCGGCACGCCGGACGTCGCCTTGCGGGCAGCGAAATGCAGAATCAAGATGGTGGCCAGACCGCAAACGATCGACCAGAAAAGGGTGTCCAGATTCCACACGTGGATGTCGAAAATCGACGTCTGGTGTCCGGTGGAAAAGTTCTGCAAGTGGTGCGCGATGTACTCGGACGGATCCATTGCGCGCGTGCCTTCGCTAGCTGCCATATCGTTAAAGCCACCCAAATTGTCGAAAATCGTCTTAGGCCGTTCCCGCGGCGATGCTCTCTTGCGGAAACGCGCCGGGTGCGGATCGTACCGTATCCGCACGCCTTACCAGCGCTGCGCGCCGGCCTGAATTTTTTGCTGCTACCTTGTTGCCGCGAACTAGCGCCAGGCGAGGGCGATCCAGTACGTCTTGAGCGCGATGAGGTAGGTCACGAGCAGCGGCACCCAGCGTACGTCGTGATACCAGAAGGCGATGGCCACAAACATCGCGATCGTTGTCCCCATCTTGAGCGCTTCGCCGATCATCCAGCTCATCACTGTTTCCGCGCCGCTCAACGTTCTCAGTCGTGCCGCGAACAACGCGCCCGGCAACCAGCAGATCGCTCCTCCCAGGAACGCGGACAGCGCAGCAGCGCCCGGCGGCTTGTAAAACAGCCACCACACCAGCGTAGCAACCAGGGACAAAACCATTTGCGCTGCCACAACCTTAAACGGCGTAACGCGCGACGGACGACTCACATTGGGACCAAACAGCTTCTCAGCCTCGGCCCGCGTGAGCGGAACGATATTGTTATCTTGTTGCTCGACATCCCACGCGTCGTCAGGTGCAACGTGCGGACCGGTGGACGCATCGGAAGCGGCGCGTTCAGCGCGGTGTTCGTCGTGCCCATTCTTCGGCGCTTGATTCGACGCTTTGACCGCCATCGCAGTGTTCCGAAAGTCTTGTTCCAGCCCGCGAGCTTTCGCTGCGCTTACGGGGTTGCCGTGCAATTAAATCCGGGCGATTGTAAGCGATAGTTGCAGGCAATTCAAGACTTTAGGCCGTTCAATAACCGGTATGAAAACGCTGCTCACGATGCGGGAACCACCTTCCGATGCATGAAAATACGGTGAATGTAAGGCGGCTTGGGGGACAATCAAATATACGCATTGAATCCGGCGCGCCTGCACTCATCGACAGGCGGCGCAGGCGCGGCGACAGACGTCTCTGAAATGCAACAGGCAGTGATTTTCGTCGCCTTGGGTGGACATCTGAGAAGTCGTCGCGGTGAAGGTATAGACGCGCACATTTCTCACAGTTCAACGATTCCGAACATCGGGCGCCGAATCAATTAGGAATCCAGCCGATCCCGCAGTCGCACTCCAGATCCGTCAACATCGTTCGATACTCAGATTCAGCGCACGTCACCCTGCTTACGCCGTGGCATTACCACGCAAGCGGATAAGAATGCCTTCCAGTGCGTCAAGGTCACCGAAATCCACCAGCACCTGCCCTCGACCACGTCGGCCGAGCTTGATCTTTACCGTTGCCGCGAGCAGGTCCGACAGTTCCTCTTCGAGTCGCCGCGTATCGCGGCCGCCATCGGGATTAGCGCGCGCCTTGACCGCCGGCGCCGCTTTGGTGGTCGACGTCACCAGCTTTTCGGTTTCGCGCACCGACATGCGCTTATTGACGACCTGATTGGCGAGCGTGATCTGCGTCGCGGCGTCGACAGCCAGTAATGCGCGAGCATGCCCCATGTCGAGGTCGCCGGCCAACAACATGGTCTGCACCGGCGTTGCGAGGTTGAGCAGGCGCAGCAGGTTTGACACCGCACTACGCGACCGACCGACCGACTCCGCCGCCTGCTCGTGCGTAAAGTTGAACTCATCGAGCAAGCGCTGAATGCCCTGCGCTTCTTCGAGCGGATTCAGATCCTCGCGCTGAATGTTCTCGATCAGCGCCATCGCCGCAGCGGCCTGGTCAGGCACGTCCTTCACCAGCACAGGCACTTCGTCGAGGCCCGCAAGGCGCGCCGCACGGAAACGACGCTCCCCGGCGATGATCTCGTACTTGTCCGCCGATACGGGGCGCACCAGGATCGGCTGCATCAGCCCCTGGGCACGGATGCTGGCCGCGAGCTCCTGCAATGCGCCCTCGTCCATGCGCGTGCGCGGCTGATACTTACCCGCCTGCAACTTGCTGAGCGGCAGCACGTGCGGCGCACCTTCGATCGTCACGGCCTCTGTAATGTCCGCACTGCCGCCAAGCAGCGCTTCCAGCCCGCGGCCCAGCCCCTTCTTTCTTGCTACTGCATTCATCGTGCTTCCTCGATCCCTTAGGACGCCTGGGGCGCGTTATTCAGTGCCCGCACCCGCTCAATCATTTCCGCGCCGAACTGCACATACGCCTGCGCGCCGCGCGACGCCTTGTCGAATACGACGCCCGGCAATCCATAGCTGGGCGCCTCGGCGAGACGAACATTGCGCGGGATCACCACATCGAATACCTTGTCGCCGAAATGCTCTTTCAGTTGATCCGAAACCTGCTGTTGCAAAGTGATGCGCGGATCGAACATCACGCGCAGCAGGCCGATCACCTTCAGGTCACGGTTCAGATTGGCGTGTACCTGCTTGATCGTGTTGACCAGATCCGACAAACCTTCGAGCGCGAAGTACTCGCATTGCATTGGAATGACGACGCCGTGTGCGGCGCACAGCCCGTTGAGCGTGAGCAGCGACAAAGCCGGCGGACAATCGATCAGCACGAAATCATATTCGCTCTCGACCGCGGCAAGCGCGAGCTTCAGTTGACGCTCGCGGTTCTGGACGCTGACCAGCTCGACCTCCGCTCCGGCCAGTTCGCGGTTCGCGGGCAGTACGTCATAGTCGACGGCTTCCGGCCGCACTCGCGCGTCGCTCACCGCCACGCCATCCACGAGCACCTCGTAGACGGTGTTCGCACACGCGCCCTTGTCGATGCCGCTGCCCATCGTGGCGTTGCCTTGCGGGTCCAGATCGATGAGAAGGACTCGCTGTTCCTGCGCTGCCAGGCTCGCGGCCAGATTGACTGCGGTCGTCGTCTTGCCGACGCCGCCTTTCTGGTTCGCAACGCAGAAGATTTTTGCCATCGTTGGAGTGTCCCTTTTGCTGCCTGGATGAAATAAAAAGCGCTATTGGTATCGGACGCGTGAGGCTAGCGGCGGTCGTCAGTTCCCGGCGTCCACGACAACCTTGATCAGATGCCGTTCGGCGTCCAGCGCCGGCACATTCAGCCGAATGATCTGTTCCACGTGGGCGCCCGCCGGCAAGCGTTCGATCTCATCGTCGGGACGCTGCCCTTTCATCGCCCAGATTGCACCGTGCTCGGCAACCAGATGACGGGCCAGTGTAACGAAATCCGTGAGCTCTGCGAATGCGCGCGAGACGATTACGTCGAACTTCGCCGGAACTTCGGCGCCCGGCCGCAGTGTTTCCACGCGGCCAGTCACCACCGAGAGATTCGCCAAGCCGAGTTCGGCCTTGGCCTGAGCCTGAAAAGCCGTCTTCTTATGAACGATGTCATTCACAGTGACGGTCCATTCAGGCAAAACTATCGCCAGCACGATACCCGGCAGACCACCGCCGGAACCCACGTCGAGCGCCGAGGACGGACCGCGCGGCGCCAGGTGCGGCACGATCGAGAGCGAATCCAGAATGTGCTGAATCAGCATTTGCCGCGGATCACGAATCGCCGTCAGGTTGTAGACGGCGTTCCACTTCGACAGCAAGGCGACGTAATCGAGCAGCTTGCCGAGTTGGGCGTCGCTCAGATCGAGGCCGAGTTCGCGCGCACCATCCGTCAGCAACGGCGCCAACGCTTCCCTACCGCCTCCCTTCTGGCTCACGGTCATTGCGTCACCGGCGTAGCGTCGGTGTCAGGCGCAGCCGGTTTCGCCGGACGGCGTCCCAAACCGCGCTTCAAATGCACCATCAGCAACGAGATCGCCGCCGGCGTGATGCCCGAAATGCGCGACGCCTGTCCAATGGTCTCGGGGCGGAACTGCGTCAGCTTCTGGCGCGCCTCGAACGACAGCCCGCGGACTTCGGCGTAATCCAGGCCGTCCGGCAACCTCGTGCTTTCGTGCGCCTCATTGCGCTCGATTTCACCGGCCTGGCGGTCGATATAGCCCTGATACTTAATGCCGATCTCGATCTGTTCCTTGATCTGAGCGCGCAGCACGTCGTCTTCGGCCAATAGGTCGGGCGCTGCGCATGTGCCTGTGCGCAAAGCGCAAACGCCGTCGTAGCTGATCCCCGGGCGACGCAGTAGATCGGCCAAGCTGTACTCGTGATCGATCGGCTTGCCGAGCAATGCCGTCGCTTCCTCCGCAGGTAACGTCTTAGGATTGACCCACGTTGTGCGGAGCCGCTCTGTTTCACGTGAAACCGCGTCGCGCTTACCGCTGAATGCGCTCCACCGGATATCGTCGACGACGCCGAGCTCGCGCCCGATTTCAGTCAGGCGCATATCGGCGTTGTCTTCACGCAAACTCAGACGATATTCCGCGCGGCTCGTGAACATCCGGTACGGCTCGGAGACGCCACGGGTCACGAGATCGTCGACCAACACGCCGAGATACGCCTGGTCGCGGCGAGGACACCAGGCTTCCTTGCCCTGCACGTGCAATCCGGCGTTGATGCCCGCGAGCAAACCTTGCGCGGCAGCTTCCTCGTAGCCGGTCGTGCCGTTGATTTGACCCGCAAAGAACAACCCGTCGATCACTTTCGTTTCCAGCGAGGCCTTGAGTCCTCGCGGGTCGAAATAGTCATATTCGATCGCGTAGCCTGGCCGCAGGATATGCGCGTGCTCCAAACCGCGCATCGACCGCACCAGTTCCAGTTGTACGTCGAACGGAAGGCTCGTGGAAATGCCGTTCGGATAGAACTCGTTCGTCGTCAGCCCTTCTGGTTCAAGGAAAATCTGGTGCGATTCCTTCGTCGCGAAGCGATGGATCTTGTCCTCGATGGATGGGCAATAGCGCGGCCCCACTCCCTCGATGACGCCCGTGTACATGGGCGAGCGGTCGAGCCCGCCGCGGATGATGTCGTGCGTACGCTCATTGGTGTGCGTGACCCAGCACGGCACTTGCCGCGGATGCTGCTCAACGCGCCCGAGAAACGAGAACACGGGCACCGGATCCAGGTCGCCCGGCTGTTCTTCGAGCTTGGAAAAATCGATCGTGCGTCCGTCGATGCGCGGCGGCGTCCCGGTCTTGAGCCGGCCTTGCGGCAGCTTCAATTCCTTGAGTCGCGCGGACAAGGACACCGCAGCGGGGTCACCGGCACGGCCGCCGGTATAGTTGTTTAACCCGACATGAATCTTGCCGTCGAGGAACGTCCCGGCCGTCAAGACCACTGCGCGCGAGCGAAAACGAATGCCCACCTGCGTAACCGCGCCGACTACTCGGTCGCCCTCGACCATCAAATCGTCGACGGCTTGCTGGAATAGCCATAAGTTCGGCTGATTCTCCAGGCGATGCCGGATTGCCTGCTTATAGAGCAGACGGTCTGCCTGAGCGCGCGTCGCGCGAACGGCCGGCCCCTTCGACGAATTGAGGATGCGGAACTGGATGCCGCCCTCGTCCGTCGCGGCCGCCATTGCACCGCCTAGCGCATCGACTTCCTTCACGAGATGGCCCTTGCCGATGCCGCCAATCGACGGATTGCAACTCATCTGTCCGAGGGTCTCGATGTTGTGCGTCAGCAGCAGCGTCGTATTGCCCATGCGCGCCGAAGCCAATGCAGCCTCGGTGCCGGCATGACCACCTCCGACGACGATTACGTCAAATTCTGTGGGAAAAAGCATGGCGGATCTCACGCCAGATCGTCGCGTGAGCCTTTAAAGGAAATGTATCGACGAATTATAACGGGTTCGGTTTAGGCCCGAATTTCGTCCGAACGGCCAATCAATAAAAAAGCGGCATGTTTCACGTGAAACACGCCGCTTCGAACAGCGAGAAAACGATGATGCGACCGACGCTAAGCCACTTTCTTAGCCAGCCCCAGATAGGTCTCGATCACCCGCGGATTCTGCGCAAGATCAGCCGCCGGACCTTCGAGCGCCAGCTCGCCCGTTTCAAGCACATAGCCATAATCGGAGATTTGCAGCGCTGCCCGGGCGTTCTGTTCGATCAACAGTGTGGCGACGCCCGTCTGGCGCAGCGCGCTAATGATGTGAAAAATCTCTTTCACGATCAACGGCGCGAGACCTAAACTCGGCTCGTCCAACATCAGTAGATCGGGCTTCCCCATCAGCGCTCGTCCTACCGCGAGCATTTGCCGCTCGCCCCCGGACAACGTCCCTGCCGCCTGCTTGCGGCGTTCCTTCAGCCGAGGAAACAGCGTAAAGACCGGCTCCAACTGGTCGAGGAAGTTACGCTCACCCGCGCGCTTGCGTCGATAAGCCCCGAGCACGAGGTTGTCCTCGACCGTCATCGACGCAAACAGCTCACGCTTTTCTGGCACGAGACACATGCCGCGCGCGACCCGCTTTTCAACCGGCACCGCGCTGACGTCTTCGCCCTGATACAGAATGGTGCCCTTCGCATGGCCCGTGGTCGGCAACGCGCCCATGATTGCATTCAGCAACGTAGACTTGCCCGCGCCGTTCGGCCCAATCACCGAGACGATCTGTCCAGCCCCCACTTTGATCGCCGCGCCGTGCAGTGCCTCAACCTTGCCATACCGGACCGACAAACCGGTCACGTCGAGAATCGGTGCAGCGGCATTCATCATGCTCTCCATCATTCCACCCCGCCGAGATACGCTTCGAGTACCGCCGGGTCCTGCTGTACCTCCAGCGGCAAACCTTCCGCGATACGCGTGCCGAACTCCATCACCACCAGCCGATCGGTGAGATTCATCACGAAATCCATGTCGTGTTCGACCAGCAGCACGCTCATGCCTTCAGCCTTGAGTCGGCGCAACAGATCAGCCAGTTGCAGCTTCTCCTGATATCGCAGACCTGCCGCCGGCTCATCCAGCAGCAGCAAGGTCGGATCGCAGCACAGCGCACGGGCGATTTCGAGAATCCGCTGCTGGCCCAACGCCAGACTGCCGGCCTCGTCGTACATGTGCTGCTCGAGTCCGACGCGGCGAATCTGGCGCGCGGCTTCAGCCATCAGCCGCGCTTCTTCCGCGCTGTTCAGGCGGGCGATGCTACGCCATACGCCGGCCTGTCCACGCAGATGCGCGCCAATCGCCACGTTCTCGAGCACGGTCATGCCCGGCAAGAGTTTGACGTGCTGAAACGTGCGGCCGATTCCGCGCTTGACGATTTCACGTGAATTCAGTGAATCAATGCGTTCGCCGCGGAAAGTAATCTCTCCACTGGTCGCTTGCAACACGCCGGTAACCAGATTGAACGTGGTCGACTTGCCCGCGCCGTTCGGACCGATCAGGCCGATGATCTGCCCTGCTTTCACCTCGAAGCTGACGTCGTTCACCGCCACGAGCCCGCCGAACTGCTTACGCGCCTTATTCACCGTCAGCAGACTTTCTCCCTCGACCGGCTTGCTGCGCTGCGGCAAGGGCTCAGCGTGATCCGGCAGATGCGCGCGTGGCCCGCGCGGGAAGAAACGTGCGACGAACGGCCATACGCCTTGGCGGGCGTATTGCAACAACAGCACCATCAAGATGCCGAATACGATTACTTCGAAGTTCCCGTTCTCCCCGAGCAACCTGGGCAGCAGCGTTTGAAGATAGTCTTGCAACACGGTCAGGATCGCCGCGCCGAGCACCGCGCCCCAAACATGCGACACGCCCCCCACCACCGCCATGAACAGAAACTCGATGCCGTGATTCAAGCCGAACGGCGTGGGATTCACCGCACGTTGAAGGTGGGCGTAGAGAAAGCCCGAAATCGACGCCAGCACAGCGGCATAGACGAAAATCACCACGCGCATCCAGCCTGTATTCACGCCCATGGCTTCGGCCATCATGCCGCCGCCGCGTAGCGCGCGGATCGCTCGGCCGGGCCGGCTATTAAGCAGATTTTGAACAGACACTACCGCGCCGAGCACCACCAGCCAGATCAGGTAATAGATATGGCGCCCCGATTCCAGGTTGATGCCAAAAACATTTAGCACCGGAATCCCGTTGATGCCGTCGTACTTGCCGAGCATTTCAAGATTGCCGAACAGATAGAACAGCGCGAGTCCCCATGCGATCGTGCCGAGCGGCAGAAAGTGACCGGAGAGGCGCATCGTCACGAGACCTAGCATCAGCGCGATCAAGGCGGTCACGATCACGCCGGCGATCAGCGCGAGCCACGGCGACACGCCGAACCGCGTCGTGAGATAGGCGGTCGCGTAGGCGCCGATACCGACGAACGCTGCCTGCCCGAAGCTCGTCATCCCACCAATGCCGGTCAGCAGGACAAGCCCGATCGCCACGATCGAGTACAAGCCGATGTAGTTGAGCAGCGTCACCCAGTACTCGGGCACATGGATCGGCTGCGGCAGCACCGGCAGCGCGAACAGCACGATCAGGAACAGCCAGAAGAACTTGTTTTGCATGATCCGTTTCATCGCGTCACTCCTCGTCTTCTTCGGCGTGCGGGCTGGCTAGACTGCGCCACAGCAGCACCGGGATGATCAGCGTGAACACGATCACTTCCTTGTACGCGCTCGCCCAGAACGACGAATACGACTCCAGCAGGCCGACCAGGATCGAGCCCGCCGCCGCCAGCGGATAGCTGACGAGGCCGCCGATAATCGCGCCCACGAAGCCCTTCAAACCGATCAGGAAGCCAGAGTCGTAATAAATGGTGGTCAGCGGTGCGACGAGAATGCCGCACAGCGCGCCGAGCCCTGCCGCGAGCGTGAACGCGAGGCGTCCCGCCTGCGTCGTGCCGATGCCGACGAGCCGCGCGCCGAGCCGGTTCACCGACGTGGCGCGCAACGCCTTGCCCGAGATCGAGCGGTCGAAATACAGGTAAAGCGCGCCGATCAATACCACCGCCGTGCCCACCACCCACAGGCTTTGCCCGGAGATCGAAAGGCTGCCGGCAGTGAAGGTCGCATCGGAAAACGCCGTGGTGCGCGAGCCTTCGGCGCCGAACATCACGAGCCCCAGGCCGACCATCGCGAAGTGCACCGCCACCGCCACGATGAGCAGCAACAACGTGGTCGCCTCCGCGATCGGCTCATACGCGAGCCGGTAGACGAACGGGCCCATCGGAATCACGATCAGTAGCGTCAATGCGATCTGCACGATCATCGGCAGAGGCTGAAGGAAAACGCCGCGCGTGAGCGCGTATACCGCGATCGGAAACAGCAGGTATTTGCCGACCAGCGTCACCAGCGTGCGTGCCGCATGCCGGCGCCGCTCGGGATGCCGCACCAACCCCGCCGTCTCGACGACGAAGCACGCAGCGCCCATCGCCATCAGCAGCCAGCAGGTGGCGGGAAATTTTTGTGTCTGCAAGGCGGCGAGTGTCAACGCGCCGTATGAAACAAACTCCCCCTGCGGGATGAAGATCACCCGCGTCACGGAGAACACCAGCACCAGCGCGAGCGCGAGCAGCGCGTAGATCGCGCCGGTGGTGATGCCGTCCTGCGCGAGGATCGCCGCAATTGATAGATCCATCTTCCTCGTCCTGAAGCGTCGAAATCGAAACCGGGAAACAATCGTGGCGGCAGCGGCAGAACTCGCAGCCGCGGCCGTCAGGCTGTCATGCCTGAAAAGGCGACCGCCGCGCCGGAACACGGCGCGGCGGTCGTTGCCATTGTCATCGAACAGAATGGCAATGCGGCGTCACAGGCCGCACATTGCGCGAGAGGCGCGTGCCGTTTTGTCGTTAGTCGTTCTGCAGCTTCCACTTGCCGTCGACGATCTGCACGATCACGCGTGCGCGCTTGTCGAGGCCGTTGTGGTCGGTCGTGGTCATGTTCATGATGCCGTGCGAGACCGGCAGCTCCTTGATGTTTTCGAGCGCGCCGCGCAGTGCCACGCGGAATGCCTCCGTGCCCGGTTGCGCGGTTTTCAGCGCTTCGGGAATCGCACGTTGCAGCATCTGGCCGGCGTCCCATGCGTGACCGCCGAAGGTCGCGACCGAACCTGCGCCATAGGCCTTCTCGTACGCAGCCTTATAGGCCAGCGAGGACTTCTTCACCGCATTCGAGTCCGGCAGTTGATCGGCAACGAGGATCGGACCAGCCGGCAGGATTTCGCCTTCGCAGTCCTTGCCGCACACGCGCAGGAAATCGTTGTTCGCGACGCCGTGCGTCTGATAGACCTTGCCCTTGTAGCCGCGCTCCTTGAGCGTCTTGGCCGGCAGCGCCGACGGCGTGCCCGAGCCCGCGATCAGCACCGCGTCGGGATTCGCGCCCATCGTCTTCAACACCTGGCCGGTAACTGAAGCGTCCGTGCGGTTGAATCGCTCGTTGGAAACGACCTTCAGATTGTGCGCGTTGGCCGCGGCGGTAAACACGTTGTTCCAGCTATCGCCGTAGGCATCCGCGAAGCCGATGAAGCCCACCGTCTTCACGCCGTGATGCTCCATGTAATCGGCAATCGCATCGGCCATCAGGCTGTCGTTTTGCGGCGGCTTGAAGGCCCATGCGCGCTTCGCGTCCATCGGCGAAATGATCGCGGCCGAGGCCGCCAGCGAGATCATCGGCGTCTTGCCTTCAGCCACCGCGTCGAGCATGGCCAGCGAATTCGGCGTGACGGTCGAGCCGACGATCGCGTCGACGTGGTCTTCGTCGATCAGCTTGCGCGTGTTCTGCACGGCCTTGCCGGTGTCCGATGCGTCATCGAGGATGATGTACTGCACGGTCTTGCCGCCGATCTCTTTCGGCAGCAGAGCGATCGTATTCTTTTCAGGAATTCCCAGCGACGCAGCCGGCCCCGTGGTGGACAGCGTCACGCCGATTTTCACCTGCGCGTAGGCCGCGCCCGCGCCGCACATCAATGCCATCGCGATGCTGGTGCATACCCACTGCTTTGTCTTTTTCATTGCAAGTCTCCGAACGCTTTGAAGCGCGTATCCGTAATCCGGCTCACCGGCCGGGTGTCTGAATCTAGTTATCGGGTCCAGGCATGCCAAGCATGGTTTTCCCTGCCGAGCATGAATGCCTTCGCCGCTCTCGTGCCACTCCCCTGCTGCGAACTGCTGCTGCGATTTCTATTCCGGACAAACCACTAACATGCTAGTGATATTGCGTTCTGCATCGGTCACGGTCAATAGACTGCAGCCCGAATGCGGGTTTGTCCTGAACCCGTGCGACCCCACCTTTCGCGTTGCGCGTGCAATAAAAAAGACGCGTCAACTGCACGCGTCTTTTTTAGGTGGGCTCCGTTTCGATTCGCCTTCGCTCAGTCGCCGGACAGCTTCCACTTGCCGCCGACGATCTCCACCATCACGCGTGCCCGCTGGTCGAGGCCGGCATGATCGTGCGCGCTCATGTTGAAGATGCCGTGCGCGGCGGGCGCGTCTTTCGTGCCTTCGAGCGCCGCGCGCAGCGCCTCGCGGAACGCGGGTGTGCCCGGCTGCCCCTTCTTCAACGCGAGAGGAATCGCGCGTTGCAAGAGCAAGCCCGCATCCCACGCGTGACCGCCGAATGTCGACACCGAGCCCGCGCCGTACGCGGCTTCATACGCGCGCTTGTAGGTGAGCGAGCTTTTCTTCACAGGGTTGGAGTCGGGCAATTGCTCGGCGACGAGCAGCGGGCCGGCGGGCAGATACGTGCCCTCGCAATCCTTGCCGCACACGCGCAGGAAGTCGTTATTGGCGACGCCATGCGTCTGATAATACTTGCCCTTGTAGCCACGCTCCCTGAGCGTTTTTTGCGGCAGCGCGGCCGGTGTGCCCGCGCCGGCGATCAGCACCGCGTCCGGATTCTGCGACATGATCTTCAGCACCTGGCCGGTCACCGACGCGTCGTTGCGCGCAAAGCGCTCGTTAGCGACGACCTTGATCTTCGCGAGATCCGCAGCCTTGCCGAATTCCTTGAACCAGCTCTCGCCATAGGCGTCCGCAAAGCCGATGAACGCGACCGTCTTCACACCGTGATTCGCCATGTGCTGCGCGATCGCGGTGGCCATCAGAATGTCGTTTTGCGGCGTCTTGAAGACCCACGCGCGCTTTGCATCCATCGGTTCGACGATGCTCGCCGCGGCGGCCATGGAAATCATCGGCGTGGTGCTTTCAGCGGCGACGTCGATCATCGCCAGCGAGTTCGGCACGACGGTCGAGCCGATGAGCGCATCCACGTGATCTTCGCTGGTGAGCTTGCGCGCGTTCTTGACGGCCTGGGTCGAATCCGTGGCGTCGTCGAGCACGATGTAGTCGATTTTCTGCCCCGCCACTTCCTTGGGCAGCAGCGCAATCGTGTTCTTTTCCGGAATACCGAGTGATGCGGCGGGCCCCGTTGCCGATACCGTTACGCCGATTTTCACGTCTGCGAACGCATGGCCGCTCCATGCCGCGCAAACTCCCGTGGCGACCCATGCCGCGCTGATCCATCGCAATGCCGACTTCATCCCGCTCCTCTATCTACCCCGTTATTCATTCGAGTTTAAATCCGCGGATTTAAACCCCGACCCAGCGGTCGGCGAATCGCGAGTGTAGCGGAGCAAAGCCGCACGCTCAAGCGTTTTACGGGCTTTACGCAGGCGAAACAGGAAGGGCTTCGGCGAATAAAAAGATCGCCGAATGAGTGGACGATTCGAATCGCGCATAAACGAAAAGACAAATAAAAAGCGCTGTTGGATATCAATCCAACAGCGCTTTCGTCTGGGCACTGAGTGCCTCATTGTCTCCTCGTTCTCCACCTGCAAATTTCGTGGTGCGTCAGAACTGCATGAAGGTTAAACGAGCACCTAGCATGCAACAACTAGCAATTACCCTAGTGGTGCAGTGCGGCACCGATTTGGGGCGGGTCTGCGCAAAGCTCGTCGCCCATGCCTTACGAGCATGCGATGCCGCAGCATTGCCGTCACCGCTTTCGACGGACGCGCCTATATCGGATCCCAAAGCAACGACGTGCTTTGCTTTGCCTCGCTTCAAGCCCGCAACGGCCGCACCCGCGCGATGATCTCGCCGACAATGCCGCGCCGGAACGCCAGCACGCAGGCGATAAAAATCACGCCGGTCACGATGGTCACCGACTCGCCCAGCGAGCGGAACCATTCGATGCCCGTCGTGGCAGCCAGCGTGCCGCCGATATCGCCGAGCCGGTCCTCGAGCGCGACGATCAGCGCCGCGCCGAGCAGCGGCCCGAAGAGCGTGCCCATGCCGCCGACGAGCGTCATCAGCACGACGAGACCCGACATGGTCCAGTAGGCGTCGCTCAGCGTCTCGAAGCCTTGCACCAGCACCTTCAGAGAACCCGCGAGGCCCGCGAGCCCCGCCGACAGAATGAACGCGAGCAGCTTGAAGCGATCGGTGTCATAGCCGAGCGATACCGCGCGCGGCTCGTTCTCCTTGATCGCCACCAGCACTTGCCCGAACGGCGAATGCACGATCCGCACGATCAGCAGGAACGCGAGCACCATCACGGTCAACACGACGAAATACAAGGTGCCGTCGGACGACAGATCCAGCAAGCCGAACAATTTGCCGCGCGGCACGCCTTGCAGTCCGTCCTCGCCGTGCGTGAAGGGCGCCTGCAGGAACACGAAGTAGACCATCTGCGCGAGCGCCAGCGTCACCATCGCGAAGTAGATGCCCTGACGGCGAATCGCGAAGATACCGACGATGAGGCCGAGCAAGGTCGCCGCCGCGGTGCCAGCGAATACGCCCAGCTCCGGCGAGAAGCCGAGCGTCTGCATCGCATAGCCGGTGACGTAGCCCGCCGAGGCGAGAAACATCGCGTGGCCGAACGACAGCAGGCCGGTGTAGCCGATCAACAGATTGAACGCCGCCGCGAACAGCGCGAAACACATCACCTTCATCACGAAGAGCGGATAGATGCCGAGCACGGGCACCGCGAGGAGCGCGACCAGCAGCAGGCCGTAGAGCACTTTTCTCTGCATCATTTTTCCTTGCCGAAGAGACCCGCCGGGCGCACCAGCAGCACGAGCGCCATGATCACGAAGACGACGGTCGCCGACGCCTCGGGGTAAAACACGCGCGTCAGCCCTTCGATCACGCCGAGCATCAGGCCGGTCAGAATCGAGCCCATGATCGAACCCATGCCGCCGATCACGACCACCGCGAACACGGTGATGATCATCGGCTGGCCCATTAGCGGCGAGACCTGGATCACGGGCGCCGCGAGCACGCCGGCGAACGCGGCCAGCGCGACGCCGAAGCCGTAGGTGAGCGTGATCATCAGCGGCACGTTGATGCCGAACGCTTCCACCAGTTTCGGGTTCTCGGTGCCCGCGCGCAAATAGGCGCCGAGGCGCGTCTTCTCGATCACGAACCACGTCGCGAAGCACACGATGAGCGAGGCCACCACCACCCAGGCACGATAGTTCGGCAGGAACATGAAGCCGAGATTGGTCGCGCCGGAGAGCGCCGAGGGCACGTCGTAAGGCTGGCCCGACGACCCGTAGATCGAGCGGAACACGCCTTCCACGACGAGCGTGAGGCCGAACGTCAGCAGCAGGCCGTAAAGATGGTCGAGCTTGTAGAGCCAGCGCAGCATCGAGCGCTCGATCGCCACGCCGAATAGCCCGACGATCAGCGGCGCCAGCACCAGCATCAGCCAATATGGCAGGCCGAAATACGAAAAGCCCATCCACGCGAGCATCGCGCCGAGCATGAACAACGCGCCATGCGCGAAGTTGATCACATTGAGCAAGCCGAAGATCACCGCCAGGCCGAGGCTGAGAATCGCATAGAACGAGCCGTTCACGAGCCCCAGCAGCAGCTGGCTCAGCATCGCCGGTAGCGGAATGCCAAAGATGTCCATTGAAGCCTTAACCCATCGCCAAGGTGAGATCGGCTGACGCACGATCCGGCCGGCGCGCGATCGGCAAGCACATCGCCAAACGCACGCGGCATGTGAAACGGTTTACCGCCTGCCTGCTTGTCCGCACGGCGCTCGCCTCGCCGCTCGACGTCGACTAACGTGCGAGCGCGCGGCAAGACGCCGGGCAGGCCGCCTTCAGGCTTTCAGGCGCTCAGTCCGCGCTTATTTCCACAGCGCGCAGCGCGTTTCAGCCTTGGTGGTAAACGCCTGCTCGCCGGGGATCGTCGCGGCGATCTTGTAGTAGTCCCACGGCTCTTTCGATTCAGCCGGCGTCTTCACCTGCATCAGGTACATGTCGTGGATCATGCTGCCGTCCTGACGGATGTAGCCCTTCGCGTAGAAGTCGTCGACCTTCGCCTTCTTCAGTTGCGCCATGACCTTCTCGGAGTCGGTCGAGCCGACGGCCTGCACGGCCTTCAGGTAGGTCATGGCCGCCGAGTAGTCGGCGGCCTGCAGGCTCGACGGCATCTTCCGCATCTTGTCGAAGTAACGCTGCGCCCACTTGCGCGTTGTCGCGTCCTTGTTCCAGTACCAGCTATCCGTCAGCACGAGGCCCTGGGTCGTTTCGAGCCCCAGGCTGTGGATGTCGTTGATGAACACCAGCAACGCGGCGAGCTTCATCGTCTTGGTGACGCCGAATTCCTTGGCGGCCTTGATCGAATTGATCGTGTCGCCGCCTGCGTTGGCAAGGCCCAGAATCTGCGCCTTCGACGATTGCGCCTGCAGCAGGAACGACGAGAAGTCCGACGCCGACAGCGGATGCCGCACTTCGCCCAGCACCTGGCCGCCGTTTGCCTTCACCACGTCCGCGGTGTTCTTTTCGAGCGCCTTGCCGAACGCGTAGTCGGCGGTCAGGAAGTACCACGTCTTGCCGCCCTGCTTCGTCACCGCGGAGCCGGTGCCCTTGGCGAGCGCGGTGGTGTCGTACGCATAGTGGATCGTGTACGGCGTGCATTGCTCGTTGGTCAGCGTGTCGGCGCCCGCGCCGATGCTGATATAGACCTTGTGCTTCTCGTTGGCCACCGTGTTCATCGACAAGGCGGTTGCCGAGTTCGTGCCGCCGATCAGCAGATCGACGCCTTCGCGATCGAACCACTCGCGTGCGCGCGACGCCGCGATATCCGCCTTGTTCTGGTGATCGGCGTAGACCACCGTGATCGGCTTGCCGTTGACCTTGCCGCCGAAGTCCGCCACCGCCATGCGAATCGCCTCGAGGCCGCCCGGGCCGTCGATGTCCGCGTACAGGCCGGACATGTCGGTAACGAAACCGATCTTCACCGCATCATCAGCCGCTTGCGCGGTGCCCATCGTCGAAGCGGCGCCGGCGGCGACCGCGAAACAGAGTGTGGCAAGCCGCGCGAGTGGGTTCTTTTTCATTCCTGTCTCCTGGGTTCTTCGCTTGTGGTTATCAGAGGCAATCAGGCGTGTTTCTACACGCCTAGTAAGTCATGCAGCACCGGCATCTTGCTTTCGAGTTCACTCGCCCCGAAGTGCTCGACAATCGCGCCGTGCTCCATCACATAGAAGCGATCGGCAAGTGGTGCCGCAAAACGGAAATTCTGTTCGACCATCACGACCGTATAGCCGCGCGCCTTGAGCGTGATGATCATGCGCGCGAGCGCCTGCACGATGACAGGCGCGAGCCCTTCCGAGATTTCGTCGAGCAGCAGCAGGCTCGCGCCGGTGCGCAGAATGCGCGCGACCGCCAGCATCTGCTGTTCGCCGCCCGAGAGCCGCGTGCCCTGGCTCATGCGGCGTTCCTGCAGATTCGGGAACATCGAATAGATTTCCTCGAGCGACATCATGTGCGCCTTGTCGCCGACGGGCGGCGGCAACAGCAGATTCTCCTCGCACGATAGACTCGAAAAAATACCGCGCTCTTCCGGGCAATAACCGATGCCGCAATGCGCGATGCGATGCGTGGGCAAGTTGATGGTTTCGCGTCCGCCGATGCGGATCGAACCCGTGCGCCGCCCGGTCAGCCCCATGATGGCGCGTAATGTCGTGGTGCGTCCCGCGCCATTGCGGCCAAGCAGCGTGACGACTTCGCCGCGGTTCACCGTCAGATCGACGCCGTGCAGGATATGGGATTCCCCGTACCACGCCTGCAAACCCGTGATCTCCAGCGCAGGCGCGGCGCCGCCCGTGTCGCTCACTTCGAGGCTTTCGCGCTCGGCAATCGTATTCATGCGTGGGCTCCGGCGAGCGCCGCGTCGGCGCTGCCCATGTAGGCTTGCATCACGAGCGGATTCTTGGACACTTCGGCGTAGCTGCCTTCGGCCAGCACCTCACCCCGTTGCAGCACGGTGATCGTGTCGGAGATGCCGGCGATCACGTTCATGTTGTGCTCGACCATCAGAATCGTGCGACCGCTCGATACTTTTTTGATCAGCGCCGTGACGCGATCGACGTCTTCGTGGCCCATGCCTTGCGTCGGTTCGTCGAGCAGCATCAGTTCAGGCTCCATCGCGAGGGTGGTGGCGATTTCCAGCGCGCGCTTGCGGCCGTATGAAAGTTCGACGGTCAACACATCGGCGAAATCGGTCAAGCCGACCTGCGTGAGCAGATCCATGGCGCGATCGTCGAGCTGGCGCAGCGTGCGCTCGCTCCTCCAGAAATGAAACGCGGTGCCGAGCGAGCGCTGCAAACCGATCCGCACATTCTGCAATGCCGTCAGATGCGGAAATACAGCGGAAATCTGGAATGACCGGATGATGCCGCGGCGCGCGATTTGCGCGGGACGCTCACCGGTAATGTCAATGCCGTTAAAGACGATCTGACCCGCGGTGGGTTCGAGAAACTTGGTGAGCAGATTGAAACAGGTGGTTTTGCCTGCCCCATTGGGCCCGATCAGCGCGTGAATCGAGCCGCGCCGAACGCGCAGGTTCACCCCGTTCACGGCGATGAAGCCTTTGAACTCGCGGGTAAGCCCCCGCGTTTCGAGAATCGTATCGCCGAGAATCATGTTCCCTTCCGTGACGGAGTAAGGCGAAGCACTACGATCTTCCGCGCGAATCCTTGCGCGACTTTTTTATATGGCGGCACCCCATGCCGCTCATTGGCGTGCTGCACCAATCGGGACGGTAATCCAAAGGCGGCACGCAGCATGGCTGCCATTGTCGCGCCAATGATGCAGCGCATTCATTGGGATTTGCACTTAGTGGATGACGCCGTCTCGCGCACGGTCGATGCGTGCACGTTGCTTGCTCAACCTTTCTTCATTGCACGACACATCTGTCCGACACATGCGGCGAGTCGCCTATGCGGCAAGCATTCTCGCCTGTCACAAAGCGGACATCGACGGCGTGGCGCTGATTTGCGCGGCCACGCTGCCGGCCACGCGCGCGCGGCGATCTTCGCGGATCATGTCGCTCGCACGCTCGGCGATCATCAACGTGGGCGAGTTGGTGTTGCCCGAAGTAATGGTGGGCATGACGGATGCATCGACGACGCGCAAGCCGTCAACACCGATAACTCGTAGCCGGTTATCGACCACCGCGCCCGGATCGTCGCTCGTACCCATGCGGCAGGTGCCGACCGGATGAAAGATCGTGGTGCCGACCGCGCCCGCGGCCTGCTGCAGTTCTTCCTCGGTCTGATACTGGAGACCGGGCAAAATTTCCCGCGGCCGATAGCGCGCGAGCGCGGGCGCCGCAGCAATGCGGCGCGTGAGACGCAGCGCGTTCGCGGCGACGTGCCGGTCGTAATCGGTGGAGAGATAGTTGGGCGCGATCAACGGCGGCGCCGACGCATCCGCCGATTCGATGTGAATGCTGCCGCGCGAAGTCGGCCGCAAATGACACACCGAAGCCGTGAACGCATTGAAGCGATGCAGCGGTTCGCCGAAGCGATCGAGCGAGAGCGGCTGCACGTGATACTCGAGGTCGGGGCGCGTGAGCGAGCGGTCATCCGGGTCGGACCTGGCGAACGCGCCGAGTTGCGACGGCGACATCGACATCGGCCCGCTTTGAAAGAGCGCATATTGCACGCCGATCATCAGCTTGCCCCACCAATGCGCGGACGCGGTATTGAGCGTGCGCACGCCGTCGACCTGATAAGCCATCCGCAATTGCAAATGGTCCTGCAGGTTTTCGCCGACGCCGCGCAGATCGTTCACGACGGCGATACCCAGATTTTGCAGACGCGCGCCGTTGCCGATGCCGGATAGCTCGAGCAGTTGCGGCGAATTGACCGCGCCCGCGCTGAGGATCACTTCGCAGCGCGCCTTGGCGAGATAGTCGGTGTTGTCGCCGCGATATTCGACGCCGGTGCAGCGGCGTCCTTCGAACACGACGCGCTGCGTGTGCGCGCCGGTGATGATCGTGAGATTCGGCCGCTTGAGCGCGGGACGCAGAAACGCCTTCGACGCGTTCCAACGAATGCCGCGTTTCTGATTGACGTCGAAGTAGCCGACGCCGGTGTTGTCGCCGCGATTGAAGTCATCGGTAGCGGGTATGCCGGTCTGTTGCGCGGCATTCGAAAACTCCTCGAGGATTTTCCATTTGAGCCGTTGCTTTTCGACGCGCCACGGCCCCCCCGCGCCATGCGATTCATTCGCGCCGGCGTGGTGGTCTTCGCTGCGCTTGAAGATGGGCAGGACCGCGTTCCAGGACCAGGACGCGTCGTTGGTCACGCGCGCCCACTCGTCGTAGTCTTCCCGCTGACCGCGCATGTAGATCATGCCGTTGATCGACGAACTGCCGCCTAGTACGCGCCCGCGTGGATAGGACAGCGCGCGGCCGTTGAGGCCGGGTTCCGCCTGGGTTTTATAAAGCCAGTCCGTGCGCGGATTGCCGATGCAATAGAGGTAGCCGACCGGCACGTGAATCCAGTGGTAGTCGTCTTTGCCGCCGGCTTCGAGCAGCAGCACCTGGATTTCCGGATCCTCAGTGAGGCGATTGGCGAGCACGCAACCCGCCGTGCCCGCGCCGACGATGATGTAATCGAATTCGCCTTCCAGGCGCCGGGCTGCCCGGGATGGGCTATCGGTGTCGCTCATTGTTTTGTCTCCTGGCTCTTTTTCCGCAAGGCGTCTGGTTGCTGTTTGCCTGCATGCGCCCGTTCATTTCGTGCCTTCGGCGCGCCGCGAAACAGCGCCGCCGAAGGCAAACGTCTCAAACTATTTGGCGACAGGCATCGTGAACTCGGCACCCTTCGCGATGCTGTCGGGCCATCTCTGCATGATGCTCTTATAGCGCGTGTAGAACCGCACGCCTTCCTCGCCATAAGCGTGATGATCGCCGAACAGCGACTTCTTCCAGCCGCCAAAGGAATGCCACGCCATCGGCACCGGAATCGGCACGTTGATCCCCACCATGCCGATCTGGATCTGACGGGAGAAAGCCCGCGCGACACCGCCGTCGGAAGTGAACAGCGACACGCCGTTGGCGAACTCGTTGGCGTTGATGAGCTCCACCGCGGAAGCGAAATCCGGCACCCGCACCACGCACAGCACCGGTCCGAAAATCTCCTCGCGGTAAATCTTCATGTCGGTCGAGACATCGTCGAACAAGGTGCCGCCGAGAAAGAAGCCCTGCTCGTGCCCGGGCACCTGATGACCACGTCCGTCGACCACCAGCTTCGCGCCCGCGGCGACACCCGCTTCGATATAGCCCGTCACTTTCTCGCGATGCGCGGCTGTGACCAGCGGTCCCATTTCGGCGGCCGATTCCATGCCGTTGAGAATCTTCAGGCTCTTCACGCGCGGTGTGAGCCGCTCGATCAATTCGTCGGCGATATGCCCCACTGCGACGGCCACCGAAATCGCCATGCAGCGCTCGCCCGCCGAACCGTAGGCCGCGCCGATCAATGCGTCGACAGCCTGATCGAGATCCGCGTCCGGCATCACCACCAGGTGATTCTTTGCGCCGCCCAACGCCTGCACGCGCTTGCCGTGCCTCGTGCCTTCCGTATAGATGTATTCGGCGATCGGCGTCGAGCCCACGAACGACAACGCGCTCACTTCGGGATGCACGAGCAAGGCGTCGACCGCGACCTTGTCGCCATGCACGACGTTGAGCACGCCATCCGGCAAGCCGGCCTCCTTGAACAATTCGGCGAGACGGATCGACGCGGACGGGTCACGCTCCGACGGCTTCAGCACGAACGTGTTGCCGCACGCGATCGCCACCGGGAACATCCAGCACGGCACCATCATCGGGAAATTGAACGGCGTGATTCCGGCGACCACGCCGAGCGGCTGCCGCAGATTCCAGTTGTCGATCCCGCCGCCGATCTGATCGGTGAAGTCGGTCTTCAGCAGATTGGGAATGCCGCACGCGAACTCGACGATCTCGATGCCGCGCATCACTTCGCCCTTCGCGTCCGAGAACACCTTGCCGTGTTCACGTGTGATCAATTCCGCCAGTTCGTCGTGGTGGCGATCGAGCAATTCCTTGAATTTGAACAGCACGCGCGCCCGTTTGATCGGCGCGGTTTCGCTCCATGCGGGGAACGCGTCGCGGGCGGCGGCGACCGCCGCGTCCACTTCGGCGACGCTCGCCAGCGGCACGCGGGCGCTCACGGCGCCGAGCGCGGGATTGAAGACGTCGCCGAAACGATGGCTGGTGCCGTCGACCGTCTTGCCGTTGATGAAATGGGTCAGCGCGCGGGCGCTCGTTTCGCTGCGGACGGTCTCGTCCTGATGTGTCTCGCTCATCTCGTTCCTCTTGGTGTGAAAGTCGTCCGCCCGACGCGACCGGCGTGATGAACGCAAGCGTAAGGCGCTTCGGGCGCACAAATCCAATGAGTAATGCTCAATTGCGCTATAAGCCGCGCTAATATCAGGATATGGATCTGACTCTGCTCCGGGCTTTCGTCATCGTCGCACGCGAGGGCAACCTCACGCGTGCCGCCGTGCAACTGCACCTGACCCAACCCGCCGTCAGCCTGCAAATCAAACATTTGCAGGAGACGCTGGGCGTCACGCTGTTCACGCGGACCTCGCACGGGCTCTCGCTCACGCGCGATGGTCAGGCGCTTCTGCCGCACGCCGAGCGGGCGCTCGCCGCCGCGAGCGACGTGCAGCGGGCGGCGGAGTCGCTGCGTCACGAAGTGCGCGGACGCTTGCAGATCGGCACGATTCTCGACCCGACGTTTCTGCGCCTGGGCGGCTTTCTGAAGCAACTGGTGGAGACCTGGCCGCGCATCGAGACGGCCTTGCGGCATGGCATGTCGGGCTGGGTGCTGGAGCAGGTTCGCGCGGGCGAACTGGACGTGGGTTACTACATCGGCCTGCCCTCCGACGACGATCCACGCGACGGCGCGGCCTTCCACGCCGTCACGCTCACGCATTTCCAGTATCGCGTGCTGGCGCCGCCCGGCTGGAAGGACCGCGTGAAGGGCGCGCGCGACTGGCGCTCGCTCGCGGCGCTGCCGTGGATCTGGACGCCGCCCGCCTCCGCTCACAACCGCTTGTTGTCGCGCTGCTTCGGCGAAGCGGGCGTGAAACCGCTCAAGGTGGCGGAAGTGGACCAGGAGCCGTCGATGCTCGATCTCGTCAAGTCGGGCGTCGGCCTGACGCTGGCGCGCGACGCCACCGCGATCGCCGAAGCGCATGCGCACGCGCTGACCATCGTGGAAGGCGTCACCGTGCCGACCCAGCTCAGTTTCATTACGCTCGCGGCGCGCAAGGACGAGCCGGCGATCGCGGCGGCATTGAAGCTGATCGAACAGCAATGGGCGACATGAGGGTGGACGTGGACGCGGCTGGAAGCGGCGCGGAACCGATATGAGCCGTTCTCATGACAGGCGCAGGTTCGATGCTCATGCTCGCTGCCAGTTCGTCCGCGCTTGGCCCGAGCGGCCGGCCAAGCGCAGTTCCGCGCGCCACCCTCTCATCTGAAACCACGCCGTCACGGACTTTTTGTTAGATTGACGCTTCGCGCTTACGCGCCGGCCCCGCATCGTTTTCTGTTCCGTCTGACTTCGTCCTTCCCGGCAGCTTCGCCGTCAACACCGGAAGCCGCCGACCACTCCATTCATCGACAGGAGCCTGACATGGCACGCAACATTGAAATCAAAGCCCGCGCCCAGCATTTCGAGCAACTGCGCGAACGCGCCGCGCAGCTCGCGCCCGACGCGCCGCTGATCTTCCGCCAGCAGGACTTTTTCTACGACGTGCCGCGCGGCCGCCTGAAACTGCGCCAGTTCGACGACGGCACGCCGGCCGAATTGATCTTCTATCAGCGCGACGACCGCGACGGCCCGAAGGCGTCGTATTACACGCGCAGCCCCGTCACGAACCCCGAAGCGATGCACGCGCTGCTCGCCACCGCGCTGACCACGCGCGGCATCGTCACGAAGGAACGTCATGTGTATCTGACCGGGCGCACGCGGATTCACCTGGACCGCGTGGACGGTCTCGGTGACTTCGTCGAACTCGAAGTCGTGCTCGCCCAGGATGACGACGAAGAAAGCGGCCACGCCGAAGCGCATGCGATGTTCGCGAGCCTCGGCGTGCCGGAAGCGGATCTGGTGGCGGTGGCCTACGTCGATTTGCTGAGCCCGGAGAGCGAGCCGAAGCAAGCGGCATGAATGATCGCTGCGCGGTCGCGGGCGAGCCCGTGCAACAACCGTTACTTAAGCCGCAGCCGCTCCGGGCGACAGATGGCCGAGCGGCAACGGCCCGTTACGCTTGAACGTGGTGAGCACGATATTCGAGCGCACGCTATCGACGCCCGGCACGCGCATCAGCTTCTTCATGACGAACGTCGACAGATAGTTCAGATCGGGCGCCACGATGCGCAACAAGTAGTCGGCGTCGCCGACTACCGCGTGACATTCCAGCACTTCAGGCAGCACCTCGATCTGCTGCTGGAATTGCTCGATGACCGAATCGCCGTGGTGCTTCAACTTCAAGCTCGTGAAGGCCGTGACGCCGAGCCCGAGCTTCTCCGGACGCAGCACGACACGATAGCCGTCCACCACCCCCAGTTGCTCCAGCCGCTGCAAACGCCGTCCGATCTGCGACGGCGACAGCGGCACTTGCTCCGCCAATTGCTGATGCGTGGCGCGGCCAAAGCGCTGAAGAACGTCCAGCAACGCGAGATCGAAGTGATCGAGTTCCAACATGATGAGTGTCCGCACGGAATCGCCGTTGAATGCGCGATTATTGCACGCGGGTTCTCAGACTCGAACACGGTCGCCCCGGCGGAAGCGGCTCACGCAAAGGCTGGCGGACGCACGGCGATATCTGAAGACAAACGCCGACGACACGCACGGCAAGCTCGCCGGATCCGTGAAAAGATAATGGACGCGCCCGGCTTTTTCGGCGCGCCTGTCCAGCTCAACGAGGTAGCGCCATGATTCATAAACTGACTTCCGAGCAACGTGCGACGCAGGTTGCGAAACTGCACGGCTGGCAAGCCGTGGCCGGCCGCGACGCAATCCAGCGGCAGTTCAGATTCGCCGACTTCAACGAAGCATTCGGCTTCATGACGCGCGTGGCGATCAAGGCGCAGGAGATGGACCACCACCCGGAATGGTTCAACGTCTACGACAAGGTGGAAATCACGTTGTCCACGCACGAGGTCGACGGCTTGAGCGAGCGTGACATCGAACTGGCCCGGTTCATCGACAGTATTACTTCGTAACACCTGCGCTCAGGTTGCGTGCCGGGGCGTTCGATCGAGGTTTATCGAACGATTCGGTCAGTACTGAAAGGGCATTGCAGGCTATCGGGCATCCAAACCTTCAGTTCTACAGGCTGTTCTTAAGGTACACGTAAGAATCCCACGCCTGCCGCGCAACCGCGTCCAAACGATCCCGCGATAGCGTCTGCTGACGCTGTACAATCATCAACGCATACGGCTTGGAGAGCGCGCTTGCCTCCTTGCACAGAACGAGTTCGTCGCCGCTCGAAGGTGAGCGGGCGCGCCAGAAGTTGATCGCGGCTTCCAGTTCGTGAATCGTTATCTCGGACATGACTTCGTGATCGCTCAGTGGCTGCTTCGCGGCGGTTCGTGCCGGTTATCGGCACGGCCGCGGCGCACGCCCCGGCTGTGCGGCAGGCGCCCCGGCGAACCGCTTGCCCACATGCCTAACCCATTGTAATTGAGCGAAACCCATGCGACTCCTTCTGATTGAAGATGACCGCCCCATCGCACGCGGCATCCAAAGCAGTCTCGAACAAGCCGGCTTCACCGTCGACATGGTCCATGACGGCATCTTCGCCGAGCAGGCCCTCACGCAAAACCGCCATGAACTGGTGATCCTCGATCTGGGTCTGCCCGGTATCGACGGCATGACGCTGCTGTCGCGTTTTCGTCAGAGCAATCGTCATACGCCGGTGATCATCCTCACCGCGCGCGACGAATTGAACGACCGCGTTCAAGGCCTGAATTCCGGTGCCGACGATTACCTGCTGAAGCCGTTCGAACCCGCGGAACTCGAAGCGCGCATTCGCGCGGTGATGCGCCGCAGCGGTCCGCACGGCGACATGCCGCGTCCGGAAGTGTCGCTCGGCGGCGTGCGCCTGTCGGGCGTCGATCGCCGCATTTTCAACGACGACAAGCCGCTCGAACTGTCGCCGCGTGAATTCGCCGTGCTCGAAATGCTGTTGCTGCGTCATGGCCGCGTGGTCAGCAAGGCGCAATTGCAAGACCATCTGACGCACTTCGGCGGCGATCTCGGCGACACCGCGATCGAGGTCTATGTGCACCGGGTGCGTAAAAAGCTCGAAAGCTGCCGCGTCGAAATCGTCACGGTGCGTGGCTTCGGTTATCTGTTGCAGGAAATCCGTCAGGCCGCATAATCGCCCTGAGGGCCGCGATCTTCGTCGCGGCCTGACGGCGCCGGGCCGGCGCCGCGCACCTGGTGCGCGATTCGCCGGCATCCGGCGGAATTTCACGGCGCCTTCGCCGTTGCCACTTTCCCGCGCGTTCGATCATGCCCCAGCCGGCCGCCAATAGTCTGCGCCGCACGCTGCTGCGGCGCCTCGCCGCTCCCCTTTCGCTGCTCGCGCTGATGAGCGGTCTGATCGCTTACTGGCTCGCGTGGCAGTACACGCAGCACGTGGTGGACCGCTCGCTCGCCGATCTCGCCACCGCCATCTCCAAACAGATCCAGATCGCCGGAGCGGATGCACGGTTCACCGTGCCGCCGCTCGCGCAAGCCATGTTCTCCGATCCGGTCGAGCACCTGGTCTACCGGATCAGCAACGGCGAAACCGAAATCGCCGGCGACCCTAAGCTGCCGCTGCAAGGCACCAGCGTGCGGCGCATGCACTACGCGTATGTGTTCGAAACGCAGCACGAAGGCGTGACGGTGCGCGTGGCGCAGGTGCGCGTCGACCAGCCGGTCGGCAATCCGATCGTCGTCGAAGTGGGTCAGCCGGTGCATCACCGTTTTCAAATCGCCGCCGAGTTTCTGGTCGCGATCATGATGCCGCTGCTGTTGTTGCTGCTGGCGGGGTGGATCATCGTGTGGCGCGTCGTCAATCAGCAGCTCAATCCGCTGACCGATCTTGCCGACTCGCTGAACCGGCAGACCCACACCTCCCTCGAACCGGTCGACGAAACCTACGTGCCGGTCGAAATCCGGCCCCTCACCGGCGCGCTGAACGCCCTGCTCGATCGCCTGAAAACCGCGCTCGACGGCCAGCGCAAATTCATCGCCGACGCCGCGCATCAACTGCGCACGCCGCTCACCGCCGTCAAGCTGCATGCGGAGCAAGCCGCTGTGGCGCGCGACCCGCAGCAAGCGCTGGCCGCGGTGCGCGAGCTGCGCGCCGCAGCCGACCGCGCGGTGCGGCTGTCGAATCAACTGCTGTCGCTCGCGCGCGCCGAGCCGGGCGAACAGGCGGCCCGCTTCGTCGATGTCGATATGGCCGCGCTCGCGTTCGACACGGGTGCGGAATGGGTGCCGCGCGCGCTGGCGTTTCACGTCGACCTCGGTTTCCAGCGGCTCGACGATCCCGCCAACGATCATCCGCTGATGGCACGCGGCAATCCCGTGCTGCTGCACGAAGTGATGGCGAATCTGCTGGATAACGCGCTGAAGTACGTGCCGCCTTCGCGCTTCGATGGCGGGCGCATCACGGTGACGGTGTCGCAAACGGTGATCGACCAGGTGCGCATGGCCGAGATCATCGTCGAGGACAACGGGCCGGGCGTGCCGCTCACGCAGCAGGCGGATCTGTTCAAACGATTCTTCCGCGGCGATGGCCAGAGCGACTCCGGCGTGGACGGCGGCGCCGGTCTCGGGCTCGCGATCGTTCACGACATCATGGTGCTGCATCACGGCAGCGTGCATTACGAAGACGCACCGGAAGGCGGAGCACGTTTTATCGTCCGCATTCCGCTCGTGCCCACCACTGCTCAGAGCAGCCCCGGTGCGCAGACAGAAGAAGGCCCCGGGCAGCCCGAAAAAAAATCGGCGCACTCGGCGCCGATCGATATGTGACGATGCGGGTCAACGCGGGCGGCCTGGACTTTATCGTCAATTCAGGCCGCCCGCGTTTCATTTCTTCTTCGCTTTTTTCGCTGGCGCCGCGGCCTTCTTCAACGACTTGACCGACTTCGCCGCCTTGTCCGATTTCCCCGCGCCCTTCTCTTTCTCCGGCAACGCCAGCATCGTGCCGCGGCACTTGCGCGCGCCGCAACGGCATTCGTATTCCTTCTTGAGCTTCTTGGTCTGACGCGCGTCGATCACGAGGCCATAGTCGTAAAAGACTTCCTCGCCCTCGGCAATGTCGCGCAACGCATGCACGTACACGTGACCGTCGATCTCCTCGGCTTCACAGTTCGGCGCGCATGAATGGTTGATCCATCGCGCACTATTGCCGTTCACCTTGCCGTCGATGACCTTGCCGCTGTCGAGCGCGAAATAGAACGTGTGATTCGGTTCCGCCGGATTATGCGGATGACGGCGCAACGCTTCTTTCCAAGAGATCCGCTCACCTTTGTATTCGATCAGCCGTTCGCCGGCCGCAATCGGTTCGAGGGCAAACACGCCTTTGCCGTGCACACCCGAACGACGCACGGCGATCCTGCGTGAACTCATTGAATGAATCCTTGTGAAGAACTGAAAGTGAAGTTCCGGTAGCCGTCAGCCATGCTCGCGTCTGACGCGCTGCTTTTGCTGACGCCGATAGCAAACGCGGCGCCTTGCGAGCGCCGCGAACCTTGGACGCCCATGCGCCACAACCGGCATCCTACACGCTCAAGACGGCTTCGTTCAACCGTCAATAAGCGCTCAGCGCAAGACGCGCCGGCGTCTTCACCGTTGTCCGAACGAAATCTCGCCGAACAGCGCTTTCTGCTCGCGCGGTTGCGAGCGCCAGTACTGCGGCGGCGCCTCGACCGTCGCACCGAGTTGCGCCGCGGCGTGCCAGGGCCAGCGCGGGTTGTACAGCAAGGCACGGGCCAATGCGATCAGATCGGCGTCGCCGGCTTCGATCAGTTGCTCGGCATGGACCGGATCGGTGATGAGTCCCACGCCGATGGTGGTGAGGCCGGTGGCCTGCTTGACCGCCCTGGCGAATGGAATCTGATAGCCCGGTTCGAGCGGGATCTTCTGCAACGGCGAGACACCGCCCGATGACACGTCGATCCAGTCGCAGCCGCGCTTTTTCAACTCGTCGGCAAACGCGATCGTATCTTCAAGTGTCCAGCCGCCTTCGACCCAGTCGGTCGCGGAAACCCGCACGCCCACCGGTTTGTCGGCGGGAAATGCGGCGCGCACGATGTCGAAGATTTCGAGTGGAAAACGCATGCGGTTGCCGAGCGAGCCGCCGTACTCGTCGCCGCGTTGATTGGCGATCGGCGAGAGGAACTGATGCAGCAGATAGCCGTGTGCCGCGTGCACTTCCAACGCATCGATACCCAGGCGCGCGGCGCGCCGCGCAGACGCCGCGAATGCTTCACGAATCCGGTTCAAGCCGGCTGTGTCGAGCGCGAGAGGCGGCTCTTCGCCCGCCTTATGCGGCAACGCGGACGGCGCGTGCGGCAGCCAGCCGCCTTGCGACACCGGAATCAGTTGCCCGCCTTCCCACGGCGCATGACTCGAGGCCTTGCGCCCGGCGTGCGCCAACTGCATCGTCACGCTGATGCGCGAATGCTTGCGGATAGCGGCCAGCACCGGCACGAGCGCGGCTTCGGTGGCGTCGTCCCACAGTCCAAGATCGCCGGGCGTGATGCGGCCATCGGGCTCGACCGCGGTCGCCTCGATGCACAACATGCCCGCGCCGGACAAGGCGAGACTGCCGAGATGGATCATGTGCCATGCAGTCGCCTCGCCGCGCTCGGCGGAGTACTGGCACATCGGGGACACGACGATACGGTTGGGAAGCGTCACGCTACGCAGCGTGAGCGGAGAAAAAAGCGCGCTCATGAATTCCGCCCAGTAAGAACCCGAGAGCGGTCGAGCATAGCATCGCGAGTGATTTACTGCAGTCAAGCCCTGGTCAGGGTGTCGCCTCGACCTGATCGAGCCATTCGCCGAACATGCGGCGCGCGGCGGCTTCCAGCGCCGGACCAAGACGCGCGGTCTCGGCGCGCAACTGACGGGCATCGATACCGTGACCGGCAATCTCGCCGGCATTGCCGATCAGCCAGGGCTCGAAGCGGTCGGCACGAATCTCCGGGTGACATTGCAGACCCAGAACGTGATCGCCAAAGGCGAACGCCTGGTTCTCGCAGGCCGGCGTCGAAGCAAGCCGCGTGGCGCCGTCGGGTAAATCGAAGGTGTCGCCGTGCCAATGCAACATGGACGTGTGCGCCCCATCCAGATGACGCACCGGCGAAGCGCGGCCCGCCTCGGTGAGGGTAAGCGGCGTCCAGCCGAGTTCCGTATGGCCTGCGGAATAGACGCGCGCGCCGAGCGCGCGCGCGATCAATTGAGCGCCGAGGCAGATGCCGAGCGTCGGCAAACCGGCCACGATGCGTTTTTCGATCTTGGACAGCAGTGGCCCGAGTGTCGGGTAAAGTGCGTCGTCGGTTGCGCTGATCGGACCGCCCAGCACCACCATCAACGACGCGGCAACCGGGTCGGGCGCCTCGATACGTGCGAAGCCGACGTCGAGATAGCGGACCGGGCGACCGCGCTCGCCGAGCACCAGCTCGAGACTGCCCAGATCCTCGAAGTACACGTGCCGAATGGCCAGAACTTCGCGATTCATCGGCTGCCCACCTTCAGATTGACTAAGGACTTGCCGCTATGCGGCGCTCGAACGGCTGGCGGTCGGCATGTGCGCCGACCGCCGTAGCCGGCTTGGCAGTGTAGCGGATTGTCGTGAAAGAAGCCGCCTTATTGGGCGTAGATCTTCCACGTCTTCTTTTGGGTGGCGGCGTCGGCGGTTTCATGCACCGAGCAATCGAGGCGCACATCCGTATCCGACAGCTTCAGGTCGAGCAGCGCGCAGTAATGCGGCGTCTTCTTCGGATTCTTGCTCGGCTCGAAGTGCGCGCAGCTCAGGCACATGCGGTGCGGCGGAATGGTGCCTTGCGCTTCCAGTTGATGAACGGTTTTCAGCAGCGTGCGATAGAACATGGTCTGCTCGTCGTCGCGCAGCGTGCCCACCGCCTTGGCCAAAAAGTCCGGCCATTGCGCGGCGCGCTTGGCGGCCGTGCGGCCACGCGCCGTCAGGCGAACCGCGAGTGCGCGGCCGTCGTCGAGCGCGCGGCGCTTTTCGACCAGACCCTTGCCTTCGAGCGTGCTCACCGCATCGCTGGTGGTCGCGGCGGTCAGCGCCGTTTCACGCGCGATCTCGCCCAGGCGCATCGGACCCTTGCGCTGCATCAACAAGACCAGGATCTCGCCCTGAGTCGGCGTGAGACCCGCGCCTTCGGCCCATTCCCAAGCCTGGCTTCGCATCGCCGTGCTCAATCGCAATAGGCTGTGGGTCACCCGCCCGGTCGCCTGTTCTCCGTATACGCCTTCGCTCATAATCTTCGATTGGTTTATTTACAGCCCTCGTGCAGGATCGGCGCCCCTTCTGCCGACCGTGCCCGTAGCCTTTGTGGGGTAGCCTCGTCCCAGTCGCGGGCGAGACCGTTTCGACTATCTCAAAAATTTACCGCCTGACTGGCCAAGGCGGCGAAAACGACATTCTATGCGAGAGCGGCGAATCGTACAGCTAACTTATCCAACGCGATCTGTGGATAACCGCGGGAAAACACGGGGACGACCTGTGCACCGATTCTTGATAAGCCGGCTGACCGCGCCGCCCGACTCTGAGTTGTCCTCGCGTCGCGGCATCGGCCCACCTTCGATCAGCCCGGTTATGGTTTACGTAGTGTCTTGACTTTGAACGACATTGGTCAGTTGTCCACAGGCGGATGCGATGCTTGTTAACTATTACTACTTTTGTATACGGGATTTCTAAAAACCCTTAAGCGCGCCGAGCTGGAAAATAAATTACAGAAAAAAAACCCGCTCGAGGCGGGTTTCCTTACGAATTCCCCGCAACGCGGGTCGAGCTAAGCGCGCCATTGCAGACACTGCTGCCGAACGGCTTCATGCAAGGACTTTTCCCGATCGACGACGCCGCGCAACCACGTCGCATCGTTCACCTGATTGCGAGCGATCGCGCCGATTTCGGCGAGCGCCTTGCCCGAACCCAATGCTTCGGCGTGCGGTGCGATCAGATCGAGCGTTTCGAGAATGTCTTCGGAGATCGTCTTGCGTTCACCGGTTTGCGGATTGATGCAGGTGCCGGCAAGCCCGAAACGGCATGCCTCGAAACGGTTGAACGTGTAGACGAGGTAATCGTCCTCGCGCGGCGTGATCGGTTTGTCGAGCAACAGATGGCGCGCCAGCGTCTGGATGTAGCAGGCAATCGCCGCGGCGCGATCCACCGAGAACGGCGTGTCCATCACGCGGACTTCGATCGTGCCGAAGCCCGGCTTCGGCCGGATGTCCCAGTAGAAATCCTTCATGCTGTTGACGACACCCGTGTGCACCATCTTCGAGAAATATTCCTCGAAGCTGTCCCACGTCAGCACGAACGGCGCACGGCCCGACAGCGGAAACGCGAACACGGAGTTCAGGCGCGCCGAATGAAAACCGGTATCCACGCCCTGCACGAACGGCGACGAGGCGGACAGCGCGATGAAATGCGGAATGAAGCGCGACATCGAATGCAGCAGGTAGAGCGCGCTATTCGGATCCGGGCAGCCAATGTGCACATGCTGGCCGAACACCGTGAATTGCTTGGCAAGATAGCCATACAACTCGGAAAGGTACTGGAAGCGCGGCGTGTCGACGATTTGCCGTTCGCTCCATTGCTGGAAAGCGTGCGTGCCGCCGCCGCACAACCCCACGTTCAGGCGGTCCGCCGCGGAAACCAGCGTGTCGCGAATCTTGCGCAAATCGGCGACGGCCTGTTCATGCGTCGTGCAAATGCCGGTCGACAACTCGATCATGCTTTCGGTGATTTCCGGCGTGATGTTGCCCGGAATCTTTTCGTCCTTGATGAGCCGCATCAGATCGGAGCCGGCTCGGGTCAGATCGTAGTCGTGCGTATTGACGATTTGCATCTCGAGTTCGACGCCGAATGTGAACGGTTTCGAATCGATGAAGGGTTCGAGTGACATGGCGTCCCCTGGGTCGGATCGGCCCGGTATGTGTCAGATGCCCGGCCGATTTTGAATCGAATAAGTTGGATCAGGCGCGTCGGGCCCGAACAGCGCACCGCGCGCTGACGTGCCTTTAGATACGCCTACTCTTCGCGCCGTTCGGCCACGAGCGCGAGGCTGCGATACACGAGCCACGGCCCGAGAATCTGCAGCACGAAAATCGAACACATCACGATGGCCCGCAGCTGCGGATCGAAATTCGGATAAAGGTTGTAGGTGTCGTCGACTAGCAGATAAGCCAGCGCCGACATCGGCGACAAGGACAAACCGAGCGCCATGCCCTGCTTCCAGTTCAAGCCGCTCGGCCTGGCGAACGCGAGGACGCCGACCAGTTTCGCGACGAGGCGCGCAACAATCAGACCCAGCGCCGCGACACCGCCGAGCGCGATGTGTTTCCATTCGAACGACGTGAGCGTCAGCACGAACAGAATCACGGTCAGGAGCCAGCCGGCCGTGCCGAAATGCTGCGGCCACAACTGCGGGCGCGCTTCGTGATTCTTGACGATGATGCCGGCGGCCAGCAGCGCGAGAATCGTCGACAGCTTGAACAGATGCGCGAGCGCGATCGCCAGCAGCACGAGACCGAACAGCGCGACGAACGAATGTTCGTCCTGCATGCTCAGCCGCCGATAAAAGAACGTGCAGGTGCGCGCGAGCAGATAGGCGAGCACGAGCGAGCCGACCAGCAGATACAGCGGCTGAAGAATCGTGGCGAAAACGTTGCCATAGACCTCCTGATGCAGCCAGCTCGACACGAGCTTTTCGATCACCACCGCATACATGCTGTTGAGCGCGGTGAGCGTCAACAGACGCTGGGTGACCTGGCCTTCCGCGCGCAATTCGGTCTTGAGCTGAATCACCATCGCGGGCGAAGTCGCCATGGCGATCGCCGCGAGCACGGTCGCCACCATGAGCGGCACGTTGAGGAACAGCAAGACCGGCAAAACCAGTGCAAAAGTAAGCGTGGCTTCGGCGACGCTCGACAGGATCAGCCAGGGATTGCGACGGATCCAGCGCAGATCGAGCCGGCTGCCGAGTTCGAACAGCAGCAAACCGAGCGCGACATCGAGCAATGGCCGCGCGGCGCTCGCGGAATCCGAGTCGATCACGCCCGAACCCGCCGCACCGGCTATCAAACCAATGACCGCATACCCGGAAATGCGCGGCAAACGCCACGCGCGATAGCAAAGTTCACCGCAGAGACCCGCGGCGAGCAAAGCCAGGCCAGCCCAAAAAATGGCGTCGGGTGCGAGAGGCCAGGCCGGAAAAAATGAAAACGCCGACTTCATCGTGATGGGTTCTCCTTTGCAGCAACGGCGGACGACACGAACCGGCGCAAACACCGGCGAGCGAGTGGCGCGCGAGGCGCTCACTATCGCGATCGCTTCGCGTGACCAGCGTTGCGAGTTTTCAACGATCGGATGATCGGAACGCGCCGCGGCCGCAGGGAGCTCGGCGCGTTCGGGGGTGCGGCCGCAGCAACCGGCACGGCACGGTGAAAGGAAGCCGTCGACTTGAATCAGATTCTGATTGACCGGCACCGTTCCGTGGTTGCGTGTGCCGTTCGAGGCGAGGCACGACGCGGAAAAGAACGGCGATTGTGCCATAGCTTTTTCTGCCTTGACCGAAAAGACACGAACGCGCCGTCAAAACGGTAAAAACGCACCTTATCTTCATGATGCCAGGAAAAAGCGACCGTTTTATGGCCGTGATTCGATCGCGATAGCGGATAACAAACCATCGTGGGACCTAGCTTCGGCGCATTCACACAGCAGGGGCCGTGCCGCGAAATTTTGAAGGCCTTGCCCAGCCGAATGCCTTCCGCTGCCCTAGGCCTTTCTGTTTACAGGTTTACTGTATGTATACGTAGTAACAGTTAACAAGCTGCCTCGGTTTCTGTGGATAACCCATTTTTACCGAAGCAAATCAGCAGCTTGCCGACGGCATAACCGGATGCACAGCATGTGCGGGAACAGCCGGGACTCAAGGGTAACTTTTGGCGATTTTCGACGGCGGCCAAGTTACCCCGTTTACGTCCACAACGGTTCCACACGAGTTGCGCCGGTAAACCACCTGCTTATCCACATCCCGCGGTGGATAAGTCCCGCGCGCGGTTAACCTACGACCCCTTGACGCAATGCCCGCAAAAGGAAGCGGGCGGGATCGATGTCCTCGGCCAGATCGCGTTCGAGCGGCCACGGCTCGCCTTCGATCTGCGAAGCGATCAGTTCCGCGCCGAGCGCGGCCCACACGAGCCCGCGCGACCCATAGGCGAACGCGCCGTACAAACCCTGGCTACGCGGCAGGTCGAGCGGCCATGCGCCACGCAGTTGGTGCGCGTCGAGCGCAGCCTGCGCTTCGTCGGCGAGATTGCCGATCATCGGCATGCGGTCGCTGGTGACGCAGCGGAACGCGACGCGTCCGGCGAACTCGGCCGACTGAGCGTTTCTGGCCTCGCCGGCGACGCCCGCGAAGGACGGCAGCATGAGCGCCACACGCTCGAGGTTTTCCAGATGACCGCCCGCGCGCAGCAGCGTATGCGGATCGTCGAGTTCGTAGGTGGCGCCGGTCAGCGTGACGCCGTTTGCGAGCGGTACCGCGTAGCCTTCCCCGATCACCGGCACCTGGAGTCGCGGCACGGCGCCGGCCGGCAACAAGGTCAACTGGCCGCGAATGCTGCGCGTCGGCGCATACCGCAAACCGGCGATGCGCGCGGCATCGTGGGCGCTCGCCACCACCACTACCGGCGCGCGGGCGACGGCTTGGCCCGCTGTGTCGAACACCGTCCATTGATCGCCGGAGCGCTCGATGCGCGCGACGTCGACGCCGAAGCGCCGGTCCAGCAAGCCGCCCGCCGCGGCGCATTGCGCGGCGCACAGCGACGCGGGGTCGATCCAGCCGCCGTGCGGAAAGAACCAGCCGCCGCGCGCGAGGGGCACGCCGGCGAGCCTGTGCGCTTCGCTCGAGCCGACCGGCGTCACGTACTCGGACGGATTACCGAACGCGGCGATCGCCTCGCTGATCGAGCGGGCTTCTTCGTCGTTCGTGGCGATTTGCAACAAGCCCCGGCCGCCGCGCAACGGCTGGTGACCCAACCGTTCGAGCGCGGCCCAGCGCCCAAGCGTGTACAGAAAGCCGGCACGCGTCACGCGCGAGGCGACGCTGTCGTCGCGCGAGATCATCGGATGGAAAACACCGGCCGGATTACCCGACGCATCTTGCGCGACCAATGCATGCCGTTCCAGCGAGGTAACGCGCCAGCCGCGCGCCGCGAGCCGTTCGATGACCGCGCAACCGGCGAGCCCCGCGCCGATCACGACCGCATGCCGTTCGTCGACTGCGAGCGGCGCGGGCGGCTCATGGCGGCGCACGCGCCAGCGCGGCGCGAAGTGGCCGGCCAGCATCGCTCGTTTCCAGCCGAAGCCGTCGATTTTTTGGTACACAAAGCCGCATTGCGTCAGCGCGCGCTTGA
Source organism: Paraburkholderia terricola (assembly GCF_900142195.1). Lineage (GTDB taxonomy): Bacteria > Pseudomonadota > Gammaproteobacteria > Burkholderiales > Burkholderiaceae > Paraburkholderia > Paraburkholderia terricola. The sequence goes on from NZ_FRAB01000005.1 coordinate 201,123, forward strand.
CTTCGCCGGCGCTGCTGTAGGTGGCGAAAGTGGCGCCCTCGCCCGCCACGCGCGTGAGCGCCTTGAAGATCGCGGGGGTCCAGAGCTCGGGATTCCTGGCTGGCGCAAAGCCGTCGAGGTAAAACGCGTCGGCGCGCAGCCTCAAGGCTGGCAGCGTCTGTAGCGCGTCGCCGAACACGAGCGTGAGGACGACCTGGCCGCCCTCGAATTCGAGCCGATGCGTGCCGGGCACGAGCATCGGCCATGCGCTCGCAAGCGTGTCGGCCAGCGCCGCGATCGACGGATCGGAAACGGTGGCCGCATACACGCTGCGCAAGTCGGCGAGCGTAAACGGATGCTTTTCGGTCGACACGAAGTGCAGCCGCTCGCAGCGCGACGGATCGGCGCGCCACGTGGCCCAGGTCGTCAGAAAGTTGATGCCCATGCCGAAGCCTGTCTCGAGCACGGTGAAAACGCGCCGGTCGCGCCACCGCTCAGGCAGCGAGTTGCCGCGCAGAAAAACGTGGTGAGCCTGTTCGAGACCGCCGACGGCGCTGTGATAGATATCGTCGTAAAGCGGGGAAAAAGGCGTGCCGTTGTCGCGAAACGCGAGGACGGCGGGGATCAGCGGATCGGTCATGCGCGGCGAAAAATGACGCTCGAAAGAGCGGATCAAACGTTACCGCCAGCGCGGGCAGCTCGCCGGACGGCGAAAAAGACGCGCCGAACGTTGGCAAAAACCAACGTCAAGCCCCGTCCGTGCTGGGTTTCAGCCCTCGGTTGGCGCCCTCGAACAGCAAAAAGAGCGGTTTCCTTGCTGTCATGGCCCTGGAACCGCTGAAATCTTCGAAACCCTTATCCTGATTGGGTTTGCGCTGCGCTATCATAGCAAGCGCCGCGAAGGGAGCGGCAGCACGGCCGACGGACGGTTACCTGTCCGGCGCTATTGGTCCGGACGGGATCCGGAGCCGCAGCTGCTCGACGGCGCGGCCCGCGCACGTATAATCGGCGCGTTCGCGCTGTTCGTATCAACCTAAACTCAGAAAGGAACCTTAATGAACAAACAGGAACTGATCGACGCCGTCGCAGGACAGACGGGCGCCAGCAAGGCTCAAACCGGTGAGACGCTGGACACGTTGCTTGAAGTGATCAAGAAGTCCGTGTCGAAGGGCGACGCGGTCCAGTTGATCGGCTTCGGCAGCTTTGGTTCGGGCAAGCGCGCAGCACGTACGGGTCGTAATCCCAAGACCGGCGAGACCATCAAGATCCCGGCAGCCAAGACCGTCAAGTTCACGGCTGGCAAGGCGTTCAAGGACGCAGTCAACAAGCGCTAAGCAGATTACTGCCTGGCAGTTGACACCCGCCAACGGCGGGTTTTTTTTCGTCCGCAAGCTTTGCGCGGAATGGATTGGCCGCGGCGCCTCGCACGGCTAATCAGCGGCGACGGCGCGTCAGCAGCGCCTAGTCATGACGATGCACGATTTCGCCGTGGCCATGCCCGTCGTGGTCGTGGTCGTGATGGTCGTGATCGTCTTCGTCGAAGTCCCACGCCGGGAACGGATCGGTGAACTGCTGCCAACCTTGCGGCCCCAGCGCATATTCGTCGTCGGTCAGCAGGCAGGCGTCGAACTTCGCGGTCCACACGGCCGGATCGATGTCCACACCGATCATCACCAGTTCCTGGCGACGATCGCCGATCGTCAGATCGTCCGGGTCGCCGTACCAGTCCGCAGCGATTTCGGCGGCCAGTTCGTCGTCGCCGTCCGGCCATTCGCCGCGGTCCTGAGCCGCCCACCACATGCCCGCCGGACCATGCCGGCAAGCGCCGCCCGCCTGCGACAGCGAACCGGCGATGTCGTTGCGCGTGGCGAGCCAGAAGAAGCCCTTGCTGCGCAACACGCCCTTCCACTCCTGATGCAGCAGCGCCCACAGCCGCTCCGGGTGAAACGGCCGGCGTGCCCGGTAAATGAAATTGCCGATGCCGAATTCGTCGGCTTCACCGTGGTGAGCATGGCCGTGCTCGTGGTCATGCTCATGGTCGAGCGACGCGAGCCAGCCCGGCGCGCTCGACGCTTCGTCGAAATCGAAACGGCCGGTGTTCAGCACCTCGGCAAGCGGCACTTCGCCGAACCGGCTCACCACTTGCACCGCGCGCGGGTTGATGCGGGCAAGAATGCGTTGCAGGCGGGTGAGTTCGTCGGCGCTGACCAGGTCGGCCTTGTTCACCACCAGCACGTCGCAGAATTCGATCTGCTCGACCAGCAACTCGACCAGCGTGCGATCGTCCTCGTCGGTCGCGGCGATGCCGCGCTCGGCGAGCGCGTCGGCCGAACCATAGTCGCGCAGGAAGTTGAACGCGTCGACCACCGTCACCATCGTATCGAGCCGGGCGACGTCGGAGAGCGACGCGCCGTCATCGTCGACGAACGTGAAGGTTTCGGCGATCGGCATCGGCTCGGCCACGCCGGTCGACTCGATCAGGATCGCGTCGAAGCGTTTTTCCGCCGCGAGACGCTTGATCTCGACCAGCAGATCGTCGCGCAGCGTGCAGCAGATGCAGCCGTTCGACAGTTCGACGAGTTGCTCCTCGACGTGCGACAAGGCGGCGGCGTCGCGCACGAGGGTGGCGTCGATATTGACCGCGGCGAGGTCGTTGACGATCACGGCCACGCGCAAACCGGCCCGGTTCGCGAGGATGTGATTCAGGAGCGTGGTCTTGCCGGCGCCCAGAAAACCGGAGAGCACGGTGACGGGCAATAGCGGCTGGTTCATCGCGGTACGGAACAAACAAGAGGATTGGAAGGCGTGCCGGGCTTGAGGCCGCGTGACTGCAATGACAGACGGGCCTCGACGGCGGCACGAAGCCGCATTGTGCATCAAACGGGCAGCACCCGCGTGACGGAGCGGATCGGAAAGTCGGCGCGGACCACGCTCGGGAGCCCGAGGCCGAGCACTTGCGCGAGGAAAAATCAATGAGCGCGGCGCGGGTCAGCGCGCCAGCGGAAACACCGCTCAGCGCGCAGCCGGCATCAGATTCCACTTGCGCAGGATCGCGGCGATCTGCTGCGCATACTTGTCGCGTAGCGCCGGCGTCTCGGAGTGGTATGCGCCGATTGCCTGCCAGGTGTTGCCGTATTTGTTCATCTGACGGCGCAGATGCCATGCCGCGATATAAACGTTCTTGCAAGGCTCCATCAGCGTGCCTTGCGAGATGCCGTACTGAGCCAGCGTGGGCAGGTGAATCGAATTGATCTGCATGACGCCGTAGTCGGTCGAACCGTTAGCGTTCTTATGCCGCGCGTCCGGCCGGTTGTGCGACTCCTGCCAGGCAATCGCACGAAGGATCAGCGGATTGACCTTCTGATATTTGGCCGCCTCGTCGAAGCAATCGGCGCGTGCCTGCCCTGCTGCGGCTAGCACGGCAAATCCTGCGGCGACGGTGACCAGGGTGCGTCTCATCAGTCAAGATCACTAAACAAAAAGGCAAGAATAAAGTTTGCGAGGGCGATTCATCGGCCATACTTCAGTCACTGAAAGCCGCCGAGGCTTACGGGCCGGGGTTGCCGCGCATCGGGGAAACCCCGCATCGGCAAGATGCAACCGGCGACTCGAACGGCTCGTATCATACCGGCAGGTCTTGGGGCGTCAAGTTAGCTAACCGACATAAGACGGCGAAAAAGACGTGCTTTTGCTGCTCGCCTCAGCGCAAACTGTTGACATTCAATAGGTTGATTACCGGCGGTGGTCCTGCGAGGAATGGCACCGCGGTGTTTTGTTGTGACAAATCCGACATGAAAAACTGTTACTGTTCTTTTTTTTCGGACATCGGATGGCCGGCATCCGGGGCGGTGATCGCCTTTGAAGCTGGCTGGCAGACCGACAGGGCGGCGGCCTGCTCCTATGTCCGCACAGCGTGACCGTCGGCAGCTACGGCTGCCGACATCAATACCCTATTCCATGAAAAGAAATCGTATGGCTTTGCGTCGCATCGCAACGGCGCTGCTGGTGGTTGGACTGATCACCGCGCAGACAGCACAGGCGCAGGTGACACTCAATTTCGTGAACGCGGACATCGACCAGGTGGCGAAGGCGATCGGCGCGGCAACGGGCAAAACGATCATCGTCGACCCTCGCGTGAAGGGTCAACTGAACCTCGTGTCGGAAAATGCGGTACCTGAGGATCAGGCGCTGAAGACTCTCCAGTCGGCTTTGCGCATGCAGGGCTTCGCACTGGTGCAGGACCACGGCGTGTTGAAAGTCGTGCCCGAGGCCGACGCCAAGCTGCAGGGTGTGCCGACCTATGTCGGCAATACGCCCAGCGCGCGCGGCGACCAGGTGGTCACGCAGGTGTTCGTGCTGAAGAACGAATCGGCCAACAACCTGCTGCCGGTGCTGCGTCCGCTGATCTCGCCGAACAACACCGTGGCCGCTTATCCGGCCAACAATACGATCGTCGTCACCGATTACGCCGACAACGTACGCCGCATCGCGCAGATCATCGCAGGCGTGGATACGGCCGCGGGCCAGTCGGTGTCGGTCGTCCAGTTGAAGAACGCGAACGCGCTCGACATCGCCACGCAATTGAACAAGATGCTCGACCCGGGCGCGATCGGCAGTACCGACGCGACGCTGAAGGTATCCATCACCGCTGATCCGCGCACCAACTCGCTGCTGATCCGCGCGTCGAACGGTGCGCGTCTCGCCGCGGCGAAAGCGCTCGCCAAACAGCTCGATTCGCCGACCACCATGCCCGGCAACATGCACGTCGTGCCGCTGCGCAACGCGGAGGCGACGAAGCTTGCGAAGACCTTGCGCGGGATGCTCGGCAAGGGCGGCGACACCGGCTCGTCGAGCGGCTCGAACGAAGCGAACGCCTTCAACCAGGGCGGGGGCGGGGGCGGGGGTGGCCTGGGCGGCAACTCGACCGGCACCTCGGGCACGCCTCCGCTGCCCGGCGGCGGGCTCGGCAGCAGCTCGATGTCGTCGTCAATGGGCGGCGGCGGTGGTGGTGGCGGCGGCGGCGCATACGGCGCGGGCGGCGGTTCGGCCTCCGGCGGCCTGTTCGGCAGCGATAAGGAAAAGAGCGACGACAATCAGCCAGGCGGCATGATCCAGGCGGATTCAGCAACGAACTCGCTGATCATCACGGCGTCCGAGCCGGTGTATCGCAACCTGCGGGCGGTGATCGAGCAGCTCGACGCACGCCGCGCCCAGGTCTACATCGAGGCGCTGATCGTCGAACTCAACTCGAACACGAGCGGCAATCTCGGCATTCAGTGGCAAGTCGCGAACAATTCCGTATTCGCCGGCACCAATCTCGCCACCGGCTCCGGCAACAGCATCGTCAATCTGACGGCGGGCGCCGCCACGGCCGCGACCGGCGGTCTCGCCTCGGCGCTCGCAACCCAGGGGCTACAGCAGGGCCTCAACGTCGGCTGGATTCACAACATTTTCGGCGTGCAGGGTCTCGGCGCGCTGCTGCAGGCGCTGTCGCAAACCGCCGACGCGAACGTGCTGTCCACGCCTAACCTGATCACGCTGGACAACGAGGAAGCCAAGATCGTCGTCGGTACGAACGTGCCGATCCAGACGGGCTCGTATTCGAACCTGACGAGCGCCACCGCGACCTCGGCGTTCAATACCTTCGACCGCGTCGACGTCGGTCTGACGCTGCACATCAAGCCGCAGATCACCGATGGCGGGATTCTCAAGCTGCAGCTCTACACGGAAGACTCGGCGATCGTGAACGGCACGACCAACGCGGTGACCAACCCCGCCGGCCCGCAGTTCACCAAGCGTTCGATCCAATCGACGGTGCTCGCCGATAACGGCGAGATCATCGTGCTGGGCGGCCTGATGCAGGACAACTACCAGGTCAGCAACAGCAAGGTGCCGCTGCTGGGCGATATTCCGTGGATCGGCCAATTATTCCGCTCGGAACAGAAGACCCGCCAGAAGACGAATTTGATGGTGTTCCTGCGCCCGGTGATCATCAACGACCGCGATACCGCGCAGGCTGTGACCTCGAACCGTTACGACTATATTCAAGGCGTGCAAGGCGCATACAAGTCGGACAATAACGTGATGAAGGACAAGGACGACCCGGTGGTTCCGCCCATGCCGACCGGTCCCAGCCAGGGCGGCTCGCCCGCGATGAACCTGTTCGATCTCGACCAGATGCGTCGTCAGCAGCTAGCGCCGCAGCCGCAGCCTCAGTCGCAGCCGCAGCCGCGCTCGTCGACGCAGCCAGGCGTCGCCCCCCTGACAAACGGCGGCGCGGTGCAGTCCAACCCCGTGACGGTCGCGCCGTCCACCGCATCGCCAGGAGTTCAGCCGTGAGCACGCCGTCCACGCCGCCGTCATCCGCAAAGTCGCCTGCATCGGCGCGCGCTGCGACGGTTGCGCCCCCGGCGATGACCGAGCAAGCCGAGCGCGCGGCGCCCTCGGGGATTGCCGCACGCCTCGTCCCTTACGGCTTTGCCCGCAGCGGCCAGATCCTGGTCGCGCATCAGCATGCCGACAGTCTCGAAGTCTGGATCAGCGAGCGCACCAACGACGCCGCGCTCGCGGAAGTCGCGCGCAACTTCGGCGCGTTGTCGGTCACGCGTTTGCCCGCCGACGAGCTCGCGCAGGCGATCAACCAGGCGTATGCGCGCCACGACGGCAGCGCCGCGCAAGTGGTCGGCGAAGTGGAAGGCGAAGTCGATCTGTCGCGCCTGATGCAGGACATTCCCGAGGTCGAGGATCTGCTCGAGTCGGAAGACGATGCGCCGATCATCCGCATGATCAACGCGCTGCTCACGCAAGCCGCGCGCGAGCAGGCGTCGGATATTCACATCGAGCCGTTCGAGACTTCTTCCGTGGTGCGTTTTCGGGTCGACGGCACGCTGCGCGACGTCGTGCGGCCGAAGAAAGCGCTGCACGGCGCACTGATTTCGCGGATCAAGATCATGGCGCAGCTCGACATCGCGGAAAAGCGTCTGCCGCAAGACGGCCGTATCACGCTGCGCGTGGGCGGCCGTCCGGTCGACGTGCGCGTGTCGACGCTGCCCACCGGGCACGGCGAGCGCGCGGTGCTGCGTCTGCTGGAAAAAGACGCGTCGCGTCTGAACCTCGAAGCGCTCGGCATGGGGCCGGATACGCTCGTCAAGTTCGACAAGCTGATCGGCAAGCCGCACGGCATCGTGCTCGTGACCGGCCCGACCGGTTCGGGCAAGACGACCACGCTGTACGCGTCGATGTCGCGGCTCGAAACCGCGACCACCAACATTATGACGGTGGAAGACCCGATCGAATACGACCTGTCGGGCATCGGCCAGACGCAGGTCAACGAGCGGATCGGCATGACGTTCGCGCGGGCGCTGCGCTCGATTCTGCGGCAGGACCCGGACATCATCATGATCGGTGAAATCCGCGACCTCGAAACCGCGCAGATCGCGGTGCAGGCGTCGCTGACCGGCCACCTCGTTCTGGCAACGCTGCACACGAACGACGCGGCATCGGCGGTAACGCGTTTGACCGACATGGGCGTGGAGCCCTATCTGCTGGCGTCGTCGCTGCTCGGCGTGCTGGCGCAGCGGCTCGTGCGCCGCCTGTGCCCGGTGTGCCGCGAGGAGCGCGTCGAGGAAGACGGCCGCGTGCATTGGCATCCGGTGGGTTGCGACAAGTGCGGCCAGTCCGGCTACACGGGCCGCCGCGGCGTGTACGAACTGCTGCTGATCGACGACGAGATCCGCACGCTGGTCCACCGCAATGCGTCCGACGCCGAGATTCTCACCGCCGGCCGTGCGCAAGGCATGCGCACACTGCGTGAGGATGCGGACCGCTGGCTCGCCTCCGGGCTCACGTCGCTCGAGGAAGTCATCCGCGTGACGGGCGGAGCATAAGCGCATGCCGGCATTTCGTTTCGAGGCGATCGACGCGGCGGGCAAGGCGCAAAAAGGCGTGCTCGACGCGGACAGCGCGCGCGGCGCGCGGACCAATCTGCGCTCGCAAGGACTTACGCCGCTCGTCGTCGAACCCGCGGCGACGCGCACGCGCGGCGAGCGCAATCAACGCTTGTCGCTCGGGCGGCGCCTGTCGCAGCGCGAGCAGGCGATTCTCACGCGGCAACTCGCGAGCCTGCTGATCGCCGGCTTGCCGCTCGACGAAGCCCTTGCGGTGCTTACCGAGCAATCGGAGCGCGACTACATTCGCGAGCTGATGGCGTCGATTCGCGCGGAAGTGCTCGGCGGCCATTCGCTGGCCAATGCGCTGACGCAGCATCCGAAAGACTTCCCCGAGATTTATCGCGCGCTGGTGGCGGCCGGCGAGCACACCGGCAAGCTGGGTCTCGTGCTTTCGCGCCTCGCCGACTACATCGAGCAACGCAACGCGCTCAAGCAGAAGATCGTGCTCGCCTTCACGTATCCGGCGATCGTCACGCTGATTGCCTTCGGCATCGTCACGTTTCTGCTGAGCTACGTGGTGCCGCAAGTGGTGAACGTGTTCGCCAGCACCAAGCAGCAACTGCCCTTCCTCACCGTCATGATGATGGCGCTGTCGGGCTTCGTGCGGCACTGGTGGTGGGCGCTGATGATCGGGGTGGCCGTGCTGGTGTATCTGGTGCGCTCGATCCTGAAGCAGCCGGGCCCGCGCCTCGCGTTCGACCGCTGGCTTCTGACGGCGCCGCTGCTCGGCAAACTCGTGCGTGGCTATAACACGGTACGTTTCGCCAGCACGCTGGGCATTCTGACGGCGGCGGGTGTGCCGATTCTGCGCGCGCTGCAAGCGGCGGCCGAAACGCTCAGCAACAACGCGATGCGCGGCAACATCGACGACGCGATCGTGCGCGTGCGCGAAGGCACGTCGCTATCGCGCGCGCTCGGCAATACGAAGACGTTTCCGCCGGTGCTGGTTCACCTGATCCGCTCGGGCGAAGCGACCGGCGACGTCACCACCATGCTCGACCGTGCCGCCGACGGCGAAGCCCGCGAACTGGAGCGCCGCACGATGTTCCTCACGAGCCTGCTGGAGCCGTTGCTGATTCTGGCGATGGGGGGCGTGGTGCTGGTGATCGTGCTGGCGGTGATGCTGCCGATCATCGAGTTGAACAACCTGGTGCAGTAGCGCGGAAGTCTGGTCGGATCGCGCGGTGGCCGCGCAATCCGGTGAAGCCGGTCAGGACGCTCGACGCCTCAGCGCACGTAAATCGTAGGACCTGCCGCATTGGCCGGCAGGAACACTTCGGAATGCGCGCCGTTGCGGTCGATGATGATCGAACGGGCGCGCACTTCGGAGAGCTTGGCGCCTTGCATCAGCGCGCTGCCGAGCGAGACGGCGCGCGGCGGTTCACCGCCGACGCTGACGATGGCCGCGGCGCCTTCGCGCAAAGCGAGGATGCCGAACAGATGCACGTCCTGGTTGGCGGTGCGCGTGAGTTGCCCGCCGAACAGCGTGGCGGCCTGTTCGGTCGACACCTGAGGATGCGCGGCGGCCGCGGGCAACGGCGCACCGGACGTCGTGGCGAGCGTGATGACCCAGTAGGTCAATGTCGCGCAGAACACGGCGAACAGCGCGAGCGACAGAAGGCGGATTTGGATGGCGTTCATGCGCATCATTGTACGGACTATTGTGAAAATTGCGTTGGGTTGAAACCCTTCCACACCATGACATTAAAATGACCGGCCGGGCCTGTTCGATGGCACCCTGATTACTGACGCGCCCGCTGAAGCGCGAATTCCGTCCGATCGAAAATTCATCTGAAAAGAGGTAGCAAGTTATGCAACTGTCGACCACTCGCCGCGCTGAAATCGCGGGTTCGCGCAGCCGCCGTCAACGCGGTTTCACGCTGATCGAAATCATGGTCGTGATCGCGATTCTGGGCATTCTCGCCGCGTTGATCGTGCCGAAGATCATGAGCCGCCCGGACGAAGCGCGGCGCGTCGCCGCCAAGCAGGACATCGGCACGGTGATGCAGGCGCTCAAGCTGTACCGTCTCGACAACGGCCGTTACCCGACCCAGGAGCAAGGTCTGCGCTCGCTGATCGAAAAACCGGGCACGGACCCGGTGCCGAACAACTGGAAGGACGGCGGCTATCTCGAGCGTCTGCCGAATGATCCGTGGGGCAACAGCTATCAGTACCTGAATCCGGGCGTGCACGGCGAGATCGACGTGTTTAGTTATGGCGCCGACGGCAAGGCCGGCGGCGAAGGCAACGATTCCGACGTCGGCTCGTGGCAATAAGCTGCGGAGAAGCCGCTGATTTTGTCAGGTGCGCAGAGTCGTCCTTCTTTACGGTCGGCTCGCGCGTCCTGTCGATGTACCGTTTTTGACTTTTAGGTTGATCGTTCGTGGCCGGCACTATGCGTATGTCCGCTTGCAAGTCCCATGTGGACACTCCGTGTACGGCTTCGTTGCCGCGCATGGCGTGGGTCGGCGCGCGCGGGCGTGACCTGCCCCGTCCGCATGCGAGCGGCCGGAAGCGCGCAGCCGGTTTCACGCTGCTGGAAATGATGGTGGTGCTGGTGATCGCGGGTTTGCTGGTATCGCTGACCGCGTTGACGATGACGCGCAATCCGCGCACGGATCTGAACGAGGAAGCGCAACGTCTCGCGCTGCTGTTCGAATCGGCCGGCGACGAAGCGCAGGTGCGCGCGCGGCCGATCGCCTGGCAACCGTCCGAGAGCGGCTTTCGTTTCGACGTGCGTACCGAGGACGGCTGGCGCCCGCTGCGCGACGACCTGCTCGGACCGCGCCACTGGGAAGGCGGCGTGACCGGCGTGGCGATCAACTATCCCGGCTCGGATGCGCAGCCGGGCCGCATCGTGTTCGGCACTGAAGCGATCGACGTGCCGGTGCGGATTACGCTGTTTTCGGCGGCGGGGAGCGCGACGATCGTCGGCACCGGCAATGGCCGCTATGAGGTGCATTGAGATGTGGCGTTGCGGGAGCATGAGCGCGCGCGCGTCGCAGCGCGGTTTTACGATGATCGAAGTGCTGGTGGCGCTTGCGATCATCGCGGTGGCGTTGGGCGCGTCGTTGCGCGCGGTCGGCAGTCTCGCGACCGGCGAAGCCGATCTGCACCGGCGTTTGCTGGCGGGCTGGAGCGCGGACAACGCGTTGGCGCAATTGCGCCTGACGCATGCCTGGCCGAACGTCGGCTCGACGAGCTTCGACTGTTCGCAGGGCAACTTGCAACTGATTTGTACGCAGCAGGTGACGGCGACGCCGAATCCGGTATTTCGTCGGGTGGAAGTGATGGTGACGATGCCAGGGCGTTCCGGCAACTTGGCGCAGATGGTCACGGTGGTGGCGAATGAAACCAACCGTTCGCTCTAGGCGCCGCCGCCCGTCGGGCGCGCGTGGCTTCACGCTGATCGAGCTGCTGGTCGCGATTGCGATTCTGGCGGTGATCGCGGTGCTGTCGTGGCGCGGGCTCGACCAGATCATTCGCGGGCGGCAGACCATCACGAGCGCGATGGAAGAGGAGCGCGTGTTCGCGCAGTTATTCGACCAGATACGGATCGACGCGCGCCAGGCCGCGTCGGACGACGAATCCGGTCAGGCGGCCATTACGGTGTCCGGCAGCGTGTTGCAGATCGTGCGGCAAATGAACTTGCCGGCGACGGCGCCGCGCTTGCAGGTGGTTCGGTATCGGGTATCCGAGGGACGCGTGATTCGCTATGCGTCGCCGCCGTTGGGCAATGTCGGCGAGTTGCGGCGGGCGTTGCGTGGTGAGGAGGGTGAGGGGTGGGCAACGGTGCCGTTGATGGGCGGTGTGGGAGCGATTTCCGCGCGGGTTTATGTGCCCAAAGTTGGCTGGACCACGCAGATGAAGGACGTGCAGAGTGCGATTACCGAGAACGACAATAATCTTAAGGTGCCGCAGTTGGGGAATGCGCCGTTGCCGCGGTCTGTGACCGGGCTTGAGGTTCGTATCGGGGCTAAGGGGTTGGCGCGGCCTGTTACGCGGGTTTTTCTCGTCGGGGAATGATATGAGGTTCTCTTTTTTGTCTCCGCGACGCTCTGGGGTGTGGTTTTGTTGTTTTGGCCTTTCCTTGTTTTGTTGGCGGTCTATTAGTGTTGCCCCTGTGCGGGGCGGCACTTACTTTCTTTGCCGCCGCAAAGAAAGTAAGCAAAGAAAGCGGCTCGCACCGCCAGCTTTGAAGCGGGTCCCCTGGCTTGGAGGGGGCAGTGGTGCATCTGGAATCCGTGCCCTCGCACACTCCGCGCTCGTGACAAGGCAGTCATCCGTTCCGGCGGCGCTTCGCGCGCCGAGCGGCACTTCACAAAAACCATCGTTATCGCTATGTCCCATGCGAACCGTTCCGGCGAGCGCGCCGCGCGAGTCGGGAAGTATGACTGCCTTGTCACTGGGGGGTGAGGGTACGCGTGCACGGATTCCAGATGCACCACTGCCCCCTCCGAGCCAGGAGACCCGCTTGAAACCTAGCGGTGTAAGCCGCTTTCTTTTGCCTACTTTTCTTTGCGGCCGGCAAAGAAAAGTAGGTGCCGCCCCGCACAGGGGCAACGCTAATAGACCACTAGCAACACAAGAAAAGGCCAAAACAACAACAAAACCACACCCCAGAGCCTCGCGAAGACAACCCCATCAAGCCGGCGCAGCAATCATCAGCGCCCTCCTGGTAGTAGCCCTATCGGCCATACTGGTCTCCGGCATGCTCTGGCGCCAGCAAGTCCAAATCCGAAGAATAGAAAACCAGCGCCTCCTGTCTCAAGCCCAATGGGTCGCAAGAGGCGCCTTGGACTGGACGCGCCTGATCCTCCGCTCGGAGGGCGACACCTCGGCGGGCATCACCTACCTGGGCGGCCTATGGGGCGTGCCCATCGCCAAAACTCGCCTGTCGGATTTCCTGGGCCAAATCGGCGAAGTCCGAGCGGAACAAGGCGCGGAAACCTTCCTCTCAGGCTCGATCGAAGACGCCCAGTCGAAATTCAACCTCCGCAACCTGGTCTCGAGCCCGGCGCCCGGCGTCATGCAACTGAACCAGGAGCAGATCGGCGCCTATCAGCGCCTGCTCGTCTCGCTCGGCGTCAGCGGCCAACTGGCGAAAAACACCGCCGTGCAGATTCGCTCCAGCCTCGCGCAATCGGCGACGCGCTTTCAGACCACCACCTCTCCCACCGGCGCAACGGCGACGCCGGCGATTCAGGGCGGCGCGATGGGCGGCGGCTTCACCGACAAACCCGGCATCGAGGGCGGCGACGACAACGCGGCGCGCGCGCCGCTGCAACTGATCAGTGTCGATTCGCTGCTCGATATCCCCGGCTACACGCCGGAAATGGTCGCGCGCCTGCGCCCGTTCGTCACCGTGCTGCCGACCGCAACGGCGCTCAACATGAATACCGCTTCCGCCGAAGTGATCGCCGCGCTCGTGCCGGGCATGAACGTGTCGGCCGCTCAGGCCCTCGTCGCGCGCCGCAAGACGGTGTTTTTCCGTAACGCCGGCGACGTGCAACTCGCGTTGCGCGGCGCGGGCGTGCAACAGGTCTCGGTCGATCCGGCGCAGTTCGACGTCAACACGAACTATTTCCTGATTCACGGCCGCGTGCAGCACGAACGCGCCCAGGTGGACCGCACGACGCTCGTCTATCGCGACGCATTGACCCACACTACGCGTATCGTGCGGGTACAAGACCAACTATGAATAACGCCTTTCCCAGAGAGAGTGGACCTTGAGCACGCTGATCGTCCTATTGCCGCCGCGTGATCCGGCGGTGCCATCGCAGGAATGGCAACTGCCCGAGCTGCCGTTCGTGCTGCTCGACAAGTCGGGCCGCACCCAGCGCGCCGGCCGCTCGGCGCTCACGCTGCTGCCGCGCGCGGCGTCGACCGTGCTGATGGTCGCCGCCCGCGACCTGCTGATGATGCCCGCCGCGCTGCCGCCGCTGCGCGGCCCGCGGCTGCGTCAGGCGCTGCCCAACATCGTCGAGGATCAACTGATCCAGGACCCGCAAACCTGTCACATCGCCGTCGATCCGCAACCGCTCGCGGGCGGCCGGCAGTTGCTGGCGATCATCGACCGCGGCTGGTTCCGCTTCATCTGCGACGGATTTTCCGCGGCCGGCCACCGCAGCTTGCGCGCGGTGCCGGTGACGCGCTGTCTGCCGCAAGGCGTCGCGCTCGATACGCGCGTCGAAGTCGCCGAAACGGTCAACGCCGGCGAGCCGGTCGTCGCGGGTTCGTCCGATGTGACGACGGCATCGCCGGAGGCGGCGCCAGCGACGCCGATGGTGGCGGCGGTGCTCGGCGCGGTGGTCCAGACTGCCCCTGCGATGCTGCTGGAAGGCGCGGTTGAGCGCGCTCCGGAAAATGGCGTGCCGCGCGTCGAGCTGGCGATCGCGCGCGGCGTCCAGGGCGAAGGCCTGGCGGTGCCGGCCAGCACGGTGAATGCAACGCTCGGCGCGCTCGCCGGCGCGGCGCCCGTCTCGCTGTACATGCTGACCGAGGTGCCCGGCAACGAACCGAGCCTGGGCGCAAGCAGTCCGGCGCGGCTCGCCGCTTACGTGCATGGCGCCAGTCCGTTGCCGTTCGAGCAACTGGCGCGGCGCGCGCTGGAGTGCCGCCTCGATCTGTGCCAGTTCGAATTCGCCTCGCAGCCGTGGCGGCTCGACCGCGCGACGCTGCGGCGTCTGCGTCTGCCGGTGCTGTTGGCGGTCGGCGCGCTGGTGGTCGCGATCATCGGCGCGAACGTGCAGTGGCTGATGCTCGCGCGCCAACGCGACGCGATCAGCACGCAAATGACCGAACTGCTGCTCAACACCTTCCCCAAGACCACGGTCGTGCTCGATGCACCCGATCAGATGTCGCGCCAGTTGCAGCAGTTGCGCGTGGCTGCGGGCGAGTTGTCGCCGGACGATTTCCTGTCGCTCGCCGACCGCCTCGCGCGCTCGCTCGCGCCGGTGCCGCTCAACGGCATCGCAGGGCTCGACTATCACGACCGGCGGCTCGACGTGACCTTCAAGCCCGAGGTGAAGCTCGATCCCGACTTCGGCAAGCGCCTCGGGCGCAATGGGTTGAGCGGCGCGATCGACAGCAATACCGGCAAGTGGACCATCAGGAACGGACAATGAAAGCTCAACTCGCTCAAACATGGGCCGGCTTCTGGGACCAGCGCACGGAGCGCGAAAAAAATCTTCTGACGTGGGGCGGCGGCTTGCTCGCGGTGGTCATCGCGTGGTCGGTGCTGTGGGCGCCGGCGCAGGAGGGCCGCGCGCGTCTGCGTGAATCGCTGCCCACCTTGCAGCGCCAGTTGGCGCAGATGACCGCGCAATCGAGCGAAGCGCGGCAGTTGTCGGCGGCGGCTCAGGGCGTCGCGCCGACCGGCGCCGCGCTGAAGGACGCGCTCACCGCCTCGCTGGGCGATCACGGCCTCGCCGCCACCCAGGTGCAGGTGATCGGCAACGTGGTGCAGGTCCAGATGAAAAACGCGTCGTTCCCCACGTGGACGAGCTGGGTCGACGACGTGCGCAAGCAGTTCAAGGTGCAGGTGGCCGAGGCGCACGTGACCGCGCTCAAGGAAGACGGCCAGGTGGATCTGACGGCGTCGTTCCAGCCTTCGACCGCGAAATGAACATCACCGCGCCGTTACGGGATATCGCATGACTTACTGGATGCGGCGCTTGCGCGTCGCACTGCCCTGGCTGGCGATCGCGGTGCTGTCCGCCGCGGTCGTGATGCTCGCGTTGTTGCCGGCCGCGTGGATCACGCCGCAGTTCGCCAAACAGACGCGTGGTCACGTCAATCTGGTCGACCCGGCCGGCTCGCTGTGGCACGGCTCGGCCACGCTGATGCTGGCCGCCGGCTCCGACATGAGCGCGCCGACCCTCCTGCCTGGGCGGATCGAATGGCGCACGTCGTTCTGGCCGCTTTTCACCGGCCGCGTGCGCATGACCATGCGGCAGAGCGAAGCGATGCCCGAGCCGATCACCGTCGACGCCACGCCGCGCAGCGCCACGGTCACGCCGGGCGAACTCGCCGTGCCGGCGTCGCTGCTGAGCGGCCTGGGCGCGCCTTTCAATACGCTCGATTTGCAGGGCGAGGTGCGACTGTCGTGGTCGGACTGGCGCAGCTTCAACAAGGAGGCATTCGGGCAGCTCACCGTCACGCTGAACGACGTCAGCTCACGTGTGTCGCCGGTCAAGCCGCTGGGATCGTACCGGGTGCTGTTCCAGGCGCAAGGGGCTTCTTCGACAGTCGAACTGACGACGATCAAGGGCCCGCTGATGCTGGACGGCAGCGGCACGGTGTCGGCCGCTTCAACCTCGTTTCGAGGCACGGCCAGTGCCGCGCCGGAAGCGCGCGATATCCTCGCGGGATTGCTGAACCTGCTGGGGCGGCCGAGCGGACCGGGCACGGTGACGTTGAGCTTCGCGCACTGACGCGGGCGAACGCCTTTTGACGTCCAGACAACGCCGTTGAAAAAGAAGCGGCATGGTGCGTGCGCCATGCCGCTTCTTTTTCGCCCTTCTTTCCTGCCGGTTCGTTTGCGAGCCGCGCGTCTATTTGCTCTGCGTCTGCGTCTGCTGCTGCGACGGCGCCGGCGTGACTCCGTTTTGCGCCACGGGCGTGGCCGATGAAGCCGGCAGCGGCGCCGGCGCCGCCACGTCGCCCGTTTCACGATTCATTTGCGACGCGTCCCAACCGCCGCCCAGCGCCTTCACCAGACCCACCGACGACACCATCCGCTGTCCCGCGATGCTCTTCAACTTCTGCTCGGCGGTGAAGGCGGTGGTTTGCGCGGTCAGCACGTTGACGTAGCCGACCGTGCCCGCCTTGTATTCGTTCGTGACGATCGCGAGCGCCTGCCGGGCCGACTCCACCGCCTGCTGCTGCACGACGACTTCCCTTTCGAGGATGCGCTGCGACGCGAGGTTGTCCTCGACGTCCTGGAACGCGGTCAGCACCGTCAGGCGGTAAGTGGCGACATCGGCGTCGTAGGCCGCGCGAGCCGCTTCGGTCTGCGCCTTGCGCAAGCCGGCGTCGAAGATCGTCGCGGCGAGTTGCGGGCCGAGCGTCCAGAAGCGCGACGGCGCGGTCAGCAACTGCGAGAACACGGAATTTTCGAAGCCGCCGCTGGCCGACAACGTGAGCGACGGGAAAAACGCCGCAATCGCCACGCCGATCTGCTCGTTGGCCGCCGCGGCCTTGCGCTCCGCCGACGCGATATCCGGACGCCGTTCGAGCAGCGCCGACGGCATCTGCGCGGGCACGGCCGGCGGCGTGGCGGTGAGCGGCATCGGTGGAATCGAGAAGGTGGAGGCCGGTTCGCCGACCAATACCGCGATCGCGTGTTCGTCCTGCGCGCGCTGCACGCCGTTGTCGATCGCCGCCGCCTGGGCCGACTGCAATTGCGTTTGCGCCTGAATCACGTCGGAGCGCGCGGCGACGCCCGCCGCGTACTGGTTTTGCGTGAGTTGCAGCGAGCGCTGATAGGCCGCGACGGTCTCGTCGAGCAATTGTTGGGTGGCGTCGAGCGCGCGCAGCGAGAAATAGGTTTGCGCGAGCGTGGCCTGCGCGGAGAGCCGCGCGTTCGCCAGGTCCGCGGCGGCGCCTTGCTGGCCGGCTTTCTGCGCGTTGACCGAGCGGGTCACCGAGCCCCACAGATCCGGCTCCCAGCTCGCGTCGAGCTGTACGTTGAAACTGTTGCTGACGCCGGAGCGGCTGCTGGTGGAACCCGTGGACGATGAACCGGTGCCGGAACGTGTCGCGCCCGCCGACGCACCGATTGTGGGGAAATAGGCGGCACGCGCTTCGCCGACCAACGCGCGCGCCTGGCGATAGGCGGCGGCATATTGAGCGATGGTCTGGTTCGCGGTGTTCAGCTTCTCTTCGAGCGCATTAAGCTGCGGGTCCTGGTAGATGGTCCACCAGTCGCCGCGGTCTTGCTGATCGGCCGGTTGAGCGACTTTCCAGCCGGGCGCGGCTTCCTTGTAGGACGCGGGGATCTCGGCGGCGGGCCGCTTGTAGTCGGGGCCGACCGCGCAACCGGCCAGCAGGGTGGCAAGCGCCGCGGCAACCGCGAGAGTGAGGACGCGAGGCGCAAGCATCCGCGCGCGCGAGATTCGATCAGACTGCATGCAATGGATTCCTTCTGGACGCCGCGGTGCGGCCGATCACGGCGCTGCCGGCCTGGCGAGCTCGTGAGTCTGCCGGCATGTTAGCGTGAGTCCGCGCGAGGCGCGGCAAACCGAAAGGGTAATGCGGGGAGAAGTGCGGGTGTGTTACTTGGGGTATCGCGTTGGTTACTTGCTGTTACCGCGATGGGCGATTGATTCGTGGTTTTGCCCGGCGCCGCACTGTTGGTCATACGCGAGCGGCGTTCCCGCCGCCCTCCACTTACTGCGTCACCCCTTCGCCATTCGCTCCCGGGACCGATTGTCCCTGCGCGGCATCGGGATGCATCGCCGAAGATGCCGGCGCTGCCTGCGACGCTTTCCCCCCGCTCTGCGGCGCGACCGTCGCGCTGCCTCGCACATATTGCTTGAAGTCGGCGCCGGCTTCCCACGGGTTCGGCTTGCAACCGAGCGAGCCGTCGCAGTGCGCGGCGAAGCCGATCGTTGCCGTGCCGTCAGGGTTCGCGGCTCGCGTGATCTGATACGCCAACGCACGTTTGCCGCCGTCCGGACCCGCGGTCTGGATCAGCGTGTCGGTCGCGGATTCGACGCTGTACTTCGAATGGCTCGTCACCCACGTCTGCGCGCGTTGCCACCATGCGTCGCATTCGACCTTGTTCGAACACGTCAGCGGTGTCGTCGCGATCTGCATGACGTCCGGATCGACTTGCCCCTGTGTCGAACATCCCGCCGCCATGATGCACGCCACGGCCAACAGACTTTTTTTCACGTTGATTCCTCCCTGTTCGAAGCCTCTCCTTCAAGTTTCGACCGCGATGTCGGTACGGTGTTTCATCCAGATCAGGGAAGCGTCAAAACGCGCGGAGAATTTGCCGATGTCGTTTTATCCGCAACGCCGCGCGATGTAGACGTTACCTGCGCGCATGAAAAAAGCGGCCTCGCGGGCCGCTTTTCATCTCAGCGACATGCGTCGCTCAATCTCAAACGCTGAAGCGGTTCAACGTGTACGCGCGATAAGCCGCGACAAACGCATCGAATGAACCGACTTCTTCCTGTTCGAGCATGGCCTGTTCGGCAAGCGATTGTTCGGCGAGGTCTGTGAACGCCCTCGTCTCTTCGGCATTCAGCGGACGCGCGCGGAAATACTCGGCGTGCGCTTCGCTCTGCTCGAGTCCGAACGCGAGGAAACTCTGTTCCTTGTCACGCATGGTCCGCAGCACGCGCGCCGAGGGCGTGAGCGATGCGTCCGCCAGCTTCGCGCGTTGAACCGCCACGGCGCGCGCATGGGCGTCGCCGCCTTGCAACGCGTCGAGTGCGGCGGCCGCCGCGTCGATCTTCACGAAGATTTCGTTGGCCCAATCCGTCATCGCGACCGGACGGCCGTCGCGCGTGAGTTCGAGGCCGGGCTTGCGGCCCTCCATCGTCACGCGGCCGAAGTTCCGGTTCGCCTCGGCGTAGGCGTCAGGCGGCAGCGGCGCGCTGTCGTCCAGTGCGCAGACCAGCAGGTAGGCGTCGAGAAAGCGCGACGTTTCGAGCGAAATACCGGCCGGCTCGAACGGATCGATGTCCATGCAGCGCACCTCGACGTACTGCACGCCGCGCGCGGCCAGCGCATGCAGCGGACGCTCGCCCGGATGCGTGACGCGCTTCGGACGAATGGTCGAGTAGAACTCGTTTTCGATCTGCAGCACGTTCGTGTTGATCTGCACCCACTCGCCGTCGCGCTGTGTGCCGATCGCCTCGTAGGGCGGATACGGCTGGCTCACGGCTTTCCCGAGTGCGTCGAGGTAGCCCGGCAACGTGTCGTAGTCGGCGTGCAGCGCGGCTTGCGCCGTGGTGTTCGAATAGCCGAGGTCGCTCATGCGCAGGCTGGTTGCGTAGGGACGGTACAGCGTGTCGGCGTCGAACGTTTCGAGCGTGTGTTTGCGATCGCGCAGGAAGCGGCGATCCAGCGCCGGCGATGCGCCGAACAGGTACATCAGCAGCCAGTTGGTGCGGCGGAAATTGCGGATCAGCGCGAGGTAGCGGTCCGACTGAAAATCGACGGCGTTCGCGGTGGATCGCTGGTCCGCCTGCAACACGCGCCACACTTCCTCGCTCAGCGAATAGTTGTAGTGGATGCCCGCGATGCATTGCATCGTGCGACCGTAACGCAGCGCGAGGCCGATGCGGTACACGTACTTCAATTTGCCGATGTTCGACGTGCCGTAGCGCGCGATCGGGATGCCCTCGTCGGTGTCGGGCAGCAGGCCCGGCATCGAGTTGTTCCACAGAATTTCGTCGCCGAGTTCGGCGTAGACGAAACGATGCAGCGTGTCGAGTTTCTCGAGCGTGATCGCCACGTCGTGCTCGGCGGGCGTGATCAGTTCGAGCAGCGCTTCGGAATAGTCGGTGGTGAGCGATGGATGCGTGAGCGCCGAACCGAGCGCGCGCGGATGCGGCGTCAACGCGAGCTTGCCGTCCCGCGTCACGCGCAGGCTTTCTTTTTCGATGCCGCGCAGGCCGCTTACCAGCGCGTCGCGCCGAGGGCCGGAGGTCAGCACGGACAGGCGGTGCGAGAACACGTCGGTCGTGCGGGAAAGTGTGGTGTTTGGCATTGATGCGAGTCGGGCGTTGTCGGCCGCCATGTGCCGCTTCACTGCTCACAGGCAGCATGGCGCGGTTGACAACGTTCGGCGGAATTTTCAGGTAGCGGGCACTTTAACATCTCGCCACGGCGGCTGCTTGAGGCCGCCTCGGCGGGGCGTCGGCGCACTAGCGCTGTCTGTTTTCCCGACGATTCGGCTTGCCTTGCATCGCGTCGCTCTACGCCCACGCGCATTGCACGCGATGCGCGTTTCCCCTTCCGCATGAGGCGCGCGCCTAGCCCCCGCGCGCGGCGCCTGCGCGGTCCGCTACCTCGTTCCACAGATGCATCGCCGCATACGCGCGCCACGGCCGCCATGCGTCGGTGCGCACGCGCTGCTGCGTGGGCCGCACGAGCGACGGGTCGCGCGCGCAGATCGACTGCATCAGCACGAGGTCCCAGGCGGGCCACGCGTCGGCGTCGCGCCATGCGCGCATCGCGACGTATTCGACGGTCCAGGGGCCGATGCCGGGCAGTGCGAGCAAGGCGGCGCGCAGGCTGTTCGCATCGGTGACGCCGCTGTCGAGCGGCACGTCTCCCGAAGCGACCGCTCGTGCGAAGCCCTGCAACGCCGCTACGCGTTTACCCGGCATGCCGATCTGCGCAAGATCGACGACGGCGAGCGCAGCCGGTGTCGGAAAGCGCCAGGCGGTGTTCTCGTGCGGATGCCCTTCGATGCGCTCGCCGGCGCGCTGCACGAGACGTCCGATGATGGTGGTCGCCGCCTTCACGCTGACCTGCTGGCCGACGATCGCGCGCACCACCAGTTCGAAGCCCGACCACGCGCCCGGCACGCGCAAGCCCGGCACCGCCTCGATCAATGGCGCGAGCCACGGGTCGGCGGCGAGTTCCGCGCCGATCTTCTTCGGATCGGCGTGCAGATCGAACATCCGCGCGATCGGTGCGGCGAGCGCGTCGGCGTGACGGCTCACCGGGCCTTCGATGTTGGCGACGAGGCAGCGCTTGCGCGGATGCAGACGCACGCTCAGCGTGCCGCTGTCGCCGGTCCAGTCGATGGCGCGGCGATAGGCGCCGTCTTCCACCGCTTCGACGCCCGGCGTCGCGCGTCCGCCGAAAAAACGCAGCAGACGCGGCCAGTCGAAGGGTGGTTTGAACGGCAGTTCGAGCGTTGCGACGTGGTCGAGCGTGCTCACGCGGCGTGATCCAGATTGGTGGTGGTTTCGGTCATATCGGCTTTGCGGCGCTCGGATTGGTGTTGCGAAACATCGCCGGCATGCTGGGCCTCGTTGTCGAGCAGCGCGGCCTTGCGCGGCAGGCCCCAACGATACCCGGCCAGCGCCCCGCCCTTTTGCACCACGCGATGACAGGGAATCGCCAGCGCAACGGGGTTCGTCGCGCACGCGCTCGCGACCGCGCGCACGGCGCGAGGCGCGCCGACGGCTTCGGCGATCTGTGTATAGCTGCGCGTCTCGCCGTATGGAATGCGCCGCAGCGCGTCCCATACGCGCTGCCGGAACGCCGTTGCGGCGATATCCAGCGGCAGATCGAAGTCCTGGCGGGTGCCGCGCAGATACGCGTCGATCTGCGCGATGAACGGTGCGAGCCGTTCGGGATCTTCCCGCACATCGGCGTTGGCGAACTCGCTGCGCAGTTCGTCGGCGAGCAAGCCGGCGTCGTCGCCGAAACCGATCTTGCAGATGCCTTTTTCGGTGGCCGCGACCAGCACGAAGCCGAGCGAAGTGGGCGCGCCGGCGTAGCGCACGGTGAGCCCCGCGCCTTTGCGGCGAAACTCGGAGGGCGCCATGCCTAGTTCGGCCGACGCGCTGTCGTACATCCGCGACGGCGAGCCGAAGCCGGCGTCGAGCGTGGCGCGCGTGACGTCCGAGCCGCTTTGCAGCGCGTCGCGCAACGCTGCGCCCCGCTGCGCCGCCTGATATTGACGCGGCGTCACGCCCACCACGCGCTTGAACAGACGCTGCAGGTGAAACGGACTGACGTGCACGGCGTCGCTCAGTTGCGCGAGCGTGAGGCGCTGGTGCGGATCGGCGTCCAGCGCGGCACAGGCGCGATTGACGATTTCCAGTTCACGCGGCAGGCCGCCCGGCTGGCACCGCTTGCAATCGCGGAAACCCGCGGCGCGCGCGGCGGCGACGTCGGTGAAAAAAGCGACGTTCTCGCGGCGCGGCTGGCGCGATGCACACGACGGACGGCAGAACACGCCGGTCGTCTTGACGCCATAGAAGAACGCGCCGTCGGCTTGCGGTTCGCGGCGCGTGACGGCTTCCCAGCGCTCGTCGTCGGAGGTCCAGCCGGCGGCGTCGGGCGCGATGTCAGTACGGTAGAGGGTGCGGTTCATGATGATTCCCGAAGGCGGTGTCGATGCTCACCAATGTAGGCCGCCTGCCGACACACTACGCTCCGGTTCTTGCTCTGTCATTGCGCTTCCTCGTAGGGCTGGAAGCCGCGGCGGACGGTCTTTCCATGAAAAAGTGCGACAATTTGGCCCGATATCGGGTTTTCCCTTAAAAAGTTATTGCGTCGCACCAGGTGCATGTGTATATTAGTACCTGTCTCCTCCATGTCTCCTCCTGATATGGATTCAGCCCGCTCCACATAGAGCGGGCTTTTTTTCGCCTGTACGTTTCTAAACTGCCCCTTCGCGGCGCGTTCTCGCATCTGCCGAGCTTTCTTCTACACTGGGTATTCCACCCGTTTCGTCGACCGGCAAGGGCGTCTGAGATGAAAATCCACATTCGCGAGATCGATCACATCGTCATTCGAGCATCCGACGTCGAGAAGATGACGCGCTTTTACTGCGATGTCCTCGGATGCAGCGTGGAAAAGGAGCAGCGCGATCTGGGCTTGACGCAGTTGCGCGCGGGCCGCTCGCTGATCGACCTGCTGCAGGTGGGCGCGAAGCTCGATCGCGCGGAAAACGGCGCGCCCGGCGCCGGGCGGAATATGGACCACGTGTGTTTGCGCGTCGAACCGTTCGACGCCGAGGCGCTCAAGGCGCATCTCACCGGACACGGCGCACCGCTGGGCGAACATGCGCGGCGCTATGGCGCGGACGGCTTTGGGCCGTCGCTGTATCTGTTCGACCCCGAAGGCAATATGGTCGAACTCAAGGGCCCGCCTGACGCGGCGCGGTTGACGTCGCTCTAAGCCTGCCCGGAAGCCGTCAGGCCAAAGCCGAGCCTCAAGCCGAACCTCAAGCGCTGGCCGGCGCCTTCAACACCGTCCATTCGATCTTCACTGCATCGGATTCCGCGCTGCCGAGCCACGCTTCGCCGTCCTGCACCGTGCATTGCAGGCGCATGGTGCGTTCGGCGAGCGAGCCGAGCGCGTCGGCCACGCCTTCCGCGAGCGTCCAGACCGTCACGTTGCGCATGCGTTCGACCTTGTTCTTCACGCCTTGCCACCAGATGTCCGAGGCGCGGCCGCCATAGGCGATCACGATCACCTCGTTCGAGCGGCCGCTCGCCTTGGCGATGCGCCGTTCGTCCGGCTGGCCGACTTCGATCCAGGTTTCGATCGCGCCGGTGAGATCCTTTTGCCACAGATCCGGTTCGTCGACATCCGACAAGCCTTTGCAGAATTCGAGGCGTTCCTGCGCGAACAGCGCGAACGCGGCGACGCGAACCATCATTCGCTCGTCGGTTTCCGAGGGATGACGGGCGATCGTCAGCGAATGGTCGGCGTAATAGTGCCGGTCCATGTTGGCGATTTGCAGTTCCGCCTTGTAAATCGTCGATTTGAGAGCCATGCCGTTGCTAAACCAGGCGCTCGCTCCACCGGAGCGAACAGAAAAAGAGTCGTCGACGGCTCGCTGCCGTTTTCGGTGTTTGTTGTACATCGCCGTTCCTCCCGCGCGCCGTCAAACCGGCTTTTACAACGGAAGGAGCATTTATCGCGCCACCGCCAGCTCGAACGCCGTGCCGTAGACCTCGGCGGCCGCTTCCCGCAAGGCTTCGAGCACCAGGGCGGCCGCTGGCGAAAGCAGATGCGACTGGCGCGTGATGATACCGAATGTATCCATCCTGCACGGCAAATCGATCGGCAACCGCTTCAATACACCGTACTGTTGGTATTGACGCGCCACTTCGTCCGGCAAAACCGCCAACATGTCGCTTTGGAGTAGCAAGCTCGAAATCGCCAGAAAATTGTTGGTATTCACCACGTTTTGCGGCGGATTCAGCCCGATCTGCGAAAACATCAGATCGAAACGATGGCGCAAGACGCTGCCGGGCGGATGCAAAACCCAGCTCGCGTTGACGATTCCCCGCAGCGTCAAACCTGTCTCATTTTCGAGAGGATGGCCGGGGCGCGCGACCACGCAAAGCGGCTCGTCGGCGAGCGGTTCGTAGCGGACTTCGGCCTTGAACTGGTTTTGCCGCTCCAGTACGCGGCCGATCATGATGTCGAGTTCGCCTTCCGCGAGCCGCGGCAGCATCACGTCGGAGGTTTCGACCTCCGCCCAGATCTGCAACTGCGGATAGCGCTCCTTCACGTCGGCGATCGCGCGCGGCACCATCGTCGCGGCCGCCGCCGCGATCACGCCGATGCGCACCTGGCCCGCGAGACCGGCCCGCAGCGCGGAGATTTCGTCGTGCGCGTGGCTCAGATTAGAGAGCACCATGCGCGCGTGACGGATCATCACCTCGCCGTACAGCGTGGCGTGCATGCCGTGCGGCGTGCGGTCGAACAGGCTCACCTCGAGCATGTCCTCCAACTCCTTGAGCAGGCGCGACGCGGCGGGCTGCGTCATGCCGAGCACGTCGGCCGCGCGGCGCACGTTGCCCTCCTCCTCCATTGCCGCGAGCAGCAGCAACTGCCGCGTCTTGAGTCGCGCGCGCACGAACCAGTTCGAGTAGCTGCGTGTCATGGCTTGTCTCCTAAAGCGGCTTAAGCCGTCTGTCGCGGAAGTGTCAAGATTGAGACGCCATCATGCCATACCGGAATTGATATGGCAGTAGTGAAAAAAGGGATTGGAAAGTTATTGGGACGGCCCATACCATTCGTGGACTTTGTGAGCTTCCTCAAATTGGCGTCTTCCCGTCGATGAATCGCGATCCGCTCGTCCCGCTCGTTGCCAGCCCGTTCCGCCACTACATCAATGGCGGCTGGGAGACAGGCGCGACCACGGGCATTTCGCTGAATCCTTCCGACCTCGACGAACCGCTCGGCGAGTATGTGCGCGCCGACGCGCGGCAGACCGATACGGCGATCGAAGCGGCGAGCGCGGCCTTCCGCGAATGGTCGCTGGGTTCGGCGCAGCGCCGCGCGGATGCGCTCGACGCGATCGGCAGCGAGATGCTGGCGCGCCGCGACGAACTTGGCCGGTTGCTCGCGCGCGAGGTCGGCAAGACCTTGTCCGAGGCGTTGGCCGAAGCCACCCGCGCCGGGCAGATTTTCAAGCTGTTCGCGGCCGAGGCGTTGCGCGCGTTCGCCGAGCCCGTCGCCGCGCCGCGCGCGGGCGTCGAGATCGACGTGACGCGCGAACCGCTCGGCGTGATCGGCATCATCGCGCCGTGGAGCGCGCCGCTCGCGATTGCCGCCGCGAAGGTCGGCGCCGCGCTGGCGCACGGCAACTGCGTCGTCTTCAAGCCGGCCGAATCGGCGCCGGCTTGCGCCGCCGCATTGGCCTCGATCATCAATCGGGCCGGCTTGCCGGCGGGCGTGTTCAACCTCGTGATGGGTAGCGGCCGGCAGGTCGGCGCGCGGATCGCCGCGCATCCGCTGGTCGCGGCGGTCAGCTTCACCGGCTCGGCGGAAACCGGCACGCGCGTGCTGCAAGCCGCCGCCGCCCGCCAGGCGCGCGTGCAACTGGAGATGGGCGGCAAGAATCCGTTCGTGGTGCTGGCCGATGCCGAACTCGACGGCGCCGTGGATGCGGCCTTGACCGGCGCCTTTAGTTTCGCGGGGCAACGCGGTACGGCGGCCTCGCGGCTGATCGTCGAGCGGGCGGTGTTCGAGCCGTTCGTCGACGCACTGCGGACCAAACTCGCCCGGCTCTCGGTCGATCATGCGCTGAAGCACGGCACGGATATCGGGCCGCTCGCGAACGCCGCGCAACTGGCGCGCAATCTCGACTACGTGCGCATCGGCCAGGAAGAAGGCGCGCAATTGCTGCGCGGCGGTGTTCAACTGGAGCGCGCGACGCGCGGCTACTTTTTCGAACCCGCGCTGTTCGTTGCGGAGCCCGAACACCGCATCGCGCGAGAAGAGATTTTCGGGCCGCTCGCCGTGGTGCTGCGCGCCGACGACTACGACCACGCGCTGCATCTCGCGAACGATACGGCCTACGGTTTATGCGCCGGCATCTGCACGCGCTCGCTGAGCCGCGCGCGGCATTTCCGGCGCCATGCGCATAGCGGGGTCGTCACGATCAATCTGCCGACCACCGCCATCGAGCACCACGCGCCCGGCGGCGGCCGCAAGGCCTCCGCCTACGGCGCAACCGACGCGGCCTTCTGGACGGCCGTGAAAACGGCTTACGTCGCGGGCTGAGCGCCATGAGATACGCTTGCACCCCCGCTCATCCGATCGCGCCGCGCACGGCCCGCTCCGGCGCGCCTGCCACGCCCGATCGCCACGTCTATCCACGTCCCGGTTAACGCCGCCGTGCATACCCCGCTGCTACCAAACGAAATCAATGCAGCTTTTCAACCTCAGGAGACAGACATGACCAGCAAGCTTCGCCGTTTGACGCTAACCGCGATGGCCGCCGCCGTCCTCGCCGCGCCCTTTGCCGCGCAGCTTTCCGCCCATGCGGATCAGCCGCTCAAGGTCGGCTTCCTCGTGAAGATGCCGGAACAGGCGTGGTTCATCAACGAACAGAAAGCCGCGACCGCGCTCGGCCAGAAGGACGGCTTCTCCGTCGTCAACATCGGCACGCCGGACGGCGAGAAAGTATTGGCCGCGATCGACAACCTCGGCGCGCAAGGCGCCAAGGGCTTCGTGATCTGCGCGCCCGACGTCCGTCTCGGACCGGCGATTCAGGCGCGCGCCAAGCGCTACAACATGAAGTTCGTCACCGTCGACGATCAACTGGTCGACTCCACCGGCAAGCCGCTCGCGAACGTGCCGCATCTGGGCATGTCCGCGTTCAAGATCGGCAATCAGGTCGGCACGGCGATTGCCGAAGAGATGAAGCGCCGCGGCTGGAAGCCGGAGGAAGTCGGCGCGCTGCGCATCACGAACTACGAATTGCCGACCGCGAAGCTGCGCACCGACGGCGCGACGCAAACGCTGCTGGCCGGCGGCTTCAAGAAGGAAAACGTCTTCGACGCTCCGCAAAAGACGACCGATGACGAAGGCGGCTTCAACGCATCGTCGCCGGTGCTCGCGCAGCATCCGAACATCAAGAAGTGGGTGATCTTCGCGCTCAACGAGGAAAGCGTGCTGGGCGGCGTGCGCGCCACCGAGCAATTGCACATTCCGGCGGCGGATGTGATCGGCGTCGGCATCAACGGTGCGGGCGAAGCGTTCGCCGAATTCCAGAAGAAGGAACCGACCGGCTTCTACGGCACGATCGCCGTGAGCTCGACGATGCACGGCAAGGAAAGCACGGAGAATCTGGTCGAGTGGATCAAGGCCGGCAAGCAGCCGCCCGCCGACACGCAAACCACCGGCAAGCTGATGGTGCGCGGCAACTGGCAGGACGTGCGTAAGGAACTCGGCATTTAAGCGGGATTCGAGTCCGCGGTTTGCGGGCCGCCTCGCGTAGCGAGCATCACGCCACTGCGAGCGCGGCCCGCGCGTTTGTCCTTCAGCTCAAGGTTTTTCGATGACGTCCTCACACACTGAGTCCCACGCGGGCGCAGCGACGCTTTCGGCGCAAGCGCCCTCGCCTGTGCCCGACTCCACGGAGCCGTATCTGCAACTCGACGGCATCACCGTGCGCTTTCCCGGCGTGCTCGCGCTCGACCAGGTGTCGCTGGAAGTGCGGCGCGGCGAGGTGCACGGCCTGATGGGCGAAAACGGCGCAGGCAAATCGACGTTGCTCAAGGTGCTGTCCGGCGTGAATCAACCGGCGGCGGGCACGTTGTCGCTCGATGGTATCGAGCAGCACTTCACCACTACGAAGGCGGCCATCGCGGCGGGCGTCGCGATCATCTATCAGGAACTGCATCTGGTGCCGGAGTTGACGGTCGCGGAAAACCTGATGCTCGGCGCCCTGCCCAACCGTTTTGGCGTGCTCGACGAAAAAGCGCTGGTGGCGCGCGCGGTGCGTGAACTGGAACGGCTCGGCGAAAAAATCGATCCGTCGCAGCAGGTGAAGAATCTGTCGATCGGCCAGCGTCAGATGATCGAGATCGGCAAGGCGCTGATGCGCGACGCACGCGTGATCGCCTTCGACGAACCGACCAGTTCGCTGTCGTCGCGCGAGACCACGCAACTGTTCCGAATCATCCGCGCATTGAGGGCCGAGGGCCGCGCGATCATTTACGTCACGCATCGGATGGACGAAGTCTACGAACTGTGCGATCGCGTGACGGTGTTTCGCGACGGCCGCCGCATCGATACGTTCGCCGCCGGTGAAGGACTCGATCGCGACCGGCTGATCAGCTGCATGGTGGGCCGCTCGATCGCCGACGTGTACGGCTATCGCTCACGCGAACTCGGCGGCGTGCAGCTCGAAGTCAACGGATTGATGGGACGCGGCTTGCGCGAACCGGCTTCCTTCGTCGCGCGCAAGGGCGAAATCGTCGGCTTCTTCGGCCTTGTCGGCGCGGGCCGTTCCGAGTTGATGAAGCTGATCTACGGCGCGGTCAAGCCGAGCGCCGGCGAAATCACGCTCAAGGGCAAGCCGGTGCGCTTCGCCACGCCGCGCGACGCGGTGCGCGCGGGCGTCGCGTTGTGCCCGGAAGATCGCAAGCAGGAAGGCATCGTGTCAATCGCCTCGGTGTCGGACAACCTCAACATCAGTTGCCGGCGCCATTTCAGCCGCTTCAACGTGCTCAACGGCCGCAAGGAAGCGCAAACCGCGAAGGAGTTCATCGGCAAGCTCGCGATCAAGACGCGCAACGGCGAGACGCCGATCGGCACGCTCTCGGGCGGCAATCAGCAGAAGGTGATTCTGTCGCGCTGGCTCGCGGAAGAGATCGACGTGTTCCTGATGGACGAGCCCACGCGCGGCATCGACGTCGGCGCGCGCAGCGAGATTTACGGCCTGTTGTATGGGCTCGCCGAAGCGGGCCGCACGGTCATCGTCGTGTCGAGCGATCTGGCCGAGGTGATCGGCGTGGCGGACCGCGTGATCGTGATGAAGGAAGGCTGCATCGTCGGCAATCTGCCGAAGGCGCAGGCCACGCCGGATGCGCTCATCAAGCTCGCCCTGCCCCGCTAACACCATCGAAAGGCCGCCGAATCGCGCCATTGAAACTGGAATAAACATCATGCACACACCTTCAACCGAATCCTCCACGCCAGCCGTCGCATCCGCCGGCTTGAGCGCGCGCGCCGCGCGCACCTGGGACCTCGTCAACAAGTCCGGCATCGTGATGGTGTTCATCATCCTGTTCGCCGTGCTGTCGTTTACCGTGCCCGATTTCCTCAGCTCGCGAAATATCCAGGGCTTGCTGCTGTCCGTCACGCTGATCGGCTCCATCTCCGTGACGATGATGTTCGTGCTCGCGCTCGGCGAGGTGGATTTGTCCGTGGCGTCGATCGTCGCGTTTGCCGGCGTGGTGGCGTCCACCTTGATCACGGCGACGCATAGCGTGATGCTCGGCGTCGCGGGCGGCGTGCTCGCGGGCGGCGCGGTCGGACTCGTGAACGGCGTGCTGATCGCGCGCTACAAGATCAACTCGCTGATCGTCACGCTCGCGATGATGGAAGTCGTGCGCGGCCTCGCGTTCATCACGTCGCACGGCGACGCGGTGATGATTTCCGAGGAAAGCTTCTTCGACCTCGGCGGCGGCGCGTTCCTCGGCATCTCGTTCCCGATCTGGAGCAACATCATCGGCTTCGTGCTGTTCGGTTTCCTGCTGAAGAAAACCGTGTTCGGCAAGAACGTGCTGGCCGTCGGCGGCAACAGCGAGGCCGCGCTCCTCGCGGGCTTGCCCGTCACGCGCATCAAGATCACGGTGTTCGTATTGCAAGGTCTCGTGACCGGCTTCGCGGGCGTGATGCTGGCGTCGCGGATGAGTCTCGGCGACCCGAAGACCTCGGTCGGGCTCGAACTCGGCGTGATCTCCGCGTGCGTGCTCGGCGGCGTTTCGCTGACGGGCGGCGTCGCGACGATTTCCGGCGTGCTGGTGGGCGTGCTGATCATGGGCTCGGTGCAGGACGCAATGAGCCTGATGAACGTGCCCACTTTCTATCAATACCTGATTCGCGGCGGGATTCTGCTGCTCGCGGTGCTGTTCGACCAGTTCCGCCGCAGCAAGCGCGTGCACTGAGGAGCGACACGCGCTCGCCTCCATATGCTTGCCAACAGGAGATTTCATGGCCGATTCGAACCAGACTAAAAAACCGCTGCGCAGCCAGGCATGGTTTGGCCTCAAGGACCGCGACGGTTTCCTGCATCGATCGTGGATGAAAAACCAGGGCATCCCGCACGACGAATTCGACGGCCGCCCGGTGATCGGCATCTGCAATACATGGTCCGAGCTGACGCCGTGCAACGCGCACTTCCGCGAGCTGGCGGAGTACGTGAAAAAGGGCGTGCATGAAGCGGGCGGCTTGCCGCTGGAATTTCCGGTGATGTCGCTCGGCGAGACGAATTTGCGGCCCACCGCGATGCTGTTTCGCAATCTCGCTTCGATGGACGTCGAGGAGTCGATTCGCGGCAATCCGATGGACGGCGTGATTCTGCTGGTCGGCTGCGACAAGACCACGCCCGCGCTGCTGATGGGCGCGGCGTCGTGCAATTTGCCGGCGCTGGCGGTGTCGGGCGGACCGATGCTCAACGGCCGGTTTCGCGGCAAGAACATCGGCTCGGGCACGGGCGTCTGGCAGATGTCCGAGGAAGTGCGCGCCGGCACGATGACGCCGGAGGAATTCACCGAAGCCGAGTCGTGCATGAACCGCTCGCGCGGCCACTGCATGACGATGGGCACGGCGTCGACGATGGCCTCGATGGTCGAATCGCTCGGCATGGGCTTGCCGCACAACGCGGCGATTCCCGCGGTGGACGCGCGCCGGCAAGTGCTTGCGCACCTCGCGGGCCGGCGCATCGTCGACATGGTTCGCGAGGATCTGACGATGGACAAGATCCTCACGCGCCAGGCGTTCGAAAACGCGATCCGCACCAACGCGGCGATCGGCGGGTCGACCAATGCGGTCGTGCATCTGATCGCGCTCGCGAAGCGCATCGGCGTCGAGTTGTCGCTGGAAGATTGGGAACTGGGCTCGAACGTGCCGTGCCTCGTGAATCTGCAACCGTCGGGCGAATACCTGATGGAAGACTTTTACTACGCGGGCGGCTTGCCGGCGGTGCTCAAGCAACTCGGCGAGCAAGGGCTGCTGCATCGCGAAGCGCTGACGGTGAACGGCAAGACGATCTGGGACAACGTGCGCAACGCGCCGAATCACGACGAGAAGGTCATCACGACGTTCGCCGAGCCGTTCAAGCCGAAGGCGGGCATTGCGGTGCTCAAGGGCAACCTCGCGCCGAATGGCGCGGTGATCAAGCCGTCGGCGGCGACCGAGGCGCTGCTCAAGCATCGCGGCCGCGCGGTGGTGTTCGAAAACATCGAGGAATTGCACGCCAGGATCGACGACGATTCGCTCGACATCGACGAGCACTGCATCATGGTGCTCAAGGGCGCGGGGCCGAAGGGCTATCCGGGCTTTGCGGAAGTCGGCAACATGCCGCTGCCGAAAAAAGTGCTGCAAAAGGGCATCACGGACATGGTGCGCATTTCTGACGGCCGCATGAGCGGCACCGCCTACGGCGCGGTGGTGCTGCACGTGTCGCCCGAGGCGGCCGCGGGCGGTCCGCTCGCGTTCGTGCAGACCGGCGACATGATCGAACTCGACGTTGAAGCACGCCGCCTGCACCTCGATGTCACCGACGAGGAACTGGCGCGCCGGCGCGCGTCCTGGCAGCCGCCGGCGCCGCCCACGCGCGGCTATTACAAGCTTTACGTCGAGCACGTGCTGCAAGCGGATCAGGGCGCTGACCTCGATTTTCTGGTGGGGTCGAGCGGCGCGCCGGTGCCGCGCGATTCACATTGACCGGCTGATCGACGCATGACGAATTAACGTTTGTTCCTGCGCTTTGCGAGAAGGCGTCTGCCGATGCGGCTTGAAAACCGCATCGGCTTTTTTATGCGGGTGAAATCGGTGGGCAAAATAAAAAACGGCGACGCATTGAATGCTCGCCGTTTTATAAATCACGAGTTCACCGCCCCCGATTTTTGGAAAAACGGGGGATTGCCACGTGCATCGTCATATTCCCGCGTTTCGCGGGAATATCGGCGTTCAGTTATTGCTTGATGAATCGATCGTGTGCCCAAAGACCTTGCGTATCGCTATTGGCGGCATTCACGAATTCGACATCGTGGCCGACCACGCGAACCACGCGGAAACTCGAGTTTTCCGGCGTGGAGACGCATTGATAGCCGGAGAAGAATTCCTGCATTTTCTGCTGTTCACCGGCTTGCGCATGCAGGTCGACGGCATCGAGCTTGTCCTTCGACACGCAGCCATAGGCATTGGCCTTGAACTGGATGGTTTGCTGCGGCTTGAGCACGACGTCTTGCGCCTGAACAGAAGCGGCAGCCAAACCCGCAATGGCGAAAAGAAGGGCGATTTGCTTTTTCATATTTCCTCCGGTGCGGGTTTCAATACTCAAGGTTAGCTATGTATTTAACTTTAACGTCGAACCCGCACCTTGCACTTTAGGCAAACCGGAGAGAACGACAAGCACATCTTGTGTGCGGTCGCAACAGTGGCGAATTGTCGCACCACGCGCCGCGCTTGCCTAAACGATAGGCAGCGCCTCGAATAGACAGATTGGTGACGGGTAATTGGTCGATGCGCGGCACTCGTCGCTTTATCCAGTAACGCTTTGCGGCGCTTATTCACGTAAACGAGAGGCTCAAATTAAGTGATTTACTACAATCAATCCGGGGTTTTTGTGCGTTGCACACAAAGTCGTTCGGTTGATTCATCCAGGATCACGAAATAACGGTGTACGTGCAGAAGATAAACAATGCCAGGCGTCAATCGGTGGGCTGAATTCGTCGCGACGGGGTAGACCTTGCGCACGTTGAGCACCGGGGAGAAGTTCTTGCAACGGTTCACTCCGGCGCAGCGCATTCTTGCAATGAGCGAGGCGCAATGCAATTGCGGCGAGTGCTGGGCGGTGCGTTGTCCCAGGCGAGCGAGCCCGCGTTATGAGTGGCGCGCAACGGTACGGGCACGTGCGGTGCTCTACAATGAATTGATGCTCCCACGCCTGGAGGCTACCGTGATCGAGCAATTGATACTGGGCGCGTTTCTGGTGATTCCGCTGCTCATCGTCGCGTTTCTTTTCTCCGACGAATTGTGGCAGGAACACCGTCATCTGCATGACATGCGGCCCATGCACGCGCCACCTCGTCGGCACGACTGGCGGCATCCGCTGCGCCGCTCGCGGCACCGCCCATGAGCCGCCGCGGACAGTCGACCACCCTAGCCGCGCTTAGCCAGCGCCTCAGTCTGCGCGCCAATGATCGCGAATGCGTTTTGCCAGCGCTTCGAGCGTGGCCGCATCGGCGACGTCGCGTGCGTGCATGCGCAGCGGCTGACCTTCCCAGCGCGGAATCACATGAAAATGCACGTGCGGCACGGTCTGTCCCGCCGCGGCGCCGTTGAACTGTCCAATGAATACGCCGTCCGGCCGCAGCGCCGCGCGAACCGCAATGGCGAGCTTCTGTGTCATGCGCATGCAGGCCACGACCGACGCGTCCGACAACTCGAAAATCTCCGCCACCGCTTCTTTCGGCACGATCAGCAAGTGGCCGTCGGCTTGCGGCATCAGGTCCATGAAGGCGAGGGCGGCGCCGGTCTCCGCCACTTTGATGCAAGGTAGTTCGCCACGCAGAATCCTCGCGAATGGATTGCTGTCGTCGTAGTTCATCGCGCTTTCTCTCCAGGTTGAGGTGGTATCGGGGCGTTGCCGCTGCTGCCGATATTGTCCACCACATCGGTTACAGCGCGCGCCGCGCGGTCGGGCGCTTGCGGCTGCTTGAACGCAGCCTAGCGCCAGTCGGTCGCAATGTCGTCGGGATCGGTCAGCGTCAGTCCCGACGACGGCAGCGGCAGCGCCGTCTTATAGCGCACCTGCTTGAGCGCGAAACTCGAGCGGATATTGGAGATGCCCGGAATCTTCGTCAGATGATCGACGATGAAACGCTCCAAGGTCTGCATATCCGGCATCACCACGCGCAGCAGATAGTCGGCGTCGCCGGTCATCAGATAGCACTCCATCACCTCGGGGCGCTCGGAAATCGCCTGCTCGAAACGCAGCAGCGCGTCTTCCACCTGCTTTTCCAGACTCACCTGAATGAACACGTTGATGCGCAAGCCCAGCGGCTCCGGGTTCAGCAACGTGACCTGCTGCTTGAAGAGGCCGAGCCTTTCGAGCGCGCGCACACGGTTGAAGCACGGCGTGGGCGACAGGTTCACTGCGCGGGCGAGATCCGCATTGGTGATGCGCGCGTTCTGCTGCAACTGGCTCAGGATGCCGATGTCGATCCGGTCGAGCCGTCTGGGTGGCGTGGTCATGGATGAAATATTCCGTGGAAGGTGCGAAATCCGGAATAAATAGCCTATCGCAGCGCGGCACCGCAAGCAAATGAGACGCTCATTTTGCGGATGCATGGTTACCATTGTCTCACTCGATCTTGAACCGAACGCGTCGATGCGGGAGTGGTGACATGACGGATTTGTCCAGCGGTAGCGAGCAGTTGCGGTCCTTGCACGTTCAGCGCGCGCAAGGCGAAAACGGCACAGCCGGCACGGACGGCGCGCGGCACGAGGACGTCGATCCGCAGGAAACCGCCGAATGGCTGGAGGCGCTCGACGCGGTGGTCGCGCACGTCGGCCGCGAGCGCGCGCAATTCCTGTTCGACCGGCTCGCGAGCCACGCGCTCTCGCTGGGCGTCGAATCGGCGCACAGCAACGTCACGCCGTACCGCAACACGATTCCGTTCGAAGACCAGCCGCGCTATCCGGGCAATCTCGAACTGGAGGAGAAGCTTGCGGGCGCGCTGCGCTGGAACGCGCTCGCGATGGTGGTGCGCGCGAACAAGGCTTACGGCGAACTCGGCGGGCATATCGCGAGCTACGCGTCGGCGGCCGATCTGTTCGAAGTCGGATTCAATCATTTCTTCCGGGCTGCGGCGCCGGGCGGCGAGGCAGGCACGGGCGACCTCGTTTACTTCCAGCCGCATTCGTCGCCGGGCGTCTATGCGCGGGCGTACCTCGAAGGCTTTTTGAGCGAGCAACAGCTTCAGCACTATCGCCGCGAGATCGGCGGTCCGGGTTTGTGTTCGTATCCGCATCCGTGGCTGATGCCGGACTTCTGGCAGTTCCCAACCGGCTCGATGGGCATCGGCCCGATCAACGCCATTTACCAGGCGCGTTTCATGCGCTACCTCGCCAATCGCGGCCTCGCGCAAACAGAAGGCCGCAAGGTGTGGGGCTTTTTCGGCGACGGCGAGATGGACGAGCCCGAATCCACCGGCGCGCTTTCGCTCGCCGCCCGCGAGGGGCTCGACAACCTCGTGTTCGTGATCAACTGCAACCTGCAGCGTCTGGACGGTCCGGTGCGCAGCAACGGCCGCATCATCGACGAACTCGAAGCGCACTTCATCGGCGCGGGCTGGAACGTGATCAAGGTCGTGTGGGGCTCGGACTGGGACGCGCTGTTCTCGCGCGACCGCAGCGGCGCCTTGCTGCGCGCGTTCGCGCATACCGTCGACGGGCAATTCCAGACCTTCTCCGCCAACGACGGCGCGTACAACCGCGAGCGCTTCTTCGGCCAGAACCCGGAACTCGCGGCGCTCGCCGAGCAGCTTTCAGACGAAGAGATCGACCGCCTGCGCCGCGGCGGCCATGACGTGCGCAAACTGCACGCGGCGTATGCAAGGGCGCTCGCGCATCGCGGTCAGCCGACGGTGATCCTCGCGAAGACGATGAAGGGCTTCGGCATGGGCGCCGCCGGCCAGGGCCGCATGACCACGCATCAGCAAAAGAAGCTCGGCTTCGACGATCTCAAGGCGTTTCGCGACCGCTTTCGTCTGCCGCTCACGGATGA
The DNA here is from genome assembly GCF_900142195.1 of Paraburkholderia terricola. Taxonomy (GTDB): domain Bacteria; phylum Pseudomonadota; class Gammaproteobacteria; order Burkholderiales; family Burkholderiaceae; genus Paraburkholderia; species Paraburkholderia terricola. Next base: position 238,023 of record NZ_FRAB01000005.1, read on the forward strand.
CGACGTCGAACAGGTGAAGTTTTACAAACCAGCGGAAGACAGCCCCGAGATGCAATACCTGCATGCTCGCCGGGCTGCCTTGGGAGGCTATCTGCCCAGAAGGCGGAGAGTTGCATCGGCGGGGCTGACCGTTCCGCCGATGTCCTCCTGGGGACAATTCGCGCTGGACGCGAACGGCCGCGAGATGTCCACGACGATGGCGCTGGTGCGCATGCTGACCGCCTTGCTCAAGGACGGCGAAGTGGGTCCGCGCGTGGTGCCGATCGTCGCCGACGAGGCGCGCACGTTCGGCATGGCGAACATGTTCCGCCAGGTCGGAATCTATTCGCCGCTCGGGCAAATGTACGAACCGGAAGACCTCGGTTCGATGCTGTATTACCGCGAGGACACGAAGGGGCAAATTCTCGAAGAGGGCATTTCGGAAGCGGGCGCGGTGTCGTCGTGGATCGCGGCGGCGACTTCGTACAGCGTGCACGACCTGCCGATGCTGCCGTTCTACATCTACTACTCGATGTTCGGTTTTCAGCGCATCGGCGACCTGATCTGGGCCGCGGCGGATCAGCGCGCACGGGGCTTCCTGATTGGCGCGACCTCGGGCAAGACGACGCTCGGCGGCGAGGGCTTGCAGCATCAGGACGGCACGAGCCATCTGGCCGCGTCGACGATTCCGAACTGCCGCGCGTACGATCCGGCGTTCGCCTACGAGCTCGCCGCGATCGTCGACGAAGGCATGCGCGAGATGGTGGAAGCGCAGCGCGACGTGTTCTATTACGTCACCGTGATGAACGAAAATTACGCGCAGCCGTCGGTGCCGGGTGGTGACTTGCAGGCGTTGCGCGAAGGTATTCTCAAGGGCATTTATCCGCTTGGCGAGCAAACGCAGCCGGCAACTTCAGCAGTTTCAGCCCAGGTGCAGTTGCTCGGCGCGGGCGCGATTCTTGGTGAGGTCATTGCTGCGCAGCGGTTGTTAAGGGATGACTGGCAAGTTGAAGCGGCCGTGTGGAGCGTGACCAGCTTCACCGAGTTGCAGCGTGACGGCATGACGTCAGAGAGAGAGGCGCGGCTTGGCGAGGCGACTAGCGCGCCATACATCACGAAGGCGCTCGAAACGTCGCAAGGCCCGGTCATCGCCGCCACCGACTACGTTCGCGCGCTGCCCGAACTGATCCGCGCTTACGTGCCGCGGCGCTACGTGACGCTCGGCACCGATGGGTTCGGACGCAGCGACACGCGCCAGGCGTTGCGCGAGTTCTTCGAAGTGGACCGCAAGGCGATCGTGATTGCGGCGTTGAAGGCGTTGGCGGACGAGGGCGCAATCGAGGCGAGCGTGCTCATGGAAGCGCGTCGGAAGTATCGAGGCGATGCGGCAGTTGGCGCGGCTTCGTGGGAATGCTGATCGATCAAGCGGTGATCGTCTTCTGATTCTGTCCATCGCGCTCGCGCGAGACAGCCCGACGCGGCGTCCGCTCGGGCGTTACACCGGTAATGCCCGGTTACCACTTGCAGCATCTATTTCCGCTCGCGCCGTCCACAATCTGTTCATGCCTGAACGGCGGGAGTCCAACATGAAAAAGATTGCGGTGGCGTTGTTGATGGTCGGAAGCCTGAGCATGGCGGGGCAAGCCTCGGCTCATGGCAATGGTGGCGGCGACGTGATCGGTGCGCTGATCGGCGGGGCGGTGCTCGGCGCGGTGGTGACGTCCGTGCTGAATCCAGCGCCCGTGGTCGCATACCAGCAGCCTGTCTACGCGCAGCCGGTGTATGCACAGCCGGCGTATCAGCCGGCTCCGGCCTACGCGGGGCCGCCGCCGGGATATTGCTATGACCGGTACCAACGCGCGTATGTCGCGTGCGGCGCGCCGCCGCCCGGACAGTATGGCTATTCGGAGCCTCAACCGGGTTGGTAAGCGCGTAGCCGACGCTGCGCCAAACGTAAAAAGCCGTTCCTGCGTAGGCAGGAACGGCTTTTTACTGTCCGCCGCTCAATGCTTGTGGTGCAGCCACTCCGCGTAATGTGTATCCAGCCAGCGCTCCAGCCGTTGCGGCCTTGTCTTCCGGTGATAGTGCGACGCGGCCCAGATGGCAACGCCGACGAACAGCATGACGAGGGGCCCCAGCAAATAAGCGATCAACGATTCAGACATGGGAGCCTCCGCATGAGTTGGGTCACTGCTCCAGTGTAGGCGATGAAATGCGGGAAGAAAGGAGGGCGTGATGGTTCGTGACGAGTGCCGGGACATCGCTGAACCTTGAGGTTCAAAACCTGACGACAAAGCCAATTTCGCTTTTTCTACAAGGTCTTGAGTTCGTTGCATGGTTCGTTGTGTACCAACTAGCCGGCTCTTGCGCGGACGGTGGCGAGCCGCTCACCGCTTTGCAGCGCCTTCAATCTGCGCATCCACGAAATCCGCCCAACGTTGCGCGATTCGACGCTGCCCGGTTGCGTGTTCCTCAGCCGTGGGTTGTTGCCCCAGACCTTCGAGCGCATCGGAGCGTTGCGCCATGTCGCGCAGATGCGCCGAGGCCGTGCGCCGGAAGTCGTGCAAAACGAAATGCTCCACGTCGAGCCCGAGTGCCTTGACCGCCTGATTCAGCGTGCTCCTGGCGATGGGCCGATCGTCGCCCCTGACGCTCGGAAATACAAAATGTCGGCCCGCTCTCGCGCGATGAAGCTCGCGCAGCATGTCGACCGCCTGGTGCGCGAGATGCACGCGCTGGTCCCGGTCCTTCTTCAGACGCGCGGCGGGTATCGTCCACAGCGCCCGGTCCAGATCGAATTCGGCCCACGTGGACTCCACCAGGTCGGACTTGCGCACCATCGTCAGCACCAGCAGATGCAGCGCCAGTTTTAGCGGGCGGCGAATGCTCGACGCGTCGATCGCGCGCAGCATCGTGCCGATTTCATCTCCGCTGAGCACGCGGGTGCGGCTGTCGACGGTGGCGATGGAGCGCGCCGGAATGATCTCGGCCGGGTTGGTCGTCGCGAGTTGGCGGGCGATCAGATACTCGTAGAGACGCTTGACCACGTTGCGCGTATGCAGCGCCATTTTCGGCGAGCCACGGCTTTTGATTCTGTCGCAGATCGCGGCGATGTCGTCGGAGGTGACCGCTTTGATCGCCTTGCCGCCGATGGCGGGCAACACGTCCTTGTCGAGCGTGCGGCGCGTGGTGCGGCGATATTCTTCCGATTTGCCGGCCATTTCCGTGGTGAGATAAAGCTCGGCGGCTTCCCGCAGCACGTCGGCCTTGCTTTCCGCGCCGCGGTCGCGCCGCGCCGTGGCCACCGGCGAGACGCCTTGCGCGACCATCTCCGCATACTTCTGCGCTCGCGCGCGCGCGACGCGCAGCGAGATCATCCTGTAATCGCCGATCGTGGCAAGCGGCTGCCGCTTGCCGTTCAGCGAATAGCGGAAACGCCAGACCTTGGTGCCGGTCGTCATGACTTCGATCACGAGACCGTTGCCGTCGGCGACGGAGTAGCGGGTCGCGCGCGGTTCAAGCGCGCGAATCTGACTTTCGGTGAGAGGAACGGCTAGTTTGGGCATGCTCGAAACCGTGATACATGGGCAGCCGCGATTCTAAACCTTGCGATGTCCGTGTACCAAAGATTTCGCGCCTTTTGGGTCAACCGGCGGGAATGCCGAGGCTGCCGAGGCGGTCGGGAAGAAGTCCGCAAGGCCTTTGTTTCAAGCTAGACGGCGGAAATCGCCAGCTCGCTCTACTTGCCGATGCAGAACCGGCTGAAAATCACTCCCAGCAGGTCGTCAGAACTAAATTCACCTGTGATCGAGTTCAACTGGTCCAGCGCGAGACGCAGCTCCTCGGCGAACAGATCGAGCGCTTGCGAGTTCTGATCGGCGTGCGCGGCCGCCGTCGCCAGATGCTCCGCGGCGGCGCGCAGCGCAATCAGATGCCGCTCGCGGGCGAGGTAGACGCTTTCCGCACCCGCTTGCCAGCCGGCGATTCGCAGCAGTTCGTCCCGCAGCAGCGCCACGCCGTCGCCCTGTTTCGCCGACAGACGCACCTCGCTGAGTTCGAGATCGGGATCGAGCGCGTTCACCGTCGGTGCGAGATCCGTCAGGTCGGTCTTGTTCAGCACGCGCACGACTGGCACGCCGCGCGGAAAGCGCTCGGCGATCGTCTCGTCTTCAGCGGTCATGCCGGTGCGCGCGTCGAGTAGATGCAGGACCACATCCGCGCGTTCGATCTCGCTCCAGGTGCGCGCGATGCCGATTTTCTCCACCTCGTCCTCGGTGTCGCGCAGGCCGGCGGTGTCGATCACGTGCAGCGGGATGCCTTCGATCTGGATGGTTTGCGCGACCTTGTCGCGCGTCGTGCCGGCAATCGGCGTGACGATCGCCAACTCGGCGCCGGCGAGCGCGTTCAACAGCGACGACTTGCCGACGTTCGGCTGCCCCGCGAGCACCACCGACAGCCCCTCGCGCAGCAGCGCCCCTTGCCGCGCCTCGCTCAGCACGAGCGCAAGCCGCTCGCGTATGCGCGCGAGCTTGCCGCGGGCGTCGGCGGCTTCGAGGAAGTCGATTTCCTCTTCCGGGAAATCGAGCGTCGCTTCGACCAGCATGCGCAGCGTGATCACTTCTTCGACCAGCGCGTGGATGTCGCGCGAAAACGCGCCGTCGAGCGAGCGGCCCGCCGAGCGTGCGGCGGCTTCGGTGCTGGCCTCGATCAGATCGGCGACGGCTTCGGCTTGCGCCAGATCGAGCTTGTCGTTGAGGAAAGCGCGACGCGTGAATTCCCCCGGCTCCGCGAGACGCAGGCCGAACGCGCGGCCGGCGTCGATGCAACGCTGCAGCACCAGTTGCAGCACGACCGGACCACCGTGGCCTTGCAGTTCCAGCACGTGTTCGCCGGTGTACGAGTGCGGCGCCGGGAAGTACAACGCGATGCCGCGGTCAAGCACGTTGCCGGTGCCGTCGAGGAACGGCGCATAGCTTGCGTGGCGCGGCGCGAGTGTTTGACCGGTGAGCGCCAGCATGAGCGGCTCGGCCGCCGCCTCTCCCGCGCGACCGAACGAAATCCGCACGACACCGATGCCGCCTCGTCCGGGCGCGGTGGCGATGGCGATGATGGGATCGGAATCGGTGGTCAGCATGGAAAGAAAGGTGGCAAAAAACGGAGAGAAGGGAGGTGCGGGGTGCGTCGACACGGCGCGAGGCATTGTAACGCGGACGCCTCCAGCGACTGCGGCGCTCCCCTGCCGGTCGGTGGCCCCTACCGTTCAATACCGGCGATTCAGATTTATCTCATGCAAGCTAGGATTGATACCGTGTTTCTTAGGAATAACCAGGCTTTGATAGGACAAGGAAGCGCGAGCAGGCCATATCAGACAAGGAAAAGACCAAAAAACCGCGATATGACGAAAGGCTTTGTGGGAAGCGGCATGCAAGCTAAATTTATCTCAAATACGAGAAACCTAAGCTTGTCTGGTTGTCAACTGGGCGCGCGCCGAATTGCACAATCTCGCCCATGCCGACCAACAAAGAAAAAGCCGCCTTCGCCAAGAGGTTGAAGGATCTTCTGGAGCCGCTGAAGATTCGCGGCGGGACCAAGCTTGCCCAGCAGTTTAACCTTCGCTATCACGGCGAGCGGCCGGTCACGCCGCAAACCGCGCATAAGTGGCTCACGGGTACGACGATCCCGAAGCCCGATAAGTTGCGGACCCTGGCCGAGTGGTTGAACGTCAAGGAGCATTGGCTTCATTACGGGCCGTCGCCCGGCATGAATGCGAAGCCGCTGGCGCGCGGCGAGAAATATCCGGTGACGCCCGAGACGATCGAACACGCCTCCAGACTCGTCTCAAAGGTCGTGTCGCTTAATCCAAAGGACCGCTTTCTGGTCGAGGAAATGATCGAGCGGCTGGCCGGCGAGGATCCTGACGAAGCGTAGCCGGCGCGTCGAGCGACTTGCCACGCTGCACCAATAAAAAAAGCCGCCCGGTGCAAACCGGGCGGCTTTTTTTGCAACTGCTTTTCGTGTTTCGTCAGCCGACCATCAGGCCGTTTTCGCCTTCGACTGTCCCATCATTCGCGTGATGTAGTACTGCTGGGCGATCGACAGTACGTTGTTCACCACGTAGTACAGCACCAGACCCGCCGGGAAGAAGAAGAACATGACCGAGAACGCGATCGGCATGAACATCATCATCTTGGCTTGCACCGGGTCCGGCGGCGTGGGGTTCAGCTTGGTCTGCAGGAACATCGAGACCGCCATCAGCACCGGCAGGATGAAGAACGGATCCTGTTGCGACAGATCGTGAATCCACAGAATCCACGGCGCGCCACGCATTTCCACCGACGACAGCAACACCCAGTACAGCGAGATGAATACCGGAATCTGGATCACCACCGGCAGACACCCGCCGAACGGATTGACCTTCTCGGTCTTGTACAGCTCCATGAGCGCGGCGTTCATCTTTTGCGGATCGCCCTTGAAGCGTTCGCGCAGCGCCTGCATGCGCGGCGTGATCGCCTTCATGCGCGCCATCGACTTGTAGCTCGCAGCGGACAGCGGGAAAAACACGGCCTTGATCAGCACCGTGAGCAGCACGATCGCCCAGCCCCAGTTGCCGACATAACCGTGAATCTTCTCGAGCAGCCAGAAGAGCGGCTTCGCGATGATCGTCACGTAGCCGTAGTCCTTCACCAGTTCCAGGCCCGGCGCGATGCCCTCGAGCATGCGCTCTTCCTCGGGGCCGGCGAACAGGCGCGCGGAAACGTCGACCGTTTGACCCGGCGCGATGGCCGCCACCGGCTGCTGCACGCCGACGCGATACAGCGCCGGATCGATCTTCTCGACGTAGATCTTGCGCTTCGCGCCTTGCTGCGGAAGCCACGCCGACGCGAAGTAGTGCTGCACCATCGCGATCCAGCCGTTGTCGGCCGAGTCCGCGAAAGTCGCCTTGTTCTTGTCGATGTCGCTGAAGTCGATCTTCTGGAAGTGATGCTGCTCGGTGTAGACAGCCGGTCCGATGAACGTATGCGAGAAGCGCGGCGTTTCCACCGGTTGATCGTCGCGCACCAGTTCCATATAGACCGACGGGCTCACCGGCGCCGTGCCGACGTTCTGGATCTTCGTGTCGACGCCGATCACATAGCTGCCGCGCGTGAACGTGTAGGTCTTGATGACCTTCAATCCACCCTTGACCGGCGACTCGAAGCTGAGCTGGAACGACTTGGCGTCGCCCGTCAGGTCGTGCGGCTGATTCTGCAACGGCGTATAGACATCGTTATGGTTCGGGAAATCGCCGCCGAGCAGGCCCGTGCGCGCCAGGTACGTGTGATTCGCGGTGCGGTCGAACAGCGTGATGACCAGATCGGGCTGCTTGCCGTCGCCTTGCTTGACGAGCGACAGCTTCGACAGCGTGCCGCCGCGGGTGTCGATTTCGCCGTTATAGACGTCGGTGCTGAATTTGATCAGTTGCGACTGCGTTGCCGCCGGCGCGTTGCCCGGCGCCGCTGCGTTCGTTGCTGCGTTGGTGGCCGGCAGATCGGCGGGCTGGGTTCCCGGCGTCGTGGTTCCTGGTGCGGCGCTACCGACGGTCTTGGTCGGCGTGGCACCCGGGAAGAACATCGACGGGCGTCCGTGGTCGCGTTGCCAGTTGTCGAACAGCATGACAGCTGACATGAAAAAGATGACCCATAGGACGGTGCGTTTGATATCCATGCGTTGTCTCAGTGTCGATGGAACGGCGCGTCAGCGCTTTTCAGAAGTGGGAGGCGGGACGAGATCGATGCCGCCCGCGGAAAACGGGTGGCAGCGGCAAATACGCCTGGCGGCGAGATAAGTCCCGCGCGCGGCGCCATGATACTGGATTGCTTCGCGCGCGTAATCAGAGCAGGAAGGGTAAAAACGGCACCGGTTGCCGAGCATGGGGCTGACGGCAACCTTGTAGAAACGCAATAAAGCGATGAGTACCGTTTGCATGACTGGTGCGGCCCGACGGCGCCGCGCAACGTGGAGTACCGGACGACGCCCTGCGATACGTGCAATACGGGCGGTCACTTGAGCGTCATTCCGTCTTGGGCGCTTCCGCGGGCGGCGCCTCGCGACGGACAATTTCGCGCGCCGCCTTATCGAGCAGCGCCTCGATCTCGCTGCGGCACAGCGCCTTCAACGGCGGCGACGAGGCGCTCGGCAAAGCCTTCTTGTCGAAGCGCGTATGCAAGCGCAGCAGCACATCCCAACCGCCGAATTCCGCGCGACGCAGCCGGAAGGCCTCACGCGCGATTCGGCGTACCAGATTACGCGTGGCCGCGCGCGGCGCATACTTCTTGCCGATGACGAGCCCCAAGCGAGCGTCTTTGCCGGTGGGCCGGCCGTACACCACGAAATGCGCAGTGCGGCGCCACGGGCGCAAACGAAAAACGGATGAAAATTCATCCGTTTTCAGCAGCCTTGCGGCTTTGGGGAAGGCGGCTTGCGCTCGCAACGGAACCGAGCCCTGTTGCTGCGCTCCAGCCGCTCCCGCTTTACCGCGGGCTTCGCTTTCCGGCACAGAGGGAGCGCGCAATCCGCTCGCTGCCTTAGATGGCGAGGCGCTTGCGGCCCTTCGCGCGACGTGCGTTGATGACCTTGCGGCCACCGGCGGTCTTCATGCGAACGCGAAAGCCGTGGGTGCGCTTGCGACGGGTAACGGAAGGTTGGTAAGTACGTTTCATGTTGCTCTCACTTGATCGAAAAATAACCGCGCGATCATCGCTGAAAGCGCAATGGCCGGAGGTCTACAGAACTGGTTTTCGCGGAACCCGCTATTTAAACCCGTTTTCCGTTGGTCGTCAATAGTTTAGCCGGGCCCGGCCGCCGGCCGAGCGTGCTTCCCGAGATGATCGGTCCCTGTGGATAACTCCCTTTTGGCTCCGATTTGGCGTTAGAATCTCGCCTTACTTCCCAAAAATCCTGCACGCCGCTCCGGCCCGCTTGCCCCGCAAACCCTTGTGGCACAAGCGCCTGGAGCCATTGCGCCTGGCTGCTCAGGGCCTCGTTGCGTGCGCGCGACAGGGGCAGCGGCGAACCGCCGTGCACACCATAACGACAGCAACTCGATGAACGATTTCTGGCAACACTGTTCCGCATTGCTGGAGCGCGAGCTCACGCCCCAGCAGTACGTGACGTGGATCAAACCGTTGGCCCCGGTCGCCTTCGACGCCGCTGCGCACACGCTCAGCATCGCCGCGCCGAACCGCTTCAAGCTCGACTGGGTCAAGAGCCAGTTCTCCGGCCGCATCGCCGATATGGCCCGCGATTTCTGGCAGGCCCCCGTGGATGTTCAATTCGTGCTCGACCCGAAAGCCGGTATGCGCGCGCCGGCGGCAACGGCGCCGGCCCAGGCGCGTCCGTCTTCCGGGCCCGGTTCGATGGGCGGTGGCCAGCCGTCTGGCTCGAACGGCGGCGGGGTCGCCGTGGACGCGGCCGTCGGCGCGGTGCAAGTGGCGCACGCCGCGCGTGCCAACGGTGCGATGGCTATGCATCATGCGAACGCCCGCGCGGCGGCTGACGATGCCGCCGACCTCGATCTTCCTGGCCTCGACGCGAACGAAGCGGCAGCCGCCCGCCGCACCTGGCGTCCGGGTCAAAGCGCGAGCTCGAACGGCAACGGCGATAACGACTCGATGTACGAGCGTTCGAAGCTCAACCCGGTGCTGACCTTCGACAACTTCGTGACGGGTAAAGCCAACCAGCTGGCGCGCGCCGCGGCGATTCAGGTCGCGGACAATCCGGGCATCTCGTACAACCCGCTGTTCCTGTACGGTGGCGTGGGTCTCGGCAAGACCCACCTGATCCACGCGATCGGCAACCAGCTTCTGATGGACAAGGCCGGCGCGCGGATTCGCTACATTCACGCGGAGCAGTATGTGTCCGATGTGGTGAAGGCGTACCAGCGCAAGGCGTTCGACGACTTCAAGCGCTACTACCACTCGCTCGACCTGCTGCTGATCGACGATATTCAGTTCTTCTCCGGCAAATCACGCACGCAGGAAGAGTTCTTCTACGCGTTCGAGGCGCTGGTGGCGAACAAGGCGCAGGTGATCATCACCAGCGACACGTATCCGAAGGAAATTTCCGGCATCGACGACCGCCTGATCTCGCGCTTCGACTCCGGCCTCACGGTGGCGATCGAGCCGCCCGAACTGGAAATGCGCGTCGCGATCCTGATGCGCAAGGCGCAATCGGAATTCGTGAGCCTAAATGAAGACGTCGCGTTCTTCGTCGCCAAGCATTTGCGCTCGAACGTCCGCGAACTCGAGGGCGCGTTGCGCAAGATCCTCGCGTACTCGAAGTTCCACGGCCGTGAAATCACGATCGAACTGACGAAAGAAGCGCTGAAAGATCTGCTGACGGTGCAAAACCGGCAGATTTCGGTGGAAAACATCCAGAAGACCGTCGCCGACTTTTACAGCATCAAGGTCGCGGACATGTATTCGAAGAAGCGTCCGGCGAATATCGCGCGGCCGCGGCAGATCGCCATGTATCTGGCGAAGGAGTTGACGCAGAAAAGTTTGCCGGAAATCGGCGAACTGTTCGGCGGGCGCGACCACACCACCGTTCTGCACGCGGTGCGCAAAATCGCCGACGAGCGCAGCAAGGACGCGCAACTGAACCACGAATTGCACGTACTGGAGCAGACCCTGAAGGGCTAGGCGGCTCCATGGAAAAATCGATCTGTTTATTTCGGAACTCGCCCCCATTTTAGGGAAGCGGTTCCGTTTTCAGGCACAATACAGGTTTAACCGCCCGGCGGCCGCGGGCGGATTTCACGCCGTGACGGGCGCTGCGTGGCGCCGGCGGGGGGCCGGGGCTGCGTGCCGGAAAACTGGTAAGCCAGGCGCGCAGGTCGTCATATCAACGAAGGAACTCTATGCAACTGGTCAAGACCGAACGCGATAACCTCCTCAGGCCGCTGCAAACCGTGAGCGGCATCGTCGAACGCCGCCATACGTTGCCGATCCTCGCCAATTTGCTGATTACCAAGAACGGCCCGGACGTGTCGTTCCTGTCGACCGACCTCGAGTTGCAGATCACCACGCGCGCCGATTTCGGCGTGGGCGGCGATTCGGTCGCGACCACGGTGGCGGCAAGAAAGCTCCTCGACATCTTGCGCGCGATGCCTGACGGACAGGTCACGCTGACCCTGAACGACAAGCGCTTGACCGTGCAATCCGGCAAGAGCCGCTTTGCGCTGCAAACGCTCGCGGCCGATGAGTTCCCGACCGTCGCTCAGGCTAAAGACTACGGCGCGAACCTGGTGGTTCCCCAGAAAACGTTCCGCCAGCTACTCGGCATGGTCCATTTTTCGATGGCCCAACAGGACATCCGCTACTACCTGAACGGCATGCTGCTGGTGGTGGACGGCGACCAGTTGATGGCGGTCGCAACCGACGGCCATCGCCTGGCGTTCTCGTCGATGAAGATCGAAGGCTCGTTCGCACGCCAGGAAGTGATCATTCCGCGTAAGACGATTCTCGAATTGCAGCGCCTGCTGGAAGACATCGACGACACCCTGGAGATCGACATCGCGCCCACGCAGGTGAAATTCACCTTCGGCCAGGTCGAACTGGTGTCGAAGCTGGTGGAAGGCAAATTCCCCGACTTCCAGCGCGTGATTCCGAAGTCGCACAAGAATCAGTTCGTGATCGGCCGCGAAGAACTGCAGCGCTCGCTGCAACGCGCCGCGATTCTGACCTCGGACAAATTCAAGGGCGTGCGCTGCATCATCGAGCCGGGCCAGTTGAAGATCATGTCGACCAACGCCGATCAGGAAGAGGCGCAGGAAGAACTGGAAATCGCGTACGACGGCGACAGCGTCGATATCGGGTTCAACGTCACGTATCTGCTCGACGTGCTCGCGAACCTGAAGGTCGACATGTTGCAAGTGAGCCTGGGCGACGCCAGCTCCAGCGCGTTGATCACGATTCCCGAGAACGACGAATTCAAATACGTCGTGATGCCGATGCGCATCTAACGCGTCCAAAAACCACGAACACACCAAGGGGCGCAGCGCCCCTTTGGCGTTTTTATGGTGTTTTGAAAAGTCCCGAGCAGCAACCTTGCAGTAACGCAGAACCGGAAAAAATCCATGACTGAAACGAACAATTCGCAACCCGATAACAGCAGCTACGGCGCCTCCTCGATTCAGATCCTCGAAGGTCTGGAGGCGGTGCGCAAGCGGCCCGGGATGTACATCGGCGATACATCGGACGGGACCGGTCTGCATCACCTCGTATTCGAAGTGCTGGACAACTCGATCGACGAAGCGTTGGCCGGTTACTGCAACGACATCCAGGTGATCATTCACGCGGACAACTCGATCTCGATCACCGACAACGGCCGCGGCGTGCCCACCGGCCTGAAGATGGACGACAAGCACGATCCGAAGCGCAGCGCCGCTGAAATCGTGATGACCGAGTTGCACGCGGGCGGCAAGTTCGACCAGAACAGCTACAAGGTGTCTGGCGGCCTGCACGGCGTGGGCGTGTCGTGCGTGAACGCGCTCTCGGCGTGGCTGCGCCTCACGGTGCGCCGCGACGGCAAGAAGCACTTCATGGAATTCCACCGTGGCGTGCCGCAGAACCGCGTGCTGGAAGAGATCGACGGCGTGACGGTGTCGCCGATTCAGGTGATCGGCGACACGGAAAACCGCGGCACCGAAGTGCACTTCCTCGCTGACGCGACGATCTTCGGCAATGTCGAATACCACTACGACATTCTCGCCAAGCGGATTCGCGAACTGTCGTTCCTGAATAACGGCGTGCGGATTCGCCTGCTCGATCAGCGCAGCGGCAAGGAAGAAGATTTCGCGTTCGTGGGCGGCGTGAAGGGTTTTGTCGAGTACATCAACAAGAACAAGGCCGTGCTGCACCCGAACATTTTCCACGTGAGCGGCGAGAAAGACGGCGTGGGCGTGGAAGTGGCGATGCAGTGGAACGACAGCTACAACGAAAACGTGCTGTGCTTCACGAACAACATTCCGCAGCGCGACGGCGGCACCCACCTGACCGGATTGCGTGCGGCGATGACGCGCGTGTTGAACAAGTACATCACCGATCACGAAGTCGCGAAGAAAGCAAAGGTCGAGACGGCCGGCGACGACATGCGTGAAGGGCTGTCGTGCGTGCTGTCGGTGAAGGTGCCGGAGCCGAAGTTCAGCGCGCAGACCAAGGACAAGCTGGTGTCGTCGGAAGTGCGCGCGCCGGTGGAAGATGTGGTCGCGAAGGCGCTCGAGGAATTCCTGCTGGAAACGCCGAACGACGCGAAGATCATTTGCGGCAAGATCGTCGATGCGGCGCGGGCGCGCGATGCGGCTCGCAAGGCGCGTGAAATGACGCGTCGCAAGGGCGTTCTGGACGGCGTCGGTTTGCCCGGAAAGCTGGCGGATTGCCAGGAGAAGGACCCGGCGAAGTCGGAGATTTATATCGTCGAGGGCGACTCGGCGGGCGGCTCGGCGAAGCAGGGGCGTGATCGGAAGTTTCAGGCGATCTTGCCGCTACGCGGCAAGGTGCTCAATGTGGAGAAGGCGCGCTATGACAAGCTGCTTTCTTCGGAGCAGATTGTGACGCTGATTACTGCGTTGGGTTGCGGGATCGGCAAGGAAGATTACAACCTGGACAAGCTGCGTTATCACCGCATCATCATCATGACCGATGCTGACGTGGACGGCGCGCACATTCGGACGCTGCTGCTGACGTTCTTCTATCGGCAGATGCCGGAGATGATCGAGCGCGGGTATATCTATATCGCGCAACCGCCGCTCTTCAAGATCAAGGCGGGCAAGGACGAGCGGTATATGAAGGATGAGTCCGAGGTTAATGCTCACATTCTGAAGCTGGCGTTGCAGGGGTCGGAACTCGTGCCGGCTGAGAACGCGACGGCGATTACCGGCGATGCGTTGGGTGAACTGGCTCGGGCTTATTTGCTTGCTCAAGCCGTGGTGAATCGTCTGAGCCGGTTGTATGACGCTGGGGCGCTCGAGGCGGTGATGGACGGGGTCGTGATCGACCTTTCCAGTGAGGAAGCGGCGGAGGCTTCGGCTAAGGCGCTTGAGGCCAAGCTGCGGGATGATGCGTTAAAGCCCGAGGTCACCGTTACGACGATGTATGACCCGGTGCGTGAACTGCGCTCGCTGAAGGTGGCGCGGACGCATCATGGGAATCAGAAGGTGTCCGTGCTGGATCAGGATTTCCAGTTGACCGCTGATTACCAACAGCTGATTAATACCGCTAATACGTTTAAGGGGTTGATCGGGGCTGGAGCTGTCATTAAGCGCGGTGAGCGGAGTATGGCGGTTAATGACTTCAAATCTGCCATGAAGTGGTTGCTGGCGGATGCTGAACGCAATATCTCGAAGCAGCGATATAAGGGCCTCGGTGAAATGAACCCCGGGCAGCTTTGGGAGACTACGATGGATCCGACCGTGCGTCGCTTGCTTCGGGTGCAGATCGAGGATGCTATTGCGGCTGATGGGATCTTTACTACGCTCATGGGGGATGATGTGGAGCCGCGTAGGGCTTTTATTGAGTCGAATGCGTTGCGGGCGGGGAATATTGATGTTTAGTGTTCGTCCGTGTCGGGCGTAGGGCGCCAGAGTAATTGCGACTGGCGCCACAGTTTTGCGACTGTGGGACTGAGGTAATGTGACTGGCCTATTTAGACATGAAGTGCCGCCACTATTGCAGGCGTCGACCGCAAGACTAATTGCGACTGACGCCGCAGTTTTCGCGCTGGCAGGCTCTAGAGATCGCGAATAGCCTACCGTGTCATACATGATGGGTCATTCGTCTATGCGTTCGAACGTCCATGCTGGGTTCAGCTGCATGGGAATTATTGAAATCTGCTTTGGCATGTCGCGCGTGAATTGCTCGCCAAGCGGATTTCCTCTTTATCGTAGAAGGGAAGTTGTTCGACTCGTAGACCTGTTCCATTTCGATACGCCTCATGAGATCGCCGTAGTTACCGGGGCCTGCAAGATGCGAAATGGAAAGCAAAATAATTCGGCGCCTTGCCCTGGCCGAAATTGTGCAAAACAAACAAGCAAAAACAGGCGTTGGCGATTACAGACCGCCAAGACCTCCCTGCTTGACCCAATGACGAGCGTCCATGCTTGTTTCCTTTACGATTGAGCAGGAAGTTACCTGCTCTCCTGCGAAAATACCTTGGTCCTGTCTCGATTGCAAGAAATCTGTCATGAGGCTCCCGGGCCACTGGGCTGAAGACAGACTCAGAACGGACCTTTCCGTGCCTTCATCGATCAATTGAGTACAGAGAATGATCGGCCGTTAGATCTTCGTTCTATGCAGAGAGGCGTCATTTATCGATCGCTTATGCTTAGTCCCCCATTCATGCGCACCACTTGCGTGTTATTGAGCGCAGGCTCGAGTGTACTAACGCCAACTGCAAGCTTTTAGATAAAGGCAGAATTTCCTACTCGAATTGTTAAACGGTAAAAATTCCACGGTATGTCGCATGCATATTGAAGGGATTTTTGCATCGTTAATAGATGCCCTTCTGATTGACCTAATTTGATACCTTTTCGTCTGAAGAGTCGGTAAAATCGCGTGGCGCCGATTTGGGCAGAATAAAAAGGAATCGCCGTGTCGAATCTTGCTCAAGATTTCAAGGCTCTGCTGGCGGGCAGGCAGCAGGGTCGCATTCTCACCCTGTCATTTCCACATAACGATGCGCCCGCATCGGTATTGCTCGCGAACCGGCTCGAAGGCACGGAAGCTTTGTCGCGCGATTTTGAGTTCACGGTCGAGATCCTCTCCGATAATGCTGGACTCGCACTGAAGGATTTCATCGGCAAACTGCTCAGCGTCCAACTCGTGCGGAGGGATGGATCGTTACGCTATTTCAGTGGCTACGTGTTCGCTTTCCGTCACGTCAAAACCGATGGTGGTGTCGCATATTATGAGGCGCAAATCGGTCCGTGGCTGCGATATCTGAAACTGCGTCGCAATAGTCGTCTCTTTCTCGACCAGAATCTCCATGCCCAGACATCAACGCTGCTCGGTGACTACGGAGTCCTGCCGGTCTGGGACTGGCGTGTACATGGCGAAGATCCGTCAATGACGATGGCATGCCAGTACAACGAGGACGATCACAACTATCTGAGCCGCCGCTGGGAAACCGCGGGTTACCTGTACTGGTACGAACACACGAGCGACGGCCACAAGCTGGTGGTAACCGACGCATCGGCGGACGCAGCGCAGATTGACGGTCCAAGCGCCGAAGTCCGTTTTCAGAGCGAGGCCGGATCGCAGGAAGAAGATGGCATCGCAAACTGGGCGCCAGTGCGCCAAATGATGCCCACGCAGGTCGCGCTCTCCCGGTTTGACTTCAAGAACCCGCGTCCAGCCACGGTGGACATGCCGACGGTCAACAAGCAGGGAAGCGTTCCGCAACTCGAGGATTACCAGTATGCCGGCGCGTATGGATTCAAGCCCGGTCAGGATGGCGACAACGTCGCGCGTTGCAGGATGGAGGAAATCGAGGCAGCGGCCAAGCACTTCGAGGGAGAGGGCAATAGCCGCTATGCGATGCCCGGGCGCTGGTTCCGCCTGACGGACCACTACGGCAGCGCTGTTTCAGGCGACGCGAGCAAAAGCGAATTCCTCATCATCTCCGCGCGCCATGTCGCGTCGAACAACTATCTGCAGGGCACAGAGACGGCTGCGGAATACAGCAATGAAATCATCTGCATCCGCCGCAGCATTCCTTGGCGCCCGGGTCGGGGCTATAACAGCGTCGACACCCGCATCTTGGCACCCCAGACAGCGACCGTTGCCGGCCCCTCTGGACAGAGCGTGTACACGGACCAGTATGGCCGTTGCAAGCTCCAGTTCCACTGGGACCGCGACGCGAAGGGCGACGAAACGAGTTCGACTTGGGTGCGCGTAGCCTCGTCGTGGAGCGGCAGCGAGCAAGGCGGCGCCGCGCCCCCGAGAATCGGCTCGGAGGTGATAGTCCAGTGGCTGGAGGGCAACCCGGACCGGCCTATCGTCACGGGTCGCGTCGGCAACGAGAAGAACATGCCCTCATGGCAGTTGCCGTCGCAGAGCGCGCTGATGGGGTTCCGCTCGCGGGAGTTGGACGGAGCAAGCGGCAACACCGCCGGCGGCCGCAGCAACCATCTCCTGTTCGACGACACGGCCCGGCAGATACAGACGCAGCTACGCAGCGATCACGAGAACAGCCAACTCTCGCTCGGCTACGTCACCCGTATCGAGAACACAGCGGGGCGTCAGGACGCGCGTGGCGAAGGTTTCGAATTGCGCACGGACGCCGTGGGTGCGATCCGCTCGGGCAAGGGCATGCTTATCAGCACGGATCCTCGCCCGCAAGCCAAGTCGCATCTGTCGGACGTGAGCGAACCTGTCGATCGACTCGGGAAGGCTCAGACCCTGCATGGGCAGTTGGGCAAGCTTGCACAGCAATATCAGGCACAGGATAGTGGAGCGGACCAGTCAAGCGTCGCTGACGCGCTGAAGACCCAGAACGATGCCATCAAAGGCAGTGGTGGGACCGTGAGTGGCGGCGGAAGCAGCAACGGCGGTTCATTTCCCGAACTCAACGATCCCTATCTCGTTATTGCCAGTTCTGCTGGCGTTGCCATCACCACGCCGGGATCGTCCCATCTTGCGAGCGGGCAGCACGTGGCGCTTACCTCTGGGGAGGACGTTTCGATCGCCGCGGGTAAGTCGTTGCTCGCGAGCGTGTCGGAGAAGTTTTCCCTGTTCGTGCACAAGCTTGGAATCAAGCTGATTGCAGCTAGCGGCAAGGTGCAGGTGCATGCGGAGAACGACGAACTTGAGTTACTGGCTAAAAAAGTCGTCAGCCTGATCAGCACGACCGACTGGATCAACATCACCGCGAAGCAAGGGATCAAGCTGACTGCGGGTAACAGCCAGTTTGTTATCAGCGCGGACGGGTTGAACGGGTTTACGCCCGGCAGCAACCTGATTCACGCCGGTAGCCACAGCACTATGGGCCCGCAAAGCGTTCCAGCGCAATTCCCAGGCGCAGATCTCTGCTCTTCGTTGTCGAGCGGCGCGGCTCAAGCCGGCAATGCTTCGATCGCCCTGTAGTCCTCGAATGAACAGAATGATTCCACCGATGTTGCCCGTTCCCGAAATCTCGACCCCGTTGGAGCGTGGTTTTTTGCTGATCGAGCCAGCGATGCTCGTTCACGTGCCCGACCTCAAACGATTTGGCATGCGTGCGTGCACGCCGCGCGTCCTCGCGCATCGCGAGGAGTTGATGCCGAGACTCCTTGACGTCGAATCGCTTGCAGCGGATATGCGTGGAACAGCAACCGGCTACTGGCTGGATGAAATCGAGACCGAACGGCCGCCGGTCGTGTGCGCATGGATTGACAGCGACGCCGATGTCGACACCCTCGCGGAACACGTCGCCCGCTATCTGGTCGGGCCGGGCACAACTGGCCAGCCGGTTTTCTGGCGGTACTACGATCCGCGGGTACTGAGCCTGACGCTGGCAATCTTCGACACCGCGCAACGCCAGGCGCTGCTCGGTCCAATCAAAAACTGGCAGTTCGCGTGGGCGGGTCACCGCTGGAGCGTACCAGGACCCGGCGTGTCGCCGGACGCGCTCGACGGTTATGTTCCGGCGTGGCCGCGCCACGAACAGTGGCCACGCGTCGACCGCAGCGATATCGCGGCACGGGTGCTTAACCGATTGCCATCCGTCACGGGTGATGAGGCAACGCACCTGCCCGCTGAACTCGATCGGATTTTCTGCGATGTCGTCCAGCGCGGCGTAACAATGGGCGCCGACGATCTCGCGGATTACGCCTGGCATTGCCTGCAGTATGGCGCGGCATTTGAGCAGCACCCGGCGCTCAACGAGGCATGGCCGGCGCTCATCCGCCGCGAAATCACCTGGCCCGACGTGAAGGCGCGCCTCACGCCGGGCGACTTTCAGCATTTTGGACAGGCATCCCGCTTGCAGACGGCGGAGAGGATCAAAACATGACAGCTTCTTGCCCCCTGTGTGATCGAAAATCGCTCCTGATCTATCCCGTCCGCTACGCGATCGCGTGTCCGCGCGGGGCAGCTAAAGCCCCATCCCTGTCGGGCAATTTCAAAATCGACGGCCGCGCTCCGCAGTCTGTGGCGACTGCTCGATACACGCTGCGCTCGCTGCGCCCGGGCTATCTCTACACCTATGACGAGAAGCGTCAGCGGCTGCGCGCCTACATGGTGCTCGAGGACGGAATCATGTGGAGCTTCCCGCCCGGGACGCGACCACCGCCGGGCGAAGCGGAGCAAGAACTGACACGTGGTTGCGCGATGGCGGGCGACCTCAAATTCGAGTCGCTTGGTCGCTGCATCGATGTCGAACACACTCCTGGTGCCGACGAAGCGACGAATTTGTGGATGGGCTGGTCTAACGTGCAGTGGACCAAGGCGCTCGTCGAGAAGGTTTCGGATGCGAACTGGCGCAAGCTGCACATGCAGTGCGTCAACGTGCCAGCGATGCTAGCGGGAGGTGCGACCGACACTGGCGAGTTTCAGGCATCTCAAGCGAAGGTCGCACACTTTGCGATGGACGAGACGGCGATGAAGGACGCCTTCGGCTTCAGCAATCGGGCACCGAAAGACGAGATCAAGTTGCGCCAACGCAATCTGGCAAAGCGCATCGGAGACGCGATGGCTCAATCTCCGCTCAAGAAAGGATTTATCGTGGCGGTCAACGATCCGGTCGCCGTTACGAATGACCTGGCGGAACTCACGGTCCCGAACCTGAACAACGGCTTCGACCAGGATATCTACTGGAAGTGGATGTCGGCGCAGTTGCTTGAGCGAGCCGAGGCGGGTATTCGGGGGCGCGCGCGCGAGATGACCGGAATGTCGTACGGAATATCGAAGACAATCGCGGATGCTAATGCACTTAATGCGAAGGCAGGCGTTGAGCCGGCGCCAGACGCCGTAGGGCTCTTCAGGTTCCTCTACAACGCGGCCAAGAAGGGGAGCTTCGACCAGGCGTTGAAAGAAGATGAACGGAACGTGAACGACATTCCCGGCGCCCAAAAGAAATCGGAGGACGAGGCGTGGGAAGATGCAACGACGAAGACGGGGTCCGACGGCAAACCTACGAGCGTGCTGGACGAAAAGGCATTGGGGAATTTCAAAACGGAATACCAGAATGCCCTGACCGCGTTTAAACCCAAGTGGCAACCGCTTGTTCAGGCTCACGCAGACTGGTTAAAGTCGCAATTGCTGGCCGAATGGATGGCCGGAGTGAGCGACGTGAAGGACATCCGCAGTGGCTTTGCCTACAGCGAATCCTGTGCACAGGCGATTGGCGTCGCCGCGGGTACCGAGGATTGCAAAAAGGTGCTCGACGACTGGTTGGGCAGTACACAGGCATCAAACATCCGCAATGTGTACGCGCGTGCGCTAATGTTCAATCAGGACGACCTGATAAAAGCGGCGGACTCACAGGTACATGGCTCGGACATCCAGTACGAGAACTTCCTGAATATCTACAAGGAAGCTTTCAAGCGTGTCGAAAATGGTGGCGCCGCCGCCCTGCGTGACAGGCTCGTTGTAACTACGGCCAACTATATCGTCGCGACGCTCACCAAGGGAACGCGCGGCGCAGCGTGGGGATTCACAATGATCCGGCTCTCGCTGCACGCTGGCGTACGCGTCAAGCCGTCGCAGGTCAGCAAAGTCGCGATGCGCACCTGGTTGCTGGATCAGGCAAAGGAGCTGGGCGTGAAACTGGATGGCGACCGAACCGAACAACGCGCTACGGCAACACAGGTCGCCAAACAGGTTGTCAAGGGGACACCTCCCTCCAATCCCGATGTAGTGGCCTACGAGTTGGACACAGACGCGCTGGTTCGGTCAGGAAAGCTCGACGCAGGCGAGGTCAGGGGTATCAAGATCGCGGGAGTGGAAACCACACGGAAGTGGCTGGGTTCGTCCGCTCCGGTGGAGTTCCATCAAGGCGTGGCGACGGCGATTTTCCAGATGGCCACGTTGACCTTTGCCATCAAGGACTTCGCGGGCAGCGATCAGTTCAATAAGAGCGATGCGACGATGAAATTGTTAGGCTGCATCGCGTCGATTGTCGGGAACATTATTGAGACCGCGTCGGAGACGGTTGCGAAGGGACCCACGCACCCACTCGCAGCATTTATCACCAAACAGTGGTCGGGTGTGGATGAATGGGCGGAACGAGGTGCCAAAATCGGCCGCGGGATGGGGGCTGCAGCAGGCATCGTGCTAGCCGGGGTTGATCTGTTTAAGAACGCTCCCGAAGCATTTGGCAACAAAGAGAATACATTGGGTTGGCTTTATGTTAGCAGCGGGGTACTCGGTGCTTACCTTGCCATCGGCGCTTATTTGCAGGTCATTCCGGGGTTCTGGATCGTGTTTATCGCATCCATTCTCGTCGCTATCACTATCGCCATTTTCAAGGCAGCGGCAATTAAGGATTGGATTTCGCGCTGCAAATTCAGCAAAGGCGAGCACTATGGCTCAATCGACGCAGAGTTGAACGCGTTTAACTCTGCAGTAGGAGGTTGAGCTATGGACGAGCGCCTAATGAAAAAATGTATTGGCAAACCTGTGCCCGAGTGGGACATGGCGCATCGATTGCCGATCGACCGACCAGTGGGGCCAGAAATTCAGGATTTCGGTTCGATCTTCTGCGTCAATTCGACCTTTATAGATGCTGTCGAACCGTCCTTTCTCGAGAAGCAATGGTACATCACCGGGGGAGTTCTCGCATTTATCTGTGTAGGCATTGGCCCGTATGTGTACTGGCTCACGGAGGTGCGTTATCCAGATGCAGGTGGCCTATTCGGAGATTTTTTTGCCCTTTGCATTTCCACAATCTTTGCTTTCATTGCATCGAAAGTCGTCCGCGGGTTCTTCTTCGGTCTTCGCTACCGACCGATCCGCTTTCATCGCGGCGAAAAAATGCTTTATTCGATCCGCACACGCCGATATTTCGCCGGGCGTGGCGATGGCGATGTCGTATGGGAGGCGCCGTGGGCCAGGGATTCGATCTTCTGCTTGCATCGCGAGGACACGCCGTTTGGCACGGTGTTTCACATCCGCCACTATGCCGTTGATGACCAGGGTAATGTGATCCGGGCGTTCTCAATCGGTCGTGAGTGGACGGGCAAGGCGCAGGTTGAGATGGCACTGGCGCAATGGAACTATTGGTGTAAGTACATGAACGACGGCCCGAACGGATTGCCGAAACCGATGCTGTTCCATACCCAGCATGAAACGCTGCGCGAATCGTTCCTCTTCTCGATGTACGGTTTCGGAATGCGGGCGCCCGCATTCGTTCGCATTCTGATGATGCCGCAGATCTTGCTGTTCACGGTATTACGCTCTGTTGCGAACGCAACCAGCCGCGATCCCGTCTGGCCGTTGGCAATCGAAAAAATCAGCACGATTGCACCTGACGATCCCTATACAGAACCTCGCCACGGTACTCCGGTTGGTTGGGGGGAGACAGTGTTGGCCCAAGAGCGCGGCGACTATCCCAACAATCCGAGGGCTCGGGTCGAAGGATGGCATGACACGGACGACAGCAGGCAGCATGCAGCCGCTTGGCTCAAGAATCCGGCCGGCCATGCGGCGCCACCCGTTGTGCGAGAGGTGCAATGAACGACGAAGCTGGACGGGGCCAAAGTGCGGTGGTGCCAGACGATCCGTATGCCGAACGACGCACGGGTGCCCCCGTTGGTTGGCGGAAACTGTGTTGGCGAGAGGGCGGGGTGACTACCCGATGAATCCGAAGGCTGGACTGGAGAGCAAGACGGCGAGCATCATGCGGCAGTCTGGCTTGAGAAGCCTGGCATTGAGTTGCGCTCAGCGGCGCGAGCCTGAAGATGAAGAACGAAACAGGACGAAGCATGATGCAAACAAGCGTTAAGCCGATACGCAGTAACTTCGCAACTGACGCTATCGCTGCCCTATTTATTGCACTTGCTTTGCTCGCCGGCTGCACGCAAAGCAACGCTTCGACAGACGACGTTGTCGAGGCGGCAGTCAGATCAGCGTTGCCCAACGAAAAGGATATCAAGTTCGACGGATTGTACGAAACCACTCCCGGTTTGCACGGATCCAGCGAAACACCGAACTACAAACGCAGGTTCACCTGCGGGTATGTTACTTATAGGAATGAGGCAGGGAGATCCGTCAGGGCGCGCTTCATCTATCTTTCTCATTCAGACGATCCGTCGCAGACCGGTCAAAATTTTCTCAGTGTGGAGAAGCCCGAAATAAATTACGGCATTCGCGACGAGGAAAATGGCGGTAAATATGTGACTTCATTCGAACTGACTGGATGGAATCGATCGTGTGCCGATGCCCAGCATCCCAAAACTTTCAGCGGCGTTGCTCCGGAAAGCAATGGATAAAACGGACCTGAGTTGGCACTGGTTTCATCCGGCCGGCGACGCGACAGAAAGAACAATGCGAGGCTAGAGATGAAAGATGAAGCTGGACGTGGCGTGATTCGCCTGAACGACAAGACGACACACGGCGGGCATGTGACGACCGCCAGCGATGACTTCAAGGTGATGGATGTGCCCGTCGCACTTGAGGGCGACAAGACCTGGTGTCCGCAGTGTCAGGGCACCTACGCCATCTTGCCCAAGGACAGCACGCGCCAACATCTCGGGAAAGCGGTCGCCTTTCATGGGGACCCGACCGGGTGCGGTGCGACGTTGATCGCGTCGCTGTAAAAGCGGCTTAGTGTTTCTGGATCGCGCTGTTCAATTGCAGTGAGGACTTACGTGACCGGAACTGGCGATGCGCCCGAGGCATCCGATGCGGTAGTCGGAAATTAGGTGTGGATGATTTCATGGTGAAAACGTCTATCGGTAAGCCGGCGCCCGGGTTGGGCATGGCACGCCGTTGCCAGTCGGCTGTCCTGCGGTGCCAGCATGCAGGAGCGGGAATGGTCTTTCGCATCAACTCGACCTGCACGCAGGTAACTGAACCTTTGTTCATTTAGAAGCAGTGTAAGCGCACAATGAACCACGTGGCTTACGCAAGGCGACTGACCGTGCGTCAGTCTGTTAGGCCGCGACCCGCCACGGCAACAAGGCCTCGTAATTGTCTGCGCTGTGCGCGAGCGGGAGTACCTTGAACAACGCGACCAGATAAGCGTGCGGGTCGACGCTGTTCACCTTACACGTGTCGATCGGCGAATACGGGTTGGCCGCGGCATTCGCTCCAGCGACCGTGTCATAGAAGAGCCAGTTTTTTATGCCGACCGTAAATGGCCTGATTGCGTTCTCACAGGCATTATGCCGACTCCTCGATTATGCCGCGTCATGCATGCGCGTGGCGGTGGGTATGGCCTTTCATGATCGCTGCGTCGGCATAAACATAT